>NZ_CVSX01000001.1 GCF_001180305.1 Prochlorococcus marinus
TATATAATTTTTTGGCTCTGTTGACCACCAAATCATTAGGTTCATAACCTTTAGGACATGCAATTCTGACTTCGATACCTAATAAAGCTCCGTACAAAATAAGAGAGTTAGCAACATTATTACCATCACCAATAAAAGTTAAAACCAGATTTTTAAAATCATGAAATTCCTCTTTTATTGTCATATAATCAGCCAAAGCTTGGCAAGGATGTTCTAAATCTGTAAGGGCGTTAATAACAGGCTTAGAAGACCATTTTGCATACTCTTCCAAATCAGATTGTTTAAAGGTTCTTATCGCGAGAACATCACAATATCTACTTAAAACTCGTGCTGTGTCCCTAATTGGCTCGCCCCTTCCAATTTGAGAAGTAGTGGGATTTAGATCAACGGTAGTGCCGCCAAGTCTTGACATTGCCACTTGAAAACTAACCCTTGTACGA
>NZ_CVSX01000002.1 GCF_001180305.1 Prochlorococcus marinus
AGCCGTACCGGAAGGTGCGGCTGGATCACCTCCTAACAGGGAGACAACAAAATGTTAAATATTAATTTTGTCACCTTAGGTCGATCGGTATCTCACATTCTTAATTTCTTAAGGATTTTATTTCCTAAGTTTTTTCTAGGTCACACCCATTACTTTTCCTGGGCCATTAGCTCAGGTGGTTAGAGCGCACCCCTGATAAGGGTGAGGTCCCTGGTTCAAGTCCAGGATGGCCCATATCTCTATGTTGGGGGTATAGCTCAGTTGGTAGAGCGCCTGCTTTGCAAGCAGGATGTCAGCGGTTCGAGTCCGCTTACCTCCACTGATTACCACCTCTTCCATAATGCATATAGGAAAATGTTTTGAGTTGTGATCAAATTCTGGACGAATCTAGCTTCCTAATTAAACAAATTAAGATGCTGGACTCATTGAATTAATTTCATTGTTTTCAGAGAACCTTGACAACTGCATAGATTATTTTTAAAGACAATTAAGCATCTTTAATGATGCAGATTTATTATTTGTGCGAATGCATTAATAACAATTCTATTAAGCTGATGCTTCAATTTTTGAAGTTATTGGTCAAGCTACAAAGGGCTCACGGAGGATACCTAGGCACACAGAGGCGATGAAGGACGTGGTTACCTGCGATAAGTCTCGGGGAGTTGGAAGCACACTTTGATCCGGGAATTTCCGAATGGGGCAACCCCATGTACGGCCAACTGAATATATAGGTTGGTGCGAGCTAACCCAGCGAACTGAAACATCTTAGTAGCTGGAGGAAGAGAAAGTAAATAACGACTCCCTCAGTAGCGGCGAG
>NZ_CVSX01000003.1 GCF_001180305.1 Prochlorococcus marinus
AAATCAACCCTTTAATTATTTTTTATTTTCAAATTAATAAATCCCAATCCTAAAAAATGAATTTGCAATAAACAACAAACTAAATAACGTTAAGAAAATTAATCCTATCCAACATATTGTTTTTAGAAATAATCCATATCTATTTTTAATTGGTACTAATTTGCTATTAATAGTATCCATTGCCATCCATGCAAATAAAGGAGCGGTT
>NZ_CVSX01000004.1 GCF_001180305.1 Prochlorococcus marinus
CATCGTAATAAGTATGGCACATAAAAAAATATTTATGAAAAGAGGATTTTTAAATTATCTAATTTTTTCTGGAATTCTTTTTACAAATATAATTAATCCAAATAAGAGTATCCCTTTAACACAAGAAAATATTGATATCCCAAAAGTTTTTTCTTACAGATCAGCATCATGTGGTTGTTGCAAAAAATGGATCAACCATTTAAGAGATAATGGATTAGAAGTTGTTGATAATATAGTTGAGGATGTTTCATTAATTAAAAGCCAATATCAAATTCCCAACAATCTGAGATCATGTCACTCTGCTCAAATAGCCAACTATACGATTGAAGGACATGTCCCGACTGAATCAATCAACAAACTTATTAGAGAAAAACCAAATATCAATGGGATAGCAGTTCCTG
>NZ_CVSX01000005.1 GCF_001180305.1 Prochlorococcus marinus
GGATTGCCAGCTTTATTTACAGTTATTAAGGCAATTTTCTTTTATGCATTGATTTTTTTCGGTTTTATAACGCAAACGAGTTTTTTATCTATACCGAGAACTATAGGTTTAATTCAACCTTTAATACTCCTTTTGTTCATAGGATCATGGCGTATGATATTAGCCTATTTTTTAAGTGGAGCTTATCAGAAGCAATTTAATAT
>NZ_CVSX01000006.1 GCF_001180305.1 Prochlorococcus marinus
GTTCTATTAGGGAATTTTACTTTTAAGTTTTTTTCTTTTAAAGCACCAAATGCTTGAGGACTTGTTACTTCATGGATGAGGTGTAGACCAATAAAAATTTGATCTGAGCCACCAGAAAGACTTGAAACTTTGTGTAAATCCCAAACTTTATCAAATAAGGTATCTTGACTCAATTTGTAAAAAAGTTACTTACTATCTGATAATA
>NZ_CVSX01000007.1 GCF_001180305.1 Prochlorococcus marinus
GGATTTGGGGGGTGTCATATGTCATTGGCGGTTAAAAAAAATAGTGGTTATTCAAAACCCACTGATTTGCCTGCGAATTGTAAAATAGCAAGTAAATTCACTAAAACAGCAAGATCGTATTTTGATGAAATAAATATCCCTGTAGAAATAGTTCATTTAACAGGATCTGTCGAGCTTGGCCCTATCACAGGTATGGCAGAGGCAATAGTCGATTTGGTAGCAACTGGAAAGACTCTTAAAGAGAATGGTTTAATTAAAATAGATGATCTTTTCTACTCGACTGCAAGATTAATTGGAAATCCTATTTCAATGAGGTTGGATGATAATCGTCTCAGAGATATGATTTTATCAATAGAATCTAATAATGCTCTATAAAAGATAAGCTAAATGTTTTTTAATGACTTCAGAAGGATTAAAAAGTTAGGTAAATATTTAACTAAAGATAAAAAAACAATTTATTTGATTTTATTAGTTTTGTTACCTGTGTCTTTTTCTGGAGCTATTCAACCATTATTAGTTGGCCAAGCTATTACAATTCTCAAAAACGAAAATACAGAAGTTTGGCTTAGCAAAACTTTCTTTGGGCAGTCAATAAATTCCATTATTTTAACTTTATTTATAACAGTTATTTTTAGGTTAGTTTTGCAAGGATACCAAACTTACAATATCCAAGCAGTGGGACAACGTTTGACAGCAAGAATAAGAAGAGAACTTTTTGATCATTCAATATCATTATCTCTTAAGTATCACGACAAAATGCCTGTAGGTAAATTGTTGACGAGATTAACAAATGATGTTGATGCTTTATCAGAGGTTTTTGGTAGTGGAGCGGTTGGCGTCATTGCAGACTTTGTAAGTCTTATAGTAATTTCTTTGACAATGCTATCAATTGATCGAGGGCTTGCAGTTTTATTGCTTTTGACTCAAATCCCAGTTTCATATTTCATTATTTGGCTTCAAAAACGCTATAGAAAGGCTAATTATCAAGTCAGGGAAGAGTTATCTCAATTAAACTCTGATTTTCAAGAGAATCTTCAAGGTTTAGAAGTTGTTCAAATGTTTAGAAGAGAGACTTTCAATAGCAAAAAATTTTCAAATACTGGAGTTGCTTACAAGAAAGCAGTAAATGGAACGATATTTTATGACAGTAGCATTTCAGCATTTATAGAGTGGATTTCTCTCGCAGCAGTTTCTTTGGTGTTAGCAGTTGGAGGATATCTTGTTACCTCAGGAAATATTGGCTTAGGGACATTAACAACTTTTATTTTATATTCACAAAGACTCTTTGAACCTTTAAGACAGCTTGCAGAAAGATTTACTCAGATTCAAGGAGGCCTTACAGCTGTTGAGAGAATAAATGAATTATTGGATGAAGAAATTCAGATTAAAGACTCTTTTTCCGCAAAACACTTTTTAGAAGATAATCAAAATGCTAATAAGCAATTTAATGGCAAAATTGAATTCAAGAATGTTAATTTCTTCTATAAAGAAGGTGAACACATCATAAAAGATTTATCTTTCTTAATCAATCCAGGAGAGCATGTAGCTTTCGTAGGACCAACTGGTTCAGGTAAAACAACCATAATTAGATTGTTATGCAGATTGTATGAACCTCAATCAGGCCAAATTTTAATTGATGATGTTGATATAAAAGATATTCCTATCGTAACCCTTAGAAATATGCTGGGAGTAGTATTACAAGATACATTTATCTTCAGTGGAAATGTGGCTGATAATTTGAAACTAAATGCGAATATAGACAATCATGAATTAGAAAATCTATGTAAAGAACTAGGATTAAATAGTTTGTTAAAAAAATTACCAGAAGGTTTGAACACTTCCCTTAGAGAAAGAGGAGCAAATCTTTCTTCAGGAGAAAGACAACTTCTTTCAGTAGCTCGAGTGGCGATTAGAAATCCCATTGTTTTGATAATGGACGAAGCCACAGCGTTTATGGATCCCTCTACAGAAGCTACTTTGCAGAGAGACCTTGAAAGAATTCTTTCAAAAAGAACAGCATTAGTAATAGCTCATAGACTAGCAACTATTGAAAGTTCAGATAAGATTTTAGTTTTAAAAGGGGGATCTTTAGTTGAAGAGGGAAATCATAATGAATTGAGAATGAAAAAGGGCTTATATTTTCAGCTCTCTGAGCTTCAACAAAAAGGATTTGCAAATTTTTAATGATATTTAGAAACCAAGGATCATCAATAAAAAAATCGAACAACATATCTAGTGATGAACTTTTAGATATCTATGGTTTGAATTCCTATGAATTCACTCAAATTAATAAAGAAGAAATTTTTGTATGTAGTAAAAATAAAGAGTTGGATCTAATAGAACTAGATCAACTTTTGCAAACTGTTGGTTGGAGTAGACGACCAATAAGGAGAGTTAAAAGAGCTTTGGATTTCAGCATATTGGTGGTTGGGTTGTGGCGTCATGATGATAAATTCCCTAGGTTGGTAGGCTTTGCAAGATGCACTGGTGATGGAATTCTAGAGGCGACAGTGTGGGATGTAGCTATTAATCCTGTTTATCAAGGACTAGGATTAGGGAAAGAGTTAATGAAATATATCCTAAAAGAATTAAAAAATATTGGGATTACAAAAGTTACTCTTTTTGCTGATGCGGAAGTTGTTTCATTCTACAAAAGACAAGGTTGGATATTAGAGCCAAGAGGCTCTAAATGCGCTTTTTGGTATGCAAATTAATTATTTTTTGTAGTAGTCAGAATATATAGATTCTATCGAATCTCCTTTAAACCATCTTCTTCTAAAGTTCCAATTTTTGAGCGCTTGCAGAAAAATATTAGTTCTTTCCCATTTCCTTGAACTTGTAAAAATTGGTATATTTAATTGTTTTAAATCTTTTTTATTATTTAATCTCCTTAAAAAATCTAAGTCTTCCATTAAAGGTATTTTACTAAAACCATTATTTTTAAAATAAGAAGTTCTATGAATTATTAAACCTTGATCACCATAAGGTTGTTTAAAAAATTTACTTCTAAAATTTACAAGAATCTCTAGGAATCTATAAATTATCTTTTCATTATTAACTTTAAATTTAAAATAGTAAATATTGTTCTTTTCCCCTTCTAAAACTGAATTTATTTTTCTAAACCAATTATGAGTTAATCTAGTATCTGCGTGCAAAAATATAAGCCAATCCCCTTTTGAATGCTTAGCACCCAAATCTAATTGTAAACCCCGATTCCTTTCTTTAGATTTGTATACTTTCGCCCCGTAAATGTTTGCTATATCAATAGTTTTATCTTTGCTACCACAGTCAACAATAATTAATTCCCCCTTATTTTGAATAATTGATAAGTCTGAAAGCAATAATGGTAAATTACTCTCTTCATTTATTGTCGGAATGATAATTGAGATTTTACACAAGTTGATTACTTTCTATTTTCAATATCAATTATTGTATCTATATCTATTTTTTTTTCTAAAAACTTATATTTCAATTTTGTAGAAGCAAAATTATCAATTGTATTTTGAAGAACATTTTCTGTCCCCCATTTAATGTTTATAAAAGGTAAATAAAGGTGCTTTGACATTAATTTTTCAGATAAACCAATAAGCCAATATCCTCCATCATTAGATGGTCCTAAAATAAGATCATTTTGTTGAAGTTCTCTAAGAGTTTCCAATAAATCTTGATGACATAAATCTGGGAGGTCAGTACCAATAAAAATAATATTTTTGATTTTGTGTTGAGTACAAAATTTTTTGTTGATGATTATTTGCCTTTTCATTTTTTCGCCCAAACAGCCTTTCCCCTGTAAATTAAATTTTTTGATACCTAATTCTTTAGACCATCTCCTGCCATTTTTTTTTCCTAAACCAGATATGGCAATAGTAATATCAATCATTTTAGTTTTTTGGAAGTATTTGGCGACAGAAATAGTGTGTTTGGTCATCACATTTTGTACTTTTGCAGAATTACTTTTACCTATATCTTTTGATAATCTTGTTTTGCATCTTCCAAAACCATGCCATTTGGCCATGATAATTAGTAATGCTTTATCCAATACTTTAAAGAGATTTAGAATAATTATATGCTTATTAAAAAAAATTAAATTTATTTTTAAAAATTTTGGTGATGCTTTGTTAAATAATTTTAAATTTGTCGTGATCTTGTGATCTGATAATGGCCAATTATTAATTTCCAATTAGATTAATAATCTATTGAATAAAATTTTGCAAGCAACTAATCCTCTCTGGGCGGAAGTTCAACAATCACTTCAAAAAACTTTAAGTAAACCTTCCTTTGAGACATGGATAAGGCCTGCTAAGTTTAATTGTTTTGAAAATGGCTTATTGACCTTAATCGCTCCAAATACATTTTCCAGTGATTGGTTAAGAAAGAATTATTGTGAAACCATCGAAAAAGCTGCCAAAGAAATCTGTGGCCATGACGTAAAAGTTGTTTTTAAGTCTGAAACGAATATCAGCAACGATTCAACAAATAAAGATAACCATGATCAACAGAGCTTGAATCATAAAACAAAATCAAATTCTAATAATATCCAAGATATTTCTTCAAAAAATCGCTCGAAAAATCCTAATGGTTTAAATTTGCGTTATGTCTTTAAAAGATTTGTTGTAGGACCTAATAGTAGGTTGGCTCATGCTGCGGCTTTAGCCGTTGCCGAATCTCCTGGGAGAGAATTCAATCCACTATTTATTTGTGGCGGTGTAGGTCTTGGTAAAACCCATTTAATGCAAGCAATAGGTCATTACCGAGTAGAAATAGATCCAGAAGCAAAAGTTAAATATGTATCTACAGAGACTTTTACTAACGATGTTATTAGTGGAATTAGGAGAGACGGGATGACAGCTATTCGAGATAAATATAGAAATGTAGATTTGATTTTAATAGATGATATTCAGTTCTTAGAAGGTAAAGAGTATACACAGGAAGAATTTTTTCATACTTTTAACGCTCTCCACGAATCAGGAAGCCAAATAGTTATTGCAAGTGATAGACCCCCAAATCAATTATCGGGAATTCAAGAGAGATTAATTTCCAGATTCTCCATGGGTATGACTGCAGATATTCAACCTCCAGATCTTGAGACAAGGACGGCTATTCTTCAAAAAAAGGCAGAACAAGAGAGGATGAGTCTCCCAAGAGATTTAATTCAATTTATAGCAGGAAGATTCACTTCTAATATTAGAGAATTGGAAGGAGCATTTACTAGAGCTGTCGCGTTCGCTTCAATAACAGGTTTGCCAATGACTGTCCAATCAATTGCACCAATGCTTGATCCGAATAGTGTTGGAGTAGTTGTTACTCCAAAACAAGTCATCAATAAAGTTTCCGATTTCTTTAAAGTTTCAACTGATGAACTGATTAGTTCAAGTAGAAGAAAACCAGTAAGCCAAGCTAGACAAATAGGTATGTATCTTATGCGGCATGGAACAGATCTAAGCCTACCAAGAATTGGGGACGAATTTGGGGGTAAAGACCATACAACAGTTATGTATGCTATTGAACAAGTTGAAAAAAAATTATCTATTGATCCTAATATTGCAAGTCAAGTTCAAAAAATAAGAGATTTACTTCAAATAGATTCTAGGAAAAATTTATAATTAATCTTGAATGAAATTTCTAGGATCTTGATCATATCTATGACTTTGAGGTATCTCATCTCTTTCATTGCTATCACTTAGCAATTCGATTTTATTTAATGATTGTCTTAATAACCTTGCCGAAATAATTGGCATATCTCTTGGAACTGAGATCCTATTTTTTAAATATCTAAGAGAAATGCCTGAAAGTTTCTCAGGAATTCTTACTTCGCCTGTGATCAAATACGTCAAGGCTGATCTCAAGGATTCATCAAATGATTCTTTATCATATGGGTTTACTTTTAGTAAATTTTCTTTATGCTTTATTACTCTTTTAAGGGCAATTTTAGCGAAATATTTTGAATCATAATTCTTATTTAATTCATATTTACCAAGACCCTTTCCTGTATCTATTAACTTAGAAAAAGAAATCTGTTGTGCATTCTTTTCTTTGTAACATCCACCCATTTGTGGAGGTAAATCATGAGAGTGAGTGTGAAAATCACCTTGAGTGCCACTATAAGCACTTGTTCTCTCAAAAAGTGTTAGCCATTTATCTACAAAACGGTAATTAGATCTTAAATTAAACCCTTTATAATAAATTAAAGACGCATTTATTCTCTCCATGTAAGGAATAAAAATTATATCTCCAACACCTGGTTCTATTTCACCTGAATTAGATTTTGATGGATCAACAAACCCTGATTGAGATCTTCTCAAGATTTCATCAAATTTAGAAATAGATTCCTTAAATCTATTTTTTCTAAAAGAGTTATCAATTAAATTAAAGCCTTCTCGGCAAAGCCAATTACACCAAGATCTGAAAATTTCTCTTTCTAATTCTCGAATTTTGATGAGTTCACTAGATGTTATAAAAGAGCCAAGTGCGCCAAATTCATTTTCTAAAAAGGCAAGAATTTCGTCGCTTTCAGTTATGACGTGACCTTTGAATTCGATTGCAGGTAATTTGCCTGATTTAACTTTATCAAGGAACCAACTTTCTTTTTTACCGTAACAAAACATATTTATCTTTTTTACTCTGTAAGGAATTCTCTTATATTCAAGCCATAACCATATTTTTTGACAGTAAGGACACCAAGAATGCCTATCCCTGTAGAGGGTAACTATAACATCACTTTCTGTATGCCCAAATAATCTTAAATTTGCGTATGAATTATTAATACCATTTACTCTATCAAAGTCTTCGAATTCATATTCATTTAAATCTTCCCATGTCAGAATCTCATTCATTCTTTGAATTAAAGCTATAAACTAACGTTATAATAAATGATTAAAAAAAGTCTTGGAATTTCAATTCGATTTAATTGTTGTTGGAGCTGGATCTGGGGGATTAGCGGCGGCTAAACGTGCAGCTAGTTATGGAGCAAAAGTTGCAATCGTAGAAGTCAATAAAATAGGAGGGACTTGTGTAATAAGGGGATGTGTTCCTAAAAAATTGATGGTTTATGCAGCTAAAAGTAAAAAAAATATGGATTCTTCTGAAGGATATGGATTAAAAAGTAAAGGTATTAGTTTTGAATCAAATATTTTATTGAAGAATGTTAGAGAGGAGGTTTCCAGATTAAGTAATTTACATAGAAGTTCTTTAAGTAAATTAAATGTAACTATTTTTGAGGGCTTAGGAAGATTTATAACTCAAAATGAATTAGAAATAATTTGTCCAAAAACAAAGAAAATATTAAATAAAGTAAGTTCAAAAAAAATCCTTATTTCAGTTGGAGGTATTCCAAAGAAGTTAAATATTCCTGGAATAGATTTAGCATGGACAAGTGATGATATTTTTGAATTAGATAGGTTTCCTGAATCAATATTAATTGTTGGAGGTGGTTATATCGCTTGTGAATTTGCTTCTATTTTCAGGAATTTAGGGACTGAAGTAACTCAATTGATTAGAGGCCAACATTTGCTTAATGGTTTTGATAAGGATCTGTCTTCATGCTTAGAGGAATCACCTACTTTTAATGAAATAAATATAATCTCTAATACACAATTAAACTCTATAAAGAGAGTAAATGGGGATTTGGAATCTACCTTGGACTCTGGTGATAAACTCCTAACTAATAATATTCTTATTGCTACTGGAAGAGAACCAAATCTTTTGCCTTTGAATTTAGAATTTTTAAAGCTAAAGATGGATGGCCAATATTTAGATGTTAATGAACTTAATCAAACAAGCAATGCTAATATTTTTGCAGTTGGCGATATCATAAAAAGACCAAACTTAACTCCAGTTGCGATTGAACAAGGAAGAGTCTTTGCAGATAATTTTTTTAATGATCTAAAAAGAAAAGTAAATTATGAAAATATCCCTAAGGCCGTTTTTACTATTCCTGAAATTTCAACAGTTGGTCTAAGTGAGAAAAGAGCGAAAGAGATCTATTCTGAAAAAAATATTAGAATTTTTAAATGTAAATTTACGCCTATGTCAAACACTTTTAAAGAGAAAAAATCAAAATGTATGTTAAAGATTGTAGTCAATAAACTAACTGACAAAGTATTAGGATGTCATATGTTTGGAGAAACATCATCTGAGATTATTCAAATGTTATCAATTTCGTTAAACGCAGGAATAACCAAAAAAGAATTTGATATTACTATGGCTTTGCATCCAACCATCTCAGAAGAGTTTGTGACAATGTATAGCTAAAATTATGATTCAGAAAAATTTAATTTCTCTTGAATAAATAGAATGCCTATCAATAATGAGAAGTAAATAATTAAACCTATTCTTAATTCAGAAAGATAATTAAATCCATTCAAAAAAAGTATCTTATCTAGAATGTAAAAAATATAAAGATTAAGCAAAATAAATCCTTCAATTCTGGTGATTTTTCCTTTACTCCAAAAAATTGGTAGACAAGCAAAGGTAGTTAAAACCATAAATGGTAAGTCATTTTTTATTAGACTTTGGTCAATTACTAAACCTTTAAATCCTGAAAAAATACTGCAACTACCAAGGATTAGAAGTTGATTGAGCAAATTACTTCCAATTACATTACCAATAGCAAGATCTGTTTTGCCTTTAAATGCTGCAATTATTGAGGTTACTAATTCTGGTAAAGATGTTCCAGTGGCAACAATAGTTAATCCAATAATAATTTCATTTACACCCAAAAGAGAAGCAAGAGTTTGAGAACCATTAACTAAAATATTTGAACCAAAGCTCAAAAGAAATATTCCAAATATCAACTTAAGCAAAATTTTTGGCTTTCCTTTGTAGTTATCTTTGAATTCTCCTATTTCTGGTTCAGCGTCTTTTGTATCATCTCCTTTCTCATTGATGGTATTTATTTCCCATATAGTATTTAAGACTAAACAAAATATTAGAAAAATACCTGCTTGCAATGTTAATAGTCCTGTGGATGACATTGCCCAAACCGCACAAGAAATGGCCATCAATAGAGGAACATCTCTTCTAACTATTCTGCTTTTTACCCTAAGAGGTGTTATTAATGAACTTACACCTAAAACTACAAGAACATTAAAAATATTGCTCCCTATTACATTGCTAGCCGCTATCGAATCACTGCCTTTTAAAATTGAATTTAAACTTACCAACAACTCAGGGGAGCTTGTGCCGAGTGAAACAACTGTTAATCCAATTACTATTTGAGGTATTCCTAAAATTAAAGATAAATATATGGCTCCCTGAATAAAGAACTCCCCTCCTGCAAAAAGTAAAACTACCCCTGAAATTATTTCTATTATTGGGAATAAAAAATTACTCATATTTAAGCTTTTTTTAAATAATTAAATGTTTAATAATTGATTAATAACTATCCTCGAATATCTATAAATTATTGTCAATTTTAATTTGCTGTTAAAATTAATTAAATAGTAAAAATTTTGAAGACATTAACCATAATAAAACCTGATGATTGGCATTTACATTTAAGAGAAGGTCTTGTATTAAAAAATATCATTCACTTTACTTCAGAGTTTTTTGGAAGAGCTATAGTTATGCCAAATACTAAAAATCCAATAACAACCATTGGTGGCGCTATTTCTTATAAAAAATCTATTCTTGAAGCGTTACCTGAAAGTTCTAAATTTGAACCATTAATGACAATGTATCTTACAGATGATACTGATAAGGGAGAACTAATAAATGGTTTCAAAAATAATATCTTTTTTGCAGCAAAATTATATCCTGCTAATGCCACAACAAATTCTAGTCATGGAGTAAAGAAAATAGAAAATCTATATAAGATTTTTGAATCAATGCAAGATTCTGGCATGCCTCTTTTAATTCACGGGGAAGTAACAGATCCTGAAGTGGATATATTCGATAGAGAGGAAGTCTTTATAGATCGAGAACTTTCTCCACTAGCTGAAAGATTTCCAAAATTAAAAATTGTTCTTGAACATATAACAACCTCTTATGCAGTGGATTTTGTTCAAGAAAATAATATTGGAGCCACTATAACTCCACATCATTTGCATATTAATAGAAATGCAATGTTTTTTGGAGGATTAAATAGCGATTTTTACTGTTTACCAGTCGCTAAGAGAGAGAAAAATAGAATAGCTTTAAGGGGCGCAGCCACAAGTGGTAAAGATTGTTTTTTCTTGGGAAGTGACTCTGCGCCACACCTTAGAAAGTGGAAAGCTTTTTGCGGTTGTGCTGGTATTTTTAATTCGCCAGTTGCATTACAGAGCTATTTAACAGTTTTTGAAGAGGAAAATGCTTTAGATAATTTTGAGAAGTTCGCAAGCTTGAATGGCCCTAATTTTTATAATGTTCCCGCAAATAAAGAAAAATTAAGATTAGTTTCTAGACCTAATAAAATTACAGAATTTATTGATGTTGTTGATGAGAAAAATACTGTCGGAAAAATAAAACCATTTCACGCAGGTGAAACTTTAAAATGGCAAGTAGAAGGGATAGCAATTTAAAAAATTAGATTAGTATGATCATTCAACAAAAGTGTAACTTTAAGAATATTTTTTGGTGAAGTGGGATACTTTCAGCTACGATTAGTAAGCGCAATTTCTTTTGGGAGTGTGGCGGAATTGGTAGACGCGCCGGACTTAAAATCCGTCGAGCGATTTAGCTCGTGGGGGTTCAAGTCCCCCCACTCCCATTATTAAATTATTTATTTTTAGTTCTGACGATAACTTCCAATAATTGTTATGTTTTAACTAAGAAACCATAAATCAAAATGGAAAGTTTTTTCAATAATTCATTCGCTACTATAGTTGCTTATATTGGAGTTATTTTTACCTATTTATTGGTTATTCCTTTATTCCTATTTTACTGGATGAATAATAGATGGAATGTTATGGGCAAATTTGAAAGATTAGGAATTTATGGACTTGTATTTCTTTTCTTCCCAGGTTTAATTTTATTTTCTCCATTTTTAAATCTCAGATTAAAAGGAAGTGGTAAAGGGTAAATAATTGACTAAAGGTAAAGTTATAAAAATAGGTATATTAGTATCATTTATAGGATTAATTAGTTATGAATTTGCACCACAAATTGGCATCGATAATTTTACAGCCACTACTATCTCAAGCTCAATCCTAATTCTCATTGTTATTACCTGGGTCAGCTCTTATATATACAGAGTTGTAAATGGGAAAATGACTTTTATGGAACAAAGGAAGCGTTATAGAAAAAAGTACGAAAAAGTTGTTAATGATAAACTAGAAAGTAAGTTCAATGCATTGTCAGAAGAAGAACAGGAAAAACTAATGAAAGATTTGGAAAAAAATCCATAAAATTTTAACGGAAGAAATTTAAAATTCATGAAAGATAACAAAATGCAAGTTCCTAAAAATGAATCTTTATCAAAGGTAGATGAGAAGTTTTATGAGTTGAAAAATAATAAAAAATTAGCTTTGATGCCTTTCATAATGGCAGGAGATCCAAATATTGATACAACCGCTGAGATCATATTAAGGTTGCAAGAAAATGGAGCTGATCTTATTGAGTTAGGTATTCCATATAGTGATCCACTTGCAGACGGGCCTGTTATTCAATTGGCGGCCTCTCGCGCCTTAAAGTCAGGCACCACCCCAAGAAAAGTAATTACACTTTTAGATTCTTTAAAAGGTAAATTAAATATTCCCATCATACTTTTTTCTTACTTAAATCCTTTATTGTGTTTTGGCTTTGAACAGTTCTGTGAGTTGGCATCTATAGCTGGGGTTTCAGGACTAATAATTCCAGATCTCCCTTTAGAGGAAGCTTATAAATTTTCTAAAGTAGTAAGTAATTTTTCTATGGATTTAATTTTGTTGGTGGCTCCAACTACACCTTTTGAGAGAATGAAACAAATATCAAATCATACTAAAGGCTTTACTTATTTAGTAAGTGTTACCGGTGTCACTGGTGAAAGAAACAAAATGGAAAATAGAGTAGAAAATCTAATTGCTAAATTAAAAGATGTTAATACTAATCCAATTGCTGTTGGGTTTGGGATATCTACCCCTGAACATGTTAATAAAGTTCGGGAGTGGGGAGCAGATGGAGTAATTATTGGTAGTGCGTTTGTTAAACGAATTTCTAGTTCAGCTGAAAAAGATGTCGTTGATCATGTTGGTGAATTTTGTAAAAATATGCGTTTAGCTGCTGATCAAAAATAAAATACATAAATTTACTACATTGATAAAAAACTTATAAGGAATTTAAAAAATTTAGTATTAAATCTCTGTTTGTTATTTTTAAGATTCTTGGGTAGGCAATAATCTTATTTGTTTTTTCCCAAGCTTAATTTCGAATTCATCACCTGCTTTTAGGTCTAAAAGTGCTGTGTATGCTTTCCCTATTAAAAGATTTCCATTACCTTGAACTGTAGCTATATAACTTAGTTTTCTTCCACCTTTGCCAATACCTGCAACTCCAGAGTCGCCAAGATTAACTCCTTTTGCTTCTAGTAGTGCTTCATAAAATGCGGTGTAATTGAGTCGATCACGCCCATTTTTCTTGGTGGAAACATATCCACAAGCTCGAACAAGGTCAGATTTGCTAACGTCACCTAGTTCTTTGACTTTTGCAAGAAGATCACTACCAGTGAGCATAATTAATTAAAAGAAAGTTCTTCTTAAATAAGATAGCAATTTGTGTGTAATATATGCAATTATTTAGTGTATATTTATTCTATTATTTATCTTCAAAAATGGAAAAGTTTGTAGTTTTTGGAAAGTACTGTGAGGATGCAATCATTAAAAGGGAACCATTTCGTGATCAACATCTTAATAGACTTAAAAAACTAAAAGATCGTGGCATTTTAGTTACTTTAGGACCAACAAAATGTACTAAATATTTGTTTGGTATTTTCAATGCTAATGATGAAAATCAATTAAGAAGTTTGATTGAGAATGATATATATTGGGAAAAAGGGATATGGACTAATTTTGACATTTACCCTTGGGTAAAGGTTTTTTAAAAAGATTAGATAATATTTAAGAAATTTATTTTTGTATATAAATATGAAATTTATTTTGAAGAAAAAATATAATGATATTTTTTATTAAAGACTTAATTATAGATTATGCATAAAAATTAAAGCGAAATTTATTTATTTATAGGTTTATTTTTTGAATTATATATTTATTAATAATCTATTCAATAAGTTTGAAATTATATAGTTAAGATAGAATTTTATAAAAATATTTATTTACTAGTGTCTTGATTTATCTGATTTACTAAAGAGTCGATATCTAATTGATTATATGGTGGTTTTTCTTTTGTCTCTAGATAATTATTTTTAATATTATTTAACCAATTTTGTTCAATATTTATGAGATTTCTTGCAATGTTAAACATACCTCCTTTTTTATATAATTCTTTAATTTTCAGAATAATCTCAGAGGTTCTACTCGATTTTATTTTTAATTCACCTGCCAAATCTTTTTGGGTAAATCCATGAGATTTCAACCAATCCTTGATAAAGAAGACGAGTTCTTTTTCTTCTTGTTGAGATAATTTACTCATTTAATAAAATGGGAATAACTTATTAAGCTTTTTCTCTGCTTTTAATCTTATTGAAGGAGTCATATATTTGCTCCATATACTAAGCACTGCTGTAAGGGCAACAAAATCATCACTAAAACCAACTAATGGCATAAAGTCAGGGAAAAGATCAAATGGCATAATTAAATAGGCTAAGGCCGCCATTAAGGAAACTCTTACTTGTGCTGGAGTATAAGGATCTATAGCCATTTCCAAAACTTCCAAGGCAGGTTTGGCAATCGTTCTTCCTGCTTTAATAAGAATCTTGATAATGATATTCTCATCAAGTGTTGAACTTTCTAAAACTTCAGCATCATAAATTTTTTCTTGTTTTTTGAAATTGTCTTTCATCCTCAATAAATGAAATCTTAAATGTTTTGACTGGAAAATTTTAGCTAATACTATCGACTAATCCATTTTGTATCCCTGCCTTTCTTAGCTTCCTTAAGGCACGTTGAACGACTTGTCGACAATATTCCCTGCTACAACTCATATGTCTTGCCACTTCAGCTAAAGTTCTCCATTCATTTGAGCCGTCCAAACCAAATCTTAAGCTTACTATCTTTCTTTCTTTCTCCGTTAAATTTGCCTTATCTAATAACTTCCAAGCTGAGGCTGTCCTTTCAGCTAATTCCGCTAACTCCATTGGAGCAACCTGATCACTCGGGAGGATGTCAACTAACTCGGAAGGGTCTGATTTTGATTTAACAGTACCTTGGAGACTAACAGTGATGCTTCTTAATTCACAAGAAAGAAGTTCGTCAATTTCCTCTTTTGTTATTTTCATTTCTTCAGCTAGCTCATCACTACTGGGAGGAATACCCTTAAGTTGCATCAGCTTTGATTTTGCTGATCTTAGTTTTGTAAGTTTTTCATTAATATTAACGGGTATCCTAATAGTTCTACTTTGAGTTGACAATGCTCTATTTAAACCTTGCCTAATCCACCAATAAGCATAGGTGGAAAATCTGTGCCCTCTAGACGGATCATATTTTTCTACGGCCCTTGTAAGACCTAATGTCCCCTCCTGAATTAAGTCCAATAATTCTAATCCTTTCCCTTGATATCTCTTGGCAAGGTTGACAACTAATCTTAGATTGGCTGTTATCATCTCGTTTTTAGCTTTTTCACCAATTTTGATTTTTTTTATTTCTGCTTCGGAATAATCACAAGCAGGGCCTTTACCACCTGCCTCTTGACATCTATTAACAAGCACAACCATTTCTTGAACTTTTCTTCCCATAGTGAGTTCTCTTTCGGGAGTCAAAAGTTGATGACGACCTATTTCACCTAGAAAATCGCTTAATGAACTCACGATTTACCTCATTCTTGATATATTCAACTTATAGTCAATTCAGTAATAAGCCATACATGTAATAATTAATTAATAATTAATTAATAATTATTTATTAATTGATCAATATTTTTTATCAATTTTTTGATTAAAAAATTATAAATTTTAATTATTTAAGTTTTTCTTCTTGATTCTAGTACAGAAAGTACATCCCTCCACTCAACACCTTTATGCATAAGGGCAACTTGTAGATGATAAATCAAATCAGCAGCTTCATTGGAGATTGAATCTTTATCATTATCTTTGCAAGCCATTATAAATTCAGCGGATTCTTCTCCTATTTTTTTTAAAATAGTATTACTACCTTTTGTAAATAAATGATTAGTATAACTTTTGTCTGAAGGATTTATTGATCTTTCCTTAATAGTATCGAATAATTCAGAGCAAATATTTGAAAAGGGGGTTGTTTTTTTCTCTTTTTTATTATTTTGATTAATTTTAATTTCGTTGAAAAAGCAACTTTTCTCCCCAGTGTGACATGCGCCTAAACCATTTTGTTCAATCAAAATGATTAATGCATCATTATCGCAGTCGAATCTTATCTCTTTAAGTATTTGGGTACTTCCACTTGTAGCTCCTTTTTTCCAGATTTCGGATCTTGATCTGCTCCAGTAATGAACGTTTTTGGTCTCAAGAGTCATTTTTAATGATTCTTGGTTCATCCAAGCAAGCATGAGAATTGATCCGTCAAGCCAATCTTGTGCTATTGCAGGGATTAATCCATAATTATCAAAGCGTAGATCTTCTATTGAAAAATTAGTTGAATAAGTCATTATGTTTGTTATGTTAAATCCTACTCAATGTGTTTTATCAAAAATTATACTAACAGTTAATTGATGTATATTCATTCTCTGAAATTTTCATGCAGTAAAAGTTACGAAGATTTTCCCTGCTCACATAGGCAGTGGCGACATGAAGGACACTGCAGATTTGTACATGGTTATTCAAGATCATTCACCTTCTGGTTCACTGCAAAAAAATTAGACCTAAATGGTTTTGTTGTCGATTTTTCAAGTCTAAAGCCCCTTGAAAATAAATTAAAACAGCAATTTGATCATACTTTTTTAATAAATAAAGATGACCCTTTGTTGAATTACTGGAAAAAATTAAATGACTTAGATGCTTTAGATCTGAGAATTATGGATAATGTGGGAATGGAGTTCACCTCTGAATTAATTTGGAGATGGGCTAATGAATATTTGCAGGATAAGGATAAGGGCAGAACTTGTTGTTGGAAAACAGAATCAAAAGAAAATAAATCAAATAAAGCAAGTTATGAGGAAATTCCTAATTGGTACAAATCTTAAATTAAAGCTGTTAAATTTCCAAGACATATAGAATTGTTTAATTTAAATCTTTAATCAACAATTATCTCTCCATTAACAAGATAAATATTTATCTTGTCTTTATTAAGGTAATGATTATTCAATATATTATTTGAAATTTTTGTCTCAATTTGTTTTTGAATAATTCTTTTTAAGGGCCTTGCACCATAGGCATGATCAAAACTATTTTCTACAAGTTGGTTAATTACCTCATCAGAAATTTTGAATTTTAAGTTTTTTTTATTAAGTCTTTTCTCTAAATTTTGAAGCTGGATTTTTGCAATTTCTTTTATGTCATTTAACTCTAGATTATTAAAAATAACAATTTCATCAAGTCGATTTAAAAACTCAGGCTTGAAAAATTTTTTAAGTTCAAAATCTACAACTTTTTTAATTTCACTTCTCTCTTCTTTTCTAACTGATAAATCATTTATTGAATGACTTCCCAAATTACTTGTGAGAACAATGATTGAATTTTTGAAATTTATTGTACGACCTTGGCCATCTGTAATAATTCCATCGTCAAGAACCTGTAAGAGAATATCTAAGATATCTTTGTGAGCTTTCTCTATTTCATCTAGAAGTATTAATGAATAGGGATTTTTGCGTACAGCTTCAGTTAGTTGACCGCCTGATTCGAAACCTAAATATCCTGGAGGAGCACCTATGATTTTACTAACTGAATGCTTTTCCATATATTCAGACATATCCAGTCTTGTAATTGAAGAATTTGAATCGAATATAATTTTTGCTGTCACTTTACTCAGCTCTGTTTTCCCGACACCAGTTGGACCTAAAAAGAGGAAACTAGCTAATGGCTTGTTTGGATCATTTAAACCAGTCCTTGATCTTTTAATGGAATCTGCCACAGCTCTAATTGCATTATCTTGCCCAATGATTTTTTCTTTAAGGATCGACTCTAGACTTAAAAGCTTATCTTTTTCTGACTGGTTTAAGTTTTGAACTGGAATAGAGGTCCACTTTGAGACAACTTCTGCAATATCATCAAAAGTCACCTCTTGCCTTAAAAGACTTGTTTCTCCATTTTTTTGAGAATTTACTAGGGACTCACTTTTTTCTTTCAATTTTTTCTGTAATGAATTTAAAGTCCCAAATTCCAATTCTGCTGCTTTATTGAGGTCAAAACTTCTTTTGGCTTGATCTATTTGTAATTGGATGGATTCAATTTCTTCTTTTATGGTGCTAATCTCATTAATTTCATCTTTTTCTTTTTTCCATTGAGCGCCTAATTCTTCCTGTCTATCTTTAAGTGAAATAAGTTCATTATTGATTTTTTTTAATCTTTCTATAGAAAAATCATCTGTTTCTCTTTTTAAAGATAATTTTTCCATCTCAAACTGAAGAACTTTTCGATCAATTTCATCAATTTCTTCAGGTTTCGAAGTTATGACCATATTCAACCTTGAGGCTGCTTCATCGATTAAATCTATTGCTTTGTCAGGAAGAAATCTATCGTTAATATATCTTTCGCTAAGGGTGGCAGCTGCAACCAAAGCATTATCTGTAATTCTCACACTATGGTGAACTTCATATCGTTCTCTCAATCCTCTTAATATTGATACAGTATCATCTATTGAAGGAGCCTCAATTTTTATTTTCTGAAATCTTCTTTCTAGAGCAGGATCTTTTTCTATATTTTGTTTATGTTCATTAATAGTCGTAGCACCAATACATCTAAGTTCTCCTCTCGCAAGCATTGGTTTTAATAGGTTGCTTGCATCTAAAGAACCTCCGCTAGCACCAGCTCCAACAACTGTATGAATTTCATCAATAAAAAGGATGATCTTACCATTTGATTCTTTCACTTTCTTTAGGACATTTTTTATTCTTTCTTCAAATTCTCCACGATATTTTGCCCCAGCTAAAAGTGAACCCATATCTAATGATATTAATTGCCTATCTTGTAGCGCAGAAGGTACATCGCCATTAATAATTCTTTGAGCCAACCCTTCTACAATGGCTGTTTTACCAACCCCAGGTTCTCCAATAAGAACCGGATTGTTTTTTGTTCTTCTACTCAATATTTGAATTGTCCTTCTAATTTCTTCATCCCTACCAATAACTGGGTCTAAGATACCATCTCTTGCTGATTGGGTTAGATCAATACCATATTTATCTAAAGACTCATTAGAGGTATTAAAGTCATTTTTTTCTGTTGGATCTGACTTCATTTTCTTTATAGTTTCAAGAAATTCTGGAATACCTTTTTGATTTAAAATTTGAAATCCATATTTATCATCATAAGTGAAACCGTAAACTAAGTGTTCTGTTGATATCACTACATCATTTAAAATATTTTTGATCTCATTCGCTTTCAAAAATATTTTGTAAAGAGTATCACCAATATATAAATTATCTTGCTTATTTTTCATTCTTGCCATCGAATTTAATGAAGAAATTATTTCGTTCTCAATCTTTTTAATATTTACATTATTTTTTTTTAAGATTTTTTTTGTAAGGTTGTCTTCTTTTATAAGAGCTAATAATAAATTGTCAGAGTCTACGTTTTGTTGATGATTTTTATAAGAAATTTCTTTGGCCAAAATAAAACAGTTCCAAGCAGAATTTGAAAATTCGCTTGGAACTATTTTCATCAATCAATTTAAAATAATGATTGTAATAAATACTTAGTGAAAAAGTACTAAAGAATTAAATGATTTATTCAACAATAACTTTACCTACCATTCCAGCTCCTCTATGAGGCTCACAGTAGTAATCATAAGTTCCTGCTGTATCAAATGTTTCTTCCCAAGATTCTCCTGGAGCAAAAGCTAGGTCTGCATGACTTAATTCTTCGTGTCCATCAAAAACAGCGTTGTGAGGAGCTAATTTATTATTGACGAATTTAACTGTATCACCAGCACTAATAGTTATTGTACTTGGTTCAAATGCAAGCATTCCAGCATCCGTTCCAAGTTTTACTTCAACAGTCTTAGCTGAAACTGATGAGATACCTAAACCTAGAGTTAAAACTATTGCAAATAAACCTGCAAAGAATGAACGTAACATAATAAAAATTTTTTTATATATATATATTACAAGGCTTTGGTAACCCAACTGCGAGAATTTTAATTGTTATTACAGCTTGGTAACTTTGATAACCTTAAAATATCATTCAGTGACTTGGCATAACTTTTAAGTTTGAAAGTCTCAGGATTAGTGATGGGGACATGATTAAAGTCATATTTTTTAATACTGAAGCTATCCCAAGGAGTAGTTTGGATGGGAAGAATTCTTAATAATATTTTTAGAATTTTTTTTGAAAGTGGTATTGCAAAAAATCTCTTCATATTATGCCTTTTTAAAAGTGTAATGATGGCATCATCAATTGAAATGAATTTCTGACCTAGAACAAATTTTCTAAAGCCTTTGTATTGCTCTTCTTTATGATTTTTAATTAGAAACCCGCAAATCTGGGCGATATCATTTGCGTGTATAAAGTGAAATTTAGAATCGAGTTTTAAAAATCTTGCTAACCAAAGCCACTTTCCAATTTCTCTCAATCCACTAGTTAAATAACTTACAGGGTATTTACTTTTTTTTCCAAGATTTCCTCCAAAAACTAAGGTAGGGAAAACTGCGAATGTTTTTCCTGCAAATGAGCTTTCTCTAAGTCTCTGGAAACATTCATATTTTGTTTGTATGTACTCTGTTCCATAAATCAATGATTCCCTCATTAATTCTGTTTGGGTATCAAGAATACTAGCTGTTGAAAAATAAATAATCTTTTCTAACTTTTCAATATCAAGCATTTCAAGTAATTCTTCAAAAGCTTTAATATTTACTTCATAGGCTCTTCTTGGATCTCCCCAAGCTGTAGCAGTATGTATTAGGTAATTAATTTGACTAATTTCCTTTTTATACATATTTGATTCCCTGATATCACAAACTATTAACTTGACTTTTTTATTTTCTTGAACAGAAATTGGCAACTTACTTTTATCTCTTACCATGAGATAAAGCCTGAATTTTGTGTTTTTTAAAAACCAATCAACTAAATATTGGCCAACACATCCATTCGCACCTGTAATTAATAAGTTTTTATATGCCAAGACGTTGACTAGTAAGTGAGTTTTTTCCCATGTTCAAAAAATGTTTGAGCATTTTCTTCTGGAGTCCCAGGTAAAATCCCATGACCCAAATTAAGAATATATTTCCTTTCTTTAATTCTATTGAAAGTATTATCTATCCTTTCTTTTATTGATTCTTTGTTGCCGAATAAAACGCCAGGGTCAACATTCCCTTGAATTCCTATCCCACTAGGGATCCTTTTGCAAGCCTCTTCAATATCTACTGTCCAGTCTAATGAGATTATATCTACACCAGTTTTTGCCATTCTTTCTATGACACCTGCACTTCCTGAAATATAAAGAATTATCGGAGTTTCAGGGTATTCTGCTTTTACAATTTCAACAACTTTTTTTTGATACGGCCCAGCAAAGATATCGTAATCTTGTGGGCTTAGTTGGCCTGCCCATGAATCAAAAATTTGTACTACTTGCGCTCCAGATTTTATTTGATATTTAAGATATTCACCAATAGATTTTGCAAAATGATCAAGAAGTTTATGAAGTAAATCTGGTTCATTAAAAGCCATTGATTTTATTAAAGAATAATTTTTACTGCTTTTACCTTCAACTACATATGCAGCAAGAGTCCAAGGCGCGCCAACAAAACCTAAAACTGTTGCCTCATTATTCACATCTTTTTTTAGTGAAGAAAGAACTTGCCCAACAAAACTTAAACTCTCACTTGGATTTAATTCTTTTAAATTTTCTACCTGGTTAAGAGTTCTTATTGGGTCCTCAATAATTGGACCTTTACTTTCTATTATTTCAAAATTTATGCCCATCCCTGGAAGAGGTGTGAGAATATCTGAAAAAAGGATCACACCATCCGGTTTGAAAGCATGAAAAGGTTGCATTGAAATCTCATATGAAAGTTCCGGATTCTCAGACCTCTCTCTAAAGCTTGGGTAACGCTCCCTTAAGTCTCTATAGATTTTCATATATCTTCCTGCTTGCCTCATCATCCATACTGGAGGCCTATTTACTTTTTTACCTAATGCGGCGGAAAGTAGTAGCGGTAAATCTTGACCCATTTTTCAATTCGATATTTTAAAAAAAAAATTAAAATCTCACTTAAAAATCTTACAATGTAAAGCAGAGTAAAAGCGTTATATGAACATTTATATGAAGAACTAAGTTAAATGAGCCTTCTTATTTTTTTGATTGATGTTTGAAGATACTTACACTTAATGGGGGCAAAGCAAGTTCTAGAGCATTTTGATAATCATGTATATTGCAATTTATAGTTTCTTTACCTCCCATATTTCCTTTGTTACTGCCACCGTATCTAGAGCCATCTGAATTAAATATTTCTTTATAGAAGCCTTCCACAGGAACACCTACTTTGTATGACCCATGAGTATTAGGTGTAAAGTTAGCAACAACAACAAGCCACTCATTAGTTTCGTTTTCTCTTCTCATGAAACTTATAACCGAATTAGATTTGTCATTACAATCAATCCACTGAAATCCATAAGGATCAAAGTCATTTTTCCATAACGCAGCTTCATCTTTATAAAGTGCGTTTAGGTCATCAATCAAGTTTCTGATACCTTTATGAGGCTCAAATTCTAGTAACTCCCATTGCAGATCATCCCAAACATTCCATTCTTGTCTTTGTCCAAATTCCATTCCCATAAATATCGTTTTTTTACCAGGGTGGGTCCACATATAAGTTAGTAAAGCTCGAGTATTTGCATATTTCTTCCAGTCATCGCCAGGCATTTTATGCAAAAGATGACTTTTCCCATGGACAACCTCATCATGACTAAGAGCAAGCATAAAGTTCTCTGTATAGTTATATGTTATCGAGAAAGTTACACTATTTTGATGAAATTGCCTAAACCAAGGATCTATCTCAAAATAATCGAGCATATCGTGCATCCATCCCATATTCCATTTTAAATTAAATCCTAACCCTCCCATGTCAGTTGGTTTGGTTACCATTGGCCAAGTTGTTGATTCCTCAGCGATAGAAAGTGCACCTGGGAAATGTTGGAAGAGTACATGATTAGCCTGTTGAAGAAATTTAACGGCTTCTATATTTTCATTCCCACCATTTTCATTGGGTATCCATTCGCCATCTGGTCGCAGATAATCTCTGTAGAGCATTGAAGCTACAGCATCTACTCTTATACCATCAATATGAAACTCTTCAAACCAGTAAACGAGGTTGGCTACTAAGAAATTTCTTACTTCGTTTCTGCTGTAATTAAATATTAGGGTTCCCCATTCTTTGTGTTCACCTATTCGTGAATCTCCATGTTCATAAAGATGACAACCATCAAAAAATGCTAAACCATGCTTATCTTTTGGGAAATGACCAGGTACCCAATCAAGAATTACGCCTATGCCCTCTTCATGACATTTATTTACAAATTCTCTAAATTCATTTGGGGTGCCAAATCTACTTGTTGGTGCATACCAGCCTGTAACCTGATATCCCCATGAACCATCGAAAGGATGTTCAGATATTGGCATTAGTTCAATATGGGTAAATCCTCTGTCTTTTACATAAGGGATGAGTTTTTCGGTTAATTCTGGATAAGTTAATAATCTTGTCCCAGGTTTTAAATCAGCTGCAGGCACTGGATCTCTTGGCTCACCATTGTCTTCAAGATATTTATTATCTGTTGATTCATGAAGCCAACTTCCTAAATGCATTTCATAAACTGAAATTGGCTTGTTAATTTGACTAGAAGAATCTCTATTTGAAATCCAAGAAGTATCATTCCAATTAAAGTTTTTCAATTTTGAAACTATTGAACCATTTTGAGGTCTTATTTCATGAAGGAAACCATATGGATCAGCTTTCTCATAAATATGACCTTGTTGTGTTCTTATTTCATATTTATAAACGTCTCCCTCTTGCATTGTTGGCATGAATAGTTCCCAAATTCCCCCTAATCTCTTTTGCATTGGATGATGTCTTCCATCCCAAGAATTTATATCGCCAATTATCGAGATTGATTTTGCGTTTGGAGCCCAAATGCAGAACATGACTCCTTTTTGATTCTTTTTGTCAATGAGATGAGCTCCCATTTTCTCCCAAATATGATGATGATTACCTTCTGCAAAAAGATGCCTATCAACTTCTCCCATCCACTCTTCTCTATATGACCAAGGGTCATGTTGTGCATGTGTGATCCCTCCTCGTGAAATATTTATTTCGTAATTAGAACCTGGATTTTCAGGCAGGATTGCTTCAAAAAGCCATTTATGGTTTATGCTTTCCGCCTTGTAGGTAATATTTTTAAAATTTATTTTAACTTCATCGGCTTCGGGCATCCATATCCTTATTACCCATTGTTCTTCATAAAAATGAGGACCTAATATTTTTAATGGATTATCATTGCAACAATTTTCTAGGTTGATAGCTTCTGATTTAATCCAGTCTGCTTGAATTGTCTCGATCATGACTGGTAGATATTAAGGATTAATAATATCAAATGATTAACCAAAATTATAATTATTTATTAAAAAAAGGGGTCATTTTCATAAATGTTTTATTAAGACTAAAACTAAGAGTAATAATTCTATGATTTGCTGAAGGTGCACCAACATTTGCCTCCCCAAATCCAGGATTAACTCCAATAGCGGGATAAGCTGCTGCAGATATAGATAAGCGAAGCTTGCTATCTTTAATCAAACAAATATTTGTTGGCTGCATTGTTATTTGATAAATACATTCTTCACTTATTATAGAGTTTTTAACCCTTAAGAATCCGGTTGAAAATTGATTCACCTTTTCATTACCTTCTTTAACTAGAGATAAAGCAAGGCAGATATCGAAATTGGGTTGATCACTTTTTACTTGGATTTCTAATGTTGGAACTCCCCTTAAATATTGATCTTCTTCAAAAGAATTGGTTTGAAAAACACCCACATCTAGGCGTTTATCAATAATACTTCTATTAAACTTTCCTGGATTTGGACCTAAATGACCACCGTCAGATGGAGTAGGTCTCCATGGGTCATTAACAATTGTGAACCATCCTGATCCTTTTGAATTTATGGTCAGACTTCCATCTTCAACCTTTACATTTGCTGTGCCATCGCTTTTGAGCCCAAAAATAAATTCAGGGTGAAATTTATTGTCTAATTCTTCCCATTTATTTAATGAAATATTCCATATTTTTTTTTCTTCTTTAAAATTCTTAGAATTCAAATTCTCATTTGACTTTAAATGTTTATCAAAAAATTTTAATAAAGATTCTTGTGATCCCTCCCACCAATTTAGATGTGTCGCATTTCCAATAATAATTTCAGGGCTTCCACCAGCTTCTTTAGATTTTTTATAAAGATCAAAGGCACCTTTTAAATGTGGATCCCAAAGTCCTCCAATAATTAACATAGGTTGTTTAATCCATGTTGAAATAGGTTTAAACTCTTCAAATGGGTAAGCATTATTTAAATTTTTAAGCCATTCCAAAACAAAACTATTAGGATCATATTTTTTTAAAGTATCAATTCCTTCCCTTAAATAACTTTTATTTTCTAAGGCTAACCTTATCTTTTCCCACTCAAGCAATTTATTTTCTCTTTTCATTTTTAATGCTGCGATTTGAAGTCCCCATGCAATATTGTTATGCCACCAATAGGCTCCTCCATCTGAGCACCAATGATCCTTAATATTCAACCCAGTCATTGCTGGAGATAAACAATCGGGCGGCTTTGAATTTAATTCACCAGTTAGTTGAGTAAATCCTTGATATGAAAAACCATATAAGCCAAGTTTTCCATTACATTCTTTTAGAGACCTTACCCATTCATGAGTTTCTGAAGTGTCTCTCGCTTCTTGAGAAAAACCATTAAAAACTCCTTCAGAAGAGCCCATACCTCTAACATCTTGAATTATTACCATATACCCTTTGGAAGCCCACCATTCTGGGTGAGAATAGGTAATAGTTGAAGCTATTTCCCTGCCATATGGTTGTCTCATCAGTAATGCAGGCCATGGCCCATTACTATTAGGTAACCAAATTCTAGATATAAGTTTTACTCCATCTCTAAGTACAAGAGACTTGTCAAACCACCTTGAACCAGACATTGAGGCTTTAGATAATGTCTGGGCAGTGGAGCCCAATGACGTAAATAGAAAAGATCTCTGCGTTAACGGGAGTTAACTTTTTTTTGTTTGATACATAATCTATAGCTTTATCTGAACTAGCTGAAATGCCTTTTGAATTAAACTCTCTAAACTTATTACATAAATTCTTAGCTTCGTTAGGATTCTTTTTTACAGTTTCCAATAAGTTAGATTGACTTAAAACAGGGTATAAAGAGTTGTAAAACAAAAATAAAACAAATAACAAATGTTTCATTATAACTATCTTTTTCTAAATTCTACATTAAAAATTTTTATTATCCAAGATTTCCAATGGATTTTTCGATTTGAGTGGCTTTTTTAATCCACACTTTTAAGAGAGTAAAAGTTGTATCTGTCTCAGTTTTTACTCTAAGAGTTCTTTCTAATCTACCAATTTTGCGTTCTAATTCGTAAGGGGTTGATAGTGATAATGATTTAAGGGAAGAGATACCGCAATGTAAAAGCAGATATGCTTGCGGTGGAGAAATTCCAATTTCTTTTTTAAAAATAGCTATGGCTCTGATTTTCTTTAGATTATTCAATGTACATAGTGAAGATTTTCTTTGAATCTCATTTATATCCAAGTCCGTAAGATTACTTAATTTTTCAAAATCAGTTAGATTGTTTTGAATAAAAAAAGATTTTTCATGTCTAAAATTAGTTGGCAAAAAATCTAAAAAGGTTTTACTTTCCATTTTTTAATAGACTAATTCATTTTGACATTTTTCTGAACTTCACCTATAACAACTGGTTTACTCACACCATCAGAAATTTTTTCAAGTTTTCTTATCTTTATTTTTACATTCGCACCAGATCTGCTGCCTTTCCTTAAGTTTTCAGACAATTGTTCTAAAGTTGGTTCGATAGATTCTTCTGGAAAGTCATCATCTGCTTTAGCAA
The DNA here is from genome assembly GCF_001180305.1 of Prochlorococcus marinus. Taxonomy (GTDB): domain Bacteria; phylum Cyanobacteriota; class Cyanobacteriia; order PCC-6307; family Cyanobiaceae; genus Prochlorococcus_A; species Prochlorococcus_A marinus_K. The sequence continues at coordinate 26,317 of NZ_CVSX01000007.1, forward strand.
TAATCAAGTCGAACCCATTGTCATAAACAATTGGAACATATTTCGCACCTTCTATTACAACCTTTTCGGAGTAACTTTGTATAAATGCCCAACTACTTAAAGAAAGCAATAATGAAAAAATAGTTGCTCCAATTATTCGAAATTTAAAACCAAAATTAAGTATAAAAGCTACTATTGTGCAAATGAAAAGAAATATTCCAAAGAATCCAAAAATTTTGGGCGTGTTCTCTAATAGTTCAAAAAAAGACATTTAGTGGCTTTGACCTGATTAATTTCTTATATTTTGTAAGCCTACTCTATTTTTGGGCTCTAACTTGAAAAAAATTAGATCTCTAAATCTAAATACTAAGATACTTTTGGTAGGGATGCTTTTACCCTTAGGTTTTTTAGGCTCTTTTTTATTAAATAATTTTTTAAAAGAAACTTATAGTTCTCGGAAATTAGAAATAGAAAAAAGTATTGAGAATCTTTTAGATAAAAATGTTGATTTAGGTGATTATGTAGGGATTAGATTTCTAGGGATTTCTTTGGGTAATTCAAAAATTAATGATAAAAAAAATATAAAATCTGAAATTAAAGCCAAAAATGTATATGTGGGCATTATGCCTTTTAGATCTTTTTTAAAGCAAAAATGGATTGTAAAAATAAGTCCTAAGGAAGCCGCTATAAATATAGATAGAGATTTTTTTAAAAGGGATGAATCTTATAAAAATGATCGAATAACAAGAAAATCACAATCAAAGTATGAATTGAACTTTAACTTAAACAAATATTCAATTCTAAATCTTAAAAAATCAGGATTAAAAACAAAAGTAAAAGGTAACGTTATTTATAAGTCGAGAAATAGAGAAATTATTGCAAATGTAAAATCAAATTTTGATGAAAAAGGTTTTTTGAAATTTAAATTTAATACAAAATTAAATAAAGACTTTTTTTCTCTTGAGTTATTTTCTAGGGGTTTAGATCTTGAGAATTCTGAATATATTATTGGGAATAGAAAAATTAGTTTAAAAAAAGGAAATTTTAAATCTAACTTTAAATTTAATAAATTACCAAATGAAACGTTTTGCAAAGGAAGATTTTCTTTTACTAATTTAAAAATTAAATCGGAAGCTTTCTCCGAGAATATAAATTCAGATTCAACTAGGTTTTTTTGTAAAGATAATAATTTAATTGGTAATTCAGAAAAATTAAATTATGGGACCTTGACTTCGAATTTTAATCTAAATATGCCATTTAATAGAAGTTCGAATAATATTAATCTAAAAGGAAGTATTGGATACATTAATAGCCTTAATCCAGATATCCAATTGTCGGGTAATATGCCCTTTTGGTTTGATAGAAGAGGAATTAATTTCGGTGATATAGATACTAGTTTTAAAATAAATAGAACTCAACTATCTAATTTAAATATTTTCCGAAAAAATGGTATTAGGGGTTTCATTACTGCTAAAGGAGAATTAAAAGGAAGAATTGCTGATCCTGAAATTTCGATAAACTTTAATCTTGATTACCCTCACTTTAAAGGTATCCGCATTAGAGAAATATGGGAGGGAGACATCAAAAATGAAAATAATGAATTTCTGCTTAATATTAAAAATAGATATTCTCCAATCCCTTCATTTCTTTCAATCAACTTTAATTCTGATCTTAAAATAAATAATGCAAATTTTATAAGAGTTTTTAATTCAAATAAAGGTACTATACGCATAGTTAAAGAGGATAATCGTTATAATTGGCGAGCTAATAATTTTCCTCTTGATGAGCTTGAATTATCTATAGACAAAAATCAATTTGACAGAATTGATGGAATTATTAATGGTGAGGGATCAATTTCGTCAGACCAGTCATACCTTGATGGGCGAATTGCTTGGAGTTTAGGCAAATATGGGAATATTAATCTAGCCAATTCATTATTTGATTTTCGCGTAAAAGATAATTCTTTTTATATAAACTCTTCATTGTATCCAATTGATGGAGGAATAATTGAAGTTGAATATGATTCAAGTAAAAATAATTTAATTAATTCAGAATTTAAGGATATAAATACTAGTTGGACTATCCTTACCGCTGTTGATATTTTTAACTTTGATAATAAAAAAGTGATTCCTTTAAGTAAATCGAATATTTTGGATGATTTGGAAATAAATAAAGAAAATAAATCATTTAAAGAGAGGATCGATTTTATAAATAACTTTATTGAAAATAGTAATTTACTAGAGGACAAATTTAATTTGCAAAAATATTTAAATAAATTTAGAAGCCGATACAATGGGAAAATTACTATTCAGGGCGATAGCCCAGCCAATTATAAATTGGATGCAAAATTAAATGGCTATCTTGATGTATCTAAAGAAGTCAATAAGAATAATAAAGAGGAGTTTTCTATTGATTTGGAAGGAGGATTATTAACAGGGAAAGGTTCTTTAAGAATTAAAAAATTTCCAATAAGTGCAGCAAATATCTTTTTAAATAAACCAAGAGATTTTCTTGGAGGGTTAGATATGAATTTATTTTATGATCTTGATAGAAAATCTTTTTCTAGCGATATTTTTTCCAATGATTCATCAATTAAAAATAACACAATAATGTTTGATAAAGGACTAGTTAAATTTGATAATTCTATTTTTGATATTGATTTCTCCCTTCTAATAAATGATTCTGAAATACCAATTAAAATTGAAGGCTCAATACCTATAAATAAATCTGATAACTTAGATCTAAGATTGATTGGGAATGGAAAATTTATTGAATTAATAGATATTTTTGCTGATGAATACTTTACCTTTAAAGAAGGTGATGTGAATCTAAGAGTGATTCTAAAAGGAACCTTAAATAAACCTCTTTTAAATGGTTTTATCGTAGTTAAAGATTCTGAAATTGATTTTTTAAACAATTTATTAAAAGATATCAATAGTACAATTATTTTTGATTTTGACTCTTTAGAGATCAATAATCTAGAAGCGATAGCTGAAGATTCTGGAAGAATCTTTATAAAAGGTTCTTTGCCTTTTTATAGTCAGAATAATTCTGATAAGGCAGAAATTAATTTGATAACTGATAGATTTTCTTTAAAGAAAGATAATTTTAATTTTTTAATAGATTCAGATGTCGATTTAAGTGGATCATTTGAAAGTCCTGTTTTGGGAGGTTCTCTATCTTTTAATAATGGATTTATTAATTTTAATGGCACCAATCAAAATAATAAAAAAGAAAAAAATCTTATAAGAAAAGAGGATAAAAAAGATTGGCCAGAACTCAATTGGAATAATAATGAAAAAATTGAAATAATTTCAAATGAAACAATCTTGAATTCAGTTCTTTTGGGAGAAACTTTACCTAATTATTTGGATAATTTAAGTTTTGACAATCTTAAATTAAGACTTGGTCCAAATTTTAAACTTCAATACTCAGAATTAGTTCAAGCTTATTTAGATACCAAATTAGACCTTAATATAAACGGAAAGGTTGGCAAAGATTTAAATGCTAGAGGACTAATTTACCTTAAAAAAGGGAGAGCTAATCTATACACCACTCCATTTAAACTTGATAAAAATAAAGATAATTATATTTTATTTGCTTCAAGAAGTGGTGTTGTTCCATTTATTAATTTTTCTCTGGTTAGTAAAGTTCCAGATTCTATAATACCTATAAGTGAAAATAATCAGGATTCAAACATCTCAGGTGATCTTGATGTAAATGAGACTTCTAGTGGTTTTGGATCATTTGGGATTGGCAATTCAAGGCTTATAAAGATTGAAGCATCTTATGAAGGATTTTTAGATCAATTATCTTTTGCTGATGAAAATAGAAGAATCCAATTAAGGAGCACGCCAAGTTATAACAGATCACAAATAATTGGTTTGATTGGAGGTAACTCTGCAAATTTAATAAATAGAGCATTTATTTCTCAACTTAATAATGCTGATGCATTTAGTGAAAGATTTCAGTTATCTCTATATCCAGCTTTAATAGAAAATAATGATTCATTAAATAATATTTTTTCCAATGAAAATTTAGATATAGAGAATGATGGTCAATCATCTTCTAATGAAGAATTTTCTTCTCAAGCTTGGGTGGCGGAAATAGGGCTTGATATTACTGATGCGATAAATTTTGCCTTTCAAACCGTTCCAGGTAGAGATGATATTTCACCTTTAGGAATTTTGACTTTTCAGGCAAATCCAAACTTAGAATTATTAGGTTCTTATGATTCCAATGGGGATTGGAAAAGTCAAGTTCAATTGTTTTTTAGATATTAACTCAAAAAGAAATTTACTTTAAAGAATCGTTAATTTGAATTATTATTAAATTAGCTAAAAAATATTATGGCTAATATCTTTGAAGTTCCTAAGCCAGGTAATGATCTTCTAGAAAAAGCTGATAAAGTTCGTTTGGCATCAATAAAAATAAGTCAGACTGAAAATCAAAATCGAATCAAAGCCTTAAATTTTATGGCTGATTATCTAGAAAAAAATTCTAAAGAAATATTAGAGGCCAATAGTGCAGATTATTCAAGTGCAGAAAAAAAGGGTATTTCTAAGGCTTTACTTTCTAGATTAAAGTTATCAAAAACAAAATTAGATTCAGGAATTGAAGGAGTAAGAAAAGTTGGAGAATTAACTGATCCTGTAAATCAAGTTCAAATAAAAAGAGAGCTTTCAAATGGATTGATCTTAGAGAGAAAAACTGTGCCAATCGGAGTCTTAGGGGTTATTTTTGAATCAAGGCCAGACGCCGTCATGCAGATTAGTTCTTTAGCAATAAGATCAGGTAATGGAGTGATGCTAAAAGGAGGAAGTGAAGCGAATTTAACAAATACTTCAATAGTGAAAGCTTTGCAAGAAGGTTTAGATGAATCGGGCCTAGATAAGAATGCAATATGTTTACTAACAAGCAGAAAAGATAGCATGGCGATGTTAAATCTTGAGAAATATATTAATTTAATAATTCCAAGAGGAAGCAATGAATTGGTTAAATTTATTCAGGAGAATACAAGAATACCTGTGCTAGGCCATGCTGATGGAATTTGTCATTTGTTTATAGATATTGAGGCAAATCTTGAGATGGCTTTATCAGTCGCTTTGGACAGCAAAATTCAATATCCTGCAGCATGTAATGCTATAGAAACTTTACTAGTACATAAAGATATCGCACCAGCTTTTTTAGAAAAGGCCATCCCCTTGTTTAATTCTTACGATGTAAAGTTAATAGGAGATAAGAGATCAGTTAAATTAGGTTTAAAGTATGAGGCTAGTCTAGAAGATTGGAAAACTGAATATTTGGATTTAATTTTATCGATAAAAATTGTTGATGATCTTGAGGAGGCAATTAAACATATTCAAAAATATAGTTCAAAACATACAGATGGAATAATTACTGAAAATTCAAATACTGCCAATAAATTTATGAATGTAGTTGATAGTGCAGGTGTTTTTCATAATTGCTCGACTAGGTTTGCAGATGGGTTTAGATATGGATTCGGAGCTGAAGTAGGGATATCCACTCAAACTCTTCCACCAAGAGGACCTGTAGGTCTAGAAGGTTTGGTTACATATAAATATTTCTTGAAAGGGAATGGGAATATAGTTGATAGTTTTTCATCAGGAAAGGCTGTCTATACACATAAAAATCTTTAAGTTTTTAAGATGGAAACATTTTTAAAAATTGAGGATATTAAACTTTGGGCAAGGGTGGGTGTTCTTGATGTAGAAAGGGAATTGGGACAACTATTTAGTTTGGATATATTCTTGTGGACTGATTTTGAAAATTGCACTGCAAATGATGATATTAAAAAAACAGTTGACTATTCAAAATTAGTTGAAATTCTAAAAGGGCAATCAAAGATAATATATTGTTTTACAATCGAAAAATATTCAAACGCAATTTTAGAAATTATTAATACTGAATTTAAGCTTTCTAAAATTAAAATCATTTTGACAAAATGTAATCCTCCAATCGTTGGTTTTGATGGAAAGGTCTCGATAGTTAGAATTCTTGAAAATTAGTAAAAGTTTTGGGAAAAAGAAATCCGATTATATTGATTCATGGTCTCTGGAATACATCAAGTATTTTTTCTTCTATCTCCTCAAAACTTGATGAAAGAGGAATCGAATATTTTGCACCTACTCTTGATCATTCATATGGAATTACTTCAATTATTGATCTAACAAATATATTAAACAAATTAATTCTAAAGAAATACGGTTTAGAAAAAGAAATAGATATTTTGGGATTTTCTATGGGTGGAATTATTGGTAGGTATTGGCTTCAAAAATTTAATGGATATAAGCGAACAAGAAGATTAATATCTATAGGCTCTCCTCACAAAGGAACATTGATGGCTCAATTAGTACCTAAATACCCTTTTAGAGGAATATCAGAAATGAAAATAAATAGTAAGTTTTTGAGAGAACTAGCAAATAATGATTTTTTACTTGATGATATCGATTGTATAAATTTTTTTACATATTGGGATTTAATGGTTTTCCCTAGTTGGTGGAGTAATTTAAATTTTGGAAAGAAAATATCAGTAAAAGTATATAAACATAGAAATCTCGTAAGAAATAAATCTGTGATAGATAAAATAATCGATGAAATTATTATGTAGTTCCAGATAAACCTAGGTGCCTTATTAAGGAATCAGTTTGTGGCTCTCTTCCCCTAAATAGTTTGAATATATCTAATGGAGGTAAGCTCCCACCCAAGCTAAGTATTGTATCTTTGAATTTCTTTCCGATTAACTTTAAATCTTCAGGGTTTTCTAGATCAGCTTCTTCGAACATTGAAAAAGCATCAGCACTTAGAACCTCAGCCCATTTGTAGGAGTAATATCCTGCAGAATATCCTCCAGCGAATATATGACTAAAACAACAAAGAAATTGATCTTCTTGAATTGGTGAAATAACAGTAGTTTTTTTTGCAATTTCTCTTCTTATTTCATCAGCAGTTTTACCTTCATTTTCATCAATGTTACTGTGTAATCTGAGGTCTGTAATTGCAAAATGTAGTTGTCTAAGAGTAGCCATTCCACAATTAAAAGTTCTATTCTTTAAAAGCTTTTCAAAATTTTCATCGGATAATTTTTCACCTGTTTTATAATGCTTAGCAATATTTAAAAGTGTATTTTTATGGAAACACCAGTTTTCCATGAATTGGCTTGGAAGTTCGACTGCATCCCATTCAACATTGTTGATGCCAGCTGCTTGAGGAAGATTTACAGTAGTAAGCATGTGTTGAAGACCATGACCAAATTCATGAAATAGTGTCTGAACTTCTTCAAAACTCATCAAACTAGGTTTATCTTTTGACGGTGGAGTCTGATTACAAACAAGATAAGCTACAGGAAGAGTATTTTTGCCAACATTATTTTTATTCAAACATTCATCCATCCAAGCCCCTCCTCTTTTTGATTCAGGCCGAGAATATGGATCGAGATAAAAAGATGCTATTTTATTTTTTTCTTTATTAAAGATGTTAAAAAATAAAACGTCATCATTCCACTGCGGCACTTCACCTGTTGCCTCGACAACTTTAATTTCAAAAAGTTTTTCGCTTAATTTAAATAAACCTTTCAAAACATCATTTAGTGGGAACCAAGGTCTCAAAGACTCTTGATCTAAATTGAGCTTTTCCTTTCTAAGAAGTTCAGTCCAATAATTAATATCCCATGGCTCAATATTCTGCGATATTGGAAACCCATTAGCTTTAGAAAACCTATCGAGAGTTTCTAATTCAATTTTTGCGGTTTTGAATGCAGGTTCTCTCAATTCTTCTAAAAGGTTTTCAACATTTTTAATTTCTTTCGCCATTTTTGTTGACAAACTCAGTTCTGCCCAACTTTTATAACCGAGAAGATTAGCCTGTTTAGTTCTAAGAGATAATATCTTTTCTATGATTTGAGAATTATTTTTTTCTCCTTGAGACGCCCTACCAACAAATGCCTTATAAAGTTTTTCTCTAAGGTTACGGTCGGTAGCATATGTCATAAACGAAGTATAAGTTGGAATATCTAGACTTAATTTCCAAGGACCATTTTTAATATCAACTTCTTCATCTTTTTTTAAGTGATTTTGTGCAGAAATTGCCATCAATTCAAGAACTCGTTCAGGAAGACCATCCACTTCAGATTTTTTATTTAATATTAAAAACCATTTGTTAGTGGCATCAAGAACATTGTTACTAAAGTCTGTTGATAGTTTTGCAAGATTTTCTGAAATATTGTTGAATTCTTCTTGATCATTTTTTTCTAATGAAATTCCTCTATGCTGCATCTCAAGAATTTCTTTATCTAAAATTCTGCTTTTGATTTGGTCAAAGTTATTTGTCTTTTTAAGATTGACTAAAGATTCGTAAATTATTTTACTTTGTCCGAATTTGTTACTCAAACTAATAATCTCGGGAAGGAATTTTGAATAAATATTTCTAAGACTTTCAGAATTATTTACAGAATTTAGATGACTTATTACTCCCCAACTCCATCTCAGAATTTCATTGACTTCATTAAGAGGATTAATTACCTTATCCCAATTTAAATCATTTTGAATCAAATAATTAGATAGATTTTTCTCTATTTTTTTGAAGTCTTCTGAGATACTTTCTAGTACTTCTGGAAATTGTTTATTTATTATTTCAGGTGTAAATTTTTTAAATTCTGGTAATTCTCCATATTTAAAAATTGAGGTATCCATTTATTGAAATAATTTAATTAACTAATGTTGGAATTAATCCTACTAATTTAGCTAAAGTGAGTTGCTGACTGAGAGCATTGGTTGAAGATTCATATAAATTTATAGCGATTTTCGGCCAAAAACCTATCACCAAAGTAGGCAACAATAAACTGAAACCAATTGTCAATTCTCTACCATTCATCTCTTTAACAGTGGCTAGAGCAGGAATTCTAGGACCAAAGAATACTCTTCTACACATTGATAGTAAATAAATTGGTGTTAGAACTAAACCTATAGCTGCAATAAGAATTGTAATTGATCTAAAGAGAGAGCTGAAACCTTCTTGACTAGTGATACCTAAAAATACAGTAATTTCACTAATAAAACCGCTCATCCCAGGTAGTGCTAAAGAGGCTAGAGAGCTTGCCAAGAAAAAAGCAAAAGTTATTGGCAAGACCTTGGCTAAACCGCCCATATTTGGTATCGAAAGAGTATTTGTTCTTTCATAGAATGAGCCTGTAACAAAAAACATAGCTGCAGCAATAAGCCCATGACTGATCATTTGAAGCATTGCTCCGCTTATCCCTAATGCATCCACTGCTCCAATCCCTAAAAGAACAAAACCCATATGACTCACTGAGCTACATGCAATTCTCCTTTTGACATTATCTTGTGCAAATGCATTTAGTGCTCCGTAAATTATATTAATGATTCCAAGAATAATTAATGCAGGTGCAATTTGTAGATGTACTTCAGGTAATATTTGCACGTTGAATCTCAAGAGAGCGTAGCCTCCCATTTTTAAAAGTATTCCAGCAAGTAACATTGATACTGGCGCATTAGCCTCCCCATGGGCATCGGGTAACCAAGTATGAAGTGGAAAGATAGGAAGTTTTACTCCAAAACCAATTAAAAATCCCAGATAAGATAATAATGCTAAGCTTCCTGTAACGTGTTTGTTGGTTAAGTCAGTAATATTTAAAGTAAAGGTATCGCCACTCAAGGCAAGTGCTAACCCACTTATGAGTATTAATAATGAAGCTAATGCTGTGTAAAGAATAAATTTAGTGGCTGCATATAATTTCTTTTTCCCGCCCCAAATTGCGATAAGAAGATAAACGGGCACCAATTCAAGTTCCCAAGCCAAGAAAAATAAAAGGAAATCTTGAGAGAGAAAAACCAGTGCTTGAGCTGATGCTTGAATTAATAAAAGAGCAAAATATAAATTTGATTTTTTCTTTATTTTCCAACTTGCGGCAGCTGATAAAAATGTAATCAATCCACTCAAAGCTACTAAAGGAGCTGATAAACCATCTACCCCAAGTGACCACTCTAAACCTATCGAGGGTAGCCAAGCAGCTCTTTCGACGAGTTGCAACGAGCTATCTGAAGTATTAAATTTTTGGAAAAGTACACCTATTATTAGTAAAAAATCTATAAATAAAAAACTTAATGAAATATTTCTTGGGAGTGTATTATCTTCCCCTTCCTTAGAACTCAAAAAAGGCATTATCAATGCCCCAATTAAAGGTAGTAAAACGATAAATGATAGCCAAGGGAAAAATTCTAAATTCATTTGTAATGAATAATTTTTTTATTCTAGTTGAAGTTGCACTAGCTTGAGACTATAACATTAAAAATGCCTAAGTAAAACTACTTACCAGAGATAGTACTGAATTGACTGCCTGTTGTTTGAACGTTTAAAAATGGAGCTCTACTTGCTACACCTGACTTTTCCCATGCTTTTACCATAGCTTGACTAACGTTTTTACCATTTTCCTTTTTACACAAAGCTAAGATACTTGGCCCAGCCCCACTAATAGCGCATCCTAAAGCTCCTGCTTTTAGCGCGGCATCTTTGACTTCCAGTCCGCCTTTAATAAGTTTCCACCGGTATGGTTCATGCAGCTTATCAAACATCCCCTCCTTTATTAATTCATCATTTCCGCCTTTTAAGCCATTTAGCAATAAAGTAAGCGCCCCCATATTTGTTACTGCATCAGATATTGGTACATTTTTAGGCATTACCTTCCTTGCTTCACTGGTGCTTAAACGAATTGCAGGTATTGCTACAACAGCTTTAATCGAATCGTGCCAATCACATTTTATAATTCTCCATCTTTGAGAAGAAGACTTTGCAGTCAAACAAAGTCCCCCTAATAGAGAGGGCACTACATTATCAGGATGACCTTCAATATCAATGGCAAGCTCTAAGAGTTTTTCTTTAGGCAATGGGGAGTGCATTATTGCATTTGCTCCGATTAGCCCAGCAACTATTGCTGTAGCACTACTTCCAAGTCCGCGTGCAGGTGGTACGGCCAACTTGACTCTTGCTTCAAGAGCAAAAGGATCCATTCTTGCGCTCTCCCAAACTTTCTGCGCTGCTCTAAAAACTAGGTTTTCAGGTCCTCCTCTTAAGTGATTACCATCTGTACTCTCCATTATTAAATCAAATCTATCTCCACCACCTTCAATTCTTGTGAAAATAAATTCATTATATAAATCTAAGGCTGCACCAAGACAGTCAAATCCAGGCCCTAAATTTGCAGTCGTGGAAGGTACTGTTACCCTTATTTTTTTACCTACTTCAGGAATAGACATTTTTTGTTACTAAGTTTTTAAAAGCATTTTTGCTCTGCAGGCTGCACTGAAAAGTCCAAACTCCTCATCTAGAATCACTTTCATTGGTATTGTTTTAAGAATATCTGTTAATCTCCCTTTGTCGAAAAATTGTTTCATAAATAAATCTGAATTAAAGTTTTTGAAATGTTTTGATGCGGTCCCTCCAGATATCCATAACCCGCCAAAGCACAATTCTTGAAGGGCAACATCTCCTAATAAAGAGGCATAAGCGCCTAACCAAATTCTCTCAACTTCAATCATTAGTTGATCCCCTTCCTTTGATAGATTACAAATTTTTTCAGGTAGTTCTTTTCTTGCAACATCAGAAATTTTAATTTCTTTTATATATTTTTGTAGAGGATGGTTTTGGGCATCAGGTTTGCCTAGTCTCCATTCGGCAATTCTTGATAAGCCTGTCCCGCTTACAATCCTTTCACAAGATATCCTCTCAACTTTAAGGTAATTCTTAAGCCAAATCTTTAATTCCCATTCTAATTCTGTCTTTGGCGAATATTCAACATGACCACCTTCACTAGCTAAAACTTTTACCTTTTTTCCTGAAATTATGCCTCTTGCAATGCCCAAACCAGTCCCTGCTCCAACAATGGCATGCAATTCATTATTAGCACCTTCAGAATGGTTTCCATTTTGAATAGTAGAATATTGATTTTTCTTTAAAAAGGGTATTCCGTAAATTTGCACTGCGAAATCATTTATTAGTTCGCAGTTTTTAAAACTAAATTTGTCTTGTAATACATTTCCAGATATATCCCATGATAGATTTATTATTTTTGCGTTGTTGTTAGATAAAGGACCGGCTACTGCGAAACATGCAGAATAGGGATGAGCAATATTTTTGCATTGATTTTCTAAAAAATCTTCTAGGATTAGTTCAAAAGAATCCCATTCACAAGATAAATATTTCTTTTTGAATATTAACTTAGGCGAATCATCATTTATATCTTTTTTATATATTCCCAATAAAACCTTGGTACCTCCTAAATCGCAAGCGAGAAAATTCATATTTTTGAAATTATTCTGTTCTACCTTTTTTTTCTATTAATTCATCCATTAATTTGTAAAGAATAGGTAAATTGAAAATCCCTAAATTTGTTCCATCCAAAGCTCTTAAGGCGACAGAATCAATTTCTTCTTCTTTATCTCCAATAACTCCAATTAAGGGAACTCTCCCGAGAGTTGCCTCTCTTATTTTATATCCTATTTTTTCATTTCTAATATCAACTTTTGATCTATAACCATTATTGTTTATTAATTCATTAAACTTTAAACACTTTTCAATATTTCTATCAGTAATGCTTAATAAAATTATTTGATAAGGCGCGAGCCAAATTGGGAATTTTGCCTCATATTGTTCAATTAAGATTCCGATAAATCTTTCAAAGGATCCTAAAATTGCTCTATGAAGCATAACTGGATTCCTTTTCTCATTATCAATATCTACATAAGTTGCTTCTAATCTAATAGGCATTGAGAAATCAACCTGAATAGTTCCGCATTGCCATACTCTGTTAAGACAATCTTTTAACGAGAATTCAATTTTCGGACCATAAAAAGCACCTTCTCCTGGTTGGAGTTCCCATTTTAGATTTTTATTATCAAGAGCTTTGGTAAGAGCCTCCTCTGATTTATCCCAAATCTCTTCACTACCTACCCTTTTTTCAGGACGTGTTGATAATTTGATAATGATTTCATTAAAACCAAAAGTTTTATAAACTTCGAAAACAAGATCTATAAAAGTAGATACCTCTTCTTGAATTTGCTCTTCTGTACAGAATATGTGTGCATCATCTTGAGTAAAGTTTCTTACTCTCATTAATCCGTGAAGTGCACCAGAAGGCTCATTTCTGTGACAAGAACCAAATTCAGCAAGACGAATAGGTAAATCCTTATAACTTTTTAAACCTTGATTAAATACTTGAATATGGCATGGACAATTCATTGGTTTAATTGCATAAGTTCGATTTTCTGATGCAGTAGTGAACATATCGTCTCTAAATTTTTCCCAGTGTCCGGATTTTTCCCAAAGAGATTTATCAACAGCTTGTGGGGTTTTAATTTCTAAATAATCATTTTTTTTAAGAATTTCTCTTATGTATTTTTCTAGTACCTGGTAGATTGTCCATCCATTTGGATGCCAAAAAATCATTCCTGGAGATTCTTCTTGTATATGAAAAAGTGAATGTTTTTTCCCAAGTTTTCTATGATCTCTTTTTTCCGCCTCTACAATTCTTGTTAAATAATCTTTGAGCTCTTTTTCTTTAGCCCATGCAGTACCATATATTCTCTGTAATGATTCATTTTCACTATTACCCCTCCAGTATGAACCTGATAATTTAAGTAACTTGAAGTGTCTTAAATGCCTTGTGTTGGGAACGTGAGGCCCTCTACACATGTCGATATATTCTTCGTGCTTGTATAAATTGATGAGACCTTCTTCAGGAATTTCTTCAATTATTCGTAATTTAAAAATCTCATCTCTTTCTTTAAAAGTTTTTATTGCCTCTTCTTTGGAAACTTGAAGAATTTTTACATCATAATCTTTTTTAATTAAGCTGTTTATTCTTTCTTCAATTTTTATTAAATCTTCAGGAGTAAATCTGTATTCAGAAAAAATGTCGTAGTAAAAACCATCTTCAATTACAGGCCCAATTGCCATTTTAATATTGGGGTAAATCTGCTTAACTGCATGACCAATAAGGTGAGCAAAGGAATGTCTTATTATCTCAATTCCTTCTTTATCTTTTGATGTGATGATTACAACTTTGGAATCTTTATTTATTGGAATTGTTGCATCAAGAAGAACATCATTTACTTTCCCAGCAATTGTTGCTTTAGCTAATCCAGCGCCTATACTCTGGGCAATTTCTAGAATAGTTACAGATTTTTCGAAAACCTTTTTTGAACCATCAGGCAAAGTAATTATTGGCATAATTTATTTCTCCATTTCAAAGAATCCCAATTTTGATTTAACTCTTTTTAAAGTCTGATTTGCTAAATCTTCAGCTTTTTCCTTCCCTTCATCAAGGATTTTATTTAATTGATAGGGATCATTAATTAGTAATTTATATTTTTTCTGAATAGGTTCTAGTGATTCAATAAGTTGTTCAGTAATTAATTTCTTAAATGTCCCCCATCCAGTCTCTGAGAATTCTTTTTCACATTGAGCAATTTCTTTACCAGATAATATTGAATAAATCATCAAAAGATTTTTAGATTCTGGTCTCTCAGGGTTGTTATATTCTATTCCAATAGAACTGTCACTTTTTGCTCTTTTTATTTTTTTTGTGATTATTTCAGGAGGATCTAATAAGTTAATGCGACTGCCCTCATTAGGATCACTTTTGCTCATCTTTTTTGAACCATCAATTAAACTCATTATTTTTGAACCATTCTTCATGATGATTGGCTGAGGGATTTTTAAAATATTTTTATCCTTACTAAATCTGGCATTAATTCTCTGTTGTGCAATATCTCTGGCAAGTTCAAGATGTTGTTTTTGGTCCTCACCCACTGGTACGAAGTCAGCGTCATAAAGAAGAATGTCTGCAGCCATCAGTATTGGATAGTCAAATAATCCAATAGATACATTATTCCCTTGTTGTATGGATTTTTCTTTGAATTGAATCATTCTTTCCATCCAATTTATTGGGGTCATGCAATTTAATATCCAACAAAGTTCTGAATGTGCTGAAATTTGACTTTGGACAAAAATTGAGCATATATTGGGATCTATTCCACAAGCGACGTATAAAGCCGCAGTAGAGATAGTGTTCTTGGATAATTCTTTGGGATTATATGAGGCTGTTATTGCGTGCAAATCAACTACACATAGAAATGTTTCATATTGCTCTTGAAGCGTAACCCAATTATTAATGGCCCCTAGCCAATTCCCAATATGTAAATCACCAGTTGGTTGAACTCCCGAAAGAATTCTTTTTTTATTTGCCATCCTCTTCTACTTCGCTTGATAGGATCTCTTCAGTTGATGTACTTTTAACAGGTCTTGCAAAAGGGTCAGGTGCTGTTTTTGTCTTTTCTTCATAAGGATTTTGTGATTGTCTAGATGGAGAAGAGTTTTTATTATTTTTTGCATATTCTGTGATTGATTCAATCAACTTTTCGTCTTTGATCATTTCGCTAAGTGTTCTAACAGAGAAACCCAGAACTGCAACGGTAGATCTTAACTGAAAGGCCTCTTGTATTGATTTAACAGCTTTCATTTCGTTATCACTCAATCTTATGCGGAATCCTCCTCCATCTCTTCTGCCGCTCGATCTATCTCTGAAATTAGATCTTTCATTGTTAGAACGACCTTTGTAATTTTCTTGTCTAGGATTATTGCTGAAATTTGAATTAGACATCTTGATGTTTCTTAAGTTATTTAAATAGTCTATTAACTTAGCATCTTGTTATGCAAGAAGTCTTTTAAAAAGGCTTAAATTTTTATCTTTTGATTAACGACTTTTGAAATTTTACTGTTCTCATTCACAACTTGCATTAAAATAAAATTAGAAAAATAAAGTATTGTGTTTGATATTAGTAAAGACAACCTTTTAAAGGATTTCATAAAGTTTCCCAAAAAAAATCTTCTTTTTATCTTATTATTTTTAGCTTTTGGGGAATGGTTTGTAAGTGACTTAATTCATTTTGCAGGAGGTTCAATAGGATTTTTTGCGTTGTGTTTAGGGGGATATTTTTACTTGAAGAATGATAAGCCTAAATTTAATGAGCCAAATAATTTAGATGGATGGATAAATTTATGCAATGAAGATTTAAATTTTTTTGAAGAACTTGAAGCAACAAATGAATTAGAAAAACAGAATTCAAAAAGACAAAAACTACTTGAATCGATTCTTAATAGATGTGAAAAAGAAAAAATAAGTTGCATTGGACAGAAAGACTATCAAAGTTTTCAATCTGTTTTGAAAAGTAATTTTAAAGCAGATAAGTTTGACTTAGATTTATATGAAAAACTGCCTAAATACAATTCTTCTCAAGTTATTCCCGAAAAAGTTTTGAAGAGTGATGCAATCTTGTATTTTATAAACTTGCCTTTGTCGGCAAATGATTTTTTGTGGCTAGAAAAGTTTCCTAAAAATATGCCAATCTGGTTGGTGGCTTTAACTTCCAACCAAATAAAAGCCAAAAATCAGATAGAAGAATTAAAGTCTCAAATTTCAAGTGACTTTTTAAATAAAATTATTACTTTTGATGTGAATAAAAATGAAATAACCAATATACCTTTTTCCTTAAGGAAGTTTTTCATAAGTTCATCTAAAAATATTGAAAATACAAAAAAAAGACTCTTGAAAGAACTCCATGTTGCCTGGCAATCTGAAATTGAAGGAATTAGAAGAATGCAGTTAAAAGGTATACAAAGAAAAAATCAAATTCTTGTAGCAACAACTGTTTTCTTATCTCCTATCCCATCAATTGATGTTATGGCAATGACAGTACTAAATTCTTTAATGATTAAAGAAATTAAGTCTATATGGGGATGTAATTGGTCCCCTGAAATTTTAGATAAAGTATCCAAAGAGATTTTAAAGACTGCAATTGCTCAGGGAGTTATTGAATGGAGTGGACAGACTCTAATTGGCATAACAAAATTACATGGGCCAAATTGGCTTGTCTCTGGAACATTTCAGGCTGTGAGTGCTGCTTATTTAACAAGAGTAGTATCAAGTTCTTTGGCTGATTTTATGGCAATAACAAAAGGTGTAGAAGAACCTGATTTAGACTTTATCAAGAAAAATTCTGAAAAAATTGTTGAAAAAGCTTTTGAAAAAGAAAAAATAAATTGGAAAGGATTTATTTCTGATCTTAGTAAACCACTTATGAAACTTTCTTTTAGTTCATAATCTAAGGATGAATGTTAAATATGAAAAAAAATATTCTTTTTTTAAGTTTGTTGCTTCTACTTTCTCTTACTTCAGGCTCATGTAAGAAAATATCAAACAATAATGAAACTAAAGAAGTAATACTGGCAAGCTTCACTGTTTTGGCGGATATAATTAGCAATGTTGCAAAAGATGATTTTATTGTTAGATCAATAACGAAACCAGGAGTTGAAGTTCATGGCTACCAACCAACTCCAAGTGATTTGGTAAATGCCTCAAGTGCTTTTGTTTTTATTGATAATGGATTTGGATTTGAATTATGGGCTGAAAAATTTGTTTCTAATTTAAAAGTTAAAAGAATTACTGTAGCGGAAGATTTAGATCCTATTTTTATCAGTGAAGATTTTTATAAAGGAAAACCCAATCCTCATGCTTGGATTTCTCCAAAAAGAGGGATCCTATACGTAGATATTCTCGTGGATTCTTTATCAGAATTGAGGCCATCCAAAAGGACATTATTTGAAGAAAATGGAAAAATTTATAAAGATAAACTTTCTAAAATAGATAAAGAATTCTCACTTTTTATTAATAACTTAAATAAAGACAGTAGGTATCTAGTAAGTTGTGAAGGTGCTTTTTCGTATTTAACAAATGACTATGGATTAGAAGAAGTTTATTTGTGGCCAGTTAACGCTGAGAGTCAAATTACTCCTAAAAGAATGGCAAGAACAATCTCACTAGTTAAAGAAAAAAATGTCCCATCTGTATTTTGCGAAAGTACTGTAAGTAACGAATCTCAAATGGTTGTTGCAAATGAAACTGGGGCTAATTTTGGAGGAAATCTTTTTGTTGATTCATTATCTGATGACAGTGGGCCTGCTAGTTCTTATATAAAAATGCTGGAGCATAATTTGGATTTGATAAAAAAAGGACTTTTTTGAATTATGGAAACAATCAATTATCAAAACTTTAGGATTGAGGCAGAGAATATTTGCGTAGATTACAACGGTAAGGTGGCTTTGTATGATGCCAATTTAAGATTGAAACCTGGTCAGATTTGTGGGTTAGTAGGGATGAACGGGGCTGGTAAAACAACTTTTTTTAATGCTTTAACTGGATTTGTAAATATTTCAAAGGGAAAAATTAGAATAAATGGAGAGTCAGTAAGATCTGCTCAAAAAGATCAGACAATTGCTTATGTTCCTCAAAATGAGGGAATTGATAGTCAATTTCCAATAAGTGTTTGGGATGTAGTGATGATGGGAAGATATGGTTCGATGAATATTTTTAGGTGTCCCAGAGAGTCTGATGTTCAGGCGGTTAAAGATGCTATTGAGAGAGTTGATCTTACTGATCATTTATCTACACCTATTGGAAACTTATCTGGGGGTCAGAGAAAACGAACTTTTTTGGCTAGAGCAATTGCGCAAAGAGCATCAATATTACTTCTTGATGAGCCTTTTTCAGGTGTTGATATAAGAACTGAGAAACTTATCTCGGAATTATTTATTCAATTTAAAAATGAGGGGAAAACCATATTATTATCAACTCACGATATGATTCATGTCCGTGAATTTTGTGATTTGGTTCTTTTAATAAATAAAACTGTTGTAGCTTATGGCGAAACCTCTGAAGTATTTACCCCTGAAAATATTACAACAACTTTTGGAGGGATCTCACCTGATTCCTTGTTTGGACCTGAATCCTAAATTTTAAATTGTATGGAGCTTTGTTCTTTTTTAACTTTAGATTCATTTATCAAAGATCCTTTAACTCATGATTTCATGAGAAAAGCACTTCTTATGAGTTCATTAGTTGCCGCTGTTTGTGGTTTTTTATCAAGTTATTTAACTCTTAAAGGATGGGCTTTAATGGGAGATGCAGTGTCACATTCGGTAATGCCTGGTGTTGTGGTTGCTTATGCATTAGGTCTTCCTTTCTCATTAGGGGCATTTATTTTCGGGGTTGGTTCTGTTGCATTGATAGGGTTTATTAAGCAGAAATCTAGAGTTAAGGAAGATACTGTTATTGGGTTGGTATTTACTGGATTTTTCGCACTTGGAATCGTATTGGTTTCTAAGATTAAAAGTAATATTGATCTGCATTCTATTCTTTTTGGTAGTCCATTAGGAATATCACTTTCAGATGTAAAACAAACCATATTCATTTCTTTATTGGTAGTAATCCTTTTATCAATTTTTAGAAAAGATTTAATGCTTTATTGTTTTGATCCTAGGCATGCAAAAACAGTTGGGATTAACGTGTTTTTTCTTCATTATTTACTGCTCACATGTTTATCTTTGGCGGCTGTTGTGGGCTTACAGTCTGTTGGAATTATTTTAGTAGTTGCAATGTTGATTACACCAGGGGCTACAGCATATTTACTGACGGATAAGTTCGATAATATGACAGTAATTTCAGTATTAAGTGCAATTATCTCAAGCCTAATAGGAATCTATGTTAGTTTTTGGTTTGATCTTGAAACAGGTGGATCAATTGTCTTAGCACAAACTTTTATATTTTTATTTGCCTTTTTATTCGCTCCAAGATACGGAATATTTAAGTTAAAGAAATTATTTGATGGGTATAAATGATAGTGGTGGAAAAAACTTTTAATAAAAAATGGAATTGGTGGCCATTATTCCCCTTATATCCTTATGGAAATAAAAAAACAATTTTCAGGGAATTAATTCCTGATCAAATATGGTCCTTGGAACAAATACAGGGACTTTATTATGTTGCTGTTCCAATAAGAATGACGGTAATAAGGGTTGATGATGGATTGATGCTAATAAATCCAATACCTCCGACAAAAGAATTAATAAATGAGTTAGAAAAACTAATTGCGATTCACGGCAACGTAAAAACAATAATTCTACCTAGTGCCTCTGGACTAGAACATAAAATCGGACTACCAGCTCTTTCAAGAATTTTTAAAGATGCAGAAATTTGGCTTTGTCCTGGACAATGGAGCTTTCCCATAAATCTCCCACTAGATTTTTTAGGAATTCCATCAAAAAGATCAAGAATATTGTTTGAGGAAGGTACTCCACATTCAAACTCCTTTAAATGGTCTTCATTAGGTCCACTGAATTTAGGTCTTGGAAGATATCAGGAGATAAGCTGTTTCCATTATCCTACAAAAACTCTTCATGTAACAGATGCAATAGTTGGAATAGACTCAACACCACCTGAGATATTTAATTTTGATCCAACACCACTTCTTTTTCATTCTAGAGAAAGAGGAGATGAACCTTTGATTGACTCCATCGAACAAAGAAAAAAAGGATGGAAAAGGTTAGTCTTGTTTTCCTCTTTTTTGAAACCAGGCAAATTAAATATTCCACCTTTAAAAAAAATATTTAAGTATTCATTCAAAAAAGATCTTAGAAATTGGAGATCTCATTTCGGTATTTATCCCTTTTTATGGGATGAAGATTGGGAATCCTCTCTTATTGAAATAATGGGTAAAGATACTCCTAAGATTCAAATTGCACCAGTTTTACAAAAATTAATTTTTCCGCGTTCAAAAGAAGTTTTACTTAAATGGTTAGAAAATATCAAGTCTTTTGAAGATATGGAATATTTAATTCCAGCTCATTTTACGGCCCCTATAAAATTTACAATAGAAGATTGTCAAAAATTAATTAATGAAATTAATTCACACAAGTGGGACAAACTTCCTGAGGATAATAAATTTTTAATGGGTTTATATAAAAAGTTGTTTGAACTAGGAATAATTCCTGAAGAAGTAAATATTTAAAAACTATTCTTCAATAGACATGTTTTCATCATTTTTAAGAGTTTGTTCCAGCTCTTTTCTTTGCTCCATTTGTCTTAAGAAATATCCTGTCATCATTGCAGAAGATAATAAATTAGCAATGTTGTCTTTTGAGGATGTTATTTTTACATCAAATTGATCTGAAGGAAGCATTCCAAGAAGACCTTGAACATTATGTCTAATAATTTCTTGAATATCTTCACTAGCTGATTTTGCTACTCTTTGCAAAACTTCTGGAGATTGTTTTTGTAAATATTGGATTAAATCATTCTCATCATTTGGATCATTATTTTCAGTAGCAAGAAATTCTGGATTAAACATTTCTACAACTTCAAGATATAAAAACCCTACAACATCACGTACCCATTAATCTAAATTATTAAGGGCAGGGAACCGAATAGGTCCAACTTTATTGAAAGGCCAATATCTAAAAATAGCTTTACCAATAACCTTTTCATATGGTAAAAATCCCCAAATATGTGAGTCCATACTGTTATTTCTATTATCTCCCATCACCCATAATGATTCTTCTGGGACAATAAAAGGCCCTATTGAATAATTAATATTTTTGTCAAAAACGTAATTGTTTTGAGCGATATCATTTAAGTAAAGGTTACCGTCTCTTACTTCTACCTTGTCTCCAGGTATTCCAATTACTCTTTTTATTAGTGCAGTATCTGCTTCATAACCAGCATTAATTAATTGTTCCGGAACGTTAAAAACAACTATTTTATTTTTTAATTTTGAAAGATTTGATTTGGATGTAATTTTGGGGGTTAGTTTCTCAACAAGAATTTTATCTTGTATTTGAAGAGTTGGAAGCATTGAACCAGATGGAATCCATCTTGGCTCTATAACCTGCCATCGTATAATTAAAGCTATAGATATCCAGATTAAAAGATTTTTTAAATCTTTTATTATTGAAATTCTTTTTTCTTGAGTTTTAGACATGTTTTATTTAATTCAGTTATAAGGAAAATCCCAAAGCATTTATATAAATTATGACATCATCTATTGAATGCAAAAATTTTCTTAGAAGTTTACAGCTTTTGAATCTTCTTATAAAAATAGGAGTTCAAAATTTAATAATATGTCCTGGAAGTAGATCAGCACCTTTAGCAATAGCTGCTGGAGAATTAAATAAATTAGGACTGGTAAATATTTTTAATTCAATAGATGAGAGATCTGCGGGATTCCACTCTCTTGGGATTTCTGCTGCATCAGGAAATCTCTCTTTAGTTATTACGACTTCTGGGACTGCTGTAAGTAACTTATTGCCAGCAGCAGTTGAGGCAGACCGATCTTGTAAAGGTATTATATTTCTTACTGCTGATAGACCCTTAAGATTAAAAGATTGTGGGGCTAATCAAACAGTAAATCAAGAAGATTTTTTGAGTTCAGTCTGTAGAAGAGTTTTAAGTACAAATCTAAATGGACTTCATAAAACACAAGAAAATGAAATCTTGAATTTAGTTCGAACTATTGAGAAACAAATATCAACCTTCCCTGGTCCTATTCATTTAAATATTCCTATAGATAAGCCTTTAGATATTTCATTTTTAAATAAAAAAAATGTTTTAGAGGTTTTTGAGAGAATTTATTTAAAGAAAAAATATATATTTCGGGAAGTTGAAATAAAGTCTGATAAAAACATATTTTTCGAAATTTCAGAAAATTTAAATCTAGATGAATCTGGCATTATTTTGGTAGGTCCCTATCAAGGTTCAATAAATGATTTAACTTCTTTCAATAAGTCTTTAGAACAATTACAAGAGATTACTGGTTGGCCAGTATTTGCTGATCCTGTTTCAGGCGTTTATTCTGGTTTGAGAGGACTAGTCGTGAATTGGGAATTAGTCTTAAGAAAGAATAAAAATTCAATAAATTGTCATCAACTTTTGAGGCTTGGCCCTATGTCATCCTCAATTGATTTGGAGAAGTTTTTAATAAACTTCAAAGGGATACAAATTCTTATAAAAGAAAAAAACTATAGAAAATTGGACCCTATAAAAAAATCATTTGAATATGATTCTGGGCTATCAAATTTCACTACTCTATTGTTAGAAGAATTATCAATCAACGAAAAAAACAAAAAGTCTCTTACTCCGATGGCTTTAAATCTACTAGAGGAAGGCGAGCAGATTAAAGAAATTTTAAAAGAGAAAATTTCTCAAGATAATCAAATTACTGAGTATATGCTTGCAAATCTTGTCCCAAAACTTTGGCCAACTGAAAATCCTATAATGCTCTCCGCGAGTAGCCCGATTAGAGATTGGCTTACATTTTCAGAAAATGGTACTTTAACAAGAAATTGTTTCAGCTTTAGGGGCGCTTCTGGCATAGATGGTACTTTATCTATTGCATTAGGTATTTCTAGAATTAAAAATCCTCTACTTCTTGTGACTGGAGATTTGGCTTTTATTCATGATATAAACGGTTGGCTGATTGAAAATTCAATCGATATGAATTTAACAATTCTTCTAATAAATAATAATGGCGGAAATATATTTAATCGTATTTATAAAAAAAATTTAAAAGAAGATGAATTAAAAAAACTATTTCTTATGCCAAAAGAAATAAACTGGTCAAAACTCGCAGAGAGCTATCAAGTAAAGTTTAAAAGTGTGGCAAATTTTAAAAAATTACGAGAGGCATTAGATTGGAGCATTTCTATCCAGAAATCTGTAATAATTAAAGTTGATGTTGATCCAGAAAATGAAATTTATGAAAAAAATGCCTTGCTTGAAAAAATAATTGGCAGTTAAATTTATCATTTTTTATCTTTGAATAATTAGATTTCATGAAAGTATTACCTGGAAAAAAAACTTTAAATTGGTCAGAATGCAAATCTTATGAGGATATATTGTTTCACAAATCAGATGAGGGAATCGCGAGAATTGCAATTAATCGGCCTGAAAAAAGAAATGCATTTAGGCCACAAACTGTAGATGAACTCATTGACGCATTTGATATCGTAAGAAATGATGAAACTATTGGTGTAGTTCTCTTTACTGGTGCGGGACCTGACAAGAAAGGCATTTATTCTTTTTGCTCTGGAGGTGATCAGAGTGTAAGGGGTAAAAATGGATATAAAAATGATGAAGGGAAGCAGAGATTAAATGTACTTGAACTTCAAAGATTAATAAGAAGTTTGCCTAAAGTGGTTATTGCTTTAGTTCCTGGTTTCGCAATTGGAGGAGGGCAGGTACTTCATCTAATTTGTGATCTCAGTATCGCCTCCGAAAATGCAGTATTTGGTCAAACAGGCCCAAGAGTTGGTAGTTTTGATGCGGGTTTTGGATCTAGTTATTTAGCAAGACTTGTTGGTCAAAGAAAAGCAAAAGAAATTTGGTTTTTGTGCAGAAAATATAATTCCAAGGAAGCTCTGAAGATGGGCTTGATAAATGCAATTACAAAGATTGAAGAATTAGAAGCTGAGGGTGTAATCTGGGCAAGAGAGATTTTACGAAATAGTCCAACTGCTATTCGTATTCTTAAAGCTTCATTCAATGCAGAGAATGATGGGATTGCAGGTATTCAAGAATTATCTGGATACACAACTCAACTATTCTATTCGACTGAAGAAGCTCAAGAAGGTAGAGATGCCTTTCTTGAAAAGCGTCCACCAGACTTTTCTGACTATAAGTGGACACCTTAGTTTATTTTTCAAAAGAACTTTTTAAATAATTATCAATGAGAATTCTTCTTGCCGCTGCTGAATGTGCTCCAATGATCAAAGTTGGAGGTATGGGAGATGTGGTTGGTTCGTTGCCTCCATCTTTGATAAAACTTGGTCACGATGTAAGGGTAATAATTCCAGGATATGGAAAATTGTGGAGTCTTTTAGAGGTATCGAAAGAACCAGTCTTTAGAGCAAATACTATGGGCACTGATTTTGCCGTATATGAAGCAAAACATCCCATTCATAATTATGTGATTTACCTAGTGGGTCATCCAACATTTGACTCTGACCAAATATATGGAGGCGAAAATGAAGACTGGCGCTTTACATTTTTTGCTAGTGCCACTGCAGAATTTGCCTGGAATTGTTGGAAACCTCAAGTTCTCCATTGCCATGATTGGCACACTGGAATGATTCCTGTGTGGATGCATCAGGATCCCGAAATTAGTACTGTCTTCACAATTCATAATTTAAAATATCAAGGCCCTTGGAGGTGGAAACTTGAAAAAATGACTTGGTGTCCTTGGTATATGCATGGGGACCACACAATGGCTGCGGCAATGTTGTACGCAGATAGGGTCAATGCTGTTTCTCCGACTTATGCAGATGAAATTAAAACCCATGAATACGGGGAAAGTCTTGAAGGATTACTTAATTACATTTCAGGTAAACTAAGGGGAATTCTTAATGGCATAGATCTTGATGAATGGAATCCAGCCAAGGATCCAGTTTTACCTGCAAAATTCAGTATTAAGAATTTAGAAAATAGAAAAGAAAATAAAAAAATCTTGCAGAGAGAAATGGGTCTCGAAGTTAATTCTAAAAAATATCTTTTAGCTATGGTCAGTAGGTTAGTTGATCAGAAAGGGGTCGACTTACTTTTACAAGTTTCAAGAAGACTATTAGCCTATACAGATTCTCAAATTGCTGTCTTAGGGACAGGAGATAGATACTTAGAGTCTGGATTATGGCAACTGGCATTAGATTACCCAGGAAGATTCTCAGTATTTCTTACCTATGATGATTCTTTATCAAGGCTTATCTATGGTGGCTCAGATGCATTTCTAATGCCAAGTAGGTTCGAACCTTGTGGTATTAGTCAACTTTTAGCTATGAGATATGGCTCTATCCCTATTGTAAGAAGAGTTGGAGGTTTAGTTGACACAGTTTTACCACACGACCCAGAAAATAACACTGGTACAGGTTTCTGCTTTGATCGTTTTGAACCTATAGATTTCTATACCTCTCTAGTAAGATCTTGGGAGGCCTTCAGGCACAAAGATAGTTGGGAATTATTGCAAAAAAGAGCAATGAGCCAAGAGTTTAGTTGGCAAAGATCAGCTCTTGAATATGAAATTATGTATAAAGATGTTTGTGGAATTAAGGAACCAACACCTGATGAAGCTGAAGTTGAAAAGTTCTCTTACGGACAATCAGCAGATCCATCTTTAAAAAAAAGTATGAATTAAAATTTTAATGGAATTTTCTTTATTAGAATTAAACAATGTTTTAGGTGATATTAAATATCTGAGCGAGGAAGAGGTAGATTCTTTGAATTTTAAAAGTATAAGTATTGATAGTAGAACTTGTTCAGAAAATGATCTTTTTATAGCTATTAAGGGTAAAAATTTTGATGGACATACATTTCTTCCAGAGGTTTTAAATAAAGGAGTTAAATCAGTAGTTATAAGAGAAGGAATGCAGAAATTACTTCCATATAATTTTCCTTGTTGGATAGTGAATGACACTTTAGAGGCATTTCAAAAATTAACATTGCTCAAAAGAAAAAAATTAAATATCCCTTTGGTTGCAATAACTGGTTCAGTGGGCAAAACAACTACAAAAGAAATGATTGGTGAGGTTTTAAAGAAACTGGGAAAAATTAAACTATCCCATGAAAATTTCAATAATGAGATTGGCGTTGGTCTTACTATTCTTGAGACAGATATAGAACATAAAGTTTTGGTTCTTGAGATGGGAATGAGAGGTATTGGGCAGATAGAAAATTTATCTAAATATAGTGAACCTGATATTGCAGTAATTACTAATATTGGCACAGCACATATTGGATTGTTAGGCTCGAAAAAAAATATTACTTATGCTAAGTGTGAAATTAGTAAATTTTTAAATCCTAAAGGTGTTGTAATAATCCCAGCAAATGACTTACTTCTTGAAGAAACTTTAAAGAAATTCTGGAAAGGTAAAGTAATAAAAGTAGAACTATTAAATATAGAAAATCAAAAAGATAGTTTTAAGAAAGATGATAATTTGCAAGGATTTTATAATGCTTCGAATAAAACAATTTTAATTGAAAAAAATACTTTTGAAATTTCATTTGAAGGAATTCACAATGCTTCAAATTTCCTATTTGCATATGCAGTTGCTAAATATCTAGGAATTGATTTTGCAAGTTTTAATAAGTTTGATTTCGCAAGTTTAGGTGGAAGAAATAAAATTCTTAAATCAGTTAAAACAACAATATATGACGAATCATATAATGCCTCGCCAGAGTCGGTAAAAGCTTGTATTGAAAATCTCCAAGAAAAACCGAGAAATCAATTTTTCATATTTGGAAGCATGCAAGAGTTGGGAAAAGATTCTGAAAAATACCATAAAGAAATTTTCAACTTAATAAATAATTCAGATATAGAAAAATGTTTATTTATTTGCGATAAAAAAAATGAAAAAATTTACTTTAATTATCTTAAAGATAAGAAAAAATTTTTAGTTTTTAATAATATTTATGATGTACCAAAAGAGATAAACAAATCCACTAAAAAAGGTGATTGTATTCTTATAAAAGGAAGCAGGTGTTGGCAGCTTGAAAAAATTATTGAATTAATTAATTAGATTAATTTTTCTTTTTTTTCCAATTTTCTATATTTATTTGCTTAGTTCTTGAGATTGCCAATGAATTATCATTGGAGTCTTTGGTTATCACTGAACCAGCTCCTGTTGTGACTGATTCTCCGAGATTTATTGGCGCAACAAAAACTGTATTAGCACCAATACTGGAATTTTTACCAATTGTTGTTTGATGCTTTTTCTGACCATCAAAATTCGCAGTAATAGTACCTGCTCCAATATTTGTAGATCTTCCAATAATAGAGTCGCCAATATAACTTAGATGGTTTACTTTGGATTCTTCTTCTAGTTGACTATTTTTGATTTCAACAAAATTACCTATTTTACTAAAGGAAGATATTTTGCAATTTGGTCTTATATGACTATATGGGCCAATTTTAATATGATCCATTATCTGAGAATGATAAACTGTGGAGTTTGAAATTTCACAATTTAATCCCACATAAGAATTCTCAATAAAAGTATTTGGTCCTATTATGCAATTACTATTAATTTTGGTAATTCCTCTTATATGTGTATTAGCCTCAATTATTACATCTTTACCAATTTCGGCTTCTTCACTAATTGAACAACTTGCTTTATTTATGAAAGTTACACCATTAAGCATATGCATTTCCTTAATTGAATTTTGAATACTTTCCTCGCACTTTGATAATTGGATTCTGTTATTAATTCCTTGAAGCTCTCCATTATCTTCTACCTCTAGGCTTAAGGAATTCTTTAGCAAAGATACTGTATCTGTTAAGTAAATTTCTTTTTGATTATTATTGCTTTGCAAGTTGTTGATTATTTTTGACAAATTATCCCAGTTAAAACAGTAAATGCCTGCATTAATTAATAGATTTTCTCTTTCTTGATTATTGCAGTCTTTTTCTTCAACAATTCTCTCAATATAATCCTGCTTTAAAAAAACTCTGCCATACCCGTAAGGATTTTTTTTCTTTGTAGTAATTAAAGAAACATCAGCATTTTTCGAATCGTGTAAATATAAAAGTCTTTTTAGAGTCTCAGGCTTGATGAGTGGTACATCGCCATTCAGTACCAAAAGTTTTCCTTTATGTTTTTTTACTTCTCTACAAAGTACCTGAACAGCGTGACCTGTTCCTAATTGAGGATCTTGAATTAGAAAATGGATTTTTTTATTATTTTGGATTGACTTTTGAACTTCTTTGGATTTATGTCCAGTAATTACGAAAATTTGATCTGGGTTTAATTCAATACATGAATCAATTACTCTTTGTAAAAGACTTTTGCCAGAAATTTTATGTAAAACCTTTGGCAATGAGCTTTCCATTCTAGTACCCTTGCCTGCCGCCAATATCGCAACACTTAACATATTTTTTTTGAAATATTTATCTAAATCTAACTCTTAAAGGATGACTTCGTCATTCCCCACTTCTCTCTCCATTTTTTTGTAGATACAAGATTGGAGAAAAATTGCTCATTTAATCTTTTATTAATAATATCTTCTTTACTTGAGTTTAAATCTTGATCTCTGTATGGAACGCTAGCTTTGGTCAAGAGATGTTCCTCTTCCATTAAAGATAACTTTTCAAAATTGATATTGGGTTTCAATTTATTTTTATCAAATTTTGATATTGCGATAGTTCCCTGACTCCAAAAAGTTCTGTTATTTGAACTTGGTTTTATAGTAAAAATCTCTAATCCAAGATTTCTTAAGGTGTTTCTTACTGCGGCTGAAGAAGAATAAGTTATTAAATAACCCTGAGAATTGAGCCTCTCTTTGACTTTAGATAAAAATTCAATTGTCCATAATTGTGGGCATTTTTGAGGAGAAAAACCATCTAAATAAATCAGATCGAATTTGATAGATGAAGGAATGATGTTGATTTTTTCTCTAGCATCGCCCCATAAAAGACTACATTTAAAAAAATTATCTTCAAAGTAATCTTTTTGATACACAGATTCAAATATTTTTTTGACTTTTGGAGCCCATAATTTCAGGAAAGATTTATTGCTAAGCGAATATTCAAGAGGCTTTTTATCAATCTCCAAAGCATATAAATTTAAATAAGATTTTTGATTAATTAATTCATTTAATAAAGAAGCAGAATTGTATCCTAAACCAAAACATATATCTAAAACATTAATAGATTTGCCGTAAAATCTTTGCAAATCAGAAGGAGCTGTAAACTTTAATTTAGTTTCCTCCAATGCTCCTAACAAGCTGTGGAAATTCTCTTGAAAAAATACACTTCTTAAAGAGTAACTCCCATCTTTCGTTAAAACTTCAATTAATTCAGACAAAAACTTTTAAGTTAGGTTGATAGGCTGGCGAGGTCTTCCCAAAAAGTTGGATAAGAGACGCTAGCCGCATTTGCTCTCATTATTTTTGAGGTACCTTTGGCAAGAAGTGAAGCAATAGCAAGACTCATTGCTACTCTATGATCTGTCTCACTGTCTACCTCTGCAGAGTGAAATTTTGATTGACCATTAATTAATAAACCGTCTTCTTTTTCTGTTATTTCAGCACCAAATTTTTGCAACTGTCTTGCCATGACTTTTAATCGATCTGTCTCCTTAACTCTTAATTCTTGTGCATCCTTAATCTCAGACACTCCATCACAAAAACAGGCTGCTACGGTAAGGATAGGAATTTCATCAATAAGTTTTGGGAGAATACTTCCTTCAATAGTAAATGATCTTAAATTATTTGAAGATTTTACTTTAATAGATCCAATAGGTTCTCCAGCTATCGTTGATTTATCTGAAATTTCATAATTACAACCCATTGAATCCATTACATTTAAAATGCCTGTTCTAGTGGGATTTAATCCAACATTCTTAATTAAAACCTCAGAATTAGGAACGATAGATGCAGCAATCATCCAAAAAGAAGCAGAGCTTATGTCTCCAGGAATTAATATCCTTTGACCAATTAAGTTACCCCCTGACTTTATAACTATATTTCTTCCTAATTCTCCTCTGACACTAATATCTGCTCCAAATGCTTTTAACATTCTTTCGGTATGATCTCTAGAAGATGCTGGCTCAATAACAGAAGTGGTTCCAGAAGCTTTGAGGCCTGCTAAAAGTATTGCAGATTTAACTTGAGCACTAGCTACAGGCGTTCCAATAACGCAACCTTTAAGTTTTTTCCCATTAATTGAGATTGGAGCTTTGTTTCCTCTTTCTCTACCAAAAATTTTGCCACCCATCAGAGATAATGGTTTGCCAACTCTCCCCATTGGCCTCTCATTAAGAGAAGAGTCCCCTGTTAAGATGAAATTCTTATCTTCTTGACCTGCTAGTAACCCCATTAATAATCTCATAGTGGTTCCGGAATTCCCGCAATTTAAAATTGCTTTAGGTTCTTTGATTCCATCAAGACCCAAGCCTGAAATTGTAAAAGTCTCATCTTTTTTTATTTCTGGTATATTCGCACCTAATTTTCTAAGACAATCAGCAGTTGAAAGTGGATCTTCAGAATGTAAAAATCCCTCAATAGTCGTATTACCCTTTGCAATACTTCCTATTATCAAAGCTCTATGGGAGATAGATTTATCTCCAGGTACTTTTATTTTTCCTCTTAAATTACTTCCACCTTTTATTGTGCGGATATTATTCATTTTTAAATTAATACTTGATAAGATTTTTATAAATACAAATTAGATATATATTATCAATAAGTTTGTTTTTAAAAAAAAAATAATCAAATTAAGTAACTGTTTTCTATAATAATTCCAGAAATGGATTTGATCATTAATCTTACTTATTATCACGTTGCAAAAGATGTTCCAGATATAAGTCCTGATGTTGCGGTTGTTATCGATGTTTTAAGAGCTACAACCACAATTTCTTGGGCTTTAAAAAATGGAGCTGACTCTATACAAGTTTTTGCAGATTTAGATTTATTAAAAGAATCTGCAATTAAGTGGCGAGCTGATGAGAGATTAATGCTTGGAGAGAGAGGCGGCAAGAAGATTGAGGGCTTTGATTTAGGAAATTCTCCATTATCAGTCACAAAAAAAGTAGTAAATGGTAAAAGATTATTTATGAGTACGACAAATGGGACTAAATCATTGCAAAAAGTTCAACATGCAAAGCATTTATTCGCAATGGGACTCCCAAATAGGAAAGCAGTTGCTGAAAAAATAATATCACTTAAAAGTAAAAATGTTCTAATACTTGGTAGTGGTTGGGAAGGCTCCTATTCACTCGAGGATTCTTTGGCTGCTGGTGCTTTGGCCTCATACTTGGGAAAGAACTGTAATTTTGAAATTAATATTCTGAATGACGAATTACAGGCTGCTTTAGCACTTTGGAATTTTTGGAAAAATGATATATTGAAATGTTTAAAAACAGCAACCCATGGCAAAAGATTGACAAGTCTTGGAGATTATGAGGATGATTTTAAATGTTGCTCTGAACTTGATTGCTTAGATATTGTTCCAGCTCAAGTTGAAAGAGGTGTGATTCGTGCCTCATGATTTACGAATTAGTTCACTAGGAGTATAGTCTTGACTGATTTTTTGGTAGCTGCATTGCAAATTACGAGTACTTCAAATGTTGAGGCGAATTTTAGTGAAGCGGAAGAACAGATTGAATTAGCCGCCAGAAGAGGAGCTGAGTTGATCGGATTGCCTGAGAATTTTGCCTTTTTAGGTGAAGATGATGAAAAACTTAGATTGGCCTCTGAATTGTCAATAAAGTGTACAAATTTCCTCAAAACAATGTCACAAAGATATCAAGTATTTCTTTTAGGAGGAGGGTATCCAGTTCCAGCTGGTGATGATAGTCATACTTTTAATAGATCAGCACTCTTTGGAAAAGATGGACAGGTTTTGGCAAGATATGACAAAATACACCTGTTTGATGTTGATTTGCCAGACGGAAATTTATATAAGGAATCATCCACCATCTTATCTGGAGAGGAATATCCCCCTATTGTAGATGTTCCAGGTTTATGCAAAGTAGGATTATCAATTTGTTACGATGTTAGATTCCCAGAGCTTTATAGATATTTGTCTTCTAATGGTGCTGAGTTGATTATGATCCCTGCAGCTTTTACTGCATTTACTGGAAAAGATCACTGGCAAATCCTCTTACAAGCAAGAGCTATAGAGAATACTGTATATGTGGTTGCTCCAGCGCAAACTGGGATTCACTATGGAAGAAGGCAAAGTCATGGCCATGCAATGGTAATTGACCCATGGGGGACTGTTTTGTCTGACGCTGGAAAAACTCAGGGAGCTGCAGTTGCACCTGCTGATGTAGAAAGAGTAAAGAAAATTAGGGAGCAGATGCCAAGCCTGAAACATAGAAAAAATAAATTATTTTCAAACTAATGCCAAAGTTTTTGAATAATAAATTTTTTCGTTGTTTACCTATTTTTTTATTTTTAAATTCTACGATCCTCCCAGTAAAATCTTCGAGCGCTTTAGCCGCATGGGTGTTAAAAAATAATGGCGTTTTAGAATTAAGAACTAAATCAAATACAAATTTAAAAGCATATTTTCAGAGGGCCAACCAAATAAATGGTGATCGATTCTGGATAGATTTCCCGGGTGAATTGAAAAATCCAAGAACAATAAAAGGTAATGGTCCAATAAAAGAAATTAGACTAGGTAAACCAAACAAGGGTAATACAAGACTAGTAATTGAATTTAGGGATAATAATTATTTGACCCCCTTGACATGGCGAATTATTGGCTTGGATCAAAACAGGTGGAAAATTAAACTATTTACTCCAAAATATTCATTTAAAAGTATTGGTGAAGGTTTGGTTGAAAGGAGTGTAGGAAATATTAAGACAAATCAGAATTTAAGTTATGGAGACAATAGGGCTAATAATGCTTACTTGCGATTGCCAAATGTAAAAAGAAATAACTTTTTGGTAGTAATAGATCCTGGGCATGGAGGACCTGACCCAGGAGCTATAGGGATTGGTGGTCTAAGGGAAACAGATGTTGTTCTAGAGGTCGCAAAAAGAGTTGGGGATTTACTTTCTGAAAAAGGAGTGAAAGTAAGATTAACTAGAAAAAAAGAAATTGATTTAGATTTGCCTCCTAGAGTTGCCTTCGCTAACAAAACAAATGCTGATATCTTTGTAAGTATTCATGCAAATGCCTCTGTAGGTAAAAGAAGTGATATCAATGGTTTAGAAACTTTTTACTTTAGAGGATATAAAGGTAAATTACTAGCAAAAAGGATTCAAAAACAAATTCTAAGAGTTTCACCTGGGAGCCCTGACCGAGGTGTCAAACAAGGTAGATTTTACGTAATAAAAAAAACAAGGATGCCAGCAGTTCTTGTAGAAATTGGATTTTTGACGGGAAGGTTAGATGCAAGAAGATTAGAAAAAGCTCCTCATCGAAAGAGAATCGCTTATGCAATTGCAAAAGGCATCCTTGAATATCTTGCTAAAGTAGGGTGAAACTTAAAATAGGTATCTTTGATAGTGGTATAGGCGGTTTCACTATCCTTAAGTCCTTATTAAAAACTCGTACAGATGTTGAAGTCTTTTATCTGGCTGATACAAAAAGAATCCCTTACGGAAATAAAAATTTTGAAGAGATAAGAAATATCGCAAAAGAAATTTGCACTTTCTTTGAAGATAAGCATTTGGATGCACTTTTAATAGCTTGTAACACCACAAATGCTTGTGCACTTGATATTCTTTTAAATAATTTAAAGATCCCTTGTTTTGATCTTATAAATTCCGTCTCAGAAGTAGTTAATAAACAAATAATTGGCGTCTTGGCAACAAAAACAACAGTAAATTCTCTATATTACAAAAACACTTTAGGTTCTAAAAAAGAGAATTCGAAAATATTTCAACAAGAGTGTCCAGAATTTGTATCAGAAATTGAAAAAGAAAAGCTTAATTTTGGTAAGTTAAATTATCTCTCTGATTTATATTTAAGACCGCTATTAAATCAGAATATTGAAGAATTAATATTAGGTTGTAGTCATTATCCTTTGATTTATGACTTTTTAAGAAAAAAAATCGACTTAAATATAAAACTTATTGATCCTTCGGAAGCATTAATAAAAAAATTTAATGAATCTTTCCCTATTCCAAAAACTGTCGGCTATGAAAGTCTTTCTTCAGAAAATATTAAATTCTTTGTTACTTCAGAAAAAGATAAATTCTCTCAAAAAGTTGAATTTTGGCTTGAAATTAAAAAAGAAATTAGGTTGGTTAACCTCCGAAGCAATGTTTGATTCTTTAATATATTAGGAGAGGTCAATCATGAACACAGTAACAGAACTACTACAACCAGTTGAAAATGATCTTGATGATCTTATTCTCGAACTGAAAAATCTAATAGGAGCTGGTCATCCAATTCTTCAAGCGGCTGCAGAACATCTTTTTAGTGCAGGAGGGAAAAGGCTAAGACCTGGCATCGTTTTATTAATTTCAAAAGCAATATCTTCAAATTTCAGCTTAACAAGTAACCATAAAAGACTTGCCGAAATTACTGAAATGATACATACTGCGTCGTTAGTTCACGATGATGTTGTAGATGAGGCTTCTACAAGAAGAGGTGTAGATACAGTTCATAGTAGATTTAATACCCGAGTAGCTGTTTTGGCAGGTGATTTCTTATTCGCACAAGCTAGTTGGCATTTGGCAAATCTTAATAATGTAAATGTTGTGAAATTACTAAGTAGGGTAATAATGGATTTAGCAGAAGGTGAAATAAAACAAAATTTAAATAGGTTCGATTCGGCTCAATCTTTTTCTAAATACATTAATAAAAGCTATTGTAAAACTGCATCGCTAATAGCAAATAGTTGTAAAGCCGCCGGAGTTTTGAGTAGCCTTAATGATGAACAATTAACCTCATTGTACGATTTTGGCAAAAATATTGGTTTAGCCTTCCAAGTTGTAGATGACATTCTTGACTTTACTGGAAATGATAAACAGCTTGGAAAGCCTGCTGTAAGTGATCTTGCAAGTGGTTATCTTACAGCACCTGTTTTATACGCCTTAGAAGAAAATAAAAAATTGTCTGTTCTTATAAACAGAGAACTTTCTGAAAAGAATGATTTAGATGATGCTCTAGGTATCATTATGAATTCTAAAGCTATCGGAAGATCAAGAAAACTAGCTGAAGAGTTTGCAATGATTTCTAAAGAAGCTATAACTTGGTTGCCTGATTCAGAATATAAAAGGGCATTGTTAGCCCTCCCAGAGTTTGTCCTCAGCAGGCTTTATTAGAGCTATCAAAAATAAATTTTATTCAGCTAAAGTAATATTAAAAATTTTTGAAAACGATAATTTTTTAGACTAAGTTTAGTCTACATATAATTATTTAATGTCATTAGATAAAAAAAATTCGATCAATAACATCCTCGAAGAAAGAAGAATTTTTCCTCCTTCACAAGAATTCTCAGACAAATCAAATATTAGATCTCAAAAAGAATTACTTAATCTAAGAAAACAATCATTAGATAATCCAATTAAATTTTGGGAATCTTTTGCAAAATCTGAATTAGATTGGTTTGAGCCATTTCAAACTGTATTAGATAAAGATAATGCTCCTTTTTTTAAATGGTTTAAAGAGGGGAAACTCAATATTACATATAACTGTTTAGATAGACATATAAAGAGAGGACTTGGAGAAAAAACGGCATTGATATGGGAGGGCGAACCAGGAGATAGCAAAAAATATACTTATGAAGAACTACTAAAAGAGGTATGTAAAGCTGCTAATGCTTTAAAAACTATTGGTGTAAGGAAAGGAGATTTGATTTGTATTTATATGCCGATGATTCCTGAGGCAATGTTTGCGATGTTGGCTTGTGCAAGAATTGGAGCGCCTCATTCAGTCGTCTTTGGGGGATTTTCTTCAGAAGCTTTAAAAGATAGGATAATTGATGGAAACGCTAAATTTGTTATCACTGCAGATGGTGGCTTTAGAAAAGATAGAACTATAGAACTTAAGCAAGCAGTTGATGTTGCTATTGAAAGTGGGGCTGATAAAGTTGTTGAAAAAGTAATAGTTGTTCAAAGAACTAAAAAAAATATTTCTATGGTTGAAGGTAGAGATTTTTGGTGGCACGAATTATTGGAAGATCAAAAAGAAGAGTGCGAACCTGAAATAATGAACAGCGAGGATAGACTTTTTATTCTTTATACTTCAGGTTCTACAGGAAAACCCAAAGGTGTAGTTCATACAACAGGTGGTTATAATCTTTGGTCCCATTTGACATTTAAATGGATTTTTGATTTAAAAGATGATGATATTTATTGGTGTACGGCTGATGTTGGTTGGATTACTGGGCATAGTTATATAGTTTATGGCCCCTTATCTAATGGTGCCACGACCTTAATGTTTGAGGGTGTTCCAAGGCCCTCCAATTTAGGAGCTTTTTGGGAAATTGTTCAGAAATACAAGGTTTCAATTTTTTATACTGCTCCAACAGCAATAAGAGCATTTATGAAGTCTGGACGCGAAATTCCTGATAAATATAATCTAGAGAGTCTTAGACTTTTAGGTACAGTTGGAGAACCTATTAATCCTGAAGCATGGATGTGGTATAGAGATGTTATTGGGAAAAATAAATGTCCCATAGTTGATACATGGTGGCAAACTGAAACTGGTGGTGTCATGATAAGTCCATTGCCTGGGGTAGTCGCAACAAAGCCAGGTTCAGCTACTTACCCTTTGCCTGGGATTGAAGTTGATGTAGTTGATAAAAATGGAGACAAGGTATCGGAGAACGAGGGGGGTTATTTAATTATTAAGAAGCCTTGGCCAGGGATGATGAGAACGATTCATGGAAACCCACAGAGATATTTGGAGAGTTATTGGAATTATATTTCTTTTAAAGGAGAAAAGAATGTTTATTTCGCTGGTGATGGAGCTCGTATTGATGAAGACGGATATATATGGATCATGGGGAGGGTTGATGATGTAATAAGTGTTTCAGGTCATCGTTTAGGAACGATGGAAATAGAATCTGCTTTGGTAAGTCATAAATCTGTTGCAGAAGCAGCAGTTGTTGGAAGAAGAGATGAATTAAAAGGTGAAGTGATAGTCGCTTTTGTATCTCTAGAGAAAGAAGTAGATAGTTCTTCAGAATTACAAGAAGAATTAAAGAAACATGTAGTTAATGAAATTGGAATTATCGCTAAACCAGAAAAAATAATAATTTCTGACTCTCTCCCAAAAACACGAAGTGGAAAAATAATGAGGAGAATTTTGAGATCTTTAGCTGCAGGAGAAAAAATTAGTGGTGATATTAGTACTCTTGAAGATAGTTCTGTATTGGAAAAATTGAAAGAAACATCCTAATTAGATTCATCGATTAAACTAGAAATTTTTTTTATAGTATTTCTTTTGAAATTATCATCTGCCCAGTCTCCTAAAAATTTTTCTCTTAGTCCTGCACTAGCAATAATAGTGTGAGTCCCTTTTAGGATTATCCCATTAGAATTATCTTCTTTTCTTGCTTTGAGACAGGAAAATAATTTATCTGTTTGATCTAATTCGTCTGAGTTGAATTTTATTAGGAAGTTATTTTTTTGATTATAAGTTTTTTCAATTATTCGAAAAGTTCTTTCTGGACTAGGACTGAATTCAGTACTGAATTCTAATTTTTGAGCAACTTGTTTCAATAATGGAATTGATTTGTCCGCACTAAAATTATTGAAACTAATTGATATAAACTTTTCACAATTTCTTCCACCATCTGGAGAAATTAGATGCAGTTTACAGCCAAGACTATGACCTATTCTTATCGAAGGAATTGATACCCCTATTCTTTTAGTTAAAGATATGCGGCAATTTTTAAAATCTTTCCATGCCTTTATAGCGAGTTGTTGGTGATCAAACTGTGGGGTGTACTTGTATGCGTGTACTGCATAATTCTTATGAATTAAACTCTCTATGAATCTTCTATAGGTTAAATCGGGTTTAGAAGCCAGATAACTTCCACCGATAAATTCGACAATTTTCTTTGGATTTGATGGCCAATAACAAAAGTTGTTAAATTGATATTTTGTGAAAATCATTTTATAAATTAATTTTGAATCAAAAGAGGTTTCTAAAATTATTTTTTTAAGTCATTTGTTTAATAAATATTAATTTAAAAGAAATTTTTATTAAATGCGTCAAGATAAATAAAAGTGTTTCAGCTAATTGGAACTATTTAAAAAAAGAGGATTAAATTAATTGGATTTTCTACAAGGGCAAATTAATAGTAACCCCTCTGAAATAAGTGTTGCTAATCAAAACAAAAAAATAGGAAAGATTTTAATTCTTGATACCGAAACAACAGGTTTAGATGAGAATAAAAATGAAGTGATAGAAATAGGTTGTATTTTGTTTGACGTATCTTTTAAATGTGTACTTTCACAAGTTTCATTTTTATTTCCAGTAAATAATAATGAAGCAGAACATGTTAATGGGATATCTCCAGAAGTAACTAATATCTATCAACCATGGGAAGATGGATTAAAATTCTTCTTAAAACTAGTTGATTGTTCGGATTTTATTGTTGCGCATAATGTGGAATTTGATAAGAAATGGTTTGGGAAAGGGAGATTACCAAAGCTTAATAAAAAATGGATTTGCAGTTTAGAGGATATTAATTGGTCTTTTCAAAAATCACTAAAAATAAGACCTTCAGTAACTGAATTGGCTCTATCTTTTTCAATACCAGTTTGGAATTTACATAGAGCTTTGTCAGATTGCTTTTACATTTCTGAGGTTTTTAAAAAATGCGATAATTTAGAGGAACTTTTACTTAAAGCTACTGAACCAAGGTTTTTATATAAAGCATTGGTTAGTTATGAAGATAGATCTTTGGCTAAAAATGCTGGTTTTAGATGGAACAATCCTGTGCAGGGAGCTTGGTCAAGAAAATTAACTACTTATGAGGCAAAAAAACTTAATTTTAGAGTTGAGATTCTGAATTGATAATTAATGCTTTTTTGACTAAGAAAATATTTAGTGCATACTACAAGGCATCCATTTATTACCCATTTTATGTGCGCCAATACAACCATATTTTGAGGCGGCTTTTTCGGCTTCTTGTTTAGTATTAAATAGATCTGGTATCATATTTTCCTTGCCTGAATTAGAAATTTGTTTGGAATGATTATGATTATTGTTTTGGGAATTTGGTGAATACTCCCATATCCCCATAGTAGTGACCCCTGCGGAGAAAATTCCCATCCCAACTACTGATAAATTTACTATTCCCATTGCAACTGCACCAAAAGAGAATACACCCATTGGAACTACTCCAATACTTATAACTCCCATTGGCACAATTCCTATTGAAATGATACCAAGAGGTGCTAATCCAATGGCAATTTTTTTTGGTTTTGTACCACAATGCTGACTCTCTTTATTTTTAATAATTTCCAATAGTTTTTCTAAATGTTAAATTTAAATTGTCTCACAGAAAATCCAATTAAAATTGAATTTCTAATTGAATTAAAAATTTTGAATTATTTTCTAGAACTTTGAATAACTTAAAAAATCTTAGAGGAACAGTAGACCTATTGCCAGATCAATTAATAAAGTGGCAAAACGTTGAAAAAATTTTAATGGATCAGCTTTCAAGAGCATCTATCAAAGAAATAAGAACACCAATATTGGAAATGACTGAATTATTTATAAGAGGCATTGGTGAAGGGACAGATGTTGTTAGTAAGGAAATGTATACATTCGTAGATAGAGGTAAAAGATCATGCACTCTTAGGCCTGAAGGAACGGCCTCCGTTGCACGAGCATTATTACAAAATGGATTGTCTTCTAATCCTTTTCAAAAACTTTGGTATATGGGTCCTATGTTTCGATAC
This sequence comes from Prochlorococcus marinus, assembly GCF_001180305.1. Taxonomy (GTDB): domain Bacteria; phylum Cyanobacteriota; class Cyanobacteriia; order PCC-6307; family Cyanobiaceae; genus Prochlorococcus_A; species Prochlorococcus_A marinus_K. The sequence goes on from NZ_CVSX01000007.1 coordinate 66,581, forward strand.
GAAAGACCGCAAGCAGGCAGGCAAAGACAGTTTCATCAGTTAGGTGTTGAATTTATAGGATACGAATCAGTAAGAAGCGATGTTGAAATTATTGCTTTAGCTTGGGATATCTTAGGGAAATTAGGAATAAAAGAACTTAATCTTGAAATAAATACCTTGGGTGATGTAAATGATAGATTTAATTTTCAAAAATCTTTTTTGAAGTGGCTAGAAATAAATAAAAATTCTTTAGATTCAGATTCTCAAAATAGAATGAATAAAAACCCTTTAAGGATTTTAGACTCTAAGAATATTCAAACAAAAAAAGCCCTTGAAAATGCTCCAAAGTTATTTAATTTTTTGTCAGAAAAAAGTCATAAAAGGTATTCAGAACTAAAAAAACAATTAGAAGTTTTAAAAATTCCCTTCGTTGAAAATTTTAATCTAGTTAGAGGTTTGGATTATTACACCCATACAGCCTTTGAAATTACTAGTGGAGCTTTAGGTTCCCAAGCTACAGTTTGCGGAGGAGGAAGATATGACGATCTAATCAAACAAATGGGAGGGCCAAGTACACCTGCAATTGGATTCGCTATTGGTTTAGAAAGATTAATCTTACTGGCGGGGGAAGAGCTTGAAGTTCCAAGAAATACTGATATTTATATTGTTAACCAAGGATTAATTGCCGAATCGTTAGCCATGGATTTATCTAGAAAATTAAGAAATTATGATTTGTTGGTTGAATTGGATCTGAGTGGAGCTTCTTTCTCTAAACAATTTAAAAAGGCAAATAGACTGAAATCTAAAAGTATTATTGTTATTGGTGATAATGAAGCAGCTAATAAAGAATTTATTATTAGGCTTTTTGATAAATCAACCCAAGAAAATAAAGAAGAAGTTATATCTTTTGAAAATGATATTAAATTAGGAAAGTGGTTAAATAAATACTTACTTGCACAATAATGCTCTTAAAGTTTTTGATGATTCTTTTTTTAATATTAATTTTGATTTATTTGAGAAATTTTCTTAAATTAAACAGAAAAAAAAATTTTTATGGAGCTAAAAAGTTAATAACTTTCAAAAAGAGTAATCTTAATAATTGGATGAATTTAACAAAAAAAGAAAGATATAATTTATCAAAACAAGAATCTATTGCCTATCTTGATAAAAGAAAACTTTTATTAGATGAAATTAGAAAAGAATATAAAAAAATATCTAAAGGTAATTCTAAGGAAAACTTTAATAAAAAATAACAATGGAAAATTTTTGGACTTCTAATAAGCCAATAAATGGATTAAGACATTTTGTGATGGTAAATAAGATTAAAGAAAAAGAAAATTTGATTTTTTTTATGGTTTCTGTACTTGATTCTGAAATTAATTTAAAAATTTCTTACGAAGAATTAATAAATAGTGGAAATTGGTTAAAAGGGTGGATCAATCTTCCTAAGCCTGAATCAGTTACTGAAGAATATGGTAATTATAAATTCACTAATAAAGATAAACGGGTTGATGAGATATTCGTAAATGATAATTCTCAATTTAATATTTCTTAATTTGGTATAAATTTTATAATTAGTTTTCTTTACAAATACTAGGTTTATTATCAATTAATAATTATTTAAAAGTTTTACCCCTTTCAAAAAAATAGAATTAACGTTATCAAGGGTAAACAATATTTACTAAATTCAATGTTAGGGGATATATGGAGCTCATCTGAGTTGGCTGCTGAAAAGTTAGGAATAACTGAAATTAAACTTTCTATTTTGCGTGAAAATGGATTACTCAAACCTGGGATTCATTGGAAAAGTTCTCCGCTCGGTCAGAAAAAGCCTTGGAAGCCTCAGGCAATTTACAATATAAAAATGTGCAATAAAGTTATTAATAAATTTTATCTTAAAGATAAAGACATTACGGCAGCATAAATTATATTTTTCGAAGTTCAATTTGGAAAGTAATATCAAGCTCTATTCGATTAGATTCTCGTCCTGACAATCAATTAAAGTATTTTGCAAAGTGGGATATAAGTTGATCATTTTTATATATTGCTGTGATTTTCTGTAGGAATTTGCAGCCTTTTTGTAATGAACTTCCGATTTCATTTCTAGTGAATTTTTTCTAGAAGACTCTTGAGAAGTAGTCATGATAATAATTTTCTTATCCCCTTTTTAATAATTGTTTGAGAATGAGGCAATAAATAGGATGGTTTAATGAAACAAAACAACATTTAATGTCAGCAAAAAGAAATTTATCAAAGATATTTGAATTGAAAAATACTGATTTCTTTTATTAAAGATGTGGCTTTGAAAATAATTTTTCTTCATTAAATCTACCTTCTTTGCTCTTTTAATACTCCTAGAAGATTTTTAATTTTGTATTGGATAGGATTACTAACCTTTACAATTTTGTTATGAATTAAGCTCTTTGATGAAATATAAAGTATTCTCAAAACGTTTAAGCTAATCAATTCCTAAATGCAAACCTATGGAAATCCAGATACTACCTATGGATGGTGGGCTGGTAATTCAGGTGTAGCAAATCGCTCAGGAAAATTTATTGCTGCTCATGTAGCTCATGCAGGATTAATTGTTTTCTGGGCGGGTGCATTCACCCTTTTTGAACTTTCACGATTTGACCCAAGCGTCCCAATGGGTCATCAACCCCTAATTGTTCTTCCTCATTTAGCAACTCTTGGAATAGGGTTCGATGCTAATGGCGTTGCGATGGGAGATACTAAACCTGTTCTAGCGATAGCAATAGTGCACTTAGTTTCTTCTATGGTTTTAGCAGCTGGAGGACTTTTACATTCTTTACTCCTTCCTGGGAATTTAGAAGATTCTGATGTTGCAAGAGCAAGAAAATTCAATATTGAATGGGATAATCCAGACAAATTGACATTTATTCTTGGTCACCATCTAATTATTCTTGGTTTCGCAGTTATCGCTTTTGTTGAATGGGCAAGAGTCCATGGAATTTATGATCCAGCTATTGGTTCTGTAAGACAGGTTGAGTATGAATTAAATTTGGCCAAAATTTGGAATCATCAAACAGACTTTTTGACTATTGATAGCCTTGAAGAGGTAATGGGAGGACATGCTTTCCTTGCTTTCGTTGAGATTACCGGTGGTGCATGGCATATTGCTACAAAGCAAGTTGGTGAATATACCAAGTTCAAAGGTAAAGGACTTTTATCTGCAGAAGCTGTTCTATCATGGTCTTTAGCTGGAATAGGCTGGATGGCTATTATTGCAGCCTTCTGGAGTGCGGCTAATACAACAGTTTATCCAACTGAATTTTTTGGTGAACCACTTGAACTTAAATTTAGTATTTCTCCATATTGGGTCGATACTGTTGACCTGCCTGATGGTGATTACACTTCAAGAGCTTGGTTAGCTAATGTCCATTACTATTTTGGATTCTTCTTTATTCAAGGTCATTTATGGCATGCTCTAAGAGCACTAGGCTTTGATTTTAAGAGAGTTACTAATGCTATCAGTAATATTGATAGTGCTACAGTCACTCTTAAAGATTAATTCTTTAATCTCATTACTAATATTAAAAGGCTCCTACTAAAGGAGCCTTTTTATTTGAAAATTTTGGTTTATTAATTTAGATTTATAATTATATCTATTTGAAATCATTGAATATTATTTCTTTGCAGAATAATTATATTTTTTCAAACTCTATATTAATAAGTTGTTTTGGATTTTTAATTATATTTTTCTTATTGATTTTTGGTAAGAGATTTAAACTGGCTGTCCAACTCGAAAGATTTGGACTGCCAATAGCTGTTATATCAGGAATTTTAGGTATATCTATAGGTCCATTTGGAGTGATACACTTTTTGCCAAAAGAAACAGTCAATGTTTGGAGTAATTTTCCTACTCCCCTTTTATCATTAGTCTTTGCAACTTTAATGATGGGAAGACCTATCCCAAATATAAATGGGTTGGTTAAACCAATTTTTAATCAATTTTTGCTTGCTCTTTCACTAGGTTTTGGACAGTTTTTCGTTGGCGGTTTAGTAGTTAAATATTTTTTGCCTCCATCTATGGATATTAATCCTTTAATGGGATGTTTAATTGAGGTAGGTTTTGAGGGTGGTCATGGAGCCGCATCTATCATTGGGGAGAGTTTTAATAGGCTTGGTTTCCAAAATGGTTTAGATCTTGGTTTAGCTATGGCAACAATGGGTCTTTTATCTTCTTCGTTATTGGGTAGCATTTTTATTTTTATTGGGAGAAATTTAGGTCTTTCAGATACCGAGGAAATTCGCGAAAAAAAAGAAAATCCAAAACAAAATAGTAATAAATCAACTTTTGCGGATTTAAGAATTTTGATAATAAATCTTGGATTTTCTGGCCTAGCAATTTCTTTTGGTTTTTTATTACTTGAATTTTTAAAATATATTTCAAGTTCTTTTGGTGAATTTTCTAAAGAAATTATTTTTTCACTACCTGTATTCCCATTTATTTTAATAGGATCTCTCCTTATTAGATATATTTTAGAAAAAACCAAAAATACAGAGTTCATTTCAAATATTTTGCAAAGAGAGATTGGGATTTTATCTACAGATCTATTAATCTTTACCGCAATGGCAAGCTTAGATATTGCAGTTGTTTTTGAAAATTGGATAATTATTTTAGTTTTTACTATATTTGGTTTATTTTGGAATTTAATTTGTATTGCTTATTTTGCATATTTTATATTTGACGATTACTGGTTCGAAAAAAGTTTGATAGAGTTTGGTAACTCTACAGGGGTAGTTGCTTCTGGATTACTTCTTTTAAGACTTGCAGATCCTAAAAATATTTCAAAGACATTGCCAATTTTTACATCAAAACAGCTATTTGCACAATTAATACTGTCAGGAGGATTATTTACAGTTTTGGCCCCTTTGATGATTTCTAACATTGGAATAGATTATTGGACAGAAATTTGTGCTGTAATTACTTTTGCAATTCTTTTCATTGCATTGATTTTAAATAAAGGAGAATTGAAAAAATCTTAATAATAACTCTAGAATAGCTTTAGTATTATAGTTATTAATGTCTCATACTCCATACGATATTCCTCCTCAAGAAAATAAAGGGAAGTGGTTTAGGAGTCATTTGCTTGGCAGAGAAATCGAACTTGGAGAATTATATAGTCTTGGATCAAATGATTTGGATTTACTTATGGCGGAGACTGCAGAAATCAGAAGCGACCTTGATTTCAAGGAAAAGAATATTGGAAAATTTAGGACTGCAGGATATTTTTTGGAGTTGGCAAGGATAATTGAGAAAAGGAAGTTGTTAGAAAATTAATTAGAGGGAAAGTAATTTTTTCTAGAATTTGGGCCCCATAATTCGAACTTATACATTAAGGATTCAAATTTTCTATCTTTTTCAAAGGAATCTAACCAGTTTTTTATTGAGGGCTCTAAATAATTTGTTCTTTTTTGACTTTCACAAGCGATCTTAAATTGTCTTACAAAAGGCCAAATAGACCAATCAGCAATAGTTGGGTTATCTCCAAATAAGTATTTGTTTTTTGTAAGAAGTTTGTTCCATCCCTCAATAAATTTAGTCGCCTTTGTGAAATGAAACTCTACATTATTGTCATGATATCTTTGTGCATATTTAAATCTATCCAAATGATATTTGAATTCATTATCGTTTTCATAAATAATTTTAAAAATATCTTCCTTCTTATTATCAGGTAAACAGATAACTTTCATGTTTTTCTTTTTTGACTCTGAGAGTGCCCATAGGATGATTTCAAGGCTTTCTTCAATAACCTCACTATTTTTCCTGATTAATATTGGAACCGTTTTTGTTTCTGATTTATTTAGAAAATCGAGAGGTTTATTTTTTAAATCAATTTCTCTTATTTCCACCTTGATTTCACAAATCAACAAGGCCCATCTAACACGAATTGCGTATGGACATCTTCGGAATGAATATAAAATGTCGTTTGTCATTTTGTAAAAACTTTTAATATCCTTGATTCTTTTAGTATTATTTAGATAGGAATAAATTTTATTTTACAACGCAAATGTCGGGATATGTTTACCTTATTAGAGTCGGAGATCTTTATAGAATTGGGAAAACGGATAATCTTGATAAGAAAATTAAGAAACTAAAACCAGATGAATTATTAACATCAATTATGACAAAGGAGCCAGAAACCCTTGAAGCAAGGTTATTGAGAAAATACAAGTCGCAAAGAATTCCTGAAACTGGTTATTTAAAGCTATCTAAAAAACAGATTAGAGAATGTAAAAAGCAATTTGAGTTAAAGGGAAGTTTACCTCACACTTTAGATGCTGAAGTTTCCATAACTCTATTCGCATCTTTTTTATTGTTTTTATTAAGTTCCTTGATTTTAAATTATCTTAATTTTGGATTTTTAAAATCCATATCTTATTCATTTGGAGCAGCATCCCTCCCAATGGTTGTGTTATTTATAACAGGAAGTTTTGGAGGATATTTTTCTGAAGATTTATCTCTTTTTTCATTAATAACTAATCGAGTGAAAGGCTTATTTATAGCAATTGCAATGCTATCAATGGCTTACTTAATTTTCAATTTAGGCTAAATTTCATAATTACAATTTAATGCAATTTCAAATGGTACTGATTGTTTAGGTAGCTTTAGAATTGTTGAACATATATCAGCAATATCTTCTGGTTGCGTCATGCTTGATTTATCTAAGGAGGATATGTTTTGGGCCATATCTGTATTGACCCAACTAGGGCAAATTGCTGAAATTCTTATATTTTGATCCCAACCTATATTTTTCATTGTTTGGCATAATCCCATCAAAGCAAACTTTGAAGAAGAATAAGCGGCTAAATCACCTTTAGATCTTTTACCACTCATTGAAACTAAAACAATAATTCTTCCTCTTCCAGAGGTACATAAATGATCCCAAGAAAGCCTACACAAATTCCAAATTGCTAGGAAATTGATATTTAATGTATTTAAAATATCATCTTCATCACCATCTTTGTATAAGAAAGGAACTTTCGATAATACACCAGAACAATTTATTACTGAATCAAATCCTCCAAATTCATCTACGGTATTTTTTATCCAATTTTCGGCAGTAATTTTATTTAAAGCATCATAGTGGTTGATTATAATTTTCCCTTCTGGCCATTTTTTTGGATCAATAGGACTTCCTTTTAATGATTCTAAATCTCTTATGCCAGCACTAATTCTATTGCCTTCTTTTAATTCTTTATGTGCAATATTTAGTCCAATACCTCTACTGGCTCCACTTATTAATATGGTTCTCATTTTTTAACTATATGTTTGGAAATATTATCCTAAGTAACATTTTAAATTCTCTACCATGCATAATCATAAGACCTTTCTTTACACTCCATGGAGCCTTTATAAACATTACGCACATCGCATATACAATCTCTTTTAAAGAAAGAGTATCAGTTAGAAAACCATACCATTGATTTTTAGGTAGTTGGAAAAAACTGCCAAAAAATTCTCTCAATAGTTTCTCGTCAAACCTCATGAGTTTTTCTAATCCAAATTGGTAAAGTGATTTCTTCCTAATTAATTCTTTTGACCATAAAGTTTCCCAACCTTTTCTAGCAATATGATACGTACTTAGATTTTTGTTTTTAATTGCTTCTGAGACTGCCTTGGCGACAAGTGGAGCTCTTCTTAAAACATTACCAATTAAATATCCAGATGCAGGATGTACCATTGAAGCTGCTCCACCATATCCAAGTATTTGTTGTTTGAAATCAGGGATTGGCATATTCATAGGGAGAAATAAGCCAAGCTCTTCGTGTTGCATGCTTGTGATTGATATATTTCGATAAGAAAGCCTCTTCTCTAGTCTCTCTTTTAAATTTTCCATTGTTAGAGGATTTACTAAACCAAGAGATGTCTCTTCAAGAAAATATTTCCCATCCCCCATATCCATGGCATAAAGAAAAGTTGGCGGTTCTTTTTTTTGTTCATCGTTAAGATGATCATTTCTATAGTCCATTAATACAAACTGCCCTTTCTTAAGTGGAGGTTTACTAAAATTACCTACTATCCCATAACAAGTTTGGACTGCTAAGGGACCACACGATTTTAATTTAAGAAAAACAGGATCATATCCTGTTGCATCTACTACTAATCTTGCAGAGTAAGTCTTGCCATCTTTTGTAGTTACTGTACTTTTGTATTTTTCAAAATGTATTTTGTTTGCAAAGCCTTGATGCCATTTAATAAAAGACTTATTGCATTCATTAAACCAATAATTGTGGAGTTTCTTCTTATCAAATAGTCCATAATCTAATGAATGTTCCGTGGCTTTATTCTCGTCGTCCTGTTCTTCTAAAGCGCCATGACCAAAAAAACTTACAGTATTCTTCCATCTATATTCAAGTAGATCCTGAAGCCCGAGTTGGTCAACTTCTTCCCCCCAAATGCCATATGTATTTGGCCAAGGTTCATCTGGTCCATTTGGAGAAAGCACTTCAACATCTAATTTTTCCTTCCCTAAAGCTGAGGCAATAGCCATACCTGCAGGCCCTGCGCCCAAAACAAGAACATCTGGCATATTTTCTTTTGACATTAAAAATAAATCTTATTATTAAAGAAATTTATGGAAAAAATTATTACTTCTACGCCTATAATTATATTTTTCATCCAATACTTGTAATGAGAGTAGATTAATAATAATCAAATTACTCAAATACTAGTGACTAAGTATTCAGTGTTTTAACAATAATTTATAAGATTACAAAATAAAAAAACCTTTATTTATTTTTTTATCATAAAAAAAAATATAGGAATTTAAATGATTAAAAATAAAAATATTTTAATTACTGGAGGTAATTCAGGAATAGGGTTTTTTGCCATTATTAATTTACTGAAGACGAAAAATATTTTATATGTTGTAATAAAAAACGAATTTAGAAAGAATGAATTTCTCAAAAAAATTGAGAAATATTTTGATAAAAATTACCTTAGTAAATTTTTAAATATTATTGAAAATTGTGATCTTTCAGATCTAGAGAATATTAAAACAGTTAAAGATTACTTTATTAGTAAAAAATTATTTTTAGATGTTGTTGTTCTAAATGCAGGATTACAATATACGGGATCTTTTTACCCTAAAGTATCAAAACAAGGAATAGAACTGACTTTTGCTGTGAATCATCTTGCACATTTTTACTTGGTAAATGTCCTAAAAGATTTTATTAGAGATAAAGACGAATCTAGAATCGTTATTACATCATCAGATGTTCACGACCCCAAAAGTTCGGGTGGCAATATAGGAAAGAAAGCGGGACTAAATAATCTAGTTGATTTTAGAAAAAAAGTAACGGGTCAATTTTTAAATTTTAATGCTGATGAAGCTTATAAAAATAGTAAGTTATGTAATATTTTGTTTGCTAAAGAACTTGAAAAAAAATTAAAAATGTCATCCAGTAAAATTTCTGTAATAACTTGGGCTCCTGGTCTCGTAATACCAAATGATGATTCGGGTTTCTTTAGATACAGTAAACGTTTTAATCTCTTTGGATATTTAATTTTTTCTAAAGCTGCAAAAAATATTTTAGGAATTTCTGAAAGTATAGAAAATGCTGGAAAGATTCTTTCTGAGATTGTCCTTGATTCAAATTTAAATAATATTGGTTTCATGCATTTGAGTAATAAACTTATATCTTTTAAAAAACATAAATTAGTTGAAAGTAATGTTAGTGATGAAGCAAATAGCGCTGAGTTGGCTTCAAAACTCTGGATTTTAAGTGAAGAGATTTGTGGATCATTTGGCTTTGTTACTTTCAATATTTAAGGTTTGTGTTGGGAATGCAAACTCAATATTATTAATTGCAAATTCCTCAATTATTTTTAAATTTATGGATTGTTGAGCTTCCATCGCAGCAAGATAATTATTTGTTGGTATGTAATAAACAAGTTCGAAATTAAGACTGAAGTCGCCAAAATCTGTGAAATGACATCTATCAAAAGACGCATCTTTTGTCTCTTCAACTATTTTTTTTATGATTATTGGAATCAACTTCATAAGTTTTGGAGATGTTTCATAAACAACTCCTAATTTATGCACTAACCTTCTTTTTTCCATTTGTGCGTAATTTGAAATTATTCCATTTGTAAGGGCGCTGTTGCTCATTACTATTACTTCTCCATTGATACTTCTTATTCTTGAGGATCTTACTCCGACCCTCTCAACCATTCCAAGGACGCCATCAGATTTTATAAACTCACCTTTTTGAAAAGGTTTATCAAGCAGTATTGTTATGTATTCAAAAAACTCCTGAACTGGATCTTTCAAAGCTAATCCTGCTCCAATACCCCCTGCACTGAGTAGAGCCCAAATAGCAGTCATTTGAACACCTATATTTTGTAAGAAAAAGATTGAACCAATAGTCCATGTTAATGCTTTTATTAAAGGAGTAAGTGAGGATATCATTGAACTTATTGACGAATCATTAATTTTCGATGTCGATTCTGTTAAAGATCTTATTAAAACTTTGTTGAGAGCTTTTATAATTATTATCAATATAAATAATTTCAGAATATTCAATAAAACAGAGGTAAAAGTTAATTCATCAGCAAAAAAATAGTCAATTGAAAAATAAAATGAGAGGAGAAAACCTATAGGTTTAATAATTCCAGAGATGACCTCAAAAATAAAATCATCAAAATTTGTTTTTGTACGTTTGGAGATCTTTTTGAAGAATATTTTTGAAATTTTAGAAACTATTATCGACAATAAAATTCCAATAAAAAAAATAGATATTGCCAGAAGCAAGTTTTCAGTAACTAATTTCATATTCAAATAAAACTTAAAATTTATCTTTAATAAAATTTTAAATTATCTCTAGATAACATTCCAGTCATGATTTTCTTTATCTAATTATTATATTTCTAATTTCTTTAAATTCTTTTCTATCGGCAGTTTTGCATAATTCAAAAATTATTGATTCAGTTGTAGTTAAGATTGCTCCATTCTGAATCATTCTCTGCAAGGCTATTTCATGATCTACCCTATATCGACTGCTCATGGCATCTGATACGAGAATAACTTCAAATCCTTTTTGCAAACAATCTAAGGCTGTTTGTTGAATACAAATATGCGTTTCGATTCCACAAACTATCAAAGTTGTAATTTTCTTATTTTTAATTTCTTCTATAAAATTTTGTATTTTAGCTAAGCTAAATTCCATTTTCTCAATTTTTTTAAATCCATTTTCGGGCAATAATTCAGGAATCGTTGCACCTAATTTCAAAGGGTTCTGTTCGGATAAAAAAATATTTTCTTCTAAAATTTGGTAGGCATCTATTAGCTTTTTGATATTTTTGGTTATTGAATCCTTTTTATATATTGCTCTTATAATTTTTTCCTGAACATCTATTATTAGTAAAGCATTCACTTTTGGTGATAGTTTGTCAGAAGATTTTTCATGCCCCTTCATCATTTGTATTTAAAGATATATTCAACATAGTATTTTGAACAACTTTAGTAAACATTTTAAATCAAAAAGTTGTTTTACTCTCATCTAGAGTTATTATTGAGAATAGCCGTGAGTTAATTGTTGTCATTATCCTCTCAATACAATGTTATCACTTCTCCTCTTGGAGACGGTTTGCATAAAGATGGGAAGAGGTTAACGCCTCAAAGGCTAAAGGTTCTTAATTTATTTGAAAATATTGGAGCTGGAAAGCATCTTAGTGCTGAAGAGGTACATGAAAAATTAGTTAAAACAAGTTCCAAAGTTTCACTAGCAACAATTTATAGAACTTTAAGACTTTTAGTACAAATGGGTTTGCTTCATGAATTAGAACTTAATGAGGGTGGACACAGATATGAATTGCTTAGTAACGACACACCGGATCATCATCATTTGATTTGCATTAGGTGTGGAAGAACAGAAGAATTCGAAAATGATGAGGTTTTAGAGGCAGGCAAAGTTGCCGCAAAAGTTAATGGTTTTAAACTTATTGAATCCTCTTTAAATGTAAGAGCAATTTGCCCTAATTGCATTTAGCAGATTTTAACTTAAAGTCCCTCCACAACTTGACCCTGCACCTGCAGTGCAAGCAAAACAATGTTCTTTTACTGCTACCCCGTAGTCAAAAGTAAATGATTCATCCAACAGATCAAAAAGTGTCTTTGGTCCTTTATTCTCTCGGAAATTTATCTGTTGGTTAAAGTCACAATCATAAATTTCTCCTAGCCAATTTACGCTAATTGTCTTTTTACACATTAGATTTTCTAAATTTTTTTCATTAAAATTTTCTTTTAGTAATTTGTAATAAGTATTTAGTTTCCCTTCTCTTCTAAGAGATTCTTCATATCTATTTATTGGCATATTAGTTATTGTGTATAAATTATTAAAAACAATATTATATTTTTCGAATAGAATTTTTTTATAATCCTTCTCTAATATTTCCTGAGAAGGAGGAAGAATTGGGCTTACAGGATTGTAAACAAGGTTTAATTGTAATCCATTTTCTTTCTTTCCATAGCCTAAATCATTAAGAATTTTTATGGCATTAATACTTTTTTCAAAAACGCCAAAACCCCTTTGAAAATCAACATTATTTTTTTCATAACACGGTAGCGAAGCAGTCACTATCACTTTATTTTCTGCAAGAAATTGAGGAAGATCTTCATAACCTTTTTCAAAAAAAATTGTCAAATTGCATCTATCAATAATATCAACTTGTTTTGTGTTCAAGCTGGTTATTAGGTTTTTAAATTTTGGGTGAAGTTCTGGCGCACCGCCTGTAATATCTAAAGTCTTGATTTTGTATTTTTCAATTATCTTTGGAATAAGAGATATCATTTCATTGGACATCTTTTCTGTCCTTAGGGGACTCGAATTGACATGACAATGCTTACAAGCCTGATTGCATTTATAACCTATGTTAATTTGCAATGTTTCTATAGGTTCTTTATATATTGAGGGGAATTTTTTTTTCATGAATCTATTATTTATAAATTGTCATTCGAAAATAAAAAAGTCAACAATTTTTTTTAAAGTTTGATCTCTTATTAGCAAGTTCAATAAACCAACTTATGTATTCTTTGGGACCATTTTTAAAAACTATGTCAAATTTTAAATTGTCATGAACATCACTGATCCCTATTAAACCAGTTTTTTTTGTAGATGGTCTTTCAACTTCACCAGAACTACTATCTACAAAAATTATTTTATTCTTAATCCCAAATTCATTACCTAATATTTGTATTAATTCTAGAAAAGACCTGTCACTTCCTCCTCTTGAATAACGTTTTTCATCATTATTTTTTTTTGATGTGACTGTGTCACCAACTCCTACAATCAAAGGCATATCTTCTTTTTGAATAGTTCTTTTGCATAAATCAATTTTTTCCGTAATAGAATTTGGAGAGTTTCTAAAATTAAAATTTCTTCCAAAAGGAGCTTTACCAGTTTTTTCGGCAATAAATTTATTTAAAAGAAATAAAACTCCAGAATCTTTAACTGCTCCTTTAATAAGTAATTGTATGTCTGTTGATCCGATATCACCTTGAGAAGAAAGTTTAATTGTTTCTCTACCATTTTTATTACCTAAATTTGGTGAAATATGAAGGAAAAATGAATTTTTGAGGCCTTCGGATTCAGCTTTTAAAATGATTTCATTCATCATTTTTTCAAAACTAATTTGAATAAGCTTTCTTTTATCAGAATCTTCATGAACTAAATCAAATAGACTATTGAAATTAATCGTTGGCGAGAAGCGTGTTTCACATATTGATTTAACTGCGTGAAAATTGATATCCTCTTGGCTAAGTTCAGGAAAAATATTCTTAACTATATAATTAAATTTTGGTCTTATTAAACTAGGTACTTTAGATAAAAAACTTAGCTCTTTTTCTGAGACTCCTTCAAAACTTATTTCACCATTACTGTCTTGATACTCTACTCCACAGGCAGCTAAACCTCTTAAATATAGTTCTTTGTTTTTAGGCTCAGTAGTGCTACTTAAACTCCTCTCTATTATTCTATTAACTCCTCTTAGACCTTCATGTTCCCCGCAAGTTAATACAAAGAATTCCTCGGCAAATTCTTTTACTGCATAGATATATTTTGATTCTAATTCTCTAGTCATTGGATCTTTAACTAAAGGAATACAAACTCCGTCAATGTCTTGAATAAATAATATATTTTTAGAAGAAATTAATTGTTTTTGTACATTTACATTACTTGCAATATATTCCATATTTATAATAATTTTTCTTTTAATTTCTACTTTCTCAGAAATTATAAATTAAAAAACTCAATATTTTCAATAAATAATTTGCTATGGTCAAAAATTGCTTTAATGTAGAAAAATGTTGGTATGGGTAAGAAATTAAAAAAATTATCAAGAGTTTCCAAAAATGAAGAATAAATTCGTAGAAAACATCAAAGATGAAAAATATTTTAATTCATTGATTGAAGATATAGAGAATAGCAAAGTTGGTTTTTACAGTGTTGGTTTATATCCTGCATCACTAGCATACAACTGTGCTATGCATGGAAAATCAAATAATATTCTCTTGGCTCCTAGGGAAGATAGAGATTTGTTAGGTGCTTTCTCAAATGATGTTATTTCTGATATGGATAATGAGATTATTGAAAAGATTAAGAGAATGGGAAATTATTCTTCAAAGGGAAAAATAAAGTCTTTTGATCTAAAAGATCTTCTCTTGAAATGTGAGATAGTTATTCTTGCTTCAAATAGTAATCACATACAAGATGATGTTAAAAATGCTTTAGAACTCAGAAAAAATTTAAAAAGAGAGAATGTGGTTCTTGGCTGTCTAGTCGGTTCTTTTTGTATTGATAATAAAAATAAAAACCCTTTTATTCTTTGTAATAAATATCCAAATTTAGCTTTTTTTACAGGATTTCATCGTCATGGAGCTTTACGAAATCCTAATGATAGTTTTACTGCAAATTTCTGCCATCCTGATGCGCTAACAGCATTAATAGGAGCTCGCATTTTGAATCAATTATCACCGAAAATTCAAGTTACTCCTGGAGTTCACAATATTGAATGTCAATATATAAAATCAATAAAAAATATCTCATCAATATTTGCAGGTTTTGTAAATAACTTTCATTCCGATAAGCCAGGAATGCTGCCTACCATTAATACGATTTTGTTAACTCAATGTTTAGATCAGGCCGCGTCAGTATCAATAAAAGTTAGAAAAGAAAATAAATTTGAGAATAAATATCTTTCATTAAAAGAACTTGGTTATGGTGAAGAAATAATTAGTGCCTGGGAAATAATTAATGATAAATTTTGTGAAAAAGGAGATTATACTTTTTCTCAATTAAATGCTGTTAAGGCTGATGTATTAGGGAGTATGACTTTACCAACTGAAGGGAAACCAACACGGAATTTTCAAGCAGGACAAGTTTTATCAGATATGCTTTTGCAACTCAAAAGATGTCCAAAAGATGTCTCAGAATTCGTAAATTGTTGTAATAAATACTCTCTTAGTCAAGGAGGTTTAGAGGGTCTAAAATCTTTAAAATTTTGGCCAGATATTTATAAAGAATTCAAAATTAAAAATAACAATTGTTCAATGATTAATCTGATTTATTTATGCTTTAATGCTAATTCAGAAGAAAAAAAAGAAATTTATAAGGTTTTAAATAGTGCAGAAGAAATCACTAATTTTTGCCAAGAATCTGTGAAATCTGAATTATCTTTCGAACTAAATGAAAAACTAAATGGAGATTATCTTTTTGATGATCTTGAAAACTTTTACAAGAAATTATTTATTGATAAAGAGCAAAACGCCTTTAAAACAAATAAGTATAGTAATCAAATTGATAAAAAAAATCCTAGTTATATCAATGTATTGAAAATTATTAATAAATATTTTAATAATTGATTATTTTTCTAATTTGTTAGAAAGTAAAGTTCTTAATTGATTTACTAATCTTGATTCCAGGGTTAGAATTATTATGGTTTAAAAGGTTTTTTTTGAAAAAGGAATTAACTCATCGTTCTCATGAACTTAAAGCTCTTGGTTGGAATCAAGAAGACTTAACAAGATACGAAGATTTATGGGACTATAGTCAAAGATGGGGATTAATAAATTTAGAAAGAGAAGACAGACAGTTTTTAAAGAAGGCAGAAAAGTTACTCCCAAAGATCCAAAATAAAAAGATATCCGTTAAAAAAACTATTGAAGAAAAATCTTATTATCTATGGTTAAATTTTTACCTCGATGAAATTAATATTTTTAGTAACTCTAATCTTCCAAAAAATAAATATGGTGTTTGGACACTCTTAATTGAAGAAGAAATAAAACTTCTTAAGGAATTACAACCAGTTATGGGTCTTCCAGATACTCTAAAAGCTAAGAATCTATTCGAAAATAGAAAAGAGCTTATAAATAAAGCTTTTAGCGAATTTGATGCTAAGAACAATGATAAGGTTTTCAACTTTGATGAGGTTTTAAATAACTCTGAAAAAGATGTTGGTAAGAATTGGAAATCTATTACAGAAAAAAATCCTGATGCTAATCAAACTTTCCCAATAATTGATTCTGCAAATATTGAGAAACTCAGATCCGTGATAAAAGAGGATTTGAGTTTATATATGAAAGGTAATTACCCCTCATTAAAAAAGGATTTATAAATATTTATTTTTTTTTTGTTTTTTTTTTGGACTTTTTTAAGTTAAATAGATAATAGGATTATTTAAAAAATTTTGAGCAACCAAAAGTTTGAGACGCTTCAGTTACATGCAGGACAGGTTCCTGATCCAACTACAAATTCTAGAGCAGTACCCATTTATCAAACTAGTTCCTATGTCTTTGATAATGCCGAGCATGGAGCGAATCTTTTTGGATTAAAAGAATTTGGAAATATTTATACTCGACTTATGAACCCCACCACAGATGTCTTCGAAAAAAGGATGGCAGCTTTGGAAGGAGGTATGGCCGCGCTCGCAACATCTTCAGGTCAAGCTGCTCAATTCTTGGCAATCGCAAACTGCATGACAGCAGGAGATAATTTTGTCTCTACATCTTTTCTTTATGGTGGGACCTACAATCAATTTAAAGTACAATTTCCAAGATTAGGAATAGAAGTTAAATTTGCTGATGGCGATAGGATCGATGAGTTTGCTAATAAAATTGATGATAAAACTAAAGCTATATACGTCGAATCAATGGGAAATCCTAGGTTCAACATTCCAGATTTTGAGAGACTTTCTGCTTTGGCGAAGGAAAATGGAATTCCTTTAATAGTGGATAATACCCTTGGTGCAGGTGGTGCATTAATAAGACCAATTGATTTTGGAGCCGATGTTGTTGTAGAAAGTGCAACGAAATGGATCGGTGGACATGGAACAAGTATCGGAGGTGTTATTGTTGATGCCGGAACCTTTGATTGGGGAAATGGTAAATTCCCCCTAATGAGTGAGCCAAGCGCTGCTTATCATGGCCTCGTTCATTGGGACGCTTTCAGTTTCGGTAGTGATATTTGCAAATCTTTGGGAGTACCTGATAATAGAAATATAGCGTTTGCGTTAAGAGCTAGACTTGAATGCTTAAGAGACTGGGGGGCAGCTCAAAGTCCTTTTAATTCGTTTTTGTTATTACAGGGTTTAGAGACTCTAAGTTTAAGGATAGAAAGACAAACTTCTAATGCTCTTGAATTAGCAAAATGGTTAGATTCTAATTCTAATGTAAGTAGTGTTAATTACCCAGGCCTAGAATCTGATCCATATTATTCAAATGCCAAAAAATATACTACTGGAAGGGGAATGGGTTGCATGCTTATGTTCTCTCTTAATGGGGGTTATGAAAATGCAGTAAAATTTATTGATTCCTTAAAATTAGCGAGCCACCTTGCTAACGTTGGGGATTCAAAAACATTAGTAATTCATCCTGCTTCAACCACTCATCAGCAATTATCTGAAGAAGAACAATTATCTGCTGGTGTGACTCCTACGATGGTAAGAGTTTCTGTAGGAATTGAACATATTGATGATATAAAAGCAGATTTCGAACAAGCACTTTCACAAATCACATAGGAAAGGAGATTTATTGGCTTTAATAATTCCTAGTAACTATCACAAGATTAGTGATGTTGAGAAAAATCATATATCTTGGATCGAACCAGAATTGGCAAAAAGGCAGGATATACGTCCTCTTAGGATTGGTATTTTAAATATCATGCCTCTGGGCAAACAGTATGAATTTAACTTACTGCATCCACTTGGTTTATCTCCTCTTCAAATTGAGCCAGTTTGGATAAAGCTTAAATCTCACTCTTATAAAACATGGGATCTTAATCATCTAAATAATCTGTACATAACTTGGGAAGAAGCAAATAATCCTGAACCGTTAGATGGAATCATTATTACTGGAGCACCTATTGAGCACCTAGCCTTTGAGGAGGTTAAGTATTGGGACGAATTTGTGAAAATTGTAAATGAAGCCAGAAATTCTTGTGCGAGTACTCTTGGATTATGTTGGGCTGGCTTTGCGTTGGCTTATTTGGCAGGGGTAGATAAGAAAGTTTTTGATAGGAAATTATTTGGGGTGTTTCCTTTAAAAAGTCTTGTTCCTGGACACCCTTTGATGGGTACACAAGATGATGAATTTATTTGTCCTCAAAGTAGATTTGCGGGATTACCAGATTTAGAGATGGAGAAGGCCCAAAAAGAAGGGAAATTGAATTTGTTGGCTTATGGAGAAAAAGTCGGCTATACAATATTTGAATCAAATGATCAAAAACAACTTATGCATTTAGGTCATCCTGAATATACAGTCCATAGAATTATTAGTGAAATTGAAAGAGATAAAGAAAAGGGAGATGTCCCTCCTCCTGAAAATTTTGATCTAAATAGTTCAAAAACTGCATGGAGATCACATAGGAATTTGCTTTTTCAGCAATGGCTTTGGTTTTGTTATCAACAAGTTAGTCTTAATTAATTTTTTTAATGAGCGCTTTCCATACCTCCTAGTCTTTCAAATAAGTTAAGACTTTCTTTATTTAATCCTAAAATTTCAACTTTAGAACCACCATTCTGGAATTTTCTAATAATTTGCTCAAGAGCAACAACGCCACTTTGATCCCAAATATGCGCTAGAGACATATCAATTACGATATTTTTTGGATGTTCATGAATATCAAATCCTTGTAAAAAATAAATTTTACTTACAAAAAATAATTGTCCTTTTATTTTGTAGGTAGTCAAATTATTTTCTTTTGTTCTTGAGACAGTTATAACTTTTGCGACTTTTCTGCTGAAAAGGATTGCAGCTAATGCAACTCCTGCAATAACTCCAAGTGCAAGATTATGAGGTTTTGTAAGCATAGTAACAGCAAAAGTCATGAGCATGACTGCAGTATCGCTTTTAGGTATCTTTCTAATATTTTTTAATCCACTTATATCTGCTGTACTTATTGCGATAGTTATCATGATTGCTACTAAAGCAGCCATTGGTATTGCTCCAATCCAAGACTTTAAGAGGATGATCATAATTAGTAGAGATA
This sequence comes from Prochlorococcus marinus, assembly GCF_001180305.1. GTDB lineage: Bacteria > Cyanobacteriota > Cyanobacteriia > PCC-6307 > Cyanobiaceae > Prochlorococcus_A > Prochlorococcus_A marinus_K. The sequence goes on from NZ_CVSX01000007.1 coordinate 86,069, forward strand.
TACCTGAGGAGAGGGTTGATAATCTAGATTTACCACCATTCTCAGTATTCATTACAGATTGCCCAACTAAAGCACATCCAGCCATTCCACCAAATAAAGATGCCACAATATTTGCGATCCCCTGTCCTCTTGCTTCTTTATTTTTATTAGAACTTGTATCAGTTACATCATCTAAAATGTCTTGAGTTAAAAAGGTTTCCATTAAACCCACGAGAGATATTGCAAGTGAGGTCGGTAAAATTATCCCTAATGTTTCGAGACTAAAAGGTACTTTTCCATTTTCTATTGATCCAAAAGGAAGAGAAATACTTGGTAATCCATCAGGTAATTTACCCAAATCGCTAACTGTTGGAACATCTAGATTAAAGAATATGCTTATAAGAGTTATTACTACTATTGCAATAAGTTGAGATGGGATTACTTTTGTGATTTTTGGAAGCCCATAGATAATTACTAATCCTAGGATTACAAGAATCCAAACTACTGGAATCTGAGAGTTAACTGGATATTGACTTAAAGTTTCTTCAACTAATCCTTTTGATTCTTTAATACCTATTCCTAACTGAGGTAGTTGTGCTTGAAATATTAAAAGAGCCAGTGCATTTACAAATCCACTTAATACTCCTGTTGGCACGAATCGCATTTGGTAGGCAAGTCTTAAATATCCCCAAAGAATTTGGAAAATTCCAGTTAATATTCCAGCTGCAATAAGATATGGGACTCCTAATCCAGGGGCTTGTGATTCTCCATAGGCAACAAGTCCAGTCATCAAAAGAGCTGTTGAACCCGTAGCAGAAGTGATCATACCCCTTCTTCCGCCAACAATCGCAATTGTTATAGATAAGCAAAATGCGCCAAAAAGGCCAACTTTAGGATCTACACCAGCTATACCTGAAAAAGCAATTGCTTCTGGGATCATTGCAAAAGCAACAACTAAGCCAGAGAGAATATTTGACTTTGGATCATCTAACCAATTTTTAGATAAATATCTTAAGAAATTTGACATTTTAATTTTCTTTATACTTAAAAAGTTACCTCATAAAGGAGGCAAAACACCTTGTGGGTCAAAAATATTCTTTAAAGTTTTTAATTCATTCATTCTATTACCAAAGGCTAATGTAATTTCTTCTTCATGAGAACTCAAATGATTATGCAATTGGGCTAGGTGAATATTTGGATAAAACCTTTTTAGCTTTCTCCATGATTTATAAATCCATTCCAGAGCGACCTCTTTTTCTTGAAGATCATTTTTTTTCCATGATGCATATATCCATGGTTTCCAAGTACTTCTTCTATGAACAAAAAAGCTTGAACCATGATTTAACTTTTTAGTTTTGCCACCTAATTGTTGAGAAGCAATATAACAGGAATTATTAGGTTTATTATCCATTATTTCATCCAAACATTTTATGAAAATTGGGATATCATTTTTTAAATCTTCTCCAAGAAGACTAATTACCTCTGAATGGTTATTCGCATTCAACTCATACAAATTCAATTCCTTTGGGAAGAAATTTATTTTGTTAAAGCTCTCATAAAATTGTTTTTCTAGAGTAGGAAATTTATCTAGAAGCATTAGGCATTTTTCTGTTATTTTATCCTCTAAATTATTTTTGAGTTCAGCAAAAATATATATGTAAATTTTTTGGGCATAAATCCATTGAAGACTAATATTTTCTGGAAATTCCTCTGATAGTTTTATTATTTCTGAAAGTTCATTTAGATTTACAAATCCTTCTATAACCTTAATTGGATTAGATTGGATAGTTTGAAGTTTTATTTCAGTAATGATTGAGAAGAAGGGTGCTGCGCCTTTAATTGCTTCCCAAATCAATTGATCTTCTGGATTTATTTGATTTTTTTTTAAAGATATAAATCTGCCATTACCCAAGAAACCTTTAATTGATTCAATATTATCAATGGCTAATCCGTAGGCTCTACTTAAAGGGCTTACTCCACCAGTAAGTATATAGCCTGCCCCAGGAAGTTTAGAAAGTCCAATTGGGAAACTTCTATTATATTTTTGTAAGTGATTTACTAGATCCCCCATTATTACTCCACCTCCAATTGTTACTAAATTGCTTTTTCTATTAAGGTGAATTTTGCTGTGATTTTTTCTTAGATCAAGAGTTGTAAAGCCATTTTTTGCACAGCTTGAGGTTGTACCTCCACTACAAACGCAAAGGTGCTCGGATTTATCCTTAGAATAATTTTCATTATTAAATAAGGAATCATCTATTTCATAAATTAATTTCTTTAACTTTGCATCCTTTGAGTTAATATTTGGAATTTCAAGCAAACTATTATTTTTTTTCACTACATAATATTGTTCTTTACTATTATGGTATAAGTAATAATTTAATATTGGATAATTTAGATTCGAAGTTAAATAATCAAGTTGCGATTCTTATCTGTGGTCATGGTAGTAGAAATAAATTAGCCATTACTGAATTTGAAGAATTAACCAATCTCATCCAAAAAAGATATCCAAATTTTTTAGTTGAATTTGGTTTCTTGGAATTTGCTAAACCTTCGATTGTTGATGCGCTAGACAAGTTAAAAGATAATTCTATAAAAAAAGTAATTGCAATACCCGCAATGCTTTTCGCTGCTGGCCATGTGAAAAATGATATACCGAGCTTGCTTAAGAATTATTCAAGTAAAACTGGTATTGAAATAATTTATGGAAGAGAATTAGGTATTAATAATTTAATGATTAGTGCAGCTTGTGAAAGAGTAAAAGATGTATTTAAACAAAATAAAACTCTTAAGCCTGAAGAATCATTATTAGTCGTTGTTGGTAGAGGTTCTTCTGACCCAGATGCGAATTCCAATGTTTCAAAAATTACGAGAATGATCGTAGAGGGTATTGGTTTAGGGTGGGGGGAAACAGTTTTTTCTGGAGTAACTTTCCCTCTTGTTGAATCTGGCTTAAAAAATGTTGTGAGACTTGGTTTTAAAAATATAATTATTTTCCCTTATTTCCTTTTCTCAGGTGTTCTTGTTACAAGAATAAAAAGGCAAAGTGATTTAGTTGCGATTAATAATCCAAACATTTCATTTATACATGCAAAATATCTTGCATCACAGCCTTATGTGGTCGACACTTTTGTAGAGAGGATTGAAGAGATTCTTCATGACGAAGGTAGTAATTTTATGAATTGTTCAACTTGTAAATATAGATCAAATTTATTTGGCTTTGAAAAAGAAGTTGGAATGGTACAAGAAAGTCATCATGACCATGTAGAAGGCTTGGGTATTAGCTGTGATTTATGTGATCCTGAATGCAATGGTGCTTGTGAAATCCAAAATCAAATCCCAACTCATAACCAAGAAAAATTAAACTTAGGAGGAGATTGCTTAGAACATAATCATGTGGAGGCTCTTCAAGATGAACATAATCACCATCATCATCACCATAGTATTTATCCAAATTCAAATCATCCCTTGGGACCTGTCACACTTCGCTTGCCTAATCAAGACCAAATCTTAAGAAAATCCGTTGAAAATCAATGAATCATCTGTCTCTTTCTCGACTAAGTCTTAATAGACTCAGTACATATAAGTATTCTTTATATAAAATTTTGAAAGTATTTAGAGCTGAATTTTCCACAGTTTACAGATTGTTTTCCACGTCCAAATCCACATAGGATTAGAAATGCCAGTATTTTTTTTAAAAAACAGGACTTCAACATTATTGTTGACTTTTTTTCTAGACTTTATCAATTTTCCTCCCCAAAAAAAATTACCTTAGTTAATTAAATATATAACATGAGTCTCAAATGATACTTTAAAAAATTTGTTAGTAAATTTATTTTGACTTTTATAGCAAAAAACATAATTATATATATGTAGAAAAAATAAATTTATGGATCAAATCATTCAATCTAATCTCAATAATATGAAATTGCAAAATTGTTCCTCAAATAAAGTCTCCCTAGAAACTGAGCTTTCAGAGACTTTATACAACACAATGAAAGATTTCGTATTAAGTAATCCAACTTGGGATCAATATAAACTTATTAATTCAGCTTTAGCTACTTTTCTTGTTCAAAACGGTTGTACTGATGATTCTGTTTCAGAAATTTATTTAAATCAATTGTTTACACCTTCTAAATCTTTTTAATATTCAAACAGGCCCTTCTACTTAAGGCCATCATGGTTAATGTGGGGCTTTGCCATGATGATGTTGGCCAGCATGCTCCATCTAGTACAAATACATTCTTACATCTCCAAAGTCTATTGAATTTATCAACTACGCTATCTTCTTCATTTATTCCCATTGGTGCCCCTCCTACTTCATGAATGTAATATCCTGGAGGAGGAGGACTATCGGAAAGTGCAATCAAATTTTTTGTAAATAAACTACCTAGTGGGATATTAATAAGCTCATCAATATTTTTTAATTCTCCATTTGCAGCTTCTATTGATTTTCGTATTGTGTTTGCCATATGTTTTGCCATATTTAACTCATTTTTACTCCATTCGAACTCTATATGTGGAATCGGAATACCCCATTCATCGGTTTTTCTTGATAGGGTTACTGAGTTTTCCTCTCTAGGTAGGACCTCACCGTGAGCGATAAGAAAACCGATCGAGGTGTTTGGATCTTTTTGTAAAAATTTAGGGATCCCTAATCTGTCAATTGCTCCCCAGATTCCATAACCTCTATGGAAATTTAAGTTGTCAACTTTTGGTAAATTTGAACCAAATGGAATGAAGAAGCTGCCTGCTCCAGAAAGATCGGGAGGATTATCTACTGGTTTATCTGAGTTTTTTGTTTTTGGGACTGAAAAAAATCTACAGATAGATATGTGATCCATGAGGTATTTGCCTAATTTCCCGGAATTATCTTTAAACCCTGAGGAATTTGATTTGTATTCTGAGTTAAGGAGTATTCTCAGCGTTGAAATTGTTGATGCGCAGAGAAGAATTAAATCACAATTCAATACTTCTTTTTGTCCATTTTCTAGGTTTACGATCGTTAGTTTTGAGGCAAGCTCTGTTGCCTTGTTAATTTCAAAAGACTCCACTAGGTAACTAGAGATTATTTGTACATTTCCAGTATCTAAAGCTTTTTTAAAAGAGCTTCCTAAGCTAGAGGACTTGGGCCATTGTTTTTCTTTTACTGATGAATTACGGTCAAATCCTCTTGATTGGATAAATGGATAGTCTAATTTTGATTTTACTTTGCTGCCAAATACATTTTCGTTTTCTGTAAGAGGTATTTCACCAATATATTTACCGTTTGGTACTTCTTTAATGTCATCTTTTCGTCCATAGATGCCGCAGAAATTTTCAATAAAATCATAGTGAGGGGATAGTTCATCGTATGAAATAGGCCAGTTTGGTCCGAACCCGTCTTTTTTAGCCGGATGAAAGTCTTCTGAGGAAAGTCTTAATGTTATGCCTCCCCAAGTTAATGATCTCCCCCCATATTGTTTACCTTGGGTCCAAAGAAATGGCTTTTTTTTTGGGAAGTCATAAGGATGCTTCAATTCATTTGAATATAAGTCAGGATTATTTTTCCAATAACCAGGATGTTGGCATTGATTGGCATGTTTTTTTGTTAAAACTCCTGATAATCTTTTCAATGTACTTTGTGGCTCATGATTACTAGCTTCATGCCTTTTAACTTGAGGCCCTGCTTCTATTACTAAAACTTTGATTCCTCGTTCTGCCAATGAAAGTGCTGCTATTCCTCCTGTAGCTCCAGAACCAACAACAATTGCATCATAAGGACTTATATCCAAAACCTATTTCGTGATTTGCTATTTCAATAAATATAGCATTCAGTAAATAATTAATTTTTAGATTTCAGCTTAAGAAGTTAGAATTTATTGAAATACTACTCAAACAAATGAAATTTATAATTTTAACTTTTTTAATAGTTGTTTTAACCCTCCCTTCTAGAAGCTTTGCTGCGTTGGATTATGGTAAGCAATCTTTGGTAGGAGTTGATTTTTCTGGATCTGATTTAAAAGGAGCAACTTTCTATTTGACTGATTTACAAGATGCAAATTTGTCAGGTTGTGAGCTACAAAATGCGACTCTTTATGGAGCAAAATTGAAAGATACTAATTTAAGTAACTCCAACTTAAGAGAAGTAACTTTAGACTCAGCTGTTTTAGATGGAACAGATTTATCAAATACTAACTTGGAGGATTCTTTTGCTTATAGTACCCAGTTTGAAAATGTAAAAATACAAGGTGCAGACTTCACAAATGTTTATTTGCCAAAAGATATTATTAGGGAATTTTGTGAAAGTGCCTCTGGCACTAATCCATTCACTAATAGAGATACAAGAGATACCTTAGAGTGCGATTACATTTAAATTTATGCACATAAAAGTTCTTTTTTAATCTTTCTTTGTTTATAAAGTGAACTTCCAACAGGCCAACCTAAAGTAGATAAATGTTTCATTAAAGTACCTGAGTATTTGAAATAAAAATTGTCTGAATATTTGATGCCAAGTTCTTTTAGAGTGGCTATTAATAAACATAGATCTTTCTTTTTACCTTTTTTCATATCCAATAATATCAATGCCTCACCTGATAATTTTTTTTCTAGAACCTTATCATTTTCAGCAAAACCAACTTTAAGTGAATTAAATTCATCAGAATAAAGCGTATAAATTATTCCATCTTTGAATTTATCTACAGAAGTATATACATTAAATCTTGATGATATAAGTGTTTTGTATCCTTTTATGATTTTTCTGTTATTCATAATTATTTGATTTCATCCTGAGCTAATTCATATTTCTCCAATAGATTATTTACTTCTGCTAGTGCAATCCTCTTTTGACAGGCCGAGTCATATCTATTTACTGCTATTGAAGGTATTGAACCTTTGCTTTTCATTTCCCTTATACCAGTTTCTAAACATTGAAAAGCAACACTTGATAGATCTCTTCCTTCTGCTGCGGCCCAAACTTTCAAAAGATAAGTAAGATTTGATGGAACAGAGATCTGTACTTTGTTTGAATTTGAAGTATTTAATGCAATATCATCGAGACTAATTTCTTTAGAGGAAATAGTTTCTTTAACCTTTTTCTTCAAAAATTTTACTTGGCTTAAAGCGTCCTCTTTATTCTTTATTTTTTTTTCTATTTCAAATAACTCTTCTTCAGAATTAATTAAAGCTTCTAATGCCCATTTGGCATCATCTTTCGCAACTGCTGTTCTATCAAGCCATTCATCTCTTATTTTTGTCCAATTACTAGGCATAAGCTTTATGCGATAATTCTATGATATATAAATCTATATAGATTGTCTATACAATCTATACGGAATTTGTATAGATTGTATAAATATTTTATTTTATTTTTAATAATTCCTCATCTCAGAAATAAGTTTTGCAATAATTGATACTGCAGAATCTATCTAATTTGATCTTAGAGGTATTTTTTCGCTAATTGAAAACGATATATTTGTTAATTCAATCTTTTTAAATTTTAGTTATTAGTTTATTTAATTAGAAATTTCTGAGCTTTTAATCTCTCTCAATAAGTTCAATTTTATAACCGTCAGGATCCTCAACAAAAGCTAAGACAGTAGTACTGTTTTTCATGGTTTTAGGTTTGGTTGTAATTTTACAACCATTATTTTCTAATCCTTTGCAAATTAGATTAATATCTTTTACTCCAATAGCTATATGACCATATTTATCTCCAAGCTCATAGTCTTCAGACTTTTTGTCCCAGTTATAAGTTAATTCAATTACTGTGTTTTCTTTTTCTGAGCCATAACCAACAAATGCCAAAGTGAATTTTCCATGAGGGTATTCCTTTTTTCGCAATAAATTCATTCCTAATCTATTGACGTAGAAATCAATGGATTTATCTAAATCTCCAACCCTCAACATTGTATGTAGGATACGCATTTTGAATTATGAACCTAAATCAATTATCTAATATTTAATAACCATCTGCCAAAGTTGATTTCTTCGAAAGTAACTCTTTTTATTAAGTTCAAAAAATTAGGTTAAAATATGAATACAAAATTTCAATAATATATTGAATCAGATATTCCAGAGACTCTCATCAGTATTTTTGTATACTTTGCCATTAAAGGCCTCAATACCTTTTGGATATTATTTGTTCTATAAATATTCATTTTTAAAAATACTATTATTACTAACTTTCCCAATAGCAATAATTGAAAAATCTTTGCCTTTTGGTAGTTTTTTATTATTTATAATCTTGTTTGCTGGATTAGTAAGAAATCCAAATGTGCCCTATTTCGTTAGATATAACGCATGCCAAGCATTACTTATTGATATTGCTTTGATAATAATTTCATATCTCTTGAGAATATTTCCCATAGTTGAATTAGGATCAATAATTTTTATGTTTACACTATGTATTTTTATTTATTCGATTTATCAATGTATTTATGGAGTTGAACCTGAAATTCCATTAATTAGTAAATCTGTAAGAATGCAAATTTAAAAAGATTTATAGATTTACTGACTTTCTTCAGCACTCATTCAGAATAGATTCCCATCTTTGTTGACTTGCCTTTATTGCTTGCATTGGCGGATTAGCCCCCTCTATTTCAAAGGCTTTAATTAATGATTTATTAGCTAATAGACCTAATCTTGCGGCCTCTCTTTGCCTAGAGCAAACTTTTTTTCTTGATCCCTCTTTTAGACTATTTTCGATTTCTTTAAGAATCTGGCTAGCTTCATTCGATTTAGAATAAAAATCATTCATATAAACATCAAGTGCTGTTTCGGCAAAGATTTCAACTGGAGAGATTATTGTGACTAAGCAAAGTATAAAACTTACAAATACAAATATTTTCATCAGAATCTTAAGCAAATTTTTTGTCCGATCTCTTTAGTACTAAATAAAAGGTAAAAACGCTAATTGTTCCAGATGGGCCTATTAAAACATGCCAGAATTGATCGCCACTTATTGAGAGCTTTGTCCCAAAGAAAGTCGTAAAAAAAATACCAAATATTGGGTAAAGGATAAAAAGCCAATCTTTAAAAACTCTTTGCCAATTTATTATTAAAAAGATACTTATTATTACTTGAAAAAGAAGAGCAATAGTTTTATCAAATAAAAAATATGAGATTATTGAACATAAAGAAATGCAAAAGTTAGTTCTTTGAATAAATTTACTCTTTATAACCGATATTGATAAACATGTTAAGCCTAAAGATAGGAAAGAATAAAATAACCAATTGAATAAAGAGGAATGATCTACATAAATCCAAGATGTTTGGGTGTGATCTATCATTTCAGAAATCGATGCTAATCCTAAAAAAATAAAACCGATAGGTATCAATTTTTTCTTGCTTATATGGTTGAATTTATTGATTGATCTAATGCCTAATAATATAGGTATTATTGCTGCTTGAAAATGGGCTAATAATAAAATTGAAAAAAACAAAATAAATTCTCGAACTCAATTCATATAAAATTTAAATATAAAAACCAGTTTCAGCTTACCTTAGTAGAGAAAGATACCACTGACCGATAATTATAATCAATATTGTAAGAACAAAAGGGAAAGCAGGATATTTTGTTTGAAAATTAGCAGGTGGCCAAGGAGACCAAGATATTAATCTTCCTTGAGGTTCATTTGTAGGGAACTTTTTTTGGGATTTTTTTGATAATACATTATCTGTGGCGAATCCTTTATTCATAATATAAATAAACATAATCTTAACAAGAACCTATCAAAAGGGCGTTTACATAAATCGATGTACTTAAAGTTAATTTTTATTAGAAAGAAGGGTGCCAATATTACAAAAATACAAAAATTAAACTTTAAAAATAAAAAAAAAAGACCTCTATTATTAGAGATCTTTTCTGTATTTACTGAATAAAGTGTTTCCTTGTTCCCACTTTTTCAGTAAAAGCTCTTACACACACAATCTTAAGGTATGTTATTAAGTCCTTTTTTGTGGAAGAGGTAAATGCAATGTTACTAAACTAGCACACATTCAAGTTTTCCTTTTTAGGTTTTAAAGCAAAAAAATACCCTTATTTAGAGAAAAGGGTGAGCCGAAAGTGAGCCACTTTTTTCCCTTTAGTTACGGAAAACTTTCCGAAAACTAACGAAATAATGCCCAAATAATATGCAATAAAAAAACTCCCTAAGGAGCAATTTTTATAAAAGTCAGTTGTAGACAACGGAGGGGGTGGGATTCGAACCCACGGTGCCCTTGCAGACACGCTAGTTTTCAAGACTAGAGCCTTAAACCACTCGACCACCCCTCCAAGGAGTTATTCAATTTTTTGAACTTGATCAGCCTAGCATAGAAAGTAAGTCATAGGCTAGATAATCAAAGATTAAAAAATAATTTAAAGAAAAAACTTTTATAGCGATATTTTTATTAGTAATGACAAATTTTATAGTTATAAAAGTCTATTATTAGTAATATTTAGTCCACAAATATACTATAAAACTAGTTCGCTTCCAAATAAATCACCCAAAGTTGACATTCTGTTGAAATAAACCAAATAAGTTGTTCCCAACTATGGCAGCAATTATTAAAACGAACGCAACTATTGCAAAAAGAGCACTTACATCTTTTATGTCATAAGGTGACTTAAATAAAGGTTTCTGGTCTGCCATGATAATCAATCTATGAATGCAATTAAATCATTTTAGTTCAATTCTTGTGGGAAGTATTAAGGGATTTTCTTAGTCAAAAAACTGGACATTAAAAAACCACTATAAAGTGGCTTTTTTTATTGGATAAAGAACTAGCTTGTATAAGCTTTTCCTCTGTAAGTAAGTTCGTTATGCTGCTTCTTAGCTGCTTCTTTGTTTTGGACGTACTTTTGTCCTCTGTAAATTAGAGTCATTTTTTAAGCTCCGGTTTCGCTCAAGTCCCCGTTCCATGGCTTGAGTCGATTTGCGGCTTGCAAAAGGCAAGTTGAACGTTTTGGTAGCGGTTGCTACTTTTTGATGATAACATCTCGAAAAAATATTTGTCTAGGTCTTTAATAAATAAACTTTATACTTTGAATAATGAAATTAGGCTCCTAAAAATATAAATGTTTTCATCTTGTGGTTTCTTGCAGGTTACATTTTGTACGTTTTTGAGAAGTATTTTTTTTTTAATGAACTTTTAAATGTAAAATTCTTAAGATTATAAAATTTGTTTTATGTTTTCTAAAAGCAAAAAACCTACAGTAAAAAAATCTGCAATAGTTGAAGACACTCCATTATTTGCCCAATTACTACCATTTGCAAACAGGATGAACGATAAGGTTCAATTGGTAAATGCTCTTGCTTTTACTTTTATTATGGGATTCTCAATTTTTGGAATAGCTTTATGGAAGCTCTCAGGGCTCACCTAATTGTTTAATTTTCGCAAAGCATCAATATTTGATTCTTTGTTTTTAATTATTGTTATTAACCATTTAGAGGCAAGTCCTCGGGATATTGATCTGTTTTTAAGAAATCTACATATATATATATGTAGATTCTTTTCATTTTTAGAGTTAAATTTTTCTTCAAAGTCTAATATATCTTCTTCTGTGGTTCTTTTTCTTAGCTCATCTACTAAGGCATGACTTGAGGAATCGTTAAATAAGTTCCCAATATTTAAGCTTAATGTCATAAATAATTTATGTACCTATTTAAGAGGTAGCCATAAATTAAGTTTTTAAAAACTAATTTATATTTATTATTTACAAATAATTTAAATTTTAATCTTTTGGTTTAGCCAAAGGAAGTAGGCACTTATCTGAATCACAACCTGCTGGTCCTGCTTCAGATAGTTCTCCAATATCATATTTATTAAGAGCGTCAAAGAAATCGTTATTAACTTTTCTTTCTATTACTTTTTTTTGCAAAGAAATATATTCATCTTTACTTATTGGTTCAAAAGGTAATCTCGGAAAAGTAGCGTTGGCACTAAATCGAGCTAGTAATGCCGCCGAAATATAGCCTTCATTATTTTCTATTGCATTATGAATAGCCTTAGCTAAATCCTCAATTTCATTTTCTCTAAATTCTACTGTTGCAGAAGTATTATGCTCTGTATAAAATTTCTGCACTTGCATGTAAAAATCAAATTGAGCTAAAGCTGAAAAATTATTGATGTCTATCTGGTCAGCACCTTCTATATTTGCCCAGCTAACTTCTGTAGGGATTTCAACAAGCCATTCTGTACATCTTGGATCAAATGGATTGTCAAGCAAACAGCCATTTTCATCTTTATCAGACTGAGATGGAACAACTGAGTAACCATAATCCATGCAAGCTAAAGCAATCGGATCATTTTTCCTGAAAGTAATTCTTCTTATAAATCTTTGAGCTTTTGGAGGATGCCATCCTGGAGCTGCTCCAGTTAGAAGGCTTTTAGTTCCAGCCGGTTGAACTGTTGTGCATCGATTTGGTCTTCTTAGATTATGTTTATCACAATATTCCCATACAGTTTCTTTTACTATTTTTCTCCATGAATCTAGGAATTTAGCTTCCTTCTCTTTGAAAGATTGACCTTCTTCGGTATTTGGCCTTCCTGCTTCCCACCATTTTAACCATGGTGTCCCAAATGCATGAACACAGAAATCAAATAATCCAGTAAAACTTACCCCTACAATAGGGTCATATTCCCTACTTTTTCTGTAACGCTCAACTTCAAATTCATGATTAAGTAAGCATGCCACCGAAAGAGCTGCGGCTTTAAAAGCTTTTTCTTGCTCTTCAAAATTTCTGGGATCAATCTGATTTAAATGAACTTCAGCCAAGTTGCAGTGAAAATCATTTCCCAAGATCTCACCACAAGGGTTAAGACCATATCTACTCATCCTATGATCTAGCTCTTCTTCAGAAAATGGACCATAATTGCTATTTATCCAATTTCTAGCTTCATCCTTACCTTGTTCTGAGTAGATTTCAATAAATTCTTTTCTCAATTCATCGTCTTTGAGAATATCTGCATTTGATCTTGCTATTGCTTCTGGAGCAAATTGAATAGCTCCCTCTCCTGAATGGAATTGTTTTGTAACAGCATCCAGAACAGTCTGGTAAGTAGGTTTTGTATGGTAAACCCTGGTATGATTCGCCATTCTGAGGGCATCTTTCTCAGGATCTATTCTCCAATTACCATTCTCATCTTGACTCCATAGATTTTCTTTTGCCGATGCCGCCTCCTCATCATCTGAAGAAAATTGTCTCATCCCAGCACTTCTTCTTATATTCCCAGCAACTATAGTTACTGCAGCTTCATCAATTAATAAACAACACTCTACTGTACTTAATTTCCTGTCAATTGCCTTCCCAAGAAGCGATGCGACTCTAGAGTAGAGATCTTTTAATTTTATAGGATTTGCCATGCCACCAAAACCTTTTAATGATTCTCCAGCGGGTCTAATATCTTCCAGATTAATATAAACATCAATTTCTCTTTCAAGGTTTTTGTTACTTGATGCTTCAAGAAGATATTTATAGCTATCTACCCAACCTCTTCTACTATCTCCAACTTTTATGTGAAGATCTTTGCCTTTGATTTCTAACGATGAATTTTCTTCTCTTTGATCTTTAGGAGTTGTTCCAACTTCACTAACTGATTTAATATTTATTTTGTTTATTACTGTAGGAAGTTTGCTTATAAAATGAGGCTCAATTATTGCTCCTGTACCACACCCCATCATTGCTAGGTCCATCATTAAAGCGAAGGCTTCCCAATCAATTAAGTTTGTTGAGGTGCAGTTGTAAGCTCCTGAGAAATTTTGGTTCTTGTTAATCCAAGGAGTTCCGCCAATCCATAACCATCTTCCTGATGGCTGGGCTTTTTGGTTGCTTTGCATCTCTCTCATTAGGATCAATTCTTCATCAGAAAGTTTTCCTAACTCTTTTAACCCCGATAAATTCCTTTTACTTACTTCGCTCCAGTTTTCCCTTTTGCCAGAAGAAGTTTTCCTACTGTAAGATCTGAAAAACACAGGATAAGCAGCTGGAGCAGTCTTTGGAAAATCATCTTTTTTAAGATTATTGGAATTGTTCTCAGAAGAAGATTTATTTGGTGCAATAGTCACGATAAAAAAGTATGTAAATAACCCGTAATGGAAGAATAACTCTACCTGTGGCGTCTGCAACCATTCTTACCACTATTTAACGGTTTGTGTAGAATTATGTTTAATATGAAATCTTTGCTTAGAAAAAAAGGATATGGAAAGAATCCCTGAACCTGAATTAATGGTAAAAAAGGAGCAGGTCATTTCTTATGACGAAGCTGATTTTTCAGAAGGGGAGGTTAATCTAATTAATCAAATTAATCATTATCTTCTGAAAAAAAATATTTCTTTAAGTGAAAAAGATTTAATAGTTGATTTAGGATGCGGCCCTGGAAATATTTCTGAGAAGTTAGCAATAAAATGGCCTGATGCTGAAGTGGTTGGGATAGATGGTTCTAAAGAGATGATTTTGAGGGCAGAACATAATAAAGAGATTTCTCCTAATCAAAAAAAATTAAAAAATTTACGATACATTTTATCTGATATCAAAGATATTAAATTAAATAATTTTTTACTTAAAAAAAAAATTACTTTACTTGTAAGTAACAGTTTGATCCATCACATTATCAATCTTGATGATTTCTTTAATGTCATAAGAAGTTTGTCTAATAATATGACCATAAATTTTCATAAGGACTTAAAAAGGCCACTAAATGAAAAGTCCGCTCTAGAACTCAAAGCAAAATGTTCACACAAATATAATGAAATTCTAACTAGTGATTATTATGCATCTCTAAGAGCATCATATACCCTTAAAGAGTTGAAAGATTACATTTTAAAAAATGATCTATCTTCTTTAGAAGTGTTCGAAGATGGTGATAAATATTTAATAGTCTATGGTAATGTTTAAAAATCAACTAAAAGGCTTTTAGTATTATGATAGACGAGCTTAGGCAGTAAGATTTTGAACAATAAAGATATTTTTGATGCGGTAAATAAAAGAAGAAATTTTGCAATAATTTCACATCCAGATGCCGGTAAAACTACTCTTACTGAGAAGCTTCTTTTGTATGGAGGTGCCATTCAGCAAGCAGGAGCAGTAAAAGCTAGAGGTAATCAAAGAAAAGCTACGTCAGACTGGATGGAACTCGAGAAACAAAGAGGTATTTCAATAACATCAACGGTATTGCAATTTGTTTATAAAGGATCAGTAATTAATCTTTTAGATACTCCAGGCCACCAAGATTTCTCTGAAGATACTTATAGAACATTAGCTGCTGCTGATAATGCAGTTATGTTGGAAGATGCTGCGAAAGGACTAGAACCACAAACTAGAAAATTGTTTGAAGTTTGCAAAATGAGAAAAATACCAATTTTTACTTTTATAAATAAGATGGATAGACCGGGAAGAGAGCCATTTTCTTTACTTGATGAAATTGAATCAGAACTTGGATTAAACACTTTACCTATTAATTGGCCAATTGGGAGTGGGGAAGAATTTAGGGGAGTTATTGATAGATTTTCAAGAGAAGTCATTTTATTCGACAAAGCTGTAAGAGGGAAGCAATCTAATGAGAAGAGATTAAGTCTGGAAGATAAAGAGCTATCAAAATATGTAGAGAGAGAGTTACTTGAGATATCACTTGAAGAATTGGAGGTTCTTGATGAGGCAGGATCGAAATTTGAAAAAGAAAAAGTTTTTAATGGCTCTTTAACCCCAGTTTTCTTTGGATCTGCCATGACTAATTTTGGTGTAAGACCATTTTTAGATAGTTTTCTAAAAATGGCTCAAAAACCAACTTCAAGAAATAGTAATAAAGGGGATATTGAACCTGTAAACGATGAATTTAGTGGGTTCGTTTTTAAGCTTCAAGCAAATATGGATCCAAAGCACAGAGATAGGGTTGCTTTTATAAGAGTTTGTAGTGGAAAATTTGAAAAAGATATGTCAGTTAAACACTCCAGAACTGGGAAAACAATCAGATTATCAAGACCACAAAAAATATTTGGGCAAGACAGAGAAGTAGTTGACGATGCCTACCCAGGCGATGTAATTGGCTTAAATAATCCAGGAATGTTTTCAATTGGAGATACTCTTTACACAGGTTCTCATCTAGAATATGAAGGTATACCATCCTTTAGTCCTGAAATATTCAGTTGGCTAAGGAACCCAAATCCTTCCGCATTTAAAAACTTTAGGAAGGGTGTAAATGAACTTCGTGAGGAAGGCGCTGTTCAAATCCTTTATGACTTCGATGAGAGCAAAAGAGATCCTATCCTCGCAGCTGTTGGTCAATTACAGTTGGAAGTAGTAACTCACAGGTTAAAAAGTGAATATAGTGTAGATGCAATTCTTGAATCCATGCCATATCAATTGGCTAGATGGGTCTCTGATGGATGGCCAGCTATCGAAAAACTTGGCAGAGTCTTTAATTGTAAGATAGTTAAAGATTGTTGGAATAGACCAGTAATTCTTTTTAAAAATGAGTGGAATTTAAATCAATTTATTGAAGACAATAATCACTTAAATTTAAACAAAGTTGCACCTGTTGTTAGTGGAGTCGAACCAATTTCTTTATAAAGCCTTAATAGATAATAAAATTGGTTAATCTGTTAGTATTGGTAAAAAATTTTGGACTCAAACAGTAGTAAAAACAATAGCGAAAAATCACCTTATGAAATTTTAGGTGTTGAAAAGGGAGCTGCTTTTGAGGATATTCAGAAGGCTAGAGATATTAAAGTTAAAGAAGCTGGTGAAGATTTAATCTTGAAAGCAAAAATCGAATCCTCTTTTGATCAGTTACTTATGGGTAGTTTGAAAGCAAGACAATCAGGAAATGTTAGTTATGAAGCTGTGAGTGCTTCAAAAAAAGAAAAACAAATTAATCAATTTGCCAACAATAATTTACCACTATTATCTAAAATAAAGAATTTTAATAATAACTCTAAGAACTCAAGTCAGTATAGTCTTCCAAAAATAACCCCTCCCTCATTTGATAACCTCTCAATAAAACTATCTGCTGCACTATTATTTTTGATTTTACTATTTATTAGTCCTGATTCGAACAATAGACTGTTACTTTCAATCTCAACAATAATACTTACCTATACTCAAATTAAATCAGGGAAAAGATTTATCGGCTCTTTAGGATGGAGTGTTACCTTTCTTGCAATAGGATTAATTTTTGGCGGTTTAATTGAAACGAATTCTTTCATTCAAGAAATATCAAATGATTCTCTATCAATACAAAAAATTCAAAGTATCCCTGCCATGGTAATTTTATGGCTAGGAGTGATATTTTTATGATTAATTTTCTATTAACGATTTAATTTCTTCGTAATTTATCAAATATTTATTCTTGCAAAATTCACATACCAATTCTGCTTTACCGTCTTTCTTTAAAATATCCTCCAACTCTTTCTTATCAAGCATTTTCATAGCATTTAAGCTTCTTTGCTTGGAACACTTGCAACTGAAGCATACTTCTTGGGCACGAGCTTTTTCAGATATTGATTTATCATCAATATCCGGGAATATATTTTTTATTAAGGAAAGAAGATTATCTTTTGACTGAAATAGATCTTCGCTGAAAGAGTTGATTTCTTTACATCTTTCTTCAAGCAGGGAGACTAGTAAAGGATCAGTGTCTTTTTTAGGTAAAACTTGAGCTAATAATCCACCACAACAAATTACACTTTTATTTTGAATTTTTTCTCCTATAAATACAGCTGAAGGAGTTTGTTCTGAATGATATAAATATGAAGCTAAATCTTCGGCAATATTCCCGTTTACCAATTCAACTGTACTTGTAAAGGGTTCTCCAGCTCCACTATCTCTAATAACATTCAAATAACCTGTACCTAATGCTTTTGTAAAATCAAAAGAATATTTATTATTATCTGCTTTAACTAGATCTAATTCTAAATTAGGATCCCCTACATAACCTCTAACTTTTCCGTCTCTACCAGCATCAACTAGTAATCCCTTTAAAGGTCCGTCAGATCTTACTCTTAAAGTAACTCTCCCATGCATTATCTTCATCGAACTTGCTAGAAGAAGTGAAGCACTAAACGCTCTTCCTAAAATACAGGTTGTTAAATATGAAAGCCCATGTCTTTTTTTTGCTTCCAAAGAAGATTCTGTTGTTAAGACTGCAACTAATCTTATGCCTCCATTTGCTGCAGTAGCCCGCACAATTCTATCCTTCATAAATTTCTTTCACAAAATTTTTGATTTCTCCTTTTTCTAGAATAAACTGCCTAGACGGGATACCATCAAATAAGGCAGGTTCATGAGTAACAATAATAATTGTACTTTTATTTTTTAGATCAAGAATTAAATTCTTAACATCATTTCTCATTGACCAGTCTAATCCAGCAGTTGGTTCATCGAGTAAAAGGATTGAAGGATTTCTAAGGAGCTGAACTGCTACAGCTAATCTTCTTTGTTGTCCCCCACTAAGTTGTTCTGGTGGTTGGGTTAGATTTAATTTTTTCAAACCGACCTTATTTAAAACTATTTCTATATTTTTTTCTCTTAAAGATTTATGACCTATTTTTAATTCTTTTCCAATAGTGGTACCAATAAAATACCTTTCGGGAAATTGAAATACTACTCCACAAAGCCATCTTCTTTGCCTAGGAGAAAGAATTTTGTTCTTCCAAGTAATTTTTCCTTTTTGGGGATTTGTTAACCCGCTTATTATTTCTAGCAAGGTTGTTTTCCCAGAACCACTATTTCCGCAAATTAAGATGATTTCATTTTCACGAACTTTTAAATTTAGGTTATTTATTATTTTTTTTTCCCCTGTTTGAGGCTGATATGATATTTCTTTTAAATCAAGCATTATTAATTAAGTTATAGGTATGAATTTTAATCTTGTAATAACTAACTTATAATAGCTATAGATTTAAAAAAGATATTAGTTAATATGAATATTGTTTTTAGAGAAGTTGATCCTTTTAATTGTTGGATATGGATAAGGTTTTCAGACTCACCAACTCAAGATGAAAAAAATTATTTAGATGGAGTCTTTGATAGTTGGTACGTTTTAGGTAGGTTAGGTGGTTTTAACTCTGAAAATTTGCAAACTCATGAAGAGGGTTCAGATCTAAGTTGGATGTCATACGATAATGACCAGAAAAACGACTCTCTTCCTGCCCTAATGCATAATTTAGGAATAATGGAATATCAAAATCTTTGGGCAAGATGTTGGGTAGATTTTGGCACTTCAGATTCGCTTTCAATAGATATATTAATTAATTCCTTGAATGAGATATCAAATAATTATGTGAAAATTGAAGAGTTAATTTTTGGTGGAGAAAATAATGATTGGGCTATAGAAGAACATGAAGATTTGGTTTTCAAAGATTAAGTGTTAGATGGAAGACTTAACAAGATTAATTATTTCCCCTGAAAGAATTGTTAATATTAAGAATAATAATTTAGAACTGACTAATGATGAAGCTCATTACATTAATAAAGTAATGAGGATAAAAACTGGTAAAGAAATATTTATAGCTAATGGGGAGGGTTCATTATGGAAAGCTATTAAAGTTAAAAATGATTCTCTAAAAATAAGTCAATTACAAAAACCATACTTATTTCAAGAAAAAGAAATTTACTTATTGGGAATAGCTGTTGTCATTCCAAAAAATGGTTTTGAGGATATTTTAAAAATGTGTACTGAAATAGGAATTGATTATATACAACCATTATTTTCAGAAAGACAGGTAAACAAAAATTTAAATTTTTCTAGAAAACTTTTGAGATGGAATTTAATTATCAAAGAAGCAGTTGAACAAAGTGAGAGATTATGGAAACCATCTATTTTAAATTGTATGGGTATTATTGAATGGCTAAAAAGTAGAGGTAATCAAGAAAGAGTTTCAATTTCTATAACTAGAGAAGAAACACTATATGACTTAAATCAATGGTTAAGAAAACAAAAAGAATTTGCAAATAAAAAAGGAGGTATTTTTTGGAATGTTATTGGTCCTGAAGGAGGTTGGTCCGCTAAAGAAATTGATTTTTTTAAAAAAAATAATGTTACCTTTGTTAAGCTTTCCGACACTATCTTGAGAACTTCAACGGCTAGTATTAACGCATCATCAATTCTAAATCAGTGGAGAATTGATTTGAAATTAAAGAATTAGATAAATATGGATTTAATTAGAAATCAATTTTTTATAGGTTTTTGCATTAATTTTATTCTGATTTATATATTTTGTAGGATTCCTTTGATGACGAAAAGTGGTTGGGTAAGTGCAGGCATCTTAGGCACAATTTTGTGGGGATGTTTGTCTTGGCAGGGATGGATGTCAGTTGTAATTTATTTATTATTTGGATCCCTCGTTACCAAAATAGGTTTTAAATTTAAAAAAGCACAAGGAATTGCTGAAAAAAGAGGAGGGAGAAGAGGACCTGAAAATGTATGGGGCTCAGCAGCTACAGGATTATTTCTTGCTATTATGACCAAATTTAATGCTGCCAATGTAGTGATGTTTAAAGTAGGTTTTGCTGCAAGTTTTGCTGCAAAGTTGGCGGATACCTTTGGTAGCGAAATTGGGAAAAGATTTGGTAAAGACACATACTTAATTACTTCACTTAAAAAGGTGGATAGGGGAACTGAAGGAGGAATAAGTATAGAAGGAACATTAGCTAGTGTTTTGGGATCAATATTTATGGCTTTTATAATGCTTCGTCTATCAATTATTTCTACAAAATATCATTTTATAGTTGTTGTAGTTTCTGGATTCTTGGCAACTCTTTCTGAAAGTATTATTGGTGCTAAATTTCAAAACAAATATAAATTAAGTAATGAATTGGTAAATGCTATTCAGACAAGCATTGCTTCTATTTTTGCTATCTTAGCTCTTATTTTATATTAATATTTTTAAAATTAAAATATTTGGAAAGAACTATGATTCCTTCCATTTTGTAAGAATCTCCCAGCTCTTCAGTCTTTGGAAAAGCCAGAAATGACCTTCGGAATTTAGATGAATTCCATCTTGTGTAATCCAATTTTTACTCCTTTTATCAGAGTACATTTCTCTAAAAGTAGGAAGAAATGGGACATTTTGATTGAGGCATACCTCCTCCATTCTCCTTTCATAAGAATTACAAAAATCATTTGAGTACCATAGACATCCTGCGAAGGGCATTTTGCTTTCCTCAACTGGTGTCAGCCCAATAACAAAGACATTTGTTTGAGAATTCATTTCATTAATTAGTCTCTCTAATCCATATCCAAATCCATCTATATCTAATTGATTTCTTCCGGTTTTCTGACCAATTGCTGCAGTGTCATTAAGACCAACATTAAGGAGGATTGCTTTAGGTTTATTTCTTCTCGTTTCTCCTCTAGATGACCACTCTTTTTCCCATCTAGACGAAACTTTTTCTATCCCATCTCCTCTTACGCCAAGTTGATAAATTACTGGCCCATTTTGGTTTTTGCTCCAATCTTTTCTTAGCCTCTCACACCATCCACCACCTTCATTATCTCCCCATCCATAAACTGAGCTATCTCCAATTACAACTAGCTGTTTTGGTAAACTAATCACTATAATCGGAAAAAATAATTACTTGATTCAACAAATTATTCTTACAAATCAAGTTAAACTATCTTTGATTTTACCATTTATTAATTCGCCAACTATTGCGATGGAGCTATAAGCTATCAAAACTATGGTAACTTCTTGCCATGCGAATGAACTCAGCGATTCTTGTAATTGCCAACCTAGACCAACACTTCCAATAACCCCAACAATTGCAGTTTCTCTAATAATGATGTCAGATCTATAAGCGCAATATGCTAAGTAACTTTTTGCTTGTTGAGAAAATAAACCTAAAAGCCAACTAGTCTTTTTTGAGATCCCTAGAGATTTCATTGCAATATAATTTCTCTTGTCTTGGCTATCTAAATTTGTAAAAAGTAATTTGCTAGTAATACCAGCGTTGTGGAGACCTAATGTTAAAGCTGCTAAAGATAAAGAAGGATTATTAAAAGTTAATAGAGTTAGAAGTATTACAGGTGTAGGTATTAAACGTAATAAAAATGCAAAAATTTTTATAAAAAATTGAGAAATGTTGTTGTTAAAAATTCCTATTAATAATGGAGGTAAACTAATTGCGATTCCTGTTGATAAAAGACTTAAAATTATTGTTTCTAATATAAGTTTTAAGAAATCAAATAATCCTAAATCTGAGCTTGATTTAAATAGAGAACTAACGGAATTAAAATTTTCAAAATTATTATTAAAAATAAAATAAAGAAAATAAGAAAAAGAAAATAAAATTGTTATGAAAAAAACTGCAATAAAAAAAATAGATAGGATTTTATTTGTAGTATTAAATTTTATTTTTTTGAATATTAATCCAGAAAGAATTATCAAAATTGCTAAGGACCATAAATAAGTCCATAACTCTCTAAAATTCAAAGTTTGGAAGGATAAAAAAATACTGGTACCTATTCCTCCAATCCCAAAAAGTCCTAAAATCACTGTACTTCTTATTGAACACTCTAATCGATATAAACCAAAGTTTTTAAATGTATTTATTATTGGATTCCATATTAAAGTTAGTAAAGAAGAAATTTTAGGTGCATTTATTTGGTTTATAGATTCAAAACTTTTGTAGTCAATAGTTTCTAATTGTTCAGCAAAAACTTTTGAATTTACAGCAATATAAGGTATACATATTGCTATTATTCCTATCGATAAATTTATGCCATATATTTGCATTAATATTATTCCCCAAACCACTTCGTGTATAGATCTAATTATTGTTAGAAAAAACCTTATTATGCGGTAGAAAAAATTTGGAATATTAAAGATTTTATAAAAAATATTTGAGGAAATTATTCCAAAAATTGCTCCAAAAATAATACTTACTAACCAACTAAAAAAACCAATTAAAATAGTTTCATTTAATCGCTTAATTACTGTAATAATAATTTCATTATCGATCTTGGGATTAAATGCAGAAATTAAGAATTCTTGGAATAATTTAAATCCTCCAAAATGAATATTGGTTATTAATTCATACCCTAGAGGTATACATACCAAAATTGGAAGAAAAGATAATGATGTATAGTTTAATTTTAATTTGTTCAACTAATTAATATATTTTCTCTAAATGAATCTTCTTTAAGTTATTTCTTTTGATATTGAAAAAAATTTTACCATCCCTTATTCCAATAACTTTATCAAAATCTTTCAACAAATCTAATCGATGTAATGCAACTAATACCGTCTTTGGGGATTTTTTTGTATCATTTTTATCGACACTTTCTAGCATTAGGTTTTTAATTGTTGTTATCAATTTGGGATCTAGATTATTAAAAGGCTCATCTGCAAGTAATATATTTGATTCTTGAATTAATGATCTAGCTATAGCAACCCTTTGTTTTTGCCCCCCAGATAGTTTTCTGATTTTTTTGTCGTAAATAGAGTCATGAAGTCTACATAATTTCATATATTTATGCGCCTTCTTAAAAGAACTTATATTTAGTAAATTTTTGAAAGCGAAATAAAAATTGTTTTCCGCTAGTAGTCCACAATTAACATTTTGTTCTGCAGAGAGATCTTCTATTAATCTTAAATCTTGCCATATAGTTGTTATTTTACTTTTCTGATTTCTATCTAATTCCTCGAATTTTTTATTGAATAATTTAACCTCACCTTGAGTTGGCTTTATAGTGCCGTTAAGTAGTGATATAAGCGTAGTTTTTCCTGAACCGCTTTTACCTAAAAGTGCAATTTTTTCCCCAGAATTTATTTTTAAATTTAATTTATTTAGGATCAGATCATTTTTGTATTTATAAGATATATTTTCTAATTCTAAGACAGTATTATTCATCTAATTTTATTTAATTTCCTCCCGATTTCCTCTATATTTTTGTATTTTTTTGATTCTGCGTTTATAAATCTTTTTGCATTGAACATATCTAATATCTTTTTATGTGATTTTTGCTTTATATCTAAATTTAAAATTACTGATTTAAGTTTTTTTGTAAACCCTTCCCCGAATCTATTTTCAAGATCACCTTGAGCTAGCCAATGATAGTCAACATATTCTGGTGTGATCCAGAATAATTCTAAATTACTTGTTCTTTTGGGATTATTTTTAAGATTGTTTTCCCAAACCTGTTTATTTAAAGCTCCAGCATCAAATGCCCCACTATTAACTAAAGCTATAGTGGCATCATGACTCCCACTAAAACCTGCTTTTTTTCCTTTAAAATGTTTAATTTTTACCCCTGCTTGATTTAAAAAATATTCTGGCATTAATCTTCCAGAAGTTGAGTTTTCAGAGCCAAAAGTAAATCTTAAATTCTTTAGTTTTTTAAGTTCTTTAACGTTTGAAATTGGGTTAATTTCTAAATTTTTGTTTACTATAAAAACACTTTTAAATTCCTTATCGATATCTCTTTGAGCTATGACAATTGAATTAGGTGTTTGTAATCTTGCTTGAACTCCTGATAAACCGCCAAACCAAACTAAATCTAAATCTTTAGTTCTAAATCCAGTTACTGCTGCAACATAATTAATAACAGGAATGTATTTAACTTCTACATCAAGTTGTTTGGATAATTCTTTTGAAAATAAATTATATCTTTTGTCCAAAACATCTTGGTTTTGATCAGGTATTGCTCCAACTTTTAAAACTTTGGGATTTGAAAATACAGGTGATGAAAAAACAGAAAATAATAGAGATGAACTTAGTAGGAAATTCTTTAAATAAAACATAACTTAGTTAAATTAATAGTATTTAGAGATTGCTTTTTCAATCCTCTGTAGTCCATCTTTTATTTTAATTTCTGAAGCTGCACAAGATATTCGTATACATTGATCAGCTCCAAAAGCTTTTCCAGGGACAACAACTAATCCGTAATCTTGAAGAGCTTTATTGCAGAAATCAACAGAAGTAATTGATGAGTTAGGTAATTTTGGAAATGCGTAAAATGCTCCATTAGGTTCTTCAATAAAAATCCCATTTATATTATTAAGGCCCTCATAGAGAAGTGTTCTCCTTTTATCATAATGGCTATTTATCATTGAGAAAAACTCATAATTGATTTTTAAAGCCTCTAAAGCCCCTTTTTGAACAAAAGAGCAAACATTACTTGTGCTTTGACTTTGTAATGCTGAGGATGCTTTGATTACATCTTTGGGACCTACTAAATAACCTATCCTCCAGCCAGTCATAGCCCATCCTTTCGCAAACCCATTTATTATAAAAATTCTATCTTTTAAGTCATTTGCTAATGAAGATAAACTGTAGTGTTTAAATTCTTTTTTAAGGATTAGTTCGTAAATCTCATCAGAAAGAATATTGATATTTGGATTTTCTCTAGCTAAATCGGCAATTTGTAATAATTCTTCCTTTGACATAACTCTTCCAGTAGGGTTATTAGGAGAATTGATAATTATAAATTTAGTTTTTGAAGAGATTTTAGACTTCAAATCTTCTATATTTATTTTAAATCCATCTTCTGCAGAAGAATTTGTAAAAATTGGCTTCCCACCCGCCAATCTAACCATCTGGGGATAACTTAACCAATATGGAGAAGGAATAATAACTTCGTCTCCAGTATTTAACAATACTTGGAAAAGATTATATATTGCTTGCTTAGCACCATTTGTGACCATTACATTTTCAAATTCATAATTTAAATCGTTTTGAATTTGAAGTCTATTTGCAATTGCTTTTCGGAGATCCAAATTCCCCGCTGCGGGCCCGTACTTTGTAAATCCATCAAATATAGCTTTACTTGTAGCCTCTATAACTTCTTTTGGGGCATCAAAATCAGGTTCACCTGCACTTAAATTGCAAATATCTACTCCTTCTGCAGATAATTGATTTGCTTTAGCACTTATCTGCAATGTAAGAGAAGGCTCAATTGAAAGTGCCCGATCAGATAAATTAACTTGACTCATTGACTTATGACTTTTCAAATATGACTTTTAATAATGACAAATGCATAAATTAAGAATAAATAAAACTATCACACAATGGTTTAATTTAGTTCATTTTCTTAATCTATTTTATTTTCATGTTTTGAGTTCTTAAAATAAAAATATTTAAAGTTTTTTTTCGGTGAAAAGGTTAGTAATTGGGAGAGGAAGTGTATTTGCAGATTTATTAATAATTGGTGAGGCACCTGGAGCCCAGGAAGATTTAGAAGGAAAACCTTATGTAGGTAAATCTGGTAAGTTATTAAACGAATTATTAGTACAAGCTGGAATTGATTATAAGAAGGATGTTTATTTTTGTAATGTAATTAAATGTCGTCCACCAAATAATAGAAAACCCACGGCTAGAGAAATTAATATTCATAAACCTTGGTTATTACAGCAAATAAAGTTAGTCGATCCAAAATTTATATTACTTACTGGTTCTACTGCTATGAGAGCCATTTTAGAAGTTAAAGATCCTATAAGTAATTTAAGAGGTCAATGGATTAAAAAAGATGGGAGACAAATTATGGTAATTTTTCATCCATCTTATTTGTTGAGATTTCCTTCAAAAGAAATCAATAAACCTTACCATCTAACTTTGAAAGACCTAGAGAATGTAAGTGGTAAACTATATGCCGTATAATTTAGTGAAATCCTTTTTGAATATCAAGAATTTTAATGTCATTAACTCAATCTAAAGAGGTTAATAGTCTCTCCAAAAGATATTCAACTCATATTGAGAGAAGGATAACTAGAACAGTAATGGTGGGTGATATAGCTATTGGAAGTGATTATCCAGTAAGAGTTCAATCGATGATAAATGAAGATACTATGGATGTCGAAAATGCTTACTTAGCTATCAAAAGACTCCATGATGTGGGTTGTGAAATAGTAAGGTTAACTGTCCCTTCCCTAGCACATGCCAAAGCAGTAGGAGATATAAAGGCAAAATTACTAGAAAATAATATCAATACCCCCTTGGTGGCTGATGTTCACCATAATGGTATGAAAATTGCAATGGAAGTTGCAAAACATGTTGATAAAGTAAGAATTAATCCTGGATTGTTTGTTTTTGAAAAATCAGACCCTACAAGAACTGAATATACAGATGAGGAATTTGAAACTATTAAGCAAACAATACTTAAAAGATTTACCCCTTTAGTTGAAGTTTTAAAGGCTGAAAACAAAGCTCTAAGGATTGGAGTAAATCATGGGTCTCTATCTGAGAGGATGCTTTTTACTTATGGAGATACGCCATTAGGAATGACAGAATCTGCGATGGAGTTCGTCAAAATTTGTGATGAGCTTGATTTTCATAACATAATTATTTCTATGAAAGCTTCTAGGGCTCCGGTCATGATGGCAGCTTACAGAATGATTGCAGATAGGCTTGACTCAGAAGGCTATAACTATCCCTTACATTTAGGAGTGACCGAGGCTGGTGATGGTGATTATGGAAGGATTAAAAGTACTGCTGGAATTGGAACGCTTTTAGCAGAGGGATTAGGAGATACCATCAGGGTTTCCTTAACAGAAGCTCCAGAAAAGGAAATACCAGTGTGCTATTCAATTTTGCAATCTTTAGGATTAAGAAAAACAATGGTTGAATACATCAGTTGCCCCAGTTGTGGTAGAACACTTTTCAATCTAGAGGAAGTTGTAGATAAAGTTAGGAACGCTACCTCACATTTGACGGGTCTAGATATAGCAATAATGGGATGTATTGTTAACGGGCCAGGAGAAATGGCAGATGCTGATTATGGTTATGTTGGGAAAGGTAAAGGAACTATTGCCTTGTATAGAAGAAAAGAAGAGATAAAAAGAGTACCTGAAGATGAGGGTGTTAATGCTTTGATCCAACTTATTAAGGATGATGGGAAATGGATTGATCCTTAAGGATTTGTCAAATTTTTGAATTATAAATAAATTCTTTTTATAATAAAAAATATCGAAATTATATGAAGATAAGAAAATTGCTTAAAAAAAAATATATATTTCTGTTTGCGACATCCTTTTCTGGGTTATTTTTAAATAATTTTGCAGAGGCAACAGTTTTAAATAATAGTTATAAAGAAGTAATTGATCATGTTTGGCAAATTGTATATAGAGATTTTCTTGATTCAAGCGGTAAATTTCAAAAGTCCAATTGGATTAATCTAAGAAAAGAAGTTTTATCAAAAACATATTCAGACAGCAATGAAGCATATGATGCGATTAGAGATATGCTTTCTAATTTAGATGATTCTTATACAAGATTTTTAGAACCTAAGGAATTTAATCAAATGAGAATAGATACCTCTGGCGAATTAACTGGAGTTGGTATCCAAATAGTTAAAGATAAAGAATCTGATGATTTAATAATTATTTCTCCCATAGAGGGCACCCCTGCATTTGATGCTGGAATTAAAGCTAGAGATAAAATATTATCCATAGATAATATTTCTACTGAAGGTATGAATATTGAGGATGCCGTGAAATTAATAAGAGGGCAGAGAGGTACTAAAGTAAAGCTTGAAATTCTTAGAGGTTCTCAATCCTTTTTTAAGACTTTATCAAGAGAAAAAATTGAAATAAAGTCTGTATCAAGTAAAGTCAATCAAACCAAAAATGGCTTATCAATTGGCTATGTAAGAATTAAACAATTTAATGCAAATGCATCCAAAGAAACTAGAGATGCTATTAAGGATTTAGAAACAAAAAAAGTCGCAGGATATGTTCTTGACTTGAGAAGTAATCCTGGAGGTTTATTAGAATCAAGTATTGATATCTCAAGGCACTTCATTAACAAAGGAGTAATAGTAAGTACAGTAAGTAAAGATGGTTTAAAAGAAACAAAAAAAGGAAACGGTCAAGCTCTAACAAAAAAGCCCTTAGTTGTCTTAGTTAATGAGGGTTCTGCTAGTGCTAGTGAAATAGTTTCTGGTGCAATAAAAGATAACAAAAGAGGAAAATTAGTTGGGAAGAAAACATTTGGTAAAGGTCTAGTTCAATCCATGAGAACTTTAGTTGATGGTTCAGGTCTAACTGTTACAGTCGCTAAGTATTTAACTCCGAACGGCACTGATATAAACAAATCTGGAATTATTCCAGACATAGAAGTAAAAATGAATATAAACCCTATTCTCCAAAAAGAAATTGGAACTAGAAAAGATAAACAATATAGAGCTGGGGAAAAAGAGCTAATAAATATAATTAATAGAAAGAATCAGATAAGCGAATTTAATCCCGACACCACAAACCTTAATGCATTCCTAAAAATTAATAAGGAAGATAAAGTATTTTCATTAAATTAATTACTCATATCCAGCATTCTCTTTATTGGCACATAGGCTCTTCTTATTATCTCTGGGTCTAGTTCAATAGACGGGGAATTATTTTTCAAACAATCAAGAATTTTTTCTAAAGTATTTAATTTCATATATGGACACTCGTTACATTTACAACCTTCTACATCGGGAACTTCAATAAAAATTTTATTAGGTTCTTTCTTTTTCATTTGATGAATTATTCCAGGTTCAGTTAGTACCATGTAAGTCTTAGATGGATCTTTACTTACGAAATCAAGCAGCTTACTTGTTGATCCAATAAAGTCTGAGAGAATTAGTAAATTTTGACTACATTCAGGATGAGCAATTACTTTTGATCCTGGATTTTGATATTTTAATTTTAGAAGTGCTTCTTCACTAAATGATTCATGAACAATGCAGCTGCCAGGCCATAATTTAAGATCTCTTCCTGAATTTTTCTGTACCCATCTCCCAAGGTTCTGATCGGGCGCAAATATTATCTTTTTATCTTCAGGTATCTTTTTGATTAATGAGACTGCATTACTGCTTGTACATATCAGATCACTTTGAGCTTTTACTTCTGCAGTGCAATTTATATAACTTACGACATAGTGATCTGGATTATCTTCCCTGAATTTTTGAAATTTATCTGAAGGACAATCGTCTGCTAATGAGCATCCTGCGTCAATATCTGGTAATAGGACTGTTTTATTAGGGCTAAGTATTTTTGCGGTTTCGGCCATAAAGTGTACACCGCAAAAAATTATTATATCTGCATCATTATTTGCAGCTTTCCTAGATAGATCTAATGAATCGCCAATAAAATCTGCAATTTCCTGAATCTCTGGAGCTTGATAATAGTGCGCAAGAATAATTGCATTAGCTTTTCGGCAACGCTCCTTTATTTCAGAAATCAAATCCTCTTCGTTATGAACTGATTTCTGTTTTGCAGTAGAAGTTATACTGGTCAGGATTTAGAATATCTCTAAATAGATTATATGCCTTTAAACAGAAAAAATTCTGACAAATTTAAAAATTGCTATTGTTGGTGACTGTCATGGTCAATGGTCTGAATTTGACTTGAAAGTTTTATCGATTATCAAACCAAATATTGTTTTATTTGTTGGTGATATTTCTGATGGAAGTGTCAAAATAATTAAAAAAATCAATGAGATCAAAATTCCTACTTTTGTAATTTTAGGAAATCACGATAGAGGGAAAGATTCTACAGGCGAAACTCTCTCAAAGCAGATACGTGTTCTTGGTGAAAAATATTGTGCATGGGATTTGAAAGTTTTTAATAATCAAATAAATTTATTGTCTGCTAGACCATGTAGCTCTGGCGGCGGCTATTATCTTTCAAAAGAAGTTAAAGGCGTTTATGGACCTATAACCGAACAAGATTCAATAAATAAAATTATCAAATGTTCAGAAGAGACTATTGAAGAAATACCTCTAATAATTATGTCTCATGCTGGTCCTTCGGGTTTAGGTTCAGAACCTAAAAGCATTTGTGGGAAAGACTGGAAATTACCTTCTTTAGATTGGGGAGATAGAGATTTGTCTGCTGCTATTTCTCAAATACAAAAGAGAAGGAAAGTTGATCTTGTAATTTTTGGTCATATGCACAATCGACTTAAAAGAAATCTTGGTTTAAGAGAGATGTTTAAAATTGATAGCAAAGGAACAATTTATTTCAATACTGCTGTAGTACCAAGATATAAAACTGATGAAGATGGGAAATTGCTAATTAACTTTTCATGGATTGAGTTTGAAAAAAAGGAATTAAGGCATGTTTCTCATCGATGGTATTCAGAGTCTGGTGAAATTCGTGAAGAAGATAAATTTTTTTAGGATTAAATATCTCTGATCATATTTTAAGAATTATTGGGCTTTTCATATCTTGAAAATAATGTTTGAGACAAGATATAACCAGCAATTCCTGCGGCTGTAAAAGCTAAACCATTTTTAAATAAAGGTAATAAATCATTTGTTCTGGATATTATCGGTGCCAAACCAAAAATTCCAAATAACATTCCCCATAGAGGAGAAAGAAGAGCTAAAAATCCAATTGATATCACTTGACCTTCTTTTCTTGGGGCAGATGCAAAACCTGCTACTAAACCTCCAAGAATCGATGTACATAAAGTCCATACATATTGCTCTTTGGGTAGGCCAGGGACAACTTGGCATCCTCCTCTTTCAAGGCAAATCTTTACTGAATCAATTGCATCTAATACTGCACCATCCTCACCATGATCTTTAACATAGTATTGGTTACCAAATCTTGTTTGAAGTTCAACCCAAAATAACCTTGGCATAAAATTAAAATAAGCCTCTCCGACGTTAAAGTTCAGCAAATTTCCCCCTCTAGGATCCGCAACTATCAACAAACTTGTCTCATCTAAATCCCAATAGTCCTTTATTGCACTACCAGGTGAACTTTCAAACTGAGATAAATATTTAATTTTCCACCCACTTTCAATTTCTAGATTATTGAGCTTTTCCTCTAAAGATTTTTTCTGATTAGGGCTTAATGTTTTAGCTAAATCAATTACTGGTGTTTTTTCTTCTGGTAAGAGATTTGGATTATTTATAGCGAAAACAGGTTTATGTGAAATTAAAACTAATATAGATAGAAATATTCCTAATAAATAGTTAATCTTTGAAGGCATAAATAAGTTCTGTCTTTCTATATTTTCGCCGATGAATAGCTTACCCGCGAATAATCCAGATTGGTTAGTAAAAAAAATAATAAAAATGGGTGGCACTATAAGTTTTTATGACTTTATGAATTTCGCATTAAATGATCCTATTAATGGTTATTACGCCAGCGGTAAAGCTGAGTTAGGCGCTCGAGGAGATTTTGTTACATCACCCTCTTTATCTGATGATTTTGCTTTTTTGGTTGGTAAACAAATAGAAGATTGGTTGATTCAGTTCAAAAATAGTTTTTTATCTAATCAGAAATTAGCTGTAATTGAATTTGGAGCAGGAGATGGAAGCTTTATGAGTGGATTAATTAAATATTTTTTAGAAAATAACAAGAATTTTTTGGAAGGAGTTTCTTTTGTAATTATTGAACTTAATGAAGGGATGGTAGAAAAACAAAAAAGTAAATTGGAAGAATTTTTAAACTTAGGCATCGATATTTTATGGAAAGGTTTGGATGAAGTAGAGGAAAATAATATAAATGGAATAGTTATTGCAAATGAGGTTTTAGATGCTTTGCCAATAGAGAGAATAACCTTCTCAAAAGGAAAATTGCTTCGACAAGCAGTTTCGATAGACAAAAAATCGTATAAATTATTATTTGATGAAATGCCAATTACGAATGAATTGGGAAAAAGTATTGAACTTGCTAAAAGTGAGTTGGGAATTACTATCCCGCCTGAAAATGCTCTTGAAGGATGGACGACAGAATGGCATATAGATAACTCAAAATGGTTAAAAGCTATTCATGGAAAAATTAATAATGGTATTTTATTGATAATTGATTACGCTAAAGAAGCTAAAAAATACTACACTTCTAAGAATTCTGATGGGACCATAGTTTCTTATAAAAATCAAAAAATGACGAATAATGTCCTAGATGCTCCTGGAAATTGCGATTTAACATCTCATGTGTGCATAGAAACTTTAATTAATGATGCTGAGACTCTTGGATTTAATACTGTTGGAATAACTAAACAAGGAGAGGCTTTGTTGGCACTTGGATTAGCAGAGAGACTTTATGGGATTCAGAAAGAATTTAAGGAAGATTTATCAAATGCCCTTTTAAGAAGAGAGGCATTACTTAGACTCGTTGACCCTGTTTGTTTAGGTGATTTTAAGTGGTTTATTTTTAGAAAGTTTAATGATAAGAAAATGAATATAAATTCAAACTGTTTGCGTTAAGAAAAAAACTTTAAAAATAATGAATCTTCTACGTCATCATATATATCCACAGCACCAATTTCTTTGGGTAATACAAATCTCATTTTGCCATCACGAACTTTCTTGTCGCCCATAAGTATTGTTAGAACCTCTTCTTTATTTATTTTGGGGATCTCAGTAGGAAGATCGTAACTCTCTAAGAGAATTTTCTGTCTCTCTAATTCTTCTCTAGACCATAATCCTTTCTCAATTGCTATTTCCCCCGCAATATTCATCCCAATTGATATTGCCTCACCATGTAGAAATTTGCCGTATCCACATAAATTTTCAATAACGTGACCAAAAGAATGACCATAATTCAATATTGCTCTAACACCGTGTTCATGTTCGTCTTGAGAAACAATATGAGACTTTGTGTCTATTGAACTATTAATTATTTTAATTAAATATTCATTCTTGAGATTTTTAAGTTCATTCTTGTTCTTTTCAATTTCTAAGTATTCGAAAAGTTCTTTGTCTCTTATTACGCCGTATTTTATTACTTCGGCCATTCCTGCATTAAATTCTCTTTTGGGCAAACTTTTTAAAGTTTCTGGATCAATAAAAACTGCTTTAGGTTGATTGAAAGCTCCAATTAAATTCTTACCTTTTGGATGATTTACTCCTGTTTTCCCTCCCACAGATGAATCAACCATCGATAATAATGTTGTTGGAATCTGAATATATTCGATACCTCTCAGCCAAGTAGCAGCTGCAAAACCACTTACGTCTCCAACAATTCCTCCTCCAAGGGCAATAATTATTGAATTTCTATCTAAGCCAAATTCAAATGCAGTATCATATATTTCACTTAAAGTTTTTAAGTTTTTATATGATTCTCCAGCATTGATAAGGAACATTTTGGCCTGGAATTGATTATCTTTTAAATTATTTAAGAATTTTTCTCCATACAAATTTGATATTTCTTCGTTTGAAATCACAAGTATTTTTCTATTCTTTGTTATTCCAATTTTTAAGAGTTCTTTGCTTATATTATTAATTATCCCTGCTTCTAGAATTACTTCGTATGACTTATTACCTAATGGGACTAATATTTTTCTCTTATTCACAATTGATTACCTAGTTAAAATTTATAAATATTTGGTATAAATAATCTATATATTAGCAAAATCTAAGCTCTAGATACTTAAAAATTCAGTTGTTAAGAATTAGAAATGGTAATAAAATCATGCTATGAGTTTTAAAAAAAATATAAACGATATTAAGAAAAATTATTCCCTAGGAATAATTGGGGGTGGTCAACTGGCTTTGATGTTAACCGAGGCAGCAAAAAAAAGAGATTTAGAAGTATGTGTGCAAACTAAATCTTGTGATGATCCCGCTGGTTCAAAAGCAGATCATGTCATAGAAGCTGATCCTTTAAAGATAAGAGGTAATAAATCATTAATTAATGAGTGTGAAAAAATAATTTTTGAAAATGAATGGATAAAAATTGATAAATTAAATTTAATTGACAATAACGATATTTTTGTTCCAAGCCTTAATGCAATAAAGCCATTAGTAGATAGGTTTTCTCAAAAAAAATTAATAGATAGAATGAATATTCCCTGCCCAAAATGGATAAGTATTGAAGATTTTAAAAATCTCTCTGATGAGGAAATCAATAATTGGACTTTTCCTCTAATGGCAAAATCAAATAAAGGTGGATATGACGGCAAAGGGAACAGAAAAATAAAGACAAAAGAAGATTTAGATTCTTTTTTAATAGAGAATAATTCTGATGAATGGTTAATAGAAGAATGGATAGAGTATGAAAAAGAACTGGCTCTTGTTGGTTCGAGAGATAGGACCGGTAAGATAAGATCCTTTCCCATAGTTGAGACATTCCAATCAAACCATGTTTGTGATTGGGTTCTTGCGCCTGGAACAAATGAATATGATTTGAACTTATTTGCAATAAATATTTTCTCTTCAATAGTCAATGAACTTAATTACGTTGGAGTTTTAGCTATTGAATTCTTCTATGGCGATAATGGTCTTTTAATTAATGAAATAGCTCCTAGAACACATAACTCAGCTCATTTCTCTATTGAAGCTTGTACTTCAAGTCAGTTTGATCAATATGTTTGCATTTCTTCTGGGATAATGCCACCTGAAATTAAAATGAACTGTGAAGGGGCAATTATGATAAATCTACTGGGATTAAAAAAGAATTTCCCAATCTCATTGGAAACCAGAATTAAAATGTTATCTGAAATTGAGGGTTCCAATATTCATTGTTATGGCAAATCTCGCGAAATTCTGGGAAGAAAAATGGCTCACATTACATTTTTATTAAATGGTAAAACGCATTCAGAAAGATATGATGAAGCTCAAGTTTTATTAACTATGGTAAGAGACATTTGGCCATCTCCAAATGGATAAAAAAATGAGTTAAAGTTAGGGTACTGGATCTTTGGTTAAGTTCTTCTTTATGTGCTCTGATCTGACTTTCTTTCGACGTGAGGAGACTGTCGTGATGCGGTAGTAAACCGATCTTGTAATCGGAAACGAAAGCCCACTTTGAATCCTCTTCTGGCTTTTCCAGGTCGATGCAGCAGAGAACTGACGGGGATCCGGTGTTACCTATCAAAATGCTTGCTATAAAATGCTTTTGGTAGGTATTTTATTTTTTTGGAATAACTGAGCTGTTTTTATTCTCTATCAGTGTAAATAATTTATTTGCCAAAATACTTGACGATCCATTTCTAATGTACTTATATTAGTAGTACACATGTATTACCAAGTAATGACTTTAGGAGGAGCTAATGTTTGGACTAATTTTTCTTACGGTTATCGTAATGAGTCCCCAAGTGGTTGGTTGCTTAGCCCAGACCGCAGCAGATTAATTTTATTTATAAGGAATAAAAAATCTCCAAGAAATAGTATGAGAATTTTTGCTCATACATATTATGCAAATGATCTTGGTGAGCCAATGGCAATTAAATCATCAACTCAAATGTATTTGGATAATGCTTGGGATAAATGGCATGACCTTCAATTAGAAGGTTGGACTTTTGAAGAACTTGAATTACCTGAATCTGTATGACTAACTTAAATCCAATCAAAAAGAAATTATCAAAAGTAGATAGAAAGATATCTATGCAAGACCCATCAAAATTATTAGCAGAATTTTTTAATGGTGTTGTCATTGAACTTGATGAAGAATATAAATATGACTCATAAAGATTTAATAGATCAAGTTTCCGCAAATTTATTTAAACAAAGTGGAAAATTAGAAAGCAGAAGATCTTGGTTAGCAATGAGAAATTATCTTGAACAATTAGATACCGAACAACTTAAATCCATACTTAAGGACCATGGATGATTTAAAAACTTTATTTAGTTTTTATTTTTTTCTTAATTCTTAGATAACCGTAAGTTGCAAAGCCAACCAAAAACATGTCAAAGTAAATATGCCAAGTAGGAAAAATCTGATGTATTAATTCCATTAACGTTTTATTGCCACTTGCCAATAAGGATAATCTAAATTTGATTTTTCTCTAATTAATTGTAATTTTCTAGAATTTATTTTTACTACTATTCCATCCGTTGGATATTTACTAAAAAGCTTCCCTTCTAGCCATTGTTTTCTAAATAATTCAACTTGGCTCGTAAAGTTGCATGAAATATCCTGAGGGATCGTGAAGCCAAGCTTTGAAAGACTCTTTTTGGACTCATATTGGTTAAGTGTTGAATTAAGTATTTGAAAAGCGCAGAAGCTAAGACTTTCAGAAAATCCTTCTTTAGCTCTTAGAAATCCAGAAGCGATTCTCTGGGAGATATTTGGACTTTGGTTGGGTGCATATAATTCACCTCTAACTTGAAGGACTCCTCGTAATGGGAGATTATTGGGAATGTCTTGAACTTTAATAATTTTACTAGTAACGTCTGCCCCTTTTCTTGAAATTGCTTTCTCCAAGGTTCCTTCCCTATATTGCAAAGCAACAGCACAACCATCAATTTTTGGTTCAATTAATAATCTAGTATCTACTAATAATCCTTTTAAAAATTCATCTATTGAATCCTTTTCTAATGAAGGTAAAACTAGTTTATTTTTCTTTTTAAAGTAATCACAATTAGGGTTTGTTCTTAATAAATTTTTTTCAAGTTGGTCGAACTGCTTATCAGAGATTAAAGCATTACCATTTCTATAATTATCGTCATACCATTCAATTCGTTCTTCTAAATAAGTCTTCATTTAATACGATGGCTTAAGTTTTTGGTCAGGTATCCAACTTGGTTTATCTATAATCCATTTTTCTCTATCTTCATATTTAACAGTCCATAAAAGAAATGAAGAAATTTCTTTTAGAGTTATTCCAACCAAATATCTTGTTTTTGGACTTATTGATATAAATCCAAATAATAATATTAATAAAATAAGTTTAAACATACCTTTAATCATTTAAAAACTCAGCGAAATTTTTGCGAATTTTTTAATTAATGCAATTCTTATAACCTTCAATCTTCGATAGTTCATCAATATTCAACCCTGTTTCTTCTAGTAAAGTTTCTCTTATATTGTCATTATTAAATTTAGTTAAAGCTCCTTTAGTAGAATACTTAATACATTGGTTTTTGTATTTTGCTTCTTTGACAACAGGAGATAAATAAAAACCAAACAAGATGATAAAAGCCCCATAGGTTATAACTTTTCTATGGTTTTTCCACCATTCATAAAATTTATTGGACACGAAAAATAAATGACTATTTTCTATTTTAAATTGACTGTCAACAAATTACTTTAGAAATTTAAGGATTGGTTAATTTATTGTTTTTCATTAATAGATTTAACCCAAGAATAATATCTTGATTTTCTAATCCTTTGCTCTTTCGAGACTAATCTATCCGCAGATTCTAGGGGCGATTCTCCTTTCTCAACTTTTGTTGTAATACAAATACCAAAACCTTTTGCTTCAATTTTTGCAATGCCACCCTCTAAAAAAAACAAAAAAGACCAATCTTTGTTCCATCCTAAATAGAAGGGATTTCGATACATTGCATTCTTTTGGAGATACTCTTTAAATGATATTTTCCTTTTCGAGGAGTTTCTTGTATTCACAATTACCAAATAAGAAGTTTAAGGCTGATTATTTCAGGAAAGTAATTTTAGTATTTAAATAATTACCAGAGGAATACTTGACGTTCAGAAGTAGTACATTTATATTAATAGTACAACTGTATTATATTTATGACTTCAGGAGTCGCTTATGTTCGGGCTGATTTTTATCGTGGCAGTCTTATTGACCCCCCAACTGGCTGGTTGTTTAACAAAAAAAGTGGTTTATTAATTTTTTTTGAGAGTTATAAGAAATCTGAATCTAATAACTTGAAAATATATACTCACCTTTTCTATGCAAATGAATTAGGTGAACCAGCCCAAATTAAAAATTCAAGACTTCATTCTATTGAGTGTGCTTGTGAAACATGGAATGAATTAATTTCAGGAGGTTGGCAAATTGTTACTAATAAATTTCAGTAATCATGATCAAGGTAAATCCGTCAAAATGGGAATATCTAAAAGAATCTATCCTAAAACGAAAACGAACAAAGATTTGTATTACTTGCAATCACTTTCGCTACAGCACTACAGAAACTTTTGCTACTGTCTTGATCTGTCCAAGATACGAAAAACGCATACCGCAGGGTGATCATTTACTTAAAGGTTGTGAATATTGGCAAAAAAATAGGACGATATTTTCTCCTGAAGCATCTTAATTGTTATCTAATTAAACAGATATTTAATTATGTAAACAAAGCATTATTTTATACAACTTAAAAAATTCTTTTTAAGTAATTTTAAACCATGATGCAATTTTACTTTTCCATATTTTTATTAGTTGTGCTTACATTTTTTGCACTTTTATTAGATGCACCAGAATTAGCTTCTTTAATTCAAACATTTTAGAAAATTATAAATCAGCATTTTTACTGATTTACATTCTTTATAGGTAAGGTTTAGGTTCAACTTATTGAATAGGAGGGATCTAATGATTGATAGTCCACCAGAGGAGTTAAATTATAAAATTTAAATCTAAATAAAACTAATGCTAAATCTGGAATGAATCTTCTTTTTGAGATTCATTCCTTTTTAATTTCTTTTTACAAAAATGAGAAATTATAAATATTAAAATTTTAAAGTAAATAATCTGTTCTAATTAAAATGATTTTATGCGATATTCACTTATAAGATAGTTGCTAAATTTACCTGAATCCGAAACTCGTTTTTTGTTTTTCCTTTTCTTCCCATTCATTAAGAACTAGTTTTAGTAGAATTTTGACTTCTAAATTCGAAGCATTAGTATCATTCTGAAGATTTATGCAAATATTTTTAATTTCCTCAAAAGCATTATCGATTAATATTGTTTTTTGATCTGGATTAGCCATAGAATTTTAAAAAGCTCCATTACAGTTAAAACCACTGCAATTAATGATCCTGAAAATGTTCATTATAAAATTATGGAATTTTTCATCAAAAAAAAATGCCCAAGTCGTAAATATTGCAAAGCCAGAAACAGCAAAAGCAGCATATTGAAGCCAATGTATTCCATAGCTGTCTATTCCATTTTTATCAAAATCAGAATTACTCAAATCTTTTTTTTATTTATAATAAAAATTATTTTTTTAAAAGGAGAGTTTGTTTTGAATGAGAGACTTATTTCTTCTTAGATGTATTAATCGCTTAAATAAACCCTGGAATTATCCATCCAAAAAAACCATAGTTTATTATTAAAGCTAAAAACCCAATCATAGCTAATCTCCCATTTGTTATTTCGGCATTTTTCCAATATTTACCCATATAATTATTAATTTTTTTCGAATTTTTATCTATCAAATAATTTGGTTCTAAAGGTTCCTGTAACCTTTTGATTGCGTATAAGGTGAATTGTATTGTAATTGCAATTATAACAACTATAAAACTAGTAAGAGCATCCATTTTTAGATTTCATATGTGATCAATTAGTAGCCAAAGAGTAAATGACGATTGTATGTATCAAACATTTCCTTATTCCTGCTTTATTGAAAGAGGAAACCTTAACTTGAATTATTAATTAATGTAACATATTTATAAAAAATTAGTATGAATTCTTACTTTTTCTTTGGATTTCACATTTTTAAAGACTTTAATGTTACATTTATGTGTCATTAATATCTGATATTAGTTTTTTAAAATTACAAATAACCTTTAAAGTCTTATTTTCCAAGTAAGATAGATTTTGAAAAATTTGTTAATAGAAATATATTTACAACGTTAATTATTTAAATTAATTTTTAATAAATAGAAATAACTATTTTCGTTTAATTTCTGGAAGGTAGAATTTATTACCTAATGTATAACCAATTGACATAAGTACGAAACCAATAAGTTGAGGTAAATGAGAATTTGCTAAAGAGATTTTTTCAATCATTTCTCAATCCATAAAACAACATAATAATAAAAAAAATTCAATTTTGTAAATTTATTTCTTTTTTGGTTCTTTAATTTCGCCAGATTTTTTTAATGAATTAAAAAGTCTTTCATTTTCTGTTTTTAAATTTTCTAATGCAGATTTTGTAAATTGCTCTTTAGCCTCAAATTTTGCTGAACTTATAACTTTTTTATTAGGAAGTTTTTTCTTCGGTTCTGGCTTCATATTAAACTGCTTTTTAAAAAATTTTATAAGTTATTTTTTTTGTATTAGGTATTATTTTTTACAGTTTTCTGCTTAATAATATTTGTTTACATAAACATATTAATCTTGATCTTTTGGGAGCCTTAACCATCCAGAGTTCCATTCTGATTTTAGTTTTGCCCATGAGATCCTTTTAATATCTTTTTTATCTTTGGTAGGAAAAATATCAACCCATCTATCTTCATTTTTACCGCCATAAGCTTTAACTTGAAAATGCCTATTACCATTAATAGTTTTTGGTGCTGTCCAACAAAGACTTGGAGGCCATTTCATATGTAATTTTAAAAATAAAAAAAACTAAAGGTTGCTTTGCCCAGTCAAAACTAAACCATAATATGCAATCGTACCAAGAATAAGTATGATACCTAGTATTCTAATAATCATGCTTTAATATTTTTAATTTCAAATTATATTCGAGAATTTTTATTTAAAAAAAGTTCTTTAAATATTTATACATTTGAGTTGAAGATTTAATATTTTCTAATTTTTCTTTTTTTTATTTCTAACTATGGAATGGCAAGATTCAGGATGCCATTCATTCTGAATTTTGCCAATAAAATCATAAATAAATGAATCGGGACATCCAGTTTCTTCTTGAAGTTCTGAAAGTTCTTCTTTAATGAATTCATATATACAAGTTATTATCCCTAAATTTTCTTCTTTGGAGGGAGCCCATTTTTTATTATCCATTAATATGTTTTAAACCATTTTCCACAATATCGTAATAGATTATGTCTCCATAATCAGCATCTGAACAACATAAATCTCCATATAGTTCTTCTAACAAATCGTAGGCATCTGAATACTTATCAAAACTTTGAGCGGTTAATTCGTCATCTTTCCCATCAATCCTAATTATTTTGTAAGTCATATTTTACTTAGATGCAAAAAGTATTTTTTTGATTCATTAGATCATTTTATAAATAAAAATCTTATTTAGGAGTATTGGTTGGGTAAAGCTTCTGAATTTTATTTTTCTGAATTTCTGTTTTTCTTTGTTCATATTTTTTTGTCATTATTTTTCTAATA
Source organism: Prochlorococcus marinus (assembly GCF_001180305.1). GTDB lineage: Bacteria > Cyanobacteriota > Cyanobacteriia > PCC-6307 > Cyanobiaceae > Prochlorococcus_A > Prochlorococcus_A marinus_K. The sequence goes on from NZ_CVSX01000007.1 coordinate 127,867, forward strand.
AATAATTGTGGGATAAGCCAAACTAATGCAATAGCTATAGCCATGAAAGCAGGATTTCTCCACGTTAACCTAATAAACTCTTGCAAAAATTCTTGATTAAAAATTTCCATACATTAAATTTTGATGATAAAAATATCTTAAGTTTCTTTTAAATTCTTTTGAATATCAAAATTAATTATAACCTTAATAAAGTTATAAGGAATTTTATGAATTTTTTCTTTTTCTAGTTTGTTTTTTTTACATTTTGGATTTAGATTAATTTTTTATTTTTTAGTTTAAAGATGCCGACTTATTTAATTACAGGATCAAATAGGGGTATTGGATTAGAATTATGTAGGCAAATTCATAAGAGGGGAGATAATGTAATTGCTACGTGTAGGAAAGCTTCAAAAGAACTTAGAGATTTAGGTGTGAGAGTTGAAGAGAATATAGAAATTTCTTCTAATGAGTCGATAACAAATTTGTGTAAAAAATTATCTGGAGTTAATTTAGATTGCTTAATTCATAATGCAGGAATTTATGAATTTAATTCTTTCGAAAACTTTGATAAGAAAAGTATTTTGCGTCAATTTGAAGTTAACGCATTGAGCCCAATATTTATGACTCAATCACTTAAACACCTTTTAAAAAGATTTTCTAAAGTTGCTTTTATCACCAGTAGAATGGGATCTATTGAAGATAATTCATCTGGAAGTTCTTATGGTTACAGGATGTCAAAAGTTGCCTTGTCCATGGCAGCAAAATCACTATCTATAGATTTATCAAATGAAGATATTTATGTGGCTATTTTGCATCCTGGGTTAGTGAGTACAAGAATGACTGGCTTTACAAGAAATGGAATTAGTCCGGAAGAATCAGCAAATGGCCTTATAAAACGTATTGATTCTCTAAATAAAAAAAATTCTGGTACTTTTTGGCATGCCAACGGAGAAGTTTTGCCTTGGTAGTATCTAAACTTTTATATTGAAGAGATTTATATCTTAGATTTGTTAAAAAATTTTTAAATTTTTTTCGTATTCCTTTCCTTGTTTAATTCTTTTAGTTATCTTTAGAGAAACATTAGTAAAGGAGGTGATTCATTGTCGTATCTACCGAAAAATGCGGTTATCAAAGGGACCGTGAATTCAGTATCTTCATCACATTCATCGGTCTCTTTTTCTTTAATTAAGAAAAAAGGTTTTATCATCAATAGATTTATATAAATCAATCACTTAATAATCAAAAGCTCTGCATCTAAATTAGTTGCAGAGCTTTTTTTTGAATTTAAATGGATTTTTAAAATGTACTCTATCTTTTTTGGCCGAAGTAAATTAAGGCTAAAAAAGATAAAGTGCTTACCAATGCGATTATGTACCATCCAGTTGAGGAATTGCTAGTAACTTCTGTCATTTATTTCGATTTATCGAAGGAATTGATTATTTGAGTGAAAATCACAATTGATATCATTAAAAAAACTAAAAGTATGTAAGTTAAGTTCATTTATAGAAAAATGCTTATTATCAAAAAGATTATTCCTAAAACTACCGTTACAATTGCTCCATCTACTAATAAGTCTTTCCATGTATAACTTTTCAGCATCCTTGTTTTATCTTCTTCACTCATAAGATTCTTTAACCAAGTCCAATCTAAAAGCTGTGTCAAGGCAATACCAAAAATTAAATGACCAATCAAAATACCAATTAGATCGATTCTAGAAATATCTTTAGTGAAACTTGTAATAATAAAATAGTCCACTAGCTTTTTTCTTTATTAGATAAGGCACCACCTTCTTCTTTATATTTTTTCCAAGCTTCGCTAATTTTTGCTTTAGAGAAATTTTGTTTCCCCTCTGAGAATTTATTTTTGAGGTTATTAAAACTATTAGTCAGCTCTTTTTTTGTTGGTTCATCAAGAAAATTTGCTGTTAGTTTCCACAAATACCAGCTGCTAGCTAGTAAAAGAATTAATCCCAGTAATTGCATATTAGTTTTTTACCATGCTACAACTTTTCAAATGATTTCGATAAATAAATTAATTTAATATCTTCAGAATTTTCTTGATGCTTATCAAAATTAAAACTTTAACCAGTGGAAAAATATTCTATCCAACAACCATATAGTTAATCCCCCTTCCAGAAAAGCTAACCAATACATCGCATAATCAGAAAAACCCATTTGTTCTTTTACTGTTTTAATTAATTTTTTGTGAGCTTTAATGAGATCTTTCATGAATAATCAAATTTTTTTAAACCTGCTGAATTTCTTTAATTAAAAAACCTTTTCCATAGCAAGATAGACATGTTTTAGTCTCATCTAATGAGATTCTTAGAAAACCTGCTCCATTACATCTAAAGCAATTTACTTTAGTGTTTGAATATATCTTTGATTTAATTTTAGCAGCACGATTTAAGTAAAAAACAGTTTCTTTACGACCGTTTGCTTTGGTAGCTTTATTTAAAAGCTTTTTGTAATTGACTTTAAGTTCTTGGATATCCATTTTTGTATAAGAATAGTAAGAATAGTTTGCAAATATTGGGTAAAATTCAAGGTTTAGATATTTAAAAAACTATGAAATTTTACGTATATATCTTTAATCAGATCTCTTTCTGAGATTAGATAAATATAACTAGTATTTATCTTTTATGTTTAATAGTAAGGTTAAATAGTTGGATTTTTAATAGAATTTTTATATTTGATAAACTTAAAGTTTTTGGTGATCATTCGAGAAATATTATTATGTCTTATAAAGAAGATTTTAAATATTTATTGTTTAAAGAATAATTTTATATCTAGTAAATCATCCAGCCTTTTTGAGATTTTTAACTAAAAAATCATTTTCATGAGTAAGAACTTCGAGCTTAGATTTTTCCAACTCTTTTTTAATTACGGGATTTAAATTCTTTTTTGACTCATTAAGGTTCATAAAATTTGAATTTAAACTTTCTTAGAAGTCATTTGAGATCATAGTGATTCCAAAAAAAAATTGTGGATAGTTTTTTCTTAAAAGAAGATAATATTTTATTTTGCACATAGAAATTCAAATTTAATCAACATATTGTGGAAAACCCTGTTGAAAAACGCTCAAAAAGTGGATAACTCTTCGGGAGCATTATCAAAACAAGCTTTTCTCGAAAAATTTTTAAGTATTAATACTTCATCAAAAAAAAATAAAATATAGTTTAAAAAGTAACATAATCTCTTGTTATAACAGCGGGATCATTACTTTTTAAAAAAGATAATATGTATATTCAAGAAGCTCATGTTGATAAAAAATTTATAAAGTTTTTTCTTCATGATGTATCAATTTGAAAATTAAAGTGAAGAAAAATAAATCTAAACTTGAAATTTTTAATTTTTGTCTTAGGTGATCAAAAGATTGTTTAATTCGGTTTTCTCTATGCAAATATTTCTCAAACCAAAAATTAATCAAATAAATTTGATTAAGTTAATTATTTAAAATGACAGAAGAAAAAAAAGATTCAAAAAAATGTTCTGTAAAAAAAAATTTTATGTTTGCCTATGGTTTTATACAACTGGGTTCTAGTTTCGTATCTGCAATAGCTTTAGCTGCAATCGCTTTTGGATTCTGTTCAGTAATAAAAGAGTCTAAACTTTTCAATAAATGTGTTGCAGAAATTATTGAAGATGGTGGTACCAATTCTGAGGCCGTAAGATATTGCAACGGGGGCAATTAAAAATTACTCTCAGAATAATTAAGTGGACTCAACCTGTGATTTGATTTTTGACTCTTTAAAAGAGGAGCCAATTGGAGAAACTGATCATTTTATTTGGTTCATAACAGATATTGGCATTGTTGCATTATTTAAAAGAGAGGAAAACTTTGAAACTTATAGTTCTAATGTCGAAATTGAGGCAAATAAAATTGCTTTGGATATAACTAAAGAAGAGAAAGAGTACCTCAAAATAAAAGAGAGACAGGTTTTCTTGTTTTATTCATAATCTAGGATTTAGTTCTTGATTTAGTAAGATGGCTCAAGGTTAAAGGCTGGCTCTATAGTATTGCTTTCGCTAACTAATTCGTAGGTTAGCTCTTTATTTAGGGCATTTATATAAGATGTATAAAGTTTTCCCCAAACAAATTCAAATTCATCTTTACTTAAATTCTTGAAAAGAATTTCTCCTTTGAAGTAAATGTGATAAGAATCATTCATCATGGAAAATTAATCTTATCCTTTTTAACGCAGTGAAATATGTATGCAGTATTAGGTGCTACTAAAAAGAAATTTATATTTAGAAGTTAGAAATACTTTTAGACTATCCGTGTATTCATTTTTTGTTTTTTGAATAATCCGACTGTCTCATCAAGATCCATACAAGGCTGAATGCTTATATCCATTAACCTTCTCCATGGATGCCATTGCTTCCAAATTGTCTCAAGAGAATCTGCACTCACTACAGAATGTCCAATCCCATTTTGAACCATAAAAATCCAAGAATGAACCTCATAGTTCTCAGGTCTATTTTGGGGACCACCTGATTCATACCAATTAATTAGCATTTCTGCCCCTTCTTCTTGATCCTCGCCATCAGTAAATTCGTAGGAAATCAAATACCTTTGCATATAGATTATTATTAAAATCTCTAAACTATTTTAACTCTAGATTTAGATATTGCCTCCGAATTTAATTAATGCTATTAAGTTTATAGAGGTGATTGTTTTAAATGACAGAAAGATTTGAGAAAATTAAAAAGAATATTTTGACTAATTTATCTTTTATAAATAAGACAATCTTGAATTATTTTCAAAACCATGATCTGTTCGTATAGCTTCATTTAATAGATAAAATTTGATACTTTTTAAAATACCTTAAATTAGTTAACATATTTGTACTGTATAGATACCGATGATAAATAAAAAGGATCAAAGCGATCCAATTGATAATTTAGAGTATGAAAAAGTTCTAGAAGAAGAAATAATTAATTCGTACGAAAGTAAATTTCAGAAAGATACTGAAGAAGATATTAAAAAGATTAAATTCTACAGACTTAAAAGAACTCCATTAGAAATATTAAATAGGTCATTTTTCTTTTTCTTTATTGGAAGTTTTATTTTCTCTTTGTTTTTAGCTTATTCGGAAAGTAAGTTATGGTTCATACTTTATGTAATAAGTGCATTATCATGTATTTTCTATACTCCTAATAGAAAGGCACTTAAAGAATTAATAGCAGCTTGGCCAAATATAGAGGATCTCATTAAAGGTAGGAGTTCGTGGAGAAAAGGCAAGTAAATAGATTATGAAACCGTTAAATTCATTTAAAAAGTGGTTATTGAATATTCTTGTGCCATACATTGAGGGGACCAACAAGAAAAATAAGGATAAAAAATGAGTCTGATACAAATTGGAATTATTGTTGAAATATTTTTGTTTGTAGGAGTTTTTTTATGGGTTAGGAAACTAACTAGTAATAAAAGTAGGCAACCATCTCTATCAAAAAAAACAATTAAAAATCTCAAATTTTAGAATTTTGATCACAAAATAAGGATTTTTTATAAAGAGATCAAATTTATGGGAAAAATCTTTACTTATTTTCTCTCACTTTGTGTATGAAATCGGTTAGAACATCTATATCGTTTTAAAAAATATGGTTTCCTCCATTCAAGGTCTTGCTCCAATAACTAATCCATTAAATAGTGTCTTAGTAGAAAAGAAACTAATAAATGTTGATCAAAAGTTTATTCAACTTGTGTCTCTGGCAGAAGGGTTACCTCGTACAGAAGTTATTGAAAGTGGAAGGAATTATTGGAGAGGTGTTTGTAGAAGCTTGATTTTTAGATTTCCTGACGATCTTGAAATTTTAAAGCTTGATGTAAGAAGTTATGTAGATAGATCAAAAGGAATTATTCAGATAAGATCTGCAGCAAGGTTAGGGCAATCAGATTTAGGAGTTAATCTAAGAAGAGTGGAATACTTGTTTAATCAATTAGAAAAATTTTAATTAATCTATTTTTTATAAATTTAAGGTTCTTTTTACTAAATAGGTGTGCTTTAATTCATAAGAATATTTGAAATGCCATGGTAAAGATAATCTTAGTTGGAATTATTGTCGCGCTTGTATATTCTCAACCTGACCTTCGTCTTACAGTCGCTGATTGGTTAAAAGCAGCTTCTGATTTTCTAATTGAATCAGTGCAAGTAAAACCTTGAATTAATTTTTAATGAAGTATTAAATAAGACCTGAAACAGTAATCATTTGTTTAACGCATACAGCTACGAAAATAAATATTATTATCCTGCTAAATATATATTTCACTTAAACAAATAAATAGTTTTAGGAACATAATAGAAAATTTTTTTGAAATTTTTGAATAGTTAACGATAATAAGGGATATGAAGCTTAGATTATTTGAGTTCTATTTTATTAAAGACTATTTAAGGCCTTGGTTTGGTCTTATTTATTCTTTATTCTTTCTGTTTTTTTTAGGAGCAATTGGCTATCGCATAACGGAGGGATGGGAATGGAATGATTGCTTATGGATGGTTCTGATCACAATAACAACTATTGGTTTTGGAGAAGTTCAACCTTTAAGTCCTGAAGGCAGAATCGTTACTGTTTTAGTAATCGTTGGCGGATTGATCTTTATTCAATTTACCTTTCAAAAAGCTGTTAGATTATTCGAATCCGGCTATTTTCAAAGAGTAAACGAATTACGTTTTAAAAGACTTCTTAGAAAAATGGAAAATCATGTAATTTTGTGCGGATATGGGAGGGTAGGTCAGGAAATATCTAACCAAATAAAGACGCAAAATATTCCAATTATTGTGGTTGAGAGCGATGAAGATAGAAAAAAGATTGCTGAAGAAAATGGTTTAGAAGTGCTTTGTGCTGATGCGACTCTTGATGAGACTTTAAAACTGGCAGGATTAGAGAAATGCAAAAGTTTGGTCGTGACTTTACCTAATGATGCTGCTAATTTATATGTAGTTTTAAGCGCTAAAGGGATAAGAAGTTCTATAAGAGTAATTGCAAGAGCTGGAACTGAAGAAGCTGCAAGTAAATTAAGATTAGCCGGGGCAAGTATAGTTGTAAGTCCTTATATAGCAGCAGGAAGAGCAATGGCATCAATGGCTTTAAGACCAATAGCCATTGACTTTCTAGATCTTTTAGCAGGAAGTGAATGTGAAATTGAAGAATTTGAATTAAGTAATGATATTAGTCTTTTTGAAACCGCAGAGAAAAGATCACTTTCTGAACTTGGAATAGGCAAAAAGAGTGGGGCTAAAATATTAGCTATTAAAGAAAATGAAAAGTTGTTTACTAATCCTGGAGGTAATTTCATACTTCAACCAGGTCAAGTATTAATAGCATTTGGTAGTAAAGAACAACTGAATATTTTGAACGGTTTATTAGGAAATCTTGTCGTAGCAGTAGAACTATTAAAATAGATTGATGAAGGTTCGGAATTAATTGCTAAATTGATTTTGGATGGAATAAATCTAATGAAAATATTTAAATTCCTATTCGTAATTCCTGTAATAACTTTAATAATTATTTTTCAAACCTCTTTGCAAAATAGATTTCTAATGGCTTCTGATATTAGAGATGGAGAAACAATTTTTAAAAATGTTTGTGCAGGCTGTCATGTAAGAGGTGGATCAGTCGTTCTTAAAGGATCCAAATCATTAAAACTTTCCGACCTCGAAAAAAGAGGAATTGCAGACATAGATTCAATAGCAAAAATTGCTAATGATGGGATTGGTTTTATGAAGGGTTATAAAAATAAATTGAAGGATGGAGAGGATAAAGTTCTTGCACAATGGATTATTCAAAATGTAGAAAAGGGTTGGGAATAAATGAAAAGCGTACTTCTTGCAAAGTTTTTACTTCTATTAGCTGAGCTCTTAATGCCGATATATAAATAATTTTATATATCAAAATAATTTGATTTATTTATCTTTTGATTTTTAAATTACCTCTTGGCTGTAATTTATGTGTAACAGACACATTTCTCATTACAAAGTGGGCATTTTAAAAAAAATCCTTATTTTTTCTTCTGCGATCTCATTAGTTCTCTCTCAAGAAGCGATTGCTTCAAAAAGATTGAGCGGAGCAGGTGCTACATTTCCCTCGAAAATTTATACTAGGTGGTTTTTTGACTTAGCGAAATCAGGTGGACCAAGGGTTAATTACCAAGCAGTTGGTTCCGGCTCTGGAAGAAAAGCTTTTATAGACCAAACCGTAAACTTTGGTGCTTCTGATGATCCTATGAAGGCTAAGGATATAGAAAAGGTATCAAGAGGTTTAGTACAGATTCCTATGGTTGGAGGAACTATTGCTTTTGGTTATAACTATGATTGTGATTTGAAACTTACTCAAGAGCAAGCAGTACGAGTTGCAATGGGTATGGTTAAAAACTGGAAAGAATTAGGCTGTAAATCAGGAAAGTTAACTTGGACACATCGTTCTGATGGTTCAGGAACTACTAAGGCTTTCACAAACTCTATGGAAGCATTTTCTCAAACATGGAATTTAGGAACTGGTAAATCAGTTAAGTGGCCAGCAGGCGTTGGAGCAAAAGGTAATTCTGGTGTTGCAGGTGTAATTCAAAACACTCCAGGCGCAATTGGTTATGTAAATCAGTCATATATTAAAGGTAATGTTAAGGCGGCTGCACTTCAAAATCTTTCAGGGGAGTTTCTAAAACCATCTGCAGAAGCAGGAGCTAAGGCTCTTAATGGTATTACTTTAGATGAAAATCTTGCGGGTAAAAATCCTAATCCAACGGCGAAAGGAGCGTACCCTATTGCTTCATTGACATGGATACTTGCTTATGAAAAAGGTAATGGTAGAAATACTAAAGTAATCAAACAAGCCTTTAATACATTGCTAAGTGATGAGTATCAAGATAAGGCTTCATCACTTGGATTTATCCCCTTAAAAGGGAATATCCTTTTGAAATCAAGAGCTGCCGTTAAAAAAATAGGTAGTTGAATTTTTAAATAGATGTCAAATTATCATGACTTTCATATACCTTTAAGTCTTCTTAAAGTCTTTTACAGCATTTAGTAGTAGATTTATAGAGATATTCTTTTTTTAATGGAAGAGAAATTAACTCTTTTCAAGAATCGTAAAAGATTTGGTATCGAAAAAAATATAGATATTATCTTCAAGAATACTGCTCTAGTCTTGTCTAGTTTCGTAGCAATAATACTTTTAGGAATAATTTTAGTAGTCTTTTTTCAGTCATTCGAATCCTTTTCAAGGTATGGATTGAAGTTTTTAGTAACCTCTGAATGGAATCCTGTAAAAGATGAATACGGAGCTTTTACAGCAATATATGGAACATTAGTAACTTCATTCCTGTCGCTATTAATAACTATCCCTTTGGGAGTTGGAACTGCAATATTTATTACCGAGGACTTTGTGCCGAAAGTTTTTAGAGAAATAATAGGTTCTTTTGTTGAATTATTAGCAGCTATTCCATCAGTTGTATTAGGACTCTGGGCAATATTTGTTATGGAACCTTTTTTTAGAGACTTTTTTGTCTTTTTACATAATTTCTTTGGATGGATACCTTTATTCAGTACAGAACCTACAGGCAGGAATTCCTTGTTAGCAATATTGATTTTAGTAGTAATGCTTTTGCCTATAGTGACCTCCATTGCAAGGGATTCACTTAATCAAGTTCCTAAAAAGTTAAGAAATGCAGCCTATGGAATTGGAGCAAGTAGATGGAAAACAATATTTTCAGTAATCTTGCCAGCAGCGTTATCAGGAATTATGGCAGGTGTTCTATTGGCTTTAGGCAGGGCAATGGGAGAAACTATGGCTGTGACAATGATTATTGGTAATTCCAATTCATTTAGTTGGTCTCTCTTATCTCCCGGATATACCATTTCCTCCATGCTTGCAAACCAGTTTGGTGAGGCTGATGGAAGTCAGGTTTCGTCTCTCTTTTATGCGGCTTTTGTACTCATGATCCTTTCTTTGGTAGTAAATATCTTTGCGCAGTGGCTAGTTAAGAAATTTAGTCTCAAATATTAGATAATTATGAATTCACTTTATTATCAGAAAAGGTTATCAAGAAATATAGGAGATAAATTCTTTACTTCTTTATCCGTAATTTGTGCATTAATAGCAATACTCCCATTGATTTTTCTGGTTACTTATATTCTTATTAAAGGTGGATCTCAAATTACACCAGAACTATTTACTTTAGAACCAAATCCACCTGGAGATGATTTAGATGCAGGAGGGATTAATCCTGCTTTGATTGGAACCCTAATAATTACAACTATAGCTTCAATTATTGCGATACCAGTAGGTGTTGGCGGTGGAATATATTTAGCTGAATATTCTAAAGGGGGTGCTTTTTCAAGGTTTATAAGATTTGGGGTAAATGTTCTAGCTGGAGTTCCTTCAATTATTGCAGGTGTATTTATTTATGCCTTAATTGTCTCAACAAAAATTTTGTTTGGAAGTATGTATAGCGGCTTGGCAGGAGGGATGGCGCTTTCAATATTGATGTTACCTACAGTGATTAAAACGACTGATGAAGGTTTAAAGTTAGTTCCTAACGAATTAAGATATGCGTCTCTTGGTGTTGGAGCAAGTATGTATACAACCATATTGAAAGTTACTTTACCCTCTGCCTTTAGGTCTATTGCTACTGGTGTTGTTCTTGGAATCGCAAGAGCTGCAGGTGAAACAGCACCTTTGATATTTACGGCTTTATTCTCTTACTACTATATAACAGGCTTTGGAGACTTGTTTTATGAGATGGGTTCTTTGGCTGTATTGATATACAACTTTGCTTTAGAACCGTACGATGCACAGAACAAATTAGCCTGGGCAGCTTCCTTTATTCTTGTTTTATCGATACTATCAGTAAATATATTTTCAAGGATATTGACCGCTTTTACTGAGAAAACCAAGAGAGTATAAATGATTAAATCTAATAAAAAAATACCAAAGAATATCATTTTATCCCTTGAGAATGTCTCTATTAGTTATGGAACTTTCGAAGCTGTAAGAAATGTTTTTTGTAACTTTAAAAAAGGCAACATAACATCTCTTATTGGTCCTTCTGGTTGTGGTAAATCAACGGTTCTGAGATCTTTAAATAGGATGAACGATCTAATTCCTAATTGCTCATTAAAAGGGAACGTCCTCTTTGATGGAACTAATATTTACGATAAAAGAGTAGATCCAGTTGAAGTAAGAAGAAGAATTGGAATGGTTTTTCAACAACCAAATCCTTTCCCAAAATCTATCTACGAAAATATTGCATTTGGGGCAAGAATTAATGGCTTTACTGGAGATATGGATGAATTGGTCGAAAGTTCACTAAGAAAAGCTGCCTTGTGGGACGAATGTAAGGATAAGTTAAATGACAGCGGTTACTCTTTATCTGGAGGACAACAACAAAGATTATGTATTGCTCGAACTATTGCAATTGAGCCTGAAATAATTCTCATGGATGAGCCATGCTCAGCTTTAGATCCAATCTCTACCTTAAAAATAGAAGAGACGATGCATGAACTTAAGAAGCATTACACAATAATAATAGTTACTCATAATATGCAACAGGCTTTGAGAGTCAGTGATATGACTGCATTTTTTAATGCTATTGAATATGAAGACGGCGATGGAGGAAAGGTTGGTTATCTAGCCGAATTTAATTCGACAAAGAAAATTTTTAACTCTCCAAAAGAAAAAACTACTCAGGAATATATATCGGGCAAATTTGGTTGATGTTAAATTTTAACTTTTAAAAGAATAATTTTTACCTTTAAGAAAGCTTAGGGGTAGACAAACAGTATAAATACCTATATAGTTATTTCGAATTAGTAAGTTTATCTTTGAAAAACTATCCTTTTCTACCATTCTTGATTTTTGCAGGGGCTCTCATAACAACTGCAACAATAGGATTGCCTGTATTTACTTCATAATTTAAGAGTATTTATATTTCAGGTAATCTTATGGTTTCAATAATAAATAAAGAATTAATTGGAAGTCCTCATAAAACCCTAATAAAGGGAAATTTATTTGACTTTATAAAAAAAAGAGAGAATATGAATTTGTGTGGGAGTGAAAAATCTGTATTAAAACCATTTTAAAAATGGTTAATTTCTAATTTATTTATCATGGATAAAACTAAAGAACAGTTAGAAAAATTAAGAGAAGTAGCAGAAGCATCTCTTACAAAAACGGATGAACTCCAAAAGGTTCTTGCTCAAATTGAAGCATTAATGTCTAGAGAAGAATCACAAGCTTTATCAAAGAAAAAATAATTGTTTAAAAAACATATTTTAGGTTTTGTAGTTTTAATTACAGCTCTACGATTTTTTTCTAGTTACCAATTAAGTATGCAGAACCCGTTCCAAAGTTTTCTGTTAGGTCTCTTGGTCTTACCTTCATTATGTAAAAGACCTCTTTGTTTTATTAGTTCTATTTTTTAGTTAATTACTTTATAAATTTCCTTCTTACAAATATTTACGTCAAATGATTCCGTGTTTACAACCTCTAAGCCTGTTTTTTCTGTAACTTTAACGGTTGCATTACATTCATCTTGTTTAAGGGCTAAATAACTGGGCTGTTTATTTTTAACATCTAATTGTATATTTGATTCATTATCTTTTTTATATTGCTCCATTACAAGTCTAAGTGCCTCTATTTCAACAGAAAAGTTTTCATTAGCATGCAACATTGGAGTGAAAATTAATGGAGATAAGATAAATGTTATTAATTTTTTCATTTCTAAAAAAAGCGTCTAATTTTTTTATATCGTAAAACTTATGTTTATGAAAGAGGCATAGCCAAAGGTATTGTCCACCATTATCGATTCAGAATAAGTAACAATACCTATAAGATTAATTGATATGTTTCTTAATTGAGAGTATTAAGTATAAATTGGAATACTTTAAAGAAATATTTGATTAATTTTAAGGATAAATTTTTCAAAATTTAAATTTCAAGAATTTCATTGTCAGAGATGATTGCCCATTTTTTGAACGTTTTTTTGCAGGGATATCCTCCTGTTAAGTCTCCAAATGCAGGCAAAAATAAGGTGTTTTTATTCTTATCCATTGCAAAACACCTAAAAGATAATTTATCTCCATTGTTTTTTAAACTGATTTTTGGATGATAATGTCCACAAATATTCAAGGTTTTATTGTTTTCTAAATTAATTGGCTCATGGCTAAAAGTAATATTTTTAGTTTTTCTAATATCAAAAACTTTTATATTTTTAATATCACAACCTACATCGTGATTTCCGAGGACGAGTTCAACATTTGTTTTTAGTAGCTCTGGAAGATCTTCAACTTTTTTTTGAAGAGTGTTATCGATTGAATATTTGCTGTGGAATAAATCTCCTAATATTATTAACTTTTCAGGACTATATTTTTTTACTATTTTTATTATTCTTGCGAAATTATTTTTATCTGAATTATTAGTAAGAGGTATTCCATTTTGCTGAAAATATTCAGCTTTCCCAAGATGAATATCGCATATTAACAATTCTTTTGTTTCTGGTAGAAATAAAGCTCTTGAAGGAAGCATCTCTAACAATGTATCTTCCCAATAAAATTTAAAGGAACTTTTTTTCATTTAATCACTATATTTTTTTATAAGTTTTTCTACTCTTTTTTCTATTGGTTCATTGCTTAAAGTATTTTTAAGTCTTTCAACTAATAAAGGGAAGGCAAAAGGAGTTGGAGTTTTTATCTTGTTTAGTATCATTTTTAAATTTTTTAATCTTTCTAATGATCTAGATATTCTTTTATTTTCTAATTGATATTCTTTAACTTCTTGATGCGATTGTTTTATCAAAAGATGGCCTTCTTCATATTTAGTAAAGACATCGTAGAAAAGACTTGAACTTATTTGCAATTGAGAAGAAGTTTTAGTTTTGGTTGGATTATTTTGATTTACTAGTCCACTTATTTGTGCAATATTTTTAAATCTACGTTTTGTTAATTCTGAAAAATTAATTGCATTTTCTAGATCTTCCTCTAATTTTTTGTTATCCAAAAAATAATCAGCTTCTTTTTTTATTATGGAAAAATCATAATCTTCTGTAGTAGTTAAGCTGAATCCAAAATCATTAGCAGTAATACTAAATGTAGATTGTTTTAATTTTGCCAATCTCAAAGCCCATAAAAATGCAATTCCTTCATTTACAAATTTGCCATCAAGTGTAAAAACAAAAAGATTTGATAAATCCTTGGTTTTATATATTTCTATAAGGAATTCATCTTTCTTTGGAATATTTGAAAGAACCTGTTGTTTCTTTAATATTGGGCGTAACGAATTTAGTTCAGGATTTAAGCAATCATAATTTTCTAGTTCGTTGCATATATGTATTTCTTTTCTCAAACTCTCACAAAGTAGATCAGAAATTGCCATTTGACCTCCAACCCATGCAGGAATTAGAGAACTTTTTTTTGTTGATTTTTTAACGTATAAAATCATATCTCTTATTCTTACAAATTGAAGCATTTTGCCAGCAAAGTAAAATGTATCCCCGGGATTTAATTTTGAAGCAAAATTCTCCTCTAAATTACCTAAAGATTTACCTTTCATATATTTGACATTCACAAATTTGTCACTTGTAATTGTCCCAATATTGAACTTATGCATTCTTATTAAAGATTTGTCTTTTACAAAATATTTAAAGTTTTCATTATTATTTTGTGATTCTTCTTTAACTATCTTTTTATATTTTGGGTATGCTTTAAGGCATTTTCCTCCATATTCTAAAAAGTCAAGACACCAATTCCAATCTTGATCTTTTAAATTTCTGTAACTCCAGCAATTTTTAATTCTTTTTTTCTCAATTTTTGGATCAAAGCCATTTCCGCATGCCAAACTTATTAGATGTTGTAGAAGCACATCATAAGATAATTCGGGAAGTCTAATTTCCTCAGATATACCACTTTTTATTATTCTTCTCATTGCACTAATCTCTAACAACTCCAAAGAATTAGTAGGCATAAAAATTATTTTTGATTTTCCACCTGGTCTATGAGCACTTCTTCCCGCTCTTTGGATAAGCCTAGCTAAATTTTTTGCACTACCTATTTGAACTATTTGATCAACAGGTTGGAAGTCAACACCCAGATCTAAAGAGCTGGTGCATACTACCCATTTTATTAATCCGTCTTTAACCCCTTCTTCAACTCTTTTTCTATCTTCTTTATCCAGGGAGCCGTGATGAAGTGCAATTTTGTCTTCCATTTCTGGGAGAAAAAATTTAAGACATTGATACCATCTTTCAGATTGGTTTCTTGTATTGGTGAATAATAAGGTGCTTTTATTTTTATCTAAGATTTTTAAAAGTGAAGAATGACTCCTAATACCAAGATGACCACTCCATGGAAAGGTCGTTTTCTCCTCTGGTAAAACACTTATAATTTCGATCTCTTTTTGAATATTTGTACTTATTATTTTGGGCTTAACAGCGCTAATTCCAACTATTGCTCTTGCCGCTTCTTCAATATTTCCAATAGTTGCAGACATTGCCCAAATTTGTAAATTTTTTATATTGCCTCTTAGCCAACTTAAAGATAATTCACACTGATTACCTCTTTTACTACCCATCAATTCATGCCATTCATCAATAATTATTGCTGATAACTCCTTAAACAGATTATTGGATTCTTTATTAGAAAGTAAAAGAGATAGAGATTCTGGAGTGGTTATAAGAATATTAGGTGGCTTGGCTAATTGCTTTTTCTTTTCATAGGAGGTGGTATCTCCATTTCTAATTTCAACAGTGATATCTTTATTAAAATGTAAAGCTGCTAATTGTATGGAATTTTTTAAATCTCTGCTGAGTGCTTTTAAAGGCGTTATTAACAATATATTTACGCTTTTATTATTTTTGGGATTTTCTATCTTTGAAAGAGGTCCCATTAATGCAGCGTATGTTTTGCCGCATCCAGTAGGAACCTGTATTATTCCATTTTCACCATTTAAAAATGCTTCCCATGATTCAATCTGGTAAGGTAGTGGCTCCCATCCATTTCTCAAGAAAAACTGTTTTATCCTAGAAATTAAATTGTTTTGCTTACTATTTTGCGTGATATTTTTCATGATATTTTTTTCATCAGTTCATAGGCATTTTCTAGACTATCTGCATCATTGATATTTTTATCTTTTCTCCATTTTGTTATTCTTGGAAATCTTACTGCTATACCAGACTTATGACGTTTTGAAATTTGTATTTTCTCAAAAGATATTTCGAATACCATTTCTGGTTTCAATGATCGAACAGGACCAAATTTTTCTATTGTATTTTTCCTTATCCATTTATCTAACTCTTTAATCTCAATATTCGTTAGACCAGAATATGCACTTGCAAATTTGATTAATTTTTGGTCTTTCCATAATGCGAAACTATAGTCAGTATAAAGACCAGCTCTTCTTCCGCTTCCGCCCTTAGCGTAAATCAGAACAGCATCAAGTTGCATAGGGTCAACTTTATATTTCCACCAAATACCTTTTTTTCTTCCTGAAGTGTATATTGAACTCTTGTTTTTAATTATTAATCCTTCTGTATTATTTTCTCGAGATTTTTCTTTAAAAGTTAATGCTTCTTTCCAATCTTTAGGATATATCAAATCGCATATTTTGAAAATATCAGAGATATTATTCTCAGTTTTAGTTTGCCATTTTAAAAAATATTGTTCTAAATAAATTCTTCTATTTTCTAATTTAATTTCTCTTATATCTCTTCCATTAATCTCTAAAAGATCATAAGCAATAAAATTAATTGGATATTTTATTTGGATTGTTCTTGTAGGAGATTTTCTATTTATCCTTTTTTGAAGAACAGAAAAATCAAAGGCAATTTGTTCTTTGAAATTCCAAATTAATAATTCCCCATCAAGAACAAAATCATCTTTTATATGTGACATTTTCTCTACTAATTCTGGGAAAGATTCATTTACTAATTCTTGCCCTCTTGTCCACAAAGAAACATTTCCTGATCTTTTAATTAATTGAATCCTGATACCGTCGTATTTCCATTCAAATTGAAAATCATTTATTGAATGTTTGAAGATTTTATCTTCAAAATTATTTGCTAGAAGAAATGGATATGGTTTGGAATTTAACTCTTCAAGATTGATATTCTTGTTAATTAAAAATTCATATGAATCTATTGAAGGTTTGAAATTACCCATCAATCTATGAGAAATAATTTCTTCATCAATATTAATTAGCTTTGATATTGATTTTGTTATTAATCCGATAGACACTCCTACTCTAAAAGTTCCTGTAAGAATTTTATTAAAAATTAGATGGTTATCTTCAGGCAATGTTTCCCATATGTTTTTTATTTTTAAATTTTTCTCCTCCTCATTGAGCTTTGATAACTCAGGTATTGTTTTGCATAGTAATTCATTGAGACTTATATTTGATAATTTTTTATTTCTGGAAGTAGTTTTATTTTTAAGTAATAATGTTATTACCTCAGCAGAATCTCCAACTTTTAAATAACATGTATCAATTAACCATTGAGGATATTCATATATTTTAGAAAAAAGATTTTTTAAATATCTTCCACTAATAAATCTCTTATTACCTTTTCCTGTAAGTAAATATATTGCCCATGAATTATCAATTGGTTCATTTGATAGGAAATAACTTTTTAAAACTTCAATTTTATTATTCGTACTATTAATTGAATCTAGATCACCAAATAATTTTGAAAACTTTTTTAAGCTCATATTTATTTTTCAAAGAAAAGAACATTTATTGATTCCTTATCAACTAAATATTTACTTAACGCTTCACTATCTCCATGATGAAAAAAAACATTTTTTGCTTCAGACATTTTTACTACTTCCAGAATCCCATCCCAATCTGCATGATCAGATATTGCGAATCCTTTGTCATAACCTGATCTTTTTCTTAGAGCTCTTATCGACATCCATCCACTTGCAAAAGCTGTTTGAATATTTTTGAAATTTTTTAAATAAGAGCCCTTACTTAAAGATGGCGGTAATAATATTAGACTTCCTTTAAGTTCATCAATCTTTTTTTTATTTTCGATTTTCATAGTATCTTTTATATCAATTCCAAGTTCCTTATAACAATTGTTCATTTTATAAATACTGCCATGAGAATAAATATTACCCTTAAAATTTGTTTGACTAATTTCGTTTAACAATCTCTGAGCTTTTCCAAGTGAATAACAAAATAGTAAGGAAGTTTTGTCTGGAGAATTTGTTACCCATTTTGAAATATCATTTGCGATTTTGTTAGTCTCATCCCATTTGAATATTGGTAAACCAAAAGTACATTCGCTTATTAAATAATCAGTTTTTACTATTTCATATCGTTTGCAAGTACCATCTTTTTGAAGCTTAAAGTCACCTGAAATTAGCCACTTTTCTTCAGCAAAAATAAATCTTATTTGACTTGATCCCAGGATGTGCCCAGATGGATAAAAAGAAATATTAATGCCATTTATCTTGAATTCTTCTCCATAATCAAGTTGCTTAATTTTGATATTATCTCCAACTCTTTCTTTAAGAAGTATCGAAGTCTCGTTAGTAGCAAAGTATTCTTCACAGCCAAACGTAAAATGATCAAAGTGAGCATGGGTTATTAATGCTCTTTTTACTGGCTTACTTGGATCAATCCAAATATCAGCAAGTTCACAATAAAGATTTCCATCCTTGTAACTAATTAAATCTTCCTTTTTAGTTCTCAAAACTACATCACTTGCTATGAAGTTAATTTAGCGAATTATGCCCATGCTTGTTTGGATAAAGCTATTGCTGAGATTGTAAGTAAAGCAATAACTACAAATTTGTTGCTCCAATTAATCATGAAGGAACTTATTCTGTTAGAGGGAAATCTATTAGGTGAAGAGATTTTGTTCTGATTAATTATTTGCTGATTTTCATTATTTTCTTGGTAATTTAAATTTCTAATCTTATTAATTAATTTGGATTCGCAAGTTGCAAGTTGTTCTACTTGATTTAATAAAACTTTGTCTTCTGATTTTAATAAAGAATTCAATTCTTTAATTTGTAACTTGTTTTTTTCAATAAATTCATTAACAATCTCATCTGTACCTAGGCCGATTTTTATTTTTGAGAGAATTTCATCTCTTTCCCATGATTTCCCGAGGGAATTTAAAATTTTACCTTTTTCCATTATAAGTATTTTTACTTATAATAGATTATTGTCTTTTTCATCTGTGGATTCTTTTTAACGAAATAAAAAAATATAAGTTTTATTTAAGATTTACGTATAAGTCTATTTATAAAATAGTTTACTTTTACTTCCTCTTTTTTTATTTTGGAAATTCTATTTTCATTGACTTTATTTTTATCTAAATTAACTATTTCATCTGAAACATTTTTGCCAGTTTCAAAATAACTTTTAATTTTATCTAATTCTTGTTTATTTAATCTTTTAGTAGCACCTTTTGCATTTATTCCAAGTTTCTTGCATGCTGACAATACTCTATTACTTTCGACATTAAGATTTTTCGCAATAGTGAAAATGGGGGTGGTGGTAGACATTATTTTTCTACTATATATTTATTATTTATAATATATTTATAAATTAATAATTATTCCTATTTTTAACTATTATTAATTTCAAATTTTTAGTTAGATTAGGCAACCTCATCTTCAAAATTATCTAAATCATTAAACTTTTTTTTCATTGTTGGATTGTTTCTAGTTAATTTCTTTACAGTTAAATCTTGAGATTTGCTGTCAGCAGATAAAAGGTGTTTTTTTGATAGAACTAAAGCCTCTTTAGTTTTTTGTAAATGAGTTATTGATTTATCAATTTCTGAAATTGCATCATTAAATCTATCTTGGGCAAGTGAAACATTTTTACCAACAGCATTCTTAAATTGTTCAAGAGTATTTTCGAAATTTGTTATATCAAAATTCTCACGTTTCATTAAATCAATTTGTGATTTGTATTTTAAGGTTTCCATAGATGCATTTCTTAGTAGAGAAATAATAGGCAAGAAAAATTGGGGTCTTATGACATACATTTTTGGAAATCTATGAGAAACATCTACGATTCCTGCATTATATAGTTCACTTTCTGGTTCTAGAAGAGAAACGAGTACTGCATATTCACATGATTTTTGTCTTCTATCTTTATCTAATTCTTTGAAAAAATCTTCGTTTTTTCTTTTATTTGTTCCATTTAAACTCTCATTCTTCATCTCAAACATTATAGAAACTATTTCAGTATTATTTTCATCAAATTCTCTAAATATATAGTCACCTTTACTTCCAGAAGAGGCATCATTATCTTTTTCGAAATATGATTTTTTAAATGAGGTTGACCGATTTAAATTGAATTGGGTCTCGCAATGGATTTCTAAGGTTTCGCCTACCATCTTTGTAGATAATCGAGATTTCATTTCTCTTAGCTCCTGAATAGTTAGGTCCCTCTCACTTATTTTGCTTTTAAACTTTTCTTCAATTAATTTTTCATTAATTGATTGTTCAAGCTTTATCTTTTCAATGGTATTTGTTAATGCAGAATTTTCTTTTTCTAAATTATTAACAGCTTCATTAACTTTATTTTTTAAAGATAATTCTGAAATTAACGCCTGGTTTTTAATTTCCTCTTTTAATTTGTTTAATTCACTATTCATGGAATTAATTTTAGTTGATGCTTGATTTCTTAAATCATTAAGGGCATTTGTTTTCTTTTCTTCAGCAATATTTAATTTTGTTTCAAGAGCTTGGATTTCAGTTTCTTTAATTCTCTTTTGCTCTATTAACTGTATACTTAATTCTCGTTTTAAAATTTCTTGTGCTTTTTTATTATCCTCTTCAGCCAAGGAAAGTCTTTCTTTTATTTGTCTATTAAATTCTTCGTCTTTTATTTGATGTAGTATTTCTTCAAAACTGCTAGGATCAATTCGGAAAGTTTTACCGCATGAGGGACATTTGATATCTTTCATTTTTCAATATTGGATTAATAATAGAAAAAGATTTAATATTCGAATTATGAAAAGAATATTATTCTTGATTAAGAATAAACAATGAATTAATGATATGCACTAAAAAGAACAAATAAATTCTCAAAGGAAGTTATATTAATCCGGATTCTTTGAGAATATTAATTTTATTTGCTAATTCGATATCGTCTGTAGATATCGAGCGGTCTATTGTCTTGTGAGAGGAAAGTGTGTAACCACTATCGTCAACAAATTCATCTTCAGTATCTTTTAGATTACTATTCGCATTCTGTAGATCTTTATAACTATCAGATTTGTATGAATTTGTTTTATTGATGTTACTAAATCCAAAATTTGCAATACCTCTTGCATCTAGTGCTTCTTCAACTAATATTCCGACAACTTTAGATCTACTTATTGATTCGCTTTTGGATATTTCATCAATAATTTCAAGTACTCTTTTTCTAGGAAGGTATCCTATTCTTTTAACTTTAATGTCCATAAAATCCCTCTTTGCCATTATTGTAACACTTCTGTCAAATACAATCATATTTTAGCTTTAATAATTGGATAAATTATTCATAGAAAGTTTTTTCAATTTTAGATAGCTGTAGTTTTATCATTCATAGTGAAAGACTCTTTAAGATTAGGTTAGAATTTTTATATCTTACTAATTTTGTTTTAAAATCTTATGAGAGATCAACTTTATGACAATGCTGACAGCTTTGCCATGTCATTTGATGAGGAGTGGAAAAATATTGATTGTGAGGACTTACGATTAAAAATTGATAAAGTGTTTGAATCTTTATCCGATCATCCCTTTTTGGTCTCTAATCCAAAAAATGCAAGAAAAATTGCTGAATTTAGAGTCTTTTCATTAAAGAAATTCCAATAATATTTTTTAGTTTATCCCTCGTTATTGGATATCTATATATTTGGCGAATTAAAAAATCCCTTGCTAAATAAAAATAATGTTATGCCAATTATTGGACCTACTCCAAATATAAAAAGGACTAATTTTGCTGAGTTTTTTGTTTGACCTAACTCTTGATTATTTTTACTAGATTTGGTTTTTATTCTTTTGGATTTTTTGTTTTTCATGAATGTCATCTTACTACATCAAGACTTTAAATATCCTTTAACTGATAGAAATTATTTAATTTTTTCTTATTTGGCTTAATTTTTTTAGTAATTACTCAGGCAACATAAAAACACAATATTGTATAATACTTTTAATAAAAAGTGAATATGAGTGCAACTAAGAGAGAGGAAGTAAGTTCTCACCTAAGGTATATAAGGTTAGAGCTTAGAGAAATGCATCAAATGCTTATGGAGGATGATTTATTGCCAGATTTGAACGAAGCTAAGGAAGTATCCGCTCAACTTGATGCTTTACTGGATTTGTTATCTGATAAAAGAGTAAAAAAATTAAATAATCAATTTGGTAATTTTTAAATCAAAAATAAAATCTATAAATAATTAGTTGCAGATTCAATTTTTTTGCGATTATCGTGCATATGCTCTAATTTGCCATAAATTTCTTTGATTTGTGTTTGTAATATATCTGTCGAATTTATATTGCTTAAAGCTTCCATTGCTGCTAATAGACTTTCCTTCGCTTCAATCAAATGTCTGCATTCTTTACTACCTGCTTCGTAAGACATAGTATTTTAAAAATTTAATTATCCCAAATATATATAAAATTATTCCGTATTGCTTGATACTCTTATTTAATTAAAACTAAATATTGTTATTACTATTACAGAATAAATGATCATATTTACTACCATTAAAAAAAAACAATGAAAGAGAACTCAAAAGATTACGAATTTAGTATTAGAGAAGCCTTAGATAATGCAAAAAAAAGAATAAATCAATTAGATAAATCAGATAGAAAGTGCGTATTAGAAGAATACAAAGAATGGATTAATGATGGCTTTAGTCATCATACTGTTTTAATATTGAGAGAAGATCCAATAATCTAAAACTTATAAAAGATATTTTTTAATTCTTTGAATTCGAAGTCACCCTAAATAAAAAATAAATACTTGCAATAAAAGTAATTATAAGAATTATTGTTAGAGAAGAAAAATTATACATAATCGTTTTAAATTTTTATTTTAACGATATCATTATTTCCTATTTTTGGTTTATTACAGAATTATTTAATAAGTGAAAAAATGAATTTCTTCAAAGATTTTTTTTCTAAAAAGAAATTTTTTGCCTTATAGCCTTGTAATTTCTTAAAAATTAAATCTACCAAAACTTCTAAATCTTCAGGTTTTCTATTCATACTCTTAAAGTTTTTTTTCTAATAAATAAATTTTCTCTTCTCCAATTTTATCTGGTTTTGTTAATTTACAGCCTTTGTCTTTCTCCATGTCACAATCTTTTGTAGAAGGAACAGATTTCCAAGTGCAAATTTTTTCTTGAGATTTTTCTTTTAAGATAATCCATCCATCATCTATAAATTTAGAAATCCCATCTTCTCCGCAGGAAAACTTTACTTCCATTTTTTGCTTTATTGAATTTATTTCTTTATTATTATTTTTTTCTATATTTATGGTGGGATAGCTTTTATTGATAGATGTTTTACAGGAAGTTATAAAAATCATACCTAAAAATATTTTTAAAAATGTTTTTATTCTTTTCATTTTTGATTCTTTCAATGGGAAGTAATTCAAATTAAAGATTATTTTGATTCTATTAATTTTAGTAATTGATCCATTTTAGAAATCAATGTTTTTACATCATCTGGCTGAGGTAATATTAATTCTTCTGTAACGGCTAAATGCATTTTTTTTAAGTTTTGTCTTAGATCATTTAATTTGATTTTTACGTTTTCTTTCTTTTGAGTAATATCTGTCATGGGATTAGAGTTTATTAATTTTCAATGTTATAGATTTGTTGGCCACCATTACAAAAATTTGTAGATAACATTTTTAATTCACTCTTATTTTTTGAAAATAAATTATTATTTTTTATAATATAATTCTCTGCAACCTTTTCACAATACAATTTGTTTTTTGCGTGTCTAATAACTGGATAAATGTATATAAATGTTGCAATTATAAAGAAAAAATATATTAATAAATTTTTATCATTGTTTATTAATTCTTTAGCATTCCTTTTTGCTTTTAGTATCTTAATAAGTAAGCTATCAGGCAATCCTACTTGTACAAATAATAACTCTACCCACCATGGAAGATCTTTAGTTTTCTTTTTCTTGGAGTTTTTTGAGGAATTCATTTTATTAGCTTCATAGTTTTGAATTCTAATCTCTTCGAGATTTTTTGTTTCTTTTTTCTTCATACCATCTATAAATTTTGTTTGGAAATAGAGGTTTTATTTTGATTTGGAAACTATATTCTTATTTTATAAGTTTTAATTTAATTTACCTATGATTTTTAGTATTGTAAATTTGTATTTAAAAACAATTTATAGATGTCAAAAAAAAGGAGAAAATTAAATAAAGATTTCGAGAAGAAAATATATTCATCAAAGAAAGATGTAGAGTTAGTTTTAGCCAAAATCTATGATATCAATGATGAGGATATTCAAAAAGAATATATGGATGCATTTAACAAAGTTGTTCACTTATATGATGATTTAAAAGAAGATTATGAACAACAAGGTTTTAACGATAATTCAGAGGAACTTATTCAAAACTATAAAAAGTCTTTTGATCTTTTTGAATCAGAGTTTGAAATTTAAATTTTATTATCTTTTATATGGTATAACTGGTATTTCAATTTTATTGCCTTTTTGCAGAATAGATTTTTTATCTTGCAAATTTTTTATGCAAATTGATTCCCTTTTTTCCTTTTTACAGATTCTTTTTATTTTGTAATCAGTAAGTGATAATGATTTGTCACCATATAATACAAAAGAAAAAAAGATAAATAAAAAGCTTAAAACTGATATCATGGAATTATATTAATTAAAATTTAAAAATTTTTCTAATTTCTTAATTATTATAAATTTCTATGAGCTCTTTTAATTTATCTTTACTTAAGTCTGTAGAAATAAAAACTTCTTGAGCGGTTTTGCCCTTTCTTGCGATGGCTTTGTATCCGTTAATGGTTTTTACTGATAATCTTATTATCAATCTAGAGGAATTGCCCCTTGCTCTTGATATCACTGCTGGAGTTATTGTTTTTATGTTGATGTTAAGTGCTAGCTTTTTCAGTATTGGAATTAGACCTTCAATATTTGTACTATGATTTAATACTAACCTTCCCAATTTAACCCTTTCTTAACATTATATTTATAAAAATGTGTTTATGAGAAGTTAATTAAACTTAGGAATGATTAAAAAATTTTTGAAGTTCTGTTATATTTATGTAAATAATATTAATCTAATGATCTTTCAGATAGGATGGGCCGCATTAGCCGCAATTTTTACTTTTTCTATTGCAATGGTTGTATGGGGAAGAAATGGTGACGGATCTATTGATATATGATTCCATTTTTAACTTATGAAGTCTATTTAAATAATTTTCTTATTTTTACATCGTTCCTTTTACTTGTATTCATAACCTTAGCCGTAATTTACATATCTTACATTTCTTGGAAAGATAAAAAAAGAATTAAAAAATAACTACTATTTTTTGCTTTCTTTTTTCTTCTCTTTAATTCTTAATTCTTCAATTAATTCTTTAGCTTGTTCCATTTTTGATAGGGTGCTTTTATAAATCCCAATATCCTTTTCTGCTTTATTCCTAGATAAATTTAGCTCTTCAAAAGCATCAAAAATCATCTTACTTAAATCGGATTCATTTTTTCCTTTAATATCTTTCGAATTTGAAATAATTGTATAGATTCCTAAGTTCAGTATCCTGGATGGATAAATTTTTGAACTACTTTTTTCTTTCATTAAATTTAGTAAATCATTATATGATTTTTCCTTGAATTCATCTTGAGACTTTTGAGATATTTCTTTAATTTCTTTAGTTTTAAAATTACTAGAACAACATAAAGCATCAAAAAGAAGATCTAAATGTTTATCCGGTTTATATCCTTTCGTTAGTTCTTTGAATGTTTCGGTGAGTCCAATACAAAATAGATAATCCTGTATAAATTCATTCTGATGATTTAAAAGGTTCAGTTCAACAAGCATTTCATCAACTATTCTTTTATATAAACCTGGAATAACGTAAGGGAATTGTTCGTGAAATAACTTTTTGCTATCTGAAACAGTCAATTTTTCTTTCAATTTTTTATATGTAAACCTTAATAAGGTTAGCGTATGTAGACTCAATATCGTTAATATCTAATAAACAGATAAATATTATTATGATTCCCTTAGTTTTAGAAGAATCCGGTGGTAGTGAAAGAGTCTTTGATATCTATTCGAGATTATTAAGAGAGAGAATTATTTTCTTGGGAGAACAAGTTACTAGTGAAACAGCGAATAGAATTGTTGCTCAATTATTATTTCTTGAAGCCGAAGACCCAGATAAAGATATCTACATGTACATAAATTCACCAGGCGGATCAGTTTACGATGGTTTAGGCATATTTGACACAATGCAACATGTTAAGCCTGATATACACACAGTTTGTGTAGGTTTGGCGGCTAGTATGGGTGCTTTTTTGTTAGCAGCAGGAACTAAAGGTAAAAGGAGTAGTTTGAGACATTCAAGAATTATGATACATCAGCCCCTTGGAGGTGCTAGAGGGCAAGCGAGTGATATAAGAATTCAAGCAGATGAAATTTTATTTTTAAAAGATCGTCTGAACACTGAATTATCAGAGAGAACAGGTAAGGATTATGAAACTATTAAAGAAGATACAGATAGAGATTTCTATATGTCACCAAATGAAGCTGTAGAGTACGGTCTGATAGATTTAGTTCTAGATAAGAAACCCGTTAGAGTTAATTAAGCAATTGAGGTGTTCTATCTTTCTCTGGAATAGGAGTATATTCTGAAAGAATACTAACAAACTCATCTCCATCCAATGTTTCCTTTTCAATTAAAAGGTCAACTATTTTATCCATAGCATCTCTATTTTTGCTGATAATAGAGTAAGTTTCCTTATAACATTCCTTAACCATTACTCTTACACTTTCATCAATTTGTTTGGAGATAGAATCAGAAACTTCGCTTCTTGTCATTAAATCTCTACCAACAAAAACCTCTTGATTTCCACTTTCTAAAGCTATTGGACCTAAATTACTCATTCCAAATCTAGTTACCATTTGACGCGCCATAGAAGCAACTTGTTGAAAATCACCTCCAGCTCCTGTTGTGATTTCACCTTCGCCAAATACAACATCTTCTGCGGCTCTACCTCCTAATGCACCCATTATTCGGGCCTTTAGCTGAGCTCTGCTTACCAGGCTTTGTTCATCATCAGGGGTGAACCAAGTTAATCCTTTCGCTTGACCTCTTGGTATTACAGTTACTTTTTGTACAGGATCGTGAGCTTTAACGAGTGAACCGATAAGAGCATGGCCAACTTCGTGGTAGGCAATTAATCTTTTACTTCTTCCGTCTGTTAAAGGAGAACCTTCCATACCTGCAACAATTCTGTCTACAGAGTCATCAATTTCTGAAATACTAATAGAGTCTTTTCTCCTCCTAGCTGTTAGGATGGCGGCCTCATTAAGTAAATTTGCTAAATCTGCACCAGTGAATCCTGGTGTTCTTCTTGCAATACTTTCAAGTGTTAAATCATCTTGTAGTTTTTTATTCCTTGAATGAACTTCAAGTATTGACAATCTACCCTTTATGTCAGGCGCGTCTACTGTTACCTGCCTGTCGAATCTACCAGGTCTCATTAAAGCTGAGTCTAAAACGTCAGGTCTGTTAGTAGCTGCAATTATAATTATGCCACTGTTTCCTTCAAACCCATCCATTTCAGTAAGCAATTGGTTGAGAGTTTGTTCTCTCTCATCATTACCTCCACCAATACCAGCACCTCTTTGCCTTCCAACTGCATCAATTTCATCAATAAATATTAAACAAGGACTATTTTCTTTAGCCCTTTTGAAAAGATCTCTTACTCTACTCGCCCCGACACCAACAAACATCTCAACAAACTCAGATCCCGACAATGAGAAAAATGGAACACCTGCTTCTCCTGCAATTGCCTTTGCTAATAAAGTTTTACCAGTCCCAGGAGGGCCAACCAATAAAACTCCCTTAGGAATCCTTGCTCCAACTGAAGTGAATTTTTCTGGTTTTTTCAGAAAAGTAACAACCTCTTGTAGGTCTTGTTTCGCTTCATTAACACCTGCTACATCGTCAAAAACAACACCAGTTTCAGCTTCCATGGCAAATCTTGCTTTTGTTTTCCCAAATTGCATTGCTTGGCCAGGACCTCCAGGCATTCCATTTGATCTTCTTGCCAATAAGATCAGACCACCAATTAAAATTGCTGGGAAGAGTAAATTACCAAAAATACCTAATGCAGGGGGAGCTGTTTTTATAGGATGAACATCAAAACTAATCCCCTCATCTTTTAAAATATTAATAAGTTCAGGAGTTAACCCTGGTAGATCAACTCTCAATCTTTGGACTTTGTTATCTAAATCTGAATCTACAGTTTCTATAACTGCATTTCTACCACCATCAAAAATATCTACTGAAGTAACTCTTCCTGAATTTATGTAATCTAAGAATCTCCCGTAACTTACTCTTGCTACTGCAGTATTTCTCGGCGCGATTGTAGTTCCATTTGATTTAAGTGAATCAACATTACTGGAGGATAAAAATTGATAGGAAAGTGCAATTACTAAAATTATAGGTAATGCCCACAAAATTAATGTCTTAAATTTCTGATTCATTAATTTATTTAAATTTGTAGTGCTTATTCTAGAATGATTCGATACATTTCGTTGATATTTTCTATAACTTTATGATTATATTGTTCATAAATATATTGTATTTATTAATGAAATTTGAGGTTAAGGACAAGGTAAGGTTGATTATGGCAGTTTCATACCTAAAGACTTCTGATAACATGCCTATGTTACGCCCTCCCGATTTAGTAGCAATTGATGAAATTGGAGAAGTACAATCAATTAAATCGCCAAATACAGTCGAGGTGAAGTTTCGAAGAGGCTCATTTTTAATCGATATAGAAAAAATTGAAAAAGTCTAGTTTAAAAGTTTTTTTCCCACCTAGTCTTAATTGAGGAACATATTTTCTTATTTCCAGAAATACTGAAAAAAGGTTTTGAAAAATATTTATTAGCTAATTTTAAAATGTCTAATGATGATATTTTATCTATTTTTAAATTTAAATCATTTTCAGTTAAAGTTGAAATGCCGTAGCTAATTAATTGAATCTTTCTCTGCAAAATACTATCTAATGATTGATTATCTAAAAGAAAAGAACCTTTCAATTTTTCTTTGGCTAACAATAATTCATCATCAATCAACGGGTTTAAAAGCAAATCTTTCCATATTGACGATAAAAGTTCAAATGCTAAAAGGGCATTATTATTAGAAACTGATAAGTAAACTAAAAAAGGGGAATTATCATTCCTAAGAGGATTAAAAACGCCAAGATCGTAAGTAATGCCATTTTTTTCCCTAAATAATTTAAACAAAGCTCCGCTCATACCAAAAGATAAATATGACTCCAAAACCTTAAGTGGCAAATATTCCTTACTACTGCGAGAACAAGTTTGGTTGCCTATTATCATTATTGTTTGATTTGTATGGTTATTTACGAACTCAAATCTACTCATCGGATCTAAATCATAATTTGGAAGGCTTGATTTTTCTTTTATGATTTTTTGATTTACTGTTCCTGAATCTTCTCCATTAATTTCTAAATTATTTGAAATCATATATTTCTCTCTTCTTTTGAATTTTTCAAACTCATTTAAAACATCTTCATAAATAATATTTGAGACATCTCTCTCATTACCTAACGTATTGAAGGCATAAGGATGATTTAAGTAAACAATTTTTCTCCATTTTTCGAAACAAATATTAAATGGATTTTCTTTATCTTTTTTAATCAGATCCATAGATGATTTTTTTACTTTTTTAAATTCAATTTCCGAAAGAATTGGCTTTTTAATTATTAAATCTAATAGCGGAAGTAATTTGCTGAAATGTTCATTTAGGGATTTTATGCTTATGGAAATGCCATCTTCATATACTTCCTGATTTAGTTCAGCACCGTAAGATTCAATATATTCAGATAGATCTAAATTATTAAAGCCTTCACATCCTCTTACAAGTAATGAACTAAGTATTTTATTAATGCCCCTTTTGTTTGAGATATCCCTATCACTTCCGCCTTTAATCCAAATTGAAGCTATTGAGAAATTTCTTTTTTTATGTTTTATAAAATATCTTTTTAACATTTGCTAAGGGGATGCAATTAGAGTAAATTTTTCTCCTTGAATATATTGCGTGATTTCTTTGAAATTATCTAAATCATTCCAATATTTTAAATGACTTTCTAATTTATATATCGAAGATTTCCTACCCCAGAGAAGTTCATTTCCAAAGAATGATGAAAGTTGCGTGGATGTCTCTAAATTAAAAATATAATTGCTTTTTACGATATTTATTGCTTTTTTTATTTCATCTAAAGTTAGAGTCTTAGAACCTGAAATTTCATCTAAAACTTTATTTATTTTCTTTTCTACAAGTTGAATATCTTTTTTTTCACAACTTGCTTCTAAAATAAATAATCCGCCTAATTCCCCCGCATTTACATCTACGTATACTGATTCAACAAGATTATTATCTTCTTTTAAAATTTTTACTAATCTGCTATTTCTTCCTACAGAGAGTATAGACGCTAATATTTCTAATCCAATAATAGTTTTTTGATCACCAAGTTTAGGAATAAACCAAGCTATGATAATTCTTGAGAATTCCAAGTCATCAAATTTTATTACCTCTCTGCCATTTCTGATTTTTAATAAAGGTTTGTTTTTTAGATTTTTGAAATTTGAATAATTACAAATTAAGTTTTTATTTATCCCAGAAAGATCACTTTTTTCAAAAATTTTATAAATATCTCTCGAGAGATTACCAGCAATTGCAATACAAATATTTTCCGCAGTGTAATGTTTCCTATGAAATTTCTCGAGGTCTTTGACCTCCATTTTGTTTACACTTTGTTCTGTTCCTAGAATTGAGTTTGAATAATTAGGACTTAACCAAACCCTTTTTAAAAAGTAATTAAATAATTTTTCTTCAGGCTGATCATTTTGTTGTTTTATTTCATCAATAACTACTCCTTTTTCTTTTTTAAATTCTTCAATGTTAAAAATCGGAGAAACAACAATATTTGTCAAAAGAGCAAGTGATTCTTTAAAGTTATTTGGTGGGATAAGGACGTGGTAATGTACATCATCATAACCTGTTGATGCATTACTTAGTCCCCCAAGTGATTCGATTTTATGATCAAATTCACCTGGCATTATTTTGCTAGAGCCTTTAAAAATCATATGCTCTAAAAAATGAGCAGTGCCATTTTTACCCTCTTCCTCTAATGAGGAACCTGCTTTGCACCATATATCAATGCTTATGAGCGATAAATCTTTATTATCCACAAATACACATTTGGTTTTGCTTGAATGGGTATAGTAGTTAACCTCTCCTACATTCATTTAAATTCTCTTTTTTAATTCCATTTTGGTCTTTTTTATTCTTGTTGTCTGAATCCTTAACTAAAACTAAATTAACAGACCCTCTTATTTTGGACTTGTTGCAAAATATTAGGGAGCATAGATCTATGCTTGAAAACCTTGAGAGTATAAAAGTTGATCCCAAGCTTACTAATATAATATCCAATGAAATAGGTAGAGAACTATATATAGAGAACGAATTTCACAAAGCAAAAGGATTTAGAAAGTTACATATTGAAGTTGCGGAATTTTCAAAAAATCTAAAAATTTTACACTGCGTTTTTTTCCCCGATCCAAAGTTTGATATCCCAATTTTTGGGATGGATTTAGTGAAAATAAATCATGTTGTTTCGGCAGCAATTGTTGACTTATCTCCAACTTCTAAAAATCAAAGTATAAAGTACGAAAAATTTCTATCTGAAGTTGATAAAAGCTCTTTCTCCTCATTAAGAGAGATTCCCAACTGGGGTGAGATTTTTTCTAATAATGTATTTTTCGCTTCCTTAAAAAGTGAATCAGAGAAAAATGCTTTTTGTGTGGTAGTTAATAAATACCTTTCTGTTTTGATTAAATTAAGTAAGAAAGCTAAACCTGAATTAAATGAGACGATTATTCAAGAA
>NZ_CVSX01000008.1 GCF_001180305.1 Prochlorococcus marinus
CTACGAGATCTCTCTTCAATATATTCTTCATCGTAGTCATCTGCTTGAGGTTTAAATCTTCTATTAGACAGCAAATTTCAAAAGAGCAAGTAGAAGATGCATCCTTCAAAGATGCTAATCCAGTAAAAAAATCTCGGGAAACTCGCAGAACAAACTTCAGATATTGAATTAAATGAAAAATCAATAGATCTTGAAAATGAATACAAATTT
>NZ_CVSX01000009.1 GCF_001180305.1 Prochlorococcus marinus
AAAATAACGGCAATTTCAGCAATCCCATTACTAATTACTATTGTATCTGGGACTATTTATAGTATTCTTCAGCCACTAGGAATAGATGCTTTTTGGTTAATAAAATGGCATACAGGTAATTTTGGCATTATTAATTTGCAACCTTTTTACTCTATATTTCTAGGTATAGCTTCAATAATCTCAATAATATCTGGCTTAAAACTA
>NZ_CVSX01000010.1 GCF_001180305.1 Prochlorococcus marinus
TAAAAATATGAACTTAACAATGAAAACTTTAATGAGAAAAACAAGAGATCAAATCAAGTCAAAAGGATCTATAGTTAACGAAATCTCCACAAGGGGTGATTTTATTAAAAAAATTAGAGATTCCTTAAAAATAAATCAAAATAATAGGTATCTATTGGAGGTTTTATCTTTAAAAGATAGTAAAACTGCAGACCCAATAATAGTTGAATTGAATATTACTCAATTATGATATTTTATGTCTAAATTGATATCTATTGATCCTGGTAAATGTAAATGCGGGTTGGTATTGGCTGATATAAATCAAAAAAAAGTTTATAAAGCTATTATTCTTAAAAGTGAATTAATCGAAGATTATGTTAGAGATTTAAATACCGTTGAAGATATATCAAAAATTATTATTGGTAACGGTACAACGAGTACTGATATTATAGAAAAACTAGATTTTTTTAAAAACAAAATAATAACTTTTGATGAAAAAAATACTACCTATAGAGCTAAAGCAAGATATTTTGAACTTTTCCCAATTGGGGGCTTAAAGTTTTTATTTCCTAGGGAGGTTTTTATT
>NZ_CVSX01000011.1 GCF_001180305.1 Prochlorococcus marinus
TCTTTTTTTGTAAATAAAGTATTTATTTTTAAAAAACCATATAAAAAGTCATGCTTATTATCTGGATTTGACTCAATATCAAATATATAAAAGCCCGAGGCCGTTTTTTCTAGTAGTTCGTTAGTATCATTTTTATTGGAAATGCGATATGGTTCCCCAGAAATATAAGCTTGTGCTTGCTTTACAAATAAAGACGCTTTTTCATATTTATGATCTTTGAATTTAGATAATTTCTCTCCAAGTTTTTTTTCGCTATATGAAGCTAATGTTTGAGTATCGGATATTCCATTTGTTATAAGTAATGAGGCCGTTTTGGATCCTATCCCATCTATATCTGTTAGATATCCATTTTCTTTTGCTTCTTTGCCACAAAATTTTTGCCATGAACAAATAGTAC
Organism: Prochlorococcus marinus; assembly: GCF_001180305.1. Lineage (GTDB taxonomy): Bacteria > Cyanobacteriota > Cyanobacteriia > PCC-6307 > Cyanobiaceae > Prochlorococcus_A > Prochlorococcus_A marinus_K. The sequence continues at coordinate 398 of NZ_CVSX01000011.1, forward strand.
ATTTTTTTCTGTCTTGAGTTATTTCTGGCATAAATCCCTTCAAGCATTCATTCAAACTTAATAAAACATTCAAAACTTTTTTTCTTAATTTATTATTTAAAAAAATTTCTTCAACATTAACTTTTTCATCAAAACTTGAAATTACTAATCCTTTCTCAATTTTAGATTCTTGAAAAGATTCCAACAGCATAGAACTAAAAGCTAAGTCGAATAAATGCTCTTTAGTGGTTTTATGGCCTAACTTGTAAACAGCAGGCAAATATTTATATTGTCCCCATTTACTTGTACCTTCAGTCTTTACAAGTAATTGTGGTTGTATCTCAGCGTTAATATTTTGGAAAAGATTCCCTTTGATTTTTAATCCAATTACACCTTGATAGCCATTTTCGCAGGCCTTTAATCCTGTATATATTTCACTATTACAAAATTCAGAGAAAATTTGAAACTGATTAATTTTATCTATAGCTTTATGGGGAGACCAAACTTCACAAGATTTTTTACCCTTAAAATCTAGCCATGCTTTTCTTTTGCATCTTGTAAAACTTTTTAAGTGAAGAGAATTCAAATTATTTTTTTAGAGCGGTTTTAAAATTTACTCATATAAATTAGTATAGATAATTAGAAGAAATTAAGGAAATTTGAAATTTGACAGCTGATAAATTAGATAAAATAAAATTTGGAACTGATGGTTGGCGAGGAATTATTGGTTTTGACTTTAACCTGTCCAATCTTTCAAGAGTTGTTGTCGCTGCATGTCAGGAATTGCATTATAAATACTATAAAGAAGTTAATTCAAAGAAAATTATTATTGGATATGATCGTAGATTTATGGCTTGTGAATTCGCCAAGCAAATAATGCCTTTTGTAAGAGGATGTGGTTTAGAACCGATCTTATCTGATAGCTTTGTTACAACACCCTCTTGTAGTTTCTATGCCAAAGAAGTCGGTTGTCTTGGAGCGTTAGTAATTACAGCAAGTCATAATCCATATAATTGGCTAGGTCTGAAAATAAAGAGCTTTAATGGATGTTCTGTTGACGAATCTTTTACAAGTGAAGTTGAAAAAAGATTAATGCTTGGAAATTCAATTGAAAAAATAGATGGTGTTAATCAATTTGTAGATATTAAGAAATTTCATTTAGATAGAATTAAATCCCTTTTTGATATTGACTATATTGCCAATAGATTAAAAAAAATGAAATTGAGAATTTTTGTAGATTCTATGCATGGTTCAGCTGCGAATTGTATGGCTGAGATTTTTGCTTCTAATGATTTAGAAGTTATTTCAGAAATCAGGAAAGATGCTGATCCTTTTTTTGGAGGAAAACCTCCAGAACCTCTTTTGAATTATGCAGATGATCTAAAACAAATACTAATGAAAAATTCAACAAATGAAGTGAAAACTTTAGGAATTATATTTGATGGTGATGGTGATAGAATTGCGGCAATTGATGAAAAAGGAAGATACTCTAGTACTCAAGATTTACTCCCATACTATATTAGCTATTTGGGCGAAATTAAAAATAATTCTTATCCAGTTTTAAAGACTGTTAGTGGTTCAGATATTATTAAAAATATATCAGAGAGTCAAAATAGAGATGTTGTTGAACTTCCAGTTGGATTTAAATATATTGCTGAAAAAATGATTAAAGAGAAAATATTTATTGGAGGAGAGGAATCTGGGGGAGTTGGTTTTGGTGACTTTATGCCTGAAAGAGATGCTCTATATGCAGCGATGGTTTTATTAAATGGAATTGCTGAAAAATCTCAATATTTATATGAAACCTTAGATGAAATTCAAGAAGATTTTGGGCCAAGTTTTTATAAAAGAATTGATATTAAATTTCCAAATCAGTCAAAAAAAAATAACGTAAAAAAATTTATCATAGATAATATTCCTGAGAATATTAATGATCACAAGTTACAAAGTATCTCAAAGATCGATGGAATAAAGTTGAGAATTGATAAAAATTTTTGGCTTCTTTTTAGGTTTTCAGGTACTGAACCTCTTTTAAGATTATATTGTGAAGCACCAAAAGAAACTTATCTAATTGAGGTATTAGAGTGGGGTCAAGAATTTATAAATTTGGTAGGAAAATAAGGATGAAAAATTTATATTTAGCGAGTAAGAATAAAGGTAAAATTGAAGAATATAAGAAATTGCTTGCTGGAGTTAATTGTAAATTGTTACTCCAGCCAGAAGCATTAGAAGTTGAAGAGGATGGACTGACATTTAGAGATAATGCAATTAAAAAAGCGAGTGAAGTTTCGAGAAAAACGAATAATTTTTCAATAGCAGATGATTCGGGAATTTGTATTAAAGCACTAGATGGTAAGCCTGGCATTTACTCATCTAGATATGCAGAAAATGATCAGAAGAGAATCGAACGAGTTTTAAATGAACTTGATGGAGTTCAAAATAGAAGTGCTTTCTTTATTGCTAATATTTGTGTTTGTTCCCCAAATGGTGAAGTGATTATTGAATCTGAGGCCAAATGTCATGGCAATATTATTTTAAATCCCAGAGGAAAAAGTGGTTTTGGGTATGACCCAATTTTCGAGGAGAGTTCTACCAGATTAACTTTCGCAGAAATGAATAATGATATTAAAGACTCTTGTAGTCATAGAGGTAAAGCATTAAAAAAAATTATTCCAGATTTAATTGAAATTTTTTCTTAAATTCAATTAACCCAAGATCCATGAAGGCCATGAGGAATTGAAATGGGTAATTCATAAACAGCTAATTCTTTTAAGTCTTTTGCGTCTAATACCACTAAATCACTTCCTCTTCTTTCTCCGTTCCATAGAAGTATAAATAAAAATCCCTCATCTTCTTTTGAAGAGTTTTCTGATGGAACCATAATTGGTTCACTAACAAATCCACTTGGACCTGCTGACCAATAAATCTCTTCCTTAGAAGTTAAATTTATTTTTTTTATTGATTGAAGTGGAGCGTTCCCCAGCTTTTGAGATGTGCTTGCCATCCAACTAAAGGTTGCTTTTAATCCTAAGTTTTTAGGATTAACAACAGCAAATTCACAACATTGTTCACTGAAAGTTTCAAGTTCACAAGTTTTTGTCTTTAGATCAATAATTGATCTTTTCAGTTTTCCTTCTGGATATTTATCAAAGTCAATATCCCTAAAATTCTCGTCTGGACCAACTGATGGGAAATCATCATAAAAAATACTATCTAATACGATTTTGGAGTCTTTTTCAAATGCATTTACATGATGAAAAACGAATCCTTCTGGAGCATCAATTGTAAAAGGAGGCTGTCCTCTAAATAATCCACTTTCTCTAGGGATGATAAAAAACTTTGCCTTTTTATTTGGGTTTGACTTTAAACATTGTGCTGCTCCTCTTTGACCCATTACAAATGGAAGAGGATTGAAATCAATAGCATTTTGTAAAAATATTGCCCAATTTGTTGTAATTGCAAAATCATGTAGGAATGCAAAGCCATTAAATGTATCTTTTCTGTCAAAAATGAGATCTCCAGAATTTGTACCAGCATTATCAAATTCCATTAATCTAATTGTACTTTTTGGGCCGGTTTGTACTCCAAAAGTGACTAAAAGTTCTGAAGATGCATTTGAGTTTAAATCTTTTTTGGGATGAGCACTGAATGCTTCGTTAGGCTTGAGTACCCCTTTTAATGTTGATAAACCAATAGTGTCAAGACTATCAGGATCCATTGCATGTGGACCTGCTGCTTCCCATAATGCGAGAATTTCATCTCCTAATTTAATGACATGTGTATTAGCGATATTCTTGAATTTTAGATCTAATGCATTATTTAAAATTCCTCCATTTTTTTGTGTTCCAAAAACACCTCTATAAATAAATTTATCTATTTTTTCTTCTTCCAAATAGCCTTTAGTTTTTACAAATCTATTTGTTAAGAATGGCTGACCATTTTCGAATTTTATGGATGTTATCATTCCATCACCATCAAATGGATGATGAACCCATTGTCCACCTCTCTCTAATATTCCTGGTCCATTTCTTAATAATGTTCCATTTAAATTTTTAATATTATTACCTTTGCTAATTGTTAGAGGCTCCTTAGTCAGCTCCTTTTCTACATTTTGATAAGCACTTGACCAATCTTCTTTATCAAAAATTTTAAATTTATCAATTTTTTTATCTTGTAAATTGGTCACAACTAAATAATCACTTTATCTATCTTCGCCAAAAATCAACTTAATTGTGGCTGATTCGAAAAAATTTCTATTTTATTGTTTTTCTAACATTCCTTTACTGCTTGGAATTGAATCAGATCTTCTTGAATCTATTTCGGTAGCCATTCTCATTGCTCTTGAAAAAGCTTTAAAGCACGCCTCAACTATATGATGCGAATTACTGCCTCGTATTTGATTAATATGCAGAGTAATACCGCTGTTATTTACAAAGGCAATAAAAAACTCTCTTACTAGTTCAGTATCATAATTGCCTATTCTAGGGGCTTTTAATTGAAGATCATAAGATAGATGCGGTCTACCAGAGCAGTCTAAAGTGACTTGAACTAATGCTTCATCTAATGGGGCAAAGAAATGTCCAAATCTGCTTATTCCTTTTCTTTCTCCCAAGGCTTTTGAAAATGCTTTGCCTAATGCGATTCCTACATCTTCATTTGTATGATGATCATCAATATGGGTATCTCCAATTGCTTTTATTTTTAAATCGAACAAACCATGACTGGATATTTGATTAAGCATATGATCTAAGAATGGTATTCCGGTATCAATCTCAGAAATTCCATTTCCATCTAAGTTTATTAATACAGAAATATCTGTTTCATTCGTTTTTCTTTTTATTTCAGATTGCCTTAGAGATGACATTTTATGCAAAAAACTTAGTTTACATTCCATTAATGCAGTAACCCGCATCAACATAAATTGTTTGGCCTGAAATGCCGCTAGAGAGATCACTTAATAAAAAAGCAGCAGTATTGCCTACTTCTGTTTGAGTGACTGTTCTGCGTAAAGGAGCCTTTTCTTCAACATTGTGAATCATATCTAAAATGCCACCTATAGCAGAACTCGCAAGTGTTCTTATAGGCCCAGCACTTATTGCGTTAACTCTGACTTGTTTTTCCGGACCAAGTTCTGCAGAAAGATATCTTACTGAAGCTTCTAAAGCTGCTTTAGCAACTCCCATCACGTTATAGTTAGGAATCGCCCTTTCTGAACCTAAATAAGTTAATGATACAACTCCAGCACCATCACTAAAAAGTGGTTTTGCTGCTTTACATAAAGGTGCTAACGAATACGCACTTATATTAAGAGCCCTATCAAAACCCTCTGAAGTGGTAGCACTATAATCTCCAATCAATTCATCGCGTCCTGCAAATGCTAGGCAGTGAACTAATCCGTCAATTTGCCCCCAATTGTCTTTTATATTTTTAAATATTTCTTCAATTTGAGATGGATTTTGAACATCAAGAGGCAAAAATAACGATGGGTTTAAAGGTTCAGTTAGTTCTCTAACTTTAGACTCGAATCTTCCCTTATCATCAGGCAAATATGTGATTCCAAGTTCTGCGCCAGCTTTTGAAAGTTGTTGAGCGATACCCCATGCTATTGAACGATTGTTGGCAATTCCCGTAACAAGAATTTTTTTGCCAGTTAGATTTAGAAGCATTTTGTTTATTATTTCTATTATTCTCCTATATAAAGTTACCTATCTTTACGGTTTACTGCAAAATATACAATAATTTTCAAATATCAAAGAATTTTTAACTTGAACATGGTAAGAACAAATTCTATGGTTTTGGAATTAGGTTTTCAATTACCGAATTTCGAAATGTTAAATGCTAATTATTCAAAAAATGAATATTTTAATTCTCATAATCTAGATAATCGGCATTTACTTTTAATGTTTATTTGTGCCCATTGCCCCTTTGTTAAATATATTGAGAATCAAATTTTCACTTTAAGTAAAGAAATTGAAAATACAGTTCAAACAGTTGCAATTTCTAGTAATGATATTGTCACTCATCCTTCAGATTCTCCTAAAAATTTGAGATTGCAAGCCCAAAAACAGGGATGGAGTTTTCCTTATCTTTATGATGAAAATCAAAATTTTGCTAAGGAGTTAAAAGCGGCTTGCACCCCAGATTTTTATCTTTTTTCAAATGAAGGAGATGGTGATTTTTTATTGTATTATCATGGCCAATTAGACGATAGTAGACCAGGTAATAATATCCCTCTATCTGGAAAAGATTTGCGCTCTGCTGTAAAAGATTTGAATCAAAATAAATCTTATCCTTCAAATCAGATGCCTTCTTTAGGTTGCAATATAAAATGGACTCCTGGTAAAGAACCAAGTTGGTTTAAATGAATACAAAAATTTTTTACCCATAGAAATATGGTTTAAGGTTAATATATTTACTATGCAGATACCTCCATTTACTTTAAATAGGCAGTTCCACGAAATTGGCTCAGAAATTGAGAGTGAGGTTTCTAAAGTTTTAAAAGGGGGCCAGTATATTGGGGGACAAGAAATTGCCAAATTTGAGGAGAGTTTTTCAAATCTAATTGGTGTTGAAAATACTATTGGATGTAATAGTGGAACTGATGCTTTAGTATTAGCTTTGCGCGCATTAGATATTGGTGTGGGTGATGAAGTTATTACCTCATCTTTTAGCTTTTTTGCAACTGCAGAGGCTATTAGTGCAGTTGGTGCTAATCCTGTTTTTGTAGATATAGATCCTGAAACTTATCTCATTAATACTGAACTAATAGAACAAGAAATAAATTCTAATACCAAGGCAATTATGCCAGTTCATCTATTTGGGAATGCAGTGAATATGACCTTAATAAAATCATTGGCCAACAAATATGACTTAAAAGTAATCGAAGATTGTGCTCAGGCAACATGCACAATGTGGAAAAATTCCAAAGTTGGTAGTATCGGTGATATAGGCTGTTTTAGCTTTTTCCCTACTAAAAATTTAGGAGCTGCTGGAGATGGTGGAGCAGTAACAACTTCAGATCAGAAGATTGCAAAAAAAATTAGAGAACTGGCTGTTCATGGTAGCCCAATAAGATATCATCATACCCAAATTGGATATAACAGCAGACTTGATACCATTCAAGCTGCCATATTAAACATTAAAATTAAATATATTTCTAAGTGGATTAATAACCGTCAAAAAATTGCTAATAATTACCTTGATTTATTAGAAAAAAATCCATTTATTAGTTTTCCAAAAATTAGCTCTAATTCAATTTCCCATTCTTGGAATCAATTTGTCATCAAATTAAGAAACGATAAATATTTTTTAAATGAAGATTTTTCAAATTTATTTGATACTGATTGCAAAAAATACTATTCCTTAAGGAATTTGGTAAAACAACAACTTTTCGAAAAAGGCATTAATTCAATTATTTATTATCCAATTCCAATACACGCACAAATAGCTTACAAAAATAAAAATTTTTCTAGAACAAAACTCATTAATACAGAGAGAATTTGCACAGAAGTTCTTAGTCTTCCGATGTTCCCTGAAATTTCTTATGAAGAGCAACTTTATGTAGCAGAAAATTTAAATAAAGTTTTAAAGAATTGTATAGAGGAAATTCAAATTTCAGCATAAAGTGATTTAAATAATCTTTGTTGTATGTTGTGATTGACAATAGGGCTTGAATAATTATTTTTTTCTAAATTAGATATCTCCCCATTCAATAATTCTGTATTTGAAACTTTAGATAATTCAGGAATCCAATATTTTATATATTCGCACATAGGATCAAATTTTTTTGCTTGGGTATATGGATTAAAAATTCTCAGTGGTTTTGGATCCATACCGCTACTTGCGCTCCACTGCCATCCCCCATTATTTGCAGCCAAGTCTCCATCAACCAAAGTCTCCATAAATTTTTTCTCGCCCATTTGCCAATTGCATATAAGATCTTTTACAAGAAATGAAGCGACTATCATCCTACATCTGTTGTGCATCCAGCCAGTACTATTTAGTTGACGCATTGCAGCATCAACTATAGGTACTCCGGTCTCTCCGTTGCTCCAATGTTGAAACCATTCATTATTGTTTTGCCATGGAAAGTGATCCCATTTTTTTCTATATGGACCTTTCACTAGCTCTGGGAAATGAAATAAGCAATGTTGATAAAATTCACGCCAAACAAGTTCTTTTTGCCAAGTTTCAATGGATAGGTAATTTCCTTGATTTGCAAAATCTGAATTTAAATTTAATGTGGCGTTCCAAACTTTTCTAATGCTGATGGTGCCGAATCTGAGAGATGCACTTAGAAAAGATGTCCCATTATGGGAAGGAAAATCTCTTGCAGAATTATAAGAATATATTTTTTTTTCGTTAATGAAGTTTTCTAATAATGTTTCTGCAGCATTCTCTCCAGGTCTACATGGACAAATATTCGAACCAGGAAATTTGATATTTTTGATAAATTTCTCTAGAACTGAATCAGATGAATTTATTCTCTTATCTTTGAGTTTATTATCTATATCTTTAAACTGGAAACCTACTTTATATTGTTCATATGAACCTAATAAATTCATTTTTGATTTAAGGTTTTTATAAAAAGGTCCATAAACTGAATAAGGATTATCATTCCCTGAAAATATTTTTAAAGGTTCTACTAATAAGTGATCCCAAGTTTCAATAACTTGAATATTTTGTTCTTTTAAATTTTTTTTTATTTGTAAATCGCGATTAATCTCATAAGGTTCAATTGATCTATTCCAAAAAACAAATTTAGCATCTATTTTCTTTGCTAATTGAGGAATTATTAATACCGGATCTCCTTCTTCCATAACTAATCTACTTCCCATTTTTTTCCAATTATTTCCTAATTCTTGAAGTGAATTTCCTAGAAACCAAGCTCTTGAACTTGCATTGAAATCGTGTGTGTAATTTTTATCAAATATATAAGTTGAAGTAATAGCATTTGATAATGAAAATGCTTTGATTAAAGCTTGATTATCAAATATTCTTAAATCCTTTCTATGCCAAAAAAGTATTCTAGGTTTATTCATAATTTATCTAAAAATTGTTTAGCTCTAAACCAAGCCGTCACGGTTTTTGCGTCAAGAATTTCATCCCCATTAGAAATGAGATTATCTAGTTCGTCTGGATCTAAAATTAATACTTCTATATCTTCATCTAAATCTCCTTTAACCTCGGAATTGAGTTTGTTTAAATCACGAGCTAAAAATAAATAAATTTCTTCATCTGCATAACCAGGAGCAGGGACAAGAGTTCCTAGTTCATCCCATTTGTTTGCACTGAATCCAGTCTCTTCTTGTATTTCTCTTTGAATTGAATTAATAGGTGTTTCTCCTATTTCTAATGTGCCTGCTGGAAATTCTAATAAATATCTTGAAACGGCAAATCTATATTGTCGAAGAATGATAACTTTATTGTCTTTTGTGATAGGTACGGCTAATGCTGCCCCAGGATGCTTAATGTATCCATATTCACCTTCATGTCCATTTGGAAGTTCAATTCTATTTATTTCGAAACTAAATTTTTTTGACTTTAACTCAGATATTTTTTCTTTAAAAATGGATCTTCTTATAAGGTTTTTATTGCCCATAATTTTTAAATAAAAATAGCCTAACAGTTATTTTTTGGTTTTGTAAATAATTTATATAGACCATTTTGGAGCATCAAACTTTGTGATTTTTTGGCTTCTACTTAAGATTTCGGATAGGGGCGTAATAACAAAATTCCGATTCATGAATCTGGGGTGAGGTAATGTTAATTCCTCGTCAAACGTATGCAAATCTTCCCACCAAAGAATATCTAAATCGAGACATCTTGATAGCCATTTCTTGCCATTTGGCGTCTCTTCTCGTCCGAAAAATCTCTCTAACTTTTTTAGCTCTTTTAAAAGTAATTTTGCTTTTTTAATTGATGGTTGTGGAAAAGAATTGCTTTTTATAAGTAGTAGAGTATTTAAATAATTTGGCTGCTCATTTTCAACACCATGGGGTAATGTCTCATAAATTGAAGACCAAAAAAAGTTTGCATGAAATTTGCTTTTCTCTTCTTTTTTTTTGTTAGAACTATCTCCCCACTCATTTATTATTTTCTCTATTTTTGGTTTGCAAATTAATAGTGACTCAAGAGGGCTTCCGAATTTACTATCAATATTTGCTCCGAGGGATATACATAGTCCATTTTTGATATTAAGATTTGATAATTCCACTACAAAAAACAAAGTTATTGGATAAATTCTATATCAGGCATTTTTAAAGTGATTTTGAACTCCGAGTTAAAAGAAAAAGGAGAAATAAAAGATTTAAGGAATTCGAAGGATTCTTTTAGAGCGTTCCCTTTGGCGGCAATTACAGGTCATAGCTTATTGAAATTATCTTTGCTTTTAGCAGCAGTTGATCCTAGTTTAGGAGGAGTGATTATCGCTGGCGGAAGAGGTACTGGAAAGTCAGTATTAGCAAGGGGCTTGCATACTTTACTCCCTCCTATAGAGGTATTAGATAATGAATCAATCCTGGAAAAGCTAATAAGAACAAATAGTAATACTTCATTAAGACCTATTGGTAGGAACCTAGATCCAGATAACCCAGCGGAATGGGATATTAGTACTAATAAATTGTTAGAGGAGTTAATTGGAAGTGATTATTTGAATCAAACTGAAGAAATTCCAAAAAAAGTAAGAGAGGCTCCATTTATTCAAGTTCCCATTGGCATAACTGAAGATAGGCTAGTTGGATCAATTGACGTCGCGGCATCATTAAGTACTGGTGAACAAGTTTTTCAACCTGGAATTTTAGCAGAGGCTCATAGAGGTGTTCTATATGTAGACGATATAAATTTATTAGATGATGGAATTGTAAATTTAATATTGGAAGCTACAGGAAGAGAGCAGAATAATATTGAAAGAGATGGGTTAAGTCTATCTCATCCTTGTAAATCACTTTTAATTGCGACTTATAATCCAGAAGAGGGTGCTTTAAGAGATCATGTTTTAGATCGTTTTGCGATTGTGCTTTCTGCAGATCAATCAATTGATAGTGCTCAAAGGGTTGAAATTACAAAATCTGTTTTATCTCATGCCGAAAATAATCTTAAATTTTCAGAAAAATGGTCTGAAGAAACTGATAATTTATCCACTCAATTAATTTTGGCAAGGCAATGGTTAAAAGATGTCAAGATAACCAAAGAGCAAATAACCTATTTAGTTAATGAAGCTCTAAGAGGAGGAGTAGAAGGACATAGATCAGAATTATTTGCAGTAAAAGTAGCTAAGGCAAATGCGGCTCTTCGTGGTGATGAGAATGTGAATTCTGAGGATCTAAAAGTCGCAGTAAGATTAGTTATCCTCCCTAGAGCGATGCAAATGCCACCTGAAGATGATGATATTGAACCACCACCTCCAGAGGATCAGAGCCCACCACCCCCACCCCAATCAAACAATGATTCTGAACCTGAGGCTAATGAAAATGATGATAATCAAGAGCAAGAACAAGAAGAAGATAATTCTGATGGTGAAGAAGAATCTACTCCAGAAATACCTGAAGAATTCATATTAGATCCTGAGGCATGTATGGTAGATCCTGATTTATTGCTTTTTTCATCAGCTAAAGCTAAAGCGGGTAATAGTGGAAGTAGATCAGTGATATTTAGTGACAGTAGAGGAAGATATGTAAAACCTATGATTCCAAGAGGTCAAGTAAAAAGAATTGCGGTAGATGCAACTCTTAGAGCTGCCGCTCCCTATCAAAAATCAAGAAGATTAAGGAACCCTAATAAAAAAATAATTATTGAGGAAAATGATTTTAGGGCAAAGCTTCTCCAAAAAAAGGCGGGCGCTTTAGTTATTTTTCTTGTTGATGCTAGTGGCTCAATGGCTCTTAATAGAATGCAAAGTGCTAAAGGGGCAGTAATCAGACTTTTAACAGAGGCATATGAGAATAGAGATGAAGTAGCTCTTATCCCCTTTAGAGGTAATCAGGCCGAAGTTCTTTTACCACCAACAAGATCTATAACTGCTGCAAAAAGAAGGTTGGAAACAATGCCTTGCGGAGGAGGATCGCCTCTAGCTCATGGACTAACACAATCAGCAAAAGTAGCAAAGAATGCTCTTGCTACAGGAGATATAGGCCAAGTGATTGTTGTAGGGATTACTGATGGAAGAGGAAATGTGCCTTTGGGATTATCTTTGGGACAAAATGAAGTTGAAGAAAAAAATAATGACAATATCAATTTAAAGCAAGAGGTTCTTGATATCGCCGCAAAATATCCGATGCTTGGGATAAAATTATTAATAATTGATACGGAAAGAAAATTTATTGCAAGCGGTTTTGGTAAAGAATTAGCAGAGGTAGCTAAAGGGAAATATGTCCAACTCCCAAAAGCTACAGATAAAGCAATTGCTGCTATGGCTTTAAATGCTATAAATGAATTCTAAATTTATTTATTTATGGATAAATTTCGTTAAGGAATTTTGAAAGTCCAATAGTCAAATCCCTTATGGATTTTGTTAATTCTTTATCTTTTTTTAGTTTTTTAAAATCATCACTCATATCATCAATCTTACTTGAGATTGATTTTGCAGCATTAATTGTCAATTTAATATCTTTAAGAGTTTCTTTGTCATCAATAGTAGACAAAATGTTATTCAAATGATTTGCAGCAATTCTAATTTCTTTTATTAAAGGTTCTACTCTAAGTATCTCTTGCTTCGATAAATAAATTAATTCATCAAGGTTCTCTTGTGTTCTATCAAATTGGTCAATTGAGTTTACTATATTCTCAATTAAATTTTCTTGATTTGATTCTTTTAAAAGTTGACTTATTCTATTAGTTACATTTGAAAGGCTAGACAATTGTTTCCCAGAGATTGTATCTCCTTCACAAATAATTAATTTGGCATCACATTTTTCAGATGTAGGTTTTTCAATGTTTTCAGGAATTGTTTTCTCACTAGTTTCTAAAGCGACTTGTACATCTCCTCCAAGGAAAGAATTCGTTACTACTCTCGCGAAAGCAGGCTTAGTAAGAATAACTTCAGGATTATTCAACACAATTTTTGCTTTAATTGACTCATTAGTAAACAAAATATCTTCTATTGATCCTACTAAAATTCCTCGATAAGTAACTGGAGATTTTTTTGATAAACCGCTTGCGTTATTAAATTCAGCAAAAAGGTGCCAATTTTTTGAAGATAATCTTACCCCTCTTAGCCAAAAAGAAAAAAATGTGAATATTAAAATCCCCCCTAGTAAGGAAAATCCAACTATTGAATCTCGCAAGCTTCTACGCATAATTTCTAAATGTCTTTGGGTTGCATTGGGCCGTCAAGTTTTCCATGCCTAAATTGAAAGACATAGGGATCATTACTCTCTTTAAAATCATGAATTGAACCTGCCCATCTGAATTTGCCTCCATAAAGCATTAAAACTCTATCTGAAGTCCTCTCTATAGTACTAAGAACATGGCTTACTACAATAGATGATCCATTTGCTTTATGATTAGTCTTATTAATCAAATCTTCAATCCTTGATGAAGCAATTGGATCAAGACCTGCAGTTGGTTCATCAAATAGTAATAGAGGCTTAGTTTTCGCATTGAGAGTCTCATCTGTAATTAAAGCTCTAGCAAAACTTACTCTTTTTTGCATGCCTCCACTTAATTCATTAGGGAGTTTATTCTCAACATTAAATAGCCCCACCTCCGCCAAACATTCACGCACAGTTTTATGGATTAACTTTTTAGATAGGTTTTTATTTCTTTTAAGTAGAAAACCTACATTTTCCTCAATAGTTAAAGATCCTAATAATGCTGGGTTTTGGAAAACTAGTCTTACATCAGGAGGATTATTTTGATCTAGTCTCAGGTATGTTTGTTTTTCACCAAATATTCTTAATTCTCCGTTGGTTGGTAAAATAAGTCCTGCTAATATTTTTAAGATAGTTGATTTACCGGAACCAGAGGGACCAACAATAGCTAATTTTTCGCCAACTTTAAGTTCAAAATTTAGTTGATTAAGCACATTAACTTGCCCCCAGCTTATCGAGAGGTTTTGCATTTCAACTGCATGCTTTGATTTTTTCAAAAGTATAGAAAAAAAATTCATCTACTATTACATATTGCCTATTTTTAGAAATAAAAAAAGGATGTATTAATTTCATTTATAATGAATTGATGTATTTTTAAAATGTAGAACAAATAAATTGAGGGGTTTGAATGAATAAAAGTAAAAAAAGAGTAAGGAGATACTATAAAAATTTTAAAAAGTCTAATTTTGTTTTGTTAAACAAAATTTTAAGAATTTTGAGTTGGCTGTTACCAGGATTGGTAATAAAAAGATGGATGATTACTTCTGCGATAGGATTTTTGACTTCATTATTAGGCTTTGCTATTTGGACAAATTTGAGGCCCCTTTATTGGCTTATTGAAGTATTTTTTTGGATAATGACTGGCTTAACTAGTATTCTTCCTGTTGCAATACTAGGGCCACTAATTTTTGTTTTGGGACTACTATTGATAGGTATTGGACAAAATAGGAGCATTAATTCTATTCAAGAAGCTCTTGTTCCAGAAAAGGGAACATTTTTAGTTGATGCATTAAGAGTTAAGAGTAAATTAAATAGAGGCCCAAATATTGTTGCAATAGGAGGAGGCACTGGCTTATCTACTTTATTAAAAGGTTTAAAAAATTACAGCAGTAATATAACAGCAATAGTAACGGTATCCGATGATGGTGGAAGTAGTGGAATTCTTAGAAAACAATTAGGTGTGCAACCTCCAGGGGATATTAGAAATTGCTTGGCCGCGTTATCTAACGAAGAGCCAACTTTAACTAGATTATTTCAATATAGATTTTCTGGAGGTAGTGGACTGGATGGACACAGTTTTGGAAATCTATTCTTGTCAGCTTTAACAACAATTACAGGTAGTTTAGAAAAAGCAGTGCAGGCTTCTAGTAAGGTATTAGCCGTACAAGGTCAAGTTTTGCCTGCAACTAATATAGATGTTATGTTATGGGCCGAATTAGAGGATGGTGAAAAAATTTTTGGGGAGAGTAAGATCAGTAAATCTAAAAAATTAATTTCGAGGATTGGTTACCTACCAGAAAATCCATCTGCTCTTCCAAGTGCTCTCGAATCTATAAAAGAAGCTGATTTAATTATTCTTGGCCCAGGCAGTCTATACACATCTTTATTGCCAAATTTATTAGTCCCTGAGATAGTGGATGCTTTATTACAAAGTAATGCTCCTAAAATTTATATAAGTAATTTGATGACTCAGCCTGGAGAAACCGATGGACTTGATGTTTATCAACATATTAAATCGATAGAAAAACAATTATCAAATTTTGGAGTTAATATTCGAATTTTTAATGCAATATTATCCCAGATTCAATTCGAAAAGTCTCCATTAGTAGACTATTACGAAAGTAGGGGGGCAGAGCCCGTTAAATGTAATAGAGAAAAATTACTATCTGAGGGTTATTATGTTTTGCAAGCACCATTATATTCAAAAAGAATTACACCAACTCTTAGACATGACCCTAGAAGATTGGGAAGAGCAGTTATGTTTATGTACCGTAAATTAAAGAAAAAAAACTAATAAGCATCTTGAAGTTCATAGAAGTCTGGCTGTATATAGTCTTTTCTCAACGGCCATCCTCTCCAGTCTTCAGGCATTAAAAGTCTTTTTGGATTTGGATGATCTTTAAAATTTATTCCATACATATCATATGTTTCCCTTTCTTGCCAATCACTCCCTTTGAAAATATTGTATAAACTTGGAATTGATAAATCAGAATCTCTTTTTAAGAAAACTTTTAATCTAACCTCTTTAACCTTTTCAATTTTTTGGATGTCATCCAAAGTTATGAAATGGTAGAAACTAACAAGATTTTTGCCTGGACCTTCATCAAAGCCGCCTTGACATTGGAGATAGTTAAAACCGTAATTTTTTATAAACGTAACTGCTTCATATAATTTATTAGGTTCCACAGAAATATTTTCTACTCCTATGTGATCATCACCTAATGATTGATGTGGAATTCCATCTTCAGATAATTTTTGGCTAACAAATCCTTCTTTTTCAATTGAAGTATCTGTAGATTCCGCTATACCGTCTTTTTCCATTAAATTTCTTCAATATCAGTGATTTTTGTTTTTTCACTATTTTCAGTTAATTCTATTATTTTCTCTTTATTAGAAGAAGAAATAACATTCGTTGAGGTTTTATTTAGATATTCACCAGTATTTTCAGAGAAAACTAGATTCATTTCGTGTTCGGATGTTATGTACCTGTGTGTTTGCTCAGTTTTTGAACGTTCTAAAACAGATTCATTACTAACTTTTTTTCTCAATTTTATTACAGCATCAAAAATTGCTTCTGGCCTAGGTGGACATCCTGGAAGGTATAAATCAACTGGTATCAGCTTATCTACCCCTCTAACAGCAGTAGTAGAATCGGCGCTAAACATCCCTCCTGTGATCGTGCAAGCACCCATGGCAATTACATATTTTGGCTCAGGCATCTGTTCATAGAGTCTTACAAGGGCAGGTGCCATTTTCATAGTTACTGTACCTGCAACTATTAATAAATCAGCTTGTCTTGGAGAGCTTCTAGGTACTAATCCGAACCTATCAAAGTCAAATCTAGAACCAATTAGTGCCGCAAATTCTATAAAACAACAAGCTGTTCCGTATAAGAGAGGCCAAAGACTACTTAATCTAGCCCAATTATGAAGATCGTCTAAGCTTGTTAGTATAATGTTTTCGCTTAGATCTGTAGTTACCTGTGGCCCCCCTAGAGGATTGCAAGTCCCATCTCTGATTTCTCTTATAGCTTTTGGGGAGATTTGTTGATCCAATTTTTTTAACTCCATTCTAAAGCACCTTTTCTCCAAGCGTAAGCTAATGCGATTACAAGTATTGCAATGAAGATTAAAGCCTCAATAAAAGCTAATAAGCCTAATCTATTGAAAGCAACAGCCCAAGGATAAAGGAATACTGTCTCAACATCAAATATAACGAAAACCAAGGCAAACATGTAATAACGAATATTAAATTGAATCCATGCTCCTCCAATAGGTTCCATTCCAGATTCATATGTAAGTTTTCTTTCCCCTGTCCTGCCTTTTGGGGCAACGATGAGATTAGTAACTAGAGCTAATACTGGAACAGCTGCGGCAATTAAAAGGAAACCTAAAAAGTATTCATAGCCAGTTAATAAAAACATATTAAAAAATTAATTTTGAATAAAAGTCGCTTAATTAAGCAAAATCTTTTAAAGTTCTTAAAGAACAATAATAAACCGTGAGTGAAAACATTCAACCAGCCTCTGAGGAAAACAAAATAGTTGAAGATTTTGAGAAAGAAAAACTTTCTGAAAATTCCTCAGATGTAAATGTTGAACAATCTGCCCTTAATCTAGAACAAAATAGATTCGAATGTAGAAGTTGTGGATATATTTATGATCCGTCTGAAGGAAATAAAAAATTAAATATACCCAAAAATACTCCTTTCTCAGAGTTAGATGGTAATACCTTCGCTTGCCCTGTTTGTCGAGCTGGTAAAAATTTTTATAAGGATATAGGTCCCAAATCTAAACCTAGTGGTTTTGAAGAAAATTTAGTTTATGGTTTTGGTTTTAATAGTTTACCTCCTGGACAAAAAAACATATTGATTTTTGGAGGTCTGGCATTTGCTGCTGCTATGTTCCTTTCTTTGTACTCCTTGCATTAATATATACAAATGAAAAAAATTATTACTAGTATTCCCAATCTTCTTTTATCAATTCTTCTATGTTTTGTCTTGAGCAGTTGTTCATCTACAGGAGTAAAGATGAGTGATAGTAGCCCTTGGAAAACAATTCAGTTTGAAGATCAGGCTAATGCTTTGGATGTTGATTTTATAGATGATAAAAATGGATTTTTAGTAGGTTCTAATAGACTTATTATGGAATCTAATGATGGAGGAGAAACTTGGGAAAAAAGAAATTTAGATTTACCAAGTGAAGAGAATTTTCGTCTCCTAGATATTGATTTTAAAGGTGAAGAGGGATGGTTGATAGGTCAACCTTCATTAGTTATGCATACACTTGATGCAGGGAAGAGTTGGACACGTTTATCTCTAGGTAATAAATTACCAGGGCAACCATTCCTAATAACAACTGTTGATGCTGGTGTTGCAGAATTAGCTACTACTGCAGGTGCTATCTATGAAACATCAGATAGTGGCGAATCATGGAATGCAAAAGTTGTAGACGCATCTGGTTCTGGAGGTGTAAGAGATTTAAGAAGAACTAATAAAGGAGATTATGTAAGTGTAAGTAGTCTAGGTAATTTCTTTTCTACTTTGGAAAAGGATAGTGATGCATGGATAGCTCATCAAAGAGCCAGTAGCAAAAGAGTTCAAAGTATTGGTTTTAATCCTGAAGGAAGTTTATGGATGCTTTCTAGAGGTGCAGAAATTAGATTTAATGAAGATACTAATGACCTAGAAAATTGGTCAAAGCCTATTATACCAATTCTTAATGGATACAATTATCTAGATATGGGATGGGATCCAAATGGTGATATATGGGCTGGCGGAGGTAATGGAACTTTAATAGTAAGTAAAGATCAAGGTAAAACTTGGAATAAGGATCCTATTGCCTCTGATTTACCAACAAACTACATTAAAATAGTTTTTCTTGATAAGGAGGCTTTAGACAATCAAAAAGGATTTGTACTTGGTGAGCGTGGTTATATCCTTAAATGGAATAGTTAACTTTGAATATTTTTAGTTAATAGTAAAAAAAAAATTAATTTTTGAAAGATTTAGCAACTGTCTGTAACCAACCTGTTAATTTCTTCGCGAACTTATGATTTTACCCTGTAAGATCATAGGGTAAACATTTGTGATTATGGCCGCAGGTTCAACGGGTGAACGCCCATTCTTTGAAATAATCACCAGTATTAGATACTGGATTATTCATGCAGTAACATTACCAGCTATCTTTATAGCAGGCTTCTTATTTGTATATACAGGCTTAGCCTACGATGCTTTTGGAACTCCTCGTCCAGATAGTTATTTCCAATCATCTGAATCTAAAGCGCCTGTCGTAACACAAAGATATGAAGCTAAATCTCAACTAGATTTAAGAACAAAATAACAATGACTAATTCTCAAGCTCCAATGCAGGCTGCGGAAGTCCGCGTTTATCCTATATTTACTGTCCGTTGGCTAGCAGTTCACGCTCTAGCTATACCATCAGTATTCTTTTTAGGTTCTATTGCTGCTATGCAATTCGTAGCCCGATAAATTTAACTATCATGCAAGTAAACGAAAATCCTAACAAAGTTCCAGTTGAACTTAATCGTACAAGCCTTTATTTAGGCTTATTATCAGTCTTTGTATTGGGAATTTTATTTTCCAGTTACTTTTTCAATTAAATTAAAATCATGAGTAAATTAAAAGGACCTGATGGAAGAATTCCAGATAGACTTCCAGATGGTAGACCAGCAGTTGCATGGGAAAGAAGATGGACTGAAGGAACTCTTCCTCTATGGCTTGTTGCTACAGCAGGTGGAATTGCAGTTATCTTCGTTTTAGGAATATTCTTCTATGGTTCCTACCAAGGCGTTGGAGCTGGAGGCTAACAAATCCTTACCTTGACCTGATAATCACCTATACCAAATAAGCCTAATAAGAATCAGTAAATATCCTTAGTTTCTCTTTTGTAGAGCTTGGGATATTTTCTTTTTGGGTTATCAATCCATCTTTTAATGAAAAATGAGACTTGCTTTTTGGTCTTTCTTTTTCAATCAATTTAGCTACTTCAAATATTATTTTATTTGCCACTTCAGTATTTGATCTGAGATTATCCAAAACCATCTCTACAGAAACTTCTTGATGAGTTTGATGCCAGCAATCATAATCGGTAACCATAGATAAGGAAGAATAAGCTATTTCAGCTTCTTTAGCTAACCTTGCTTCTGTGTGGTTCGTCATGCCAATTATTGAACATCCCCAACTTCTATATAAATTAGATTCTGCTCTAGTTGAGAAAGCTGGACCTTCCATTGCTAAATAGGTACCCCCTCTATGCAATTGTCTACCGCCAGGAATATTTTTTTCTCCGATTTCACTTAATATACGTGATAAATTCGTGCAAAAGGGATCTCCCATAGTTACGTGAGCAACAGCTCCCTCGTTAAAGAAGGTTGCAGGTCTATTTTTTGTCCGGTCTATAAATTGATCTGGAATCACTATATCAAGCGGTCTTATCTGTTCTTGTAATGAACCAACTGCTGATGGAGCAATAATCCATCTTACTCCTATTGATCTTAGAGCCCAAATATTTGCTTTGTAAGGGATTTCAGAAGGATTTAAACTATGTGTTCTGCCATGTCTAGGAATGAATGCTATCTCTAGGTTTCCAAGATTATATACTTTTATTGAATCAGAAGGTTTACCATAGGGGGTATTGATTTCTAGATCTCTTAAGTACTCTATTTGATCCATTGAATAAAATCCACTTCCACCAATCACTCCTAATCTTGATTTTTCAATTGGCAATAAATGTTCTTTATTCATAATGATGTAAATGACTTTTAATCATCTGGTACTAATTGGAGGAGGACACACAAATGTTTCTTTATTAAAGAAATGGTTAATGTTTCCGAAATTAATGCCAGAAATTCCTGTTACAATTATATCTAGAGATTCTCATTTGGTTTATTCTGCGATATTCCCATCGGTGATTTCAAAATCAATCACTTTAGAAGAGAGTTTAATTGATATAAAATCTTTAGCAAAAAATGCAAAAGTATCTTTTATAGAAGAAGAAGTAAAGGACATTGATTTCAATTTAAAGAAAATTGTTTTAAGTAATAGGCCTTCAGTTAATTATTCGAAGTTGGTGCTTAATTATGGAAGTCAAACAATAATTCCAAAAGAATTTGAATCTCTAGTTAAAAATCGAAATGCTTTTTCAATTAAACCTTTTTTAAAGGCTTATGACTCAATACTAAAAGAGGACATGTATGATTTAGTTAATGAACTTCCATTTGTAATTGTTGGGAGTGGCCTTGCTGCAATTGAGGTATCATATGCTTTGAGAAAAAGATGGAGAGATAGACCTTTAAAACTATTATGTGATTCAAGAAAAATTAACAATAAAATTCTAAAAAGTTTAAGGAATTACAATATTGATTTAGTTGAAAAACTTGATTTTGATTATGGCAAGATTCTTTTATGTACTGGAAATAAAGCTCCTTTATGGGCACAAAAAAATTTATTAGATTCGGATTCTCATGGCAGAATAATCACAAATCAGAATTTGCAGATAAAAAGTTTCTCTGGAATCTTTGCTGTCGGTGATTGCGCAGTTTTAGGTTCGGCAAAAAGACCAGCATCGGGAGTTTTTGCAGTAAAAGTTGTAAATACATTAGTCAAAAATCTAAAAAAAGATATAGAAGGGAGATCATTAAAAAAGTGGTTTCCTCAAAAGATCGGATTGCAAATAGTAAATATATTTCCAAGCCATCATCCAAAGGCTTTTGCTATTTATCGCAAGTTTGTTTTCGGCCCTTCTTTTCTTTTTTGGATTTTAAAGTACAAGGTTGATCTCAACTTTATTAAAAAGTTCAGATCAAAAAGGCTAATTATGAAAAGTAGTGAAAAAAATATTTCATTGAATGATTGCAGAGGATGTGCCGCTAAAATTCCTCAGTTTGTTTTGAATAAATCATTAATAAAATCTAATTTAAATTCTTTTGCCTCATCACCTGAAGATTCAGTTGAGATATATCAAAATGGTCAAGATATTATCTTGCAAAGTGTAGATGGATTTCCTGCTTTGGTGAGTGATCCTTGGCTTAATGCAAAAATTACTACTTTGCATGCATGCTCAGATTTGTGGGCATGCGGAGCAACACTTTCATCAGCGCAGGCTTTAATTTCATTACCAAAAGTTGAAAGGGAATTTCAGAGTTACCTCTTTTCTCAATCCCTTCAAGGTATTAAATCAACAGTTGAGGATCATGGAGGTGAATTACTTGGAGGCCATACTTTTGAGGCAAGAAGTTTAGTAAATAAACCTTATTCATTAGGAATAGATATTTCTTTAACAGTTCAAGGTATTTTAAAAAATGGAGCAAAACCATGGCTTAAATCTGGAATAAATAATGGAGATATTCTTATGATGTCTAGACCTCTGGGGGTTGGTATTTACTTTGCTGGTCAAATGCAAAATATTAATATGCTAGGTAGTTCTTCTGAAATAATTAATAATTTATTAAAGAGTCAGCAATATTTGATTGATGAAATTTATCTTTTTCAAAATCAATTTAAAGAATCATTAGTCAATGCTGCGACTGACATTACTGGATATGGATTTATTGGACATCTTAAAGAGATGGTTGAATCATCTAATTTATATAGGCAAAGAAATAATCTTGAGCCACTAAAAGTTTTATTAGATTTATTTGCATTTAAAGCTTATCCTGGAGTATTTGATTTAATAAGAAAAGATGTTAAAAGTACTTTCTTTGAATCTAATAAACAAATTTTTGACAAAATTTATAAAGTAAATAAGCAAAAAAGAATAATTAATTTTTTAAACGAAAATTCATTAGATCAAGAGACTTTTAACGAGAGAATATCATTACTATTAGATCCTCAAACATGTGGACCCATTTTGATTAGTTGCAATCGTAAATATGAAAATGTTCTAAAAGATAAATGGTACAAGGTTGGAGAAGTTGTAAAAATGTAATTAATTTCTATTTAATTTGTCAATTTCTAAATATCTTAATCTTTTGATTTCCTTTCCCATCTGCTTCCCTGGATCCCATCCTTCTTTTTTTAATGTTTCCCCATCTTTTTTTGATTTTATGAATTTGTAAATAAATAACCATTTAAACAAGTTACGCCAGTATGGCCCTCCATCACAAATTAATAATTTGACTGTCTCATCATTAAGGTTTCTGTCCTCAATAAATTCTGTCCAACTTGATGGAGAAAAATGATTGAAATTTTTTTGGTTGTTATTTAATATCTTTTTGATATTTAAATAATCTTCTAATATTTTTATCTCACTATTATTTACCAAAAATCTTTGACATGCTGTTTCTAAATCTTCTGAATCTTTTAATAAATAAAGTAAATGATTTCCCTTTAACTTTTTAATCCAATTTAGTCCTCTTAAAAACCTTTTATCGACTTTAATATTTTCATTTAAGATTGAGATAATTTCCCATTTATGAATTATCGAAATCACATTAGTCAAATTATCGTGTTTGCGTATTTCAGCTAGTTCCATCCTTATTCGTATGCCTAGTCCAGGAGGGTAAATCATTTTCTGATGAGTTTCTAAACTTTTCCATGGCCATTGTCTAACTGTCTCCTGAGATTGTTTGAGGGAATTATTTGAAATATTGAAATCTAACCTTGAAGCATATTTTGCACATCTAATTAATCTACTTGGATCATCTGAAATACTATTACTGTGAAGTAAGTTCAATCTTTTACTTTTTATATCAGAAATTCCTCCATAAAGATCATAAATTTTCCTTGTCGAGACCTCGAAGGCTATTGAATTTATAGAGAAATCTCTCCTTTTAAGATCCTCCTTAATAGTACTTTTATTTACTGTGGGATTTAAGCCTGGAGCAGGATAAATTTCTTTTCTTGCAGAAGCAATATCAATTTTATAGTCATTAATATTTATTTCTACAGTGTTGTACAAATCAAATTCCTTGATTAAACATAAATCTACATTTACAATATTTTTTTTTATAAATTTTGCCAGAGAAATAGAGGAGCCTTCAATAACTAGATCAATATCTAAAGGTTTAGAAAACGATTTTTTGTGGAATTTACTAATTAATAAATCTCTTAAATAGCCGCCAACAAAAGCTACT
The DNA here is from genome assembly GCF_001180305.1 of Prochlorococcus marinus. Taxonomy (GTDB): domain Bacteria; phylum Cyanobacteriota; class Cyanobacteriia; order PCC-6307; family Cyanobiaceae; genus Prochlorococcus_A; species Prochlorococcus_A marinus_K. The sequence continues at coordinate 24,279 of NZ_CVSX01000011.1, forward strand.
TTAGTATTACTATTAGATTCTATGTATTTAGCAATTAGGTTATATAGATTAAATGGAGTTTTGATTAATTCCCCTTCGATATAATCAGAGATATCGTTCATGAGTTTTAACTTACATAACGAATTGGAGCTAATCTAGGATCTAGAATTTTACTACCTTTATCACCAAATTTTACTGCTAAAGATATTTTTTCCCCACTCCCAAAAATATGTATGATTTCACCTTTCCCAAATTTTGAGTGAATTATCTTATCTCCAACTATCCAGCTTTTCCCTTTACTAGGACCAGAATATAATTTCCTTACTGAATTTTTCGGTTTATTAACAAATTCATTTGGATTGTTTCGATCAACTCTAGTTAAACGATCAAGATGCCAGTCTCTTCTAATTGAAGCACCACCAGTTTGTGGTATCTCGCCATCCATTAAATCTTCAGGTATTTCTGATAGAAATATTGAAGGAATTGTTGCTTCACGCATTCCACCCCATAATCTTCTTTCTCTGGCATGACTTAAGAAAACTCTTTCTTTAGCTCTAGTAATACCTACATAACATAATCTTCTTTCCTCTTCAAGAAGTGAGGGAGTATCTATTGATCTATGGCTTGGGAAGAGACCTTGTTCTAGCCCAGTGATAAAAACATTTTGAAATTCTAAACCTTTACTATTGTGCAGAGTCATGAGAGTTACAGAGTTGGGATTATTTTTCTTCGTATCATTATCAGTTGTTAAGGCTGCTGTAGAAAGAAATCCCTCTACATCTCCACTTTCTGTTTCTTCTTCATATTGAGTAGCTGCATTAATTAGTTCTTGTAAGTTATTTCTTCTATCTTCAGATTCTTCAGTCCCACTAGACAGTAAGTCACTTAAATAACCACTTTTTTCTAATATAAGTTGTAGTAGTTGAGCAGGGCCTGAATTTTCTAAGTAACACAGTAGATCATTCATAACTTCGGTAAATTTATTAATTCCTTTTGATGATCTGCCTATTGTTTCTTCAAGACTTTGTTTATCATTAAGGACCTCCCATAATGGGATATTTAACCTATTAGATAGTTCATTAAGTTTTTGAATAGTAGTCTTGCCAATGCCTCTTCTAGGAACATTTATGATTCGTAAAAGACTAACGTTATCTGAAGAATTAACTAGAACTTTCAAATATGCTATTGCATCTTTAATTTCTCTTCTATCATAAAAACGCAGTCCTCCGAAAATTGTATAAGGAATGCGCCACCTTACAAGAGATTCTTCTAATACTCTTGACTGAGCTCTGGTTCGATATAAAATTGCAAAATTTTTCCAAATTGGTTTCTGATTATTATTGTTTAGTGATTTTATTTTATTGGTAATTGCTTCTGCCTCGGAAATTTCATCATCACAGCTGAGTAATGTTAAAAGTTCCCCTTTTTCTTTAGTAGCCTTTAAAACTTTGTCAATTCTTTCAGAGTTGTTTTCAATTAGTGAGTTTGCCGCATCAAGGATATTAGAAGATGACCTATAGTTTTCTTCTAATTTAATTAAAGATGATTTTGTATTGTCGTTGATTGAAGTTTTAAAATCTTCTTGAAAACCAATTAGAATTCTAAAGTCAGCGGCTCTGAAACTATAAATACTTTGATCAGCATCCCCAACTACAAAAATTGACCGATCTTCCCAATTGAAGAATTTTTTTGGTTCAGTATTTCCAGCCGTAATTAATTTTATAAGTTCATATTGTGTTCTATTTGTATCTTGATATTCGTCAACTAAAATATGTTTAAATCTTTTGTGCCAGTAATCTCTGACTATATCATTTTGCCTCAATAAGAAAACAGGTAAAAGTAGAAGATCATCAAAGTCTAAAGAATTATTTTTTGAGAGAGAAATCCTATATCTTTTGTAGGCTTCTGCAACTGTTTTATCAAAATTATTATCTGCCTTTTCTAAAAGATCATTAGAAGTTAAGCATTGATTTTTAGCATTACTTATTAATCTTTTAATCTTTTTGGGATCATATCTTTTTGGGTCAAGATTCATATCTTGACTGATAATTTCTTTTACTAATGTTTGAGAATCTGTTTCATCGTAAATTGAAAATTGCCTTGTCCATTTTAGGCCTTCTGGATCAGTATATTTTTCAATATCGTATCTCAGAAGTCTTGAAAATAAAGAATGGAAAGTGCCGATCCAAAGGTCCTGAAGTCTCTCTTGGTGAACGTTTGTTCTTAATTGATTTTGATCAATTTCTTTGAGAGTTGTCCAGGGCTGACCAAATTGATTGAAAGCTAATTCTTGGGCTAGAAGAACCTCTAATCTTGCTTTCATTTCTTTAGCAGCTTTGTTAGTAAAAGTGACTGCGAGAATGTTATGGGGATCTATAGAGTTACCTTCAATAAGGTTTGCAATTCTGTGGGTAAGAGCTTTTGTCTTTCCGCTACCTGCCCCAGCTACGACTAATAGTGGTCCATAAACATGTTTTACTGCTTTAAGTTGTGCATTATTTAGAGACTTAAAAAGGAAATTGTTAATTTGAGACACTTTTGGAATTTTTTTTTCAAAAATCAGACTTTACTTAAGAGGTTCAGATTCTGTTTCTAATCGTTCTAACGCTTTTTTTAAATTTATAAGTTCATCATTATTATTAATTATTTCTTCAAATTTATTTTGAGGCATTCTTAGTTTCATACTTCGGTCAAGAATTTCTTTTTCCAATCTCTTTTTATATGTGGAAATAAGTTTCTTTGATAATTTTAAATCTTGTTGATCCAAAACTTTATTGAACGTGATTTTATATTAGCGAAAAAAAAATATTTATTTGAATTATTTCAACTATCACTTTGGAATGAAGTTATTAATTAAGAAGCGTTGCGTTAATTTTCAAATTGTATTGTTTTTACTGGCTTTGTACTATTCTAAGATTCGAACTTTAATTTTTTTATTTAATAATGTCAGTTTTAAAGAATAACCGACTATTGTCAGCTGATAAGAAATTAAATGATTTAAGCAATATAAAAGAATTTATTAATAGTGCAAACTCAAGATTAGATGCAATAATCTCAATAACAAATAATTCACATGCAATTGCAGCTGACGCTGTAACAGCAATGATTTGCGAAAATCAAGATTCGGTTAATTCAAAAATATCTTTAAATACAACTAACAAGATGTCCGTTTGTTTAAGAGATGGAGAAATAATCCTTAGGATTGTTGCTTATCTTTTAATTTCTAATGACGATTCAGTTTTAGAAAAAAGTTGTTTGAAGGATCTTAAAAATACTTATCTTGCTCTTGGGGTACCTTTAAGAAATGCAAGAAGAGTTATTGAATTAATGCGAGATGCAACAACCTCTGATTTAAACTCAACAGTTAATAATATGCAAGGAAACAAGAGCTTTCTTCATAATTTAATTTCTGAAACAGAGTTTCAATTTCAAAGGATAATTAATCTTTTAGACTAGCTAAATTTCTTATTTCAGAGGTATGGGACGTCTGAATTACTGAGTTATTTTCGAGATTTCTAATGGTAGAAAATCTTGATCTTACATGAGTGGATAAAAAGGAAATTCTTTCTTCGGAAACTGTTGATTTGTAAATAGTTTTAATGTGTAAATTATTTTGTTCATCAACAAAATAATTGGATGATGAAATAAAGGATTCTGTATACCCTTTATTTCGTAAAACAATTCCAGAATTTTCATCTTTGGGTAAAAATATCAAAATAGTTTCATCTCTCTCACTAATATCATCATCTTCCCAATCACTAATAGCCTGCCAATTTATAGAAATGGCAATGCTCTCTAGGTTTAAACTTAATTTGTAATTTCTAAAAATTTCAATAACCTTTTTATTTTTTAAGTTGATATGTTTTATATAAATTTTACTAGTTGAGTTTTCAAATTCCTGAAAAGCTAAAGTATGAGTACTTCTTACGGATTTCCATTCCCCTATACTTTTATCGATGAATTGATTAATTGTTGTTAGTTTCTTCGTCAAGTTTATCTTCTACGGAATGATTTTCTGCTTTTTGAATCATTCTTACCATTGAATCCACCATTAATCTCTTTGCGGAAGTTACTTTTACTCCAGAAGGAGTGATTGATATTTGTTCTCCAGGGCGATCATATGAAGTTGGTCTAAATGGAGTCATCTAAGAACTTTTAAAATTTAATCGATTTCTATTCTTGCATGAATTCTTATTCATATAGTTGTTGTTTGCAAAAATGTCATATCTTTCTTTGATTACAGAATTTTTAAATAAGTTGTTATTTAGGCATTTTATTTTTTGCTAATCCTGAAATAGTAGCTAACGCGAACATTCCCAAAAGAGCCACTCCTAGAAATAACCCTGCTCCCTGACTAACGCCAGCGCCTACAGCTACTAATATAGAATCACTTATTAGAAGACTTATTACTAATGCTGGAGTGAATATTTTCCAGCGAGTTCCTCCTATACCTATTGCGTAGCTTAGAAAATCAAAAAGGCCAGTCATTAGTAGGCCTGTCATGAGAAAGAAATTTTCTTCTAGTTGGTTTTGATTAAAACTTTCAATTTTTTCCATCGCTTTTGGTCCAACTAAATTTCTTACAGGGGCTCGCCCATAATTTCTTGCAATAAAGAAAGCAGCTTGGCAAAAAACGATATCGGAAAAGATTATTGTCATATAACCTTTTTGAAATCCTAATAATGAACCTGCTAGTAGAGAATAAGCCGAACTTGGAAGTGCTGGTAAAATAATACTTACTCCTCTTAGTATAAAAATTCCAAAAGGAGCCCAAATTCCCATACTTTCTATTTTGTTCCTGAGAGGTTCAATCCCATAATTTTGGATTAAATAAATCAATACAATAAATATTGCGATGAAAAAAACTATTGAAAGAAATTTCTGTATTTTATTCATTATTTTCAAGAAAATTTATTGGAAGTAAATTCTTAATTTAATATTTGATTGTATCTATAATAGAAATACTAATCAATAAAAATTTTTACAAATTTTTAATCTCAAATTTACTCCCAATAAAAGATTTTTGTATTTCAGAAGTATTATGCTGGATTCTAAGAATAAAGTTAATTTTATATTTATTAGAAATAGCATTGGTTTAGTCCTTTCGATAATCTTTTTTATGGGTATTTCAATAAAAGAATTAAATGCTTTGCCTCATGAATGGGTTGGAGTACCAAAAAGTGAATATGGAGAACAGTTGTGGGATAGAGAAAGTATCAAAAGGAATGAGGATGGTTCTGTGAGGGTATTGAGTAAATTTATTCCCAAAACAAAAAGTGAAATTACTAAGGATATTCTCTATACAATGGATATAAATTGTTTTGAAAAATCATTCAGAGACGTTGATGTCTCCATAGATGAAGTATCTAGTAATTTTAATGATTTAGTCGATTGGCAAGATCCAAATGGAGATGAATTAATTTTGGGTGTGATTGGTCAAGTCTGCAGAATGGAAAATTAAAAATCTTGTGATGTAAAAAAAAATAAAAGACAAGTTAAGACTCTACATTTCTAGAAAATATAAAACCCCGCCTATGACGAGGTTTTAAAGGTGCCAGGACCCAGATTTGAACTGGGGACACGGCGATTTTCAGTCGCCTGCTCTACCAACTGAGCTATCCCGGCTCCGACCTATATACTTTAAATTACGATGTGTAGTTTGTGAAACCTTTTCATTAAATATTTTATATCTTCATTAAATATCTAAAAATTATTAGTTTGAATTCATTGCTAATAAGGCAGTGCCAAATGAAGTAGTTTTTTTACATGAAACTATCGGTATGTTCATAATTTTTTCTCTTATTTTTCTCCACTGAGGGTTTTTGGATCCTCCACCTACAGTAATAATTTTTTTTGGTAGCGAACCTGTAAGCTCCTGCAATTTTTGCCATCCTTTTAATTCAATTTTAGCCAGACCCTCGAATAATGCTTGTAAATAAAGTGAGTCGCTCACTGGTCTAGGGCCAAGAATAGGCTCTAAATTAGGATCGTTAATAGGAAACCTCTCACCCTTGCTATTAAGAGGTAAAAGATTTAAAGAAGTTTTTTTTGATGTATTTATTTGATTACTAAGTTCTTTTATCTCATTATCAGAAAAGTATTTCGATAAAATACCACATCCTGCATTTGATGATCCTCCACAGATCCAATTCCCATTGACTCTATGTGTTGTGATTCCTTTTCCTTTTATTGGGTGATCAACAATTTTCTTAACAACAAGGGTTGTCCCTAATACTGTAAGACCGTCTTCTCTATTTAAACTAGTTGCTAATAAACTTGCATTAGAGTCAGTGGTCCCAGAAATTAAAATTAATTGTTTATTCAATTTAAAACTCTCTGCCGTAACAAAGTCGACTTGCCCAATAATTTTTCCACTTTTTATTATTTGAGGTAAGCATTTTTGCCATGAAGTATTCATATAGCTTTTTGGCCATGATTCTTTTGTTAAATCCCAACCAAGTTTGAGATTATTTCCTTCTTCTCCATGAGTCCAATCTTTCAAAAACCAGCCTGTTATCCAATCAGATTGATGTCTTAAAAGTATATTTGGCCCATGCTGGTCTATTAGTTTTAATGCTTTAGCAAGACTACTGTATGGAGTTCGTAAATGATCCTCTTGAAGGGTTAATGATTCAATAAGCATTTTATTTTCATTACATGCCTGGTCATACGGTATTGCTTCTCCTAATGACTCTCCAGTTAGTTTGCAAGCTGTCAAAGTTCCTGAAGTACCAGATATAGCCAATTTTTCAAGGTTAATTTTTAACTCAAGAGGTGAACTATTTAAGAGTTTTTTACAAGCATCGATCCAAGAATTTGGATTTTTAAAGCTGTATTCATAAGGAACTGAATTCGAATATACTAATTTCTTCCTGGAATCAATTATTGATATTCTTGCACCACTGGTTCCAAAATCTAACCCTCCAAAAAAATTCTCAGGCATAAAATAAATATTTTACAAAAATAATTTAGACGCTTTTACTAATTGGGCTGCTTTTTCTTCTACATTTTCCCAAGGTAGATCAAGATCTCTTCTGCCAAAATGTCCGTAGGATGCAGTCTTTCTAAAAAAATCTCCGCCCATTTGTTTGGGTAGATTCCTTAAGTTGAATTCTTTTATTATTGATGCAGGTCTTAAATCAAAGTGCTTTTTGATAAGTTCAGTCAAATTGGCTTGAGAAATAACACCAGTATCAAAAGTTTCAACCAGAATGGATATTGGTTTTGCAACACCAATTGCATAACTTAATTGTACTTCGGCTTTTCTTGCTAATTTCGCCTTAACAATACTTTTAGCTACATAACGAGCTGCATAAGCGGCTGATCTGTCTACTTTTGTGGGATCTTTGCCCGAGAATGCCCCACCTCCGTGTCTAGCATATCCTCCATAAGTATCAACAATAATTTTTCTGCCAGTTAGTCCGGCATCTCCCTGAGGCCCTCCCACGACAAATTTTCCTGTGGGGTTTACTAGGAATCTTGTTTTGTGAATGTTTGGTTTGATTTCTAAATCTTCAGTGGCAGGAATTACAACATTAGCCCATAAATCTTTTTTTATTCTTTGACGAATTTCCTCTTCATTTGTAGTGCCATCAATCTCCGGATCGTGTTGAGTTGAAATTAAGATGGTATTTATTGAAACTGGGACCCCTTTTTCGTAATCAATGCTAACCTGAGTTTTACCATCAGGTAGGAGATAATTCAGAACTTTTTCATGTCTTACTTTGGCGAGTTGAATGGCTAATCTATGTGCCAAACTAATCGGTAAGGGCATTAATTCAGGGGTCTCATCGCATGCATAGCCAAACATTATGCCTTGGTCACCAGCACCGGTATTATTTTCCAAATCATCGTTGATATCATCCGCTTCGTTGACTCCTTGTGAAATATCTGGTGATTGCTCGTCAAGGGCTATTAAAATAGCACAACTATTAGCATCAAACCCTCCTGCTTTGTATCCTTCATATCCAATCCCTTTAATTACATTTCTAACGAGTTTTATATAGTCAATTTTTGCTTTTGAAGTTATTTCTCCTGTAAGTAAACATAGACCTGTATTCACTACAGTTTCGCATGCAACCCTGCTTTCTGGATCTTCTGTCAATAAAGCATCTAAAACAGCGTCACTTATTTGATCACATATTTTGTCAGGATGACCTTCAGTAACAGATTCAGAAGTGAAAATAAAATCACTCATTAAATATAATTTTAAAACGTTAAACTTTATCCTAAATTAGACTGCCACAACTAATCAATGATTGTAAATAGAAATTCTTTTTATAAAATTAAGAACTCTGTGATTGCTAATTATTTCTTTAATACAAATTGGTTAATTTAGACTGTTTCAGTTGTAGCTACGGGTGTTTCTTCATTATCGTCAGTTTGCTCAAACAACATTTGCTTATATTTCGCAGCCATTTCTTCAGCTTTACTAAAAACTTTTTGAGGGTCAGTTAGCATGTCACCTGGCTCAGGTTCAAGAGCCTTTGTAGATAATGAAATTCTTCCTCTTTCCGAATCAAGGTCAATTATCATAACTTTCATTTGGTCACTAACATTCAAAATGTTATGAGGAGTCTCAATATGTTCATGACTGATCTCAGAAATGTGCAATAAACCGCTCACCCCTCCAATATCGATAAATGCCCCATAGGGTTTAATACCCTTAACAGAACCTACAACAACTTCGCCTACCTCGAGTCTATTCATCTTTTTCTCAACTAAAGCTCTTCTATGACTAAGTACTAATCTATTTCTTTCTTCATCAACTTCAAGAAATTTTAAAGGGAGGTATTCGCCTTCTAAGTCATCTTTAATTTTTCTGGCACTTATATGAGAACCTGGAATAAAACCTCTTAAGCCTTCTACCCTAACAAGAGCTCCACCTCTGTTTGTTGCAAATACTTCAGAATAAATAGTGGCATCTTCTTTTTGTAGTTGTCTTACTCTTTCCCATGCTCTTTGATATTCAATTCTTCTTATAGAGAGTGCTAATTGGCCATCTTCATTTTCTTCACTCATTATAAAAAATTCTCTGCTTTCTGACGGCTGTAAAACATCATTAAGTCCTTCAACTTTATTTATTGAAACCTCCTGAACAGGCATAAACGCTGCTGTTTTTGCACCAATATCTATCATTGCCCCTTTGGGTTCTAGAGCAAAAACGGTACCTTTTACTAAATCGCCCGGCTTAAAGTTATAGTCATACTTACCCAAAAGTGATGCAAATTCTTCTTGTGTAAATCCTGCATTATCAAAATCCGTATTTGCTCTACTTGAGGAAGAATCTGCTGAAGGAATATCTTTCTTATCAAATGATAAATCTTCCTCATTTTGGGATACTGAATCATTATCTAATTCAGATAAATTTTTAACTTCTTTATCTTCAGAAAGTTCTTTAATAGTTTGGGAAGAATTGTCGTTCATTTGTTGGAGCGCAGACTACCTGAGGTAGTTAGAAAGGAATGCTATTAGCCTGCAAACCAATAGCAAAAACACATGTGTTATGTATTCTACACTTTAAGATGCTGAATTTTATAAAATTGAAGCTAATTGATTTTTTGAATTTCCTTTTAGAGATTCAAGGGTAGAGATAAAATCTTTTACGCCATTAAATTTTCTGTATACTGAGGCATATCTTATATAAGCAACTTCGTTTTCTTTCCTGAGGCTTTTTAGAATTAATTCTCCAATTTGTGAAGACTTAATATCTTTATTTGAATTTTGTATGATTTGCGACTCAATTCCATCTACAAAATTAATGATTGCTTCACTACTAAAGGTAGTCTTTTCGCAAGCTCTTGATATCCCAGTAAATAATTTTTGTTTATCAAATAGTTCTCTGCTACCGTCTTTTTTAATAATTGAGACTGGCATTGATTCTACTCTTTCATAAGTGGTAAATCTAAAGCTACAATTTAAGCACTCTCTTCTTCTTCTAACACTTTTCCCACTATCAGCAGATCTTGATTCCAAAACTCTACTATCTGTATTTTGACAGGTTGGACACTGCATATAGTGAAATTGAACTTTCACTCTAATAGTAGATTAATATTTCGATAATGAAAAGTAAAAAACCTCTTGTTAAAGAGGTTTTTTACTAAATTCATTTTCTATCAAATTTAGGAGGATCCCTAAAGGCGACAGCAAAGAATAGTGTAACAACTGCGAGAGTTAAAATAAGAACGTAAGCAAAGGCTTCCATAAGATTTAGTAATAAAGTTTAATTTAAACCCTTCCTGGGATTCTTCTTGTCGTTTCGTCACCAAGTTTTTTGAATAAACCAAATTCAACTTGGTCACCAATCTCAGCGTCAATACCAGCAAAGGAATTTCTATAAAGAGTTCTTGAAGCATGCCACCAGTGGCCAAACAAGAATAGCAATCCGAAACATAGATGGGCATATGTAAACCATGCTCTTGGAGAACTTCTGAATACACCGTCAGATTTGTAAGTTTCTCTATCGAACTTAAATGCCTCTCCAAGCTGAGCTTTTCTAGCTAATCTTTTAACTACTGCAGGATCAGTAAATGTTTGACCATTTAAGTCCCCTCCATAGATAGTTGCGGTTATGCCTGTTTGCTCGAATGAATACTTCGCTTCGGCTCTTCTAAATGGTATGTCTGCTCTAACATTACCTTCATTATCTTCAAGAATGACAGGGAAGTTCTCAAAGAAATTAGGTATTCTTCTAACCTCTAGTTCGTTACCTTCTTTGTCTTGGAAAGCGATATGACCTTGCCAACCAGTAGGCAAACCATCACCATTAACGAGAGCTCCAACTCTGAATAATCCCCCTTTAGCAGGACTATTACCCACGTAATCATAAAAAGCTAATTTCTCTGGAATAGATGCGTATGCCTCTTCTTTGGTGGCACCATTATCTATAGCGGCTTGAACCCTTCTGTTTATTTCATTTTTGAAATAGCCAGAGTCCCATTGATATCTGGTAGGACCAAACAACTCAACTGGAGTTGTTGCTGAGCCGTACCACATTGTGCCTGCAACTACAAAAGATACAAAAAGTACAGCAGCAAGAGCACTGGCTAAAACTCCCTCTAAACTGCCCAACTTTAATGCTCTATAGAGTCTTTCTCCTGGTCTGTTGGTAATATGAAAAATTCCTCCAATAATTCCCATAAGTCCAGCTGCAATATGATTTGCAACTATTCCACCTGGGTTGAAAGGATTAAATCCCTCAACTCCCCATGAAGGAGCAACAGGTTCTACGTGGCCGGTTAAACCGTAGGGATCAGAAACCCAAATCCCAACATTGGCACAATGAAAGGCTCCAAACCCAAAACATGTAAGTCCTGCAAGAAGGAGGTGAATTCCAAAGATTCTTGGCAAATCGAGAGCTGGTTCACCAGTTCTCGAATCTTCCCATAATTCTAGATCCCAGTATGTCCAGTGCCATATAGAAGCCAACATTAATAGCCCACTGAATACTATGTGTGCCGCTGCAACTCCCTCAAAACTCCAGAATCCAGGATCAACCCCTGTAGCACCAGTGATATCCCATCCGTTCCAACTACTTGTGATACCTAGTCTTGCCATGAAAGGCATAACGTACATCCCCTGTCTCCACATTGGATTTAAAACAGCATCAGAAGGATCAAAAATGGCTAATTCATAAAGAGCCATAGAACCGGCCCAGCCGGCTAATAATGCAGTATGCATAAGATGCACAGCGAGTAGTCGACCTGGGTCATTAATAACTACTGTGTGAACTCGATACCAAGGCAATCCCATCGGTTAATTTCTAGTAACTATGCTGAATAAACAGCTAAACATCACGATAGTAAGGGTTTTTTTGTCTTTGAGGGATTTTTGTAAATAAATTTATTTTCTTACCAAAATTGGGCATAACGATTGGTATTAATGGCTTTACAGGTAATTTTTGACTAAAAATTGTTAATATTTTGGTCACAATTCTCAAAGTAAAACGTCAAAATAAGAAAAATAACAAAAAAAAATGGCAACTATTAGATTCATCCGTGAGGGTTTAGAGGTTCAATGTAATTCCGGGGAAAATTTAAGAGAACTAATAATGAAAGAGAACTTACAACTTTATGGACTTAAAGGTATATTAGGCAATTGTGGAGGCGCAGGACAGTGCAGTACTTGTTTTGTATCAGTTGAAGGAGGAAGTAAAAATTCTCTAAGCCCACTTACTTCCGTTGAAGAAAACAAACTAAAAAATAGACCTGAAAATTGGCGACTTGCATGCCAAACATTAATCAAATCATCCGCAGTGATTTTAACTAAACCACAATCACCTCCTTCAAATCTTCAAGAATTAAAAGAAAAAAGTGAAAATAAAAATTTACCCCGTTAAATTGTTTAAGACTGTTAATCAGTTTGTGAAGTTTATTGATTTTTCCACTCTAGTTCCATTTAAATGTCTATAGTCTTTATACATATTTAGATTCGTCACTTTAAATGGAAACAACTAATTTTGGATTTGTAGCCAGTCTTTTGTTTGTTGGAGTACCAACTATATTCCTTATAGGTTTATTTATTTCTACTCAAGATGGAGAAAAATCAAGCTTTTATTCAGACTCTAGTAAAGGAAAACTTGGCCCTAAACGCTAGTTTTCCCATAAATGCCTAGCATTTCTATAGAAGAACTTTTTTATTGGAAAAAAAAACAACTTTCTAAAGGTGGAGATCCTCAATCTTTATCTCTTTTACTTGATTCTTTAGGCGGCATAACAAAAAATGACTATAGTTTATCTATTATTAGTTCCAAAGATAATTTATATCTAAAAAATAATCTAGATTATTTGTCATCTATTTGGGATGAATACCTAACAAATTCTTCACCCATTCAATATCTTTGCGGGATAACTTATTGGAGAGACTTAAAATTAAAAGTTACAGATAAAGTACTTATTCCTAGACCAGAAACAGAACTTATAGTTGATATTGTATTTAAAATATTTGGTAAAGAATCACAGAAATTATTTTTTGCAGAATTAGGAACTGGATCAGGTGCTATCAGTATCGCCATATCATTGGCTTATCCATCGTGGGAGGGTATAGCAACCGATATTGATCCAGATGCTTTAAAAATAGCTACTAGAAATTTTATAGAGTCTTCTGAAAAATCAAATCTTAAATTTTCTTGTGGAAGTTGGTGGAGCCCATTGGAAAGTTTTAAGGGTAAATTAGATCTTGTTATTTCAAACCCTCCTTATATTCCTAGAGATACTTATGACAAATTACCTAAAGAGGTCAAAAATTTTGAACCAAAAATCTCTTTGCTTGGCGGTGAAGATGGTTTGATACACATTAGAGAAATAATTCAAAAAGCACCACTATTTATTAAAAATAATGGATGGTTAATATTAGAAAATCATTTTGATCAAGGTGAAAAAGTAAGACAACTATTTATTGAAAATAAATTTACATCAGTAGAAATAGTGAAAGATTTTTCAGGTATTGGTAGGTTTACAATTGGAAGATATAAATAAATTATTAGTAAATAATTTAAATGAATTTGATAAATTTTCAATCGGCTTTGAAGACGCTTAATAGTGGTTTACCAGTAATTTTTCAAACAGATACTTTACCTGCCATTGGATGCTTGCCAAAATTTTCACAAATTATTTATGATTTTAAAAAAAGAGATAGAAATAAACCTTTGATTCTTATGGGATCAGACTATACACAATTAATCGATTACGTTCATGAATCAGCTAAGGAAGATTACAAAAATATAGCTTTAAAATATTGGCCAGGAGCTTTAACAATAGTTATACCTTGTTCAAAAAAAGAGAGTGCAATTTTAACGAGCAGGGATTTTTCTATTGGTTTAAGAATTCCAAATTCGTTTATGGCTCAATCTCTCTTAAAAGAAACAGGCCCATTATTAACTTCTAGTGCAAATATTTCAGGATCTTCAGGATCAATTACTGCTGAGGGTATTTCTCTAGACTTCCCTTCTGTGGATATTCTTGGACCTGTTCCTTGGGAAAAAAGTAGTGGAAAAGCTAGTACCATAATTTTTTGGGAAAAGCATGGAAATTGGCGCCTTATTAGAGCGGGTGAGGTACTAATTAAGGAGTTATATTAATGTTTGTATTATTGTTTTTTGTTTTATTAATTCAATTTCTTACTTATTGGATATTTCAACCTTTTGTATCTTTTTTAGAATATGTTTTTTCTATAAGATCGTTTCCTTTAATTGGTTTTGTAGGTTTGATTTTTTTGTTTTCGGCGAAAGATAATAAAAATATAATCAAATGAATTGAAATGCCGGCTAACAGATTTGAACTGATGACCTTCGCTTTACAAAAGCGCTGCTCTACCGCTGAGCTAAGCCGGCCTTCACTCTATCTTACAATTAAGGAGGGTTAATTATTAGATTTGTTTTTGGCTTTTTAAAATTTATTACTTTTTGACATCATTATCGTTCTTATCATTTTTTTTAAACTTTATTTCTCCAGAAAGTGTTCTCTTTATTGGTAAATTTGCTACTAAGGCAGTCATTCTATCTTCTGTCTCTAAACTTACTGCTACTTCTTCAAAATCAATCTCGACATATTTAGCAACAACATCAAGAATTTCTTTTCTCATTTTGTCCAAAAGGTCAGTAGTTAAGGAACTCATATCAACTCTGTCATGAGCCAGTACAAGTTGTAATCTTTCTCTAGCTGTATTTGCGCTAGCTGTTTCTCTACCAAGTAACTTGTTTATAAGATCTCTAAGAGTCATCATTTTAAAAAACCTTTGTTTGCATTAATCTCATGAATTTATCTTTAAGGCTTTTACCTTCATTTTTTGGGTCAATTATTGGTATATCTGCTCCTGTAAGTCTTTGAGAAACATTTAGATAGCATTTTTTTGCAGGAGATCTACTATCTGAAAGCGTTAGGGGCTCTCCTCTATTTGTACTTATTATTACTTGCTCATCTTCTAAAACAATACCTAATAAAGGTAACGAAAGAATCCCTTGAACATCTTCTATGGATAACATTTCTTGACTAGCCATCATGTTTGGGCGAACTCTATTGACTACAAGTTGGATTGGTGAAATATCCGATGAATTAAGAATTCCTATTACTCTATCGGCATCACGTACTGCAGATAATTCAGGATTAGTAACTACAATAGCTTCTTTGCAAGCTGCAAGTGCATTTTTAAAACCATCCTCAACTCCGGCAGGGCAATCTACTAAAACAAAATCAAACTTCTCACTTAGCATTTCACTGATTTTACTCATATCTTCGGGTTTCATCCAATCCAACATCCTAGGATCTCCCGCTGGTAAAAGAGCGAGATTTGGCTCCTTTTTGTGTCTTACTAATGCTTGGTCGAGACGACAATTTTTGTCTAAAACATCTTGTGCAGTGTAAATGATACGATTTTCTAATCCTAAAAGAAGATCTAAATTTCGTAATCCAAAGTCAGCATCAAGTACAGCTGTAGAGGCTCCGCTGTTGGCGAGTGCTATGCCTAGATTTGCAGTTAAGGTTGTTTTGCCAACTCCCCCTTTTCCTGAACAAATTAATATTGTGCGAGTATTTTCCGACACGTATTTAATAATTTTTTAAATGATAAACCCACTTTGAGAAAGTTAAATATTTTAAAGATTAAGTAATTCTTAAATTTATCAATTTCGAATTAATTTATTTCAAATGATTAATTAATTTTTTGTTTCTACTATGTAAGGATTGATTGTTATTATTTGGTTTTCTAATATAGCAATTTCAGGGTAATAATTTTTGGGCTTATCCTTTGGGCCAATCGCTACTATATCAGCAATTCTTAACTGTAAAGGGTTTAAATATAGTGATGCAATAGAGGCATTATGATCCCCTTCTTTGCCGGCAAAGGCTATTCCAAGTAGTTTGCCCCAAACGTAAATATTTCTCTTGGCGGAAACTATGGCACCTGGATTAACGTCTCCAATAATGCATAGATCCCCATTTGAAGATATTCTGTCACCTGATCTTACTGTGCCTTTGTAAAATATATTATCTTTCTTTTCTGTATTAAACAAAAGTAACTTTTTTTTTATCTCTTGTTCCTTAACAAAATTTGTATCTATTTTTTGAGATTTTCCGGCTATTATTGTGTCTCTATTATTTGAGTAAATACAGAGGGAAAATATATTAAGTTTTAGAATATTATTTTTGAGTTTTGATAATTCATTAGAACTGATTGACTCATTGATTGCGAAAATTATTACTTTAAAAGGTCCTTTTTTAGAAGATTCTTTAAAAAAATTTTCTATATTGTTTAAATCATTAAGTGATATCGTTTCTAGATATTCTTCATTAGTGTTTTTAATAAGAATTTTCATTGAATAATACTTAGGAATTATTTCTTATTAAGGAAATTTGGTTTTTAATTTCGTTTTTGATTGCACTTGGATAAATAATAAAAGAGCTTTCCTCAGATTTCATTAAAGCTTTTATTAATAAAGAACTATTTTCTAATAAGTTTTGATAAGTTCCATCCCATATTTTTAGAGCATTGTTAGATTCAAAACCTTTAAAGGATCTTTCCTTTATTCCACAAAATATTTCAGAATCATAACCATTCTTTTCGCATAGTTTGCGTGAGTATGCAAGTATTTTTAGCCTATCTATTTTTTTTAAAAAACTTATGTCTGATGCTTTTAATAAGTCTCTATCTATAAACATTTTGCATAAGGTAGAAAGCGGCTCGAAAGATTCATCTTTCCATCTAATTAAATGATAAAAAAAGGTTACATCATCATTTCTTATGAAATCATCAAAATCAATTTTTGAAGGAGAAAATATCCATCTATAAAGAGATTCATCAAACCAAATTTTCTTTTCAATATTGTTTTTTATGCTATATATTATTTTTTCTAGAATCCATGTTGATATTTCGTTAATTCTGTGGTTATAAATAGTTCTATACATCAAGTTCCTTAGTACTAAGAAATGCTCTATAGCGATAACTCCTTTTGGCTTGATTGCAATATTTCCGTCAGGTGAAAAAGTTAGAGCTGAAATAATTCTTTCTAAATCTACTAAGCCATATTTGGTACCTGTATTGTAACTATCGCGTAATAGATAATCAAGACGATCACAATCAATTTCACTACTGATCAATGTTTTTAAAGGTTTTGAAAATAGTTGTTTTGATTCAAATAATTCCCCAATTTGTTCAGGTAATTCGTTGTCATACTTTTTGAGGATTGAATTTATTGGCGAATAATTTCTGACTAATTTTTGAGACCATTCTTCGTGATTATGATCGAATATTGATTCACTAGTATGGCTTAAAGGTCCATGTCCTAAATCATGTAAAAGAGCTGCTCCATAAAGAATAAATTTATTTTCATAAAACGAAGATTTCATCTCAATTAATCTGTTATATATTTTCCTTGCAATACAAAAAACGCCAATTGAGTGAGTAAATCTACTCGATTCTGCCCCATGAAAAAGTAATGATGCTGGTCCTAATTGTTTTATTCTTCTTAGTCTTTGAAAAGCAATTGTATCTATTAATTCCATAATCATTAATTCTTCTGGCTTTTCTGAATCAAATACTATTTCTTTATGAATTGGATCATGAAAAATTCTTTTGATACTCATGGTGTTTAGAAATTTTATCTAGTAATCTTTTGTTTCTTTAGGGTTACTCTTATTCATTTTTTAATTCAAGAGTTTGAATTGAAACTTCTTCTTTTTCTAAAATTGAATCCAGAAACAACTCTGCATTTTTTACCCATTTATCATCAGCACTTCCATAATCACTTGCATCAGGAAGATCTAAAAACTTGTCAGGCGTCATACCTTGGCCTTGAATATTATTACCTTTAGGAGTTAAATAACTTGCGACTGTGATTGCAATACCACTATTTTCTCCTAAACTTTTGAGGGATTGAATTAGACCTTTACCATAGGTTTGTTCTCCCATCAGAATCGATCTACCGTTATCTTGCAAAGAACCTGCAAGTATTTCACTGGCGCTCGCAGTTCCTTTATTTACCAAAGTTACCATTGGGCCATCAAAAGATGTTTCTTTCTGTGAAATGATTGCATCTTTGATTCCATTTCTATCTTTAGTCTCTACAACTGGCCTTTCATTCAATAATGAGTCTGCAACAGCTATCCCGGAGCTTACTAGACCTCCTGAATTGTTCCTAAGATCTAAGATTAATCCTTCAACCTCTTTCTCTTTTAATTCTTCAAGAGCTTCTTCAACTTTTTTTGGAACGCTTTCGCTAAATTGAGTAATCCTTAAATAACCTATTGTGTGAGAATCGTCTCTCAATCTCTTGGTTCTTACTGGTCTAAGATCTACAGATCTCCTTTCTAAATCGACCTCTCTAACTTCTCCTAATTCAGAAGATATTTCAACTAAAACTTTTGTACCTGACTCACCTCTTAATTTTGAGGCAGTATTAGCAAGGCCAAGCTCTTCTGATGAAATTCCATCTACTTTCTCAATGGAATCCCCGCTTACAATTCCAGCTTCTTCAGCTGGTGAACCTCCAAGAGTTGATACAACCTTAACCTTATTACTTTCATCATCTTCACCTAATTGAAGCCCAACACCATTGATTTCACTACCAAAATTGCTCGATTTCAGGAGTTCATAATCTTTTGGACGTAAAATTCTTGTATAGGGATCTTCTAAAGGTCTTAGCATGTCTTCAATTGCAGAATAAGCCTCTTCACTTGTTTCAATTTGTTTCTGTAATGTTTTTTGCCTAATTCTCTTCCATTGGATTTCATCAAACTTTTCTGGGTCATAAAAACCCTCATTTACCAAGGTCCAAGCATCCAGTACTAACTGCTTGCTATCACTAAGAGCATCCACTTTTTCAATGACTAAAAAATTGGTACAAAAAATGCTGATCAAAAATGTAGTGATCAATATTTTGAATGTTAAAAGTTTGTTAAAAGATGAATTCATTGGGTTAAGTGTTAACACCAAGTATAAGAATTTTAAGTAAGCTCTTTATATCAAAGCTAATTTTTTTTTGGATGGCGAATTCTTCATCTGTTTATGACTGGTTTCAAGAGAGGCTTGAAATCCAAGACATAACTGACGACGTAACTTCCAAGTACGTACCCCCTCACGTAAATATTTTTTACTGTTTAGGAGGCATAACCCTAGTATGCTTCTTAATTCAATTTGCAACAGGTTTTGCAATGACTTTTTACTATAAGCCAACAGTTACACAAGCTTATAATTCAGTAAGTTATTTGATGACAGATGTAAGTTTTGGATGGTTAATAAGATCTGTTCATAGGTGGAGTGCATCTATGATGGTTTTAATGCTTATCCTTCATGTTTTCAGGGTTTATCTTACTGGTGGTTTCAAAAGACCAAGAGAGTTAACTTGGGTCACAGGTGTTGTAATGGCAGTTATAACAGTTGCTTTTGGTGTTACAGGATACTCTTTACCTTGGGATCAAGTTGGTTATTGGGCAGTTAAGATTGTTTCAGGTGTACCAGCGGCAATCCCGGTAATTGGTGACTTTATGGTTGAACTACTTAGAGGTGGTGAAAGTGTAGGACAATCTACTCTTACAAGATTTTATAGTCTTCATACTTTCGTCTTGCCCTGGTCATTAGCAGTTTTCATGTTGATGCATTTTTTAATGATTCGTAAACAGGGTATTTCCGGTCCTTTATAAACACCTACAATTACATTAAATTTAGAGTTCCAAATGTCTACATTAAAAAAACCAGATTTATCAGATCCAAAATTAAGAGCAAAATTAGCTAAAGGGATGGGTCATAACTATTATGGTGAACCAGCATGGCCAAATGACTTATTATATATTTTCCCAGTAGTTATTTTAGGCACTATTGCTTGTGTAGTTGGACTAGCAGTTCTTGATCCTGCAATGTTAGGAGACAAAGCAAATCCATTTGCCACCCCTTTGGAAATTCTTCCTGAATGGTATCTTTATCCAGTCTTTCAAATACTCAGGGTTGTTCCTAATAAACTTTTAGGAATTGCTCTTCAAACCTTAATTCCTCTAGGATTAATGATTTTACCTTTCATTGAAAATGTTAATAAATTCTCTAATCCTTTTAGAAGACCAATAGCAATGTCTGTTTTCTTGTTCGGAACTTTTCTAACGATATATCTTGGTATTGGCGCATGTTTACCTATTGATAAATCACTAACTCTAGGTTTATTTTAAATTTTTACATCTCAAACATATCTATATCGTTATCCTCTTTTCTTAAGAAGTGATTCATTAACAAAAATCCAACTATTGTCCAAGTTTGGTAAGTTCTTGATTGTTGACCAACCCAAGTACCAGTTGGTCCATCAAAATACTCTGCCCATTCTTGCTTTGGTAATTGATTGAGTTGACACCAATATGATTCCTCTATTAAAGATTTCATTTCTTCCATAAGAATTACATCATCAGAATCATAATTTTTTTGATGTAAAAGAACTGCTGCACCAAAAAACCAAAGTAAACTAGGCCAATGTCCTCCATTGTGATAACTCCAAGGCCAATTTTTTGGATCCGATCCAGTCTTATTTTGCCATTCTTCCACATCCATATGAGGATGACAAATTCGCATAGGCATTTGAGCAATCAAATGCTGTCTGTTATGCAACACTAATCTAAATAGAGCTCTTTGTTCTGCAGGAGGGAGCACTCCGAACATACAAGCTAAAGAATTACCTAAACTATAAAATCTAAAGTCAGGTCTCCCTGTTCTAATATTTCCAATTAAATATCCTCCCCTATTCTCTAACCAATCTTGAAGCCATGAGGGAACTACTTGAGGTTGAACGTTAAATTCATTGAAATGTTGATCATCTCCATACTGCTCAGTAGGTCTTCTTCTTAAAATTTGCATCGTTTGACTAGTAACCCAATAATGCTTTAAGAGAAAACTTCCTAAATCCTTAACCCATTGATTAGTAAGAATAAGTCTTTGATCTAAAAGTCTACTTACATGATCTGCTCTACTTAATTCCATTAATTTTATACAACTTTTTAAACATCCATGCAGTAAAACTTCAACCTCTAAAGGTGCTCCCCATACATCCATAGGTCTATCAATCATAAATGAGCAATCTGGAACAAAAAGTACAGGCGTACCCTCAAATGTTGGGTGAAGAACTAAATCTAGTAAAAGTTGAATACCTCTTTGAACACTTTGACTTTTTCCGAAAGCATAATCACCACTTTTGTTGACATAATACCAACATAAAATTGGCCACCATAAACTTGCATCAGCTGAAGTAATCCTTCCTATTGACCTCTGTCCATAGTCTCCGATGAGCTTTCCGTTTTCTTCAATGAAACTTGTCGGGAATACACCACGAGTCTGATAATTAGTGCTTTGCAACTCAAGACATACTGTTAGGAACTTTTTGACAATTTCATATCTTTTTTGGGTAATGAGGTAAATCATTACTGGAACATTGTCTCTTAAAAATATTTCCCCATAATTTAATTTCTTATTTTTGGTTGGATGTTCTAGTGCTGCAACGCTACCTACCAGCTCGCCTGATATTTCAACTAAAGTCTTCTCAAAATGATTTTTTGCATTTGTTACAATTTTTTCCTCATCGGAACTTGGTCTTACTCTTAAATTTTTTTGACTAAATCTTTCTGCCATTTTATTAAAATCCCACTATTTAAAGCCTAGTTCGTGAACTCAATATTGGACAAAAATAAAATTAATAAAAAAATTATGTATTAATGGTTGCATAATTACGGTCGAATGGTTTAGTATTTTCTTCTGGGCAAAAAATTAAATTTTTGCACTACTTCTAATTCTATCCAAATTTTTAATTTGGGTACAAAAGAAGTTTTTTGAAATTTGAAGTTCATCTTTAGATTTCATCCAGTGGAAGGGGTTTCTCCTTCTATAGATGGTCTACTTTATTAAGTTGATCTTGCACCTAGAAAATTTAAAAACTTAGGAACTGATGCTTTTATTGCGTCGAGATTAACTGAATTCTTTTAGTTTTTTCAAGATGTAAATGCAATAAAGGTGTGAGGTCCCGTCAAGAATATATATAAATTGTCATCAATTGCTAACTTTTAGCTTTGATGCAAACGGATCTGAGATCTTGGAAAGTCACTTTAGAAATATTTTTATAGTGCACTCAAAGTAATCCTTAAATTTTAAGGAGGCTGAAGCTAAATACAAAAACTGAATTTGTTATTTGGATAAAGCAATTCAATTTGAGTAGATTTATCTACAAAAGGATTTGAACACAACGGAGAGTTTGATCCTGGCTCAGGATGAACGCTGGCGGCGTGCTTAACACATGCAAGTCGAACGAACCTTCGGGTTAGTGGCGGACGGGTGAGTAACGCGTGAGAATCTGCCCTCAGGAGGGGG
>NZ_CVSX01000012.1 GCF_001180305.1 Prochlorococcus marinus
TTCTATTGCGGGTTGAATTAAAAAGTTTTTTTATGTTTGATATATGATTATCCGGTCCTGAAATAGAAATATAGACAAGTCCAATAGGTTTTTCTTTACTTCCTCCTTTTGGTCCAGCTATTCCACTGATTGCTATTGCCCAATCTGCCCCTAATTTTTCCCTAACACTAATCGCCATTGCCCCGCAAATTTCTTTGGAA
>NZ_CVSX01000013.1 GCF_001180305.1 Prochlorococcus marinus
TACTATCACAGCCTCATCATTCTTAATAATGTAGTTGACGTCTCTAATAAATAATTCTTTGGCTTTTAAAGCATTGGTTATATAATGCGCCCAAGGATCTTGAGGATTATATAAATCACTTACTGCCAAATAAGCTTCACATTTAGCAAAACCCTGATCAGTTAATATACAACTCCTCTGCTTTTCATCAACTTCATAATCCCCTTCTGGATCAATCCCGTCTTTACTTAATTCTTTGGCTTTGACTAATTCTAAAGCTAATTGCGAAGCTTTTTGATACTTTTCTTGGGGT
>NZ_CVSX01000014.1 GCF_001180305.1 Prochlorococcus marinus
AGGAAATTTTTGAATGGAATAACAACGAGTAATATTTTAAATTCAGAAAATAAAGTTATCAAAACTTGTTTGCTAACTCCAAATGGAGTTTTAAGGGCATTAATTGAAATTTTTGTTTCAGAAAGAAATCTAGAAGTAATTATCTTGGCAGGTAACACTAATGAAATAATTAATTACTTTAATCAAATTATTTTTCCAGCGGATGATGTACTTTTGAGTGAACCATTCTTGATAAATAGAATTCAGGAAATTGATGAATCTAGTTCATGGAGAACATACCTGCCTATTTTCTTCAAAACAGAAGATAAAGAATTTGAAATGTATAAAAATAAACTAAATTTACCGAATCCTAATGATTTAAAACTCTGGAAGATTAATCAGGCAATACCCTCTTTAGAAATGGAAATAAACGGAAAAAATAATCCTCTTGAGCTCGGATTAAAAGATCTTATAGATTTTAATAAAGGTTGTTATTTAGGACAAGAAACAATGTCAAAAATAAAAAATGTCTCGTCTTTAAAACAGGAAATAAGAATTTGGAAATCATGTGAATCTAATTTCAATTTAGATGTTGAAGACAAAAAATTATATTTAAATTCTGCTAAAGATATTTCTGTAGGCAAAATTACTAAAATTTTTAAATCAGATTCTCAAATAATTGGCTTAGCAATGATAAAAAGAAAATATTTAGAAGAAGGAGCTTATTTTTTTTCAGAAATTATTGGAAAGATTATTATAAATAAATCTGTAGGATCAATTTTTCTTTAATTGATCTTTGATTAAATATTCTGCAATTTGTAGAGTAGCCAAACAATCATCTTTGTTATATTGGATAATTTTTTTTAAAAATATTTCGTTTTCTGTAATTTGATATTGAATCCACCAATAAAGGGCTTTCGATCCACTCACATTTTTCTGCATCCATTCAAATCCAAGCCAATTAGAAACAGTTTTTAAGCCATAGTTTTTTAGGGGTAATATCCAAGACTTTCGTATTAAGATATGTAAGTCTATGAATCTTGAGGAAAGTGAATCAATTTCTTCAAAACTAAAATTTAGGTTTTTAGCAATATTAATTATTGCTATCTTTTCAGTTTCTCCATAATGTAAAACTGGCCATTCCTTATGCGAAAAAAGTATTTCAATAATTTTCCTGTAAGATTCTCCTTTATTGTTTTTGAGATTTAAGATTGGTTTAT
>NZ_CVSX01000015.1 GCF_001180305.1 Prochlorococcus marinus
GCAGTTACTGGTTTATGTTTCCCTGTTTCGATATGATATATAGGAACATGTGCCATTACTCTTTGACCAGCCAATCTTCTTCTGCTGATTCTTTTTCTTTTTTTTGACATTGATTGGTACTCCAGAAATTGTTAATGAGATTAGTCTTATAAATTTCTACTAATCTTATATATGTGAACTTGCATTCACTGCAATTACATAGAGGACCCATCAACCTCTGATGTAGCTTAAAATATGAATACATATATTCATATTTGAGACTGGCAAAAGTCAGACCTCCTTATATCTTAATACTTTTTTCATATTTTACAAGCCTTTTAAATTTTTCTCTAAAAAATTATTCAAAATTTCCTTAAATTATGAATCTCTCTAAAAAATTTGAAGAATTAATTTTAAAACAGTTAGAGAGTTTTGGTTGCTCTATGGGAGTAACTCATTTAGTTATGTATCTTGCTTCAGCCAAACAAGGAACTAAAGCCACTTTCGAAATGGTTGGTCAATGGCCACAAGTTGACAGAATTCTTGTATCAATAGAAGATGATCCTTCGCTAAAAGTTTCTTCTCCAAATAGAAGGTGGTACCCTCTTCAAGAAAATGATATTCTTCTTGGTGTTCTTAGAGTAGAAACTGAATTGGAAGGAGGTAGTTGGCCACTTTCTCTTGACTCAAGATTAAAAGCGCTTTCAATATCCTTAGCGAAATGTGTCTCAATAGAATTAGAGCGTCAAAATAAAAATGAAGAAATAAATTATTTAAAAAATCAGGTTAATGTCGTAATTCATCAATTGAGAAACCCATTGGCTGCTTTAAGAACATATGCAAAATTACTAATAAAAAGACTTGGTTCAGATAACGACTCAATTGAAATTGTTGAAAGTATGATGATAGAGCAAAAACAAATTAATCAATATATGGACTCTTTTGAACGAATAAATTTGCCTATTCAACTTCCTTTAGAGATAGGAGAAGAAAGACTATTATTGCCACCAAATTTAGATAATCAGAAAGTAATAACTGTGCAAAGTTTACTGATGCCAATTTTAGAAAGAGGTAAAGCTAATGCGAAATTAGAGAATAGAAATTGGTCTCAACCTTCCTTTTGGCCAGATTGGACTTTAGTTCCAGTAGAAGCAAAATATGTTGTAATTGCTGAAATTGTTGCCAACTTATTAGAAAATGCTTTTAAATACGCTCAAAAAGATGCTGAGATCGGAATAGCTATTACGAGTAAGGGTCTTTATGTATTTGATAATGGAAAAAGAATTTTAAAAAATGAAAATGAGAAAATTTTTCAAAAAGGTTTCAGAGGAACTGCTTCTAGGGGGAAAGACGGCACTGGTGTTGGACTTTTTCTAGCTAGGAAATTAGCAAAACAAATCGGGGGAGATCTGAATTTACTTGAAAAGGTATCAACGCATGAAGAAGAGGAATTAAAAAAACTTAAGAAGAAAAATATTTTCTATTTAGAACTTCCTACAAAAAAATTGCATGCATAAATAACATTGCAGTTTCGACTAGGACAATACTCGCACCGCAGGCATCTCCATTGAAACCCCCAATTTTATTCCCGAGAATGTTTGGAATGGTATAACTTAAACTAATGCCAATTAAAATAAGAAATAAGAATTTAATTAATATTGCCTGTGATGTGATTGAAACTAATTGGTAAACGATGAAAATTAATAGAAAAATAATGGAAATCAAAGATTCTTTTTTAAATCCATTCCAAAACTGTTTATGACTAATAGATTTTTTCTTATAACTTATATATTTAAACTTTTCTATAAAAAATAAATTTGAAAATCTTCCCCAAAATAAGCATATTGGTAAAACAATTATTATTTGGTTTTGAATTTTGAGTATGCAAGCAATCTGAATTAGAGTGATAAAAACTAAAGATTGAACTCCAAAGGAGCCAACTTTGCTGTCTTTCATTGCTTTTAAACGTTTCTTTTTGCCCGCAAAAATACCATCGAAAGTATCCATTAAACCATCAAGGTGTAGTCCACCAGTAATTAAATATCCTGAAGCCAAACAAATTAAAGTAGATGCAAAAATGGACCAAGAGTTTGCTTTTAAAAAGATATAAATATAACACTGTATTATTCCAATAAA
>NZ_CVSX01000016.1 GCF_001180305.1 Prochlorococcus marinus
GGGGTTGTGGGACAGCAATATGGATCAATAAGTCTAGAAGAAACGTTTGAATGGCGTGCCACAGAGGGTGAAAGCCCCGTAATCGAAAGATAAGTTGACCTAGCTGTATCCCGAGTAGCACGGAGCACGTGGAATTCCGTGTGAATCTGCGAGGACCACCTCGTAAGGCTAAGTACTACTGTGTGACCGATAGTGAAACAGTACCGCGAGGGAAAGGTGAAAAGAACCCCGGGAGGGGAGTGAAATAGAACATGAAACCGTGAGCTTACAAG
>NZ_CVSX01000017.1 GCF_001180305.1 Prochlorococcus marinus
GTAAAAGAAATAAATTAAATGCCTTCCACACCTATCAGATCTTGTAATAAATATTTGTTGAGTTACAAAGATTCATCAAATAATACACATGAAGTTGGCTTCTATGCACGTGATGCATACGATTGCCTAATGCTTGCGAGAGAATTCAACTCTTACGTACATGAAAACCCAGGATCTGTAATCAGAATCCAACAAAAATTTTGACTTTAATTAATTATGAATTTTAAAAAATCACCATTCGCAATCCAAGATAAAAATGCAAGAGATCTTGATAATGCAAAAGATTTTCCAACTATTGCAGATTTAATGAGAGAACAAAAGGTTCCACAAGATGACGGAAATACAGTTCACTATAGAAGAGATTTAGATTCACTAGGTTAGTTTTTTTTAAATAGCTATTCACTTATTTTAAAAATTAAAATTATGATAAATGCTATTTGAGTTTCATTTATAGAATAATATTGTCTTCCTCAAGTTTTTTTTAAGCTCTAAAGGCGTATATGCAATATCTTTCTTCATTGCATTAATGGCGCCTCTATACTTTTCATGTTCAGCTAAAAG
>NZ_CVSX01000018.1 GCF_001180305.1 Prochlorococcus marinus
TTCCATCACCGGTACCATACATTGTTAGAGCTCCAAGGGTAAGGAAGAAAATAGCAGTAACAACAGTTATTAAGTAACCGAGATTAAAATCAAATTCTGCTTCACTAATATTTGGTTTATAATTTGAATCTTTTGCTCGAGAAAACATCCATAAAGAAGGCCAAACACATAACTCTACTGGACATGGCATCCATCCCATAAG
>NZ_CVSX01000019.1 GCF_001180305.1 Prochlorococcus marinus
ACACAATAGTTTCTTTATTGACTTCTTTGGGACTAGAACGTACAAGTATCAGTTTTGTTTTTGGATTGGGAGGACTTTCATTAATTTTCTCTACATTGTTTCTTATTTCTTGTATTTTGATTCAATTGAAAAGTTCAAAAAATAAAACTAGAAATGGTTTATTGTTTCTGATAGGAATATTGGTTTTAGTTCCAATCATATTTGTTATTGGTTCTGATAATCAATTATTACCAACACCTAGTCATAGATACATG
>NZ_CVSX01000020.1 GCF_001180305.1 Prochlorococcus marinus
ACGTAACATTTACCTAGAAGTTAAAAATACAACATGGATTAAAGAAAATGTAGCTCTGTTCCCAGATACAGTAACGAAAAGAGGTCAAAAACACCTCATGGAATTAAAGGAATTAATTCCTGAAAGTAAAAGTGTTTTGGTACTTTGTATTACAAGAAAAGACGCTTGTTATTTTGCGCCTGGTGATGTAGCAGATCCCTTGTACGGCAATCTTTTTAGAGAATCTTTAAGTGCAGGAATGATAACTATTCCATGTTCTTTTGAATTCCACAAAGATCACGTATCATGGAATGGAATTAAACCTTTAAAATGTCCTAAAAACTTGATATTATAAAATTCAAAAAAATAATTTTTAAATTTAACAAATATTTTTTTAAGGTGCAACTATAAAAATGGTATCAACAACTACTAGACATGGACTAGTTTTTTGAATAAATTT
>NZ_CVSX01000021.1 GCF_001180305.1 Prochlorococcus marinus
GCTTTCTACAGAAGACATACCTATAAGTGGGTTATTTTAGGCATCAATACTTTTGCAATAGCAGCAGGAGTCCCTTGGCTAGCAGCTTTTATTTGGGCAGTTTGGCCAACAAATAAGTCATTAATTGATCCTATCGCAGGCAATGTAACAGGGAAGGGAACTAGAAATTCTGGAGATACTGTTGGATCAATAGAATACGGAAGAGAAAGAGGTTATTCAGAAGAAAAGAACAAATAAAAACTCATTTGAGGGAATTTTGAGGGAAAGACTTTTTGAGTGAAAAATATTATTAGCTGAGACTTACTTCTATAACTGATCAGGGCGATAGGATTCGAACCTGCGACTTAGTGTTGCCAAAGAACCCAGTACGAAATTTGCGACAGTGCTCACAAGAAACAAGTGAGGCATAGTTTATGAGTTGAAAATACTATGATTTAGTTGAGTCTTAATATCACTAATATCTACAGCAATGTATTGCATAGATATGCAAATTATCGCTGAGCTGAAACCTAGTGCTTCAAGGGAGAAATTTTTATCAAATAATTTAGTAAGAGTTACTAAAAGATTTTCTGCAAAATAATCTATTGTGTTTATATTCTTCTTATGATTTTGAATAAATATTAGCGGTGACAATTGCTCCAAAATTTATTTAAATCACAGTTAAAACAAGTAACTCAATAGCCAGGTTGCTCATAAAATTATCCTCCTTAAATTTGTAAAAAAACTCTACAAGGAAAAAATCATTTTTTAATAGAGTTTAAATTCTTATTTTTGGGAATCTAAATCATTTGAAGAGGGTTCCCAATCACAACTGTCTACACATTCTTCTAAAGTTTTTTCAGAAGAACTTTTAAGTTCGCAACTACGCAGACAATCATAAAACGCATACTTAGGATCTAATTCGTTTTTGAATTGTTTATTTCTGAACGTATTCATAATTAGACTCCTTTTGCTTTTCTCTCGAGTTGATTAATTAATTTGTCTAACCAAAGTGTGTTATTGATCTTCTTTGTATTTTTGAAGTATTTCGTTTTGTAAGTACTCATGAAGTTAAACCTCAATCAGTGGAACTAAATTAGATGTAATGATTTAAATTTCATAGAGCAAAAATACTCTTTATGAAAATAGTGAAATATTAAAAACCAATTAATTGATATTTTCCCTTAAGTATTTGCACTCTTGATTTTAAAAAAAAGTGATACTAGATAACTACTAGATCAAAGGAGGTTAATTATGACTTGCGGAAATCCTATTAAAAATAAGTTCCAAAATGCTTTTAATTCTTTTATTAATGCGATTTCATTTGAAAGAAAATTAAGCGATGACCAAATGGAATGTATGCAGTTTGGTATATGTGAATATTCTCCAAAACAAGCAGAGGAATTACCTTTTTTTCATTACTAAATAGTATTGATTAAAAACGATTAAGGGGGCAAAGTTATGCAAGGTATAGCAAATAATCGCTGTATAATTGCTAAGGCTTATATTTCTTATAGTAGGCAATAAAAAAAAGAGTCTGGGAAACTCTCTAGTGTGACTTGGTTTTAAAGAGTTGGGGCGAAAGGATTCGAACCTGCGACCTAGTGCTCCCAAAGCACTCGATCTATGAAATGAGATTTATCAATATTCCCTTACTATAATTAGGCTATAGAAGAGTGGTGCAAATGGGTTTGAGTCTCAATGTTGTACAAAATACATACTCCTACATACTAAATACATAAACTAAGTGCCCCCCTTAGCGACCTAGTTCCTCATATGAAGTAGGTCGATGAAATGATTTCATTGATCATCTTTTGGATTTAGAAAAGGCCTTATTTTATTCTTCACTTCATTAAGTGGTTTTTCAATAAAATCAGGTTTTTTTAAGACTGCAAGAATAATCCAACCTGCACTAATAGCAAGAACCATAATTAAATAGGCAAACCCATAAATCATAAATAACTTGATTAATTTGCTTTTATTATGCTTCTTTTTTGACTTCTAAAGAGGGTTCGATATTTTCCTCTTTTTTAACCTTTTCCTTTTCCTGAATAATTAATTTATTTTTAGTTCTTCCAAAATCATCCTTTCCTGAAATGAAGAAAATAAGAGCACTAATAAAAAAAAGTGCAAAAAGCAAAACTTCCATATGCTAATACCATTTAATTAAATTCAAACTAGTTGAGAGGTCTAATTTTAATCAATATCAAATAATACAAGTCACGGTAAATTTCGTGCGATTAAATTTAAAAAATAAAATCCTTTTATATCAATCTATTTCAAAAGATAATAACCTTAAAGTGTTATTTTTTTACTTTGGCAAATATTTAATAATTATTATTTTTGTGATTAAAAATTTTCATTTTCATTGTTTTATATACAATCTGGCCATTTAATCTTTATATTTAAGAATGCTTTTTTCTGCTTTATTTTATAAATTTTGAACTTGAATAAATCTTTCAAGATATTTAGGGTTATGTAGTAATTAATTTATTGAAAATGCTAGGAACAATCAAAGATCCAACTTTATTTCTGCTTTTGAGTAGTGTTGGAATTTTACTATTTGGTTCAATTGGATATGGGATTTATACAACAGTTGGACCATCATCTTATAAGTTAAGAGACACCATTAAAGAACATGCAAGGATGCATGAATTAGGTATTGCTCATGGTCACAATCATCAAAACCATAATGAGGCAGAACATATTCACTGAGTAGATATAAATGTATTTGTATTTTTTTGATGCAGAATTAACAACAGAATTCTTCTTTATAGCAATCCTTTCTGGAGCATTATTATCATTCTTTATTTTTCTATTATTTTGGTTGACTAATCAACATGCCATTTTTACAAAGCTATAAAGTTAAACTTAAAAATCTCAAAAACGTCACTCAATAGTTTTAATAACTAAAACTTGCTACATTTTTACCGCATTTCTGTATTAGATGAATCATTTGATACAACCACATCTCGACAGCTGTTTACATTAAGTAATATTTAGAAACAAGTTCTTTAATTAACAATGGATTCAAATAAGGATATTCTCAACAGAGCCATTGGAAGACCAGCAATGATGGCTTTCATGATCTTAGTGGGAACATATTTAACAACAGGTCAGCTTATCCCAGGAGTTTTTTAAATGGAAAATAAAAATCAATCAAGAAATATTGATCCTCAAAAAATAAGAGCAGAGAATTTAAATGGAAGATTTGCTCTCGTCGGTCTAATTGCTCTAGTGGGAGCATACATAACAACTGGACAAATCGTTCCTGGAGTTATTTAAAAATATTCATCTCTAATTTCTTCAAGATATCTTGTTATGCAATACGAGAAATTACGCAGAATCAGGCCAAAAGCTTTCACATCTCGACAAAAAAAATGGCAAAACCTACTAACGAACTTAAATCAACTCCCTTCACAGAAGTGATAGAACTAGAAAGAATAGTAACTCCTGATGAAGAAAAAAGAGTTGATCATATTT
>NZ_CVSX01000022.1 GCF_001180305.1 Prochlorococcus marinus
CCTGTTCCGAATTAATCTAAGAAATTTACTCATAACTTTATCTTCTATATTATTTTCTTTATTTCTAAGCATAAGTTCTGATGGTTTTTAAAATTACTTGAAGCGACTATTATACCGCCTTGTTCAAAATTAGGTTTGCCATAAATTAGCTCTTCATTATTCAAAGACGTTATAGCACCTCCAGCAGCTCTCAATGCTGCTTCTGGCGCTGCAAAATCCCAGTCTTTTGGGGAACTTTTACCGGGAACGCTCAAACATATATAAATATCGCTTTCCCCCCTCAAGATAGAAGCAATTTTACAACCAATACTTCCCATAACAACTACGTTCTTGAAGCTGATTTTGTTAATAAGATTTTTGAGAATTTTATTTCTATGATTTTTACTTGTTACTATTACCATATCTTGAAGGCTTAGATTTCTTTGCAAAGAAGGCTTTATTTTACTTTTGTCTCTTCTCTCACACCACACCTTCTCTCCATTACAAATCCATAACTCATCTTTTTCTGGGATCAATACAATCCCTAAATATGGTCTTTGCTTGTAATTTAAAGCTAGGTGCATAGCATAATTTTTCGTCCCTTGAATAAAATCCTTTGTCCCGTCGAGGGGATCAAGAACCCAAGTCCAATCAGTATTTTTATTAAATCTATAAGAATCTGACTTAGAATTTTCTTCACTTAAGATTTCCCAGTTAACATTTATATATTTTTCTTTGATTTTTTTTATAATGATCTCGTTTACTTTTAGATCTGCTATTGTAACGGGATCATTAAGATTGTGATTTCTAATGATTTTATCCTTATTATCTGAATTTTTCAGTATTTTGGCATAATAGAGTAGTATGTCGGACGCCTCCCAACTTAAAATTTTCAATTCATTTATTAGATCTTTAATATCTATTGCGGAAGGCAACTCAATCACAATATGAGCTCTAAATCTTTATCCTCTCATAAAAAAGAAGAACCTGAAAGTAATGTTTTA
>NZ_CVSX01000023.1 GCF_001180305.1 Prochlorococcus marinus
AAAGCCATTACGTTCACTAAGGGATTTCCAGAATAACTATCATCAAAATCAATTTCTCCTCCTGCAGTTGGCTCATTAACAATCCTTAAAACTTCTAAACCTGCAATCTTTCCTGCATCTTTTGTAGCTTGCCTTTGAGAATCATTAAAATAAGCAGGAACTGTAATTACAGCCTGTGTGACTTTTTCACCAAGATATTTACCCGCGTCATCTGCTAACTTTCTTAAAACTTGAGAACTTACTTCTTCAGGAGAAAACTGCTTATCAAGAATAGGACATTTCAATTTGACACTAGAACCAGATTTTTCAACAGAATAACTAACTTCTTTAGATTCTTCATTAACTTCATCAACTCTTCTACCAACAAAACGCTTTGCAGAATAGAAAGTGTTTTCAGGGTTCATTACTGCTTGTCTTTTAGCGATTTGTCCAACAAGCTGGTCTTGATTTTTGGTATATGCAACAACTGATGGAGTAGTTCTGAAACCCTCCGCATTTGCTATTACAGTAGGTTTACCACCTTCCATTACAGCGACACAACTATTAGTTGTTCCTAAATCGATTCCTACAACCTTACCCATGGGTAAATTCTTATTATTTGATATTCTCCATAATCGGTCATTGACGTCATTATTGTTACTCAAAGACGGGGTGTGGTTCCCGAACAGATCGTAATTTTTTTAAAAGAATTTTCTAAACATGATTACAAGTAAGACATCTTTTATTGCATTAATCGGCAATCCAATTAGCCATTCTTTATCCCCAATAATACAAAATGCTGCCCTTAAATATTTAGGATTAGATTTAATTTATATCGCAATACCTTGTAGAAATGAAGATTTAAAATTACTTCTAAATTCTTTGAAAACAATTAATTGCAAAGGATTAAACATAACAATTCCTTTTAAGGAAAAAGTATTTGACCTTTGTAGTGAAATTTCACCTATTGCTAACCAGCTAAAAGCGATTAATACTCTGAAATTAAATTCTATGCGGGAATGGAGTGCAACTAATACAGATGTAGAAGGATTTATTTATCCATTGAAAAACTTAAATTTAAAAAATAAACAATCGATTGTACTCGGCTCTGGTGGAGCGGCGAGATCAGTTATACAGGGATTAATAAATTTGAATTTTTCAACAATTTCAGTAGTATCACGAAACAAAAAATCATTAGATGGGTTAATAAATAATTTTGAAAATCAAATTAAAATTCAGGGTCTATTAAATAATGACGATCAGGCTCAGAATTTTATTAAGGAAGCAGATTTAATTGTTAATACCACACCAGTAGGAATGAAAAAAACTACAAGTGAAACAAATGAACTGCCATATGGAGAAATTTTTTGGAGATCCCTTAATGAGAAAACAATTGTTTATGATTTAATTTATAATCCTGCACCAACTGATTTATTGAAATTCAGCGCTAATAAAGGTTGCATGACTATCGATGGTTTGCAAATGCTTATTGCTCAAGGAATGAAATCATTATCCTTTTGGACTGATGGTTTAGAAGTACCTTTTCATATAATGGATGACGCTCTAAAAAATTATCTTAAAAAAAATGATGGTAATTTTTAAGAAATTACCCATCATAATGTATGGTGAATAATGAACAGACGCTCATCACTTAAATTCATGAGCCAAAGACCTTGTCTGAAACTATGAACAATCAACAATCTTATTACGAAACTATGTACATCCTCCGCCCTGATATTGCGGAAGATGAAGTAACTAACCACATTAATAAATACAATAAACTTTTAGAAGAATTTGGCGGCACCATCTTAGATAGTCAAATGAGGGGTAAAAGAAGACTAGCCTATCAAATAGCAAAGCATAGAGAAGGTGTTTACGTTCAATTGAGTCATCAAGGTGATGGTCAGCATATTTTTAAAATTGAAAAAGCAATGAGACTTGGTGAAGATGTTATTAGATACATGACCGTCAAACAAGAAGGGCCTCTACCAACCCCAAAATCTTCGAACAAGAGTACTCCTCAACCAGAAAACAAAATTAATCCAGAGGTCAATGAGGAATCTAAAGAAAGTAAACCAGAAACAATTCCTGGAGATTCAACTTCAAAAAAAGAAGATACTGAAATCAAGAAAAGTTCAGAATCTTAATTTTTAATCAGTTTTTGTTGAATTTAACTCTGCCCATATTTTATTAGACATACCCCACATATAAATAAAACCCTTTGCTAAAGAATGATTAAAATCATCATTTTGACTGTAAGTTGCAAGATCTTCCCTATAAAGTGAATTACTTTCTGAGTTTCTTCCAATAATAATTGCGTTCCCCTTATGAAGTCTAATCTTTACTCTTCCACTAACTGAAGTTTGAGTCGAAGAAATAAAAGCATCTAAACTATCCTTAAGAGGACCAAACCAAAAACCTTGATAAATTAATTGAGCCCATTTTTTTTCTACTATCCCTTTAAAATCGTATACGTCTGGGTTTAATGTTATGCTCTCTAATTCTTTATGAGCTTTGATTAAAAGAAGTAGACCTGGAGTTTCGTATATCTCTCTACTTTTAATTCCTACTACTCGATCCTCTATCATATCTATTCGTCCAAAACCATGTTCCCCTGCAAGGTCATTAGTTTTTTGAATAATCTCCACTGGAGTTAAAAATTCATCATTTATTCCAATTGGAAACCCATTTTTAAAAACAATTTCTATGTCTTGAGGAGAATCAGGTGAATTGTTAATAGACGATGTCATAGTAAAAATATCCTCAGGTGGTTCTTGCATTGGATCTTCTAATACACCCGCTTCAATACTTCTACCAAGAAGATTTACATCTATTGAATAAGGTGATTTTTTTGATACAGGTGCAGGAATACCAAATTTTTCTCCATATACTATCGCCTCTTCCCTACTCATATTCCACTCTCTTGCAGGAGTAATTATTGTTAAATCAGGGCCTAAAGCATTAATTGCCAAATCAAATCGAACTTGATCATTACCTTTACCAGTACATCCATGAGCTACTGCATCCGCTCCAATTTCTCGCGCAATATTTACAAGATTTTCTGCGATTAAAGGCCTAGCAAGAGCTGTAGATAAAGGATATTTATCTAGATATAATGCATTTGCTCTAATAGCTGGAAAAGCAAATCTCTCAACAAAACTATTAACTAAATTACCTACGATTGATTTAGATGCACCAGAATTAAGGGATTTTTGGCGAATAAATTCTAAATCCTCACCTTGTCCAAGATCTGCCACAAAAGTAACAACATCTGCAATACCATATTCATTTTTTAAATATGGAATACAAACGCTCGTATCAACGCCACCAGAATAAGCTAGTACAACTTTTTTTACCTGCTGCATTTAAATTTGCTCCATAAATTTAAATTTTAACGTAGTTAAGAATTTGAAAACTTATTAAAAACTAATACTATTGTAACTATAAGAGCCGGGCCAAAAACTAGTAATAAGATAAGAAAGTTATTAATTAATAAAACATTGGGATTCAAATATCCAAGAAGTTTTAATAATCCAGACAGCAACAATGAAATTAGCCATATAAAAAAGTATTTTAGATTTCCTTTATCAAACAAAGTTTTCGTGTGCATCATTATGTATTATCTTATATATAGAACATAATCTTTAATGGACTCAAATAAACTAAAACTTAGATTAGACGATATTTCTGAAGTTAACCCTGCTTTAACTTGCTACCACAGAGATGAACCAGCTCCTGTTTTACCCCTTAGAGATGAACCGGATTTATTATCTTGGCTTGAGAATACGGGAAGGCTTATTGCTGAGAAAGAGGGTGATTCTCAAGAGATCAGTACAATAGAAGAAGAAGAATTATCAGCACTTATGGGAGAAAAAGAAGATTATAAGACTGAAGAAGATTCTTCAGAAGATGATTGGGAAGATTAAAAAATTTAATTTTAAATCATTATTAATACTAAATAGTTTTGCATTAGTTGTTACTTGCTATTTTTTTAATAATTTTATTTTTATAGGAGTTTACACATTATTTTTTTTTGTTTCTTTGATCGCAACAAAGAATGGTATAAAAATAATCAAAAGATTAAATTTATTTCAAAACATTAGGAAGGACGGACCTTCTAATCACTCTAAGAAAAGTGATACCCCAACAATGGGAGGGTTATTTATGATAATCCCTTTTTTAATTTTCCTTTTAATAATCAATATAAATTTAAATTCTCCTAGATTATTCTTGTTATTAATCGCCGTTTTTGGGTTTTTCATTATAGGGTTTTTAGATGACTATTTGGGCATTAAAAACAGAGAAAATACTGGCTTGAAATCAAAAGAAAAATTTATTTTGCAAAGCATTATCTCAATAATTTTTATATTTTTAGCCTATAAAAATGATTTAATAAATCCATTAATTTCATTATCTGATTCGTGGAGTATAAATTTGAATATTTTCATATTGCCTATTTCTTTTTTATTATTAGTTGGCATGAGTAATTCAGTGAATTTGTCTGATGGATTAGATGGGTTAGCAACTGGATGTAGTGGAATTGTTTTTTATGGATTGGGAACAGAAATATTACTTAAAGAGCAACAGGATTTAATTATTTTTAGTATTTTATGTTATTCAATGTCTGGAATATGTTTAGGATTTCTCAAATACAATAGTTATCCTGCAAAAATATTTATGGGTGATACAGGATCCTTAAGTATTGGTGCAATTCTGGGTTCTATTGCGTTATTAACCAATAGCGTTTTTACCTTAATTATTTTTTCAGGAATCTTCATTATTGAATCGTTATCAGTAATGATTCAAGTAGGGTTTTTTAAAATTACAAAAAAATTATTTAACAATGGGAAACGAATATTTTTAATGGCACCTTTACATCACCATTTTGAACTTAAAGGAGTTAAAGAACAAAAAATAGTTGAAAATTTTTGGAAAATCAACATTTTACTAGTGATTTTAGGTATAGTTTTAAAAATCAATCTATAAAGAATTTGTTATGAGTTTTTTTACATGGAAAGATAATGGCCTAACAAGTGATTGCTCTAGTCTTGAAGCGATGGCCTCACGATTTGAAGAGACAGCTTCCCTTATGAAAAAGCTTTCTAAAAAAGGCTTCAGACTTAAGAAAACACATAACAATCAATTAATTATTCACACTGACCCTAAGGTATTTGATCAATGGGGTTTTATCAGTGAAGAACTTCCTTTTAAGCAACTCTGTTTAATA
Organism: Prochlorococcus marinus; assembly: GCF_001180305.1. GTDB lineage: Bacteria > Cyanobacteriota > Cyanobacteriia > PCC-6307 > Cyanobiaceae > Prochlorococcus_A > Prochlorococcus_A marinus_K. The sequence goes on from NZ_CVSX01000023.1 coordinate 5,207, forward strand.
CCAGATGAAGAATCACTATTTGACCTTAAAAACTCTTCTGTAAGTATTGATAAATAGTTGCGCACATGAGTATTCCAACTAAAGTGCCTATTAACACCTTCTATTCCATTCCTACTCCATAGTTTCCACTGGTTAATATCAAAAACTCCTTTTTCAAGAATAACTTTTAACTCATTAAGGTCAGTAACATCAACTAGAAGTCCATTTTCACATTTTGATTGAATTTCTTTTGGGCCTCCATCATTTGTTGATATTATTGGTAATCCACATGAAGACGCTTCAAGAAGAGTTAAACCAAAAGGCTCGGTTAAAGCTGGATTTACAAATACACCCCCTCTACTAGCAGCCCACCTATATAAAGAAGGTATTTGACTTGGGAGGTGCTTTTTTGGATAAGCCACCTTTCCATACAAATTATATTTATCAATGGTTTCAAAAATGTTTTGAAATACATCTTTTTGTTGTGGGTCAAGTTTAGAAGTACTATCTCGACAACCCAAAATTAAAATTAAATTAGTTTTCCGTTTTAGCTTTTCAGATCTTCCATATGCCTCAATCAAAGAAGGAATATTTTTTCTTCTTACAGCTCTAGAAATTGTCAATAATGGAGGTTTAGTAGAATCCTTTAAAAAAGGTTTCATCATATTGTCAATTTCGGCTGTCTCTGTTGTCGAGTGGATATGGTGAAACTTATTATGATCAACACCTGGAGGAATAACTTTTGCTTTGTGAGGGGAAAAAGAAGAATATTGAGAATATTGATAAACCGACTCTTGTTTAGTGCTTGTAACAACAATATCTGCTGACTTTAATGCTTTTTCTTCTGCTTCAATTCTTTTACTTATGAAGTAGAGCTTTTCTATTTGATTAGTTTTTAAACCAGTATCAAGCAATTTTCTCAGTTTTTCTCTTCCTAAAGAATGACCAGTAAAGATAAGTGGAACGTTTAGTGCTTTACTTAATTTTACTCCTACATATCCAGCATCTGCATAATGTGCATGAATAAAATTAGGCTTTTTATTTTTTTTATAGTAATGTATGAGATTTTTAGTTAAATGATCTAAATAAGGCCAAAGCAATTCCTTTCTTAAATATTTATTAGGTCCAAATTTAAATCTTAAAATTCTAACTCCAGGTTCTACAAATTCCTCTTCTTGAGAATAGTCAGCATCCACTTTAGAATCGCTGATTAAACGAGTAACTAAATCTACTTGGTCAACTTCTGAAGTATTAGCCAAACTTTTAACTAACTCTAAAACGTATTGTGTTTGCCCGCCAGTATCTGCATCCCTTCCTAATTCAAGATTTTTAGAGCGTATAAGACCATGTAAATGTAAATGTAAAAATTTAAACCTCATTCAAGAGACCCTCCGGTCAACCGCCTTTAATACAAATAAACTGAATTTCAAAAGGAAATATTAAGAAAGCATTATGATTTTTATATTTTTTTTAAAATATTTTGAAAAAAATCAGTTGTGAACTAATAAGTCGCCACTCTAATTAAGACTTTCATTTTGCCCGAATAATTAAAAATACAAAGAAATACAACAAAGATTTTTTAATTAAGAACTTTTTTAAGATATTTTGCTGTATAGCTTGTGGGATGTTTCGCTACATCTTCGGGAATACCTTCTACAATAATTTCTCCTCCTTTATCTCCTCCATCAGGTCCTAAATCAATAATCCAATCAGAACATCTTATTACATCTAAGTTATGTTCTATAACAATTACAGAATTGCCTTTATCTACTAAACGTTGTATAACATCCATTAATTTATGAACATCATAAAAACTTAGACCTGTAGTTGGTTCATCAATCAAATATAAAGTTTTTCCAGTAGCCCTTTTAGATAATTCTGTGGCTAACTTAACTCTTTGAGCCTCTCCACCAGATAATGTTGGGGCAGGTTGACCTAATTTGACATACCCTAAGCCAACATCTACTAATGTAGATAATCTATCAGCAGCTTGAGGTATTGCAGCAAAAATTTCTGCAGCTTGTTCAACAGTCATCTCTAAAACATCTGATATATTAAAACCTTTGTATTTAACTTGGAGCGTTTCCCTATTAAACCGAGCGCCTTTACATACTTCACATTGAACATATACATCAGGTAAAAAATTCATTTCAATTACATTAACTCCCTGTCCTTTACAAGCTTCACATCTTCCTCCTTTTACATTAAAACTAAACTGGCCAGCTTGATAGCCCCTTGCTTTAGCTTCAACTGTAGCGGTAAAAATTTGTCTTATAGGATCAAAAGCACCTGTGTAAGTTGCAGGATTTGATCGTGGAGTCCTTCCTATTGGAGATTGATCAATAACGATAACTTTATCAATTGCCTTTATACCCTTTAACTCTTCAACGCCTTGCGGAAAAGGAACTTTTAGTCCTAGAGAGTGACACAAAGCAGGGTGTAGTAATTCGTTAATTAAAGTACTCTTCCCACTACCGCTAACACCTGTTACGGAAACTAATCTTCCTAAAGGAAATTCTACAGAAACATTCTTTAAATTATTTTTAGAACAATTATTTAAAATTAAACTTTTTTTAACAGATGATCTACGTTCTTTTGGAGTGGGTATCGACATCCTTCCACTGAGGTAAGCCCCAGTTAATGACTTCTCTGATTTCAAAACATCTTGATATGAACCCTTCGCAATAATTTCGCCACCAAATACACCTGCACCTGGACCAATATCTACTAAATAATCTGCAGATTTCATAGTATCCTCGTCATGTTCAACAACAACTAAAGTATTTCCAAGGTCTCTCAAACTTTTTAATGTTTTTAATAATCTATCATTATCTCTCTGATGTAAACCGATACTTGGTTCATCTAATACATATAAAACGCCAGTAAGACCTGCACCTATTTGTGTCGCTAATCTAATTCGCTGAGCTTCTCCACCAGACAAAGTCATAGCTGGTCTATCTAAAGTTAAATACTCTAAACCAACATTAATTAAAAACTTCAAACGCAAATGAATCTCTTTTAAAACCAATTCACCTATTTGCTTTTGTTTTTCTGATAAAGATATATTTTCTTTCTGAATATTACTTAATCCCATGATGCGCTCTATATGAAATAAGGTTTCAGAAACGCTTATAGAAGTTAAGTCAGTAATACTATAAGGGCCGAGTTTAACAGCCAAAGCCTCTGGTCTTAATCTTTTTCCAGAACAAGTCTTACAAGGGACTAACTCTTGGTACTTTTCCAATTTTTGTTTAACTGATTCTCCATTAGCTTCATTCAATTGCCTTTCTAATATTGGTAAAATTCCCTCAAAAGGTCTTTCAAAACCACTAGATGTTTTAAAGCGACTATCCGCTTGAATTAATATTGGTTTATCTGATCCTAAAAGTAGAACATTTTTTTGCAAATCACTTAAATCTTTCCAAGGAGTTTTTAATTCAAAACCATATGCTTGACCTACAGAATAAAGTAAAGAGAAATAATAAGTATTATCTTTTTCACTCCAAGGAGCTATTGCAGCATAAACAGGTAAGCTTTGATCTGGTATAACCCTATCAGCAGTAAATTTTTTTAAATAACCAATACCATGACAGTCTGGACATGCCCCATATGGGCTATTAAATGAAAAAAGTCTTGGAGAAAGTTCCTCAACAATAGAACCATGTACAGGACATGCATAATTTTCTGAGTAAAGTTTTTCTCTAACCAAATTAGTAGGTAAATTTTCCCCTTTTTTTGGCACAACCTCTACAATTGCTAAGCCATCACCTCTTTTAAGACAAGTTTGTAGAGAATCATTTAATCTTTCTTGTATTCCTTCTCTTGCAATTAATCTATCAACAACTACCTCAATATTATGAATTTGATTTTTATCTAATTCAATGCTATCAGCAAGTTCTCTTACCTCACCATTGATTCTTACTCTAGCGAAACCCTCAGCAGCTAGTCCACCTATTAATTTTGTATGAGTTCCTTTCTTCCCTCTTACAACAGGAGCCAACAATTGATACCTTGTCCCTTCTGGCAAGAGAAGAATTTGATCAACCATTTCATCAATTGTTTGAGGCGCAATTGGAATCCCACAATGATGACAATGCGGTTCTCCAGCACGACCAAACAACAATCTTAAGTAATCTTGTATCTCTGTGACTGTTCCAACTGTTGATCGAGGATTATGACTAGTTGATTTTTGGTCAATTGAAATAGCAGGTGACAAGCCCTCAATATTGTCAACATCTGGTTTATCTACTTGTCCTAAAAATTGCCTCGCGTACGCTGAAAGACTCTCAACATATCTTCTTTGACCTTCAGCAAAAATCGTATCAAAGGCTAAAGAACTCTTACCACTTCCACTGACTCCTGTAAAAACAATAAATTTATTTCTAGGTAGAGAAAGATCAATATTTTTTAAATTATGCTGACGAGCTCCTCTAATAATAATTGAATTATCTTCTTCAAAATTCTTATCAGTTTTTATAACCATTTTTAAATCTAATAATGATTTAAGAAAACTATTATAGTGGAATTTTTTCTGTTTTATGCAGCAGCCTGATCAAGAAGTCTAGAAGCGTACTCATTTACTTCTGAAGAACCTCCAGCAATTAGTTCTATTAATTCTTGTTTTCTTTGTTTTTTTGTAGTAAGTTTTGATATTGAAGTATAGGTTATGCCATCAATAACGTTTTTATTTACTTTAAAATGGGCTAATCCTCCAGCAGCTAAAAAAGGCTGATGTGTAATACATAAAACCTGCTGATCTTTAGAAATTGCTTTTATTAGATCAACCAAAGAAAGTAAAGATTTACCACTTAAACCGCTATCAATTTCATCTAAAAAGAAAGTATTTGGTTTTTTTGAAATACTAGATTTAATAGCTAATAAAAATCTTGACATTTCTCCACCTGAAATAACATTTGATAATGGAGCAAGCTTCTGATCAGGATTAGCAGAAAACAAAAAATTTATATTGTCAATTCCATCTGCAGAAGGCTTACATTCTGAAAATTGAATTGAAAAATTTGCATTTTCTAATCCTAAATTCCTCAAAATAGAGATTACTGAATCTTGTAACTTTTTAGCAATTTTTTTTCTTTCATTAGATTGAGTAAGAAATAAAGAATTTAAATAAGTTTCTAAGCTTTTAATTTGATCTTCTATATTTTGAATCTCATTATCTTTGTCGTTTTTTTGAAAATATATCCTTAATTGATCTCGCTTTTTAATTAATTGAGGCAAATCCAACGAAAAAGTTCTCTCCAAGTTTTTTAAAAAAAACAACCTTTTTTGTATTTCTGAAAGGTTAGATTCATGATTATCTATGTCTTGTATATATGTGTTTAAAGCTAAAATTAAATCTTCAACGTAAGTTTGAATATCTAATAAATTTTCTCTATAGTTTTGAATTTTTATGTCAAAATCTGCTACTCTGTTTAAATTTTTTATTGATTGATTTATCAAATAAGCTACTGATGGTTCATCATGACTGAAATTGTTCAAGTTTTTTAAGGATGATTGGATTGAATTATTTATTTCGAGATTATTTACAAGTTTATTTTCTAATAGCTCTAATTCTAAGATTTCCTCACTAGACTCTAAATCAGCTTCATCTAAAGTTTTCAATATTTGTTTAGTTATTAAATTATTTTCTTCTTTCTTCTTGGAAGATTCTATTTTTTCATTCATTAATCTTTTTAAAACCTGACTTTCCTCCCATATATTTTTAATCTTTGCAGTTGTATCTCTTAATTCTTGCGAGCATAGATCATCAATAATTAATCTTCTTTTATCTTGAGAATCAAATATAAAAGTATCTGATTGACCTGCAAAATCAATTAATAATTGTCCAAGTTCTTCTAATAATTTTTTATTAATTGATAAATTATTAAGGCTATATTTTGATAACACTTTATTATTTTTTTTAAAGGATATTCTTTTAATATTTAGAACTGAATTAATTTTTAAATCGTTTCTAATTAGCCAGTTATTTATATTAGTAGAAGATGAAAATTTTGCCTCGATGGTACAATAATCTTTTCCTGGACGTATTAAGTGCTTTAAAGGTATATTGGTTCCACCAAATAAAACATTTAAGGAATCTAAAATTAATGATTTTCCTGAACCAGAATCCCCAGTAATGATATTCAAACCTTTTTCGAAATTAATTTCTATAATCTCTATTAAGGCAATATTCTCTATCTTTAATTGTATTAGCATGATAAATCTTCCATATAAAAAAATTAACTTCTTTTTTAAAAAAATAAAGGTTTTTAATATATAAAGTTATGAAAGAAGATTTTACTGATTTTATAGAAGTATCTGGATTATTAGACTATGATCCAAACACAATTTCTAGAATTTACAGAAAACATCCTAAAAGACTTTTAAGACGACTTTGGCAAACACTATTACCTATTTTTGCTTATATTTTTTCTGTTGGATGGGATAAATTAACTGGTAGATTAAAAAATGAATCTCAAGCAAGATATAGAGCAAAAGAGTTAACAAATCTTTTAGTAGAACTTGGGCCTGCATTTGTAAAAGCAGGTCAAGCCTTATCAACAAGACCAGATATTATACCAGGAATTTTATTAGAAGAATTATCTGAATTACAAGATCAACTACCGGGATTTGATGGAAATAAAGCTATGGAATTGATAGAAGAAGATTTAGGATCCAAAGTAGATGAAATTTTTTTAGAAATTGATAAAAAGCCAATTTCTGCGGCTTCTTTGGGACAAGTGCACAAAGCCAAACTAAAAAACGAGGAAGTTGTTGCCGTTAAAGTCCAACGACCAGGTCTCAGAGAACAAATAACTTTAGATCTTTACATAGTAAGAAATATTGCTTACTGGCTAAAAAACAATATTGGATTGATTAGAAGTGATCTCGTAGCATTGATTGATGAATTAGGTAAAAGAGTTTTTGAAGAAATGGATTATTTAAATGAAGCTCAAAATGCTGAAAAATTTAGAAATATGCATAAACATAACCAAATGATTGCTGTACCAAAAATTTATAAAGAAATAACTTCAAGACGGGTTTTAACTATGGAATGGATTGATGGTACAAAATTAACCAATCTAGAAGATGTAAAAAAATTAGGAATTGACCCAGACAAAATGATTGATATAGGGGTGCAGTGCAGTTTAGAACAACTTTTAGAACATGGTTTTTTTCATGCTGACCCTCATCCTGGAAATTTATTAGCTCTGAAAGATGGAAGGCTCTGTTATCTTGATTTTGGAATGATGAGTGAAGTTTCCAGAGATTCAAGGTCTGGATTAATACAAGCAGTTGTACATTTGGTAAACAAAAATTTCGATAAACTTTCTAAAGATTTTGTAAAATTAGGATTTTTATCAGAGGAAGTAAACTTAGAACCCATAGTTCCAGCATTTCAAGATGTTTTTATTAATGCAGTTGAACAAGGAGTCTCAAAGATGGATTTTAAAAGCGTCACTGACGATATGTCAGGTGTTATGTATAAATTCCCTTTCAAATTACCTCCATATTATGCACTTATAATTAGGTCGTTACTAACATTGGAGGGAATTGCTCTAAGTGTAGACCCAAACTTCAAAATATTAGGTGCTGCTTATCCATATTTTGCTAGAAGATTAATGGAGGATCCTGATCCACAATTAAGAGAAAGTTTGAAAGAAATGCTTTTTGATGATAAACAGTTTAAATGGGACCGTTTAGAAGATCTTCTTTCTAACGCTGCAAAGCAAACAAACCTTGATTTAGAAAGACTTTTAGATGAAGTAATAAATCTTCTATTTTCCCAAAAAGGAGGTTTCCTTAGAGATGAAATAATAGAAGGATTAACAAACCAAATAGATTTACTTAATTTAAAATTATTGAAAAATTTGAATAACTATCTTCCAAATCCATTTAAATTAAATGTGACTAATGAAAGTAATAACTTAAATGACCTTATAATGTATATAAAGCCATTCAATAATTTTTTGGAAATTTTACAAAAAATACCAAATTTTTCTATTGATATTTTTCTAAAAAGGGTTCCTCGTCTTATAAATGAGCCTTATGCAAAAGAAATGGGTATAAAAATCGCCCAAAAAGTAACTGAAAAAGGTGTGGTCAGACTTGTAAAAATTGCTGCTGGTGCAAATATCTAAATGAAATTCAGTAAATTTTTAATATTAAAAATTTTCTTTATTTTAATAAGTTCTCTATTACTTTTTAATGTTTCAAAAGCTAGTGCTGCTGAAGACATTAAAATTATATACAGTATATTTTCTCGAACAATTAATGTTAATACACTCAAAACTTTTGCTGAAGAGGGATATTCAACAAAAAAATTAAAAAGAATTTTAAAAGCAACTGGGTCTCCGGATAATGAAATTAGAACCGTACTGAATAAAAATTTTGAAGTGCCCATAACAATTGCAAGCAAACTAATATATTCAGAAATAGGTAATGTTTTTCTAACAAGACTTTCATCCATTATCCACACTCCACTAGCAGATGATGAAAGAACAGGTATGCTTGCTCTTAGAGCAAGCGTAATTCAAGGGCTTTACAAAGGAAATGGGAAGATAAACCTTATAAGTTTTTTTGAAGAATATCCAACTAAAACTGTTATTTTAGATGTTAATGCTTTGAGCAAAGTTATGAATAAAGTAGAATCAATTTCAGAATTATTAGACTTTTTTACAAATTCTCCTTTAGAAAAAATTAAAACAAATTAAAGAACCATGTTGTTATTAAATAAAATCAAAAATAAAATACGCATTAATTACACAAAAAAAAGATGGCCTGGTTTAATTCAAGCATACAAACAATACCTTCCAGTTACGAAAAAAACTCCTATCATTTCTTTAAATGAAGGAAATACACCACTAATTCTTAGTGAATCAATTAGCGATTTGGTTGGAAATGGAACAAAAGTTTTTTTGAAATATGATGGTCTAAATCCTACAGGATCATTTAAAGATCGTGGTATGACTATGGCAATTAGTAAAGCGAAAGAAGAGGGACGTGAAGCTGTAATTTGTGCTAGTACTGGCAACACTTCTGCTGCGGCTGCAGCATATGCTTCTCGAGGCGGTTTGAAACCTTATGTTTTAATTCCAGAAGGTTATGTTGCACAAGGAAAGCTTGCACAAGCTTTAATGTATGGAGCTGAAATAATATCTATTAATGGAAACTTTGATAAGGCTCTTGAAATTGTTAGAGATTTATCATCAGAACATCCTATAGAACTTGTTAATTCTGTCAATCCATATCGAATACAAGGTCAAAAAACAGCAGCTTTTGAGATTGTTGATGACTTAGGTTTTGCGCCTGACTGGCTTTGTATACCAATGGGCAATGCAGGAAATATAACTGCTTATTGGATAGGATTTAAAGAATATTCAAAAATAAAAAGAGGTTTAAAATTGCCAACGATGATGGGTTTTCAATCTGAAGGATCTGCTCCATTAGTACAAAATATTATAGTTGAAAATCCAGAAACAATTGCAACAGCAATAAGAATTGGAAATCCTGTAAACAGAGAAAAAGCAAAGACGGTAAAAAAGGAAAGCAAAGGAGATTTTCAATCTGTAACGGATGAAGAAATAATTAATGCTTATAAGATCTTGGCCAAAGAAGGAGTTTTTTGTGAACCTGCTAGCGCAGCATCAGTTGCAGGACTTATTAAAAATAAAAATAGAATTCAAAAAGAATCAACTATTGTTTGTGTTCTTACTGGAAATGGATTAAAAGATCCCGATTGCGCTATTAAAAATAATGATGCTGTTTTTAGGAAAAATATTGAACCTTCATTAAAAAATATAACCAAAATCTTAGGATATTAATATCCAAAAAAATTTGTGTCTGTGGAAATCTATTAAAAACAAATATATGTTGTTGAAAAAAATATAAAAAATTAATTCTTTTGTTGAATAAATTAAAAAAGTATAAATAAATTTAATATTTTCAACAAATTAAGTAATTTTTTCCACTAATGTCACTGTTCATAATATGAGTAAGAAACATATTAAAGTTAATAATTCCACAGTTTCCACAGTAACTACTACTATTAATTATTTTGTTTTATTATTTATTTTTTATTAGAAGAAGAGTATAAAAACCTTATTGAATTTAATTTACGAAAAAAGTATATTGTGTTTATTAAAAGTTCCAAATTCCAATGGAGATTATTTGTAATCAAAATGAATTAAATAATGCTATACAACTAGTAAGCAAAGCTGTTGCTTCGAGGCCAACACATCCAATTCTCGCAAATATACTTTTAACAGCCGATCAAGGAACAAATAAAATTAGTTTGACAGGATTTGACCTTAATCTAGGCATTCAGACTTCTTTTGATGGAACTGTTAAAAATAGTGGAGCTATTACAATACCTTCAAAACTTTTATCAGAAATAGTCAATAAATTACCCAATGAATCACCAGTCTGTTTAGAAGTTGATGAGAATTCAGATAATATTTTAATAAAAAGTGATAGAGGTGCTTTTAATCTTAAAGGCATACCGTCTGATGATTATCCAAATTTACCATTTGTTGAAAGTGGAACATCTTTAAATATTGATCCTAGTTCTTTCTTAAAAGCTTTAAAGTCTACAATATTTGCAAGTAGTAATGATGATTCTAAGCAATTACTTACAGGGGTCAATTTTACTTTTAAACAAAATTATTTAGAGTCTGCTTCTACAGATGGCCATAGATTGGCAGTTGCATTAATTGGTAAGGAAGATCAGATCGAAAACAAGGACAATTCATCTTTAACTGAAGGTGATTTATCAGTAACTATTCCAACTAGATCATTAAGAGAAATTGAAAAATTAGTTTCTTTGAAAAGCTCAGAAAACTCAATAAAGCTTTTTTATGACAAAGGTCAGGTAGTGTTTATTTCTTCCAGTCAAATAATCACAACAAGAACTCTTGAAGGTAATTATCCTAATTATTCACAATTAATCCCAGATAATTTTTCTAAAATTTTTAATTTTAATACACAAACATTAATTGATGCTCTAGAAAGAATTGCTGTTTTAGCTGATCAGCAGAGCAGTGTTGTTAAGATTAAATTGGATAATACAGATTTAGCTTCTATAAGTGCAGATGCACAAGATATTGGTAACGCTAATGAATCAATACCCGTTTCCTACACTGGAGAAAATTTTGATATTGCCTTTAATGTTAGATATCTTTTAGAGGGTTTAAAAGTTATTGCTTCTGAAAATGTACTTTTAAAATGTAATCTTGCAACTACTCCAGCTGTTTTTGTACCGGAAGATAATCTTAATTCTTTTACTTATCTAGTTATGCCTGTTCAGGTTCGTTCTTAACTTGAAATTACCTAAAGAAATTTTATTAAGTGAACTTCTAAACTACAGTGTTAAGGGTAATATGGCTCTTAATTATGGACATGGTGAAAACGTTTGGATGCATCCTCCAGTTCATCGAATTTTAGGATGGTACTCTCGTCCTTCAAATTTTGATTTAAAAAGAAATGTATGGCGATTAAATCAAATTAGCCAAATAATAGATAATGAGATTTACGTAAAAGGTGATCCAGCAATTTCTGACTTGGTAACTTTAAATAGATTTCCAACTTTAATAGAAGCTAATTTGATCAATGTAAATGGCTCAAAAATAGGAGTTATTGCAGATTTTTTATTTGAAATAAAGACAGGAAAAATTAAATATTATTTGGTTTCTCGATCTAATCCTAAGATTCCTGGTTCTAGTAGATGGAAATTAAATATCGAAAATATTAATGATCAACAACCTGGTTTAGTATTCTGTGAAAGTAATACTTTAGATGATTTATCTTTAATAAAATCAAGTATAAAAAATGTATTTTTGGAAAAAGGTAAAAAAATTATCGATAGATTTGATGACATGAAAAACATAGCGTCTAATAGATTAGAGGATTGGCTTGAAGAAGATGAAGATATAAACCAAAACTTAGATTTTAAACAAAAAAGTTTTTATAATGAAGATACAACATCAAGATCTTTTAGTGATAAAAAAGAAGATGACCCTTGGATCTAAATAATGATAAATCCAGAAAATAATGATCTATATGATCTTAATGAAGCACTTAAAGTAGAAAATTTAACAATTAACGATTACGAAGAAATTTGCAAAAGAATAAATAGAAAACCTAATAGGACTGAACTTGGAATGTTTGGTGTTATGTGGTCAGAACATTGTTGTTATAGAAATTCAAAACCTTTATTGTCTAAGTTTCCAACTAAAGGAAAACATGTTTTGGTTGGTCCTGGAGAAAATGCTGGTGTTATTGATGTTGGCAATAATCAAAAACTTGTTTTTAAAATAGAAAGTCATAATCATCCTTCTGCAATTGAACCTTTTCAGGGAGCAGCAACAGGAGTAGGAGGAATATTAAGAGATATTTTTACGATGGGAGCAAGGCCAATAGCAGTATTAAATTCATTAAGATTCGGAAACCTTGATAAACAATCAAATGTTGATTTACTTAGAGGAGTTGTATCAGGTATTGCACATTATGGAAATTGTGTGGGAGTGCCAACTGTAGGAGGAGAAATTGATTTTGATGATAGTTATTCTGGAAATCCCTTAGTGAACGTAATGGCTTTAGGGCTTTTAGAGACTGAAGAAATCGTTTGTTCTGGAGCTAAAAATGTAGGATCTCCTGTGCTATATGTTGGTAACACTACTGGTAGAGATGGCGTAGGTGGAGCTAGTTTCGCAAGTTCAGAGCTAACTTCTAGTTCATTAGATGATAGACCTGCTGTACAAGTAGGTGATCCATTTATTGAGAAAAGTCTTATAGAAGCATGTTTAGATGCTTTTAAGACAGGAGATGTAATTGCTGCTCAAGATATGGGCGCAGCAGGTTTAACATGTAGTAGTGCAGAAATGGCTGCAAATGGAAATCTTGGTATATCTATTGATTTAGATTTGGTTCCTTCTAGAGAAGATAATATGTCTTCATACCAATATTTACTATCTGAATCGCAAGAGAGAATGTTATTTGTCGTTAAGGAAGAAAAAATAAAAAACCTTGTTGAAAAATTTAATAAATGGGGATTATATGCCAAAGTTGTTGGACAAGTAATAGAGACGAAAGAGGTCATTATTTCTCATAAAAATAAAATTGTTGCTCAAATTCCAACTTCTGCTTTATCTGATGATACTCCTGTTAATATTCGTACTGTACTGAAAAATCCTCCTGATTTTTTGAAAAAGAAATGGGAATGGAAAGATAATAATTTACCAGAAATTAATAATAAAAAAATATTTTCATTAAAGGAAAATAATACTTTTTCTTTTTCTCAAATAATTCTTAAACTTCTTTCTAATCCTTCAATATCTTCTAAAAGATGGATTTATAAACAATATGATTCTCAAGTGCAATCAAATACAGTTTTTAAACCTGGAGAAGCTGATGCAGCCTTAATAAGGCTTAGAGAACAAAATGAAAAAAATAAAAATAAATTATTTTCAGGAGTTGCTGTTTCTGTTGACTGTAATAGTAGATGGGTGAATCTTGATCCTTTTAGAGGAGCTATCGCGGCAGTTGCAGAGTCCGCAAGAAACGTTAGTTGCGTTGGAGCTGAGCCACTAGCAATTACAAATAACTTGAATTTTTCTTCTCCAGAAAATGAAATAGGATATTGGCAACTTTCATCTTCTTGTGATGGAATTATTGAAGCTTGCAAAGCTTTAGAAACTCCTGTTACAGGAGGAAATGTTTCCTTGTATAACGAATCAAAAAATGAAGATAATGAAAAAACACCTATTAATCCTACTCCAGTTATTGGAATGGTTGGGAAGATAGATAATGTTGAAAAAGCTATTAATACTAAATGGAAAAATATTGATGATCAAATCTGGTTAATTGGCTCTTATAAATCAGAAACAACAATTTCAGCTAGTTCTTATTTGGAATATTTTCATGGAGAAATTGTAGGTCGTCCTCCAATTATAGATTTACAGGATGAAAAGTTTTGTCAGAGTTTTTTGAGAAATGCGATCTTAAACGACTTTGTAGTTTCTTCGCACGATATTAGTGATGGGGGCTTAGCTATAGCTTTAGCAGAGTGTTGTATTTTATCTGCAAAAGGAGTAACTATAGAATTAGATAAATATCTTGATAGAGAGGACCATTTATTGTTTGCAGAAGGAGGTTCTAGAATTATTTTTTCAATAGAAAAAGAAAAAGAAAAAGAGTGGCTTACTTATTTAAAAAATATTCAAATAAATTCACCTGAAAGTGTATACATTAAAAAAATTGGATATGTTTCGAATGAGATTTTTAATATAAAAATTCAAGATAGAGATTTATGCAATATTAGGGTTGAGGAATTAACCGAAAAATTTAATAATAGTATTTCAGATCACTTTTAATATGAAAAATAATTTTTCAAATATCAAAATTTTTTAATAATTAAGTTATGTGCGGAATAGTTGGAATCGTTTCTTCTGATGATGTAAATCAACAAATTTATGATAGTCTTTTGCTTCTACAACATAGGGGGCAAGATTCCACAGGTATAGCAACAATGGAAAATACTATTTTTCATATACATAAGTCTAAAGGTCAGGTTAATACTGCTTATAGAACTAGAGATATGAGAAATTTAATCGGAAAAATTGGATTGGGTCATGTTAGATATGCAACAAAAGGATCAGCAGAAAGTGTAGAGGAAGCCCAGCCTTTTTACGTTAATGCTCCTTATGGAATTGTATTGATACATAATGGAAACTTGACAAATACCAGAGATTTAGAAAAACAATTATTTAATATTGATAAGCGGCATACAAATTCATCAAGCGATACTGAAATGCTATTAAACGTTTTTGCAACAGAATTGCAAGAACAAATTCATAATCAAAAATTAGAACCTAATATTATTTTTGATGCTGTAAAGTCTTTACATAAAAGAATTCAGGGATCATATGCTTCAATTGCATTAATTTCAGGACATGGTTTATTAGCATTTAGAGATCCTTTTGGTATTAGACCTTTAGTTATAGGAAAAAGATTTTCATCAACTTCAAAAAAGGAAGAGTGGATGGTTGCTAGTGAATCTTTAGTTCTTGAGAATAATGATTATCAAGTAGTAAGAGATGTAGATCCAGGAGAGGCAATTTTTATAAATCTTGATGGAGAATTATTTTCTAAGCAATGTTCTGAAAATCCAATATTATGTCCCTGCGCTTTTGAATATGTTTATTTAGCTAGGCCAGATTCAATTATGAATGGAATTTCAGTTTATAAAGCTCGTTTAAAAATGGGAGATTATTTGTCTGAAACTATAAAAGAAAAAATTAATTCTGGTGATATTGATGTTGTAATGCCCATTCCTGACTCTTCTAGGCCTGCGGCTATGCAAGTTGCAAGACAGTTGGGTATTGAGTATAGAGAAGGGTTTTTTAAAAATAGATATGTTGGTAGAACATTCATAATGCCTGGTCAGCAGAAACGTAAAAAATCTGTTAGACAAAAATTAAATGCTATGAGTGCAGAGTTTAAAAATAAAAATGTATTAATTGTTGATGACTCGATCGTAAGAGGTACGACTTCAAAAGAAATTGTGCAAATGGCTAAAGATGCAGGTGCAAATAAAGTGTTTTTTACATCAGCAGCACCTCCCGTGCGTTTTCCTCATGTTTATGGAATTAATATGCCTAATAGAGATGAATTAATTGCTCACGATAGAACAATAATTGAAATCGCTGAACATCTTGAAATTGATAACCTCGTTTACCAGAGTGTTGAAAATTTACGCAAATCTA
The DNA here is from genome assembly GCF_001180305.1 of Prochlorococcus marinus. Taxonomy (GTDB): domain Bacteria; phylum Cyanobacteriota; class Cyanobacteriia; order PCC-6307; family Cyanobiaceae; genus Prochlorococcus_A; species Prochlorococcus_A marinus_K. Next base: position 20,944 of record NZ_CVSX01000023.1, read on the forward strand.
TAATCGGTGATTCTTATATTGCAGATTTGGAAATGAGTTGCTTTACTGGTTCTTACGTTACAGGAACTGTGACTCAAGAGTATTTAAATTGGGTTGAAAATGAATATAAATCTTAGTCTAGAAATTTTTCAAGTCGAAAACAATTAGCAATATGTTCATCTTTGTCTAATCCTAAAAAGTCAATTAAAAAATTAGTTTTATTAGATTTGAAAGTTAATTGATTAAAGTTTAACCTAGCAGATTTATTTTTATTAGTTTCAATATCAAGGTAATGATTACATGGCAAAATTTTGATGAAGATATCATTTTTAAGTTGGGTTTTTTCATTCAAGTAACCTAAGCTAGATTCATTTGCGTAATAAATTTCATTACTTTTAATACAAAAGATTTTTCCTTGCTTAGAAAGTAAATAAATATTTTCTTCATTTTGATACGTACAGCAAGAAACAATCTTTTCACTTGGCAAAAGTTTTGTAAGGATTAATCCTTGAGATTGTCTAGTGGTTGGAGCTAAAAATTTATTAGATAAATTAAATTTAAAAATTCTTCCAATTGATGTAAGTATTGTTAAATTTTTTTCTTCATTAGAAATAAATGAGTCAATTGTTTTTATATTATTTTTTAATTTTGTTATTGTAAAAGATCTATTGGTTTTAATCATATCCTCATCAAATAATACTTTTTTAAATCTTCCATCAGAATTTATAATACACAAATAATTTTTAGTTCCTTTTTTGATTGAATGAAAATTTATTATTTCATTTGGATTAATGTTTACGAAGATTTTATTATCTAATTTATAGTCATTATTAATATTTGATTCCCAATCAATATGAAAAACTTTGCCAGTAGATGTAATACCAATTATTTTTGTATCTTTTTCTATCTTGCATATGAATTTTTGGATATTTTTATTATCTATAATTTTGCTTGTATCTTCAAATGATTTCTTATAATTATTTAAAATAATTTTCCTTAAGTAGAGTCTATTGTCAATAAATAATTTTGTTTTTTTATCAATAAGTTCTTTTAATATATTATTATTAAGTGTTTCTAATTCTTCATTTTGATTTATATTTTTAAGTAGTTTTGTTTTTCTTTTAATATTATATTTTTTCTTTAATATTTGTAATTCTTCAATTAATAATTCAAGTAATAACTTTCTTTCGTTTAATAATTTCTGGAAGTAATTTTTCTTTATTTGCAATTTTTCTATATCATCATTTATTTGATTTCTTTCTAGATTTGTTAGTTTTTTTAATGGCATATCTAAAATTGCATTTGCTTGTTTTTCACTTATCAAAAAATTTTCAATTAATGTTGATTTAGCTTCTATAGAATTTATTGAGTTTTCAATAATCTCAATAACTTTTTTTATATCTTTTGTTGCCAAGGATAAACCTTCTAATATTTCCAGTTTTTCAAGCGTGTTCTTTAGAAAATATTTAGTTCTTTTTCTAATTGTTTCCTCTCTAAAATCAAGAAAGTAAGTTAGGTATTCCCTTAAGTTTAGCTGGACTGGTTTGCCTTTAATTAATGCTAAAAAAATAGCTCCAAAGTTGGTTTGTAGAGTTGTTTTTTTATATAAATTAGAAATTAAAAGTTCAATATTTGAGTCTTTTTTTAATTCTATTACAATTCTCATTCCATCTCTGTCGCTTTCATCTCTAATATCAGATATTCCATTAATTTTATTGGAATTAACAAGTTCTGCTAGTTTTTCAATCCAACCAGCTTTACTAACTTGATAAGGAAGTTCTGTAATGATTAAGGCATTTTTTTTATGTTTACCTTTGCCTAAGTTTATTTCTTCATTTTTTATAACACCTCTTATAGTTATTGAACCCTTTCCTGTTTCATATAGTTCTTTTATTGCTTGATTATGAATTAATTCTCCGCCTGTAGGAAAATCCGGTCCTTTAATAAGGTTAAAAAGTTTAGTATTGCTTATTTCTTTATTTTCTATTAAGGCAATTAAACCATCTACTATTTCTCCAAGGTTATGAGGGGGAATATTTGTTGCCATTCCAACAGCAATTCCTGATGATCCGTTCAATAATAAAAATGGAAGTTGTGCAGGAAGGACATTTGGTTCTTTTTGTGAGCCATCAAAGTTATTTGTAAAATTTACTGTTTCTGATCCAATCTCTTCAAGAAATCCTTTGTGAGCTATGGGCGCTAATCTGGTTTCAGTATATCGCATCGCTGCTGGTGGATCATTATCTACTGACCCAAAATTTCCATGACCATCTAGAGCAGGATATTTAGTTGTAAAATCTTGTACTAGTCTTACTAATGCATCATATACTGCTTGATCTCCATGAGGATGGTATTTCCCAAGTACATCCCCAACAACTCTCGCACATTTTCTAAATGGTTTATCTGGTGTTAATCCTAATTCGTACATTGCAAAAAGTATTCTTCTCTGTACCGGTTTAAGTCCGTCTCTTGCATCCGGAAGAGCACGACCCACTATTACACTCATTGCATACTCTAAATAAGAACGTTGCATTTCTTCTTGAAGAGATATGGAAGTGAATTTTTTCTTATCCATCACAGTGCAAAAATTAAATATTTATTAATTAACTAAATTAAGGCTAATGGGTAAACCAATATTTACCAGTTTTTAAAATTAAGAAGATATATTTATTTTGGATTTTGCTAATATTACATCTTTTTGAAGCTGTTCATTTTGTAAAAGAATTTCTGCTGATTTTTGTAATTTCTCACCCCATAACTGTTCTTTTCTATAATTATAGTCAACGTATTTAGGATCTTTAGCCAAAGCTTTTCTTGCAAGTTCAAGAGCTAATTTAATATCTTTAATTCTTAAACAAGAGGCAAGTCCTAGTAATGGCTCCGCATTTTCCTCTATCAATATTGCTTCTTCAAAAAGCTGAATCGATTTCTTAATGTTGTCTTTTTCAAAATAAGCTAAACCTTGATTATTAATTGCTGGCCAAAAGTCAGTTTTAATTTCCACAGATTTTTCAAATAATTTTATTGCTCTTAAGTAGTTTTTTTCCATTAATAAAATATTTCCAAATTGAAAAAAAGCTTTATGGTTAGTTGGTTCAATCTTCAATCCTTTTTCTAAAGCAGTCTTTGCTTCTTTTAGTTGTTTATTCTTTAAATAAATCTTGCTTTTAGCAAAATAAATTTCGCTAATATTGGAATTAAGGTTTTCTGCGTTATTAAGAGAATTTAATGCTTGTTTGTATAAGTTATTAGCTATTTGTGCTTCAGCCAAAATTAACCAAAGTTTTTCATCTTTTTTGTTTATTTTTACAGCTAATTTCGCTAAGTTTAGGCTTTCTTTATACTGTCCAAAATATAAAAGTTGATATGCATTTTGGCCAATTGATAAACTTTCCTTCTGTAAATTTTTAATTGATGGAAAATAATAATATGGAATTAATGATTGAACTTGTTCTATTCTCAAAAAGCAAAAACTAATTAAAGAAACATTTATTATCTGTCTAAAAAAGTTTTTCATGTATTTATTTATTCCTTAGGTTTGCTTTAATATTTCTTCTCCACATCCATGGTTTAATTCTTTTTAATGTAGATCCATTAAGATTTTTTTTCCAAGTTTCATCATCCCAATTCAACGAATCAATATTAAGATTTTTAATCCATTCTCTTGGAGTAGTTTCAAATGTATCGTTGAATTCCACTGATTTGTTCCAAGGGCATACATCTTGACAAATATCACATCCAGCAATCCATCCATTTAAATTTTCTTTTATTTTTTTTGGGATAGTTCTTTTTCTACTCTCGATCGTGTGGTATGCAATACATAGATTCGATTTAATTACAAAGGGTTCTACAATTGCATTTGTTGGACAAAGCTCAATACACTTTTCACATTTTCCGCAAAGTGATTGATGAGGTTTATCTGCAACCAATTCTTTTGTAAGTATTAAAAAACCTAAAGTAAACCAAGAGCCTTTGTATTGGTTTATTAAATTACTATTTTTACCTATCCAACCAAGACCAGATTCTTCAGCCCATGCTTTTTCAAGCAGTGGTGAAGTGTCAACACATACTTTCCACTTGCAATCTGGAATTTCTAAATTAATCCAACGACCAATATTTTTTAATTTTTTTGTAATTACTTTATGGTAGTCATCTCCTTGACTAAATTTACCTACTTTTAAAAATTTGTTTTTTTCATTTTGCGAATTAATGTAAGTAAAGCCAACACTAAGAACACTTCTTGCTCCTTCTAGAAGTGAACCTATGTTTTTCCTTCTTTCTGCTTCCATCCATTTCATTTCTCCATGGTAGTTGTTTGAGAGCCATCTATCTAATGCATTAGTTCTTAATTTTAAGCGTGAACTTCCTGGTATTGAGGCAATTCCAGAGATTGCAAAACCTTCAATAATTGCTCTTTCTTTTAGTTGTTTACTTATTTTTTTTTGGTCTTCTAGAGTATTTACCATTTCTCTATTATGTACCTCATTTTGTTAAAAATTGATTTATTGGAGAATAAACTAATAATTAATTTAAATTTATTAAAAAAAAATATATCCTTACTTACTAAAAACAGTTAAATTGTTAGTAAAGTAATTTTAATTAGTAACGTTATTTTGGTTGATTCTAATCAAAATCAAGATTCAAACTTAGGATCTAGGCTGCAACAGGATCTAAAAAATGACCTTATTGCTGGTTTGTTGGTAGTAATACCTCTAGCTACAACTATTTGGTTATCATCATTAGTAAGTAAATTTGTTTTAACATTAGTTACTTCTGTCCCTAAGCAATTAAATCCTTTTATTACCTTAAATCCTTTATTACAAGATTTAATCAATCTTACATTGGGTTTAACTGTTCCATTATTAGCTATTTTGCTTATAGGCTTAATGGCAAGAAATTTTGTAGGAAGATGGTTATTAGAGTTTGGTGAAGGTACGCTTACAAAAATTCCTCTAGTAGGTGCTGTTTATAAAACTCTTAAACAACTTCTCGAAACTTTTTTAAGTAATAAATCTAATCGATTTAGAAGAGTTGTTTTAGTTGAATATCCTCGAGAGGGACTATATAGCGTAGGTTTTGTTACTGGTAATGTTGGGCCTACTCTGCAATCAGAATTGGAAGAGAGTTTGCTAAGTGTTTTTATTCCTACAGCACCAAATCCAACTACTGGTTGGTATACCTTGGTTCCTGAGTCTTCTGTTAAAGATTTGAATATTTCTGTTGAAGATGCTTTTAAGACGATAATTTCGGCTGGGATAGTTAATCCAGATGAGAAAAATAATACGACAAATCCAACATTTTCAAAATTATTCTCCCAATTACGTGCTTCCACTAAAACTTCTTCTTAATTGATGCGTAATAATAGATCTCTATCTAGAGAATTGTCTTTGATATCTCTTGGATTAATAAAAGAGAAAGGCGATCTTAAATTAAATAAATATCAGATAGAAGAGATTTTTGAATCTGCTTTAGATTCTCTTATAGACCATTGCAGAGATGAATTAGATAATTGTGAATCTGAGTTAGAAAATGCATCACAAAAAATAGTAGAAAGTGAATTGCAAGAAGGAGTTGATCCTTCTTTTTCGAATGTTAGAGATGAGTTAAAGAAATCTTTAAAAAAAATTGAAACTGTAATGAATACACTTTCAGTATCTTTAGACTTTCCAAAATTAATAGTTTCTAGTGGACAAATTGATATTAGAGAGGATGTGAATCAGAGGATTAGTAAAGTTATTAACAATCTCCAAATAATTGATTCTGATATTGATCAAGTAATGGTTGGTTGGAGATTAAAAAGGTTACCAAGAATCGACCGAGATATTTTGCGCTTAGCTTACTTGGATATAAATTTTCTTAATACACCTATTGCAGTTGCTTGTGATGAGGCAGTTAATTTAGCTAATAAATATAGTGATGATCAAGGAAAAAAATTTATTAATGGTGTTTTAAGGCGATTACAAACAGTATAATTACAATGGTTATTTGATATAAGTAAATTGTATTTTAAAATTTATTCAATCCGATCTATAAATATCAATGTCAAATACCGATTCTGATAATTCACGAGAGTGGGCTGCACAAGCTTATGCACTGTTAAAAAAGCGACAGGAAGAGCAAAAACAAGAATTACAGAAAAAGGAAGAGCAAAAACAAGAATTACAGAAAAAGGAAGAGCAAAAACCAACTTTGAATGATATTCCTAGTAAAGAAAATCTTTATGTATCTTCTAACACTATTGCTGAAAGTGAATTAGGAAAATTTGATGATAATTTTACTTGGTCTGCAATGGTATTGGCTGCTCAAGGAAAACAAATCAATGAAATATCGATAGATGAGATTGATTGGCTAACCAAATTAAGAAGAGGATTAGAAGAAACGCGAAAAGGATTTGTAACTGAATTACTTGATAAATTGGGAGATGATCCTCTTACACCAGAATCTCTTGATGATTTAGAGACCTTATTAATAAGAGCTGATGTTGGTATTGATTCTACTGATAAAGTAATAAGTGCCCTCAGAAAAAAATTAAATGAAGAAGTTTTAGGGGGAGAAGCTGGAATAAAATTCTTAAAGAAAGAATTAAAATTAATTATCGATAAACCAATAAAAAATTCAGGGACTGATCTTTTAGTGCCTCAAAGGGGTAAATTAAACGTTTGGCTACTAGTGGGAGTTAATGGTGTTGGTAAAACTACTACATTAGGAAAATTGGCATATTTATCTTCAAGGAGTAATTATAAAACTTTAATAGCAGCAGCTGATACCTTTAGAGCGGCTGCTGTAGAACAACTTCAAGTATGGGGTGAAAGGAGCAATGTTGATGTTATTTGTAATCAATCAAAAAATGCTGATCCAGCTGCGGTAGTTTTTGATGCAATCAATTCTGCAAAAAAAAGAAATGTCGACTTACTATTAGTTGATACAGCAGGTAGATTGCAAACAAAAAATAATTTAATGGATGAACTAGCAAAAATAAAAAAAATTATTGATAAAAAGGTTCCAGATGCAATTATTGAATCATTATTAGTTTTAGATGCTAGTCAGGGTCAGAATGGTTTAAAACAAGCGAAAAGCTTTGCTAAATCAGCAAATTTAAGTGGAGCAATTATTACTAAGCTAGATGGTACTTCAAGAGGAGGTGTTTCTTTAGCTGTTTCTGAAGAAGTTAATTTGCCAATTAGATTTATTGGTGCTGGAGAAGGTATAAAAGATCTGAGGCCATTTAATAGTTATGAATTTGTAGAGGCTTTACTTGCAGATAAATAAATATTTGATTAAATTTTTAAAAAATTTTAATTTTAATGTTAAAACATATTTATCTATAAAAAGTTGTTGTGGCAAATAATCAAAAAGAAAAATTATTTTCAAATAAATTTATTCAAAAATTTTTAGATAAAGAACCTAAATTATTTTTAAAAAATGAATATAAATTTGCTGAAATTACCTCTTCATTGGGATATTATTTAAAAACTTTCTCCAATATTAATAAATTTTTGGATTATATATGTTTAATTTATAAACATATTTTTAATGAAAAAATAATAATAATTATCCCTCTAAATGATGAGGGGGAAATATGGTACGAAAACATAAAAATTTCTGCAAATAATGAATTCTTAAAAATTAAAACAGAAATTAACAGTTTTTTTAATCAATATAATTTTTCAAAAAATTTTAAAATCAAAGAAATTTCAACATTTGATAATTCTTTGAAAAATAAATTTAAGGATTACAAAATAGAAATAGAAAAAATATTATCAAGAGGTAAATGTAGAGGATTTATTTATATTTTCAGCAAAGAACTATCTAGTCAGGCGATTACTGAAGATAGATATTTTAATTTTCTTCTTAATTGTCTTGCTGTTGGTTTAGAAAATTACTGTCTAATTAAAATAAAGAAAAGGCATGAGAATGTAGATAGAGAAATTTCTACTGGAGCTGAAATACAGTCTCAATTGCTTCCAGATTATTGTCCAACTATTTATGGAGTAGATCTTGCTGCACATTGTAGGCCAGCTCTTCAGCTAGGTGGAGATTACTATGATTTTATGTGTTTAAGGACGAATATTCCAGAAAAAAGAAAAGAAAAAGCAAGATGGGCACTCGTAATAGGTGATGTTATGGGTAAAGGGATTCCAGCAGGTCTTTTGATGACTATGCTTAGAGGAATGTTACGAGCAGAGGTTCTTACAGGTTTACCTCCTGATAGAATTTTGCATGATTTGAATCAATTAGCAATTGATGATTTAGATCAATCGCATAGATTTGTGACATTATTTTATTCAGACTATGATCCAAGAACAAGAAAATTGAGATTTGCTAATGCTGGACATAATCCTCCATTGCTTTGGGATAGTGCAGATCAGAAAATTATTAAATTAGATGCAGAAGGATTTGTGCTTGGATTACAAAAAGATGCTCAATATCACTGCGGTGAAATTAAGCTTAAAGAAAACGATTTAGTTCTTTATTACACTGATGGAGTTATTGATACTTCTAACTCTTTAGGTGAAAGATTTGAAGAGGACAGACTAATTCATACCCTTACAAAATTATGCAAGCAATCATTAACATCTCAACAAATCTTAAATAAAATATTTAAAAAACTTGATGACTTTACAGGACAAAATAGACATTTAGAAGATGATGCTTCTATGGTTATTTTTCAATTGAAATAGATTTTTTGTCACTTATATAAAAAAATGCTTTATTAGAGATATCTAAAGTTACCAATTGGATATGGCAAAAGTTTGGAGTAAAAGATTTGATAATGCGCTTAATCCTTTTATTGAAAAATTTAATGCCTCAATTGGTTTTGATAGAAAGCTTATTTTAGAAGATTTAGAGTGCTCAATTGCTCATGCAAAAATGCTTGGCAAAACTCAAGTTTTATCTTCTTCTGAAACTTTGCAAATCATTGATGGATTAAAAAAAATAAAAGAGGAGTATTTAGAAGGCAAGTTTTTACCCAGTCCCCCTTCTGAAGATATTCATTATTGTATTGAAGAAAAACTCATTAGTTTAATAGGTGAGACAGGAAAAAAATTACATACAGGTAGAAGTAGGAATGATCAGGTTGGTACAGATATAAGATTGTGGCTTAGAAAAGAGATTGATAATGTTGAAATTTTAATAACTGATTTGCAAAAATCATTCTTAAATCTTGCGAAATCTAATATTTATACTTTAATTCCTGGATATACGCATATGCAAAGAGCACAGCCATTATCTTTGGCTCATCATTTTTTGGCTTATTTAGAAATGTTTCAAAGAGATCGTGAAAGGTTTAAAGAAGTTAGATCGAGAGTTAATACTTCTCCACTAGGAGCTGCAGCATTAGCCGGCACAAAAATAAAAATAGATAGGAAATTTACAGCTCAAGAATTGGGTTTTGAGAAGATTTATAAAAATAGTATTGATGCAGTAAGTGATAGAGATTTTTGTATAGAGTTTGTTTCTGCCTCTGCTTTATTAATGTCTCATTTGAGTAAAATTTCAGAGGAAATAATTTTATGGGTAACTGATGAATTTTCTTTTGCGAAATTAACAGATAAATGTGCTACGGGAAGTAGTCTAATGCCACAGAAAAAAAATCCAGATGTTCCAGAATTGATAAGAGGAAAAACGGGAAGAGTGTATGGACATCTTCAAGCATTGTTGACGATGGTCAAAGGTTTACCACTTGCATATAATAAAGATTTTCAAGAAGATAAAGAACCATTATTTGATACTGCAGAGACCATATCTTCTTGTGTTAAAGCAATGACTATTTTAATTAATGAGGGCTTAGAACTAAATATTGATAAATTATCAGATTCTGTTGAAAACGATTTTTCTAATGCTACTGATCTAGCAGATTACTTAGTTGATAAACAGGTTCCTTTCAGGACTGCTTATCAAGTGGTTGGTGAAATTGTTAAGTATTGTCTAGAGAGGAAAATGTTATTTAAAAGTTTAAAAATTGATGATTTTAAAAAATTTCATCCTAAATTTGATGAGGATGTTTTTTCGAATCTTGAACCTATTAATGTCGTAAAGTCAAGAATTAGTGAAGGTGGAACAGGGTTTCAACAGGTTGAAAAGGAAATAAATAATTGGCAGAAAAAATTGTTATTTTGAATCTAGATATTTTTTTACAACTGGGGTATGCTTTGAAGTAGAATACTTAGTGTAAAGATATAAAAGACTTCTTAATGTAGTTTTTTAATAGGAAAATTTTCTTTGTTGAGTTTAAAGTGAGTATTTTTGTTGGCAATTTGCCTTTCCGTGCAGAGCGTGAAGACGTCTTACAACTTTTTGCCCCTTTTGGTGAAGTTTTAAATTGTTCTCTTCCGCTTGAAAGAGATACTGGGAGAAAAAGGGGATTCGCATTTGTTGAAATGGGAGATGAAGCAATCGAATCAACAGCAATTGATGGTTTGCAAGGTGCAGAACTTATGGGTCGTCCATTAAGAATAAATAAAGCAGAGCCAAGAGGATCTGGTGGAAACCGTAGGGGAGGAAGAGGCGGCTACGGTGGCGGCTACGGTGGTAATAACGGTGGCGGCTATGGCGGCGGTTACAGTGGTAATAACGGTGGCGGCTACGGTGGTAATAACGGTGGCGGCTACGGTGGTAATAACGGTGGCGGCTACGGTGGTAATAACGGTGGCGGCTATGGCGGCGGTTACAGTGGTAATTCTGAAATTAATAGCTCCTACACAAATAAATCTTCTGGTGCAGAAGGTTGGGAAGATAGAAGTTATGGAAACTCTGATGAAAACTCTGCATATGAAAGTGGAAGAAGCAGGCGAAAAAGAGGAAACTCTAATGAAAATAATATTTCAAATGAACAAAATTAATAACCCATTTCTTGAAGCATAGAGGTTGATTTAAGTAAATATTCAATATCTAATTCTTTTTTTATAGATTTAATTGAAATTTGATTTCTCCAAATTCTTGCTTTTGGAATGCCTTCTACCAAATTTATAAGATGTTTGCAAATATCCCAAGATTTTCCACCATTAGTTAAGTGATTATCTATATATGGTATTAATGAGATGATTATATCTGAAGCAGATTTGGTTTTTTTATTCAACCCATAAATCTTTTGATCAATTTCAGACCATCTTAAAGGATGCTTATATACGGATCTTCCAATCATTACACCATCAAAATGATTAAGTGCCTCTAAAGATTCATCAATATTTTTGAAACCCCCATTGATCTCTATTAATAAATTAGGATTTAATTTTTTTAACTTTTTAACTACATCGTATTTTAGCGGAGGAATAGTTCTGTTTTGTTTTGGATTTAAACCTTTTAAGATGGCTTTCCTCGCGTGTACTGTAAATCTATCTGCACCAGCATTTGCAATATCTCTCACGAAATTATTCAAATTTATGAAACTATCCTCATTGTCTACACCTATTCTGTGTTTAATAGTCACTGGTAAACTGCAGTTCTTTTTTAGAGACTCTATACATTTTGCCACTTTTTCAGGCTCTTTCATAAGTGAAGCACCAAAATTGCCAGAACAGACTCTTGGACTTGGACAACCAACATTAAAGTTTATTTCGTCATAACCCCAATCCTGTGCCATTCTTGCGGCCTCTTTAAGGATTTCAGGATTGTCCCCACCAAATTGTATTGATAGAGGGCTTTCTTCTTTATTGAAATCTAAAAATTTTTCTTTTTTGTTCGTATAAATTAGACTTTGGGCCACAATCATTTCTGTATATAAAAGGGCTTCGGAGCTTATTTTTCTCATTATCATTCTAAAATGTCTATCAGTGCAATCCATCATTGGAGCAACACTTAATTTATGAATATTTTTAATAGAATTAAACCTAATAGATTTCATTACTTTTAGATAATTAAAATATATGAATCAATTTTTATCAAGAAGAACTTTTATTCTAATTCCTATTATGTCAATCTTAAAAATAATCTTTAAGCCCTTGAAAGTATTAGCGTCTTCACTGACTTCCAAAGAGGATTGGAATTTATCAAAAGACGAATGGAAATCTAAACTTAGTCCTGAATCTTATTTTATTTTAAGGGAGGAGGGGACTGAAAGAGCTTTCAGTAGCGAATTAAATAACGAGAAAAGAAAAGGGGTTTTTCATTGTGCAGGATGTGATTTGCCTCTTTTTCTCTCAGACACAAAATATGATAGTGGAACAGGATGGCCAAGTTTCTGGGATCCAATTCAAGGATCAGTTGAAACAAAGGTTGATTTTAAGTTAATTGTCCCAAGAACCGAATATCATTGTTGTAGATGTGGGGGTCATCAAGGTCATGTTTTTAATGATGGGCCACCCCCCACAGGAAAAAGATACTGTAATAATGGTTTAGCTTTAAGATTCGTACCTGAGTAAAAAGTTGTGCGGCCTTCCGCAACTTGTTTTGTGTCTTAATTTAATAGAGAATAGTTTTAATAAATTTATAGAAAAATGATTGAAAATCAATCAGACAATATTGATATTACGGAAAATGATGTTTCTAGTCAGGATAATCCTCCTGAAGATACTTCAACGTCAAAAGATCAAACCCTTGAAAATGACGAATTATCTCCTAAAAAATCTGAAAAAATAAATACTGAAGAATTAAAAAATACTATTTCTAATAATGATGCAAGGTTAGAACAGTTAGAAAAAGAGCATGAAACATTAAAAAATCAATATGTAAGAATTTCTGCTGATTTTGATAATTTCAGAAAAAGGCAATCTAGAGATCAAGATGATCTAAAAGCCCAACTTGTTTCTAAGTCTTTAACAGCGATACTCCCTATTGTTGATAATTTTGAAAGAGCAAGACAACAGCTTAAACCTGAAGGTGAAGAAGCTCAAGCTCTCCATAGGAGTTATCAAGGATTGTATAAACAATTAGTAGAAGTTTTAAAGCAACAAGGAGTTGCACCGATGAGAGTTGTTGGTCAGCCATTTGATCCAAATCTACATGAAGCCGTACTAAGAGAGCCTAGTGATGAGTATAAAGAAGATATTATTTTAGAAGAATTGCAACGAGGATATCACCTAGATGGCAAGGTTTTGAGACATGCTTTGGTTAAAGTTTCCATGGGACCTGGTAAACAAAATTCACAAGAGGAAGCAGAAAAAGATAAAGTTGAAGATAATATCGAATCAGAGGGAAATACTTCTGAAGATGTTTAAATTCCAAATTTTTAGTTGAGCATTATTTAATGGCTGATTTTTATCAAATACTTGGAGTTTCAAGAGATGCTGATGCAGATACCTTAAAAAGGGCTTATAGAAAATTAGCAAGACAATATCATCCAGATATTAATAAAGAGCCAGGTGCTGAGGATAAATTTAAAGAAATTGGCAAGGCTTATGAAGCGTTAGCTGATCCTGAAACTAGAGCTAGATATGATCAATTTGGAGAGGCTGGCATAGGAGGTGCCGCTGGTATGCCTGATATGGGCGATATGGGTGGCTTTGCAGATTTATTTGAAACTTTTTTTAATGGTTTTGGAGGACAAAATCCACAGGGAGGAAGAACTCAAAGAAGGGGCCCGCAACAAGGTGACGACTTAAGATATGACCTTAGTGTTGATTTTAAAGATGCAGTATTTGGTCAACAAAGAGAAATAAAAATTCCTCATCTAGAGACATGTGATGTTTGTAGGGGAACAGGTGCAAAACAAGGAACCGGACCAAAAACTTGTTCAACATGCGGAGGAAGTGGACAAGTTAGAAGAGCCACTAGAACACCATTTGGTAATTTCACACAAGTTGCTGAATGTCCTTCATGTAATGGAGTTGGTCAAATAATCTCAGATCCATGTGCAAGTTGTGGCGGAAATGGAGTGAAGCAAGTAAGAAAAAAATTACGAATTAATATTCCTGCAGGAGTTGATACTGGTACTAAATTAAGAGTTTCTGGAGAGGGTAACGTTGGCTTAAGAGGTGGCCCACCTGGAGATTTATATGTTTTTATTAAGGTCAAAAATGATTCAAAATTAAAAAGAGATGGTGTGACAATCTACTCAGAAATAGCTGTGAGTTATTTACAGGCTATTTTAGGAGATACTGTGGAAATTATTACAGTTGATGGAAATGTTAATTTAAAAATTCCAAGTGGCACTCAGCCAAACACAACTCTTTCTCTTGAGAATAAAGGTGTACCTAGACTTGGAAATCCTGTTGCCAGAGGAAATCATGAAGTTTTAGTAAAGGTCAAATTACCAACGAAAATAACTGAAGAAGAGCGAAAGCTTTTAGAGGCCTTAGCTTCCCAATATTCAGATAAAAATATCAATTCTAATAGTGGGTTATTTAGTAAATTTTTTGGTAAAGAATCTTAATGAATTCTTTACGATATTTGGATCTTACATCCGTTCCATGCCCCTTAAATGTTGTCAAGATTAAATTAGCTTTGGAAAAGTTATCTAGTAATGAACAACTCATTATTGAAATAGATAAAGGCGAAACAGAAGAAATGGTATTAAATAATTTAAAAGAGATGGGATATTCTTTTTCACAAATAAATGAATATGAAAACTGTTTAAAAATAAAAATTTTTAATGAAAACTAAAAGTAAATGTTTTGGATTAGTTACTAAAAAATATAATGAATTTTTTTTAGTTGACTTAATAAATCAAGAAAATTATGAGAATCAAATTAGATTTTTATGTAAAGTTAAGAAGTCTATAAATTTCAAAGATCAATTAATTTATGTTGGAGATGAAGTGGAAATTGATCATATTGATTTAAGAAGCAAACGCGCATTAATAACAAGTCTACTTAAAAGAAAAAATTTATTAATTAGACCATCAGTTGCCAATATTTCTAACATATATATTATTTTTTCTGTAGAAGAGCCAGAATTAAATCTATCTCAAGTTAACAGGTTTCTTATATCAGCAGAATCGATGGGAGTTGAAGTTTCATTAGTATTGACAAAGTGTGATTTAATTTCAGAAAAAAGAAGATTGTTTTTATTAGATAAATTTGCGCAGTGGGGTTACAAAGCAATTTCCTTAGATTTAAAGAATTCTAATAACTTTAATACTTTATTAGCTGAATTAAAGAAAAAAAAATGTTCAATATTTATGGGTCCATCTGGTGTCGGCAAAACTACTTTGCTTAATATGATAATTCCAGGTCTTCAAAATAGTACTGCTCCAGTTTCTAATAAAATTAAGAGAGGTAAAAACACTACTCGAAATGTTGAGTTATTTTCTATATTAAATCGCAGTTATATTGTGGACACTCCTGGTTTTAATATGCAACCTTTTGATGTTGATATTAGATTGTTACCAAATCTTTATTCGGAAATATTTAAACAAGTAACTGAGAAAGGAATTAAGTGTAAATTTCGCAATTGCTTACATTTAGATGATGAGGGTTGTAATTTAGATAAGTCCTTTGAAAGATATCCTTTTTATAAAGAAATGATCGAGTCTTCTAAGATTCACTATTATCAAAACCAGGAAGATTAAGATTTAAACCACCAGTCAAATCATTCATTCTTTCTTTCATAGTTGTAGTAGATAATTCATGAGCTTTTTGAATGGCTTGTAATATATTTTGCTCTATTTTTTCTTTACTTGAATCTAAAATATTTTCTTGCACTTCTACTTTTAAAGGAAGTTGATTACCACTTATCCATACTTTTACCATTTCATCATCACTTTTCCCTTCAATCTCCATATTTTCAAGTTCGTCTTGTAATTTTTGAGCATCTTGCTGAATTTGTTTAGCTTTTTTAAAAGCTTCTGTAAGTTGTCCAAAGTTAGGAAGTCCAAAACCCGCCATTTTAAAAAAAGTTTCTTTAATTAGGATAGTCAAAACCAAGCATTCTTACTTCCGGTTGTAGATAAATACCTTTGTTTTGTTGTACTTTTTGTTGAATTACAGTTATTAATTCATAAATATCTTTTGAGCTTGCTGCAGAACTATTAATTATAAAATTTGAATGCATTGTAGAAATTTCTGCTCCTCCAACTTTAAATCCTTTTAAACCCAAATCATCAATTAATTTTGCCGCATAATTATTTTTAGGATTTTTAAATACACTACCAAAACTTGGCAAATGATATGGTTGTGTTTCTTTTTTTATTTTAAGATTATTTTTGGTAGTTCGAATTAATGTTTCGAGATTTCCATTAGGCTCAAAATTTAGCTTTGCACTTATGATTACTAAATTATTACTTTGAAAAGAACTAGATCTATACTCAAAATTGAGATCTTTTCTTTCAATATCAAGTTTTTCATGAGTTTTATTATTAATAACTTGTACGGAAATCAGATTTTTTGATAAGGATAAATTACCAGTGCCAGCATTCATATAAATTGCTCCCCCTAAAGTTCCCGGAATTCCGACAGCCCATTCTCCTCCTTGTAATCCATTTTTGGCTAAAGCATTCGATAATGTTGGTAGCATTACGCCTGCTTCTGCTTCAACAATTCCTGAACATGGATCTATCTTAAGTGACTTCATTTTTTTTGTACAAATAACTAATCCTTTTATAAAAATGTTATTTATTAAAAGATTTGAACCTGCCCCAATTATTTGGCATTTTCGTTTGTTTAAATTTGCCCATTTTATTAGATATGAAAACTCTGCAATATTTCTTGGTTCAGCAAAATATTCAGCAATTCCACCAACTTTTATTGTTGTATAACTACTTAAATTAAAGTTTTCAGAAAAAATTTTCTCTTTCATAAATTAATTAAATATTTTAATTTTTTGCTTTATTTAAAATTGACCAAAATTCGTGACAATCACCAGCTCCCATATTCAAAATTAAATCCCCTTTTTGAGTTAATTCGTAGAAATTTTTTGTAATTTCTTGATAATTTTTGATGTAAATAACATTTTTGTTTTTTTTATAAATAAGATCAGTGATAATAGTTGAATTTATTTTAGCTTCGTTTTCTTCTCCAGCACCATAAATACTAGTTACGTAAATCACATCTGCTTTTGACAATTCCTCAGCAAATTCTTTTGCAAATTGCTTAACTCTAGAATATCTATGAGGTTGAAATATTGCTACTAATCTACTTTTTGGAGAGTTATTAGTACATTGCTGCTTAATAAATAATCTTCCTAATTTTATCGTTTCTTTTATTTCGTTAGGATGATGTGCATAATCATCATATAAATTCCTTTCATTAATTTCACCTCTTAATTCAAATCTTTTATTTGGTAATTTAAGGTATTTAATATTTTTCTTAATTTCTGTAAAAACTACTCCTGTCATTCTAGAAGCTGCTATTGCAGCAGTAATATTAGATAAGTTGTGTAATCCTGGAATAGGAATATATAAATCACTAATAAAATTTCCATTTTCATAATATTTTCCAATTGAATGATTTGCATTAATCTCAGTTGGGATTATGGCATAAGCAACTTTGTTGGAGGTTTTAATTGACCAATTAAAATCAGAATTAAAATTATTTCTCGTGGTTTTACAATCAAAATTAAGTAATAATTTTTTAGAATTTGAAGCGAAATCTCTAAATGAAGATATAACTTGATCTAAATTAGAAAAATGATCGCAATGATCAAAATCAATGTTATTAATTATTCCTATATAAGATTTATATCTATTAATTGTCCCATCAGATTCATCAACTTCAGCTACTAAGAATTTTGTATTTTCTACATAACAATTAGAGTTGTAGATAGGAATTATCCCTCCAGTTATTGAAGAAGAATTATGCGTACATAATTCAAGAAGTGTTGAAAGAAAAGTACTAGTTGATGTTTTCCCATGACTTCCGGATACGGCTAATGCTGTATAAGTTTGCATTAACATTGCAAGTATCTCTGAACGATGCTTTATTGTTAAATTTTTTTCTCTACAGTACGATAATTCTTCATTTTCTGACTTAATTGCTGAGCTTACAACAAAATTAATCAATTTGTTGTTAAATTTTGAAGTTACAAATTCAATATTTTGTCGAATTTGAGAAGTAAAGATTAATGCGCCCAATTCTTCTAATTTATTTGTTTCATTGTTTTTAATTAAATCAGAGCCTGTAACTGAATAACCTTTTTTCAGTAAACCCATTGCGACTGCTGACATTCCAATACCTCCAATTCCAATAAAATGAAAATGACTTTTCAACATCAATTGATTATCCAATTTTTATCTTTTACTTAAATTAAAATAACTTCTTAATAAATTTTTGGTATTTTTTCTTAAAAAAAAATGTTTTTTCTCCTGGAATTAATACAAAAATAGACTTATTTGCTTAATAAATCAAAAAAACCTTACGTTATTGCACAAAATTCAGTATGATCAGCAACTTAGGTTAATCATTTAGAAATTTTAGTTATGACTTTGCGTGTTGCAATTAACGGCTTTGGCAGAATTGGTAGAAACTTTATGCGTTGTTGGCTTAGTAGAGGCGCTTATACCAATATTGAAGTTGTTGGTATTAATGTTACTTCTGATCCTAAAACTAATGCTCATCTTCTGAAATACGATTCAGTACTTGGCCAATTAGATGGCGTTGATATTCAGTATACTGACGATACTTTTGTAATTAATAACAAAACAATTAAATGTTTTTCTGATAGAAATCCGATGAATCTCCCGTGGAAAGACTGGGGAGTAGATTTAGTGATTGAATCAACTGGAGTTTTTAATACAGACGTAGGAGCAAGTAAGCACTTAGAAGTAGGAGCAAAAAAAGTTATCTTAACTGCGCCAGGTAAAGGTGCTGGAGTAGGTACCTATGTAGTTGGAGTTAATGCTGATTCTTATAATCATAAAGATTATGATATTTTGAGTAATGCCAGTTGTACTACAAACTGTTTAGCTCCGGTAGTTAAAGTCTTAGATCAAACTTTTGGAATTAATAAAGGTTTGATGACTACAATTCATAGTTATACGGGCGATCAAAGAATTCTAGATAATAGTCATAGAGATTTGAGAAGGGCTAGAGCCGCTGCTACCAATATAGTGCCAACTTCTACAGGAGCTGCTAAAGCAGTAGCATTAGTTTATCCAGAAATGAAAGGCAAATTGACAGGAATTGCAATGAGGGTTCCTACTCCAAACGTTTCAGCAGTAGATTTTGTTTTTGAATCTTCTAAGTCTGTCACAAGCGAAGAGGTCAATAATGCACTTAAGGAAGCATCAATAGGTTCAATGAAGGGAATAATAAAGTATGGTGATGAACCATTGGTTTCCAGCGACTATGCAGGTACTAATGAATCATCAATTGTAGATAGTGATCTTACAATGTGTATCGGTGATAACCTCGTTAAGGTTCTTGCATGGTACGACAATGAGTGGGGTTATAGCCAGAGGGTTGTAGATTTAGCAGAGATTGTTGCTAAAAATTGGGAGTAATTAAAAGTGCTTAAACGGTGTATTGTTCAATAACTTATTTTTCTTATTATCTTTAAATTCTATTGAAGGTTCACCTTTGATAAAACAACCAATCTCGATAATGTTTTTATCTAGTTTGGATAAGTTCTTTGCCCATTTTTTGGGAAGTGAGAAGACTAATTCGTAATCTTCACCACCAAAGAAATAATATTCATCCCATTTATCTCCTTTTGGCCAATCTTTATCTTTCTTTATTTTCTCATAATTCAATATTGCTTTACAGTTGCTAGCGACTGCTAAATCTTGTACGGCTTGTATTAGACCATCACTGCTATCAGTACAACCAACTTTAGTTCTTTTATTGGAGCGGGATTTAAGGAGATTTGTTAGAAAATTTGGGTAAATTTTAGGGCGGCAAAAATGTTCAATGGAATTTTTGATTAATCTTTTCTTTAGAGAAACATCATTATCAAAATTAATTTGATTTTGTATCATAAATCCTAGTTTGCTAAGACCATGAATTCCTGTGGTTAGGATGATTTCTCCTGGTTTACATGCGTTTCTCCGCAACATAAGTTCTCCTTGAATGCCAAGGGCTGTAATTGAGATGGTTTTTTGATTCCCTGCTGTACAATCTCCTCCAAGAATTATTCCACCATATTTTTTTAAAGCTTTATTTATGCCTTTATATAATTCTTCAACCCAAACCCACTCAGTTTTAGAAGGTAAAATTAGACTTATTGTAATCCCTATAGTTTTTTTGCTACCACTTGATAATAAGTCAGAGATATTGCTAACAACCGCTTTCCATCCAAGATCTTTAGGGCAAATATTAGTATCACTAAAATGAACATTTTCTACTAAACAATCATTATTAACTAGTAAGTTTTTATTTTTAGTTGTGATTAAAGCACAATCATCTGAAGCTTGATTCTTAGGCATAAATTTTCTAAGCCTATTTATTAATTCTTTTTCTCCGATATCTTCTAATAATTCTTTATGCATTTAATTTAAGGTTTTCAATACCTTCTAAAACATCAATCGAGATAATTGTGTCATCTTTGGTTAACTCTTCTAGTACATCAAAACCATCTATAACATAGCCAAAAGCAGCATTTCTACCATCTATTAAATTACGGCCTGCTGGATTAAGTTCTGCTTCATATAAAAAGAAGAAAAATTGAGATGAGCCATCATCAACTTCGGTATTCGAGTGGGACCAACCTAAAGTTCCAAGTGTTGCGAAAGGTAATGTTGGAGTCTCTGTGTAAAGGCCCAAATCTTCAAACGTTTGATTATAGAAAGTATCTTTTTCTTCAGGAATTCTTATTTCTAATGGAACATGACGTTCTTCATTGGTTTCAGGATCTATATAACCAATTGCTTCACCAATGGGATCACCTGTTTGCAGAACAAAAAATTCTTCTGCTCTATTAATAGGTAAATCTTTATAGAATTTCTTGGAAGACAAATCTATAAATGCGCCTGCAGTAAGCGGTGCGTTAAATCCATCTACAATTGCTTTCATGTCTCCTTTTGAAGTCTTTATATTTACTTTTGCTCTGCCCAGTAATCTTGGTAGATTATCAAATTCTTCTGGAATATAGTATGGAAATTGATCTGGTAGAAAATATTCTTCTAATCCACCAATTTTATCTAAAGCTTCTTTTCGAGTTTCTATAAATGAATACTTATCTTTTAATTTAGCGTGATCTTGAAGATTATCGAAATTATCTTTGAGCTCTGTAAATGTTTTTTCAGCAATTTTCTTTTTATCGTTAGGTAATTCTTGAATAATTCGACCTTGGTATTTTTTTAGTAAAGATTGACATTTTGTAACAGTTTTTGTTAAGGCGGGCCATCTTCCTCCTCTTACAAGGTCGCTAGTGTCTTCTAATTTGTGTTGAATTTCCTGCAACTCAACTTGCTTGATAGGGAGTGCGTTTCTGAGGATTGCAGTAGGGTCTTTCACTGCATTTCCAGTAGGTAAATCAGCTAGAACTTGCACTGGTTTAAAGAGAAAAACCTGTAAAATTATGATTAATAGGATTAAGAAAAGTTTGTTCTGATTTGATAAGAATTTTTGCATAGCACTCTTGCAGGTTTATGATCCTTGGGGATGTAATACAGGAATGATTTCCAGTAACGATTTTCGCACAGGTACTACCATCGAATTAGATGGGCAAGTTTGGCGTGTTGTAGAATTTCTACATGTCAAGCCTGGTAAGGGTTCTGCTTTCGTGCGAACAAAATTAAAATCAGTTCAAACCGGCAATGTGGTTGAAAAAACTTTTCGAGCCGGAGAATCAGTACAACAGGCTATCCTTGAGAAGTCTAACCTGCAACACACTTATGTGGAGTCTGGAGATTATGTTTTTATGGATATGATAAGTTTTGAAGAGACAAGACTTACTTCTGAACAAATCGGTAAAGGCTCTAAATATCTGAAAGAAGGAATGGAGGTTAATGTAATTTTTTATAATGGTAAGGTTTTAGAAGTGGAACTTCCTATATCAATTACTTTAAAAGTGAAAGAAACTGATCCAGGAGTTAAAGGAGATACTGCTAGTGGTGGCACAAAACCAGCTATTCTAGAAACAGGTGCTCAAGTTATGGTTCCTTTATTTATTTCTGTGGGAGAAATGATTAAAATTGATACTCGTAACGACAGTTATCTTGGACGTGAAACTTAATGGCTATGAAATTAGATCATGAAGACCTAAATCGCTTAATAGAAAAAATTTCAACAAGCGATATTCAAGAATTCTCACTTGAAGGAGAAGACTTTAAACTTGAAATTAAACGAAACTTATTTGACCAGAGCCAATTTGCTAATAATTTTGTTTCTAATAAAACTGTTGGTAAACAAGTAAACGATAGTCAAAAATCCATAAATGAAACAATTTCAATCTCTAGCGACCCTGAAGAGCCTCAGGTAGCTCCTCTAGGGCGTTCAGATCTCACTGAAATTACATCTCCTATGGTTGGAACCTTTTATAGAGCTGCTGCGCCAGGAGAGGACCCATTTGTTGAAGTAGGAAATAATGTAAAGATTGGTCAAACTATTTGCATATTGGAAGCAATGAAATTAATGAATGAAATTGAATCTGAATTTAATGCTGAGATAGTAGAAATTCTTGTTGACAATGGAACGCCAGTCGAATTTGGTCAAGTTCTAATGCGCGTTAAGCAATCTTGAATTTTTTGTCATTTCAATCGCCGTCTTTATAGCCTCAAGCATGCTTTGAGATTGAGCTATTCCTTTCCCAGCAATATCGAACCCTGTTCCATGATCTGGAGATGTTCTGACGAAAGGTAAACCTACAGTAGTGTTTACTGAGTAATTTAGAGCAATTATTTTCATTGGTATTAAGCCTTGATCGTGATACATGGCAAGAATCCCATCATGTATTTCTGAATTTTTACTTTTCCAAGAATTTAGGGAGGAATTCCAACAACTGTCTGGCGAAATTGGCCCTAATAATTTAACGTCTTTATTTTTGGTATTCCAAGAAATTAATGCATCATTTAGCCAATCTATTTCTTCACAACCCAAAATACCCTCTTCACCAGCATGAGGGTTTAATCCTGCAACTTTAAAAGTAGGTTTTTTAGTATATTTATTACAAAAATCTTTTAAGAGATCTAACTTTACGTGGATCAATTCTTTATTTAGCTTTTTTGGAACTTCGCAAAGTGGAATATGAGTTGTAGCTAGCAAGGTGTTGAATCTCCACCCCGTTATTGGCGATTTAGCTGTGAATAGCATTCCAACTTTTTTGACTCCGCATGATTTTGCTAATACTTCAGTTTGCCCAGAGAAGTTATGGCCTGCTAGAGACCAGGATTTCTTACAAATTGGTCCCGTCACAAGGGCTGAATTAGGGTGATTTTTTACAATTTCAATTGCTTTTGTTAAGTAATAAAAACTTGAATTACCATAACTTGATTTAGAATTCCCATATGAAGAAATTTCGAGGTCATGAATATTGAAATTATTTGGATTTGCTAGGTTTTCTACACCTATAGATCTAAGTTGTTTATATGTTTTTTGTAAATTTTTTTTTGAACCAACTAAGATAAAATCAACATTTTTTTGTATTTCATCAGAATTTAGAGCCTTTAAAGTTATTTCTGGTCCTATTCCAGATTCATCTCCAATGCTCAAGACTATTTTGACTGTTTTATCTTTATTTTTATAATTCATAAAAAATTTTAAATTTGATATTTTTAACTATTTAAAAAGCAATTTTTCAAACCTTCTTTATAGTTTTTATAAATTAGTTTATATCCAAGTGTTTCGCATAATAGTTTATTAGAAACTCTTCTATTCTCGATCCAAAAAGATTTGGCGATAGGAGATAATTCTTTTTGTGCATCTTCAAATAATATTGACTTAGGCATTTTTATGCCAAGTAGATCGCAACAATATTGAATAACTTCTATTTGCGAACAGGGTTCATCATCTGCGATATTTATAATTTGGTGAAATTTTAAATTATCTTTATTTTGTAATAGATAAATAATTGCATTTGTAATGTCAGCAACATGTATTCTTGAAAATACTTGATTTTTTTTAAAAATAACGCGAATTTTTTTATTTTTAATTGCCTCAAAAGTGGATCTTCCAGGTCCATAAATACCTGGTAATCTAAAAATTTGCACAGGTAAACCAGAACTTATCCATTCTTTTTCACAATTTAATCTATTGAGGCTTCTTTGTTGCAAAGGGTTAGTCGGATCAATTTCAGATACCCAATCACCTTGAGTATTCCCATATACACCTGTAGTAGATAAATATCCAATCCATTCAGGGGATAAGCTTTGGAGTTTACTTTTAAAATTCTCGATTACTGGATCTTTACCATATTTATCCGGAGGAATGCAACTAAGAATATGCGTGACTCCACTAAAAATTTTTTCATCAGGAAGCAATTGTTTTTCACTGTTAAAAACAAAATTATTGGGATCCTTGTTCTCATTTCTAGAACTTGTTAGAGCTTCACAACCAAATTGCCTTATGGTCTTTGCAAAGAAATTTCCGCTAAAACCACAACCTAAGATTAAAAATTTTTTATTTTTCAGTGAACTTGCGAAATTCTTCATACTAAATTATAGTAGTACATATGTATTATTTTATGATGAAGACAGTTCTTAAGCCAAATTTCAAACCAATAACTTTTCATATAAGCAAAAGTTACTTTTACGTGAACCCTAAAGAAAAAAATTTAGTTAATCATAAATCATACCAAAAATCTTACCAAAAATTATTTGTTATTCTCATATCATTGTCCACAATTTTAATATTCCAAGAATCACCAAGAGAATTGGAAAATATATGTGAAAGTTATAACTCTAAAGAAATGTGTAACGTTTGGTAGTTAAGCAGCTTCATATTTAGATTTATCTGTTTCAAAATTTTTATTTTTTACTTTGAAGTTGGGATTAGCCCATTGTAATAATCTTATAGCTAATCTTAAATCCCCTTCTAACCAAGCTCTGATAGCCATTGCTCTTCTTGGATCATAAAATTTTTGTCTTCTATACCAATACAAAGCATTTTCGTCTGATTTGTCCCCATTACAAGAAAGACAAGCAGGCACGCAGTTTTCCGTAGTACTTAGACCACCTTGACTACGGGGCAAAACATGGTCAATTGATTCAGATGGTTTTCCGCAATATATACAACTTTTTCCTGTAAATTTATGAATCGACTTTCGCCATTGTCTAAATCTGAACTTAGGACATAAATCTTCTAGAAAGACCGCATCATTAATATGCATTCAGAATATTTAATTAAATAAATAATGGCTTGTTTATATCAAAAGTCAATATTTTTTATCATTTTTTTAGTGAAAATAGGCCAGTAAAAATATAATTTAGTGTTAATAGTTACAAAACAAAATTAAAAAAAATAATTAGTAAATTTGAACAATAATCAAATATTTAATAACTGTATCTTTCAATTATATCTTCTGAAAAATCTTCATTAGTTTCTTCTAATTCTTTTTCTAGCCTTTTTCTCTTTTTTTCTTTCTCCCGAGCTTCTTTCACTTTCATTTCTTCTTGTTTTTCTAAATCTCTTATTAGTTGTCTATTTGGATGAAGTTGATCTAGATATTCAACACAATAGCTGAAGGTTTCCCTATCTCTTATTACGGATTCAGTAATTTGTGCGGCTGCTTGTTTAGGTGAGACTTTGAAAAATCCACCTTTTTGTTTTTTTATATATGTATATGCTGCGTCCCAACTGCTTTCATGATCATTTCCTCCATCTCTCATAGTACAGAATATTTCAGCTCCAAATGAGCCAGCAAAAACTTTGGATGTTTGAAGGGACAAAGGAGATATTAACCCAACTGTGATAAAAAATAATTTATTTTTTAATCCTTGCATTGAATTTTTGATTACTATTTAAAAATATCTTTTATTGAAAATATGTCTAGAGATATTTAAGATTTTATTAATCCAAATAAGTTCAAGCATTTTACAACTAATGGAAGAATCAAGAGTACAGTAATCAACCTTACCGCATGCAAAGTTGCTACTGCAGCTCCTACTCCATATTCTGACCCTACTAGACTCATACCGCTGATACCACCAGGTGCAGCTCCTAAAATAGTTGTAATTACATCTATATTAAGTAATCTACTTGTCCATAACCCAATTGCTAATCCAGTAATAACTAAAGTAAAAGTTATTAAAATCGCGGGCCTCCACAAGCTTTGAAGATCAACTAATGAGTTTTTAGTTAAAGATGTACCAATAACTGTTCCAATTCCAATTTCTAATATTGTTCTTGTTCCATTTGGCCACTGTGCAACATCTACTTTGCCACTAATGCTTAGTATGCTTGCGCCTATTAAAGCGCCTGCAAGAGGAGCTGCAGGTATACCTGTTTTTAAAGCTAAAATGCCAAAAATTCCGCCTGCGACAAGATAATAGATAAGATTTATGTTTGTCATAAATTTGAAGGAAGTTTGGATAATTTTAGAAAAATTTTTTTTAGCTTGAGTTTATATATAAATTTTATTTTTGTATTTCTCTCATAATGTCACCTTTTGTTGGCATAATATTACTTAAAGCATGAATATTTATGTCTTCACAAATTTCATACAAAGCTGAAAAAAACCGTTTTAAGAAAAAATTATCTTTTTTTGAGGGTGGCCACCAGCTTGAAAAATTAGAGTTTGCTCTAGCAATCGCTCAAACTAAGGGAGACGAAAAAAAATCAATAACTCTCAGAAAAAAGATTGTCGAATTAGGCGGAAATGTTGAAGAGCCAGGTACCTAACTCAATTTTTATCAAGACAATCAGATGTCACTTTTAAAGCTTCACCAGCTTCTTGAATTGTTATTTTGCCCATATCTAAAAGAACATTACTGATAGCAGAAACCACTGTAATAATATCTCTGTCGTTTACATATCCTAAGTGACCAACTCTAAATATTTTCCCTTTTAAGTGATCTTGACCACCAGCAAGTAGGATATCAAACTTATCTTTTATGGTTTTTCTGAATTCTTCAGCATCCATTTCTTCAGTGTTGATTGCAGTAATTGAGGGACTTAAATATTTTTCATCAGCAAATAATTTTAGGTTTAAAGCTTTAATTGCATTACTCATTGCTATTTTATGTTTATTATGTCTGGAGAAAATGTTTTCTAAACCTTCTTCTCGCATCATTTTTAAAGCTTCATCTAAAGCAAAAACTAAATTAACTGCTGGAGTATATGGATTACTGTTGTTTAAAAGACTCTTTCTATAAGCTTTCAAATTTAAATAAAATTTAGGTAAATTAGACTTTTCTGTTGCTTCCCATGCTTTTTGGCTCATCGTTATAAAACTAAGGCCAGGAGGTATCATGTACCCTTTTTGTGAACCAGAGGCAACGATATCCAGTTGCCATTCATCAACTGGTACATTGCAGGCTCCAAGACTAGTTACACAGTCCACAATAGATAATGCTGTGCTGTGTTCTCTAATATATGAGCTTATAGTTTTAAGATCATTTATGACACCTGTTGAAGTTTCAGAATGAGTTAGGATTACTGCTTTTATTTTTTTTTGTTTGTCTTCTTCTAAAATTTTTTTGAATTCTTCAGGATTTAATGGAGTGCCCCATTCTGAATTAATTTTTATTACTTCTAACCCAAATTCCTTAGCAACTTTTACCCATCTTTCGCCAAATTTTCCATTTTCTCCACAAATTACCTTATCACCTTTACTCAAGGTATTGATGATTCCAGCTTCCATTGCTGCAGTTCCACTCCCAGTAATTGTTAGAACATCATTTTGAGTTTGATGAAGCCATTGTAAATTTTCAGTAGTACTTTCTACGAGCATTTGAAACTCTTTACTGCGATGACCTATTGGATGCTTACTTAATGCTTGTAAAACTTTTTCTGGAACAGGTGTGGGTCCTGGTATCATCAATGATAATTTTTGTTGTATGGCCACTTTTTATTAAATAGGTCATTCTTAGATTAGTTCTCATTATATATTTTTCAATTACTTGATTTGAAAAAAGGATTTTCTTTACCTCTATGGGTTGCTGGAGCTGCTAGGTCCGCATTAAAAAAAATATTAGGTTTCCCATTTAAAAATTATGAACTAATAAAAATTCCCAATCAAACAAAAGAAATAAAAATTGAGATTCATTCTGTTGGTTTACTAAACTCTAACTTACATGCATTGGGAATTTCTTTTGCAAAGTCTGGCTTAGATCTTGACATAACCCAAAACTTAGAAATATGGACAATAGTTTCTTTAGAAAAAATTTCTTTTAAAGATTCTGAGCAAAAAAATCAACTAAATATTATTGCAGGTTCTGGTGTTGGGATCAATGAGAAGACATCCGAGATATGTATTTCTGATTTTGCGAAAGAAGTATTACATGAAAATTTATTGGATATCACCCCTGAGGGTAGCATCTTGAATTTAGAAATTATTTTTCCAAATGGAAAATTTTTAGCGGAAAGAACCAGTAATAAGTCATTTGGTATTGTTGATGGATTATCTATTATTGGAACTTCTGCCGAGACTTATTCGAGTGCTTCACCTGATCAATTAGAAAAAGCAAAAGCTAGTCTAGAAAATTCAATTAAAAGTGATTTCAAAGGTAAAGTTGTTTTTGTTATAGGTGAAAATGGTTTAAATTTGGCAAAAACTCTAAATCTTAAGTTGCCAATTATAAAAGTTGGTAATTGGATAGGACCATTAATAGTTGATGCTGCAATTAAAAATGTTAAAACGGTAATTCTTTTTGGTTATCATGGCAAATTAATCAAATTAGCAGGTGGTATTTTTCATACACATAATCATTTGGCAGATGGAAGAATCGAAATTCTTGTTTATTTAGCCGTTAAAGAAAAGCTACCGCCTGAAATAATAGTCAAATTATCAAACATGAACTCTGTTGAAGATGGTTTATTACTTCTTGAAAAATTTAATAAATCAATGTCTGATAAATTATTTCAAACTTTATCAAACACAATTGAAAAGCGCTCTTTTGAATATGTTAATAGGTATGTAAAAACTGATATAGAAATTGCAGCCATTATTTTTGATCGAAAAAGGAAAATAAGGTGGTCAGGAAATAAAGGTAATAATTATATTTCTTATTTTCAAGGCGATTAATTTTTTTTTGATTATGCTTTTGTAAATAAATTGAGCTAACTTTTATATATGAGTCAAAAATCTTTAAAAAAAGAAAGAGATCCTTCAATATTAATTTTAGATTTCGGATCTCAATATTCTGAATTGATTGCTAGAAGAATTAGAGAAACTAATGTTTTTTCTCTTGTAGTAAGTAATCTGATTTCAATTGAGGATATTCATGATATTAATCCTAAAGGCATAATTTTGAGTGGTGGCCCAAATTCTGTCTATGAAAAAAATGCTCCTAAATGTGATGAAAAAATTTTTGACTTGGGGATTCCTATTCTTGGTATATGCTATGGAATGCAATTAATGGTCAAAGAACTTGGAGGAGTTGTTACCTCAGCAACTAAAAAAGCCGAGTATGGTAGAGCACCAATCAATACAGATTTAGAATCTGAACTTTTTGCTGATGTGGATGATAAATCTATAATGTGGATGAGTCATGGAGATTCAATAACATCTTTGCCTAGTGGATTTAAAAAGATCGCGCATACGGAGAATACGGTTCATGCTGCAATAGCAAATGATTTAAAGAAATTATTTGGCGTACAATTTCATCCAGAAGTTATTCATTCAGAGTGTGGGATGACATTAATTAAAAATTTTGTTTATGGAATCTCAAATTGTTCAGCTGATTGGACAACAGAAACTTTTTTAGAGGAAACAATCCCTAGAATTAAAGAGCAAGTCGATAATAAGAAAGTTTTACTTGCTTTATCAGGAGGAGTGGATTCCTCAACTCTTGCTTTTTTACTTAATAAAGCAATTGGGAATCAGCTTACATGTATGTTTATCGATCAAGGCTTCATGAGAAAAGGTGAACCGGAATTTTTAATGAATTTTTTTGATAAGAAATTTCATATTAAAGTTGAATATATAAATGCTAGGGAAAGATTTATTGCAAAATTAAAAGGGGTAACTGATCCAGAACAAAAAAGAAAAATTATTGGTGAAGAATTTATTAGGGTATTTGAAGAAGAAAGCAATAGACTAGGACCTTTTCAGTATCTAGCTCAAGGAACTCTTTATCCAGATGTTATTGAAAGCGCAGGTACAAATATTGATCCTAAGACAGGAGAGAGAATAGCTGTAAAAATTAAGAGTCACCATAATGTGGGCGGATTACCAAAGGATTTACAATTTAAACTAGTTGAGCCTTTAAGAAAACTGTTTAAGGATGAAGTTCGAAAACTTGGAGCTGCTTTAGGTTTGCCGGACGAAATTATAAAAAGACATCCATTTCCAGGGCCAGGTTTGGCCATAAGAATTTTGGGTGAAGTCACTAATGAAAAACTAAATTGTTTGAGAGATGCAGACTGGATAGTAAGAGATGAAATTAAAAAAGCAGGTCTTTATAATGATATTTGGCAAGCATTTGCAGTATTGTTGCCTGTTAAAACTGTAGGAGTTATGGGAGATAAAAGGACTTATTCGTGGCCAATTGTTTTACGTTGCGTTTCCAGTGAAGATGGGATGACAGCTGATTGGTCAAAAATTCCTTTTCAAATTTTAGAAAGAATTTCTAATAGAATAGTTAATGAAGTAGTTTCAGTTAATAGAGTTGTTTATGATATTACAAGTAAGCCTCCTGGAACTATTGAGTGGGAATGAAAAGAAGGGTATAAACCCAGTTATAGATTCAAAAACTTGGTTTCCCTCAGGTTTCCCTCAGAAATTAATAATCCTATTTGCAATGGTTTTAAGAATGTAGGTTTCCCTCAGGTTTCCCTCAGACTAAAATTTTTGTCTCTATAGAGAAATCGTAGAGTTTTAAATTTCTCTACACCTTGTATTTAAGATTTTAAATTTGTTTATGTGCTAGTAATGAGGTGGTTCTGATTCTTCAAGAGGAAAATAGGTATCCTCATCATTACCTTTTCTCTTCTTTCTGAAATACTCTTCGGATGGATCTAATCCATCATTATCGTAATTGGGTTCCTTTTCCATTGATCAATAAAAACTAACTCGCTACTAATTCCTCTCCAAGAGTCTCTGCTTGTTGAAGGACAGTTTCAACTGCAGTAATTTGTTCATCTGGAGGATACTTATATCTCTTCAAAAGGGTTTTGATTTTGAGTCTCAGTTTTGCTCTAACATTTTCCTTATATTGCCAGTCGATATTTGCATCTCTTCTCATAATCTCTGCAAGTTCTTTTGCCATATTTGCAAGAACCTCTTCCTTCATTAGTTCATGGGCAGATGGATTATCTGCAAGAGCATCATAGAAAGATTGTTCTGCAGAAGATAAACCAAGTGATACGCCTTTTTCCAAATCTTCTCGAAATTTCTTTGCCATTGCTATGAGTTCTTCTATAACTTGTGCTGCTTCTATTGCTCTGTTTTTATATTTATTCAATGATGCTGAAAGCATTTCACTAAAGTTTTTTTGTTTGACTAGATTTGTTCTGAATTTACTTTTCACTTCATCATTTATGAGTTTTTGAAGCAACTCAACTGCTAAATTTTTTTGAGGGATCTTACTAACTTCTGATAAAAATTCATCTGACATGATACTTATATCTGGATTCTTTAGACCAGCAACTTTGAAGACGTCAGTTATGCCATCAGAAACTAAAGACTCAGATAGAAGTTGTTGTAATTCAAATCCATAATCTTTAGGTGGACCCCCTGCAATATCTCCTTTTATAAGCATTGCTCTTATTGCTTGAAGGAATGCAATTTCGGGACTATGTTCGATTGCTTCATCAGTTGTTCCACATAGTGCAAATGCTTTTGTGATTTTGAGAACAGTATCGCAATATCTTTGTTTGCCATCATCTATTTCGAGAATATGATCAAGGCAATTTGGAATAATTTCTAATGCTTTTCCTTTCTCTCTAAAGTGACTCCATTCAACTGGATGCAGTAGATCTTTTGCGATCTGTATTTGTTCGAGAAGTATACGAACTGCTTCACTTGTATCAAGAGTTGGTTTTCCTGTTCCGTTTGCTGCTGTGTAAGTAGCGAGTGCATCTTTGAGTTGTGGAGCAATACCTATGTAATCAACAATCAATCCACCTGGTTTAT
Source organism: Prochlorococcus marinus (assembly GCF_001180305.1). GTDB lineage: Bacteria > Cyanobacteriota > Cyanobacteriia > PCC-6307 > Cyanobiaceae > Prochlorococcus_A > Prochlorococcus_A marinus_K. The sequence goes on from NZ_CVSX01000023.1 coordinate 52,906, forward strand.
CCTTGAAAACTCTATTGACTCTTGCAATTGCTTGAGCAAGATTTGCTCCCTTCATTGGTTTATCCACGTACATAGTTGCTAAACAAGGGGCATCAAAACCCGTCAACCACATATCTCTGACGAGAACAATTTTCAGTGGATCATTTGGATCTTTGAATCTGTTTTCTAAATCCTTTTTTTGTTGTTTGCTTGTGTGATGAGGTTGAAGAAGTTCCGACTCAGATGCAGATGCAGTCATCACAACTTTTATAGAACCTTTCATATGATCCGAATCATTCCATTCTGGTTTGAGATTGACTATTTCGTTGTAAAGACGCGCACAGATTTCTCTGCTCATTCCAACAATCAATGCTTTCCCCGGTTGTGTTTTAGATCTTTGTTCATAGTGGGCAATTAGATCTTTTGCTACTTGTTTCAGTCGAGGTTCTGCTCCAACTAATGCTTCTAATGCTGCCCATCTACTTTTCGCTTTTTCCGTAGAGGAAATATCATCTTCATCTTCAAAAATTTCATCAAACTTACTATCTAAAGTCGGAGTACTGCTTTCTTTGAGTTTTAGTTTTGCCAGTCTTGACTCGTAATAAATCGGAACTGTTGCTCCATCATCTACTGCTTGCTGAATGTCATAAACAGAAACGTAATGACCAAAGACTGCTTGGGTATCTCGATCATCTTGAGAAATTGGAGTTCCTGTAAATGCTAAGAAAGTTGCGTTTGGAAGAGCATCTCTTAGTCCTTTTGCTAATCCATATTTCACTTCTCCTGTCTTTGAATCAATTCTTCCTTTGAAACCATATTGAGTTCTATGTGCTTCATCACAAATCACCACAATATTTTTTCTATTAGTCAATGCAGGGAATTTTTCTTCATCCTTTTCTGTTGCAAATTTTTGAATGGTTGTAAAAATAATTCCTCCACTAGGTCTGTTATCTAGTAATTCTCTTAGATCTTTTCTTGACTCTGCTTGCTTAGGTTTTTCTCCTAATAAATCTCCAGATCCAGTAAATACTCCAAATAACTGACCATCAAGATCTTGCCTGTCAGTAACCATAACTAGGGTTGGATTTTGAAGTCTTTTATCGGTTAGTAGTTTTCCTGCTAAACATGCCATCTCGATACTTTTTCCGGCACCTTGGGTATGCCAAACAACTCCACCTTTACGATCACCATCTGGTTTACTTGCTTCTACCACTCTTTCAACTGCTGTATTGACTGCGTGGAACTGATGATAAGCAGCAATCTTTTTGATAATTTCTTTTTCTTCTTCAAAGACACAGAATGAACGTATGAAATCTAATAATCTTTTTTTATCGAATAATCCTCTAACTAAAGTTTCTAATTGTTTGAACTTTCCAAGTGGATCTAAATCTTGTTCTTTTTCAATAACTCTCCATTGCTGGAATCTTTCTTCATTTGCAGAAATTGACCCTACTTTTGCATAAGTACCATCACTAATTACTAAAAGAACATTTGGAGTAAACAGATCAGGAATATCAACTTTATAAGTTTTTAGTTGATTGAAAGCATCCCAAATATCTGTTTTTTCATTTGCTGGATTTTTCAGTTCTATTACTGCTATTGGGAGACCATTTATATAAACAACAACATCAGGTCTTCGATTATTTTTTGGACCACTAATTGCTAATTGATTTACGACTAACCAATCATTTTTATCAGGATTATCAAAATCAATTATTTTTAGGCGGATTCCAATTTCTTGATTACCTTCCATGTAAGAGATAGGAAGTCCTTTGGTCATCCATATATGAAATTGACGATTCGAGGCAACTAATCCAGGAATATTTGGATTAGTAATTTGTAGAACTGCTGCATCAATAGTTTTACTAGGAACTTCAGGGTTCAACTTTATAAGTGCTGATCTCAAACGATCTTCCAGAATAACCTTTCTAAAATCATCTCTTTCTGGAGATTTTGAATCTGGAGCAATATCTGGACCATGAACAAATTTATATCCAAGATCTTCAAACCATTCAATTGAAGTTTCTTCTATTAGATTTTCATCTATCAATGACATTAGATTCCAACCTCGTCAATCATTTTTTCTGCATCAGTAATTCTAAGTTCTCCTGAGATGAGTTTTAGAAGAAGAAAATCTCTGATTTCTTCAAGTACTTTTGATTCGTTCAAACTTTGTTTTATTTTCTGAAATAATGGATTACATACATTGTCAAATGCTTGTTTACATTCAAAAAGAGGGTCAAGAATTTTCATCTCGCGAAGCATCTTTGAATTCACAGCAGTTGCAATTGATGAAGTACTTCCAAGGGATCTAAAATCAAAATTAGAGAAGAGACAATAAGAATAAGAACTTGGGATTTGATTTTTGCTTGAAACAAAATGTGCAATCGCTTCATTTGTAAGCATTCTAGTAGGAGTTATTAGTACCCTGCCAACAGTCAATTTGAAACTTATGATTACTGTTTCTTCTGGGACAATCTTTATATTGAAATTATATACAGCATCTTTTGTAAGAAACTCTGAAGTTTCTAAAGCATAAACTGAATTATTTCCCATATCTTTTATAGAAACCCAAGGAATATCATCTTTACTTTGACTAAACCAGCAAGACTCTTTTCTGGGAGGGGTTTTCCCAATAGAAATATCATACAGATCTGAAGATAAACAATATTCCCATCCCTTAGGGATCTTCCCAACATCAGAATCTTCAAAAGAATCAGGAAATAAATCACTTATCTCATCAGGTAATCCAGTTGAACGACCTTCTGCTTTTGCTTTTACAGGATCAAAATCAATAAACCAAGATTTGAAAAGCGATTGTGCTATTTCTTCAAGAGTTTCATTGTTATTCCTTATTAGTTCAATTTTTTCATCAAGAGTTCCAAGTATGTGAGAAATTCTGTTTTGTTCTTTTATATTTGGGGGATATAAAACCTCTAATCCTGAAAGCAAATTAGTATTCAATGAAGGCATTGTTGCTCCAACAGCAATAGATCTAATATGATTTTTTATCTTTGAATGACCCAGATAATAAGAAAGATAAGTAGGATCAATTTTTGATTTATCTGGTCTAACACGAAGACATCTTCCTGAAAATAACCATCCAGTTTCTGCATCTCTTACAAGTGATCTTCGATCTACAGACCCAACTCTACTAAAAACTATATCTCCCTTTCTAAGAATAAATTTTGAAAGTCTTTCTTTATCGAAGTCTGATACTTTTGGGGTATTCTTATGAGAAATTCTATTTGATAATAAATGTTCGACAGTAATAATTGGAGTTCCAATCTTGACATAATCAGATGAATGTAATTGACTTCCAAAAGGACCTGTTTGTATTCCTTCTTTATTCACGCAAATCGCTCCAAGTGTTGAAGTTTTCCAATCTTTTGGGGAATTCTTGAAAAGCATTTATCAACTAATTTCTTCCATCATTTTTTCAGCATCAGGAATTCTAAGTTCGCCTGAAATAATTTTAGGCAAAAGAGAATCTCTAAGATTTTGAAGTAATGAACTTTCTGAATCACTAATTTTTTTTCGTAAAAACAACTTTCTAACTTGTTCTTCAAATAAAGAAATCACATCAGGAGATGGAATAACTTGCTGATTCATATAAGCAATATTTCTGTTCAAACCTGGTACTGCTGAATCTGCTGACAAATTAGACAATTTTTGATTCAATAAAACAAAGAAAAGGAAAGTCATTTCTGAAATTTCAGATTTTGGTTTTACATAAAACGTAGTATCAATTGGAAAAAAATTATCATCTGACCATTTCACTATCCCTGGATTTCCTTTTCTTCCGACAATAATCCCTGGTCCTTTGACCAAATAATCTTCATGAGTACCAACTTTTCCATTTGAACCAAATACTGCGAAAGCACCCTTTATTCGTTCTGATTCTTTCAAGGGTTTACCATAAGCAAGTTCTATTATTTCTCCTAGTTTCTTTACTTCCCATCCCTTAGGGATCTTCCCAATATCAGAATCTTCAAAAGAATCAGGAAATAAATTACTAATCTCATCAGGTAATCCATTTGAACAACCTTCTACTTTTGCTCTTACAGGATCAAAATCAATAAACCATGATTTGAATAGTGCTTTTGCGATGTCTTCAAGAGTTTCATTAGTCTTTTTATTGAGTGCAATTTTCTCATCAATATTCCTTAGAAAATTACTAATCTCTTTTTGTTTTTCAATTTTGGGAAATTTTACAGGAAAAGTTTTGAAATCTTTCAAAACTATTCTTGGTATAACACTACCCGTCATATATCCGCTCTTTGCAATGTGCTTAGTACTTGGGGTTTCAAAAAAATATTTCAAAAAATAAGGGTCAAGATCTTTATTAGTTCTAAATATTGCAATTGAGGATAAAAGGCAGACATCTCTTTCATCGTTGTGAACACATACAGTTTCTAATACGGATCCATCTTTTGCTATCAACACATCGCCTTTATTAGGGCAGCAACCTGATCTTTTCAGATTCTCATATTCTTCTTCAGAAATTTTTCTTGATGATTCATAATCGATACCAAAATTAGTCATATCTTTTACTGATGCCATAGGTTTGCCAAATTCAGTACTTTTAGGAGACCTATGTGAACCATCAGTAATTAGCGAACAAAGTTCATCTAATTCTTTTACTTGCCATTCAAAACTCATATCCAATTTTCTTCAAATTATTAGCGATCTGCTGATCTAATTTTGCTCCTTCTTCTTGTTGCTCTTTCAGTAAAGAAGTAAGTCTCTTCATCTTCTCCTCAAAAGGTTCCCCATCATCTTCCTCTTCTGGAGCACCAACGTATCTACCTGGCGTAAGAACGAAATTATTCTTTTCAATTTCTTCAAACTTTGCTTTGTAGCAAAATCCTGCAACATCTTCATACGATTCTTTTTCTCTCCAAGATTGAACAGTCTCTGAAATTTTGGAAATATCATCATCTGTCAGAATTCTCTCCACACGATTTTTCATTGTTCCCATTTGACGAGCATCAATAAATAAAGTTTCTCCTCTTCGATCTCTTCCTCTTTGGGTTTTATCGTTAGTCAAAAACCATAAACATACAGGTATCGGTGTATTCAAAAATAATTGTCCAGGTAAAGCAACCATAATTTCAACTACATCTTTTCTAACCATTTCTTCTCTAATATTTCCTTCATTACTTGTATTGGAACTCATAGAACCATTTGCAAGAACAACTCCTGCTTGCCCACCTGGTCTCAACTTCCAAAGCATATGCTGCAACCATGCATAGTTGGCATTACCTGCAGGTGGTCTTCCATATTTCCAACGAACATCACTCTCATATTTTTCTCCACCCCAATCAGAGATATTGAATGGTGGATTTGCAAGTATGTAATCAAATTTTTGATCAGGATGTTGATCCCTTGCAAAAGTATCTGCGGGTTCTTGACCTAGATCACTAGCGAACCCACGAATTGCCAAGTTCATCGCCGCTAATCGCCAGGTAGTTGGATTGCTTTCTTGCCCATAAATTGAAATATCATCTTTTCTTCCACCTTGTTTTTCAATAAATCTTTCACTCTGCACAAACATTCCACCTGATCCACAACATGGGTCATAAACACGTCCTTTGTCTGGGGATAAAACAGCAACGAGAGTTTTTACAACATGTGCAGGAGTATAGAATTGTCCCCCTTTTTTACCTTCAGCGCTTGCAAATTGACCTAAGAAGTACTCATATACTTCACCCAATACGTCGCCTGCTTTTTCTCCTTCTCCAAAACCAATTGTTGAAATCAAATTTACCAATTCGCCCATTCGACCTGGTTCTAATTGAGCGGCACCAAATCGCTTATCTAATTTTCCTCTAAGAGTTGGGTTTTCATTTTCAATTGCAACCAACGCTTTATCAATAAGTTGTCCAATTTCAGGTTGTGGCGCTTTATCTCTAAGTGCTTCCCACCTTGCATCTGCAGGAACCCAGAAAACATTTGCTTGAGTGTAATAATCTCTATCTTCTAATGCTTCTTGATGATCTTTTGGATCATCTCCAAGGTAATAATCCGAATCAGGATTACTTACCATTGCTAAAACCTTTTTCTGCTGTTCTTCAAAAGTATCGGAAATATATTTCAGAAATATCATCCCTAGAACAAGGTGCTTATATTCTGCAGCATCCATTTGAGCACGTAATTTATCTGCACTTGCCCAAAGAACTGCTTTGAAATCTTTTGGAGTATCTTCTTTCTTTTTAGGAATGACCAATAAAAATAATTGATCTCATTTTATACCTAGTTTTTATTTTGTTTGATTCAATGCTGACTTTATGACATGAGATTTGTTATTTTTCTAATTAAGAAAGAATTAAATCATGATTACTAATAAGAGATACCAAACGTTATTAATGCTTGCGACTACAGGCAAACCTTTAAATAAAGATGCTACGGAAGAAGAAAAGAAATTTTACGAAGAATGCAAACATGACTATAAAGTCATGAAGGAAACCGCAAAAAAACATGGCATAAAGAATCCAGTTTTAGAAATACCAATGGAGGTAGATTTTTAAGAGGTATTATGCAACCACCAAAGACTTCTGAAGAATTAGCAGAAATGTATCCTGATTTAGAACCTTGGAAAAGGGATGAACTAGAAGTTTGGCACAGAGGATGGATTACAAAAATAATGACAGGAGAAGCGACTTCTGCAGAATATAATGCCGCAATACCTCGTCATCCAGATCCTCATCATCCTGAAGATGATGAAGAATAAGTTAGTAGATGATTTCAAAAATTTTTAATTTACTGTGACTGAGTAATTAATTTTGAGTTTTTGTTAAATACAACCTGCCTAAAAAGAGGTTTCCCTCAGGTTTCCCTCAGGAAAATGTGTGTTATTATGGGTTCAAACATGTTGGTATCACTACGTTTATGACTGCCTTGTTTCTCGGTACTATAGAGTGGGAGTAAAGGAAAAGTAGTAAATTCAGTTATAGATTAAATAAGTAGGTTTCACGTAAGATCATCCAACCTATTTGTAATGCTTTTCGACTTTAGTATTTCACGTAGGTTACTCGTGAGGGTAAACGGCATGTCTATCGAGAATTCGTATAAAAATAAATTTCTCTATACTTTCCACGTTTTTATGGTTTAATTTTCTGACTAATGGGTACTAAAAGATACAAACTACTTTTCTAAATGTTTAATTTATTTCAGAAGCGTTATTAATTTTTACAAACCCAAAATTGATACATAGCGCTAAAAGTTAATGGATATTTAGTTTCGAATTCCGCCCAGTTTTCTAATTTTGTTTGTTGTTTATCTTTTGGAAAAGAATTCAAGTAAAGATTTTTCAATTGTTGTGGTAGAAAAAATCCTAGAAAAGTAAGTTTATGATCGTTTAAGATTTCAATTAATTGGTTAATTGTGAATCTATGTTCTTTAGCATGAAAGCATAGATCACGACATTGAGATAAAGAAAAAAAGTCTTCACTTATTTTTAACTTATTTAAATTATCTATCTCCCCTGAGAAAATTTTTTCCCTAAAAAAACGAATATTGGATTCAGTTGGTTTTAATTTCATTTCCTTGATGTAATTCCTTGCTGTTACTATTTCTTTTCTTGCTAATTCGCTATATAGGCCTAATTTTAGAAAACCATTCTTTTTTAGGACTCCTAGTAATAATTCTAATCCTTTAGATGGATTATCCATATGATGTAAGACTCCGCCACATTCAATAATGTCAAAACTTTTACCTAAAAGACCAATCTCTAAGATATCCATTTGCACAAGTTCGACATTATTAATTCCAAGTTCATCTAATTTTCTTTTTGCATAGGCAAGACTAGATAAACTTAAATCAATAGCAGTTATTACGGAATTTTCATATTTCAATGCTTGTAATATTTGTTTGCCAGTACCACAACCAGCGATAAGAACTTTTGGTTGTTTGTTAGTTACATTAATATTAATTCTATTTGGAGAGATTTCGTTATTAATTGCTTCTTTAATGGATATCTTATAGTCTCTAAAGAATCTTATAAATCTCCATCTTGGATATGGATTTTCTTCATATTGAGATTGAACTTTTTGAGTGATATCGTCTTTGAATGTTCCTAATTTTTTGATTTCTTTAGATAATTCATTTTCCCTTAAAGGTTCCTTAACTTGTAATTGCATTAATTGCGTATAAGTTTTAGAAGAAGAATGAAAAGATTGTAATAATGGCAAATCATTAATAAGTTTATAAAGAGGGAAATAGCAAGAAAGAATTGAAATATTTATCTCATTTATCTCTCCTTTTCTAAGTTTTTCAATAATATTTTGAAGATTTATATTTTCTTCTTTACTTACAGAATAAACATATTCGTTAATGAAACACTGTTTTCCTAATCCAATAATAAATTCTAATTCGTGTTCATTTATGTCATTTTCTTCTTTAGAAACTTTATTACAGATCTCTTTTCTAAATGATTTTAGAACTTTTTCTAATTCAGGATCACAAAAAATTATTTTTTCCATGGCATTCATTATTGATTTGTTACTTGTAATTAAGTCTATTTTTGAGAAAGTACAACCAGACTTTTCTAGATTAGTAATTAAATAGTTTTTATATAAAAAATTAAATGCAGGGAATAAATCTTTATGCGAAAGATCCTTTTTCTCTAGACAAAGATTTAATATTTTTTTTAATTTTTTTTTATCAAATTGAGAAGGATCGGAGTATCTTAATAGATCGGTGATTGCACTAAATGTATAAACGTATTTTGGATTGAGTTCAATTACTCTCAAATAAGAATCCAGTGAATCTTCTCTTTTACCAAGGTCTTTTCTTATATTGCCTAAGTTGAAATTTGCCATGGCAAAGTTCGGATCAATTTCTATTGCTTTACGCGTAAAAATTTCTGCTTTTTGTAATTCTCCGAGACTCTGAAATACGTTTCCTAAGTTGCAGTATGCCATGGCAAAGTTCGGATCAATTTCTATTGCTTTACGCGTAAAAATTTCTGCTTTTTGTAATTCTCCGAGACTCTGAAATATTTTTCCTAGGTTAGAGTATCCCATTGCATAGTTAGGATTTATTTCTATCGCTTTACGCGTAAAAATTTCTGCTTTTTGTAATTCTCCAAGATTAAGTAATATCATTCCATAATTGCTAAAAACTCTGTGATCTAAAAATCCTTTATTAATAAAATTTTCATAATACTTTCTTGCTTCTTGAATATTTCCTTGAGAATGTTGCTTGAATGCTCTAGTTATTATTTGATTTTTAATGGTTTGTTCATCACTATAAATTTTTTTCTTTTTAGAATTCTTATGCTTTTCACCAAAACCCTTCATAATTTTATATCGAAGAAAAAGGTAAATTATTTGAATTCTACAACTCACGTATAATTTAATTATTAACGTTGTAAGATTTATTATTTTTCTACAAAAATGTATCAAACTTGAATATCCTTCAGATTGCTTTCTATGAATGGGTTATAAGTGAAGAAACCTGTCTTATTCTTCCCTCAAATCAACTGATATGAATATGTTTCTGACAGTCCAATTTCCTCGTACTATCTAGTTGCAGTAGTTCACTAGGTATTGTGTTATTACTAGTTAGGGATTAGTGGTTTGTCACGGCACTTTGGTAATTTCTCTGCCGAGAAATCATAGAGTAGCTTTTTTATCTACAAGATATTTTTCTAATTTTTGTTATAAATAAAATTTTTTGTAATTTATCAATAATATAAGTTTTTATACTCATCATCTTGAGCAAGAATTTCGAAAACAGGTTTAAGCATTTCTTTGTAATTTTTCCAACCTCCAATAGATTTTGAATTAATCCTAGAACGAACTTGGACATCACTTGCTGTAATTACTAATCGTTGATTTAAATGAGGTTTAAGATATGATTTGTCCCACTTCCATCCCAACCATTTAATTAAAAGTTTTATTTCTTCTTCTGGATTTTTAACTAACAAATCATAATCTAAGTCGTAAATATTTTCTCGATATCTTTTCTTGTATTCATTCATTACTCGCTTTTGATCAAGATATATTTGAGCACAATCAACTAGGGAGGATGTATATTCATTACCCATAGGAAAGTTTGCTCTATAAATAGAAAGAATATTATCTAGTGGATTTCGGTAGCAGTGAATAATTTTTGAATTTGGTATTTGAGTTGAAATTATGCCTGCATATTGATAGTTATATAACCATTTGTTAGTTGTAATATCTGACTTTATTTTATTTATTTTATGCAAATATAAATCAATCAGATCAACTTTTTTTTTATTTTTCTTCCATTCTTTAAAAGATCTCTCAAGAGAATTTATTTCACCTAAAGCGAAAACTTTAGAATTCATGCTGATAATAGATTCAGTCAGAGTTGTTCCGCTTCTAGGCATACCTACAATAAAAATGTTTTGCGAATACTTTTTTTCTTTTTTGAAATTAAGATTTGCCTCACTTGATTCAATTAGTAATGACCTTGATTTTTTAATCAATGATGCAGAATTGGATGGGCGGATTAAGAGTTTTAATTGATTCGCTAATTCGAGGTATTTAGCGCTTTCTTTATAATTTTTTCTCTTGTGGAGAATATTTGCTCTTGCGAAAAAAATAATAAATTGATCATTTTTTGATTTATTTTTTAGGAAACTTTCAGAGAAGAGATTTGGTTCCCAAATTTTATTTTCGTCTGTGGAGGTAAGAGTCGATAAATTATAGTATGGTTTTATGAAATCGGGATTAAATATAATCGCCCTGCAGAAGCATGATTCTGCTTCCTTAAGTTTATTTTTTGCTTTCAAAATATTTCCAAGATTATTATGCGCAATTGCGTAGTCTGGTTTGAGTAAAATTGCTCTACGAATCCATATTTCTGCTTCTTCTAATTTGCCTAAATCTTTTAAGATTTCCCCAGAATTTAAAAAAACTCTATGATCTTTAAAACCTTGATTAATAAAAAATTGATAGTATTTTGATGCTTCAGCAATATTACCCTGCAAATGATAATGAAATGCTTTGTTTATGATTTCATCTCTAGAAAGACTTGTTTGTAATTTTTTTTCTATTTTCTTTGAGTTTTTCTTTTCATCAAATTCTTTCATTTTTTAAGTTGTGAATCTGATTATTAATGATTATATTATTTTTAAAATTAAAATAGTAACTAACTATTGAGAATTTAGTGAATCTTTTATCCACATAAGTCCCTCTTTTAATTCAATAGTAGGTAGCTCTTTGAAATTGTTATAAAAATAATCAAATGTTTTCATTTTTGTTTCATTTAAAAGGAATTGATCTGTTAATTTGATACCTTTTGGAAAAATAACGCATTGCCCATTATCAATAAGAATGATTTTGTAGTTAATTCCATCTAATTTATTTAAATCAAATAGTAACTTCCATACATCTCCTGTCCACTTACTCTGAACTCGGGGTGTTTGTTGCTCTTTCCAATTTCTTGGAATCATATCATCTAAGACAATTACTCCCCCATCTTTAATGACTGCTAATGAATTAATAAAGTCCTTTTTAACTTGTTCATAAGTATGCAAACCATCAATAAAAATAAGATCAAAATTTTTATTTTGAGATTTAAAAAAATCATCAGAAGTTAATCTTATGTTGCCGCCCATATCAGGATCGACTCCTGTCTTATTAATGATAGGTATTGCATCAAAAGTTTGATTAGAAGCAGTTCCAATTTCTAGATAACTTAAATTAGTACCGAGTGGATGGCTACAAATTATATAATTTATAAGTGCTGTTCTATTAAAATTGATTTTTTCCCATTGGTAATTTAAATTGCCAGAAAATGCATATTTTCTATCTTTAAATTCAAGAAATTTATAATAGAAATAACTAGTAAATTTTCTCAGTGATAAATTAAAAAATTTATTTCTTGCAATTTTAAAAGGCCTTAATCTTGACATAAAAAATTAATAATTCAAAATTTTCAAATTTTTTTAAATTTAAAAATAATATAATTCATACTATCCATTTTAATTGTCAAAATCTTATTAAAAAGTAGCAAATAAATAATTAATAGGATTTATAGTTATTTTTGTTGCTTTGAAAAATAAAATATTTTTTATGACTGATTTGCTGAACTATAGATTAAATATTTATTCTCAAAATGGAGAAGACGGAATTATTTCTGAAATTTTGAAAAGATTAAATCTTGATCAAAAGGAATTATGGTGCGTTGAATTTGGTGCCTGGGATGGTATTCATTTATCAAATACTTTTGCTTTAGTTCAAAGAAATAATTGGAATGCAGTTTATATAGAGGGAGACAAGAATAAATATAATGATCTTTTAAAGACTTCTCAAAAATACAAAAATATTACTACGGTCAATAAATTTGTTGAATCAGATAAAAATCATAAAAATAGCTTAGATAATATTTTATCGAGAACTTCATTACCAATTGATTATGAGTTACTTTCTATAGATATAGATAGTTATGATCTTGCCATATTTAGTGAGTATCAAGGGAAACCAAAAATAGTTGTTATTGAAATTAATTCTTCAATACCTCCAGGAATCTTGCAGTGGCATAACGGTAAAAATTTTATTGGCAATTCATTTTCATCCACATTATTAGTAGCAAAAGAAAAAGGATACACTTTGGTTTGTCATACGGGTAATATGATTTTTGTAAGAAATGACATAGTATCAAAATTAGATTTGGATGAAGCAACAATAAAGTATCCAGAAAGATTATTTAGAGATAACTGGATAAATTTAAAAGAACAAAATTTTTTATCTAAAATAAAACGAAAAATAAAAAAATTTATAAATTATCTTGAGCATAAAAGTTATTAAAGAAGTTTATAAAACCGTGTTACTATAAATAATAGTTTTTATTAGTAAGTGAATTTTTTAAAAAAGTTTTGGAATAAATTTCAAATATCTAGAGATATAGGTATTGACTTAGGGACTGCAAATACTCTTATTCATGTTTCTGGAAAGGGGGTAATTCTTGAGGAGCCTTCTGTAGTAGCAATGGATTTAGAATTGGGTGTTCCCTTAGCAGTTGGCGAAGAAGCGAAACAAATGTTAGGAAGAACTCCAGGGAATATTAAAGCTGTTAGACCTTTGAGGGATGGAGTAATTGCTGATTTTGATGCTGCAGAAAAAATGATTCAAACATTTATTCAGAAATGTAATGAAGGCAAAGGGATTTTAGCCCCAAGAATAGTTATTGGTATTCCAAGCGGTATTACAAGTGTTGAGCGTAGAGCAGTTAGAGAAGCTGGATTAGCTGGAGCAAGAGAAGTTTATCTAATAGATGAACCAGTTGCTGCTGCAATTGGAGCTTCTCTGCCAGTGACTGAACCAGTTGGAACAATGATTGTAGATATTGGGGGAGGAACTACTGAAGTTGCAGTGTTAAGTCTTGGAGGAACAGTTGTAAGTGAATCTCTGCGAATTGCAGGTGATGAAATAAATGATTCAATATCCAGTTATTTGAAAAAAAAGCATAGTATGGCTGTCGGTGAGAGAACAGCAGAAAAGATAAAAATTAAAATAGGCTCTGCTTTTCCTGATGATAATTTTGATAATACAACTTTTGAAGTTAGAGGTTTGCACTTATCTTCTGGTTTGCCAAGATCCATAACTTTAACTTCTGGAGAAATTAGAGAAGCAATGGCAGATCCGCTTAATAAAATTGTTGAAGCAATTAAAAGAACTTTAGAGAGAACGCCTCCTGAATTAGCTGCTGATATCGTTGAAAGAGGAATTATGCTTGCAGGAGGCGGAGCTCTAATACGAGGGATAAATGATTTAGTTACTCAAGAGACTGGTATTTTTACGCACATAGCAGAGGACCCTTTATTATGCGTAGTTAATGGTTGTGGTGAAATACTTGACGATTTTAGGAAACTTAAAAGAATTGTAGATACAATTGATCTAGGAACTACTTCAATCAGAAATTAAGTAAATAATTTGTTTAACTTTTAAGCAAAAAGAATTTGTTCATAAAGTCATTAGACTCAGTGAATATGGATTTATTACTTTTCTAATAAATAAATTCTTTCTTCCCCAATTTTGTCTGGCTGTACTAATTTACAGCCTTTATCTTTTTCTAAATCGCAATCTTTAGTAGCAGCGATCGTTTTCCATGAGCAAACTTTTTCTTCCGTATATTCTTTTTTAATTTTCCATCCATCCTTAATATATTGATCGAGATCATTATTATCTTCTTCACATGAAATAATAATTTCAATGTTATTTTCGTTCTCATTAAATTCTTTGACAGATGTTTTGCAGCCATTTATCAAAAAAAAGATCATAAAAATGTACGTTATTTTTTTCATTTTTCTGTCATACAAATATTTAATTTTTCAATAGCTGTTTTTGGAAATCCGAGACTTAAAAACTTTGCATAATCACTATTTTCAGTTTTGCATAATTTTTCTTTGTTAATCATTTGCATTTTTTTTTGTTCTTGAATTAATTTATTAACTCTGAAGTTATCTTGTAACTTATAAATAAAGGGTATAGATCCCATAAGTAATCCTATTATAAATGAATATAATAGTTCTGATTTGTATCTTTTCAAGTTCCCTTTAAGATTACTTGTTATTAAATATTTACTTATTTCAAACATAATATTATTTTTTTGAAATTACTGCCCCAATTTTTTGTAATTTTGCAGAGAAATCCTCGTATCCTCTTTCTAGATATTCTAATCCTTTAACTATCGTTTTACCATCTGCAGAAAGGCCTGCAATAGCTAATGCAGCAGTAGCTCTTAAATCAGATCCCATAACTAATCTTCCTTCCAACTTTTTGACTCCTACAACTGTTGCTATATTATCTTTTACAGAAATATTGGCTCCCATGCTATTTAGCTCGTTAACGTGATGCATTCTATTTTCAAATACTGATTCTTTTATTTGAGAAGTTCCATGTGCTGTTGTCATTAAAGCCATGAATGGAGCTTGAAGATCAGTAGGAAAACCTGGGAATGGACTAGTAGTAATATTAACTGAATTTAAAATTTTATTCGGAATTATTGTTATGAGGTTTTTTGAATATTTGAACTTGCAACCACAAAGTTCTAGTTTTTTAATTACTTCTTCTAAGTGATTTGGTTCGCACTGGGAAAGACTAATTTTTGATCTTGTAATGGCCGCAGCAATTAAAAAAGTACCTGCTTCAATTCTGTCAGGCATTACTCTGAAATCGCAACCTTTTAGGGATTCAACTCCTTCAATTGTTATGCATTCAGATCCTGCACCTAATATTCGTGCGCCCATAAGATTTAACATTTTTGCTAAATCTATTATTTCTGGTTCCTGTGCTACATTTTTTAATATAGTTTTCCCTTTTGCTAATGATGCTGCCATTATTAATGTTTCAGTAGCACCTACACTTTTGCATGAAAAGTTGATAGATGATCCAAGCAATCTTTTACTGGGCGTAATTACTTCCGCAATTAAATAATTTTTTTTTAATTTAAAGATAACTCCTAATTTTTTTAGTGAATTTATATGTTCATCAATTGGTCTAGATCCTATTAAGCATCCTCCTGGTAAAGGTATCTTTGCTTTACCAAATCTAGCAAGGAGTGGTCCTATACAAAAGAAACTAACTCTAAGAGAATTAAATAAATCAAAAAATAAATCCTGTGAAGGAGGGCTAATTTTTTCAGTTTTAATTTTTAATTGATTGGCATTTGATTTTATATCCATACCCATTGCAATTAATATTTTAGACATAACTAAAACATCTGAGATTTGAGGGACATTAAAAAGATTAATTTGACCTTTTGAAAGAATGGATGCTGCCATTAAAACTAGAGCAGAATTTTTTGCGCCACTTATGTTTATGTTTCCTTCAAGGAATTTACCCCCTTCTATTTCCAAACGTTTGTTATTTAAAAACATTTCCAAATATTTTGATAGTACGTTTTTTTTATATTCATCTTTTCAGAGTCATAAAAAGTTCTTAGTTATATGATCAATATCATTTTGATATACAAAATCTATTTCTTCCAAATAATTTTTTCATTTCAAAGTTTTTTTCTTCAATTTTGTAAAATAAATGATCAAATATATGAAGATAATTTGTGTTAAAAATTTCAAATTATTTAATTCTTAGTTGAGAGTATTTATATTTTTGTTTATTTAATGATAAGTATTGAAGTTGGAAAAGTCAGAAAAGTAAAAAAGATTCTTTTTATACATTTTTTTAAAACATAAAATTAATTTTAATCAGTTAAAGATAAATCTAAAGGTTTTAAAAATTGACTATTTTCATTGTGAACTTTTCTACAAATTGTTTTATCTTTAGCTAATGGTTCATCACTCCAGATTTCAATTGAACAATGCTTTTGAGTCAAATTTACCCATGAAATTAGAAGATTTACTTTTGAAAATTGATTATCATTAGTACTACTAAATTCAGCATATAGTTGCTTTGAATGTTCAAATCTTTTTGGAATAATCATTCCATAATTTTCTAGTAAAGGAACAAAACTATTTACTAAAGATTCTGAATCTGCTTTGGTTAAATATTGAATAAAAGCCATAAAAGACCTCTTAAATTAGGTAAATCCCCATCACCTAAGTTTTAGAAACAATCATAAACCTAATGTACATACTTATACAGAATTATAAAAAGATTTACTTTCAAACTCACACTTTTGCGTAGTAAAAGAATATTAAATTTGTTAATACTTTAAATCCTTATTTTCTTTATCTTTAGCAATTATTTCCATGGCAGGTTTTAGCATTTCTTTGTAGTTTTTCCATCCGCCAACTGACTTTGAATTAATTGGTGATCGAACTTCTACATTGCTTCTTGTTGAAATTTGGCGTTTATTTAAATGTGGTGATAAATATAATTCATTCCAATCCCACTTCAGCCAATAAATTAAAGACTTTATTTCTTTAACTGGGTTTTTTACTAATTTGTCATAATTCAATTCATATATTTGTTGTTTAAATTTATTTTTATATATTTTCATTATTTTTTTTTGGTCAGAGTAAACTTCAGCACAATCAACTAAGGAAGAAGAAAATGTAATGCTATTAAAAAAATGAGCTCTATAAATTGAGAGAATATTATCTAATGGGTTTCTATAACAATGAATAATTCTAGCATTCGGAATTAGCGCTGCAATTATTCCTGCATATTGATAATTAAATAACCATTTATTTGTAGTAATTGTTGCTTGCTTATTAATTCTTTTAATGTTTTTTTTATAAATTTCACCGAGATTTAATTTTTGACTTGTCTCAATATATTCTTTATATGAATCCTCAAAAATATTGACTTCTCCAAGATCTGTAACTTGAGAATTTAAACTAATAATTGATTCGATTAAAGTAGAACCAGATCTAGGAAGTCCAACTATAAAAATACTTAATGGATCATTTGACGATTTTGGAGAATTATTTTGTAAATTGCTAAGGGATTGTTTCAATTCATTTGTTTTTTTGATTAAAAAGTTTGCATTCGATTTTTGCATTTTTAATTTTAAATTATTTGCAGTAATTAGATTTTTAGCACTTTCTCTATATTCATTTTTTCTATGTAGGATGTTAGCCCTCGCAAAAAAAATGTTCACTAAATCTCTGCTTCTTTGATTTTTTAAAAGATCCTTAGAAAAAAGCTTTTCTTGCCATTTATGATTTTGATTTTTGTTATTAATGGTTGATAAAGAATAATATGCATCAGAAAAGTGAGGGTATATTTCAAGAGCATTTTGCGTATATAATTCAGCTTCCTGCAATCGACCGAGATCTTTTAACATGAATCCTAGATTATAATGCGCAATTGCGAAATTAGGCTTATGTTTTATTGCTTGTTTTAGATATATTTCTGCTTGTTGAAAATCTTTTTTATCTATAAATATTCCTGCAAGATTATAGTATGCATTAGCATATTCAGGATTTAATATTATTGCTTTTTTGAGATTTATTTCTGCTTCTTTATGTTTGCCTTCTTCTTTGAGAAATGTTCCATAATTTGAAAATACTCTGTAATCTTCTATTCCATTTTTAATAAGATATAAATAATATTTTCCAGCCTCAATTTTATTGCCTTGTCTTTGGAGTTCAAATGCTTTCTTAATTAATTGGTCAAGATTAATTTTATTATTTATAGTTTGAAGTTTTTTCTTTTTTTTAGGTCTTTTTTCTCCAAAACCTTTCATTCACTTTTTTTTTAATATTTAATAATTCTATATCAAATTAAATTTGAACGCTATCTATTAACTTTCAATATCCTACTAATTAGATATGATTGGAAATTCTTTTTATAGATACTAGCCAAATATAGGAATAGCAATGAAGAAATCGCTAGGTTATTTATTGAACACTCAATATGAAATTTTTAGAAATCTTGCTTCCATATTTCATAAAGTTGAAAATAAAAAATGTATTCTCTACAATTAATTTATATATTAATAATTAGGTTATTAGTATTGGATCTTATAAGTTTTACCGTGGTTTTAAAAGCTATTTATTACTCAATAAATTTCATAAATGCTAGTAATTTTCAAACTTCTAAAATTCGTAGGTTTTAAGATGTGGGTAAGCTATCAATTTTTTTGAGAATTGAAGACCTTTAATTTATTTAATAAATTTTAAATTAGATTTAAAACGTAATGACTCAAATTATTAAATTAAGTCGATCAACTGTAGAGAAATATATTAATTGCCCAAGATGTTGTGTACTTGATAAAAAATATCAAATAAAACCTCCATCTTTACCATTTACTCTAAATATAGCTGTAGATAATTTATGTAAAAATGAATTTGATCACTACAGAAAAATACAAGAGCCACATCCTTTATTTATAGAAAATGGTATTGATGCGGTTCCTTTCAAGCATCAAGATTTAGATAGTTGGAGAAATAATTTTCAAGGTATAAGATATAAATCAATTAAGCATTCTTATGATTTTGGTGGAGCTGTAGATGATATTTGGCAGAAAAAAAATGGTGATCTTATTATTGTTGATGTAAAAGCAACATCTAGAAGCAATTTTGATTGGTCAGAGACTTTTAGTAAATACGAATATGCAAAAGCTTATAAAAGACAATTAGAAATGTATCAATGGTTATTTAAAAAAAACGGCTTTCAAGTTGCTAATGAAGCCTATCTTTTATATTTTAATGGAAAGAAAAATGAAAAGGTTTTTAATAATCAGTTAAATTTTGATGTACACCTAATTAAATTAGATTGTTCTACATCTTGGGTAGAAAATAAGATAATTGATACAGTTAATTTATTGCGAAAGGATATTTTTCCAAAACCTTCTTTGAATTGCGAATATTGTAATTATTTAAAGAAACGTTGGAGATTATCGATATCTTAATACTTGTAGAAAAATTTCTGGATATTCTTTGAAAAATAGCGAATAGAAGATACTCTTTAATTAGATTGTAAATTTTGACTTTTGATAAATTCAAAAAATTCTGATAGAAAGATAACTAATCATCTTCAACAAGATGTAGTAAAAGTTTCTGGTAAAATAGTTTTTATTAATCCTTTTTTGTATTGGCGAAGGTTTGACGAAAATACCAACAGATGGCTTAGAGAGCTTGGTCAGATGTCAGAGGATCAAATTCAACCTAATAGAAATCGTTTTTATCCTGAAATAGATTGGTCTGATTTAAGTCACGAGCAAAAGCTCATAAAAGATGCCACTATTGAGATGTTTTTAAAAACTCTTGAATTGATAAGTACATTTCATCCTTCTCTTAGTTCTGGCCAGCTATTAGAAGTTGAGAGAAAAATGGCTATCATTAAAAAAGCACCTTTTGAAAAGTGGGTTAAAAAATCTTTTGCAAAAAAAGCAAGATTATTAGAAAATGAAAAAAGAAAATATCAAAGAGAAAGGTTTTTTAATGCTTGGAAAGAATGGTTTTGTCTTGAAAATACTCAACAAGCTATTCTGCCATTCATAGTTACCATCTTCATTTCATCATTCATAGGTTGGTCTTTAGGAATATCCAAAAATAGTTGTAACCCTTATTTTGAACAAAACCAAGATCAATTAAATTAATTTTTTTTAAAATATTTTTTAAAATCCAACTTAATATAATTTTGAAAAATAAAAATTTCTATCTAGAATTGGATTAAATGGATTAATAATTTAAAAATATATTCCTTATGAATGAAAAATCAACTGCAAATGATATTGAAAATGATGAGAGTAGTAGGAGTACTTTAGAAACTGATTATGAAATTTTACTTAATAAACTTGGGGAGATAAAAACGACTATTTCTTTTTTAAAAAAAAATATATTTAGATAAATTTAAAGTTTTTGATAAAAAATACTTCTAATAAAAAATCTCTTTCATTAAGGAGACAACCTTTTGTTTTCCTCAGTTTATCTTCTCTTGCGTTTTTATTGATCTTAATAAGATTAATTTTTTTGCAAATATTTAATTATGAATCTTTTAAAAAAATGTCTGACGAGAATAGGATTAGACTTATCGCTTCTCAACCAATACGTGGAAGAATATTTGATAATAATGGTAATGTTTTAGCAGATAGTAAAGTTAAATATTCTCTAATAATAAAACCTCAATCTGTAAATAAAAGTACTTGGGAAAGACATAAATTTGGTATTTCTGATCTGTTAAATGTTGACAGTCAATTGATTCAAGAAAAATATATTGATGGTTTAAAAAATCAGAAACTTTCAGTCACTATTCTTGATGATTTAAACCCGGATCAATTAATTAAATTTAAAGAAAATGAAGATAATTTATTTAGTTTTGAAATAGCAACTAAATTAATAAGAAATTATCCTTATAAATCTCTAGCTGCCCACGTTATTGGATATACTCAGCCAGTCACTGATTCAGAATATAAATTCTTATCTAAAAAGGGTTATAAATTAAATGACTTAATTGGGAGAACTGGCATTGAATATGTTTATGAAGACCTTATTAGGGGTGAATGGGGTGGAGAAATGATTGAAGTAAATTCTATAGGCAAATTCCAAAGATCATTGGGGATTAAACCTGCAAAGCAAGGTAATGATATTGAATTGACTATTGATATGCAATTGCAAGTAGTTGCTGAAGAAGTACTTAAAGATAAAAAAGCGGGAGCAATTATAGTTATGGATCCAAGAGATGGTGCAATAAAGGCAATGGCTAGTAAACCAACATTTGATATAAATTTTTTTTCAAAAGATTTTAAACCTGAAAGAGAATATAAAAGGTTGTTTAATTCAGCTGAAAAACCTCTTTTTAATAGAGCATTAAATGCTTATGATCCAGGAAGTGTATGGAAAATAGTAACGGCTTTGGCTGGTTTGGAAAGTGGAAAATTCCCTATTGATACTATGTTGGAGACAAAAGCATGTATCACATATGGTAGTCAATGTTTTAGAGAGCATAACGATTTAGGTTTTGGTGTAATTGGATATGAAGATGCTTTAAGAGTATCTAGCAATACTTTCTTTTATCAAGTTGGTTATGGCGTAGGTGTTGATGAAATTCATGAGGTTTCCGGTAAGCTTGGTTTCAATTCTTTATCTGGGATTGAAATTTCTGAACAAGAAAATATTGGATTAGTAGCGAGTAGTCAATGGGCTGAAGATGGAAGAGGATGGGGTGAACCAGGTAAGACTCCCTGGGTACCAGAAGATATTGCAAGTATGTCGATTGGACAATTTGTGGTTCAAGTCACTCCTATTCAAATAGCAAGAGCTTATGCTGCTATTGCCAATGGAGGTTATCTTGTTACTCCTCATTTAGTCAAAAAAGATGGAAATTATTTTTCAGATAAAAAACGTATTAAACTTGATTTTGATCCCCAAAATATTCAGTTGATAAAAAGTGGTCTTAGGAAAGTAGTTGAAGCTGGCACAGGTCAATCAATTAATTTTGGAGTAACAAATCTACCCCCAGTTTCCGGTAAAACTGGAACGGCTGAAGATGGTGAAGGTGGTTTGGATCATGCATGGTTCGTTTGTTTTACCCCTTCGGAAAAGACTGAGTTACTTGTAGTTGCTTTTGCACAAAACACTCCTGGTGGCGGTTCAGTACATGCACTTCCAATGGCTAGAGAAATTTTAAAAGTTTGGAATGAAAACAAATGACGGTTAATTTCACTTTAAATAATTTACGTTTTTAATTTTTCCATTTGTAAAAGTCTGTGAAGGATATCTTCAATTGTTTTTGTATCAATTGGTTTACTATAAGAGGACAATAGTTGTCTTCCTAATACTTGACTTCCTAAGTGAACTAATTGAATGCGTAATGAGGTAAGTAACTCTAAACCTATTCCACCAGAGAATGTAGCAATTGCGATTGGTTGACCATTAAATAAATTCCTAAAATCATCTCCTGAAATAGATAACCAAGCTATGAAGTTTGAGAGAATAGGAGGTATAGATCCATTATATTCAGGAGCACAAATCACCCACTTTTCTATTGTGAAAAGCTTTTTTTTTAATTCTTCTATTACAACTGGGATATTATCTTTGCTATGAATTCTTGGATTAAATAAAGGAATATCAATGGTCGTAAGATCTAGTATCTCTGAACTTATTTTAAGTTCATTACTTTTTTCAAGGAATTTTTCTGAAAGTTCTAGATTTTTTCCACAACTAGCAGTAATGATTATAAGATCTTTTGATTCAGTCATAAATTAGATAAATAAATTTAATAGTTAGCACCTGTTTTACGGTGATGAACTGCGGTTAGACTATCGGATTTTAGTATATTGCCGTGTAGTACTTCAGCATATATTACCCAATGATCCCCACATTCCATTCTCTCTTTTACTGATGCGTCTAACCAGGCTAAAGATTCAGGAATGATTATTTGTTCATTGGGAGTTAACTCAATATCTAAACCTTCAAATCTATCTTCTCCTGGTGCAAAGGTTTTTGTGAATCTTTTCAAAGGTTCTTTAAAATCTTTTTCGCTAAGAATATTTAATGCGAATGAATCTCCTATTTGCAGAAGAGACTCTACCGACCTATCTTTTGCAACTGCAATACTTAATCCCGGAGGAGAAAAACTTGCTTGACTAACCCAAGATGCAAGCATAGCCCCTTTGATATTATTCTTATCTTTGCCTTTAGAGGCAGTTAGAACGCAGAGTGACCCAATTACTCTCCCAAGAGCTTGTAGCTTTGGATCCGTTTTGCTTGTAATCATTCCAGTATCTGACGTTCTGGGTTTTTTCTTTGCTTTTTTTATAATTTTTCTTCCAAAGTGAGTTCCTATTTCTTCTAGCTCTTTAATCTTTGGTTTATTTGGACTGAATTTAATCCTTATGGGTTCAAAACTAAACTTAAAACCACCGTCTTTTAATTTTGTTTCAAGTAAATCTATAGCTTCGCCGCTCCAGCCAAAACTACCAAAAATTCCTACTGGTTTATCTCTATTACCCTCTGATAATAATGTTCCTAGTGCACTTACTATTGGAGTTGGGGCGTGACCACCTAGTGTTGGTGATCCTATTAAATATCCATCAGCGTTTTGGATAGATTTTATAAGTACATCATTTGGTGTAAATTCACAATTTATACTTTCAACTTCGACAGAAGTTCTATTTATCCCTTTAGCCAATGCATCACCAATTGAGGCTGTATTTCCATATGCACTTGCATATATCAGAGCGATCTTAGGATTATTTTTTGAGATATTTTCACCCCATCTAATGTAGTCATTTAAGAAGCTTTTTAAACTATATTCGATAGCCGGACCATGTAATGGTGCAATAGTTTTAATGTCGTAATCTGCAATTTTTTCAGTTATTGATACTACTTGATTAGACATTGGTGCCATTAAGCAATCATAAAAATGTTTCCTATCAATTTCTGTACTAACTCGATTGATTTCAGACCAATCTGCAGAAGCAATGTGAGCAGAGAAAATTTTTTCACTTAGAAGAATTTCTTGATTACGTTCATAAATTATCAGCCCTCCAGGCCAACGTGCTGTTGGAATAGGAATTAACTCTAGTGAAATGTTATCAAATTCTAAATTTAGTTCCTTTTTGACTATGTTTATATTGGGTAATTGAATTTCAACGAAGTCTTTTAAATTAGGATTTCTTTGATTCCAAAGTTCATTAATAAGTTTAAAGCCAGGATTTGAGCAAGTTATGGTTAAGTCCTGAAATTGCTTACTTACGGTTTTTATGGTTTCTATGATTTGAGGATTGATATGTCCAGAAATGACGTTTATTTTTTTTAATTTGTATTGATTAAAAAAATTAGATATTATCTCGTTAAATAAATTTAAATATTGTTTCTCAGGTGGATGAATAATAAAAAGTTCCTCATTACTTCTAATGAAAAAAGTATTAAAAGAGGTTCCTTTTTCAAGGTTAAATTCAAGTTCAAATCTTTCTTTATTTTGGTCTAGGAATCTTACACAAGAAAAATTTTCAGTAATTTTAAATTCTGATAAATTTTGATTTTCTGCAAGTAAGCCTATATTAATATCTGACATTTCAAAGACTTTTTTCTAATAGTGGTTAGTGACTTTCTAGCGATACCAAGGGGTGATATGCACTTTCAACGGATTTTCAACTATCGACCAGAACATTTAATTCTTGGAAAACCGTTATGTATCAGTCGATTATACCTATAACAGCACCATTAATGAGTTATTAAATGTAGGGTTTCCAACTGGAACGCGATTTCTTGTTGATTATCTAAGCAAATTGATGATTTTTATAAATTTTTCTGTAATCATCATGCAATCTTTCTGTTGCTAATCTTCTATTCTTCATTGCGTCTCTAATCAAATCCATTTCATGGAAGTTTTGATTGAGAATAGTGAAAGGAGTAATGAGTTTCATAAGACCTCCTATATCTACACTTATATTGTCCTCCTTTTTACTTGAAATTCATAGGGTATTTCTACCCGAGTATTAGTGCTTTGTGGTTGTCACGACTATCATTTTCCATTCAGTAGGAGTAGAAATAATTCAGGAGTCAAAAGCACTTCATCGACTTTGTGGACAGCGAGGTGCATACGACTCGAAGAGGGCGAATAAATGCCCTCTTATTTTTTTCTTTGATCTACTTTATAGATCTACAGTGTGGAAAGGGAGAGAGGGATGTTGCTCAACTGTCACATGTGACAGTTGCCAAAGAATAATATTTCAACTTTAAATTTTCAACAAATAATTTATTGTTTAAATGTGTGAGTGAGTTGTTGAAAATATCTTAATTTTTAAAATGAAAATTCTTATCGCATCTCTTATATTGGGTGCTTCTTTTCCAGTTAATGCTCATGAGAGCATTGGTGATCATATCCATCGAGAAGCATATGAGTCACAAAAAGGATATGCATATGAGAACAAGTGCTTCCGCTATGAATACAGGGAAAAATATATTCCAGGCACTTCAATTTCCCCGGGTTATGTCAA
Organism: Prochlorococcus marinus; assembly: GCF_001180305.1. Lineage (GTDB taxonomy): Bacteria > Cyanobacteriota > Cyanobacteriia > PCC-6307 > Cyanobiaceae > Prochlorococcus_A > Prochlorococcus_A marinus_K. The sequence continues at coordinate 78,217 of NZ_CVSX01000023.1, forward strand.
ATCTTATAGTGAAAAGGTTTCTATCCCATGCAATACTCATCGAAAAGTATTTAACCATTATCATCATAAGACTGAACCACAAACTTCGTATGTGAAATATAAACCTGCTCCAAAATGTACTGGAAGTACAACTTTAGGTGGATTAATAGGTGGTGGAATTGCAGCATCTTTATCAAAAAGTGATGCATATGGTTGGAGTATTCCTTTAGGTGCAGTTTTAGGTGCAGGAATTGGAAATGCCGAATGTAAATAATTATGGTTTTTATCTATATTGAGGATCAATTTTCAACGGATTTTCAACTATCGACCAGAAAATTTAATTCTTGGAAAATCGTTATGTATCAATCGATTATACCTAGAAATTAAGGATTAGGGATTTTTCAAGTTAATTAGAAAACTATAAAAATAGATCTAGTAATTTATGTTGAATTAAACTCAAATTAGACTTTTTGTAGTAGGTTATAAAGTTATTAAAATAAATAAATGAAAAAAAACAAAGTTCTCATGTCTTTCCAAAAATCAATTATATTTTTTATCCCCCTTTTAGTAACTAGTTGCGTAGGTGGGGCAACTACAATAAATTCTACAGATGGTTCAAAAATAAGATTTAAGAGTGAGAATGTTACTTGTAAAAATAGCGTAGAATATCCAGACTATTTTGGTATTGGATTTAGTGGTAAAAGAAGAAATGTTGAATGCACTGCAAATGGTGTTCGCACTTTTTTAACTGGAGATAGAACAAATTTTTCTGAAAAGAAAATTTGTAAAGTTATTGATGAAAGAGGAGTGGAACAAGATGCTGTAATCTCAAGAAATAATAAAAATTCATTTGCATGTCTAGCGGCAACAAAATTTAGAAAACTTAAATAATTTAATTCAATTATTTTCTAAAGTTTTTATATTTATTTTGTCGCTATTCATTTAAAAAATATTCACATTTTTTAGTAATAATCAGTCAAAAATAATTTCTTTTTTGCAAAATTAAAATTAATTGCTTTTTTGTTTTGAAAAGAATCAGATTTCTAATATTTTATTTTTATATTTTTGGAATATAGAAATAGTCTTTTTTCAATCGCAGATAGTCCTCAAAATAAAAAATTTAAACAATTAATGCCTTCATGTATGCAAATCTTTTAAAAAAAATAAGTGAATTTTGCTTAGTTTGGGGGGGGTCAATTTTCAACGGATTTTCAACTATAAATCAAAAAAAACCTAGTTATAACTTGAATCTATATTTTTTTCAACTGAATTTAAAAGTATAATTTTTTTATTTGCACTTAGTGATACCAATGGGTTTCAAGTCTTTAGATGCTAAATCAAGTCTAATAGTGATTAGCAACTTTTCTGTGATGCACTGCTGTCTTACATGATAAGTCAGAAACATTGCCATTTTCAACAATTCCGTAAATTATCCAATGGTCTGGAGTCTCCAGTCTTGAACTGACTTTACAATCTAAAAAGGCGAGTGAATCTGAGAGAACTGGTCCACCTTCAGCGATGTTGCTAATTACATCTACATCCGCAAATCTATCGGCTCCAGGGGCAAATCTTTTTAAAAAATGTCTGAACATTTTTTGATAATTATCTTCTCTCAAGATATTCACAACAAAACCTTTCCCAACTTGCATATAAGATTCAATAGCTCTATCTTTTGCTACGGCAACTGTAATACCTGGTGGAGAAAAGCTTGCTTGACTAACCCAACTTGCGACCATTGCACTTTGTCTAAATGTCGAACCTTCTCCTTGGCTCGCTGTTACTACATATAATCCACCACTTAATCTCCCTAGCGCTTTATCTAAATTTGAATCAAGGCTCTTCATAGAGGCAATATTCTTCTTTTTGTTGATCAATTGACCCAAGTCAGTTCCAGCTTCTTCGAATTGTTGATAAACAATGGGATCTGGAATATTTTTAACTCTTAACGGAGAGAAAGCTTCTTTTTGACCAAGTTCTCTTAATTTATTTGCTAAGGAATCTATAGGTTCATCATTTCCACCAAATGAATCATAAACTGCAGTAAATTGCTTTGGTTTTAGTGCTGCAAATAAAGTACCGAGAGATTCTTTTAATTCATTATCTGAGTCTACTGGCCATGTGGGAATGACTACTGCTTTCGATTCGGAAATTAAACTTGTTAATTCTTGCGGATCAGAAGATCTTAAATCAATTAACTGAACCTGAGCATCTGCTTTGCTTATTCCATGAGATATCGCTTGACTTAGTCGATCACAATAACCATAGTCGCTTATGTAGCAGACTGACACAAAATCATTGCCTTTGCTTTTGTTACTACTCCATTCAAGATATTTTCCTTTCCAAAAATTGACCTGATTATGGAGCAGAGGCCCATGACCAACAGCTATTGTTTTCAATTCAGGTAGCTTATCTATTCTTTTAATTGCCTGCATAACGCTTCTAGCGTTTGGACCCATAAGGCAATCGTAATAAAAACGGAAATCATCGTATATTTCTTTTTGATCAGTGTCAAAAAATTCGTCAGAACAATAATGGAGTCCAAATGCATCGCATGTATAGAGAACATTTGTGCTGTGATCATATGAAAATATGGTATCTGGCCAATGTAAATTTGGTGCACTTATAAATTCAATATTATGTTCTAAACCACTATTAGGATTAGTTCCGAGGTTTAAAAAATCTCCACTCTTAACCTCTAGACGTTTAAAGGGAATATGTATTTGGTCTTCAATAAATTTAAGTGCTAATTTTGATCCAACTACTGTGATATTTTGGTTTAACTCTAAAAGATTACCTATTAAACCAGAATGATCAGGTTCTGTATGGCTAGTAATTAGATAATCAACTTCTTGCGGATTTACCTTTGTCAGTAATTCTTCAAACCATAATTCTTCGAACTTTGCGTGACTAGTATCAATAATTGCTAGTTTCTCGCCTTTAATAATAAAACTATTGTAAGTAGTTCCATTTCTTAAACCAAATTCAATATCAAATCTACTGCGATCCCAATCCAAAGATCTTATGGCACAAGAATCATCAGCAAAGTTTTGAGATTGAACCGTCAACTTGTTATTAGTTTGTGCCAATTTAAAATTACTTGTCTGGGCAGAGGCTATCATAGGATAATTAGCTTTATAATTTAACTTTAGTTATATAGAATATAAATTCGCGTGATTATCTTTGCGAAATAACCGAAATTACGCTTTTCTTTAATTTTTAATCTTCTTATTCTGGATAAATGACATCTCAATTAATTAAAAAAATAGTTACTGGAGATGAGATAAGAAATGCTTTTTTAAAATTTTACAGTGAAAAATTACATAAAATCATTCCAAGTGCATCTTTGATTCCAGATGACCCTACTGTTATGCTCACAATTGCTGGAATGCTACCTTTTAAACCAGTTTTTTTAGGTTTAAAAGAAAGACCATCAAAAAGGGCTACATCTAGCCAAAAGTGCATCAGAACAAACGATATAGAAAACGTTGGAGTTACAGCCAGACACCACACTTTTTTTGAAATGCTTGGTAATTTCTCTTTTGGAGATTATTTTAAACAAGAAGCTATTCAATGGGCTTGGGAATTAGTTACTAATATTTATCAACTTTCTGTTGAAAATATAATTGTGAGTGTTTTTCACGAAGACGAAGAGTCTGCAAAAATTTGGAGAGATGAAATTGGTATTCATCCAGATAGGATAGTCAAACTAGGCGAGGAAGATAATTTTTGGTCATCTGGCAAAACAGGTCCATGTGGACCTTGTTCAGAACTTTATTATGATTTTCATCCTGAAAAGGGTCTGAAGAATATTGATTTAGAAGATGGAGAGCGTTTTATTGAATTTTATAATCTTGTTTTTATGCAATATAATCGTGATCCTAATGGAAAATTGACAGATTTAAAATTTAAAAATATTGATACAGGAATGGGTCTTGAAAGGATGGCTCAAATACTCCAAAAAAAGCAAAATAATTATGAGACAGATTTAATTTTTCCTATTATTCAAAAAATTTGTGAGATTGCAAATATTGATTATTTTTCTTCAGATTATAAAAACAAAATTTCTTTAAAAATCATTGGTGATCATACAAGAGCTGTTATTCATTTAATTTCTGATGGAGTATCAGCAAGTAATCTCGGTAGGGGATATATATTAAGAAGGCTTATTAGAAGAATGGTCAGACATGGCAGATTATTAGGTATAACTGATGAATTTTTACCTCATATTGCTACTGTCGGAATTAACTTAATGCAAAATAATTATCCTGATTTAAAAAATAATAATGATTTAATTTTGAATGAGATAAAAATTGAAGAAATAAGATTTAGGGAAACTCTTGAAAGAGGAGAGAAATTGCTAGATGAGTTAATTTCTTCAGGGCAGAAATTAATTTCTGGTTTTAAAGCTTTTGAACTTTATGATACTTATGGATTTCCTCTAGAACTTACTGTAGAAATTGCTGAAGAACATTGTATCAGTGTAGATGTAAAGGGTTTTGAAGAAGAAATGAATAAACAAAAAGAGAGAGCTAAAGCGGCTTCAAGTAATATTGATTTGACATTAGAGGGATCATTAGAGCGAGAAATAGATCTTTTTAACAAAACTGTTTTTAATGGTTATGAGTCACTCCTTTCGGAAGCTGAAATAAAGGGTATATTCTTGGATTCAACATTAGTTAAGGAAGCAAGTGAAGGTCAGAAAGTTTTAATTGTTCTTGATCAGACAACTTTTTATGGAGAATCTGGCGGGCAAGTTGGTGATATTGGAACGATATTTTCAAACGATGTTGAGGTCTTGGTTGATAATGTCATGCGAAAGAAAAATGTTTTTTTACATTATGGAACGATCAAAAAAGGAAAATTAACTATTGGACAAAAAGTTAAGACTAATGTTAGCTCCTCTAGTAGAGCTAAGGCTGCTGCAAATCATACAGCTACTCATTTATTACAATCTGCACTTAAATCAGTTATTAATGAAAGTGTTGGACAAAAAGGTTCATTAGTAGCCTTTAATAAATTAAGATTTGACTTTAATTCCTCTAATCCTATTTCTAAAGATCAAATTTCTAAGATTGAGACTTTAGTTAACTCTTGGATTATGGAAAATCATGCCCTAGAAATAAAAAATATGTCTAAGAGTGAGGCTCTTGAAAAGGGCGCAGTCGCCATGTTTGGAGAAAAATATGATGATGAAGTGCGCGTTGTTAATGTACCAGGAGTTTCAATGGAACTTTGCGGTGGCACACATGTTAAAACTACATCCGAATTAGGTTCTTTCAAAATAATTAGTGAGGAAGGAATCTCAGCTGGAGTCAGAAGAATCGAAGCATTATCAGGCCAATCAGCATTAGACTATTTCAGTGATAGAAATGCATTAGTAAACCAACTAAGTGATTTGTTAAAAGCAAATCCTAATCAACTTTTTGAAAGGGTTAATAATTTGCAAGCAGAGCTTATTAATAAGAATAAAGAGATACAAAAAATGAAAGATGAAATTGCATATTTTAAATACTCTTCTATAAAATCATCCGCAGAAATAGTAAATTCTTATTCAATTTTAGTAAATCAGATTGATGGCTTAGATGGGAATTCTTTGCAATCTGCAGCACTTAATTTAACTTCTCATTTGGGAAATAAAGCAATAGTGATTCTTGGGGGAATACCAAATCCAGAAAATAGAAAGTTGTTATTTGTAGTTTCTTTAGGTGATGATGCAGTAAAAATAGGATTGCATGCAGGTAAGTTAATTAATGAGATTGCAAGAATTTGTTCGGGAGGTGGAGGAGGAAAGCCTAACTTTGCTCAAGCAGGTGCTAAAGATATTGATAAGTTAAGTGATGCTTTAGATTATGCTAAAAATTATTTGCAAAAAACATTGGTTAGTCATTCTGATAAATAACTACTTTTTCTGAGACTAATTTCGATTTGATCCATTAATTTCCTTGCTTCTTCAATAGTTAATTTTTTTTGATCAATTGCTGATTCAGTATTTATCCTTATAGATTCAACCAAAGAAGCTGAACTGTAATTCAATAATTGTAAAATTTCAGATTTACTGTCTTCTTTAATAATATTTTTAATCTTATATGAATTATCTAGATTTATATCTATATGCACTACGTTTGTATTCCCAAATAAATTGTGTAAGTTTCCTAATGCTTCTTGATAGGCTCCAGTCATAAAAATTCCAATTAGATAATCTTTATCTTGTTCTGGCTTATGTAAATTTAGTAATGATTTAATTTTTCCATCATCAATAAAATTATTTAGTTTTCCATCTGAATCACAAGTTAAATCCGCAAAGTTACCTTTGCAGAACGGCTCTTCTAAGTGCCTATGTATTGGTACTATTGGAAAAATCTGATTAATTGCCCAGCTATCGGGAATAGATTTAAAGATAGATAAATTTGCATAATAAGTTGATGCAAGAGTTTCTGTAATTTCAGATAAATCAGGGTGATTGATTTCATCATTACTCAGGTTTTTAGAAATTTCTTTTGCGCAAGCCCAGGTCAGTTCTTCTGCATAGGCTCGTTCTGCTAAGCTTAAAAATCCTAATCTAAAGGCAACTAAGCAATCTTCTTTAAACTTTTTTGCATCATTCCATAGTTCAATTATTTGAGATAAATTTATTTTTTTATTTTTAAGTTTTTTTAATTCATAAAAAGTTTCAAGTAAATTTGAAATGATTAATTGTTGATTTTTTTTATCAAAAATTTGTAGATTTGAACTTACATGGCTTGTTCCTAAGACATTAAAAATTAAAACTGAACAATGACTAATTATTGCCCTTCCACTTTCTGAGATTATGGTTGGATGGTTGATATTATTTAATTCACATGAATCTTTAATGGTCGCAATTACATCGTTAGCATAATTTTGAAGAGAATAATTAGTAGAGGTGTTGGAGGAGGTTTTAGTTCCATCAAAATCTATCCCTAATCCTCCCCCTACGTCGATATATTGCATTGGGGCTCCTAGTTTGCATAGTTCAACATATATTTGACTAGCTTCTTGTAATGCGTCTTTGATCACAGCAATATCACTAATTTGACTTCCTATATGAAAATGGAGCAATTTCATTTCGTTTATAAGATTTGCTTCTTTAAGTTCTTTTATTGTCGACATAATTTCTGGGATTGATAATCCAAATTTGGAATTATCTCCAATAGATTTACCCCACCTCCCACTACTTTTACTTGATAATTTTGCTCTAACTCCTATCAATGGAGTCGCTTTTAGTTCTTGAACTGCGTGAATAATTCTTTTTACCTCATCTCGTTGCTCAATTACGATTATTGGATTTTTGCCTAGTTTTCTGGCCAAAGTAGCAATCTCAATATATTTTTTATCTTTATATCCGTTGCATATCAATAATGAGTTTTGGTTTTCAAGAAGAGCAAGGCCAATTAATAGTTCTGATTTACTTCCTACTTCTAAACCAAAATTCCATTGACTACCAAACTCAATTATCTTTTCCAATACATTTTTTTGTTGATTACATTTGACAGGAAAAACGCCTTGATAAATATTCTCATATTTATAGGTTTTTATTGCTTTTAAAAAAGCACTATGTAGTGCATTTATTCGATCTTTCAAGATGTCGTTAAATCTTATGATTAATGGAGGATTTATTTCTCTACTTTTAAGTTCTTTCACAAGCTTGAAAAGATCAATCTTATTTTCAGATTTTATATCTTTAGTTACTGATATATTTCCTTTGGAATTGATAGAAAAATATTTCCCCCCCCATTTGTCTATGTTGTAAGTCGAAATACTATCTTCAATAGTCCAAGTATTCTTTAATTTTTTCGGCTTAAAATTGGTCAATTTATGTCTTAGTGATTAATTAAGTGTTTTTAAAATAACTCAAAACAATATCTTTTATTTTACTGATTACTTGCCAAGTTACCACCCAAAAGTTGAATATACATAGAGTGATTATTAACTAAATGACCAAAGAGAGAACCTTTATTGCAATTAAACCAGATGGAGTTCAAAGAGGATATGTTGCTGAGATTATTGGCAGATTTGAAAAAAAAGGATTTAAATTGGTTGGATTAAAGCAATTAATTCCCTCAAAAGATCTTGCTAAAAATCATTATGGAGTACATAGAGAAAGACCCTTTTTTGGTGATTTAGTAGACTTTATTTCAAGTGGCCCTGTTGTAGCAATGGTGTGGGAAGGCGAAGGAGTTATTTTGAGTGCTAGAAGACTAATAGGTGCGACAAAACCTCTTGAAGCAGAGCCTGGAACAATTAGAGGAGATTTAGCTATTGATATTGGGAGAAATATTATTCATGGTTCTGATGGAGAAGATACAGCAAAATTTGAAATTGATCTATGGTTTAATACAGAGGAATTATGCGAGTGGGAAACTTCTGATTCAAAATGGCGATCTGAAAATTAAAATTTAAATCTCAAATCTATCTAAACTAAATTTTTTTAAAAAGTTTTTTTCTATCTCTTTAAGACTTTTATTTTGAACTATCTTCAAAAGAAGATCACTTGTTATTGCAGAAAATAAAACCCCATTTCTGTAATGTCCTGTCGCTATAAAAAGGTTTTTAATTTTTGATTTTCCAATTATTGGTTTAAGATCTGGAGTGCAGGGTCTAAAACCCCACCAATGTTCCATTTGTGGCCAATTTATAGCTTCTGGTAATAAAGAGCTGATGCCTTCTTGCAGTTGTTTTATTCCATGAGGAGTATTACCCTGATTAAATTTTGAATTTTTTTCAACTGTCGCTCCAACGATAATAAGTCCATCATCACGAGGAACTAAATAAGTTTTTGGACCAAAAATAACTCTTTTTAAAAAATTTGTTGGACCTTGTATTGATAACATTTGTCCCTTTACAGGAAAGACTGGAAGCTTATTAAAAATTTCTTTACTCCAAGCACCACTGCATATAATTGCTTTTTCGCAGTTAATTTTTTTTAGTTCGCCAGTAGCACATAAAACTGTTGCACCAGTAATTTTATTTTTTTCTAATAGTAAATCCTTTACTTCTGATCCTTCTTGAAATTCGACTCCACGCAAGGAGCATGCTCTCTCAAGAGCACGCATCAGTCTTCTTCGGTTATCTATTTGACCATCTTGCTCAAAAAGTAAACCATGCTTCCAAATAGAATTTATTCCATTAATTTCTTTTTGGAGATCTCTTTGATTTAAATATTTTCCATATTCATGAGTGGGAAACTCTTCAATATCTTTTTTATTTTTAAAAGGAACTACTATGCCACATTTTTTTAAACCGCATTTAACATTGCTATCTTGTTCAATACTTTTTATCCACTTTGGAATTAGACTTTGACTTTCTTGGCCAAATTTTAGTAATTCATCTTCGAGCCCTTCGGCATGAGTAGCTAACATTCCTGCAGCAACAAATCCAGCCGATTCATTTCTGTTTTTGCTTAAAACTAAAACTTTGAAGTTATTTCTAGAAAATTCATAAGCAATAGATAAACCTACAAGTCCACCGCCAATAATTAATATTGAATTTTTTGTTTCTTTTGTCATTTAATAATTAATATTTTTATTTGTGTTTTGGTCCTCTTTTACTTTATATCCAATAATATTAATTAAAGAGACTTTTTATAATGAACAATTTGGAATCTTGGGAAGCTGTGATTGGTTTGGAAACTCATGTACAGCTAAATACGAAAAGTAAAATATTCACATCTGCGTCAACAGCTTTTGGAGATGCACCAAATACTCATATAGATCCTGTAGTCTGTGGGTTACCAGGAACCCTTCCAGTTTTTAATGAGACTGTTCTTGAGTATGCAGTAAAAACCTCTTTAGCTTTAAATTTAAATGTTGCAGAACATTGTAAGTTTGATAGAAAACAATATTTTTATCCTGATCTGCCTAAAAATTATCAAATTTCACAATTTGATGAACCATTAGCTCAAAATGGCTGGTTAGAGGTTGAAATAATTGAAATGGGCAAAGAACCATATATCAAAAAAATTGGTATAGAAAGGTTACATATGGAAGAAGACGCAGGCAAACTAGTCCATTCAGGTAGTGACAGATTAGCTGGTTCTAAGTATTCTTTAGTTGATTACAATCGAGCTGGAATAGCACTTTGTGAGATTGTTAGTAAACCAGATATTAGATCAGGTAAAGAGGCATCTGAATACGCTTCAGAGATTAGAAGAACAGTTAGATATCTAGGAGTATCAGACGGAAATATGCAAGAAGGTTCATTGCGCTGTGATGTTAATATTTCAGTTAGAAGAGGACCTAATGCTCCATTTGGCACCAAAGTGGAAATAAAGAATATGAATTCATTTTCTGCAATTCAAAAGGCTTGTGATTATGAAATAGCCAGACAGATAGAAGTTTATGAAAATGGAGGAAAAATTTTCCAAGAAACAAGGTTATGGGATGAAGCTAAGCAATTAACAAAAAGTATGAGAATGAAAGAAGGCAGCAGTGACTATAGATATTTTCCTGATCCTGACTTAGGACCAATTGAAATAACAAAAGCTCAAAAAGAAATATGGTTAAAAGAACTTCCAGAATTACCTTCAAATAAAAGAAATAAATACGTAAGTGAGTTTGGGTTATCTGCATATGATGCAAGGGTAATTTCTGATGAAATTAATATGGCAAACTTTTTTGAAGAAACAGTAGCTAATGGTGCTGAGGTCAAACTAGCCTCAAATTGGATAACAAGTGATATTGTGGGTTATTTAAAAGCAAATAAACTTAGTTTTAGTGACTTAAAACTTAGTGCTGAAAATCTCGCTGAAATGATTAATATGATTTCGAATAATACTATCAGTGGAAAAATTGCAAAAGAAATTTTACCTGAATTAATTGGAAAAAACATTTCTCCAAAAAAATTAGTTAAAGAAAAAGGGTTGGCTATGATATCTGATTCTTCAAGTATTTTACCAATAATTGATGAACTTATAACTGAACATCCAGATGAGGTTCAAGCATTTAGAAATGGTAAAACTAAATTGCTTGGTTTTTTTATTGGTCAACTAATGAAAAGAACAAAAGGTAAAGCTGACCCTAAACTTGCAAATAAACTCCTTGTAGAAAAATTGAATAGCTAATGCTTCAAAGAAGCTCTCTTATTGTCTTGATCCATTTATTTTGATTATCTGAGTTATCTAAAATAATATCTGAAAATTTTCTTTTTTCTTCAAAACTTAATTGAAGATTTATGGATGCATATGCTTCTTTTTCGCTAATTTTATCTCTTGCGATAAGTCTTTTCTTTTGCAGTTCTTTAGAACATTTAACTAACCATATTTCAGTGCAAATATCTTCAAATTTTGCTTCAAATAATAATGGAATAACCAATACTATAGTTTGATTATTTTTGTATTGACTGCATTCTTCTATCATTTTTTCTTTTATTAGTGGGTGAAGTAGTTTTTCTATCCATTCTTTACTTTCTGAATGTTTAAAAATAATGTTCCTTAAAAGTTTTCTGTTTATTGCTCTTTCTGAATTGTTCTTATAATCAATAATTTTATTTCCAAAATGATCTAAAATTTTCTTATATCCATAAGTGTTTGGTTTGATTAATTCTCTTGATAAATTATCTGCATCCAATATTGGAATGTTTTTATGTTCTCTAATGTAATTAGTGATGGTTGTCTTCCCACTGGCAATACCTCCTGTTAAACCAATTCTTCTTTGGCTGTTTTTTGATTTTTGAAGAATATCCATATAATTAATAATAATCTAATTAACTGTTTCTTTAGCATTAAAGAGCAGTTAGTATGAATTAAAATACCTAAAAGTTTGAGCCAGTTAGATTCCAATTGGTCGTTAGTTGATGACAGTAAGGTAACACCCAAGGGATTCCTCTTTGCTGGTATATCTGCTGGATTAAAAGCTTCTAATAAAAAAGATTTAGCACTAATACTTGCTCCAGAAGGAAGTATTTTTAGTGGGATGTTTACCCAATCAATAGTTCGCGCCTCTTGTGTTGATATTTGTGAAGAAAGGATTAAAACAACTTCAGGTTTTGCTCGAGCAATAATAATTAATTCTGGCCAAGCAAATGCATGTACAGGAAATCTTGGATTGCAACATTTTCAAATTGCTACAGGAAAGATTGCGGAACTTTTAGGAATAAAAGAAGAAGAAGTTTTAATGTGCTCAACTGGTGTAATTGGTGTTCCAATACAAATAAATGATTTAGTAAAAAATTTACCGAATTTAGTTAATGATTTAAAGGATAATAATTTTCAAAATGCAGCAGAAGCAATTTTAACTACCGATTTGACTTTGAAAAAAGTCTTAATTGAGACGATTATTCAAGGTAGAAAAATAAAAATAGCAGGATTTGCAAAAGGTTCAGGAATGATTTACCCCAACATGGCTACAATGCTTGCTTTTCTAACATGTGATGCGGGTATTGAAAAAGAAGAATGGGACAAAATGATTACAATTGCAGTTAAAAAATCTTTTAATGCAATATCAGTTGATGGAGAGACAAGTACAAATGATTCTTTTGTTGGAATAAATGCAGGAGAGAAAATTGAAAAAAGGTTTTTCCCAATTATTCAAAAAGGGGTTGATATTGTTTGTCAAAACTTGGCAAAAAATATCGCAAGGGATGGAGAGGGAGCAAATTGTTTAATAGAAGTTTTGGTTCAAGGAGCAAATAATACTGATGATGCAATTATGGTTGCTAAATCTATTTGTAATTCCGCATTGGTAAAAACCGCGATACATGGTTGTGATCCTAACTGGGGAAGAATCATTTCTGCTGCAGGTAATTCTGGAGTTAGTTTCAACTTAAATGAGGTTGACTTGTATATAGGAAACGCTCAGATTTTGGAAAAAGGTAAGTTAAATAAATATGATTCGCAAAAAGTCACAGACTATATTAAGTCCAGAATGAAGGGTAGATATTTAGTTGATGATATTGTGCAAATTATGATTAATCTAAATTCTGGCGAATCGAAAGGAACAGCTTGGGGATGTGATCTTTCTAAAAAGTATATAGAAATAAACTCAGAATATACTACTTAAGTTTAAATAAATCTAATGGCAGATATTCATTTATATAAAGGAAAAATATTGTTAAAGTTCCAATTATGGAGCTTATTAAACTTATAAAAAAGTTAACTAATAATCCAGATTTTGGAATTATTGTCTCTTTTTTTGTGGGTTTCTCAAAATCAGGGCTATCTACTACTTTTAAGCGCTGATTGGTTGTTGGTTCTTTAAGTTGTTGGTTTCGGATGAGGGCTTCGAAATCAGGCATGGAATTTGTGAGGCAATTGAACAATAAGCAGACCAGCCCGTCATTCGACGAGGATCTGATCTACCTAAATCGTCTACAGCATCAAATACAGCATTGCCTGAGGCTTCTGCTTTATCGAACGCTGAGAGTAAGGGGATAAATGTATCAAAGACATACAAATCAAAATTCTCTAGAGCTTCTTTGGCTTGTTGCGCTGCTTTTTGTTGTCTAAAATCAACTTTTACTATTACTACTGCATGGTTAACTTTTAAGTTCCTCAATAAATTAGCTAGTTCAACAGTTAGTTCTACTGATCGTGCTTGTGCAGTGGTTGGTAGGATAACTAAATCTGAGCCATATGCTAAGTGTTTAAGTTCTTCATGATCACTGCTAGCTTGCCCATCAGTTATTACAATTTCTGATGATCTCGATGCTTTTGCAGCTGAACTGACCGGAAAAACTGGAAATGGAAGATTTCCTCTTGATGAGTATGCTAATGCTGATCTATTCTTATCTGCATCAACTATGCAAACTTTTTTACCTTCTGAATGCCAAACACTAGCAAGGTGAATACTTGTACAGGTCTTGGCCACGCCTCCTTTTTGTCCGCAAACAGTAATAAACAATTTTTTATTTTTATTTCTTTTACTTTGTAGAATAATTTCTTAATGTCAAGAGTAATTGATTTTTAATGCATAAAAATTTATTTTTTCTGAAATATTTTAAGGAGGTTAATATTTTTAGATAACCTTATATAGTTCTTTATTAAAATTAGCTAGTGAAGAAAAGAATTGGATTAGGTACTTGGTCTTGGGGGAATAAGCTTTTTTGGAACTATAAATCTACAAATGACGATGATTTACGTGAAACATATAATGAAGCCTTACAAAGAGGTTTTGATCTAATTGATACCGCAGATTCTTACGGTACTGGCAATCTTCAAGGTAGAAGTGAATCATTAATAGGGGAATTTTTACTAAATACTCCTTCTACAAAGAAAAAAAGAATTCAAGTAGCAACCAAACTCGCACCTTATCCTTGGAGGATTGGTAATAAAGGGTTTAACAAACCTTTTTTGAAAAGTTTAGAAAGACTTAATAACAAATTAGATATAGTGCAATTACATTGGTCAACTGCAAAATACAATCCTTGGCAGGAATTAGGACTATTGAATAATCTTTGCGATTTGAAAGATCAAGGCTTTGATTTTCAAATTGGCTTATCAAATATAGGTCCTCAAAGGTTAAAAAAATTAGTTAATTATTTGTCAATGCGAGATCATAGGCTAAAAAGCGTTCAGATTCAGTTTTCTTTACTTGCTCCAGATTTACAAAAACAATATCAAGTAAAAAAAATTTGCGAAAAAAATAATATTGATTTCTTTGCTTATAGTCCTTTATCTTTTGGAATTCTTTGTGTTGATCCAGATAAAGACGAAAAAAGAGAAAGTAGTTTTTTAAGAAATGTTTTATTTGAAAAATATAAAAAACCAACATATGAATTGCGGAGGTGTCTAAAAAGGATTGCGAAGCAAAGATCAGTTTCCCAAGCTCAAGTAGCAATTAATTGGTGTTGTTATCAAGGAACTATTCCTCTCGTTGGAATGCGAAAAAAATCTCAGGTTATAGATGTATCTAATGTATTCAAGTGGAATTTAAATAAAAATGAATTTAAAATACTTCAGGAGGTTTCAAAAAATTGTTTAAAAAAAATGCCGAAAAATCCTTTTTCGAGTATTTAATTAAATCTTTAGGTAGATATCTTTTTATTTTTTTTTATTTGGATATTACTGTTCCATAGTTCAGTGGGAAATTTTTCACCAGTGAATCTAATAACTTTAGGCTTGAGATTTATTATCAATTCATTTAGGTTTTTATTAGATTCCATTTCGTAAGATTGGAGTTTTTAATAAGTTAAATGAATTTAAAGCTTATCTTGTCAGTATTTATACTTATAAAATTAAAAAATTTTTTTTTAATACAAGCAATTGAAGCAATATTTACACGCTAATAAATAATCTATTACAACTTCTTATTTAAAAAAGTGGAGTCCTTCCAGACTCCGCGTATCATTTGGTTGATAAGGCTGATATAACCCCATCTCCTTTAGGATCAAGCAGCAACTGGTGCTGTCTGACGGGAGAAACTAACGATTTTGTTAGCGTTTGTGTTTTTGCTCTAACCGAGCCGGCTTCAGTCACCTTCCTTATGTCCCGTCGAAACCATTACAACCCCAAATAGTGGAGTTGAGCGGAATCGAACCGCTGTCCGAAACATCGGTTGAGATCACCTAGTCCAATTGGACATTTATATTCTGACAGGCAAAATGAGTATTGAATAGTTTTTTTATAAAGTTTTATCGTATATGAATGTAGTTGCATCAGTTCCAGAGGGACTAGAGAAATCTTTAGCTGAAGAAATTTTAAATTTAGGTGGCTTTAACATTAATACTTATAAAAGATTTATAAATTTTGAATGTGATTCTAAAACTTTTTATAGAGTTCATTTCTATTCCAGATTAGCTTTTCGTTTTTATAGAGAAATTGCAACTTTTAATTGCTACGATAAACAATCTTTATATGAGGGCGTTAGAGATTCATTTGATTGGTTAAATTGGTTGCACTTTGAAAAAACTTTTAATGTTCAAGTAACTGGCAGAACATCTTCTTTAAGTCATACACATTTTACTGCTCTTGAAGTAAAAAATTCTATAACTGATTTGCAACAAGCAGTTTGGAATAAAAGATCAAATATTTCTTTAGATAATCCTGATTTTATAATTCATCTTCACCTAAATAATGATAAAGCAATTATCAGTCTTCAAAGTAGTTTGGAAAGTTTACACAAACGAGGCTATAGACCAGCAGTTGGAAATGCTCCATTAAAAGAAAATTTGGCTTCTGGATTGATAAATATGACTCAATGGAATGGCAAAGTCCCATTAATTGATTTGATGTGCGGTTCAGGAACTTTTTTAATTGAAGCAGTAAATCAATTTCTTGAAGTTCCCATAAATATTGATCAAGTATATCTTTTTGAGAATTGGTTGGATTTTAGGAAAGATATTTACCTTACGGAAAAAAATAAGGCAAAAAATAAAATTATCAATTATGAAAAATTACCAACAATAATAGGTTGCGAAATTAATAAAAAGGTTTTTGAGCAGGCGAATGTAAACATATCATTGGCTGGACTCGAAAATTATATTGAACTTATAAATAATAATTTTTTAGAACTCCAATTAAAATGCGCACCTGGGATAATTATATGTAATCCTCCATATGGCAAAAAATTGGGTAATGAAAATGAATTGATTAGTTTATATGAACAAATGGGAATCTATTTAAAGAATAATTTTTCAGGTTGGGAATTTTGGCTTCTAAGTGGAAATCCAAAATTAACCAAATATTTGAAAATGAAATCTTCATTGAAAATTCCAGTTAGTAATGGGGGGATAGATTGTAGATGGATAAAGTATTTAATAAGATAATTTATTTTTTGCCAAAAACGGCTTTTGTTGTCTTTCCTAAACCCTCAAATGTTTGAGGAAGATAAGGTCCTTTGGCTAATTTTCCTCCAAGCTTCAAACTTAAGCCTGCAAGAAATAAATCGATGAATATTATGAGTAATAAATTATATTCAATATTCCAGTTATTATATTTTTTCAGAAAAAGATAAAAAATAACATGGATGCAAATTAGTACTAATAATAGTAATATGCTTCCAATTGCCAAAAATATTCCGCCACTAATTAATCTTCTTTTTTCTCTATCTACTTCTTGAAGAGCTATCCTTACATGCAAATCCATCACTGAACTTGCGATGGCTGAAATTCTTGAAGCAGTATTTGCAAAGTTTTTATTTTTTGGTTTTTCCATATTATTTTCTGCCACTGTTTAAGAGAGTTCCTATTAGTAAACCAATACCAGCCGCAATAGCAATAGATAATAGTGGTTTTTTTCTTATTGGACTTTCTATTTTTGGTCTAAGAGTATTGTTAAGTTCTTCTAATAACTCTTCTAATTGACCTTCGATAGGTTCAATTTTTTCTGATATCTCCCAATTGTTATCTCGTATTGAATCAATGATTTCAAATAGTTGGCTTTTTATGCCAATTGCTGAGGTTCCACTATGGCTCGCTATTACTTCAACTAAATCATCAATACTCCCTTTTGTGGCTTCAAGGGTTTGTTGTGCAATGGTAGGCCATTTCTCTTTTATTAAAGGTATTAAACTGTCAATTTTTTCACGTAACCATTTCTCCGAGATAACTTCTTGTTGATGAAGTTCAGAGTTATTTTCTTTTTCTTCTAGTTCTTTGGGAGGATGGTAAGTCTCCATTATTTAAACTTAATTATTATAAGATTAGACCCTATTTTCTTAATTTGGAACCCTTATCTTAAAATTGAGCGATTTATATAGATTAAAAACATATAAAAGTTTATTTACATTTTATTTATCTACTCTTTTCTGTAAGAAGGTTTTGTTAAGCTATTACTGAATTTATTAAATCAGTTTAAATTTCATCATGGATATTACATTTGCATCATTAATTTTTGCATCTCGCACAATCCCTACAGATTTTGGATTAGTAGCTGCAGCGATCGCTGGAGCTGGAAGCTTGCTATTCATTGCTTTAAGATTCGTTCCTGATGCAAGTAATTAAATAACAAGAGCCATCTTTAAGAAAACATATTTTTATCTCAACTTTGTTTTGAAAATAGATTCGATTTATTTATAAATTAGATA
The DNA here is from genome assembly GCF_001180305.1 of Prochlorococcus marinus. Lineage (GTDB taxonomy): Bacteria > Cyanobacteriota > Cyanobacteriia > PCC-6307 > Cyanobiaceae > Prochlorococcus_A > Prochlorococcus_A marinus_K. Next base: position 96,171 of record NZ_CVSX01000023.1, read on the forward strand.
ATGAATAAATGGGTTTTGCTTGAACATAAAGTTTATTCTGCTAACTCTTTAGATATTCATTATGATTTTCTTGTTGAAAATGGCATAGATTGTTTAACTTGGAAATTTTTAAAACTACCTTTATTAAATCAAACTTCTATAGAAATTTTTAAGCAACCAAATCATAGACTTGTATGGCTATCAAGGATAGAACATGAAATGTCTGGAAATCGAGGCTTTGTAAAAAGAATCGATCATGGAATATTTAAAAACGTTTCTGATAAATTAGACTCTAAATATTATAAATTCATTTTAGATGGTGAACTTCTTTATGGTTTGTTTGAAATTTCTGGGAATTTTTGTAGATTAAGCAAAAATAATTAATATCTATTTATAAATAATCGTAATATTTCTATTGAGAATTATCGCAAATTAGTTATTCTTATTTAGCTATTGAGACTTGAGTTTGGTCCATATCAATCAGGTCGAGTTTGAAAATTTCAAATCTTTTGGGGGAAGTGTAAAAATTCCTCTCGAAGAAGGTTTTACAGTGGTTACTGGACCTAACGGATCTGGCAAAAGTAATATTCTAGACGGAATTTTATTTTGTTTAGGCTTAGCTAATAGTAGAGGGATGAGAGCAGAAAGATTACCTGATTTAATAAATAATTCCAAAGTTAAAGAGGGTAAATCATCCGAAACATTTGTATCTGTAAAATTCAATATTACTGATTGGTCTCCAAGAGAGGATCTTCCTCCCTTGGACTTAGAAGAAGAAGAAATTGCTCTCAATAAGGGTCAAAAAGAATGGGTAGTTTCTAGAAAATTAAGGCTTATGCCTGGTGGTTCTTATGCTTCGACTTATACTTCTGATGGGAAACAATGTACCTTGCAACAAATACAGAGAATTTTAAGGGATATAAGTGTAGATCCAGAGGGCAGCAACGTTGTTATGCAGGGTGATGTAACAAGAATAGTTTCGATGAATAATAAAGAGAGAAGAAATCTTATTGATGAATTAGCAGGAGTTGCACTTTTTGATACAAGAATAGAACAAACTAATGCAAAATTAAATGATGTATTTGAAAGACAAGAAAGGTGCGAAATTTTAGAAAATGAGTTGCAATCTAGTAAAAATAAGCTTGAAAAAGAATGTGAAAAAGCTAAGCGATATAAAGAGATGAAGGCAAAACTTTTTCAAATAACGGAACTAGAGAAAGTTCTTATTTTTGATAAACAAGTTAAGCATGTTGAAGCTATAGAGAAAAAAGAAACTGAAATTGAAAAAAATAAAATACTATTTAATGAACAAAAAGAATCTATTAATAAAGAAATAGTAGTCTTAGAAGATTCTTTGAAAATACTGGTTGCTGAGCTTAAAGATAAAGGAGAAGATAAATTGATAAAAGTAAATTCTGATATTGGAAGTATTAATTCTAGCTTGAGAGAATTAGACAGGATTTCAAGTTTGAATAAAGAAGAGGGCATTAAATTACAAAAGCAGAGAGACGAAATTGCGATATCTAAGAGAAATATTGAGTCAGATAAGATGAAACAAGAGAATTTTGATGAAAATTATTTAAATAAATTGAACTTGCAAATTGATGATCTTTCATCAAAACATAAATTATCTAGAAAAAAACTTTCTGATGCGGCGGGGGAATCAGGTGAATTCTCAAAACAAAGTATCAAATTAAGTGCTGATCTTGAAAGTATAAAAAATATAATCAATCCATTGGAAGAGAAAAAAAGGAAAGTTGAAGAAGAAACTATTCAAAATAATATTCAAAAAGATGAAATATCTTCTCAGATTAATTCTCTAGAAATAGAAAAGGAAAAACTTTTAGAGAGAAATCTAAGCAAACAAGAGACATCTGATATCAAAAATAATAATTTGATAACTAATAGTTCGGAAATTAATGCTTTAAAAAATGAAATTGATTTATTAAATAAAACTAAATTAAGGCTTAATAACGAGCAATTAAGGCTTGAAAAGGATTTATCTAGATTTGAAAGTAGAAAAGAAGCTTTAAATGAATCCAGAGGTTCATATGCTCTCAGAATTCTTTTAGAAGCAGGGTTAGAAGGTATACATGGTTATGTAGCTCAACTTGGAGAGGTAAGTGAGAAAAACAGATATGCACTTGAAATTGCTGCAGGTAATAGACTTGGACAAATTGTTGTTGATAATGATCATATTGCTGCCAAAGCAATTGAAATTCTTAAAAAGAAAAAGGCAGGAAGATTAACTTTTTTACCTTTGAATCGAATTAAAAGTCAAAATAAGAATTATGCAATTTCAAGATTTGAAAATAATAGCGAGCCTGGTTTTATTGATAAAGCTATAAATTTAATTACTTTTGAAGCAATTTATTCAGATGTTTTTAGATATGTTTTTGGAGATACTTTGGTATTTTCAGATTTAGCTTCAGCTAGGTTATCTAAACAAAAAATTAGGCTAGTTACTTTAGGTGGAGAATTGTTAGAGGCAAGTGGTGCTATTACAGGAGGTAGTAAGTTAAATAAAGATTTGGCTTATAAATTTGGAATTAATAATGATATTGATGATTCTAACCCTATAAAAGAGAGATTATCAGTTATAGATGAAGCTTTAAAAGAGTCAAATAATGATTTGATCATGAAAAATAAAAGGCTTAGTCAATTAAACTCTAACCACAGTAAAATAATTGAGGATTGCGCCTCATTTAATAAAGAAATTGAAGTTAATAAACATTCATTAGATGTTGTCATGCAAAGAATTGAGGACTGTAAATCAAGATTAAGAAAAATTGTTAGTGCTGATAATTTATTAGTTGAGGAGTTAGATCGTATAAAAAATGAACTTAAGCCTCATTATGAAAAGTTTGATAAATTGCAAATCATTCTTAGAGCTAACTATGAAAAAAATCAAAAATCATCTCTCATAGCTTTTAATAATGATTTTAATAATCTTGATAATAAACTTGAATTACTTATTAAGGAAAGAGATACATTATTAGAAAAGAAAAATCAATTTGCCTTAAATAAAGAACGTATCAATAATTCATTAAAAATAACATTACTAAAGGAAAAAAACTTGCAGGAATCTATTAAAGAACTTGCAAGTGCACATAGTGAATGGAAAGAAAAAAGAGATGAATTGAAAAAAGAGCTTTTGGTTCTCGATGATCGAAAAAATTCTTTAGAGAAGGATTTAGGTTTTTTGAGAAGGAAAAGAGATGAATTAAACTCCTCAATTTCAAACAAAAGGCAAGAATTTAATAATTATTTATTAAAGCTGGAGTACCTTGAACGGGACATGCATTCTCTCAAAGAAGAGATGAGGAGTGAGAAAATAAAATTAGAAAATTACAAAAAAGATTTACCTAATCCTGTTCCAGAGTTTGGAGAATATGAAGGGAAGAGTCTTGAGTCTTTGCAATCAGAAATCTCGATGCTCAATGCAAAATTACAAAGCTTAGAACCTGTAAATATGCTAGCTCTTGATGAATTAGAAGAATTAATTGATAGATTAAATGATTTACAAGAAAGACTAGAAATTCTATCTAAAGAAAGATCCGAATTATTGCTTCGAATTGAGACGGTATCGACTATGCGTCAAGAGGCATTTATGCAAGCATTTGTAGAAGTTGATAAACACTTTAGAGAAATCTTTGCAAATTTATCTGATGGAGATGGTTTTCTTCAGCTTGAAAATCCCAATTCTCCACTAGAAGGAGGCTTAACTTTAGTTGCTCATCCTAAAGGGAAAAATGTAAGAAGATTAGCATCTATGTCTGGTGGTGAAAAATCATTAACTGCTTTAAGTTTTTTATTTGCTTTGCAAAAATATAAACCTTCACCTTTTTATGCTTTAGATGAGGTTGATAGTTTTTTAGATGGTATAAATGTTGAAAGATTGTCAAAATTAATATCTAATCAGTCATCAAATGCTCAATTTATAGTCGTAAGTCATAGAAGGCCTATGATAAGTGCGTCTGAACGAACAATCGGTGTTGCTCAAGCAAGAGGTTCAAATACTCAAGTTGTTGGGTTGCCAAATGCGGCATAAACACACTTTTTTAAATTTATACGTCAGAATGATGAAAAGGTATTTATGAGTTTGACTAACACATCTGCAAATCAGAATAATCCTAATTCTGTCCCTAGTGAAAGGTTATGGCTAAGGTCAGAACTAATGGGAACACAAGTCATCACTACAGATACAGGTAAGCGTTTAGGTGTAGTTGGTGAAGTAGTTGTTGATATTGATAGAAGAGAGGTAGTCGCTTTAGGACTTAGAGATAATCCACTTACAAGATTTTTACCTGGCTTACCAAAATGGATGCCATTAGAAAGTATAAAGCAAGTTGGTGATGTTATCTTAGTTGACTCTCTAGATTCATTGAGTGAAGATTTTTCTCCTGAAAGATATGGAAAGGTAATTAATTGTCAGGTTATTACAGAATCTGGACAACTTTTGGGAAGAGTTCTTGGTTTTTCATTTGATATCGAGACTGGAGATTTGATTTCTCTTGTTATGGGTGCCGTTGGTGTTCCGCTTTTAGGCGAGGGAGTTTTAAGTACTTGGGAAATTCCTTCTGAGGAAATAGTAAGTAGTGGTACGGATAGAATTATTGTTTATGAAGGTGCAGAAGAGAAATTGAATCAGCTAAGTAGTGGACTACTCGAGAAACTTGGAGTTGGAGGCTCTTCATGGGATGAAAGGGAGGTAAATGGATACTCTGCGAATCTTGTGCCAGTTGAAAATCAGTTACTTTCTGGTTCGCAATTAGAAGAACAAAATAATTTGGTTGAAGATTATGAAGAAGAAGTTTATGAACAAGATGCTTATGAAGAGCTAGATGAGGATGAACTTGAATATGTTGAAATTAATGGTTCGTCAGAAGAAGTTAATAAAAGAAAAAAGCTATATATGGAAAATGATTATCCTAATAAGATTGAAAGTCAAAATAGTTTAAATCAAATGGATGAAGAAAAAAATATTGATTTGAAGCAAAAAACCCAATCAAATAATAGTTTTGTGTCGAAAAGACCTATTCAAAATGCGAAAGAAACTTTAGATATTGAACCTTTGGATGAAAAAAATCTAATAAAAAACAATGAAAACTTAGAAAAGTTTGAGATTGATGATCCTTGGTGATTAATGTAGTTTTTTTATCCAATAAATAATTATAGATGCAAGTTTTTTAGCGGCACCCTTTTTTCCTCTTTCTTTAAGTAAATTATCATTAATAATTTTTAATTGATCTTTATTCTTTATTAAAAATAAAACTTCTCTTGCAATTTCTTTAGGCAAAATATTTCCTACTCTTTCAGGGACTATCATTTTTTTCGCTTTAATATTTGGCCAAGCAAAAAACTTCTTTTTTTTAAAATAAAAATATTTAGCTATTAAGGTTACTAATTTATTTATGAATGAAATTTTTCCAATTACCCCAAAAATACCATCCCAAGCATTCATCATATTTAAATGTTGAGTTGGAAGGACAACTAACATTGGAAGAGAAATTGCAGCTAATTCTGCTGTATTTGCCCCCACAGTTGTAATAGCTAAATCACATTCTTTTAATATTTCGTAGCAAGGATTTTTCTTTATTAAAAAGATTTTTGTATTGTTTGATGTTTCTATTAAATAATCAAAACGCTCATCTTTTATGTTTTGGATTGTTTTAATTTTTGATGAGTAATATTTTGCAATGGGATTTCTCTCGCTTTGAAAGAATAAATATTCATTTTTATTTGTGGTTGGGGCAATTGGGATTACAAAATTTATATTTTGATCTTCTTTAGCAATATGATCTGCCATTTCTAAAAAGAATGGGATGCCAATTGAAAGCTTGGCTTTTTTGGAACCGGGTAATAATGCAACGTACTGCTTTTTTTTATTTTTTAAAGATAATTTGCTATTCAATTTGATATCTGCCATCAAATCGCCAATTACTTTGCATTTATATTTATATCTTTTAGGGATTAATTTTTTTACATTTAAATTCATAGCTGCAATTTCGTTTGTCCATTTAGGCCATCTCGAAATCCATTCAGCATATGTGATATTTATGTAACCTAATCTTTTCGCTAGTAGAATGCTCCAAAATTGATCCCCACCAAGGAAGATAACTATTCCTTGTTTAGGCCAATTAGCAAAAGAAGAGGGCTTAATTAATAACTTCCAAAAACTGTTGGATTTGGTAATTAATTCAAACTTATTCCATGAAGATGCAACGTTACATTCTTTTCCCGTAGCATTTGGGCAAGGAACAAGGGCTAACCTAAGACTGAAATCAAGTTTATTTTCATCACAAAGAGATTCATTAATTTTATTAAGCTCATCTATTACAGGTCTAACCCATGTAGCTAATTCACCAGGACCATTGGAGACAATAACTACTGCAACTGATTTTTTTTTCATTGCAGTTAAACCAAAATACATCAAATGCGGACGGCGAGACTTGAACTCGCAAGGCCTAAGCCACACGCTCCTTAGACGTGCGCGTCTACCAATTCCGCCACGTCCGCAAAGGGTTTTTACGCACCTGCGGGTGCCTAAACCTTAAAAATATAATACATTATCAACTGAAATAAGGATGTCCTCCTTAGTGGGAAGTATTGGATATTATGAATTATTTTTCTATTGCATAAAACAAATATTTATACATATATAACGTTCTAGGTTGTATTGTAAAAAAGGTCCTCTAATAACTATAAAAATTTTGTTAATTACTTTGGCAAAAAATTTTTATTTATAAGTCATTTTCATTTCTTCAATTTAATTTTCATAATGGTTGAAAAAGTTTTAATTGCTAATCGTGGAGAAATAGCTTTACGAATTGTAAGAAGTTGTAGGGAACTAGGTATTGCTACAGTGGCAGTCTTTAGCACCGTAGATAAAAAAGCATTACATGTTCAGCTTGCTGATGAAGCAGTTTGCGTTGGAGACTCTTTGAGTAACAAGAGTTATTTAAATATTCCGAATATACTTGCTGCTGCTACATCCAGAGGAGTTGATGCTATCCATCCAGGTTATGGATTTCTTGCTGAAAATGATAAATTTGCTGAGATGTGCAACGATCATGGCATTGTTTTTATTGGCCCCTCTCCTCAAGCTATTAGATCTATGGGAGATAAATCTACAGCTAAGGAAACTATGGAAGAAGTAGGCGTTCCAACAGTACCAGGAAGTAAAGGCTTATTGTCGAATGTTGATGAGGCTTATAAATTGGCGGATGACATGGGGTATCCGGTAATTATAAAAGCAACTGCTGGTGGAGGGGGAAGAGGCATGAGGTTGGTTGAAAATGCAGATAATCTTGAAAAAATGTTTAAAGCAGCTCAAGGTGAAGCAGAAGCAGCTTTTGGTAATGATGGTTTATATATGGAAAAATTTATCAAGAAGCCAAGACATGTAGAAATTCAAATTTTGGCAGATAGATTGGGTAATGTTGTTCATTTAGGAGAGCGTGATTGTTCAGTTCAAAGAAGACATCAGAAGTTATTGGAAGAGTCTCCTAGCCCTGCAATTAATACTGAACTAAGAAAAAAAATGGGGAATGCAGCTATTGCTGCTGCAAAGAGTATCGGTTATGAGGGAGCTGGTACAGTTGAATTTTTAGTTGATGATGAAGATAATTTTTACTTTATGGAAATGAATACCAGGATTCAAGTTGAACACCCTGTGACTGAAATGGTTACGGGTGTTGATTTAATAGCTGAACAGATTAAAATTGCAAGCGGAGCTAAATTGGAATTTAGTCAAGAGGATATTCACTTAAATGGTCATGCCATTGAATGTAGAATTAATGCCGAAGATCCTTCTCACAATTTTCGACCTTCTCCTGGAAAAATAACTGGGTGGCTTCCTCCTGGTGGCCCCGGTGTGAGAGTGGATAGTCATGTATATACTGGTTATGAAATACCTCCATTCTATGACTCGTTAATAGGTAAGCTAATAGTATGGGGGAAGGATCGTAATACTGCAATTAAACGAATGAATAGAGCTTTAAATGAGTGTGCAGTAACGGGTATTCCTACAACAATTAACTTTCATTTAAGCTTACTAAATAAAACTAAATTTAAGGAAGGTAAGATTCATACTAAATATGTGGAAGAAGAATTATTACCAAATAACTGAGGAATAATTAAATAATTTCTATGGGGTAGGAGTATGTAAAACAAGTTTTATAAGCCCTTGTTGCCCCACTAAAATCTCTCTTAAAAAACTTATAATTCCAACCCAAATTACCGGACCCACATCAACTCCTCCTATAGGAGGGATAAATTTTCTAGTTAGATTAAGGATAGGGCTTGATGGTATAGAAATTAGCAACCATAAGCCTTTGTTTAAATCAATTTTTGGGTACCAAGAAAGAATTAATCTTATTAAAAAAACTATAGTTAGATATGATAGTAAAAGACCAAGACAAACATCTAAAATTTGTAGGAAGTTCTCGTTCAAAGAAGTCACAATTATTAAACTCATCTTAATAAATAACCCATTGATTAGTATTTAATTCGTATTATAAATTGAGAACTAAATATTTAAAAAAGTGTTTCAAATTTCAAATTTATTACTAGCTGCAGATTTCTCTGCTGAAGTCGCTAATAATTCCGCAGTTGGAATGATAGGCAGTTTTATTGCTGCCGCTTTACTTATCGTTGTTCCAGCAACTGCATTTTTGATTTTTGTTAGTCAGAAAGATTCTCTAGATCGTACTTCTACTGGTAGACGCTAGTTTTTATAAAAGTTTTAAGTACACTATATATATAGGGTGATTTTTGTCCCCTCTAAAAAAATAAATTTTGGAGAAAGAATGTGGTCAATGCTAGTCTCAATTGGGCCAGTATTGTTGGTATAGTTCTAGCCGTATGTGGTGGAGGCCTTTATTTTTTAAGGTCTTTTAAACCTGCATTGGCTAGAGATTATGATGTTTTCTTTGCAGCAATAGGCCTTTTGTGCGGAGGGATATTATTTTTTCAAGGCTGGAGGTTAGATCCTATCCTGCAGTTCGGTCAGTTTTTGTTAGCAGGAACAACAGTTTTTTTTGCATATGAAAGCGTGCGATTGAGGGGAATTGCTACTGATCAAGCTAGAAGGTCATCTTATTTTGATGATGATCCTATTTCTGATATTCCCAGAAATTCAAGAGGTAGATTCAATGATGAATATGAAAGGTTTGAAGAAGCTGAAAGACCCTCTAGAAGATTTAAACCTCAAGCAGATGACTACGATGAAGAATATATTGAAGAGAGATCTCGTAGGAGGAATGTTTCACGTGCTATACCTGCTTCTGCGGTAAGTAGAAGCAGGTCATCTTCAAGAGAAGCCAATAAGTTAGAAAATGAAGAACCTATTAGAAGAAGAAGACAGAGTCCTGCAGATAGAAATAGTAATGAATCATTAAGAAATAACTTTGGTGAGAGACGAAATCTTTCTCGTAATGAAATTAAAACAGGATCTAGACCTAGAAGGAATCAAACATTATCCAGACAAGAAAATATTGCTTCTTCTAGTGAGCCTTCTTCATTAAGAAAGCAACCAGTTAAATCTTCTATTAGACAGCAAATTTCAAAAGAGCAAGTAGAAGATGCATCCTTCAAAGATGCTAATCCAGTAAAAAAATCTCGGGAAACTCGCAGAACAAGTTCTTCAGGTAGATCAAGTTCAAAAAATCAAAATAGTAGATATAGCGTTGGGACAGAAAAAAGGAAACCTAGAGATAATAGTTCTAGATTTGATGATTAATTATAAAATGCCTGCCCATTTTAAAAATGATTGTTGACTAAATAATTCAATTATTATTATCGCTAGAAGTCCAATCATTGCAAATCTTCCATTAGTTATTTCAGAATAACGACTCCATCCAAATTTGTATTCATTTTCAAGATCTATTGATTTTTCATTTAATTCAATATCTGAAGTTTGTTCATTGTTGTAGTTTGAATCATTCTGTATTTGTTTGTTACTTTCATTCTCTAAATTAGAGACTTTTGAGTTTGTATTTTCTTCTTTAGAATTCATTTGTTTTCCTAATCCTTAAAATTATACTTTTCAGAAGTCAATAATTTCCAATCTCCTTTTCCATTCAATTCTAAAATATTTTCATGAAAATCTTTTAAACTAGGTCTGTGTCCAACACTGATAAGCGAAAGTTCTCGTTTTTTTAGTAAACTATACAGTTTTTTTTCAGTTTCAATGTCTAAAGCACTTGTTGCCTCATCAAGTACTGCAAATCTTGGAGAATTTAGTAAGAGCCTAGCAAAAGCCAACCTTTGCTGTTCGCCTAAAGAAAGAATTCTCGGCCAATCTTGCTTGATATCAAGATTAGGATAACGATTGACTAAAGTTTTTAGATTTACTTCATTTAGTACTGAAGTAAGATGTTCATCACTAAATTTATTAACTTCTGTGGGATAACACAACTGTTCTCTTAATGAACCAAGTAACATATAAGGCTTTTGAGGTATAAATAATAATTCTCCAATTTTTGGTTTTTTTATTACTCCATGATTTGGTTCCCATAAACCACTAATCATTCTTAGTAAAGAAGTTTTCCCACATCCAGATGGTCCTACAACCAAAAGTGATTGATTAGCTTCAATGCTTAGATTTAAATTTTTAATTATAGTTTTATTTGAACCTGGAGGGCAAAGGTTAGCATCATTAATAAGAATAGAGGGATAATCTGCAATAACGTTTCGATTGCTTGTAGGACTAGTTTGACTAATGGATTCGACTTTTGATTGAAATCCTTCTAATCTGCCAATTCCAGCAGTAAATTTTGCAAGTTCTTCTATTTGATTAACAATGAAAAATAATGAACCTTCGACCATTCCAAATGCAAAGCTTGCCTGAATAAACCGGCCATAATCAATATCACCTTTAAAGTAAGGAATTGCCATTATTAAATATGGAAAGAAATTTCCTGCATAATTAATAGATCTTCTCATGACGTCAATTATTACTCTCCATATAATCAGCAAATTAAAGTTTCTCACCACTTCTCCCAATCGCCTTTCAGTTTCGCTTCGCTCAGGATTCTCCCCAGAGTAAAAGGCTATAGATTCAGCATTATCTCTAATATGTACTAAGCCATATCGAAAATCTGCTTCATATCTGAGTTGATCAAAGTCAATCTTTACAAGATTTTTTCCAGCAATTAAAAGAATAGAAGTTGCAAATGCAGCGTAACCAAACAAAGAAAAAGTAAGTGTTGTACTAATACTCCATAAAATGAGAATATTTAGTGAGAATGTTAGTAGTGCATCAAAAATACCTAAAGTGAAAGAGAGACTTTGCCCCGTAAAAGCTCGGGTATCATCTGTGATCCTTTGATCAGGATTATCTACATCAGTTTGTTCTTCATCATTGGGATTTAGTTGGTAATAAGCTTTATTAGTCATATAATCTTTGACTAAACTTTTTGAAAGCCATTCTCGCCAAATTATTCCTAACTTATAAGTAAAAAATATTTGGGAAACACGTATTGGTAGTGCTACAGCGAAACAACAAGCGTAAATCCCCAATATCCGATAAAACCCATCTTCTTGTTTCTCTACCAAAGCATTTGTTAAATCTCTTGCTATAAATCCAATACCTGCGTTTATTCCATTTACAGCCAAGAGCATTAATACAATTATCGCAAGGAATAACCAATGTAACCATCTACGGTTTTTTAATTGACGTCTTAAGCTAAAGAAGCTACCGGATCCAATTAGAAATAATGCAGAGAAAAGCAATCCCCAGCTTCCAGCCCAAATTGAATTGACAGTATTTACTACACCTCCGAAATACTTTTCAAGAAAAATTGGTTGAAAACTTTGAAAAAAACTGATTATTCCTGTAAGACCAACAAGTACTACTCCACCAACACAAAATAAAAGAGAAATTAAAAGCCATATGAATTGAAATCCATTACATTGATCAATAGGAAGAAAAAATGGCTGAGATAGTTTCCTTAACTTTTGTAATTGGTACAGTATTTTAGATTTATTTTTAACTGACTTATTCATTACTAGACAAGTTTTATAAAATAAATTATAACTTTTAGAAGTCTATTGACCAAAGCCAATAAATGAAAGTGCCCAGTCTGGCAAATTCAAGTAATTGAATATTTTTACATCAAATTCATGAACTTTTGCAGAATACTTATCTAATGCCCACCATAGTAGAAAAGGTAAATTAAATAAAATTTGTAATTGCCATTTATAAGTTAAAACGTTCCAAATTTTTATTAACCTTGTTTTGAGTGAATCATCTAGTTCTTCCCAATTTTTTAAAATTAACTTTAATAAATTTTTGGGTTCTGTATTTAAGGAATCTGGGGTATTCATTTTGTTTTTATTTATTTATAACCCATAAACATTTCTTTCGAGAGTTTTAACCTGGGGGCCAATTCATTTTTCTTCCAGATAAAAAATGAATATGTAAATGAAAAACTGTTTGTCCAGATTCTGCTCCAGTATTAATTACTGTCCTCCAATTATTTAAATTTTTTGATTTAGCTATTTTGCTACCAATCAAAAGTAAATGCCCTAATAAATTTGAGTCTTCTTCAATACATTCCAATAGACTTATAATTGGCTTCTTTGGAATCACTAAAAAATGTACTGGAGCTTGTGCCTGTATATCATTAAACGCAATACAAAACTCGTCTTCATAAAGTTTATCGCAGGGTATTTCTCCATTAATTATTTTTTGAAATATTGTAGTTTCAGTCATTGAGTTAATTGATAGAAATCACATCTTTTTCGTTAAACCCTTCTTTTAAAAGTTCTTTGTTCAAATCCTCTTTTGATGTAACTCTATCAACAAATAATATTCCATTTAAGTGATCCATTTCGTGCTGAATACACCTCGCTAGAAGTCCATCTGCTTTCATTTTACGTGGTCTCCCCATTTCATCTCTAAATTTTAATTTTATAGTTGATGGTCTCACTACATTCAAATAGATACCAGGTATGCTTAAGCAGCCTTCTTCGTATGAATTAAGGGTTGTTCCAAAGTCTGTGATTTCTGGATTGATTAATATTAAAGGTTCTGCTGCTGAATCTTCAAAATTTACATCTATGACAAGAAGCTCTTTATTGATGCCAATTTGAGGTGCAGCAAGTCCAATTCCTTTAGCTGCATACATGCTTTGAAGCATTTCTCTAGCGAGTTTTCTAATCGATTCGTCAACCTTAGTTATTCTTTTGGAATTTTGTCTTAATACATCATCACCAAGTTTATAAATGTCTAGAGATGGCTTACCTGTCTGTTCCTTTGCAATTTTTTCTGCGTTTCCATTTGTTCTTGACTTTTTTGCAAGTTGTGAAAAATGGTTTGCCACGTTTAAAAAAGTTTTTACTAAAGGGTTTAGCTATAAAAATATTAGCACTTTAATTTACTTTCTTTATATTTTTTAAAATGAGTAACGATGATAAGTTAGAAGTTAGGCAAACTCTATCTAAAAAAAAAGATTTTAAGGAATTATCCATTATTAGAGATATTATTTTTTGGATTGATTTTGTTGGCGAAGATCAAAATGAAAATGGTATTTTTGCAAGACCATTTAATGATAAAGAGGCTTTTCCTCAGAAATTAACAAGTAAAAAATATAATATTAAAAATAACTTTCATGGATATGGTGGTAAATCTTATAAATGTATAAATTTTAAAAATAATTTTTATTTGATATGGATAGATCAGATTACTAATGCATTATGGTTTCAAATTTTTAGAGAGGTAGCATCAAATAATATAACTCAACACAAATATCTTGATTCAGTTCAAGAACCTAGACAACTATCTAAATCAATTGATGGCAATTTCGATTCTTCATTTGTTATTTCTCAAAAAGATTTTTTGTATGGCATTTGTGAAATAAATAATAGAGATTATTTATTTTCTTTAGACTTAAAAAAAACTAAACAAGATATTTGCCGAATAATAAAATTTAAAAATTTCGCTGGAGAATTATCTTCCAATACTTCTGCTAGCTTACTTTCATGGGTCGAGTGGGATTCTCCACATATGCCTTGGGAGAAAAATGATCTGTGTTTTGCTCAAATAGACTCAGATGGAGAGATAAAAACAATAAAAAAATTCTCAAATAAACTGATCAATGTCAAAAAAAATGTTTCTTTTTTTCAACCTTTTTGGATAAGTGAAACACTTTTAGTATGTTCTGAGGATAGTTCTGGATGGTGGAACTTACTGTTTTTAGATGTAAGTGAAATTGAGAATATTTTTATTAAGAAAAGAGTAGAGAGAAATTTGATTGAATATGGAGTACCACAATGGGTCTCAGGAATAAAATTTTTTTCGGGTACTATAAAAAACTTTTTTTGTGTAGGAAAAAAAGAAGATAGTTTAATAGTTGAACAATATAAAGATCTTGTATTAGTTAAAGAATTTTCTACTCCTTTTACAGCAATAAGTGATTTTAATGTTTTTAGGAATAAAGTTCTTTTAAGAGGTTATGGATCTGATTTTTTGGGAATTGTATTTGAAATTGATTTTGCAGAAAAAGTTCTATCCAATTTTTCTGAGCAGATACATATTGATCATATTAAAGATTGTTCCAAACCTGAGACATTTTGGTTTAAAGGTTTTGAAAATCAATCAACTCATTCTTTTCTTTATAAACCGCTTCTTGAAAATTTTAGAAAGCCCCCGCTCCTTGTTAGAGCTCACAGCGGACCAACTTCATTTTTTGATGGGTCATATAATTCTGAAGTTCAATATTGGACTTCGAAGGGATTTTTTGTTGCTGAAGTTAATTATGGAGGATCATCAGGATTTGGCAAAGAATATAGAGAGAGGTTGAATTATAAGTGGGGTATTGTTGATTCTTATGATTGCAAAGCATTAGCTCTTGAATTATCTAAATTAAATCTAGTTGATAGTGAAAAAGTAGTTATTTCTGGTAATAGTGCTGGTGGGTTAACTGCCCTGAATTGTTTATTATTTGGATCTATTTTTACAGCAGCAATTTGTAAATATCCTGTTATTGATTTGAAGGACATGTATTACAACACTCATAGGTTTGAAAAAGATTATTTAAATTCTTTAATAGGAAATTATGAAAAAAATTACGATGATTATATAAATAGATCGCCAATAAATCATATTAATAAAATAAAAAAACCTATCTTATTGTTTCATGGAAAAAAAGATAAAGTTATTTCGTATAAACAAACTTTAAAAATTCAAGAAATTTTGATTCAGAATAATAAATATTCGGAAGTTATTTTTTTTGAGAATGAAGGGCATGGTTTTAAAAATATAGAAACTAAAGAGGTAGTATTGCAAAAATCTCAGCGTTTTTTAAAAAATGCTTTAAATATTTAAGAATTAATTTTAAGAAAATCAATAGTTTCTTTTAATTTTTCAATAAATATATCAATTTCTTCCTTATTGGTAGTGAAATTCATGCTAATTCTTGCGGTTGATTTTATTCCGATGTATCTGTGAAGAGGTTGACAGCAATGATGCCCACTTCTGATGCAAATTCCTTTTGAATCAAGAATTTCTGCAATATCGTTTGAATGTATATTTTTAATATAAAAGGTGGCAAGTGATGCTCTGTCTGGATCTATCTCCGGCGATGGACCTATAATTTCAACATTTTCTATTTGATTTAATTTTTCAAATAAATATTTTGTAATAGTTTTTTCATATTCATGAATTTCATTCAATCCAATATTGTTTATATAATTAATTGCTTCTGCAAGACCTATTGCTTCCGCAATGGCTGGAGTTCCAGCTTCAAATTTATGAGGTAGCTCTGCCCAAGTACTTGTCTCTTCAAAAACATCTTGAATCATTTCTCCACCTCCAAAAAGAGGAGGAATCTTTTCTAGGATTTCTTGTCTTGACCAGAGGAAACCAATACCGGTAGGACCGCAAAGTTTATGTCCTGATCCCGCCAAGAAATCTATATCAAGATCAATTACATCTAATTTTTGATGCGCCAAACTTTGACATGCGTCTATTAAAACTAAAGAACCTTTTTGCTTAGCTAATTTAGTTATCTCTTTGATTGGATTACAGCAACCTAGTGTATTACTAACATGTACTAGGCTAACAAGCTTAGTTCTAGATGTTAGTTTTGATTTAAAATCATCTATATCTAATTTCCCATTTTTATCTATACCTATAAATTTTAATTTGCATTTATTTTTTGCTGCAATCATTTGCCATGGAACGATATTGCTATGATGCTCCATTATTGATAAGAGAATTTCATCGTTTTCTCTTAATGAAGATTCTCCCCATGATCTAGCCGCTAGATTGATTGCTTCAGTAGCATTTCTTGTGAAGATAATTTCTTTTGTTGAATTCGCTTTTATATATTTGCTAATTAAATATCTTGCATTTTCAAATTCTTCTGTTGCCTTTGCACTTAATTGATGTGCGCCTCTGTGTACATTAGCATTGAAGTGTCTATAATATTCATCAATTTTTTTTAAGACTTGTATTGGTTTTTGAGTTGTTGCAGCATGGTCTAAATAAATGATTTGATCATTACTTTTTAAGTTCTTATTTAAAAGAGGAAAGTCTTTCTTAGTTATTTCAGGAAAATTTTGAATCGTTTCCATTAATTCTCATTTAAAAGTTTATCAAGCAAATCCCATCTATCTTTTGATACGGGAATAAATGAAATTATTTCTTGAAAGTAAGAACTTAATTGTAGTTTACTTGCTTCTGCTAATGTGATCCCTCTTGTTCGCATGTAAAAAAGTTCTTCTTCATTTAGTTGAGAAATTGTAGCTCCATGTTTGCATTTGACATCATCAGCAATTATTTCTAATTGAGGTTTGGTATCTATTTGTGCAAGACTTGATAAAAGTAAATTTCTGCTTAGTTGGGAAGCATCAGTTTTCTGAGCAATTTTCGGAACTATTATTGAACCTTCAAATATTGCATGTGATTTATCATCAGCAAGTGATTTGTTGATTTGATCAAGAAATCCATTTGGGCCATTAAAATCTATTTTTGTATAAGTAGCAATTTGTTCATCTTTTTTTGTTATTTGCATACCTTTGATTTTGGTTTTAGCACTTCCTTCAGATTGCTTAATATTAATTTCAAATCTTGCATAATTAAATTTGAAATGTAATGATCCCAATTTGTATTCGCTGTTTTTCTGTTGAATTATGTTGAGAGAATTTAATAAATTTGATCCGCTTTCACCGTAAGAAACAACGCCATGTTTTAGGGAACTATTTTCTTCTAAAAAAAAGAATGTTGATTGAGATAATGAAGAGTTTTCTTTGCCAAGATTGACTTGCAATAATTCAATATTGCAATTCTTTTCTAAAAATATTACTAGGGTTTTTGCGTTAAAAGAGTTAGTTGATGAATGACTAAAGATTTCAATAGGAGGGATTTTTGATCCATTAATTTTTAATCCCAAGATATTTTTTTTGCAACTTATAGATAGATTTAAGAGGTCACTCCAATTTTCGTTTTGATCAAAAAAGGATATTTGTTCTTTCATAAATTTATCTAATTCATCTTCACTTAATTGCTGTATTGAATAATTTTCCTCAATCAATTTAATTTGGTAATTCTCACCAATTATTAATCGAATAGTGCTTTGAGAATTTTTTGGATAGGGTGTATCCAATTTCAGATCTTTTTCATTAATCGAGTAGTCTAATAAGTTTGAAAATTTTGATTTATTTGAAAGTCTCCATAGTTCACTTTTAGGATTTGGAAGGGGACTCGATTGTAATTTATGAAGACAGATTTTTTGTATTTCTGTTTGATTTTCAACTAATTTATTGGTTGTTATTTTTTCAATAATTTCCATTTATTTAAGTCTCTTTTACAAAGTTATCAGTCCATTCATAACCTTTTTTTTCAAGTTCTAATGCAAGATCACTCCCACCTGTTTTTATAATTTGTCCGTCTGCCATAACATGGACGTAATTTGGTTTAATTTCATCTAGTAATCTTTGGTAGTGAGTAATTAATATAATTCCAGTTTGTGCATTAGATATTTTTTTGATTCCTGATGCGACTATTCTAAGAGCATCAATATCTAGACCAGAATCAGTCTCATCTAATATTGCTATCTTGGGCTCAAGTAAAGCCATTTGTAGAATTTCATTTCTTTTCTTTTCTCCTCCAGAAAATCCCTGATTTACACTTCTTGTTAGAAATGCTTGATCCATTTTTACAAGTTCTAACTTTTCTTTAACTAATTCCTCAAAATCAAAAGTGTCTAATTCTTCTTTATTAAGGAATTTTCTTCTAGCATTAGTTGAAACTCTAAGAAACTCGAGATTGCTAACCCCTGGAATTTCTATTGGATATTGGAAACCGAGGAAAATTCCTGCTTGTGCTCTTTCTTCAGGCTCCAGTGAGCTTATTTTTTCACCAGAAAATTTAATTTCGCCATTGGTAATATTATAAGAGGGATGACCAGCAATGATTTTCGAAAGAGTACTTTTACCACATCCATTTCTACCCATGATGGCATGGATTTCACCAGGATAGACATTGATCGAAACCCCTTTCAAAATTGGAAGATTGTCTGTTGATGCAAAGAGATTGTGAACTTCTAATATTGGATCTGATTCTTTCATTTTACTTTGCATTTCACTTTAGAAATTGATTGATTAACCTACTGATCCCTCGAGTTTTAAAGACAGTAGTTTATCTGCTTCGGCTGCAAATTCCATAGGTAATTGATTAAATACATCTCTGCAGAAACCACTGACCATCATAGAGATTGCCTCTTCAAATTCTATACCTCTGCTTTGGAGATAAAAAAGTTGATCTTCGGAGATTCTACATGTGCTTGCTTCATGCTCAATTTCTGAATTTGGTTGTTGAGATTTGATGTAAGGGAATGTATTCGCAGAAGCTTGATCCCCTATTAACATTGAATCACATTGACTGTAATTTCTTGATCCAGCCGCTTTTGTACCCATTTTGACAAGCCCTCTATAGCTATTTATAGAATTGCCTGCACTTATTCCTTTGCTAACGATAGTGGATTTGGTTTTGGGACCAATATGGATCATTTTTGTGCCGGTATCTGCTTGTTGAAGATTGTTAGTGAGTGCTACAGAATAAAATTCTCCAACAGATTCTTCACCTAGGAGTAGACAGCTAGGATATTTCCAAGTAATTGCAGAACCTGTTTCCACTTGAGACCAGCTAATTTTACTTCTCTTGCCTAAACATTTTCCTCTTTTGGTCACAAAATTAAAAATCCCGCCAACTCCTTTTTCATTACCTGCATACCAATTTTGCACTGTTGAATATTTTATTGAGGCATCGTCAAGGGCTATTAATTCAACAACCGCAGCATGCAGAGTATTTGTATCGAACATTGGCGCTGTACAACCTTCTAGGTAACTTACAGAACTTGATTCTTCGGCTATGATTAGTGTTCTTTCGAACTGTCCAGAATCTCCACTATTAATCCTGAAATAAGAAGATAAGTCCATAGGACAGGTCACACCTTTAGGTATATAAACAAAAGAACCATCGCTAAAAACAGCAGAATTTAGTGCCGCAAAATAATTATCACTTGCTGGAACTACAGTACCTAAATATTTTTCAATCAAATCTGGGTGATTTTTTACAGCTTCACTGATTGAGCAAAATATAACCCCATGTTCAGCAAGTTCTTCTCTAAATGTCGTAGCTATAGAGACACTATCAAATACAGCGTCAACAGCCACATTTGTAAGTTTTTTTTGTTCAGTAAGAGGTATACCTAATTTGTCAAAAGTCTCAAGAAGTTTGGGATCAACTTCATCTAAACTAGAAAGTTTTTCTTTCTGTTTAGGAGCAGAATAATAGATGATATCTTGATAATCGATTTTTTGATAGCCTATTTCTGCCCAGTTAGGTTCCTTCATTTTTTGCCATTTTTTAAAGGCTTTTAATCTGAAATTGAGTAAAAAATTTGGCTCTCCCTTTTTCTTTGAAATAAGTTTTACAATATCCTCGTTTAACCCTTTTGCAATTTTTTCAGTTTCAATATCTGTAACGAAACCATATTTGTAAGGCTCTTTTTCCCTTACTACATCCTTAACTAAATTTTCGTTAGCCATCTTATTCAAAAATAACTTATTACAATTAGCTTATATACTCTAACGAAAGATACCCCTAATATTGAGTTTTTTTCTTTTATTAAAATTAAAAATTAATGTCTGATTCTCTTAATTTTTCGTCAAACCCGTTAAATGTGCAAGCTATTCAAGAAATTGACAATCTAGATCTTCCTATAAAGCAAAAACATCATGTAAGAATACTTGCACATTGTCTCCAGATCTTAAAGAATATATCAGCAGAAAATAGTTCTAAACCATTGACTAAAACTCCTTTGAGAGAATGGTGTGATGCTCAATCCAAAAAATTCGATGATAAAAAGTTTAGTGACCTTTTTTATGATCAAATAGAATCCACTGCAAAAAAATTAAATTTTTTTGCACAAACTAAAGGCAAAAATATTGATGATTTAGAGATTGATGATTTAGTCCTTTTAGTTAAACAAAGTTAGAAGTCGCTTCAAATGATCCCGAAGAAAAGATATATTTTTGTTGAGTCGTTAACAAATTGAGGTAATAAAATTTAAAAAAAAAGAAAATTAATTTACATTTAAGCGAATTTAAAAAATTAATTAATCCTTCTGATACCAACTATTCTGAAGAGAAACACTAAATTTATAAATTTCTAAGTAGTCAGAGGATCCTGACGACAGGGCTAAATAACACACAATTGCAAAAAAAAAAGAACATACTGATCCCATGCAAAATTGGAGAATTTAATGTGGCTGATGGGATCATGAATAAAGATCAATTACTCTCACAAACCCTCAGACAATTACGTCAAGAAGCAAGTAAGTTATCAGTACCTTTATATAGTCGTAAAACAAAGGCTGTTTTAGTTGACCTAATACTGAAATATCAAAAAAAATCTTTTAAGGAATCAAATTCCACTGCAGAACATCTAAAAACTGAAAATAATTCCGAGTTTAGTGATTTTAACAAAAGCGAAGAAGTTAAAACTAACGTGGTTTTCTTACCAAGGGATCCAGATTGGGCCTACGTTTTTTGGCAAATATCTGATGCTGATCGAGAAAAAGCACAATCTTTGGGAGCAAATAAATTATGTTTAAGATTATTTGATGCATCTGGTTCTGAAGGAAGTAATCTAAACCAAGGAACACTTAGGGAGATAGTAGTAGATAGTTATAGTACTGAATGGTATTTGCCAATTCCGTTAGCAGATAGAGAATATAAGGTTGAACTAGGTTATAAGTACGGATTTAACTGGATGTCTTTGGCTTTCTCTTCAATAAGTCACGTGCCTGGATCCCATCCATCGGAGCAAATATTAGATAAATTTGTACCGTTTAGCTTGGACTCTACTTCAGAATCAATTCCAGATATTTCTAGTGGTATTGCATCAGAACAAAATGGCATGCATGAAAGGTTATATCAAGCAGCTACTAATATTCCCCTGAGAAGGAAAGTTGGTTCAGAGGAATTTATGGAAAATGTGAATTCAACAAAGGAAATTGATAACCTGACTGATTCAGGAGCTGGTAAATGGTCCTCTGGTTTAAATGAATCTGGAAGCGGAGTTGTTAAGAATAGATCTTTTTGGCTTGTTGCAGATGCTGAATTAATTGTTTATGGAGCAACTGAACCTTCTGCAAAACTTACTATTGGTGGAGAAGAAGTTCCGCTTGCAGCTGATGGTACATTTAGAATACAAGTTCCATTTCGAGACGGTACTCAAAAATATGATATTAAAGCTATTGATGTTTCTGGAGAACTAGAAAAAAACATATCAATGAAATTCGATAGAAATACTCCACTAGACGACACTAACGAAAAAGACAATGCTGAGACCGAATGGTTTTAATTAATTAAATTAATGCTTAAAAAAATCGTAGCCTTTACTCCTTTATTTGGAGCATTAACATTTCCAATTATAGTTCCAATTACAATCTCTAGATTTGGTATTAATTACGGTATTCTAAGTGCATTATTAATTTCTTCATTATGGTTTATCGCTATGTTAAGAACATCCGAAATGCCTCATTAATTTAGTTAGATTTTTTGGAAGTTTATTAAAAATATGATTGAAGTCAACGTAATAAATATCAAATCTCCTTTTTTAGATCAAAAACCAGGAACTTCTGGTCTAAGAAAAAGTACTGTAAAGTTTCAGGAGGAACATTATCTAGAGATTTTTATTGAAGCAATTTTACAATCACTGAAAGATTTACAAAGTTCAACATTAGTAGTTGGAGGTGATGGCAGATATGGAAATATCGAAGCAATAGAAAAAATTGTCAAAATATGCGTTGCTCACAAAGTTCAAAAGGTTATTGTTCCAAAATTCGGTTTATTATCTACTCCTGCGACATCACATTTAATTAGAAAAGAAAACGCAATTGGTGGAATTATTCTTTCTGCAAGTCATAATCCTGGTGGGATTGATGGCGACTTTGGAGTTAAATTGAATATCTCTAATGGTGGCCCAGCTCCTGAGATAATTACTAATAAGATTTTTGAGGCTTCGCAATTACTAACTAATTATAAAATTTGTAAAATTCAGTTACCTGATTTTAGTGAATATGGAACTTATTATTACGGTGAAACTACCTTAGAAATTATTGATGGATTGAAAGATTATTCTAATTTGATGGAGAAAATTTTTGATTTTGATCAAATTAGTGATTTTTTAAAAAAAGACTTCTCGTTAATCTTTGATGCAATGAATGCTGTTACAGGCCCATATGCAAAAAATATTTTTGTTGAAAAAATGGGTCTAACTCATGATTGTGTCATGAATGGTAACCCGTTAAAAGATTTTGGAGGTTTACATCCTGATCCTAATCTTACTTATGCATCTCACTTAGCTGATTTGTTATTAAATAAAAAATCTTACAGTTTCGGTGCCGCTTGTGATGGAGATGGAGATAGGAACATGATTTTAGGAAGTGGGTGTTTTGTAAATCCTAGTGACAGCCTTGCAGTTATTACCGCTAACACTAAATGTGTCCCAGGGTATAAAGATGGTATCACAGGTGTGGCACGATCCATGCCAACCAGCTCAGCGGTTGATAATGTTGCCAGAGTATTAAATGTACCTTGTTTCGAGACACCTACTGGCTGGAAGTTTTTTGGTAATCTTTTAGATTCTAATTTAATTACTTTATGTGGAGAAGAAAGTTTTGGAACAGGTAGTAATCATGTAAGAGAGAAAGATGGATTATGGGCAGTTTTGTATTGGTTACAAGTTTTAGCCGATCAAAAATGTTCGGTAAGTGATTTGATGCAGAAGCATTGGCAACAATTTGGTAGGAATTATTATTCAAGACATGACTATGAGGCAATCCCCTCAAACATTGCTAATCAAATCTTTGGTAATTTAATATCTCTGCTCGAAAATTTAAAGGGAACTAATTTTGCTGGTCATTTAGTTAAAGTTGCCGATAACTTTTCATATTTAGATCCCGTTGATAATTCCTTAAGTGAAAATCAAGGTTTAAGGTTGGTGCTTGAAGATAATTCCCGAGTAATTGTGCGCCTTTCTGGAACTGGAACTAAGGGTGCAACATTAAGACTTTACTTTGAGAAATTTGTTAATCCTCAAGAAAATCTTATGTTAAATCCTCAGGTTGCTTTAAAACCTTTAATTAATGATTTAGATGCTTTATTAAATATTTCAAAACTTACTCAAATGGAAACTCCTACAGTAATTACATAGACTGGAAAGTAATGATTTTTTGATTTTATTTATATGCATTCAGAAAATTTATTTACTAATTATTCTCAAATAGAAAATAATGCACCTTTGGCAGATAAATTAAGACCAAAGAATCTGGACGATTTTTTTGGCCAACAACCAATCTTGAACGAGAATTCGCTTTTAAGGAGTGCAATATTAAACGATAAAATTAGTAATTTTATTTTTTCTGGCCCTCCTGGTGTTGGAAAAACTACTTTAATTGAAATTATTTCTTTTAATACGCGTTCAAAATTAATTAAGTTAAATGCGGTATTAACAAGTGTTAAAGAATTAAGAAATGAAATCGCTAATGCAAAAGATAGATTAATAAATTCAAAAAGAAAAACAATTTTATTTATCGATGAGGTTCATAGATTTACATCAGTTCAGCAAGATGCTCTATTACCTTCAATAGAAAATGGAACTATAACTTTTATTGGGGCCACAACTGAAAATCCTTTCTTTGCTGTTAATAAAGCCCTTGTTAGTAGGTCTCGTATTTTCACATTACTCCCTTTGACTGAAAATGATTTGCAGAAAATAATACAAAAAGTCATAACTCATTATTTGAAACTAAAAGATTCAAAAAAGGTTTATTTAACCAAGGATGCAATAAATCATTTAATTAAATTTTCTGGCGGTGATGCAAGAACATTAATCAATGCCCTAGAGATGGCCATAGAAACAACTGCTGAAAATGATTCGAAAGAAATCAATATTAATCTCTCAATAGCAGAGGATGCAATTCAAAAGAAAAATATTGTTTACGATAAAAATGGTCAAAATCACTACGATGTAATAAGTGCCTTTATAAAGTCCATAAGAGGTTCTGATCCAGATGCAACTTTATTCTGGCTTGCGAATATGCTAGAGGCTGGCGAAGATCCTAATTTTATTTTTATAAGACTACTTATATCTGCCAGTGAAGATATTGGAATGGCAGATCCTAATGCAATAGTAGTTGTTCAGTCGTGCTGTGATGCGTTTGATAGAGTTGGTTTTCCAGAAGGATTATATTTTTTAACTCAGGCTTCTTTATATTTATCTATGTCTCCAAAAAGTAATAGTGCGAAAAGTATTTTTAAAGCAATTGAAAAAATTAAATTAACCAATGATTTTGATGTGCCACCACATTTAAGAAATAATTCAAATAGTTATGTCAATCCTCATAATTATCCAGGGAATTGGGTTGCTCAAGAATATCTTCCTAAATCTTTAAGTGGAATAAAAATATGGGAACCAAATAATAATGGATGGGAGAAAATTAAATATGAAGAGATGCTTAGAAGAAAAGAAAACTAAAAATTTTTCGAACAACAAATAATCTCAGGATTTAAAAAAGGTTTTTCTTCGTAGGCTAAAGCAATATACCAATTATAGAAGTTAATCTGTGAATAATTTAAATGTATATTTTTCTTCTTATGAATTAACTCTTTTGGATTTTCAAAATATTGCCATTGTTTTATGTCATTAGCTAATTTTCCATGATCCCATTTTATAGCTGCTTCAACAGAACACCATTGTTTTAAAATCATATTCTTTGTCAAATAATTATTATGGTTTGATTTATTAGTATGAAAAAAATATTTTTCTGCAAATTTTACATGGTTAAAATCTCTATCTGTTCTCTCAATATCAATTCCTATTTTGCTTTTATGCCAGACTATAGTAATGGCATCTTTACAATGACTCAAACTTATGTTTCCCATACCAGAGGGTAAACTTGGAGGTTCTCCAGGATGAGCACTAATCGGAATTTCTAGGGGATCTAAATCAAAAAGTGTTGAAAGTGATTGTCGTAAATAAGCTCTTGTTTCTAAAAAAATTTTTGATCTTGAACTTGATAGATTTTTTGCAGTTTTAATTTCTTCTACCGTTGCGACATCCTGCACACCTTTAATCTCATAAAACCAAATTTTTGGTATTTTATATTCATACTCATTTAATAATTTCAATGGCTCTAAAGGTTGGCGACAAAGCACCAGAATTTAAATTAAAAGATTCTTTTGAAAAAGAAGTGTCTCTTAGTGATTTTAAAGGTAAAAGAATAATACTATATTTTTATCCAAAAGATAATACTCCTGGATGTACTAAAGAGGCCTGCAATTTTAAGGAAAATTGGGATTTGCTACAGAAAAAAAACATTGTTGTTATTGGCATCAGTAAAGATAATGCCGTTTCTCATCGGAAGTTTATAGAAAAATTTAATTTACCCTTTATTCTTTTAACTGATCCTGAACCTTATAAAGTTTCTTCTGATTACGATAGCTATGGACTTAAGAAATTCATGGGAAAAGAATATATGGGAATGATGAGAAATACATTTTTAATTGATACTGATGGTAATATTGAAAAAATTTACCTAAAGGTAAAAGCAGCAATAATGGCTGATCATATAATTGCGGATCTTGGATTAAATTAATTGTTTTATAGATAGGTAGTGAATGATCATTCCCTCCATAACCAAATTAGGAACATTAATTATATTTTTTCTGTTCATTTCAAGAGCATTTGTAAGGAATTGAGAGTCTCCTCCACAGGTTATCAAGATATCCATGAGTGGATTAAATGAACTATTAATAGCTCCAGTAAGAGAATTGATTACTCCTTTTAAAATCGCCTCTTCTGTATTAATCAAAAATTCTTTTGTAGGAATTTGATAATTTTTTGGAACTTTAAGATTTTTTGTGTTTTGTTCCATTGATTTTAATTGTGTTAGAAAACCTGGAATAAGTTGGCCACCGATAATCGATCCATTTGAATTTAATTTTGTTATCGATAATATTGTTCCAAAATCAGCAATTAGAAAATTTTTTTTTAAAGGGTTTTCAATAGTTTTTAAAGCGGCGAAACAAGCTAGAGCTCTATCAATTCCAAAATAATCAGGGAGATTTGATAACTGAATATCTTGGGTTTTTATTTCATTTTCTTCTTTCAGTGAAAAATGAGGTAATTTTCCTACAGAAGCCCAAATTAATTGGTTGCAATCAATATTTTCGGGAACTTTTTCATCTTTTTTGGTATGGAAGAATTTAGATTGATTTTGAGAATAGTTAGCCCAATGAAGCCTACTATTTCCTACTAACAAAAAGTTTATATTTGAGACCATTTTTTGATGGTAAATTCAATTATTTGTATGTATTCCACATTCTTGTTTAATCCCTCCAAATCGTGTATTTCTGCCTTTTGTTTGGATACCATCAGGATTGCTGGAGTGCCAATCGCCTACAGTAGAGTAACCTTTGCTAAACAGTGGATGAGCAGGTAAATTATTCTCCTTCATATAATAAAAAATATCTTTATTTGTCCAATTCAATAAAGGCCTTAAAGAAAGTCTTTTCCGAATAATGTCGAGGAATCTCATTTTATTTCTGTTTTCTGTTTGGCCTGCTCTAACACCGCTAGCCCAGCAGTAAATATTATATTTTTCTAGACCATTTTCTAAAGGTTTGATCTTTCTTAATTCATGATACTTATCTAGATCACTCACTTTGTTTGTTTCCCAAAGTTTTCCGAATATAGCTTCCATTCTTGCTGGAGATAATTCACTTTGCAAAACTTCTACTTCTAACGACAAATCTTCAATAAGTTTTTCAGCGTATTGGTATGTTTCTGGAGGTAGGTAACCTGTATCTATCCAAAATATTTTGATTTTTCTTTGCAGACATAATTTACTGACCATATCTAAAAGGACTGATGACTGTATTCCAAAACTTGTCGTAATAGCAAATTGATTATCAAAATTTTTATAACCCCATGTAAGCATTTCTTGAGGCTTCAAATCTATAAGCTCTTTATTATATTGCCTTAAGTTAGGTTGAATATCTTTGTGGATGTTTTCAATCATTCTTCAAGTTGTTTATGAGTTTAATGTTATTTCGCTCAATTTAAAAATTATTCGTATAGTTTAATAATACATTTAGGCATAACAATATTTCGCTAATGAAATCAATACAAAAACCAATAGTAATAGTTGGAGCAGGTTTTGCAGGTATGACTTTTGCATTGAATTTAAAGAATCTTAATCCCTCTTTGCCAATTCTTGTAGTTGATTCTGAATCTAGTTTTATATTTAAACCCTTAATGTACGAAGTTTTAAGTAAAGAAATAAGAAGTTGGGAAGCTACACCAAAATTTGCAAATATTTTTTCTGATGTAGGTATAACTTTTTTAAAAAATTGTTTAACCAAGGTTTGCTTCAAAGAAAATATGCTTGAATTCAGTGACGAACTTAAATTAAGTTTTCAATATCTTGTAATTTGTACAGGTTCTATTCCAAATAGTTTTTCAACAAAAGGTGTTGAGGAAAATTGTTATTTTTTTAATGATTTTCATGATCTAAATCAATTAAAGTCTTTTTTAATAAAATCACAAAAAACCTCGTTTCATAAAAAGTTATTCATAGTTGGGGGAGGTCCTTCTGGTGTTGAGTTGGCATGCAAAATTAAAGATATATTTAAAGACCAATTTGAAATACACATAATAGAAAAATCAAATGAAATTCTTAATAGAAATAAAATTTTTAATAGAGAACAATCAGAGAAGGCACTTGAAAAAAGAAAAATCAATGTACTTTTAAATTCAACAGTTCAAGAAGTCTCAGAAACTAAAATTATTATTTCTAATGAGGGTGGAATAACTTCTTTGGATAAAGATATTGTTATTTGGACTGCAGGTGTTAAACCTAATTTGTCTTATTTGAAAACTGACGAAATAACAAAAAAATTTGGAAGAGTTTTAGTAAATAATAATTTGCAAATAGAAAACCATGAAAATTGTTTTGCTATTGGCGATATTGCAATTATTGAAGGAATGGAGGATTTACCAATAACAGCTCAGGTTGCTATGCAGGAGGGAAGTCATCTGGCTAAAAATCTAGGTCTATTAATTCAAGAAAAGGATCCTTTACCTTTTGAATTTCAAGACAATGGTGAAATGATAAGTTTAGGAATAGGCGAAGCTTCAATTTCTGGGATTGGGGTTACTTTATCTGGAAAATTGGCTTATGAGGCAAGGAGACTGATATACGCTTCTAAGTTGCCTAATATTACAGAAAGCTTAAAATCTGCATCTTCATGGATATTCCAAAAAAAATCTATTTTTAGAAAGTTTTTTAAAAAAGATAGTTCTAATTAAACTTTTTCGAAATATTGTTTTTGGGTATATTGAGTTAAATTAGTCTCATATGAATTTAATTTCATTAGTTAGTAATAATTTTGATGCGTTTATAACCGTAGTTGTTTTAATAATGTCAATAATTTTGTTTATCAAAAATACTATTGCTCCAGAATTGACTGGTTTATTATGTGTTGGAATATTTATATCCACAGGAGTTCTTTCTCCTGAAAAAGCTTTAGCTGGATTTGGAAGCCCTTCCCTAATTACCCTCATGGGTCTATTTGCAGTTTCTTCTGCATTATTTAAAAGTGGTGCCTTGGATAGAGTAAGAGAATTAATTTCTTCTGAAAGTATTAGAACGCCAAGGAAATTGATTTTTTTAATAGCTTTTTTGATTGCTCCAATATCTGGAATTGTACCTAATACTCCAGTAGTAGCATCTTTGTTACCTTTAATTGAAGGTTGGTGTGAGCGGAGAAATATATCACCATCTAAGGTTTTATTACCTCTTTCTTTCGCTACTTTACTTGGTGGAACTTTGACATTATTAGGTAGCTCAGTAAATCTTCTTGTAAGTGATATTAGTCAACAATTAGGTTATGGAACTTTAGAATTATTTAGTTTGACTTCTATTGGAATTCCTGTGTGGCTGATTGGTACAACCTACATGATTCTTGTTTCTGACATCCTTCTGCCAGATAGAGGCAGAGATAAGGATTTTATTAAAAATGGGGATATGAATGTTTACTTTACTGAAGTTACTATTCCTTCTGCCTCAGAATTGGTTGGTCAATCTGTCAGAAATAGTAGATTGCAAAGACGATTTGATGTTGATGTTTTGGAGTTACAAAGAAATGGAAAAGTTATTCTTCCTCCTTTGGCAGATAGAAAGATTGAACCTGAAGATAGATTGATAATTCGCGTTACAAGAGCAGATTTATTTAGATTGCAGCAGGAACATACCATTGTATTAGGAGAGAATAAAAGATCTTTTGGAGGGGTAAATGTTTTCACAGACGATGAAAGTACTAAAACTTTTGAGGCCTTGTTGCCAGCAGGCTCAACCTTAGCTGGTGCAAGTTTGAGAGAATTAAGATTCAGGCAACGTCATAATGCAACGGTTTTGGCTCTGAGAAGAGGGCAGCAAACCGTTCAAGAGAGATTAGGACAAGCTGTTTTAAGAGCTGGAGATGTTTTACTCTTGCAGGCTCCCTTAGATTCAATAAGAGGTTTACAGGCTAGTAATGATTTGCTTATTTTAGATCAATTTGAAGATGATTTACCTGTCTTGATAAAAAAACCTATCTCAATTGCAATTGCAATAGGAATGGTGGTTTTGCCTTCGGTTACGAATATTCCATTAGTAGGTTCAGTTCTTTTGGCAGTCATCGCAATGGTTGCTTTTGGATGTTTGAGACCTGCAGAAATACAAAAATCAATTAGGTTAGACGTTATTTTATTGCTGGGATCCTTATCATGTTTTAGCGTTGCTATGCAGGTAACAGGATTAGCAGATTTAATAGCAGTCAATCTTAATTTTGCTCTTGATGGGTTGCCTTTGTATTTTGCATTAGTCGTAATTTTTGTATCGACCGTTGTCCTTACCCAATTTATTAGTAATGCTGCATCGGTTGCGTTGATTTTGCCAGTAGCCATTGAATTCTCAAATGTTTTAGGGATTTCACCAAGTGCTTTAATAATGCTTGTCTTATTTGGAGCAAGTCAATCTTTCTTGACTCCAATGGGTTATCAAACAAATTTAATGGTTTACGGACCTGGCAGATATCGATTTTTTGATATCGCAAAATACGGAGCTGGATTAACACTTATAATGACACTTATAGTGCCAGCATTGATAATTTTAAATTTCAGATAAATCACGTGAAATTCACAAGTAATGTTTACAGATTAAAAGATGCATACAGAAAATTATCTGTACCTCAATTTACTATCGTTACAGGATTGGTTGTTATTTTCTTTGGAACTTTAATTTTAAGTTCCCCTTTATGTTCCTCCTCAAAAGTTGGTTTATGGGAAGCTTTTTTTACATCCACTTCTGCTATAACCGTAACTGGCTTAACCATAATAGATATTGGTGTTGATTTGAATTTCTTTGGCCAAATTTTCTTGGCTTTGATGCTTTTATCAGGTGGTCTTGGACTAATGGCTATAACCACATTTCTTCAAGGATTCGTTGTAAAGGGGACAAAGCTAAGAACTAGATTAGATAAAGGAAAAACTCTAGATGAATTCGGAGTTGGAGGAATTGGCCGAACTTTTCAAAGCATTGCTATTACTGCAACTTGTATCATTTCTTTTGGCGCAATTGTTTTGTATTTATTTGGATTTGTAGATATTCAAAATAATTGGGAAAGACTTTGGTCTTCTATTTTTCACAGTATTTCTGCATATAACAATGCAGGTTTTTCATTATGGTCAAATAGTCTCCAAGACTATAGAACAAATTTTTTGGTTAATACTGTGTTTATTTTTCTAATTGTTATGGGCGGCCTTGGATGGAGGGTTATTGATGATATTTGGACGAATAAAAAAAATCTTTCATATAAAAAATTAAGTCTTCATTCCAGACTAGTGATAAGAACAAGTTTTTCCTTAATATTATTTGGAACATTAGGATTCTTTATTACTGAATCATTACTAAATAATGAATTTTTCAATGGGTTGAATTTGGTTGAACGATTAATGTCTTCAATTTTTGAAACAGTGAGCGCAAGAACTGCAGGCTTTACAAATTATCCGATTTCCTTGAATTCCATTTCAGATACTGGTCTTTTGTTATTAATGACACTAATGTTTATTGGCGCAAGTACTGGAGGTACTGGTGGAGGAATAAAAACAACTACTTTTATTGCTTTAATGGCTGCTACTAGATCAACTTTAAGAGGACAGAAAGATGTAATTATTAGCAATAGATTAATTTCAGATAAAGTCATCCTAAAGGCAGTTGGAATCACAGTTGGATCCTTGCTTTTCGTTCTTTTAATGGCAATGCTGCTGAGTACTACTAATACATTTGTAAAAAAAGAATCTTTCACATTCTTAGAAATTCTCTTCACTTGCATATCTGCATTTGCAACAGTAGGTTTTGATATTGGTTTAACTGCAAAATTAAATCATTTTGGCCAATTTATTCTTATTATCGGTATGTTTGTTGGCAGACTTGGTATTCTTTTGCTACTTAGTGCCCTTTGGCAGGCTCTTTATAAGAGTAAAATTGATAGACAAAAGAGAATTGGCTATCCTAGGGCTGATCTTTATGTTTAGAATTGACTGAGTGTTATTATGTCTGATTGGTGGCAGTGGTCTCAAAAGAGAGAAAAAGAAGCCCTAACTTTTGCGATTGTTGGAGTTGGAAGATTTGGCACAGCTGTTTGTAGAGAACTCATAAATAATGGTGCAGAAGTTTTAGCTGCGGATAATTCAGAAAAAGCTATTGATGATTTGAGACAATTAGAACCTTCGATAGAAGCTAGAGTTGTAGATTGTACTGATGAAGAGTCTATGAAAGAATCTGGAATACTTGAGATGAATACTGTTGTAGTAGGAATAAGTGAACCTATCGAAGCAAGCATAACTACAACACTTATTGCTAAGGATAGTGAAGGCAGTAAAGTGAAAAGAGTAATAGCAAGAGCTACTAGTGATTTGCACGAAAAAATGTTAAAAAGAGTAGGTGCAGATAAAGTTGTTTTTCCTTCCAGAATGCAAGGAGAAAGATTAGGTTTAGAACTTGTAAGACCCAATCTAATTGAAAGATTGGAACTAGATAATCAAACAGGTATAGATGAGATAACTGTCCCAGAAGAATTTATTGGAAGATCTTTAAGAGATTTAAATTTGAGGAAAAATTATTTAGTAAATGTTCTAGCAGCAGGACCCGCTGAAGAATTAACAGTAAATCCTCCAGCAAAATATATTTTAGAAAGAGGAAATATTTTGGTTGTTATGGGAAAAACTGCAGATTTACAGAAATTGCCTAAAAATTAATATTTTAATCAGATTTTTTATAATATCGAATCCTTTGAGGAGCTCTTTTTAATCTTCTTACACTTTGTTTTTCAAGTTCGTCTCTAAATTTATCGGTATTTAAATTATTTTCTGAGATACGAGATTTATCTTCTTTGTCGAAGTATTTTTTGATTCCTTCTTGTATTAATACCTTTGCCATATTACTAACTGTCCTTGATTCATTACTGGCTAAAATAGTCAATTGCTCACATATTAATTCTGGCAGAACTACTTGAATTCTAGGAGATTTAAGCTTCCCATTTGTTGAGTTTTGACGGGTAGCCATGAGTCAAAGTTGATAACTGTTACTTATAAGTATACACAGTTAGTCAAGGATACTATCTTTGTGTATATTATTAGTAAGGAAATATTTGTCCGCATCAATTAATTATTTTTATTGCCCCATGAAAAATTCAAGAAAACTTGATTCAACCAAAAGGTCGATAATTGATAAAAAGAAAAAAAGAATAGTTAATTCAGATTCTCACGATACTGACAATAGTGACGTTTTGGTATCAGCTGTAATTAGTCCATATTTGTTAACTCATCTTCACCAGATTCTGCAACAGTCTGAGTATTATGCACAAAAAGATGGTAGAAAATCACATGCAGCAAACTTTGCGAAACTAAGAAAGGTTTTATGTCTAGACGCGAGAAGTATGGCAGACGCATCAGCAAAAGAAATAAAAGATTTGGATAATGATTTATCTATTAATAAATATAATGAACAAAATGTGGCATGAAGTAATAATCTATTAATAATATAGATTTTAAAAACATGTCTAGTAATGCTCAAAAGCTCTATAACTTGATAGCAAACGATTCTAAAAAGAAACAAAGCTTGTTTATGATAGCTTTAACTAATCCAAAAAAAGCTTTAGACAAAATATGCGATATTGGCAAAGAGTTAAATATTTCTGTCACTAAAGAAGAGGTTATTGAATATTTGAGTACTATTGACGACGAGGCAACAAAAATGTGGTTAGTTAAGGCTCGAGGAGGTCTTTAGATAAAGGTTTCGAATAGTTTCTGTTTGGACTCATAATAGGTTTAATCCTTTTTTCGTAGCCACCACCACCAGCTAGAGTCCAAAAAAACCAATAACTTGGAATTGCAAGAGCTGCGGCTATAATAATTACTACAACTTGTTCTATTCTTTTCATAAAACAATTTTATTCCACAAAATATTTTTTAGTAAATAAGCCTCAAATTTTGTATATTTTATTTTAAAAACAGTGATTAGATTTGAAGGTATAAGCAAGATTTATTCTACAGATGTTGTTTTAAAAAATATAAATTGGGAAATTAAGAAAGGAGAAAAAATCGGATTGGTTGGTTCCAATGGCGCAGGTAAATCAACTCAATTTAAGATTTTAATTGGAGATGAAGATCAAACAAGTGGAAAGATCATTAAAGAAGGAAATCCTAATATTGCTCACTTAAAACAGGAGTTAGATTGCAACTTGAATTCTACAGTTCGTGAGGAATTAGAAAGTTCTTTTAAAGATATACAAAATGTTGCCATTCAACTCTTAGAAATTGAGAATAAAATGAAATTATTGGATATAAATAAATATTCTGATGAATTTCAAATATTAGTAAATAGACTCGCAAAATATCAAGCAAAATTTGAAGCTTTAGGTGGCTATAAAATGAAATCTGATGTAGAAAAAATATTACCAAAACTAGGTTTTGCTGTCGAGGATGCTGATAGATTAGTTGGTAATTTTTCTGGTGGCTGGCAGATGAAAGTTGCACTTGGAAAAATAATCTTACAAAAGCCTGATTTACTTTTGCTTGATGAACCAACAAATCATTTAGATTTAGATACTATTTTTTGGCTAGAAGAATATTTATCATCATTAAAAATTGCTATTGTTATTATTAGTCATGATAGATATTTTTTAGATAAATTATGTAAAAAAATAATTTTTATAGATAGAGGAATTTCTGAAACATATAATGGTAACTATTCTTTTTTTGTTGAACAGAAATCTTTAAATGAAGAATCACAAAATAGAGCATATCAGTTACAGCAAAAAGAAATTGAGACGCAGCAGAAGTATATAGATAGATTTAGAGCGAGTGCAACAAGAAGTTCTCAAGCTAAAAGTAGAGAAAAACAATTAAAAAAGATTTCTAAAATTGATGCTCCTAGAGCAAAATCAAAAAGTCCTGCTTTTAATTTTCCAGAGTGTCCTCGTTCAGGAAAATTAGTCTTAAATATCAAAAATTTGTCACATAGTTATGATGATAAAATTCTTTTTTTAGATGTGAATTTAAAGATTTCTTCTGGGGAGAAAATAGCAATATTAGGACCAAATGGTTGTGGTAAATCTACATTGCTTAAAATTATTATGAAAAAAATCTATCCTGAAATTGGAGAAATTAATCTTGGCAAACATAATATAATTACTAATTATTATGAACAAAACCAAGCTGAAGCACTATCACTTGAGGAAAAGGTAATTGATTTAATATGTAATAAATCTCCAGAATGGTCACAAAAACAAGTAAGAACATTTTTAGGAGGTTTTGGCTTTAAAAATGAATCTGTTTTTAAATATATTAAACAACTCAGTGGAGGAGAAAAGGCAAGATTAGCATTGGCTCTTATGATTATGAATCCGAGTAATTTTCTGCTGTTGGATGAGCCAACTAACCATTTGGATTTACAATCAAAAGAAAATTTAGAATTAGCAATTAATAATTATAAAGGTTCATTATTAATTATTTCTCATGATCGATATTTTATTTCAAAGGTTGCAAATAGAATTGTAGAAATTAAAGATTCAAAGTTATTTTCATATCATGGCAATTATGAATATTTTTTAGAGAAGAAATAAAAAGCACAAAAACTTGTAATTAATAAATAATTATCTTTTTAAAAATTTGATTACTTTTAAAAAAGTTTACATTTAGCTAGGCAAGATCACTTATTTTTCTTTACATACTTTACCGTTCTTGCTTAATCTTAAAAATACAAAAATAATTTTAAAGAATTTATATGAAAACTTATGATTCTCAAGAAAAACAATTTCAAGTTTCTGATCCTGTTGATATTTATTTTCAATGCATTTCAACCTGTGATACAAAAGATGGAAAATGTATTTCAAGGTGTGTAGAAATACTAAAACAAAATCAGGGTTAAAACTTTTAATTATTTTGTAGATTAGTAATATCCGTCGGTATTACCTTTAACCTAATAAATTTGTTTTTACGCTTCAATAATATATTTATTTGTTTATTGATACCATTTTTACTTATTTGGCTGATAACATCTGATGCTTTTTGAATATTTTTTTTACCTACTTTTATGATTATGTCATTTACCCTGATTCCACTCTTTTCTGCTGGACTATTAGGAACTACATAACCAATTTTTACGGCATTAATATTTGATTCAGGATTCATCTCATTTATCAAGCTTATACCAATCATAGGATGTATTACCTTTCCATCATTTATTAGTTGAGAGGCAATTTCCTTAGCTTTATTAATTGGGATTGCAAAACTTAAACCCGCACCTGGACCAGATCTGATCAAGGTATTAATACCAATTACTTCCCCATTGCTATTTAATAGTGGACCTCCTGAATTCCCTGGATTAATAGCAGCGTCTGTTTGTATCATTTCAAGTTTTTTATCGTATATTCCTAATTGAGTGACGTTTCTATTTAGGTTACTAATAATACCAAGGGTTACTGTATTTTCCAGTCCGAATGGATTTCCAACTGCGATTGCCCAATCGCCAACTTTAATTTTTGTTGAATCGCCCAATACTGCTTTTGGCCAAGGTCCTTTTCCTTCAATCTTAAGTACAGCTAAATCAGTAAAAGAATCCTGCCCTACAAGCTTTGCATTAAATTTTTTGCCATTGGTTAAGCCTACAATTACCTTATCAGATCCATTGACAACATGAGCATTAGTCATTACAAGCCCATCTGCAAATATAAATCCACTTCCTTGAGTTTCTTCTATCTTTGGCTGATTTTCGTTAGGTAAATCTAAACCAAAAAACCTTTCAAAATACGGGTCTAGAAAGAGTTGAGAATTTCTTGAATATTTTTTTTTATTAACATATCTTTGAGTATTAATTGTGACTACAGAGGAACCGGTTCTCTCTACAGCTTTAGTTATAAAAGATTTGTTTTTATTAAAATTAACTTCATAAATTTTTGGTTTAGTTAATGGTTGAGATATTACATTTGTGGGTGATATGATTCCCAGTGTAATTACTGATAAGATTAATAGTTGCTTGCTGTTGAGGTTTTTCAATTTTAGATTTTCTTATGTTCTCCCATAGATCAAATAAATCGTACTAGTGTAGTTTTAATATAACTACTAAAAATTTATTTAATATAGAGAAAAATTAATAAGCTTAAAATAGCTAATTTTCTTTTTTTCGGGCTATGATAATAATTATAATAATTATTGATTTATAAGTTTGATGACTATCCTATTTCCAATCATATACTCTGCAGCCTTAACTTATTTAGTTTGGAAAGCTTTTAAAGTTATGTCTAATGGTTGGAATTTATCTGGAACAGAAAAAAATCGTTTCAGTAACTCTAATTTTAAACAAAAAAAGTACACAATACATCCGGAACTTTTAGATAAATCAGGAAATATTACAGAAGAAGAGCTATTAACTGTAAGATTTTCAAATGATAATGATTCTACTCTAGAAGAGAAGGGTTCAAAATCTGATTAATCTAATTAAAAAATTAAGGAAAAAAAATTGGAATTAAGAACAAAAATTGTATCAACAGTCATAAGATCTCTTAAATTGCCGCCAAGATTTCGTTTAAAAATGGTTAAAGAAGATCCTGTCAGACTGGAACTAAGTCTTACACCTTCTTATGGTAAAAATCCAGTTATTGTAGGAATAGTTGAGTCTTTAGACTTAGTTGCTCGAAGAGATAGAGAAGGTAGATTACCGAGAGATCTTCAAGGAACTTGGGACTGGACTGTAAGACACGGAAAAGTAAGTACTGGGGGTTGGAATCCTATGCTTAAAGAAGCATTGCAAACTATGTTTGATACTGGATTACCAGCCATTGTATACGAGGAATTGACTGGAGAAGAGTACCGACCTGTTGATGGTGCTAGACACGTTAAATAAATAATTTATTATTTATCATAAATTCTTCCTTAAAACGTTAATATAAGTTGATAAGAGATCTAGTTAATTATGAATGATGACAATCAACCAAGATTTGGATTTGTAAATTTCGCGGAAACTTGGAATGGTCGTATGGCAATGATGGGTATTTTGATTGGTCTTGGGACTGAATTAATTACTGGACAAAGTATTCTACGACAAATTGGTATAGGTTAGTTTTTTTATTTTATTTCTTCTGCCTTTACTTCAATTGTACTTTCACTTGGCTTTTTATCTAAATCATTCCTTTTACTGATATTCTCTAAATCTGCTCCACAACTCATACAGGTTTCATTGAAACCTAGGGATAATGCACCACAATTATCACATTTATTTATTCTTGATTTGTAGGAGTTAAAGCCTATAAATAATAAAAGTAATATTAAAAGGGGAATT
Source organism: Prochlorococcus marinus (assembly GCF_001180305.1). GTDB lineage: Bacteria > Cyanobacteriota > Cyanobacteriia > PCC-6307 > Cyanobiaceae > Prochlorococcus_A > Prochlorococcus_A marinus_K. Next base: position 134,609 of record NZ_CVSX01000023.1, read on the forward strand.
AAAAATAAAAGTAATAGGATATTGCCGAGAAAGCTTAAGAGGAAGTTAATCCCAAAAATTGGAATAATTATAAGAATAATTAATGAATAAGTAAGCAAATTTTTATTGGCTTTAAGAAAATAATTCATATCGCTGATTATTATATTTTTCTTCTTTTGTTTACTAAGGTCATACTAGCAATAACAACACTCCAGCATTGACCAAAATATAAAATCACTCCCAAAAGCCAGACCCATAGTGTAAGTACAAGAAAACCGCCAATAAAACCATATGCTTGAAATCTTGTGCCAAGTGAGAGAATACTTTTACTTACCGCGAGATTCAAAGTTGTTAGGCCTATTCCAATAAGAAAAGATCCTGGCAAAAGTGGTCTTAAAGGAACTTTTCTGCTGGGTAATAGGGCTTGTAATAAAAGAGCCATTAGAGAAAAGCCAATTAGAGGTATCGCAAATTGACCAACTTGCAAAAGAGGCAACTTAAGTAATAAATCAGAAATTAGATTATTGGATTTCGATATATTGTCTAAAACGTTACTTGGAATCATCCTTAGGTTCGCACTAATTTGATCTAAAACCATCAAAAATCCTATAAAGAAAACTATTAAAAAAGCTTCAATTCTATTGCGAAGAAATCTTGAAGCTTGTTCTCTCCAAGCGGAATTTACTCTTTTAGAAGGCATTTCGTCTTCCCAGAGTCTATCTGAACCTCTTTGAAGAGATAAATATGCATTTCCTGCTGTAAAAAGTAAAAACATAGCTCCTAGAATACCCGCTCCAAATCCTTGATCAATTAATTTAAATAATGTTGTTTCTACTAATTCAACAACTGAAGGAGGTAAAATTTGTGCAGCAATCGAAATAATTTCTTGATCTAAACCTTCTTGTTTCCCAAGGAACCATGATGCTATAGACAAAGAAATTAGAAGGATAGGAAAAAATGATTGTAGTGTGTAGTAAGCAAATGCAGCGCTTAAATCAATACAATCTGATTTGCTCCATCTTTCACAGGCTCCCCATAAACTTTTTAGTATCCATGTCGAGCTTCGTTGAATATTAATTTTCTTCAAATATCTATCATACATTCTTATTTATTGTATCTAATTAAGAAATTTTTCAAGTTATTTTTTATGATGAAATTATTTTTCCGATAATAAATTAGCCCATGGTTTCAAGATTTCAATTTTTTCTATTGATCTGCAAGCAATTAGTGGAAAATTCACATCGCTCAAGTTTTGTCCTGAAACTAAATTTAAAGGATTAGTTTTTAACCACTTTATAGAACAATTTAGTTCTTCCAATAAAAGCCAGGCCGCTGCTATGTCCCATATTTTGGGAGTTGATTCTATCGCACCGAAAGTTTGTCCCATAGCTACACTTGTTAGATTTAAACTCGATACACCTAAGAGTCTGATTTTGCCAGGAAATACTGAGTTTGGTTTTTTTTGTAAGATTTTTATAGATCTACTACATAAAGAAATACATTCACTTTGGTGATTATTGTAGCTAGGGTCTATTTTTCGGTTATTCAACCAAACACCTTTACCTTTAATTGTTACAAACTTTTTTTTCAATGTAGGGATTATTAGAAAAGAAGATTGTGGTTTGCCATCAACGAACCTAGCTACTGATATAGACCAGTAAGGAATACCAGCAGCAAAATTTGTTGTCCCATCAAGTGGATCGACTACCCAGTAAGCTTTTGTATTAGGAATCAACTTCTCCCCTTCTTCACTGAGCACGCCTTCACCTGGAGCTATTGAAGCTAGACCCTCTACAATTGTTTTATCACTCCATAAATCACAACTTGTTAATAATGATCCGTCTGCTTTGTTACTGGCGGTGATATTTCCAAAATCTTTATTTTGACGTTCACTGACTAATTCAAATAAGGAATCTAATTCATTTAGTTGCTTATCAGTTAAATTATGTAGATTCATGTTGGGATATTACAAATAGAATCTCTATTTTTAACTTTATTATTGTCTTCATCACAATTTTTACTTTTTTCAAGAAAAGTTAATCTTTCTAATTCATCTAAATTCAAGTTGTAGTTATAGATAGCATTAATATGCTTTGATTTTGCATTACTCAATTCACTTTGCCTTATAAGTACATCTTTGAGAGTTGATATTCCAACATCATATCTAAGTCTGGAAAGTCTTACAGACTCTTTACTAGATTCAATTTCTTTAAGGGATGAAATTATTTTCTCTTCATTTAATTTTAGGTTCAAATAGGCTTTACTAATATTTGTTGTTAAAACATTTTTTAGATTTGTATAAGCATATTCCTCAGATTCTGAAGCTGCTATTTTTGATTTATAAGAGTTCTTATTCTTTCCACCATTAAAAAGACTCCAAGCAAAATTTAAACTTACTGTATTTGTATAGTTTGAGCTAGATTTTTCAGAATCAATACTAGTAGATAGAGAGTCGCCCTTGGAAAATGTACTTGTGAATGCGTTGCTGATATAAATATTTGGCTTATTTTGAGATAAAAAACTTTGTGCTTGGCTTTTTTTAATAGATTTTTGAAGAAGGATATTTTTTAAAGAAAGATTATTATTTAAACCTTCATTAATATTTTTATTCAATCTATGATGCCAAAATCCTATTAGGTTTTGCTTTTTATTAATTTCAAAATCCCCTTTTATATTGAGAATCTCTTTCAGGGAAATTTTGTTAATTTCATGTTCAATTTTCTTTTCATTAAGAGATTGTTGATCTCGAGATAGTTGAGCATCTGCTTCAAGGACTTCAAATTTTGTACCTATTCCAGCATCTAACTTTGCTTTAGCATTGTTTAAACTTGCAATTGATAAATCAAGTGCAAGTTTTTTATTTTGGATATCTTGATATGACTTTTGGTATTTGTGGTATCGCATTTTAGCTTCTTGTATTAAGTCTTTTTTCTTAATTTCATAATTATTTTCTGCAATTTTAAAATTTTGTTTGGCAATTTGAATTTCGGATTTTCTGAGGGGATCGATTAAATCTAATTTAAGATTTAGAGAGGGATTTGCTGAAAATTGCGATGTTTTTAGAGTCGATGAATTGCTAATGTACGTCTTGCCTGCGGTATATTTTGGCAAACCATTGGCTTGAAAATCTAATGATGGATATCTTTTAGCAACTTTACTTGAAAGATTAAAGCTTGAAGAGGTAACTAAATTTTGTAATGATTTTAGTTCTTGATTATTTAAGATAATTTTTTCTATCTCTTGATAACTAATAAAAGGATTATCTGATTTTTCTTCTAGAACATCATCTATATAATTTTTTGTTTCGCTCGATAGTACATTTATAGAATTAATACATAGAGCAAGAGGCAATAATAGGATAGGATTTATTACTCTTCTAAGCATTTTTTATGATATCTGTGTTATTAGATTTACCAATCAGAGTATCTATAATATCATTCGAATCATCAAGAACGTGAATTTTGGTATTTAATTGATTTTCTACTTCTTTAATATTCTTATCATCTAAAAATAAATCAGTATTAATTTTCAACATAATTGATGGTATGTAAATAGCCTCTCCTAAATCTTTATTCTTCAGCCCATTGATTAGGTCTTCTCCAGTAAGAAGTCCAGTTACAACTTGTTCTTGCCCCCAATAAATACTTGGCAAACCATATAAATTAATTTTCAATCCATCAATTAGATTTAATTTTTTTACCGTAGGAATTAGAGCTTCATAAACTAATTTACCAACAATCCAACTAATATTTTTTGGCTCTTTTATTTTTTTAGGTAAGTTTTTAGTCTTCTCACTTAATGTTTTGAGAAAGCTTCTAATTGATCCTACCCCATTAGATTCTTGCGGCATATTTTCGTAGCTTTTATAGCTGGGCAAATTTTTGCCAGCTATTAAATACCATTCATCTGATAGCCAACAAAAACGAGTTCCATGACTTATTTGTAACGAGGCTTGAATTTTCTCAACTTGTTGAATAGTTTTTATTGCGTAATCTGAAGTTATTGATTTCAATCCATCATTTTCAGGCCTAAATTTTGTAAGTCCTACTGGAACTATAGCAACTGAAAGTACTGTTTTAGCAGTCTTTTTATAGTATTCAGCAAGTTCAAAAATTGATTTTTCTAAAATCTTTCCGTCATTTATATCTGGACATACAACAATTTGAGCGTGTATTTGAATCGAGTTTCTTTCAAACCAGGCAATTTGATCAATAATCACGCCAGCTTTTTTATTTTTTAATAATTTTTCTCGAGTAGCAGGATCAGTTGCATGAACTGAAATAAACAGTGGGGATAATTTTTGCGAAGAAATTCTTTCCCAGTCTTCTTTTTTTAAATTTGTTAGAGTTAGATAAGACCCGTATAGAAAACTTAATCTATAATCATCATCTTTTACGTAAAGACTTTTTCTTTTCCCACTTGGCTGTTGATCTATAAAACAAAATGGACATCTATTATTGCATTGCTTGATGGAATCAAATAACGCATCTTTAAAATTAATGCCTAAATTGGCGTCTTGATCTTTTTCAATACTTATATTATGAATTTCAAGGTTTTTATCTAAAACTGATATTTCTAAAATTTCATCACTAATCAGAATCTGATAATCAATTAAATCTCTTGGTTTTTTCCCATTAATACTTATTATGGAATCTCCTGACTCAAATCCTATTTCTTGAGCGATGGAATTAGCCTCAATACTTTCAATTTCTGCAGGATCTATTTTATAAGTAACATTTGGAACCAAAAGATCATTTGAATCTTTTTTGTAATTCATTTCCTGCCACACGATTAAATACCAAATATTGTTCTTTATTTTTTATTCTAAACTTATATATGTCTCAAAGTGTATTAAATACTTTTAAAATACTGAATGAAGTTGTGAATTTAAGGGCCTTGAATTTATTAAACTATGTTATTCGCAGTTTTTTAATCAACTTTTAATTTAATTAAATTAACTAATAAATTTTATTCATTGAAAGAATTACTTACGAAAAATTTAGAAGTGAAAGATAAATTTAACTATGAATTCCATAAGAAAGTCGATTCATACGAAAATACTTTTTTATCTAGGCCAATTTGTTTAAGATTATGGTCTTCTTTTTTTGTAATTTTACCTATATTTATCCAAGCCCCTTGGGTTAGATTAGAACCAATCAGTGCTCTTTGTTTTACTTTTGTTATTCTCTTTGGGGCATTTATTCTGAATCAGAAAGGAAAAAATAAGTGGTTTATTGTCATTTCGTTATTACTTGGAGTATCTGGCAGTTGGCTTGGGGGATGTTTGTTCTGGGGATGGTTAAGTCCATTCCCAATCTTGCACATTCCTGTTGAAGCTGTTGTTTTCCCTTTAGCTTTAGTTGGACTTGGCACTAATTGGAAAATTGGTTCTAGTTTTTATATCTCATCTTTATTTGGAACTGCAGTTACTGATATTACAATATTCTTAATCGGAATAATGGATCAATGGAGGGAGGTCATTACAGCAGATGCTGAAACTGCGCCGCTCATTCTTCAAAATACCTCTGAGAATCTTATTCATATAAAATCATTATCTATTATTGTTTTTGTTGGACTTATACTATGGTTTATTTCAAAAGAAATTTTTGATTCTGCAACTGTTAATACTACAAGTGGTAAGGCACTTTTGGTTTCCAGCTATGTTATTCAAACGACTCTAATTGTTGATGGTATTTTTATTTTTTTAGCAATTCTGCAACCAACTTTTAGTGGACTGGTTTAATGCTTAGGCCTCCATTTTCGCAAGAACCGATACCAATAAAAAATTGGGATGTAATAGTTATAGGTGCTGGAGCTGCAGGACTTATGACTTCCCTGGAATTACCAACAAATTTAAAAGTTCTTCTTTTAAATAGAAACACTAGCAAGGTATCTTCCAGTAGATGGGCTCAGGGAGGAATAGCATCTGTTATAAGACAAGATGATTCATTCGATCTTCATGCTGATGATACTTTAAAAGCAGGGGATGGACTATGTGATTTAAAGGCAGTAGAAATGCTGGTCAAGGAAGCTCCAGGTTGTGTGGAAAGATTGCAGAATTTAGGCATGATTTTTGATCAAAGTTCTAATCAATTAGCTACTACTTTAGAAGCAGCTCATTCTAGAAGAAGAGTTTTGCATGTAAAAGATCGTACTGGAAGAGCATTAGTGGAAGTCTTAGAAGATCATGTTGAAAATAAAACAAATATTCTTCACTGTAGGGGTGTAAGAGTCACTGAACTTCTTATTGAAAATGACGAATGTAAAGGAGTTCAGGTTCTTGACGGAGCTAATTTATATTGGATTCAATCGAGAGCTGTTGTTTTGGCTACGGGTGGAGGTGGCCATTTATTTACCAATACAACTAATCCTGCTCAATCCTCTGGAGAAGGAATAGCTTTAGCATGGAAAGCAGGAGCTGCTATTGAAGATTTAGAGTTTGTTCAATTTCATCCAACTGCTTTAAAATTTTATGGGGCACCTTGTTTCTTAATATCTGAAGCACTAAGAGGAGAAGGCGCTATCTTAGTCGATAAAAATGGCGAAAGCCCAGTTAAAAATCTAAAAAATCGTGATTTAGCTACTAGAGACCAGGTAAGTAGAGCAATTATGAAGAATATGAATGATAATAACGTTGATCATGTTGGCTTAGATCTTAGATATATTGACCCAGAAAAAATTGTAGAAAGATTTCCAACTATCTTAAGTAGATGTCAGGATTATGGTGTTAATCCCTTAAATGAGGTTATTCCTGTTGCTCCCGCAGCTCACTATTGGATGGGAGGTGTCAAAACTGACTTAAATGCATCTACTACAAGAAAAGGATTATACGCTGTAGGAGAAGTTGCCTCCACTGGTGTTCATGGTGCTAATAGATTAGCAAGTAATTCGCTGATGGAATGCTTAGTTTTTGCGCGACAAATGTCTTCAATTGTTTTGAATGATTCTCCTAAATTAGTAAAATTTGAAAGATCATCTCAAGAGTTTGATACTCAAGATCCGAAAGAAGATCAAATTTCTAAAATTGCTGAAAAAATTGATGAACTAAGAAAACTATGTTGGTTAAATTTAGGCGTTTCTAGAAAAAAGGTAAATATGAGTAAATTTCTCAATTTTATTCAAGACGATATCGATAAATTACATAAAAATGCTTTAATAAATAGTCTTGAAAAAATAAAATTAGATCAAAAAATTAAACTTAGTGAACCCAATAGGAGAGTATTGAATCTTTTACTTGATTTAAAAAATAGACAAATAACAACTATAACTTTATTGAAAGCTTGTCTATTTAGAGAAGAGAGTAGAGGAGGGCACTATAGAGATGATTTTCCAGATAAAGATAAAAATTGGGAATGCCATACTAGACAACAGTTAGGTCAAAAAATTCAAAAAAGATTTATTAAAAATTAGAATCTCCTCGATAGCTTGTCTTAATAGCCAATTCATTTAAGTCGCGCGTACCACTAATGATTTCTCCATTTATTTCCCAAGAAGGAAATCCACTTATTCCTTTCGTTTGGCAAAGCTCGTACTGATTATCTTTACCATCTTTAGCACATTCAACTACTTTTAATTCTTTAACTGCTTCTTTACCAAATAATTGTTTCTGATCGTGGCAATGCGGGCACCAATATGCACTATACATAACAATATTGTTTTCACTTAAAAATTTTGCAAATTTTACCTTCTGGGGAGAGCTTGAAGTGGTAATTATTGGCGATACATTTTCAGTTGGGCTTGCAACATCAATAGCATTAGAGGGGTCAACGTTTGTTGACCAAATTAGGCCACCCAGCAGGACACTAATGGCTACAATGAAACCTCTAAAAATCATAGGTTCTCTACTTTCAAATTTTGCTCCAATCATAGAAATTATAAATATAGAAAACGATAAAATTGCTGAAAGTATACAAAAAAAGCAATATGCTTGAATCTTAAAAAACATTATATTGATTAATAAAAAGCTAAATGTTGATGAAGCACAAGATATTAGGAATACTAACCACCATAAAAACTTATTTAGTTTTTCTTTTGGGGAAATTAAATTTAGCGCGAGTATTATTGTGATAACTAATATTGATAAGTACGTTATAAATCCAGCTAATGAGAGAGGTATATTAACTTGATTATTTTCAAATAAAGTACCCCAAGGACTATTTAAAACTGTTTCGCAACCATTTTGTATCCCTGGGCATGAAAGCGAAGTAAATAATCCCCAGTTTTTTAGAGTAATCGAACCTGTGTCAACTATGCCTATAGTGCTAAGAATTGCGATTATGATTTTTGGCCATTTCAAATCTTTTTTATTTCTTCTGTTTAAAGTCTTAAGGGCCATACAAAATGAAAGTTTGTTATTTACATTATCTATCCTAATATTATCTTGGCATGAGAAGTTATATTAAGAAATGCTCTTTAAATCTTTTAATTCTAATTTTTTAAGTTGTGAAACAAAATAGTATCAATGTAAAAGAAAAAAAACTATCTAAGATTGCATTCAGTCATGTTGGTTGCGAGAAAAATCTTGTAGATACTGAACATATGCAAGGTTTATTAGATAAAGAGGGTTATGAAGTTGAAGGCAATGTAAATGATGCAAATGTTGTTGTTGTAAATACTTGCAGTTTTATTGAGACAGCTAGAGAAGAATCTATTAGAAAGATCCTAGAATATACAAATCAAGGCAAGGAAGTAATAGTTGCAGGATGTATGGCTCAGCATTTTAAAGATGAACTTCTAAAAGAAATCCCTGAAATAAAAGGCTTGGTTGGGACAGGAGATTATCAAAAGATAGCCAGGGTATTAGAAAGAGTAGAAAAAGGAGAAATCGTAAATGAAGTTTCAAAAATACCTGAATTTATTGCAGATGAGGAAATGCCTCGTTTTGTAGATAAAAACAAATTTGTTGCTTATCTTCGTATTGCTGAAGGTTGTAACTATAGTTGTGCTTTTTGTATTATTCCTAAGTTGAGAGGTCCTCAAAGAAGTAGAACAATAGAATCTATAGTTTCAGAAGCCAAAAGTCTTGCGAAGCAGGGGATACAAGAAATCATATTAATTAGTCAAATAACAACTAATTATGGTCAAGATATTTATGGAAAACCATCATTAGCCAAACTTTTGAATGAGCTTTCTAAAGTTCAAATTCCTTGGATCAGGATACATTATGCTTATCCAACGGGTTTAACTGATGAAGTTATTAGAGCTTTCAAACATTCAAAGAATATTGTGCCTTACTTTGATTTACCACTTCAGCATAGTCATCCAGATGTTTTGAGGAGCATGAATAGACCTTGGCAAGCTTCCTTGAATGAATCAATTTTGGAAAAAATTAGAAAAGAAATTCCATCTGCTGTATTAAGAACTAGTCTCATTGTCGGTTTCCCAGGAGAAAAAAAAGAACATTTTGAACATCTTCTGGAATTTTTATATAGGCACAAATTTGATCATGTAGGAGTGTTTATTTTTTCTCCTGAGGAAGGAACTGCAGCTTTTGATTTGCCAAATAGAGTATTCCCAGAGGTCGCAGAGGCAAGAAAAGATAATATTATTTCAGTTCAACAAAATATCTCTAAACATAAAAATCAGGCATATGTTGGCTCAAAAATGAAAGTTTTGGTAGAAAAAATATCAGATAATAACGAATTAATAGGTCGGTCTTACAATTTCGCTCCTGAAATTGACGGAAATGTGACTTTATCTATTAATACTAAAAATGACTCAGAAAATTATATTGGTAAATTTGTTGAAGCAAATATTTCTTTTGCGGATGAATATGATTTGTATGGAGAGATTATTAAAATTTTGTAGTTTTTAAATTAATTTAACTGCTCTTAAAAGCTTATCTAAAGCGAAAGCGGCTCCAAAACCAAAACCAATAAATGCAATATAGAAAATGATGTTCATTAATTTTTTTATTTTTATTTAATTTAACATTAGATGAAAAGATTAGATTTTTTCGTTTAATTTCTTAATCTTGGATATATGGTAATTTTTTGTATAAACATTCTTCTGCTTTTTGTAGTTCCCGGCCTAAATATAGAGCATGATCGAATCTGGTTATTAAATCATTTCTTTCTTCAGTAATTAATATTCCAAGTTGTTTAGCACTAATACCTTTAAAAACTTCATTACTAACTCTTTTATTTTGAGAGTCGCATTTAATTGGTTCATTTGTTTCTGGGTCAAGAGCATAGCCTTCTTCATCGATGTTATTTAAAAAGTGCTCTAAAATTATTTTATTTTCTGCTAAATCTACTTTTATAATAAAATAACCGTTTGGATCTAAATCTATATATCGGTTGGATAGATTATTATCAATCTTTATTTTTTCATCTAAACTTTTACTAGAATCCATTATGAGAAGTTAATAAAAACTATATTACTAATATAATCTTTAGAAAAGCCAATTAATTTTTTATTTAAAGGGTATAGTATTATTCTCAAATTCAATTTCCTTCTCGGTTTGTTTATTAACTTCATTTAGCCAAGGATAAATTATATTTTCCATATTTTTGTCAAACCACTTATGCAAGCTACTGGTGCTTTTTGCAAAAAACCCTCTCCGCCTTTTATGTTTACCACCCGCTCCAGGATCAAAAAAATGGATACTATTTTTTATTGCCCATTCAATTGGCTGGTAGTAGCATAATTCAAAATGTAAATTAGATATGTCTTCTTGACTACCCCAATATCTACCCCATAAGTTGTTTTTATTTTTAACGCACATCGACATAGCAAAAATATCACTTGAATCATTTTTTGATGCGCTAAAAAGTAAAATATTTTTTTTATTAGCAACAATTTTTTCGAAAAATGTAGATGTTAGATATTTACTTCCCCAAACTCCCCACCTAGAACAATGCTGTTCATAAAAATTATGCATTTTTTTGAGGATTTCTTGGTTGATATCATCTTCATTAAAAATTTCTACTTTTACACCTTGTTTATTAATTGATTTCCTTTCTTTTTTGATGTTTTTTCTTTGATTAGAGTTAAATCTGCAAAGAAAATCATCAAACGTCTTTTCTCCATTACTCCTCCATTCACTGCTGGAATTTATCCATTTATGGTATCCCAAAGATTTAAGATGGTTGCCCCAGCTTTCGTCAATATATAAAAAATTACAACTTAAAATTTTGTTTGTAATCGCAAAGCTTTCGATATGGCTTATGAGTAAATTTGTAATTTCTTTCTTATCTTCATTTTTTTTATAAAGAAATTGATATCCATTTACGGGACTATAAGGACTCATGCCAATTAATTTAGGGTAATAATTTAAATTCAGCTCTTGAGCCAATCTTGCAAATGATTGATCAAAAATGAATTCTCCATAGCTATGATTTTTTAAAAAAAGTGGAGCAATTCCTAATATTTCTTCATTTTTATAAGCAACAAAATATAGAGGTTGCCAACCAGTTTCCCTTGAGACACTTTTTGATATTTCAAGGTTTTTAAGCCAAGTCCATTCATAGAATGGATTATTGATTTCATTGGTTAATTCATTCCATATCTCCTTGGAGATTTCCTTGATTGACAATTTGACTTCAACTTTATGTATTTTTTGGGTCATTTATTATTGAATCTATTTCAAATTTTTTTGTAATGAATATGGATTTCATTATTCATTAAATTTTTAATTGATTTTATTTCCCATAGTCTTTTGAGATTTAAAATCTCATTTGTTTCTTCTGGAGGGATCCATGTATATTTACCTCCAATAATTTGTGGAATTATTGTAATTTTTATATCTGTTATTAGATCCTCTTTTATAAATGAATTTATAAGTTTTGCACCTCCTAAAAGAGCTAGATCATTTATCCCTTGTTTTTTAAGTGAAATTAAAGTTTTACTCCATGAATCTTCGAAAAAGAGTTGTTTCTCGAACTCATTTTTCGATGAATTATCCACTTTACTTGAGCTTATTAGCCATCTTTTAATTGGTTGACGAAAGTATTCCCAATTACTGTTAAATTTTTTGCTATTTGAAGCAACTATAGAAATTGGTTGTTTTTGTGATATTGTTACTTCGTTATTATCATTGAGATGTTTAATTAGGTAAGTTGATTGATGAGCTATTAAAGTACCTAAACCAAAAATGGTGGCGTCAACCATTGATAAGTGTTGATTCAACATTTTTTTATCTTTTTCGCTTCCAAGATGCGATTCTCCACCTCCAGGAAATGCAATTCTCCCATCAAGACTAGATGCTATAACAATTATTACTCTTGGGATACTCAAGTTTGTGAGACTAAACTATTTTCAAGTTTCAATTTCAATGAATTGGTTAGCTTTTGATCAACATAAATTTCTGCAGCATTATTTGGGCTCTCTTGAAGTCTTATTTTGTGTAAAGTTGCACCAAGTTCATGTATTGGATTTTTAAGAATATCAGAAATATATAAAGCTATATTTTCAGCAGTTGGAACACAATTCTGGAAAAATTCGATGTCTTTATTTAGAAAAGTATGATCTAGTTGTTCAACAACTAAATCATTAATTATCTCCTGGAGAGCAGATAAGTCGCAAACCATTCCAGTTCTTTTATCAATGTCTCCTTTTACAGTTATATCGACAAGATAATTATGACCATGTCCATTAACTCTGGCACATTTCCCATAGATTTTTTTATTTTCATCAAAGGAAATCTCTGCTTTTGCAAGTCTATGAGCGGCTGCAAAATGAGTTTGTACAGTTAAAAATGCTTCCATGTTTTTTCCAAAATAATCTGCCCATAAATTTGGGTTTTCATAAAGCCTTAGACTTGTAAGAGGTAAATCATCCTTTAGACGACTCCAAATAACCTTTACTAATGCTTCAGTTGTTGGAAGTATACCTTCTTGATTATTAACATTAAATTCAGGCCAGACATCATTTAAAAAACGAAAATCTAATTGTCCAGTAACCTTATCTTTAATAGAGTGTTTTACATCAGAGAGATTAAGTACCATTCCATCAGAGTCTAGTTCTCCACCCATTGAAACAATAAGTTCATAATTATGACCATGACCTGGTGCAATACTGCAATTTCCAAAAAGAGATAAATTTTCTTCTGGGGTTTTTTCAGGAAGCCAATAACGATGACTAGAACTAAAGCAGGCACGTCGAGTTATGACGCATTCACGTCCTCTTCCATGTAATGGTTTGGATTGTGTAGAAGTCATAACTTTCTGCGATAATACTATCTTAAGGTTTTAAATACGCTTTTGTCTTTATGGAACAAACCATTATTAAAAAAACAGTTAATGCTTTAAAGGGCAGAAGCATATTTTTAATAGGAATGATGGGTTCTGGTAAGTCACAAACCGGTTTGAAGCTGGCTGAATTATTGAATTATAAATATATTGATTTAGATTCGTTAATAGAGAAGTTGGCAAAAAAATCTATCAATCAAATTTTTAATGATGAAGGAGAAAATAATTTCCGTGAATTAGAAGCAAGCTGCCTTAAAGAAACTATCAAAATTCCTTCATTAGTAATCTCTACTGGGGGAGGAATAGTTACCAAATCGGAAAACTGGGGAATCTTAAGGCAGGGAATAATTGCTTGGATAGATCTCGACAAAGATATAGCAATTGAAAGATTGAAAAATGAAATTGAAAATAGACCACTTCTTCAGGGAAAGAATCTAAATGATTTGTATATGAGCATTTTTCAATCTAGAGAAAATCTGTATTCTCAAGCAGATTTAAGAATTCAAGTAAAAAGGGAAAATATCGAAGAAGTCGCTATGAAAATAATTAATGCAATTCATAAAGAAATAATTAGTTAATCTGGTTCAATTCTTACTGCAAACCATTTGATAACGTATCCTAATTTTATTTCTAATTCATAAGTGCTTTCTAATAATTCTTCAAAAAATTCCTGACCAGGATCTTCTATATTTTGATATATTGTTTGTGTTTCTGTCTTACTGAGCCAATTCTTCAACCATAAAATTGCTTCTTGCTTTGATACAATTTTTTCTTTTGAATCTGGCTCTAATAATACATAATGATCTGATGCTCTTATTAGTGGATTTGACATAATGAAGATTCTTTTTGGATTAATTCTTTGCTTGATTTTTCAAGGAATTTTTTTAGAAAGTTCTTTTGCTTTTGTAGATTCTAACGTACGAGAGTTTTTGGAAAATCGTGTAAATCAATGGCCAGAATTATATTTACCAAATTTTAAATTGTCGGATACTTCTGAGGATTTAATTTATCCTAAATGGTTCGAGGGGAATTGGCTTGTTACTTCTCAAGATATAATTAATGATTCAGAAGAGCCAGTTATTTATAAAGTAAATTTCTTTAAGAATGATTCAGATTTAGTTGTCGGCAATCGTGCAAAAAATTCTGAATCTATTGGAAAAGCAATATTTGGTGATACCTTAATAAAGGTTGTAAATGATCCTCAATCTATTAATAATCAAATTACTTATTTAAAAGATGATTTTTATATCGATTCAAGAATTACAGGGAGAAATCAGATTCAAGATGATGATATTTTTTTCGCAGATGAGCTGGTTATACAAACTGCACATAAGCCAGGCGCTTCACGGATTAATCAGGTAGAGACCATTAGTAAATTTCAAAAATGTTCCGAAGAAATATTTGAAGATGATAATTTAATCAAACCATCAATATGTGGAGTGCAATATGTTGCTTCTTATGGTTCAAAAGTTGGTGATCCTTCTATTCATGCTATAAAAACAAACAAATATAAATTGACATTTGAATTTATTGAGAGTTAGCACTAAAAAGATATTCTTCTAAGTTGTTCCTCCAAATGAAAAGATTCTCTAAATAAGGGTTGTTTATGAATTCTTGGCTCCCCTCTCCTGAAAGAATCGGTCCTGCAGACTTTGGAAATTTAAGAAGGGATAATTGAGCAGCAATTGAAATATCTGCAATTGATAAACTATCTCCAACTAAATATTTCTTCTTGATTAAGGATTTTGATAAAGCTTCCAGTAATTTTTGGAGTTCTAAATTATCTTTAGAAGACAAAACTACATTAGAAATTTTACTAAGATTTTCAAAAGGTAATTTGTCAACAATACTTTTAACTGAAGAAGGTATTTCATCTGGAAGTAATGCAGTTCTTAGCTGTGGATTTTCTATTGCAGATTTTATTAAAGCTTTTCTACAAGTTGTAGCCATTGTAGTATCTGCCCAGTCTTCAATTAGTTTGCATTGTGCAAATAATATTGGGTCCTCAGGAAAAAGTGGATTGTTATCATTTTTTTTATCTATATATTCGCAAATAGTTGAAGAGTCATTAATAACTTGATCATTACTATCCACTATTACGGGCACTTGTTTTTGACCTGATAATTTAAAGATTTCGAATTGGCCTATTCCAGGCGTTACTTCTTCAACTCGATATTGTAGTTTTTTTGCATGAAGAGCCATTCTTGTTTTTAAACAAAAAGCACTATGCCTAAATTGATATAATGTAATCATGCTGTTTAATGTTTGTTAAAACTTAGCTAAAAAAGTAATCTATTTGTGGAGCTGATGGGCGAATTTTTCTCTAATGTTGCGAGATATCCAAAGTATTTGATATCCATCATTGTTGGGGGACTTGTTGCTTTGCTTGAACCTTTATTCAAGAATAGATCAAATCCTCTCACAATAGTAGGATTGATATCTTCTGTCTTAAGTGCTTTCATAACTGTTTATTTTGTCTTGCAAGCGATGACAAACCCAATAAATTTACAACCATAATGCCAAATAATTACCGTCTTGCAAAAGTTTCTTCTCTTTTGAAGAAAGAAATAACCCTTATTTTGCAGAATGATTTAGAAAATGATCTTATTAGAAATCATTTTGTCAATATTTCTAAGATTGATTTATCAGGTGATTTGCAACACTGTAAAATTTACATAACTTCAACTGCTCAAGAGAAAGTGAGGAAAGAGATTGTTGAAAACTTGAATACTGCTAAAAGCTCTATAAGGCATAGTTTAGGAAAAAGAATTGAGATGAGAAGAGTTCCAGAGATAATTTTTAAAGACGATGTTGTTCTTGATAAAGGATTATCAGTCTTGAAACTTCTCGATGAATTAAAAAATCAAAATCAAAATCAAAATCATAATGTTGAGGAAAAGGATGCCAAAAGTTGATCTACCCCTTGATCAAAGAAATATTATTATTACTCGATCAAAAGAAGGGATATTGGATATAAAAAAGATATTCATAAGCAAGGGCGCTAATGTGTTCGATTTGCCTGCAATAAGTATTGCTGATCCTGATGATTTGAATCCTCTTGACGAAGCATTAAATCAAATAAATGATTTTCATTGGATTATTTTTTCTAGTAGTAATGGGATCAAATTTGTGGATAAGAGACTAAGATACTTCAATAGTTCATTAAAAGAATGTTCTAAAAAAACAAAAATTGCCGTAGTCGGAGAAAAAACCTCAAAAACTCTTGATGATTTTGGGATTAAGGCTGATTTCATACCTCCAGAATTTGTTGCTGAAAGTTTAATTGATAA
Source organism: Prochlorococcus marinus (assembly GCF_001180305.1). Lineage (GTDB taxonomy): Bacteria > Cyanobacteriota > Cyanobacteriia > PCC-6307 > Cyanobiaceae > Prochlorococcus_A > Prochlorococcus_A marinus_K. Next base: position 151,068 of record NZ_CVSX01000023.1, read on the forward strand.
TTTCCCAGTATCTGGTTACGGACTTCGAGTTTTTGTACCAAGAGTTCAAACAGGTGGTAGGGATTTAATTGCAGATCAATTTAGAAAGGCTGGTTCTCGTGTATTTGAGGTTGCTGCATATGAAACTAGATGTCCCGAATCAATTCCGGAAGAAACAATTGATGTTATTTCTAATCGAAAAGTCGATGCAATTATTTTCTCAAGCGGTAAAACCGTAGTAAATGCTGCTTTTTTACTAGAAAAAAAACTTGGTAAAAAATGGATAGAATATTTTGATCAAGTTAAGTTATTAACTATTGGACCTCAGACAACAAAAAAATGTAACAAGATTTTTGGAAGAGTTGATAGTCAGGCACAAAAATATACTTTTGAAGGACTACTAGATGTAGCAATTAATATTTTTACTTAGAAAAATTTTTTGTATAGTTCTTTTCTACTAAATCTTTGAACCTATCAATATTCGCTTGTAATTCGTTTGTAACCATTTTGCCTAAAATATTTTCTTCCATAAACCGAGCAATCATTTTTGGTAGTTCATAAGTTATGGCTAAATTGACCGTTGTGATTTGATCAGTTTTACTTTCGAAAACTACTGATCCCTCAGTTGGTAAACCTCCTATTGATTTCCATTTAAGTTTGCTTTTTTCAACCCTTTCTGTAATTTGAGCTTTCCATTTAAACCTAAAGCCATTTGCAGCTAAAGTCCATTCTGTTAAATCTGGTAAAGTATTAGTTTCTTCGTCAACTGTTTTTACAGATTCAATCCAGCTCATCCAAAGTGACATTGAGTCTAAATCGCTCCATGTATCCCATACATTTTTTAGAGGTGCATTAACAACTGTTATTACGTCATGTTTTAGCCAAGTACCCATGAGTTAACTTACTGCAAGATTTTTTGCTAATTCGGCTTTCTTCTCTAAAATTGCAGCAGCAGCTAAATGACCACTCATTGTAGCTCCTTCCATAGAGTCTATATAATCTTGTTTTGTATAACTACCAGCCATGAAGAAATTAGATATTGATGTTTTTTGATCGGGTCTGAAAGGTTCCATACCGGGAGCTTCTCTATAGAGTGATTGTGGAATTTGTACCACGTTACTCCAAAGCAATTTAAGGTTTTTTGAGGATGGGAATAGACGGCGAACCTCTTTATCTATTTCTTTTGTAATTCTTTCTGTGGATCTTCCCATCCATCTATCGCCAGGAGTTAAAACACATTGGAGAAGCGATCCCATATCTTTTTTTCTATAGTCTGCTGGACTTGCTAAAGCTAAATCAGCAAAACAACTGAAAGAGGCATCAGCAGAATAAAGAAGGTTATCTAGTCCAATCGGTTCGTTCCCGGTATTATCTTTTTCTAATTCAGTAACCCAACCGTCATATCTTAATTGGATTGTGGCAACAGCTACAGCTCTAAGTTTTTTTAAACCTTCAAATTCTTTAAATTGATACCATTCTTTTGGAATTATTTTTTTTATTCCAGGAACATCACAGGCAGCTAGAAATTTATCTGCAAACACTGCCTTAATTCCTTCAGGAGAAGATATTTTTAATTGATTTACTGAATAAGAGGAAGATTCCTTTTCATAAATGATTTCTTCTACCTTATGGTTAAGATGTATTTTTGCTCCTTTGTTTGTGATGTAGTCGACAATAGGTTGAGTTAACCATTTATGCGGAGAACCTTTTAAAAGATTAAGTTTTGAGGCTTCTGTTTTTGAAGCAAACATCATAAATATAGTTAGCATGCATCTTGCTGAAATATCTTTGCAATTAATAAAACCTAAAGCGTATGCGATGGGATCCCACATTCTATCTAAGCTTTTTTCACTTCCACCATGGTTTAAAAACCATTCTTTAAAACTAATTTTATCTAGATCTCTAATTATTTTCATTGCGCCTTCATAGTCTATCAATCCTCTAACTATTGGGCTTGTCCCTAAAGCTAAGGCATTTCTGAATTTATCTACCCAAGTAAGTTGCTCGGTGGTAAAAAAAGCTTTAAGTCCGTTAAATGGAGCACCTAAAGGGAATCTGAAGTCTAAAGATTTTAAATTACCACCATTATTAATAAATAGATGAGTATGATCTTTCGGAAGTAAATTGTCTAGAGCTCCCACTTTTTTCATTAATTGAAAAAGATTTGCATAATTGTAAAAAAATACATGTAAACCCATTTCTATGTGGTTCCCATCCTTATCTTCCCAACTTCCTACTTTACCTCCCCAAAATGACCTGCTCTCAAAAATTTCTACTTCGTGCCCTTCATCAACTAAATTGACTGCCGCTGTAAGACCAGCTAATCCAGAACCAACTATTGCGATTTTCACTTTTTCTTATAATTATAACAAATCAAGTTTGGATAACGTTTGTTCTATGCATCCTATTGATTAAGTTTTTATATTATAAGTAGTAGAAATCCCTTGTTTATGGAAAATTTAGAAGTTAAACAGGAAATTAAAAATTCTGATGATGGCAAAGGTATCTTAATTACGAATGATGCTATAGAACAAATTTCAAATTTATTGAAGGGCCAAAGTGATAAAAAAGCACTAAGGGTAGGAGTAAGATCAGGCGGTTGTAGTGGGATGAGTTATACGATGGATTTTATAGGAACTGAAGAAATAAATCCTGATGACAAAGTTTATGATTATTCATTAAAAGCTGATCAAAGCTTTCAAGTGGTTTGTGATCCTAAAAGTCTTTTATATATTTATGGAATGCAATTAGATTTTAGTAAGGAACTAATTGGAGGTGGCTTTAATTTTGTAAATCCCAATGCCTCTCAAACTTGTGGTTGCGGAAGCTCTTTTGCAGTGTAATAAATAATGAATAACGAAATTAATCCCATCGAAGAGGATTTTAATGCAGCTTTATCAAGATATAAAGCAGGGCAAGATTTAATTCCAATTGTTCAAGATTTTCAAAAAATTATACAGCAAATTCCAAATCATTTTGCTGCTTGGACTTGTTTATCATGGCTTCAATTACTTTTGAAAAATAATGAAGAAGCTTTGTCAGCTGCCAGACAAGCTGTTCGATTAAATCAGCAAGATCCACAAGCAAGAATGAATTTGTCTTTAGCTCTATTAGCTACCAATAATAAAGGTGTTAGGGATCATATTGAGTTAATAAAAAAAATGTCTATGATGATGCCAGATGTGAAAAGTGAGTTGAAAGAATCTGTTGAAGACGGTTTAAGTAGATATCCAGATTGGCCTGAGTTAACCAAAGTAAAAAAATGGTTGGAATTCTAAATTGTTTAAGATTTTAATATTAAGTAATGGGCATGGAGAAGATCTATCTGGCAGTCTAATGGCTAAGCAATTCGTAAAAAGTGGTTATTCTGTTCATGCTTTGCCAATTGTTGGTATGGGAACCCATTACGAAAAAGAACAAATTAAGATTATCGGTAAAACTAAAGAATTTAGAACTGGAGGGATTGGCTATAATTCTTTTAAAGGAAGACTTACTGAGATATTAGGAGGAGAAATATTTTATGTCTTAAAAAGATTATATTTAACTTTTAAAATAAGAAAAAAATATGATTATTTTTTTGTAGTTGGAGATATTGTGCCAGTTTTTTTTGCATGGGTTTGTAAGAAAGATTTTTTTACATATCTAGTTGCTTATTCCAGCCATTATGAGGGGAGGTTGAAATTACCATGGCCTTCTAAATTTTTCTTGCTCTCACAAAAAGCAAAAAAAATATACGCGAGAGATTCTCTTACAGCTGATGATTTAACATTGCAATTAAAAAAGAAAGTTTCTTTTTTAGGCAACCCATTTATGGATAAGTTTTTTCCTAGAAACAAAGAATTTTATAAAGCTGAATTTAGTATTGGATTATTTCCAGGAAGTAGATTCCCTGAGATTTTAGATAATTTTGTTTTTATTTTAGAAGTATTAGAGGCATTGTCAGATTTAAGATATTTTCAAAAAATTCAGTTTAATTTTGCAATAGTTAATGCTCTATCTTCATTAAAAATAAAGGAGATATTTCAAAAAAGAGGATGGTTAAAAATAGAAAATATAAAAGACAATAATCTCTTTAAATTCCAATATAAATTTTTAGAAGTAAATATATATTGGAACAATTTTGACAAAATATTATTGAAAAGTAGATGCTGTATCAGCATGGCAGGAACAGCTGCAGAGCAAGCAATTGGATTAGGCAAACCGGTTATTCAGATTGAAGGTAAAGGTCCACAATTTACAAAAACTTTTGCAGAAGCGCAAAGACGTTTGCTTGGAAAATATGTTTTTTGTGCCACTAATTATAAAGACAAGAATGATCAAATCAATCAGACAATAAAATTGATCATAAAAATAATATATCTTATACAGCTGAATAAGAAGTTTATGATCTCATGTAATGAAAATGCAAAAAAAAGACTGGGTGAAAACAAAGCTTGTCTTAAAATGGTTGATGACATGAATATTGTTATAAAAAATGACTAAGGAGAATAATCAAAATAAGTTAAAACAAATTATTGATAATTTGTTATTAATAAATTTATTTACAGTCATTTTTTTTGCAATTTTTTTTATTTTTGCAATCATCATGCAATTTAATGGCATATTTATTTTTATTAATTTTATTCAAATAGTTTGGAATCCTCTTGTAGTTCCATTGATAACAATTCTTATTATTGGTGCTTTAGTAAACGGTATTAATTCTTGGTGGAGGCGTAAATTGCTTTCTCAAGAAGAGGATATTTAAAAGTATAATTTTTGATTTTACTGCTTATTACTTTTTGTCCTTCCAATACAACTTTTGCTCCATCTCCTAACAATATTTTTAAAACCGCTCCAGGCACTGGAAGTAAATTAGGTCTATTCAGACATTTGCCTAAAGTCTGAGAAAATTCTCTCATTAATACTGGATTTGGTGCAACAGCATTAAACACTCCCGAATACTTTTTATCAACTAATGCTTGAGTAATTAATGCACATAAATCAGTTCTATGAATCCAGCTCATCCATTGCTTACCATCTCCAATTGGTCCACCTAATCCAACTTTAAATATAGGTAGCATTTTTCCTAATGCTCCTCCATCTGCCTCAAGAACTATTCCAATTCTAAAAATAACTAACCTTGAGAAAAATGGTTTTTCAGTAGCGACAGCTTCCCATTGTTTGCAAAGATTAGCTAAAAAGTCTTTTCCTACAATACTATTTTCAGTGAATTCACCAGACAAACTTGTTCCGTAATAACCTATTGCTGATCCATTTATAATGACTTTTGGGTTTATTTTTAAATTTTTAAGGGTCTTCATCATAAATTTTGTGGTGTTAATACGACTATTTTCAATCTCCTGTTTTTGTTCAGCAGTCCATTTTTTTTCTGCTATGGGTTCTCCCATCAGGTTAATAATTCCATCGGTCTCTCTTAAAGTATTTAGAAGATTTTCGTTGTTCCAGTTTTTTTCTTTTGATAAATCTATTTGAAAAAACTTAAACTTATTGAAATCTAAATCAACTTTTAATTTACTAATGGGTTTTCTACTTACAATGCATATTTCGTGATTTTCATTGAGTAGTGTTGGAACTAATTCTTTCCCAACAAATCCAGTACAGCCAAGTAGTAAAAGACGCATATCATATTAATGTTTATCCTTTAAGGCTATTAAATTTTTTAGACGTTTGTAATTATTATTCCGTTATAAATTTTTTTCAATATTTTTTAAACAAGTTTTTGTATAATAAATTTCAAATAACTTTCTTGAATTTACTATGACAGATTCTATCCCAAAAAAACCTCTCAAGAAAGGAAGCTTAGTTTTTGTCGATAGAGAAAATTATATAAAAAGTATCGAGGCTCTAGCTAGTGATCATGATTTACCTAATTATGTGTTTGAAGGTCCTGGAGAGATTCTCTCAGTTAAAGACGAATATGCTCAGATTCGATGGCGCAGACCTGTTCCAGATGTTTGGTTGAAATTAGAACAACTTAAAGAATACTTGCAATAAAGTATTTATCTAAAAGTTTTTATTTTTTTTCTCTGTAGACATCTTTGATTGGATTCTTTTTGCTTCTTTGAACATTTCCTTACCATCAAATAAGTAATTATCTACATATCCTTGTGTATATCTATCAAATTCTGATAGTGCATCTTTAACTTGTGAAAAACAATGATAAAGATCGAGGCCTAAAGCTGAAATAGACTTTGGAACTATTTTTTTGTTATAAATTTTTTCGACTTTTTCTATTTTCTTTTGTGAAAGATTTATGTAACTGCAGAAATTTTCCATTAGTTGGTCATCATATGGATCTGCAGATAGTTCTTTTATTTCGTTGTTCAAAGGTTTAATTATTTGACTAATTAATCTATTGATTGGAGTGTAAATTTCTTTAATCCATGTTTCAACTTCTTTGTCTTTAACTGATGAATTATATTTTTTTGAATTAATTTTTTTTTCCCAATTTTCATTTAATGAATCAAATGATGAATTGGAAGAGACAAAACTTCTATCATATTGTTCTTTTTTGATAGGGTCATTTAGAGTCTCCCAGGCATTTTGGATTGCAAGAAATCGTTCTTTTTTCCCTCCCTTATCAGGATGATGTTGCTTTACTAAAGAGCGATATGAAGATTTGATTTCACTTCTGGTTGCATTTGTTTTAAGGCCTAATTCTTCATATAAATTTTTTTCCATTTTTATAAATTATGGATTAAAGATAACCATCTTTTCTGGCTTGAATTGAAGTATTAGATTCAAACATTGCTGTTGATAAATATCTTTCACCAAAACTTGGAAGAATAACTATCAATCTTTTGTTAATTAGTTCTTTCCTTTGACCGATTTTAATTGTTGCTGCTAGAGCTGCACCGCTACTTATGCCAGATAAAAGGCCTTCTAATCGAGCTAATAAACGCCCATAATAAAATGCTTCATCGTCATCTATTTTTATAATTTCATCAATTAATTTAGTATTCAGTACTTTCGGCACGAAACCTGCTCCAATTCCTTGAATCGAATGAGACCCTGCTTTTTCTCCGGAAATCACAGCACTTTTTTTGGGCTCTACAGCATAAATTTTGCAATTAGGATTAACTTTTTTTAAGAAACGTGCGCAACCAGTGATTGTTCCTCCTGTTCCTACTCCTGTAACTAGTCCATCTAAATTGTTATTGGATTGAGTCCATATTTCTTGTGCCGTTGTTCTTTCATGAATATCTGGATTAGCAAAGTTTTCAAATTGATTAAATTGATAGCTATTTGCAATGGTTGAAGACAACTCATTAGCTAAATCTAAAGCTCCTTTCATTCCTTCTTCCCCAGGCGTTAACTGTAATTCAGCTCCATATGCTCTCAACATTGCCCTCCTCTCAATACTCATCGTATCCGGCATAGTTAATATCAATTTATAGCCTTTTGCAGCAGCGACCATTGCTAATGCAATGCCAGTATTCCCGCTTGTTGCTTCAATTAACGTTGTTTTATCTGGCGTTATCAATCCTTCTTCTTCAGCTTTACATAACATTGAATAAGCGATGCGATCTTTAACGGATGCTGATGGATTGAAACTTTCTAATTTGGCTATTATTTCTGGATAAGAATTAAAATGCTTTCTGATTCGATTTAATCTGACTAACGGGGTATTTCCAACTAGAGATGTTATATCATTTGCTATTTCCATGAAATGATTTTTTTAATTGCAAAATAAAATCTTCTAAATATATATTAATTGTATTTAAAGTGCTTTTATATAATTTTCTCAAAATAATTTAATTTAAAACAACTTTCTGAGTAAAAATATTTACTATTATAAAAAGTAGTTTTTATAGTTATTATGTATTCGCTTGAACTAAGTTTAAGATATTCTCCTTTTCCACTTTCAATTCAGAAGAAAGAATTAGATGATGTTAAACGAATTTATGATGAAATAAAAAGTTTTATGAATGAAAATTTAGACTCGTCAAACTTGATTGAATTAAGGTGTGACAAAGTGCAAGATAAATTAATTGCTGTCAGAACTAAAGAAATTATTTCTGTCCAGATATATGAAAAATCTTCAGTAGCAGGAGGAGCTAAAAGACCTGGATTTTCTCTCAATATAGATTGATAGAATTAATGCGAGATTCTCTTGAAAATGAATTACCTTATATAAAATTCAAAGATGTTTCTTTTTCATATCCTGGGAAAAAAGAAAATTTAATTTTTAAATGTAACTTCTCAATAAAAAAACCAGGATTTTGGATGGTCGTAGGTAAAAATGGGAGCGGAAAAAGTACTCTTTTAAAATTAATTAATGGAATAATCCAACCAAAAAATGGAGTCATTTATTCTAAAGCAAATATTGGCATGGTTTTTCAAAACCCTGATCATCAAATATTGATGCCAAATTGCAGAAGTGAACTGCTGATAAATATTAATCAAAATATAAGTCAAAGTGAAATTAAGAAAAAAATTGAATATGTGCTTAATAAGGTTGGAATGACTGGTTTTGAAAAAAGGCCAGTTCATACTCTAAGCGGAGGACAAAAACAACGCTTAACAATTGCATGCGCTCTTATAAGTAATAGAAATTTTATTCTTTTGGATGAGCCTACAGCTTTGCTTGATCAAACTAGCCAATTAAAAGTTTTAAAAACTATTAAAGATCTTACAAGTGATTATGAAAAACCTCTATCTGCTCTGTGGATTACTCATCGTTATGAAGAATTGACTTATGCTGATGCAGTAGCAGAGTTGAAAAATGGATTTTTATCTAACTGGCAAGAACCATCAAAATTTCAATATAATTAAATCTTTTACTTGTCATAAGGCACTTTAAAGAGCTAAATTCATTTTATATTCCTCGGTAGCTCAGCGGTAGAGCGATCGACTGTTAATCGATTGGTCGCAGGTTCGAATCCCGCCCGGGGAGTTCATTTTCAGGTTCATTCCAACTCAATAGATCCCACAAGGGATCTTTTTTTATGAAAGAAGTATAAAATATAAATTTTTTGAAAAATCTTCGTCTTTTCTTCGTCTAAAATATACTTTTTTTAAAATTTGTTAGGTCAAAGCACGTCATAACTGTCATCTAAGACTCAACCTGACTCCCGCCCGGGGAGTTCAATTAACGTTAAGAGACTTCATGCGATGTCATGCTGCTTGGGGTCTTTTTTAATCCACATATTTTGTTAGTATTTTTTTTCTCATATGTTTATATTCCTCTTCATCGATAGTGCCTTTTTTTATTAAATCTTCTACTTCAGAAAGTCTGTTTTGCAATGTCATAGGTAATCTTTTTTTTCTTGATGGACTCAGATAGAAAATTAATAATACAATTCCTCCGAGAAACGGAACAAAACTGATAAGAATCCACAAAGGGTTTCTAGCAGCGTCTCTTAATCTACGAATCTGTAAAGATAAACTAGGTATGAAAGACACTATGACCCATGAATAAAATGATATACCGATGAACTCCCTTAAACCAAAGTTTCCTCTAATAAATTCAAATGGATACCTATAACCTATAAATTCATCCCAATAATTATATTTCGGTACTTTCATCCCTGTATCATAAAAAATGCTTAGACCTATTAACACTAAAAAAATCAAAGTTACTAGAGACCATCCCTGAGTAATCCAATATTGCTTTCTATTGATATTACCTTTGAAATCAAAGGACTTATTCCAGAATCTCAAATAATATTTAAAGTTTAAAGTGTCATTTTTATAGGCAATCCAGCAAATTGCAATTCCTACAATGACTAAAAAAAAGGTCATGGGTTGTGAATTTTTTTTGGTTGTATATCTTATTAGTTCTGACAGAACTGATAAGATTCCATTTTCATTTTGAGGATTCTTTGAAAAGTTATTAAAGATAAAAATTATCTCTTTTTCCATCAATCCACTGATCAATTTGATATTTAAGAAAACCAATTCTTTGAGCAGATAATTTATGTTTTGGCGGAAATGTTCCTTTTTCTACTCCTCGATTGATAGTTGAAACAGAAATTCCAATTAGGTTTGATACTTCTTTGATGCTCAAAAAATGACGATTTTGAAGGTTCATAATGAATTTGAAAAGGGGTTAAAAATGGGTCATTTTTCCAAATTTTTCATTTTTATTACTTCAACAGCAGTCAACTTACTTCAACAAACCTTGCCTCGACTATCGCCCGGAGAGTTTATATATTTCAAAAAGTTATCGAAAGTCACCCTAATGAAGGTGACTTTTTTATTTAATAAAGCAAATTGTTTATACTAATAATAACAGTATATAGAACATAAAGTATAATTAACTAAAGACTATATAATTATCTTTTATATATTAAAATTGCTTGTTTTAATAACAGTAATCAGAACATTTATGAATTACCTATATCAACATTAAATAAGTTCATTAATTAATTTTTACGTTCTTAAAAAAAATAGATATTTTTTTGTTTCTTTCTTTCTCTCTTTCTTTCTTTTGAATTACAACATTTAAAAAATCTTAGTCATCCCACATATCTTTTTTATCATGATCAGGGTTATTCCTTTCAAGTAATTCCTGTCTTTGTTTCTGCGGATCTATTTCTGTCTCAATATAATTTTTATCTTCGCTATATTTTAATTGTATTTCTTGAATGATTGCTTCAAATTTTTCTCCAAAGAAATCTGACATTTCTCTCCAAGCTTCCATTTCTTCTTCCTTGTCTATAGTGTCATTAATTTGATGAGAAATAATATCAAGTACATATTGTTTGAGTTCTTTATGACTCATAGATTCAATTTTTGTTTGAACATATAATTCTTTAAGTTTTTCTAGTTGATTTTTTGATAAATCGGAATAGATAAGTGATTTCTTTTTCATGAAAATATAGATTTTTTTTAATATAGGTACTATTTTAGCTTTCACGCCCAAAAATAATCTGTGTTAGGAGGATTAGGAACATATCTGATTAATATTGCAATTTAATTTTTTATAAATTCACTACTTATTTTTTTTAAAATCTTCTGATTATTAAAAAAAAGTTAATAAAATCGAAAGAAATTATAAAATTTCACTTTTAAAGAAAAATTGTAATTTTCTTCTAATACCTTGCCGTAGCTGAGTTTATTGATAAATCTCATTAATAAATTGTTTACATTAAATCTGCAGTCTATCTAAAATCTTGAGAGAATATTACAAAATTTAATTAAATAGTCTAAGGATATGAAAGTTTCAATTTTATTAATTGAAGATGATCGCGATATGCGTGATTTGGTAGCTAGGCATTTAGAGCATTCTGGTTTTGATGTCCAAAAGGCTGAAGACGGAATTAAAGGGCAAGCACTAGCTCTTCAATATTCACCAGATTTAATACTTTTAGATTTAATGTTACCAAGTGTTGATGGTTTAACTTTATGCCAGAGACTCAGAAGAGATGAAAGAACATCTAATATCCCAATTTTGATGATCACTGCCCTAGGTGGACTGAAAGATAAAGTTACTGGATTTAACTCTGGAGCAGATGATTATATTACTAAACCATTTGACTTAGAGGAATTACATGTACGTATAAAAGCCTTATTAAGGAGAACAAATAGGGCACAATTGAATTCCAGTAATCAACAAGAGATTTTAAATTATGGTCCTCTAACTCTAGTACCTGAAAGATTTGAAGCTATTTGGTTTGAATCTCCTATAAGATTAACGCATCTTGAATTTGAATTACTACATTGTCTTTTACAAAGACATGGTCAAACTGTTTCCCCTGCATTGATTCTTAAAGAGGTATGGGGATACGAACCCGACGATGATATTGAGACTATAAGAGTTCATATTAGACACTTACGTACAAAGCTTGAACCTGATCCAAGAAAGCCAATTTATATAAAAACTGTTTACGGAGCGGGATATTGTCTTGAATTACCTCTAGGTTCTCAAGTTGCAGCTGCAAAACAAGATTTCATTCAAGCAAGAAATCCTGACTTGATAAATTCTGCAGTAGATTAATCTCATATATCTTCTACTGAAATTTTTAAAAAAGCTATTTCCCATGCCAACCTTGGTTGAATGTTTTTTCTTAAGAGGTATTTTAAGTTTTCAAGTTTTTTAACTAAACTGCTATTTTTTGTTTTTCTCCACCAAATTGTTTGAATTAAATTTACTAAACAAATTTGTTGAGAAATTTCTAATTTTTCAGATATTGATTTAGAGATTTCTAATATTTGCAGATTATTTTTAATTGGAGAATCCAATTTACTTATAATTTCATCTGAAAAATCGTTCCAAATCTCAATATTTTTCAATAATTGATTTGGAGATCCATTTGCAGAGTTAATTAAATCTTCAAATTTTAATTTGGTATTGATCTCTGATTTAGAAGTATCTAAATATTCTTTTAAAACTGACTTTATTTGTTTACTAGAAAAAGATCGAAATCTGATGATTTGACATCTTGAAATGATCGTATCTAATAGAAGGTTTAATTTAGATGTTAGTAAAATAAAAATGCCATTGCTAGGTTCTTCTAAGGTTTTTAAAAGGCAATTTGATGCTGCTTCGTTTAAGAGGTGTGCATCAATAATCAAAACAATTTTTTTTTCTGAGTTAATTGATTTTTGACCAAGAAAAGTTTTGATATTACGTATTTGAGCAATTTTAATAATCTCTGATCCACTTTTTATTGTTTTTTCAAGATCGACACTTCCTGAACTTTTTGTTGCCAAAAGAGAATCAGGTTCAATAATTAAAAAATCAGGATGATTATTGTTTGTGATTTTCTCATCAACATTTACGCTTGGTGAAGACTGTTTGAAAATCTCTTTTATAAATTGAAGAGCAGTTTTCTTTTTGCCTAATCCCTCTGCACCATAAAATATATAACCATTAGCAAATGATTTGTTTTTTATTATGTTCTTAAGAATAATATTGACTTCTTCATTCAAGAAAAAGTTATTTTTTTTAACCTCAATCATTTGTTATTAGAAAAATTATTTAGCAAAGTCTCTTTAATTTGATTAGAAATTGTTTTAATATTTTGTGAAGCAGATATTACTTTCCAATTTTTTTGTTTGGCAATTAGTTTGAAGCCTTCATTTACTTTTTCTAAAAATCTAATACCTTCTGATTCTATTCTGTCTGGAATTTCATTCTTTCTTCGGAATATGCTCTCTTCTGGAGAAATTTCTAAGAAGAAAGTAAGATCTGGAGATACTCCTTGACACACAATAGATTCAATATTTTTAATTATTTCTAAATTTATATTTCTTCCATAACCTTGATAAGCCAGTGTGGAATCGGAAAATCTATCACTTATTACCCAATTATTATTATTTAAAGCGGGTGAAATGATTTTGGAAACGTGTTCAGCTCTATCCGCTGAATAAAGCAATAATTCTGCAAGAGATGAAGGCTTGTTGTTTTCATTATTATCAAGAATCAGTCCTCTAAGTTTTTTCCCTAAAAGACTGCCTCCAGGTTCTCTAGTTGTGATTAATTGAGACCCTTTCTTTATTAGACCACTATTAGGAAGCCATCTAGATAGTTCATCTATTTGGGTAGTTTTACCACATCCATCAATGCCCTCAATAACGATAAATTTCCCTTTCATTTAATCCAAAGATAAAGCATTAATTACAACTGTAATAGAGCTAATAGCCATCAATAATGCTGCTATTGAGGGAGTTAGAAGAATACCGTATTTAGGGAACAAAATACCGGCCGCTAGAGGTATAGCTAGTAAGTTGTAACCAAAAGCCCATGTTAGATTTTGCTTTATTTTTCTTATAGTTTTTTTTGCAAGATTTAAGGCGTAGGTTAATCCATTTAGTTGATCTCCCATCAATACTACATCTGCATTTGCCTTGGCTATTTGAGTCCCTGATCCCACCGCAATTCCTAAGTCTGACGATGCTAAGGCTGGGACATCATTAATACCATCACCAATCATTGCTACTTTATTATCAATTTTTAAATTTTCTATAGTCTTTAGCTTCATTTCAGGAAGAAGATCCCATTTTACTTCTGTTTCTTTAAAACCAATTTTTTTTGCCAAAGCTAAAACTGTTTGTTTTCTATCTCCACTTAAAATATTAATTTTAAATTTGTTTTTTCTTAAATTTTGGACTGTTTTAATTGAATCATCTCTGAGTAAATCTCCTAGGAAGATAAAGCCTAATAACTTATCTTTCATACTTACTCCAATAATAGTGTTCGTTTTTGTCTCTTCATTTTCAATTACTTTTTTTGCATCACTATCAATAATTATTCCTTTACTGATTAGCCATTCAATATTTCCAATATTAATAAGCCCGTCAATTGACTCTAATTCTCCAGAAATACCTCGGCCTGAATGAGTGACAATTTTTTTTATTGGAAATAAACTTAAATTTTGTTTTTTTGCTTCTTGAATCAACGCATCTGCGATTGGATGTCTGCTTTCCTTTTCTAAGCTGGCAGCTATTCTTAATAAAAAAGAATGATCATCATTATTTTTATAATCAACGATGAAAGGCTTACCTTTTGTTAATGTACCTGTCTTGTCAAAAATAATATAATTAATTTTTGAAGCCATCTCTATTTTGTCCCCTCCTTTAAATAAAACTCCCTTTTTTGCTGCTTTACCTGATGCGACAGTTATTACAGTTGGGGTGGCTAAACCTAATGCACAAGGACAAGCTATTACTAAAACAGCAATTGACAATTGAATGGCTAAACTAAGGAAATTCTCAGCATTACTACCAAGCGAACTATGCAGTGTATGGCTTGAATGAGTGATGAATTGATGATTATGACTTAATAAATCTGGCCAAATGTTTCTTGCCGCCTTCCACCAAAAGAAAAAGGTTAAAGTCGCAAAAATAAGTACAAAGTAAGCAAATTTGCCTGCAACTTCATCAGCAATTCTTTGAATGCGAGGTTTTCTAGCGTTTACAGACTCAATAAGATTTACTAGTTTTGCAAGAGAAGAATCTCCTCCTACCTTTTGTACTTTAAGTTTAAGAGTTGAATTAAGATTTAAAGACCCACTAGATAGATTTTCTCCTTCTTTTACCTCGATAGGTTTCGATTCTCCAGTGATATGTGAAACATCAACATATGAATTACCTTGAGTAACAATGCAGTCAGCAGGTACTCTGTCTCCTGCTAAAACTTGAATCTCTTGATTAGGTCTTAACGTGTTTACTCTTATTGATTTAATTTGATTATCTTTTGTGTAGATATTTGCCATTTCAGGTTGAAGATCTAATAACTCTCCAATGGATGAACCAGTTTGGTATCTTGCTCTTTCCTCTAAGAAACGCCCAATCAATATGAAACCTAACAGCATAACTGGTTCATTAAAAAAACAAGGAAAACCAGTGGCAGGAAATATTAGGGATAGAAGACTTGTTATATATGCGCTAGTTACTCCAAGAGCTACTAGAGAATCCATATCAGGACGGTTCTTAATAAATGATTTAAACCCATTAATAATTATTCCTCTGCCAGGAAATAGTAGAGCTAATGTTGCTAATGAAGCATGAAAAAATATATTACCTAATATCGGAAAATTTATATATCTTCCTTCTGCTAGATGACCTAAAACTGAAAATAATAAAAGTAATAAAGCAAAAGTTAGTTTTTTCCATTGATTATTCCACTTCTTTTTTTTTTCTAATTCTGCCTTATTTATTTTTTTTGAAAAATCATTTATGTAAATCTTTGATGGGAAACCATTTTCTTTTAGAGTTTTTAGAACTTCTTCTATTTCTATATGTTTCTGGGTAATTTCAAAATATGCACTTTCAGTTATTAAGTTAACAGAAACATTTTCAATACCATCAGAATTATTTAATATTTTTTCTACGGTACTAACACAACCTCCGCACTTCATTCCTGTAATGCTTAATTGAATGCTTTCCATATTTTCACTTTAAAAGCAAATTTATGCTTGACTTTATTTTTAACTATAATAATAAATGTAATAGACTTTTTAAATAGTTATTTTCTAAATTACTATATTAATTCCATTAGATTTAAAGCAGTGCCTAGCAATCAGAACAGAGACAATTTTATTGATAAAGCTTTTACTGTAATTGCCGAATCTATAGTCAAAATAATGCCTATTGCAGAGAAGGAAAAAAAGGCATACATATATTATAGAGATGGATTAGCTGCTCAAAATAATGGTGATTATTCAGAAGCATTAGATTATTACAAAGAGAGTCTACTGCTTGAAGAAAATAAAATTGATAGAGGAGAAACTCTTAAAAATATGGCAATAATATATATGAGTAACGGTGAAGAGGATTTAGCTATTGAAACTTATGAAAAAGCATTAGCTGAAAATCCTAAACAGCCTTCATGTCTTAAAAATATAGGTTTAATTTATGAAAAAAGGGGAAGATACGCGGAACAAAGCGGTGATTTGGATCAGAGAGATATCTGGTTTGATAAAGCTGCTGAAGTTTGGTCTAAAGCAGTGAGATTATATCCTGGCGGCTATCTTGATATTGAAAATTGGCTGAAAAACTCTGGGAGAAGCTCAATCGATATGTACCTCTAATATTTATTTTTAATCTGATAAAGAGTAGTCAACTGCTTCTTGAATATTGGAAATTTCTTTAATATTGATTATTTTTTGAAAATGATTATTTAAATCCTCCTCCAATTTTGGCACTATTATATTTTTGATTCCTAGTCTTGCGGCCTCTTCAATTTTTGTTCGAAGGTTATTCGATTTTCTAACCTGACCGCTTAAACCCAATTCTCCAATAAATGAGCTGTTCGCCAAAGGAGGGATATTTTTTAAACTGGATATTATTGATATTGCTACTCCTAAGTCAGAAGATGGATCATTAATCTCAAATCCACCTCCAGTAGCAATATAACAATCAAATTCAGATAATTTAATGCCTACGTGTTTTTCAATAACAGCTAATATTTGATGTAACCTGTTAATGCTTATTCCTGTTGTAGTTCGTCTCGGGTTACTGTAGAAAGTTTTATTTACTAGTGCTTGTATGTCTACTGCGAATGGGCGAGTGCCTTCATTAGTTATCGTGGTCGTTACACCTGCAATGTTTTCTTTATTAGTAAATATTGAACTTGGGTTTTTTATCTCTCTTAAGCCCTCTCCAATCATTTCAAAAATTCCAATTTCAAAAGTCGATCCAAATCGATTTTTTATACTTCTTAGTAATCTATGTGAGGAAATATTATCTCCTTCAAAGTTTATTACTACATCAACTAAATGTTCAAGAGTTTTTGGACCAGCTAAAGCACCATCTTTGGTTACATGACCAATTATTAGAAGCGCAATATTATTGTCTTTGCCAAGATTTTGCAATTCAGATGAACATGCTCGAACTTGAGAAACCGAACCAGGCGAACTTTCCATCTCATGATTATGGATTGCTTGAATACTATCAATTATTGCAAAACTGGGTTTTACGCGTTTAATCTCTTCAATAATTAGGGACAAATTAGTCTCCGCAAAAATCTTTAAATCAATACTTTTTTGATTTAATCTTTCCCATCTAATTTTTACTTGTTCTAAAGATTCTTCTGCAGTTATATATAAAACTTTCTCACTGTGAGATATTTTCCCTGCTGATTGAAGAACTATTGTGCTCTTACCTATACCAGGCTCTCCTCCAAGTAAAACAACTGATCCAGGGACTATCCCACCTCCAAGAACTCGATCAAATTCCTTAAAGCCACTGGTAAATCTTGATATTTTCTTAGAAGAAATTTCATGAAAAGGTATAGCTTTCTTATTATTTTTAATTTCTTGATATTTAAATCTCTTGCTTTTAATTTCTTCAACAATGGAATTCCATGAGTTGCAATTAAGGCATTTCCCAAAGTATTGAGAGGTTTCAGTTCCGCAATTTTGACAAATAAAAGTCGATAATTTGCTAGACATTTAGTTTTGAATAAATTAATTGAACTATAATGTTTGGGATATTGCCCCTCTACAAGTTAGATTAGGTTAATAATTAATTCTCTTACTGATTAGCTAATAGAAACAAATGGCTCTATCTAGTCAAACTAAAGAAACAATTCTCGTTGCAGATGACGAGGCAAGTATTAGAAGAATTCTTGAGACGCGCCTCTCCATGATTGGCTACAAAGTTGTAACTGCAAGTGATGGAAAAGAAGCACTAAAGCTATTTAAAGATTATGATCCCGATTTAGTAGTTCTTGACGTCATGATGCCAAAATTAGATGGCTATGGAGTTTGTCAAGAATTAAGAAAAGATTCTGATGTTCCAATCGTTATGTTAACTGCACTAGGAGATGTTGCTGATAGGATAACAGGTTTAGAATTAGGTGCTGACGATTATGTTGTAAAACCATTCAGTCCAAAGGAATTAGAAGCTAGAATTAGGTGCGTTCTAAGAAGAATTGACAAAGAACAAATTCCTGGAATGCCTAATTCAGGATTAATTTTGGTCACTGATATAAAAATTGATACAAATCGAAGACAAGTTTTTAAAAGTGATGAGAGAATTAGATTAACTGGTATGGAATTTAGTCTCTTAGAGCTTTTGGTAAGTAGGTCAGGCGAGCCTTTTAGTAGAGGAGAAATTTTAAAAGAGGTTTGGGGATATACACCTGAGAGACATGTAGATACAAGAGTAGTAGATGTTCATATATCAAGATTAAGATCAAAACTAGAGGCTGATCCAGCAAATCCTGAATTGATATTAACAGCAAGAGGCACAGGATATCTTTTTCAAAGGATTGTTGATATTGCTCCTTTCGATGGTAAGTAAATGGGGAAAGAAACTGGACATAAAATTAATAAGCCCAGAGCTATCAGAAGATTAGTTATTTGGTATAAAAGAAACTCGGCTGTAACTTCAATAGTTGGTAGCGCTGCTAATTCTGCCGCAACGGCAAGTAATGTAGCGGGTAATGTAGTTTCCGGTGCTGGTTCTGTAGTAAGTACAGCTAGTAATGTTGCTAGTAATGTGGCGGGTAATGTAGCGGGTAATGTAGTTTCAAGCGCTGAATCCGTTGTCAATACTGCTAGCAATGTAGTTTTAAATGCTAGTTCACTAGCTAAAAATACATTACAGCCATTAGTTTTTGACCCATTAAAAAGATTACAAAACAACGATAACTTTTTAGATAAGGAAGAGGAATCCCAATCAAATAGAATTTGGATCGCAGTCGATGGTATGGGTGGGGATTATGCTCCAGGACCAATACTAGAGGGTTGTCTTGAAGCTATAAGTAGATTTCCTATAAACATAAAGTTTGTTGGTGACATTGAAAAAGTTAAAAATTCAGCCGAAAAAATTGGTCTAGTCGAATTGCTCGAAAAAGAAATAGAAAATAATCGTCTTGAATTAATAGATAGTGGAGATCCCATAGGAATGAACGAAGAAGCTACTGCAGTCAGAAAAAGGAAAAATGCAAGTATAAATGTTGCAATGGATTTAGTAAGAAATAATAAAGCTCAAGCAGTTTACTCAGCTGGCAATTCTGGAGCGATGATGGCCTCTGCCATATTTAGAATTGGTAGATTGAAAGGAATTGATAGACCTGCTATTGGTGCATTATTTCCGACCAGAGATCAAACTAGTCCTGTATTAGTTTTAGATGTTGGTGCAAATACCGATTGTAAACCCTCTTATCTACATCAGTTTGCTCTTCTAGGTAACATTTATGCAAAAGATGTTTTACAAGTAAAAAAACCGAGAATTGGTCTGCTAAATATAGGAGAAGAAGAATGTAAAGGTAATGATTTATCTCTTAAAACATTTGAATTATTATCTAATGAAAAAAGTTTTGATTTTGGAGGTAATTGTGAAGGTAGAGATGTATTATCAGGTAGTTTTGATGTAGTCGTCTGCGATGGTTTCACCGGTAATATATTATTAAAATTTCTTGAGTCTGTAGGGGGTGTTTTGTTAGATATTTTAAGATCTGAGCTTCCAAGAGGGAGGCGGGGAAAAGTTGGTTCAGCTTTTTTAAAAAGTAATCTACTAAGAATAAAGAAAAGGTTAGATCATGCCGAACATGGTGGTGCCTTATTGCTTGGGGTAAACGGTATTTGTGTGATAGGCCATGGAAGCAGTAAGTCTCTATCAGTTGTTAGCGCTCTTCGCTTGGCTCACTCCGCGGTGAATCATAATGTTATGGATAATTTAAATCAACTTCAAAAGCTTCAAGTTTTAAATTCCTAAAACATATTGCGTCAAATTTATGTTTGACTTATATAAGTAACTAAAAAACTCTTTTGGAAGAAATAAATTTTAATCAGATTGGAGTCTCATTTAAAGGAAGTGGAAGTTATGTGCCCAATCAAATACTAACTAATCAAGAAATAAGTCAAAAGGTAGATACTAGTGATGAGTGGATAAAATCTAGAACTGGCATTTCTGAGAGAAGAATTTCTAGTTTAGGAGATAATGTTGCTCAGATGGGTTATGAGGCTGCACTAACTGCTATTGAAATGGCTAATTGGGATATAAAAACAATTGATTTAATTCTCTTAGCTACTTCTACCCCGCATGATTTGTTTGGGTCAGCGCCATCTATACAAGCTAAATTGGGAGCCTATAATGCTGTAGCTTTCGATTTAACTGCAGCATGTAGTGGTTTTTTGTTCGCCTTAATCACAGCTTCAAAATTCTTAAAAGGAGGTAGTTTTAAAAGGGCTATCGTTATCGGTGCAGATCAATTATCAAGTTTTGTTGATTGGAATGATAGAAGAAGTTGTATTCTCTTTGGAGATGGAGCGGGTGCATTAGCAATTGAAGCCACAAACGAATTTGATAATTTAATAGGTTTTGATATGAGAACTGATGGTGAAAGGGGTTCTTTTTTAAATCTTCCTTCAACAAATAATAAGGGTTCAATAATTGATAACATTGATTTTATAAGTGGAGGTTTTTCACCAATTCAGATGAATGGTCAGGAAGTTTATAAGTTTGCGGTCAGAGAAGTTCCGATAATTCTTAAAAAGTTGTTTAGAAAATCAAATTATAGTTCTGATCAAGTTGATTGGCTTGTATTGCATCAAGCCAATCAAAGAATATTAGATTCTGTAGGAGAGAGGTTAAAAATTCCTAGAGAAAAAATACTAAGTAATTTAGAAAAATATGGTAATACTTCAGCAGCAACAATTCCGCTAGTGATGGATGAGGCAATTAAAAATAATAGAATTAAACAAAATGATATTATTGCCACAAGTGGCTTTGGTGCTGGGCTAAGTTGGGGTGCAGCCCTTATTAAATGGGGTTAAAAACAAAATAGGAAAATTATGACAGTTGCATGGGTATTCCCTGGACAAGGTTCGCAAAAACTTGGAATGGCAAAACAAATTGAAAATTTACCAAATACATTGGAGAGGTTTGATTATGCTTCTGGGATATTTCAAAGAAATTTATTTGAAATTTGTGAGTTAAATCCTCAACCATCAAATTCACTTTGTGATTTGAATAATACAAGTAATACACAAATTTGTCTTTTTTTAGTTGAATCGATTTTATTAGATGCCCTAAAAGCTAATGGTTTTAAACCAAATTATGTCGCTGGGCATAGTCTAGGAGAAATCACTGCATTATATTGTGCGGATGTTTTTTCATTTGAAGATTGTGTATCACTAATAAAAGAAAGATCTCAATTAATGGTCAATGCTGGGAAAGGATCCATGGCAGCAGTAATTGGTTTTGATAGAAATCAACTTGATTCCTTAGTACAAAAAATTGATGATATTGTTGTCGCTAATGATAATAGCTCTTCACAAGTTGTCTTATCAGGATCTAATGAAGCATTAGATATTTTATCGAGAGAAATTTCCTGTAAAAGATTCTTGAAATTAAACGTTTCTGGTGCATTTCATTCACCATTTATGAATGAACCCTCATCAAAATTTGCCGATTATTTAAAAAAGATTGAATTTAAAAATCCTTCTTTTCCTGTCATAAGTAATTACGAACCTTCACTTTGTAACGATCCTAATCATCTCAAACTAAGATTAGAAAAGCAAATGTGCAATGGAGTGAGATGGCGAGAAACCATGGACTTAATGGCACATAATAGTGATCTTCATGTTGTTGAAATTGGCCCCTCAAATGTACTAAGTGGTTTAGTAAAAAGACATCTGAAAGATGTCAAAATTTCTCAAGTTTCCTCTTCTGATCAAATATCTTATTAATTTGTATGAAAAATGATATTGTTCAAAAATTAATCTATGAATTAGTTAGCAAACTTTTTGTATTACCTATTTATAAATTTATTTTTAAAGGTCATCTAATAGGTAGAGATAATATTCCGCAAGAAGATTCTTTTATAATGGTCTCTAACCATGGCTCTTTACTCGACCCTCCTTTATTAGGTCATGCCCTTGGTTGCAATATATCTTTTATGGCTAAGGCAGAGCTTTTTAAGATCCCTTTCCTTGGATTTGTTATCAAGGCTTGTGGAGCGTATCCTGTAAAAAGGGGAATTGTTGATAAAAATACTATTAAAACAGCATGTAATAAATTAGCAAATAATAATAGTATTGGAATTTTTATTGATGGTACTCGTCAAAAAAATGGGAGAGTTAATAAGCCAAAACATGGAGCCGCATTATTAGCCTTTAAAAATCAAAAATTATTATTGCCTGTTGCAATAGTTAATTCACACAGATTAATGAGATTTAAATTCTGTGTTCCTTTATTTTCAAAAATAGTTATTAAAGTGGGAAAACCGATTAAACCCCCCACAAGCTCATCAAGGGATGAGCTTAATTCTGTAACTATGCTTCTTCAAGAAAATATAAATAATTTAATTGGATGAAAATTTAGTTTACTGGAGAAATAGGGTAAAGAGGTAAAACTTTATGCCATGAATTTATATTTCCATTTAATAAATTTTTATTTGATAAATCTAGTAGTTCTTTTAAATCCTCTTTATCCTCATAATTAGCTTCAAAAAAAAGTTCTTTACTCTTAAATTCTTTAATAACTTTTGGTGAAACTATTTCTCGGACGAATAAATCTGTATTTTTTTGTACGTGATGACAAATTTCATATTTACCTGCAATTAATCCTCTTCGTTTTAATTTTTTGTAAATCCAGAATGTTTTTTTGTTCCTAAAGATATCATTTTTTGATGCAATTCTTCTTGCCATTATTTCAAATGAACTAAAACTATCTAAAGGGCAATTTATTTGTTGTGCAACGGTTCTTGCTAAAACTACAATAAGTCTCGAAGCATTGAAATTTGCTGGACCTATGCTGACTGATATCTTATTTACTTTTTTTAAATTTTCTCTAGAAATGAATTTGTTAAAATCATTAATTAAATTGTTGCATAGGTCATTATTAAATTTCTTTATCAATAATTCATCAGATGCAAGGTTGTTATTTTTTCTATATCCAAAGCCAAAAGAATTATCTGTGCTATGAATTACTAATGTAGTGTAATTTTGTCTTAGTTCCTGATTAACAGTCATTTATACCTTTAAACAGGTAATTCCATCCCTGGATTATATTTAGACCATTTACCAAATTCATTTGCAAAACTTTCACAAGATTGAACGTCCCAATCGGTTTTGTAAACACCATTTTCATCTTTTATAATACTCACATGAATGAATGGTTTTTTTGCTGTAAAATCCGGAACTTCACAAATATTATCAACACCATGATTATTCTCAACATCATGATAAGTGATACATCTATCAACCCATTTACAGTTGATGCATATGCACATAATAAATAAAATGAATAGTAACGTTCTCACCGATCATACACTAATAGTTAATGAATTAGAAAAAAGTATAAAAATTCATAATTGGAATTTTGTCCTACCTTTTTTACCTAAAGGATCATATTTGGTTGGTGGTTACATAAGAGATATTATTTTGGGAAGAGTAACTGAAGAGTTAGATGTTGATATTGTTGTCCCTTTAAATGCAATTGAAATTGGGAAAAAGATTTCAGAAAATGTTGGATCAAAATTTATAATTTTAGATCAAGAACGAGAAGTGGTAAGAATTATTCTTAATCATATTGATATTGATATTGCTAATCAGGTTTCATCCACGATAAAAGGAGATTTGAGTTCTAGAGATTTTTCGATTAATTCAATTGCTTTTTTATTTGATAAGAAGTGTTTGTTTGATCCATTAAATGGCTTAAAAGATCTAGAGATTTCTTTGCTTAGAACACATTCAGAAATAAATTTACTGAATGATCCTTTAAGGATTTTAAGGTGTTTTCGATTTGTTTCGGAATTGAATTTTAAAATTGATATTAAGCTAGTTAAATTTATAAAAAAAAATAAAGAGAAACTATATCTTGTTGCCAAAGAGAGGATTAATTATGAAATACAGAAAATAGTAAATGGGGTAAATGCTCTTGATGCAGTAATGTTGATCAAAAAATTAAATATATTGGGTTCTGAAAATTTATATAAAGATTCTTTTTTTTTGGATTTAAAGAAAATTAATTATGGAGTATTTAATAGTGAAGAAAAAAAGAAATTTTTACCATTATTTTTTATTGGTCAAATTTTAGATGTGGTATCTCTACAAAGACTTAAATTTAGTAAAGCTGAAATAGCAAAAACTAAATTGTTGAGAAAATGGCATTTTGTGTTGAAGAATAAAAATATCACTAAATTAAATGAATTAGAAAGGTTTACATTACATCAAGAATTAGAGATGTTTCTCCCATCTTTTATTTTTTATTTACCTCAAAAATTACACTTAGGTTGGCTGAATAGATGGCGTGACAAGGATGATAAATTATTTCATCCCTCAAATTTACTCAATGGCGATGTGATTAAAAAAAATTTAAAAATAAAGGATGGACCTTTACTAGGAGAGCTTTTAAAGTATCTTTCAAAGGAGCTCGCATATAAAAGATTGAATAATTTTGATGAAGCTATTTATAAAGCAAAGCATTGGATTGAACAAAATGCGCCAAAATGTGATTAAATACACATAGCTTAGTTTTGTTTAGAAGTTCAGACTTCAAAATCATTTTTAAAATTTATGGGCATTCGCATTTACATTGGCAACTTACCACAAGGATTTAATCCAAAAGAATTCGATACTATTATAAAATCAGTTTCTGATTCGATTAGATTTAAAGCAGTTTTAGATAAGGAAACTAAGGAATGTAGGGGGTTTGGTTTCGCAACAACAAATAATGAAGAGAATGCAAATCTACTAATTCAAAAATTAAACGGTTTTGAATTTAACGGTTCCAAATTAAGAGTGGAGCTATCAGAGAAGAAAGATTCTGCTTCACATAAAAGAAATAACGGCAATCTAAACAAAAACAAGAAGAGGAAAGATTTTAAGAAAATTGTTCACAGTGATGCTCCTAACCTTGCGGCTCCTGATCCAAGGTGGGCTGGAGAATTATCCAAATTAAAAGATTTGTTGGCTAATCAGAAAACACCTGTTTAACTACTTAATTCTAGAAATTAAAAAAGATATAGGAATTTCAAAAGCTTTTACTGAATTTTTTACAAAAGCCCTATTATTAAAAACATCATAGTCTAACCTTTCAATAGAATCTAGTATTCCTCTATAGAGTCTTAAAGATGTCCATACAGGCCACCTTGCGTCAGAAGATAACCATTTAATTCCATCTTCTGATTTTTGGAACCAATCACGAGCCCTAGTTAATTGAAAGTTCATCAGTGCCCTCCACTGATTATTTATTTTTCCTTCTAAAAGTTCTTCTTCAGAATAATTGAATTTTTTAATATCATCTTGTGGAAGATAAATTCTACCTCTTTGTCTATCTTCTCCGACATCCCTTAATATATTAGTTAATTGATTTGCTATTCCTAGAGCTATAGCAGATTCTGATGGGTCAGGCTTGGCACTCCATGGAGCTGATGTATAAGCGCTATCAATACCCATTACATTCTGAGTCATCAAACCAACAGTACCCGCAACTCTATAACAATAAAGTTTTAATTCATCAAAATTTTTGTACCTAAATTTATTAAGATCCATTCTCTGACCATCTATCATGTCTAGATAAGGCTGAATACTTTGTGGATATTTTTCGATGGTATCTGACAGAACTGCATCTAATTCAGATTTAATATTTCCTTTAAATAAATTTCTTGTATTTTCTTCCCATGCGTCTAAGTTTTCGGAAAGTTCATCTTGAGATTTAGTAGAAGCTTCTATGCTATCCATTATTTCATCTGTTCTCCTACACCATACATAAATAGCCCAAATAGCTTTTCTTTTTTCTAGTGGTAGTAAAAGAGTCCCCAAGTAAAAGGTTTTAGCCCACTTTTGGGTTTCTTTACGGCATAACTCGTATGCTTGATCTAGTTGAGAAATTGAATTTTTCAAAAAGTTTAGGTCTTTATTAAGATTACTTTAATATGTTTTCAAGAAATATTTAGAGGGGTTTTGGCATACTCTTTACTAATTGTTTCCGCGCACAATTTACCACTTAAAACAGCTCCTTCCATAGATGCTAAATATTTTTGCATTGTATAATCACCAGCTAAGAAGAAATTTTTTATAGGAGATTTTTGGCTAGGTCTAAACTCTTGGCATCCAGGAACTGCTTTATAAACAGATCTTGGGGTTTTGACTACTTTATATTTTCTTAATTTTGTCTTGTCATCACCCATAAAGTGTGCAGGAAATAATTTTTTTAGTTCCTCCATAGTGGCGTCAACAATGTCTTGATCACTCCTGTTGATCCAATCTTTTGCTGGTGCAAAAACTAGTTCAAGCATTGATCTATTGGGATCTTCATATTCTTTGCATGTAATACTCATGTCTGCATAAACACTTAAAAGTGGTGATCTGCTAAATAATAAATGATCAATCTCTGTCAATTTTTTGTCAAACCATAAATGAATATTAATTACTGGTACTCCATTCAAACCATCTAATTTAGAAAAAGTGTCAAGCCCCTTCCATTGTTTAGGTATGATTAATTTAAAAAGATCTACTGGCATTGCACTAACATAGGCATCAGCAGTTATCTCTTTCTTTTCTTTTTGGTTTAGAGAGGCGATAGTAAAACTTTTAACAGTGCTATCTTCATTAAGGTTAATTTCTCTTAATGGACTATTCATGTGTACTTCTCCACCACGAGCGGTGATATATTCAACGATTGGTTGGCAAAGTCTTTCAGGAGGAGCTCCATCAAGGAATGCCATTTTCGAACCATTTTTTTCTTGTAAAAATCTGTTTAGTGCTGTTAATAAAACAGTAGATGATATTTCATCCGGACCTATGAAATTTAAAGCTTTACTCATTGCTATAAATACTTCGTCATTGACTCTTTCAGGAATATTGTGTTCTTTGAGCCATTCTGTCCATGATTTAGTATCGCATTTATCTAGGTACTTTTGGCCTCTTAACATTGCAGGCACTAATCCTAATCCAAAGAGAATTTTTTCATTCCAAGAAAGCATATCATTATTGCTTAATATCGCTGAAACTCCATTTACCGGAGCTGGTATATCGGGGAAGTCAAATCTACTGTAAGTTCCAGGCTCGGATGGTTGATTAAAAATCATTGAATGACTTTTCCATTGAAGTCTATCTTCAATGTCTAGTTCTTTAAAAAGCTGCAACATATTTGGGTAGGCTCCAAAAAATATGTGTAAACCAGTTTCATACCAATCTCCATCTTCATCTTTCCATGCAGCAACTTTTCCCCCTAAAACATCTCTAGCTTCTAAAACGATTGGTATATGACCATTATCGACAAGATATTTAGCACATGATAAACCTGCTAAACCTGCACCAGCAATTACAACACGCATTATTAAATCAAGAAATAAAGTAACACTTACTAATAAGCTACATTAAAGTTAGAACATTATAGTTTTTTTCGTTGATTATTTCGCAAAATTATGGAAAAAATGCTTTTAAAAT
Organism: Prochlorococcus marinus; assembly: GCF_001180305.1. GTDB lineage: Bacteria > Cyanobacteriota > Cyanobacteriia > PCC-6307 > Cyanobiaceae > Prochlorococcus_A > Prochlorococcus_A marinus_K. Next base: position 178,841 of record NZ_CVSX01000023.1, read on the forward strand.
CAACTACTCGACATGTAAGAATTTTTACTGCTGAAGTTGTTGATAAAGAATTAAAGTTTCATCCCAACAAACTTACTCTTGATTTAGATCCCGATAATGAATTTATTTGGAACGAAGATTCTTTGAACAAAATAAATAAGAAATTCAATCAATTGATACTGGAAAGAAAAGGTAAAGATTTAGATGACTATGAACTTCGGAAAATAGGATCAGAAATCGAAGGTTTAATTAAACTTTTGCTTCAAAATGGCGAATTGACTTATAACCCTAATTGTAGAGTGATGAACTTTTCAATGGGTTTACCAAAAACAAAAGAATTATTGTGAATAGACCACCATCAAATAGAGGGCCGAGAAGAGGCTCAAATAGAAGTAATTACTCATCAAATCCAAGAGATGTTGACTTTTACGGACAGAGAAATAGTAGATTGCCCGCCTCCTCTGAACCAAAGATTAACTTCAATACGGGAACCGTAGCTGTTCTTGCGGGAGTATTGATTTTAGGTGTTGGTATTGGAAGCGCAATTACTAGTACAACAGATGGTGGACAGGGAAATATCGCTAGTCAACAACAATTAGATATGGCTGTACCAGATCCCGAATTTTGTAGACAATGGGGTGCAAGTGCATTTGTAATTGATGTTGAAATGTATACAACTCTCAATCCATCTACAAGTTTCGTGACACAACCAGCTCTTCAGCCTGGTTGTGTAATTCGACGAGAGAATTGGACAGTTTTACAAAAACAAGGAGCGATTAGTAATGAAGATGTAAGAGAATGCAAGCAAAGAATGAACACTTTTGCTTACATTGGATCCATAAGAGATAAACCAATAGTTAAGTGCGTTTATCAAACTGATGTTAATGAAAATAAATTCATAATTAAGGGGGATGGTCAAGCTGAAGATGGAGGAGTAGGAATTAATAAAGAGGCTATTCAATTCTGATCAAATTCCTATTTGTCTTAGAGGGCTTTCTAAACTAGCGAATTGAGGTAAAATATTTTTCTTAAATACTTCTGACGCCCTAGAAGTGTATCTTGAAGGATTAGTAATTAATTTTAATTCTCTTTTAACCTCTAAGTCTGCAATAAATGCTTTGTGGATTGTTCCAGCCGCTAATTCTCTTTCAATCGATACAACAGGCAAAAATGAAGCCCCTAAGCCTGATTGAACTGCATTCTTGATTGCTTCAAGAGAGTTGAGTTCCATCTCAATTTTTAATCTTTGTATGTCAAGTCCAGAATCTTGAAGAAGTTTGTCAACAACTTTTCTTGTTGTGGATTGAGAATCTAATTTTACGAAATTTAATTTGTATAAGTCTTCTTTTAAAAGCTCTGGTTTGTTAGAAAGTTGATGTTGAGTGGGTAAAACTAATGCCAATTCATCAGTTGCATATGGAATAACTTGTAGCAAGTTTTCTAAATCACTAGGCAATTGTCCTCCAATAATGGCTAGGTCAATTTGTCCATTGGCAACGCTCCAACCGGTTCTTCTAGTACTGTGAACTTGAAGTTGAACAGAGACATCGGGATATTTTTGTCTAAAAAGTCCTATCATTCTTGGCATTAAATAAGTTCCTGTCGTTTGACTGGCTCCAATGACAAGAGTCCCGCCTTTTAAGCTATTTAAATCTTCAATAGCTTTGCAAGCTTCGTCGCATTGATTCAAAATTCTTTCACAATAATCAAGTAGAAGTCTGCCTGCTTCAGTTAATAGAGCTTTTCTTCCACCTCTATCGAAAATTGTAATTTCAAGCTGTTTTTCTAGATTTTGTATTTGTAAACTTACGGCAGGTTGAGTTACGTATAAAAGATCTGCAGCTTTTTTAAAACTTCCTTGAGCTGCTATAGCTTTTAATATTCTTAATTGGTCGAGAGTAAATGGTAACTCGGCCATCTATGATGCCTACAATTAATTATAATTCTAATGGTTAGAAGTATTCTTGTTAAGAACTTTATTATTTGATTAGTCAAAATTTATGGAGACTCATAAAACTTCGCTGGTTATTTTAATTTTAATTTTAATTTTTGCAGTAATTCATAGTGGTGGAGCAGCTTTAAGAATTAAGGCAGAATCTCTTATGGGTCCGAGATTATGGCGATTATGCTTTGTTACTTTAAGTTTGCCATCTGCAGTAATTTTGATTAGTTATTTTTTGGCTCATAGATATGACGGAATCAGATTATGGAATTTACAGGGTAATAATTTAGTTTTTATGATGGTATGGATCTTAACTGCAATAAGTTTTTTATTTTTATATCCTGCTACTTACAATTTGCTAGAAATTCCGTCGGTTTTAAAACCTAAAGTTCGAATTTATGGAACTGGGATAATGAGAATCACAAGACATCCGCAAGCATTTGGTCAGATAATTTGGTGTTTTGCTCATACTTTATGGATTGGGACATCATTCACATTAATAACTTCTATTGGCCTAATTTTGCATCATCTTTTTGCAATCTGGCATGGGGATAAGAGATTAGAAAATAGATTTGGAGAAGAATTTGAAAAGTTTAAAAAAAATACTTCCATAATCCCCTTTATGGCAATAATTGAAGGAAGGCAAGAATTTAAGACTAGAGAATTCTTTAGGTTATCTCAACTTGGTATATTGATTGCAATAGGAGTACTTTGGTGGTCTCATCAGTACATAAATATTGCGGTTAAAACATTTAATTCATCATTTTTGTCTGAATTTTTCAATTGACAGTTTAAAATCAAAATAAAAGTTCTTTAAAACATGCCTCAAGCTTCAGAAATTGCCTGGTTAATTCCTGTTTTCCCACTTATTGGTGCAGTGCTTTCTGGCTTAGGACTAATAAGCATCAACAAGAAAATTAATAATTCAAGAGAAATTGTTTCTGTAGGTCTGATTTCTTTTGTTGGGATTTCTGCGGTAATTAGTTATAAAGCTCTAATTGAGCAAGTTAATGGCTATCAATCAGTAGAAAAATTATTTGTATGGGCCAATGCTGGGGATTTCATAATTCCAATGGGATTTGTCCTTGACCCTTTGGGGAGCGTAATGCTTGCTTTAGTAACTACAATAACTTTACTGGTAATGATTTACTCTCATGGTTATATGGCGCATGACAAAGGTTATGTCAGATTTTTTACATATTTAGCATTATTTAGTAGCTCAATGATGGGATTAATAGTTAGTCCAAACTTATTAGAAATTTATGTTTTTTGGGAATTAGTTGGCATGTGTTCTTACTTATTGGTTGGCTTTTGGTATGACAGGAATGGCGCTGCGCACGCTGCACAAAAAGCATTTGTTGTTAATAGAGTGGGGGATTTTGGATTATTGCTAGGTATTCTTGGCCTATTTTGGGCAACAAATAGTTTTGATTTTCAAGAAATAGCTAATGGAATTTCGCAATCAATATCTGACAATTCGATACCCATTTGGGCTGCTTTACTACTTTGTTTTTTAGTTTTTTTAGGGCCGATGGCAAAATCTGCTCAGTTTCCTCTCCATGTTTGGTTGCCTGATGCGATGGAAGGCCCGACACCTATTTCTGCACTTATCCATGCTGCAACAATGGTTGCTGCCGGAATATTTCTTGTAGCAAGACTTCAACCTTTGTATTCAATATTCCCATCTATTCAGTTCATTATTGCTTTAGTTGGCACCATTACTTGTTTTTTAGGAGCCTCTATAGCTTTGACCCAGATGGATTTGAAAAAAGGTTTAGCCTATAGTACTGTTTCTCAGCTTGGATATATGATGCTCGCAATGGGTTGTGGTGCTCCAGTAGCAGGAATTTTTCATTTAGTGACTCATGCTTGCTTTAAAGCAATGCTATTTTTGGGATCTGGTTCAGTAATACATGCTATGGAAGAAGTGGTTGGCCATCAGCCTGTATTAGCTCAAGATATGAGATTGATGGGCGGTTTAAGAAAAAAAATGCCGTATACATCAACAACATTTTTAATAGGTTGTGTAGCGATCAGTGGAATTCCACCATTGGCAGGTTTTTGGAGTAAAGACGAGATACTTGGAAATGCTTTTATGTCATTTCCAGCTTTTTGGTTTATAGGATTTCTAACAGCTGGTATGACTGCTTTTTATATGTTTAGGCTTTATTTTTTGACATTTGAAGGAGATTTCAGAGGGGAGAATAAAGAATTGCAAAAAGAGCTTTTAATAGCCTGTAAAACTAACATAGATGAAGAAAATGAAGAAGAGCATGGAGTACATGGCTCTATTCATGAGTCACCCTGGTCAATGACATTCCCCTTGGTATTTCTTGCTGTACCGTCTTTAATTATCGGTTTTATGGGATTACCATGGGATAGCAAAATTGCAAATTTACTAGATCCTGAAGAAGCAGAGACAGCGGCAGCAGCCTTCGAATTAAAAGAATTTTTACCTTTAGCAATTGCGTCAGTTTTTATTGCATCAGTTGGAATCATTATTGCTTATCAGGCTTATTTCGTGAAAAAAATTAATTTATCAGTTTTATTCGCCGAAAGGTTTCCTAGTATCAACAAATTTTTATCAAATAAATGGTATCTAGATGACATTAATGAAAAACTTTTTGTTAAGGGTAGTAGAAAACTTGCTAAAGAGGTCTTAGAGGTTGATTCTAAGGTTGTTGATGGTGTAGTAAATCTTACTGGACTTGTAACTTTAGGTAGTGGAGAAGGTTTAAAATATTTTGAGACAGGTAGGGCTCAATTTTATGCGCTTATTGTTTTTGGAGGTGTAATTCTACTTGTTACCATATTTGGTTTTCAATCTCCTCAAGTATCTTAATTACAATTGTGTGTCTTCACTGTCCATTGGGGTGAAAAAATACAGAAAATTTCTAGACTTTATTTAAGATAAATTTCTTATTAAATTGGGTACCTATTTTTATACACATTTTGCGACACAAATTTTGGGAACTTTGGGAGCTGGACTATCTAACTTCCCATGGTTATCTGCTTCAATTTTATTTCCAATTGGTAGCGCATTTGTGATCCCTTTTTTCCCAGATAAAGGAGATGGCAAAGAGGTGAGATGGTTCGCATTGTCTATTGCATTAATAACTTTTTTAATTACTGTAGGTTCATATATTAATGGCTTTGATATTAGTAATGAAAATGTTCAACTGAAAGAAAATATTAGTTGGCTCCCTGATTTAGGTCTTACTTGGTCTGTTGGCGCTGATGGTATGTCTATGCCGTTAATATTATTGACTAGTTTTATAACTGCTTTAGCAGTTCTTGCTGCATGGCCAGTCAAGTTCAAACCAAAGTTATTTTTCTTTTTAATATTGGTTATGGATGGTGGTCAAATCGCTGTGTTTGCAGTACAAGATATGCTTTTATTCTTTCTAACTTGGGAACTAGAGTTAATTCCGGTTTATTTATTACTGGCTATTTGGGGTGGTAAAAATCGGCAATATGCAGCAACAAAATTCATTATTTATACAGCTGGCAGTTCTATCTTCATTCTTCTGGCAGCGTTAGCAATGGGTTTCTATGGCACAGAAATTCCTAACTTTGAGTTTTCTCACTTGGCAGCTCAAGATTTTAGTCAAAAATTCCAAATATTATGTTATGTAGGGCTTTTAATTGCATTTGGAGTGAAATTACCAATCGTACCTCTTCATACTTGGCTTCCAGATGCTCATGGAGAGGCAACAGCGCCTGTTCATATGCTTCTAGCAGGAATTTTATTAAAGATGGGAGGATATGCCCTTTTAAGATTTAATGCACAATTATTACCCGTTGCTCATGCTCAATTTGCCCCATTATTAATAGTTCTTGGGGTAGTTAATATAATTTATGCTGCATTAACTTCTTTTGCTCAAAGAAATCTAAAAAGAAAAATTGCATACAGTTCGATAAGTCATATGGGTTTCGTACTTATTGGTATAGGGAGTTTTAGTAGCCTTGGAACAAGCGGAGCAATGCTACAAATGGTCAGTCATGGATTAATCGGTGCAAGTTTATTTTTTCTTGTTGGTGCTACTTATGACAGAACAAAAACTCTTAAACTTGATGAAATGAGTGGTGTAGGACAAAAAATGAGAATCATGTTTGCCTTATGGACTGCTTGCTCTCTGGCTTCTCTGGCTTTGCCTGGTATGAGCGGATTCGTTTCCGAATTGATGGTATTTACAGGATTTGTTACTGATGAAGTGTATACACTTCCGTTTAGGGTAGTGATGGCCTCTTTAGCTGCTATCGGTGTAATACTTACTCCCATTTATCTACTTTCAATGTTACGAGAAATTTTCTTTGGTAAAGAAAATCCTAAACTAACAGAAGAACGAAAACTTATTGATGCAGAGCCTAGAGAAGTTTATATTATTGCTTGTTTACTATTACCGATTATTGGAATAGGTCTATACCCAAGATTAGTTACTGAGAGTTATCTTGCTTCTATAAATAATTTAGTAGAAAGGGATTTAACTGCAGTGAAAAGTTCTATGAAAACTAATATTTTCTCAGGAACTAAAAAAAATGAGATTTTAAAGGCTCCAACAATATAGTTTCTTAAATTTATGCAAAATTTGTTTGGCTTTAAATAAATAAGAAGATATCTTGTGAATAGTTATTAGCTTATTTAAAAATATCCTATATAAATTCTATTGATAAGCAACAATTAGGACCTAGATTGTTGATTAAGTTTCTTCAAGATGCAGCTGGCAAAGGTGATCTTGACCCATGGGATATTGATGTAATAAGTGTAATTGATAGTTTTTTGGAACAATACTCACAAACTTTCGGGAAAACTCTAAACATTAAGAATTCTTATCATAAGGACTTATCTGAGACAAGTGAAGCATTTTTTGCGGCTTCCGTACTCGTAAATTTAAAGGCTCAAGTTTTGGAATCTGATGTTTTCAAGGATAATTCTTCAGATATTGAAGATGATTTTGAGGTTGATGATCAAGAGTGGATTGATCAAGAATTTGATTTTCCAAAATACCCTGAAAAATATCTTAGGAGAAGATCAATAGCGCAACCAATCCTTAAACGTACTACAACACTGGGAGAACTGGTAAGTCAATTAGAGTCTATTGCTGAAGTTATAGAAACCCAAGATCTTTTGCTAATGAAGAGAAAAAGAAATAAAAAATATTCTGATAGGGCTTTAATTTCTCAAGTTAAATCTTTAGCACACCGAGAAAAACTACCAGAAACTACTAAAGAATTAGGAAAATTTATTGATGGTTGGGAAAAAGCTTTGCAGTGGACAGATTTTGAATATTTAGTTAAAAAATGGCAAACAGTTGTCAAAAATGATTTAGATAAAGATCGTCTTGGGGTCTTTTGGGCTTTGTTATTTTTATCATCTGAAAATAAAATTGAAATTAAACAAATTAATTCTTTATATGGCCCAATACAAATTAAACGAATAATTCCAAAAGGGGGCTTAGCTCAAATGCCTATAGATAATCTTGAGGTAACTAATAACTCTCCCTCTGCTGCTTAGGTGCTGAATAGCAATAACGTATAATCTTTAAAAAGGGATTTGAATTCATGAAGGCAATGATACTTGCGGCGGGAAAAGGTACTCGTGTTCAACCTATAACTCATATTATTCCAAAACCAATGATTCCTATTTTGCAAAAGCCTGTAATGGAGTTTCTTTTAGAGTTATTAAAAGAGCATGGCTTTAAAGAAATAATGGTTAATGTCTCTCATCTTGCTGAAGAAATTGAAAATTACTTTAGAGATGGCCAAAGATTCGGCGTGGAGATAGCATATAGTTTCGAAGGTAGAATTGAAGATGGGGAATTAATAGGAGATGCTTTAGGTTCAGCAGGAGGATTAAAAAAAATTCAAGATTTTCAAAAATTCTTTGATGAAACTTTTGTTGTGCTATGTGGCGATGCTTTAGTTGATTTAGATTTAACTGAAGCAGTAAAGAAACATAAGGAAAAGGGAGCTATCGCAAGCTTAATAACTAAAAAAGTCGTTAGAGAGCAAGTATCGAGTTATGGTGTAGTAGTTTCAGATGATAATGGACGAATAAAGGCTTTTCAAGAAAAGCCATCTGTAGATAAGGCCCTTGGCGACTCTATTAATACAGGTATTTATCTTTTTGAACCTGAAATTTTTAATTACATACCATCGGGAGAGAAATTTGATATTGGTGCTGATCTCTTTCCTAAACTTGTTGAAATGAATTTACCATTTTTTGCATTGCCAATGGATTTTGAATGGGTAGATATTGGAAAAGTTCCTGATTATTGGAGTGCTATTCGTAACGTTTTACAAGGCAAGGTAAGACAAGTAGATATTCCTGGCAAAGAAATTAAACCTGGAGTTTTTACAGGGTTGAATGTGGCTGCCAATTGGGACAAAGTTGATATTACTGGGCCAGTATATATTGGCGGAATGACAAGAATAGAGGATGGTGCAACAATTATTGGACCTACAATGATTGGTCCAAGTTGTTGTATTTGCGAAGGTGCAACAATTGATAATTCAATTATTTTTGATTATTCGAAAATCGGGAAGGGTGTTCGACTGGTCGATAAATTAGTATTTGGCCGTTATTGTGTGGGAAAAAATGGTGATCATTTCGATTTGCAAGATGCTTCTTTGGATTGGTTGATAACAGACTCTAGAAGATCTGATATGATCCAGCCATCTCCACAGCAGAAGGCAATGGCAGAATTGTTAGGTACCGATTTGATTAATATTCCAGATTAATGCCAGCTTTTTCAATGATTTCAGGGATTAAATGTTCTGCCTTAACTGCCATTAGATGAATGCCATCAGCGATATTTATAAAATCATGAGCTTGTTCCGCTGCAATTTCTATTCCCTCTTTTAAAGGTTCTTTAGCATTTTTTAAACGATCTAAAATATTTTCAGGAATGTTTGCTCCTGGAACATATTTGTTAATAAAAAGAGCGTTTTTGTACGACTTTAATAGAAATACACCCGCAATTACAGGTATTTCGAGAGGCTTGCTAATGTTTTCACAAAACTCTTTCAAATGTTCTTTTTTCATAACCATTTGAGTTTGTAAGAATTTTGCTCCAGCCTCTTTTTTCTTACTTATTCTATTTTTCAAACTTCTTTGATTTCTACAATTTGGATCTGCTGCGGCTCCTGTAAATAACAGTGTTTTTTTATCGGCAAGTTCTCCTAAAGAAGGATCAATTCCTTTATTAAAGTCTTGAATTTGTCGCAGTAATTTAACCGACTCAAATTCATGAACAGCTTTAGCATCTTGCTGATCCCCTGATTTTACTGAATCACCGGTAATGCATAATATATTTTTTATTCCTAAAGCATTTGCTCCAAGAATGTCTGATTGTAAAGCAATTTTATTACGATCTCTGCAAGATATTTGCATTACTGGTTCTATACCATTTTCCAGTAATAGTTTGGACATTGCCATGCTGCACATTCTCATTACAGCTCTGCTTCCGTCAGTAATGTTAACAGCATGTACCTTATCTTTCAATAGTTGTGCTATGTTAAGAGATCTTAAGGGGCTTCCGCCTCTAGGCGGCATTAATTCTGCCGTTATAACCTTGGATTTTTTTTCTAAAGTCTGCTGAAGTTTTGATTTCAATTGCTTTTGTTTCCTACTTGGTTAACAAGTGTAGTGAGATTGCTAAACTTAATTAATATAAAAAAGGAACTGTTTAAATGCAAATGGTTGAAGAAGATCTGAACAACATTGATATGATGGGTCTCTCAACAAGAGAGATGGAAATCATTGATCTCGTAGCTGATGGACTTACAAATCAAGAAATAGCGGTAAAACTTACTATTAGTAAAAGAACTGTTGATAATCATGTAAGTAATATGTTTACAAAAACAGGTTCTAAAAATAGAGTTGCACTATTAAATTGGGCAATGGATAATGGAAAGATCTGTAGGGATGGATTTAATTGTTGTTCCCTCCCAGACTCTGATCAAGATTAGTACTTTTTACTTTTTCTGTATCATTTGCTAAATCCAATAAACAATAATTTGTAGGGCCTAATTCGAACAATTCAGCATATGCTATGCAAGCATCTTTGTCTGAATCAACAAATCTCAATATTCCTTCTTTGTCATAAAGACCATACATTTTTGTAAAAAATATATTTTTTAGAATATAAAGAAAATATAAAGGAAAGGTGGTTCCTTTGACTAGTTATTTTTTTGAGTTGTTAAGTATGGCCCTTCCCAATTGGAAAAAGGTTTGATTGCAAGGTTGAAATTGGAGTAATGCTGAAGCCCAGTAATCTCTTTTGATATGAAAGATGGAAGCTTGAAATCTTCCTTCTCATTGGACAGTTCAATTTCTGCAATTTCAAGCGGATAATTATTTTCTTTAAAGCAATCTACAATCCAAGATTTTTTTTCAACTTTTAAAAAGAATCTTTCCTTTTTTATTGTATTTGAAAGATTCGACATTATTACTTCACCATCTTTTTGTGGAATGCAGTATTCAAACTCGAAGTTAGTAAAGCTCTCGATATGTTTTTTGAATGTAATTTTAAAGTCTTTCCCTGTAAATCTTATTCTAATAATCCAATCATCTGAACTTTTTGAAAGATATCCCTGTTCAATAAAAATTTTTTTTGTGACGAATTCTTTCCAATTATCATTCTTTATTAGAAATCTTCTTTCTATTTCTAGGGCCATTTAATTTTTTGGATTTCTTAAAGATAAATCACCTTTCCAATCTAGTTTTTTAATTAAAGTATTGTAATAGTTCAAGCTTTTATTAAACTTTATTATTTTGCAGGGTGATTTACCTTTTTTTATCTCGCAATAACAATTTTCTTTAATTGTCATACATTTAGAACCGTCTCTCCATAATTTAATTTCCCCTTTACTTTTTTTTATTGGTTTAATGATTACCTTACTTGAATTAGGTATGACGATTGGTCTACTAGCCAAACTCATTGGGCATATAGGGTTAATTATCATTGCATCTACACTTGGATGAACGATTGGACCGCCTGCGGCCATCGAGTATGCTGTTGAACCAGTAGATGTAGATATAATTAATCCATCACCTTTATATTCATTAACCTTCTCATTATCGATTTCTATTTGTATTTGGTTAGTAGGAGAAATATCCTCTTCTACTGATTTAAAATAAAAATCATTTAATGCTTCGTAGCTTTTTATAATTTTTTCCTCATGTCTTGTTCCACTAATACAAACATCACAATTTAATCTATTACGCAAGTCAATTATATATTCTTCATTTTCAAGAATTTCAATAAAAGATTTGTCAAATAAAAAATCTTTTTCTTGCGTAAGAAACCCCAAATTACCGCCAATATTAATACTTAATAAGGGAATATTATAATCGGCTAATGAATTTGCACATTTAAGGAAGGTACCGTCCCCTCCGAGAACTATACCAATATCTGGTTCTAATTCTGAATTAGAAAGATACTTTTCTATTTCATTCTTATCGAAATCACTGTCTATCCTGTACGAATTTATTTTTTTCGCTTTGAGGACTTCCTCGCAGAATTTAGAAGCCTTTAGAGCAATAGAACTATCAGAACGATATACAATAAGCACTAATGAAAGTTTCATTTAATGCTTTTACCATTTTAATAAATTAAAACTTTCCATATCCACAGTCACTCGATTCCTATAAAGAGATAACAATATAGCTAATCCAACGGCTGCTTCTGCGGCGGCAACAGTAATCACAAAAATTGTAAAAACCTGTCCTTGAATTAAATTATTATCAATATATGAAGAAAATGCCATTAGGTTAATATTGACTGCATTAAGCATTAATTCAATACTCATGAGAACTCTAACTGCATTTCTACTATTTAATAATCCCCAAATACCAATACAAAATAGTAAAGAGGATGTTATTAAAAAAGCTTGAATAGGGATTGATTCTAAATTCATAATAAGAAAGTTGAAAGGTTAGCTTTTATTGGTAAGTAATGGTTTTGATGATTTTTCAATTAGCTCTTGATCAACAGGTAATCCAGTTGAAATGTCTTTATTCATTACATCTCTTCTTGCCAAAACAATAGCCCCAATCATTGCCATTAGAAGTAAAACTGAAGCTAATTCAAATGGGAGTAAATAATCACTAAATAGATGTTCTCCAATTCTAATAGTTGATTCTTCTCCTACAGAGTTTTGAGGGCTTGATAGGCTCCACACATTTGTCAAATCAACTCTTATTAGGAGGCTTAGGAGAGTTAAACATATCGATGTTGATATAATTCTTCTCGATTTAATGTCTTGGATAGGCTTTAAATCTTCTTTTTTATTGACTAGCATTATTGCAAATATTATTAATACATTCACTGCGCCCACATAAACTAAAACTTGTGCTGCGGCAACAAAACTCGCATTTAAGAGAAGATATAATCCTGCCACACTCATGAAAACTCCTCCAAGGAGAAATGCTGAATAGACAATACTTTCAAGCAATACAACACCTAGAGCTCCTATAATGACTACTAAAGATAGAACTGTAAAACAAATAATTTGTGTTGTTAAAGCAATGGACATAAATTAATAGAAATTAATTGTTTGAATTAGAAATTTTATCTTTATTTTCATTAGAGGCTGGCTTCATCCAATCATAGACTTCTTCAGGTAATTTACCAACTCGGGTATCTGAAGCCGCTATTTCATGAGGATCCATTACTCCTTTAGGCAGATAAGCAAGCTCTCTAAGAGGTTTTACTGATGGATCTGTTGTGACATTTGTAGGAAGTCTTCCAAGTGCGATATTGTCGAAATTTAAATTGTGTCTGTCGAAAGTAGCTAATTCATATTCTTCGGTCATAGATAGACAATTAGTTGGACAATATTCAACACAATTTCCGCAAAATATACAAACGCCAAAGTCTATTGAATAATTTCTAAGTTCCTTTTTTTTTGTTTCCTTATTCATTACCCAATCTACGACTGGAAGATTTATGGGACATACTCTCACACAAACTTCACAAGCTATGCATTTATCAAATTCATAATGAATTCTTCCTCTATATCTTTCAGATGGTATTAATTTTTCATATGGATATTGGACAGTAACAGGTCTCCTTCGAAGATGGTCAAAAGTTACTGATAAGCCATTATATAAATATTTCCCGGCATTAAATGCCTCTTTGATATAGCTATTTATTTGGTGAAGGAAATTTTTCATCTTGAAGAATTTACTCGGTTATTTTATTTTAGTGGATTAATTTTGAATTTAAGTATTATTACTTAAATTCAACCACCAAAGAATTGTGGAAAAGCAAGTTTTAATCCTGCAGTTATCAAAAGGTTAGCAAGAGAAATTGGAAGAAGAAACTTCCATCCTAGATCTAAGAGTTGATCAATTCTTACTCTAGGAGTTGTCCAACGTAATAATATTGCAATAAAAACTAAAAGATATGCTTTCAGTACAGTCATTACAATTCCTATTGATGCAGTGAAAACCTGAATAAAAGGTGCGTTAATAGGTAAATTAAGGAACTTAGCTATTAATTCAACTGGAATAGGAAAACCCCAACCTCCCAAATAAAGTATTGATACTAATAAAGCGGAAAGAATTAAATTAATGTAACTACCCAGGTAGAACAATGCGAATTTCATCCCTGCATATTCAGTTTGATATCCCGCAACTAATTCTTCTTCAGCTTCTGGTAAGTCAAACGGAAGTCTTTCACATTCTGCAAGAGCACAAATCCAAAAGACTATAAAACCAACTGGTTGTCTCCATATATTCCAACTTAGGATTCCAGCACCACTTTGTTGGTTGACAATGTCAACAGTACTTAGAGAATTTGTCATTAGTACGATAGCCAGTACAGATAAAGCTAAAGGGATTTCATAACTTATTGATTGAGCCGCTGCTCTTAAACCTCCTAATAAAGAATACTTATTATTTGATGCGTATCCGCTCATAAGAAGGCCAATTGGCTGAATACTGCTTAAAGCGATCCATAGGAAAATTCCGATGCCAACGTTACTTATTAAAAGGTTTTGTCCAAAAGGAACAATTAGCCAGGACAGAATTACTGGGACAAGAACTAATATAGGTCCTGCAGTGAAGAGTATCCCATCGGCTTTGGCAGGAATAATATCTTCTTTGACAAGTAACTTAAGACCATCAGCAATTGGTTGGAGCACGCCGAGCGCTCCAGCATATTCTGGACCTATTCTTTGTTGAGCAGCAGCAGATATTTTTCTTTCAAGCCAAACTGTTACTAAAACGCCAACAACTGCCGCTACCAAAACCAAAAGCATAGGAAGAGGGAGCCATATTATATGAGCGATTTCACTGGAAAGGCCAAAACCTTTTAATAATTCATTAAAACTATATTCGAGATCTAATCCGTATTCCAAAATTTTTATGTTATTTACTTAATAGATTAACTCTTCACAAACAATATGTGTGTTTTTTATGAAAAGCCGCAAATATTATTCTCTGTTTTCTAGGCTAATCCAATCTCTTGGTGCTGAACCTGTATAGATTTGCGATGGTCTGAAAATTCTATTTGCTCCAAGTTGCTCTCTCCAATGAGCTAACCAACCAGCCACTCTAGATATGGCAAAAATTGGAGTAAATAAATCACGAGGAATACCAAGTTTTCTATAAACAAGGCCAGAATAAAAATCTACGTTAGGGAATATACCCTTAGGTCCAAGTCTTGGTATTGCCTCTGCCTCAAGTGATTTAGCAACTTCATACATTTCATCTGCTCCAAATCTAATAAAAAGTTCTTCTGCAAGTTTTTGAAGAATTATTGCTCTGGGATCTTTGACTTTATATTCTCTGTGGCCAAAGCCCATTATCTTACTTTTATTTTTTATTGCATTATCTAAAAAAGACCCAGCATTTTCTGGGGTTTTAATCTCTTCTAACATCGCAATCACATCCTCGTTTGCTCCTCCATGTAATGGGCCAGCTAAGGTTCCTACTGCAGAGGCGATGACAGCATATGGATCTGTAAGAGTACTTGCAGTCACTCTAGCGCTAAATGTACTTGCGTTTAAACTATGTTCGGCATGTAGAATTAAGCATCTATCAAAAACTTTTGCGGCTATAGGATCTTGTTCTTTTTCAGTCAACATGTAAAGAAAATTTGATGAGTAAGTTAGATCATCTCTAGGTTGAATTGGGTCTTGTCCTTTTCTAATAAGTTGGAACGCTGCAATCATTGTGGGTATTTTTGCTATTAGTCTTATGACTGCGTTGTAGATGTAATTAGGATCATCTATTGCTCTACGCGAATAGAAGAGCCCCAAAGAAGCTGCACTAGATTGAAGAGCATCCATAGGATGACCAGTTGCAGGGAAACATTTCATCATATCTCTGACTCTAAAACTTAACCTTCGATGCATCTGAACTTCTTGTTCGAAATCTCTTAGTTGAATAGCTGTGGGCAATTCACCCCAAATCAATAGGTAAGCGGTTTCTAAAAAACTGCTTTTTTTGGATAGTTCCTCAATGGAATATCCTCTGTACAATAATTTACCTTTGTTGCCATCTATATCACATATAGATGAATTAGTAACTGGGACACCCTCTAATCCTGGTTTTAAAATTAGTTTGTTACTATCCAATTGCTTAATTCAATATCAAATACTTATAGATTAAAGATAGTCAAATAATTTTTAATTAACCACAAGATATTAACTTCGCAAAAAATTAAAATGATTGTTTTTGAAGCTTGTTTGAATAAATTTAATTTAAAGAATGTTTAATATTGTTTCTCTGTAAATAATTGGATTTTTTTCAGGAATAGACTGACTTATGATTTCTAGCGATTCTTCATTTGATATTTTTAAAATATTTTTAATGAGAAAATTAAGGTCCTGTAAATTAGAAAAATATTCAATTTTATTAGAATTACCATCTTTGATATTAACTTTTGAATAAAGAAAAGCAGATTGATCTTTATTACTTTTTAGGTTAAAAAATTTTTTTGATATTTTCTCAAATTCTTTACCATCAATTAAATTATTACTTATGATTTGTAAACCTTCTGATTCTATCGAATAGATATTTTCAAAAGATAATTGTTTTATAACATCGTCTTTTTCTTCAAGAATTTCTTTGGAATATATCGAATAAATATCTTCATTTTGTTTCAAAGTATATTTGTTGAAATCTTTTAGCTTTTTCAAAGCACTTAAATCAAATTGATCTTCATTATTTTTTTCAAACGTTATAAACCATTCTTTATTTGAATTGAGAATTAAAATGTTTTGATTATTATTTTGATTAAACTCTTCAAAAAAACCTTGTTGAAAATCATTTATTAAGGGATTAAGGTGTTTGTCAAAATTTTTCATATCACTAAAAATTAAATTTTCAGGATTATCTTCATTACTATTCTCTTTATTCATTAACTTTTCGTAAGTAAGAATATCAATGTTTTTTTTATTATTTAGTAAATATGATTTTAAAATTAGTTGCTTATTTTTAAAGTCAAAAATTGTAGCAATTTTATCCCCATTATTCTCAGGAAAAATTTCTTTATTAAAAAATTTACTTTCCAAAAATTTATTTGTGAATAATATATTTTTTTCATTGTTCAGTCCAACAAGTTCTCCCTCATATTGAAATTTTTTTTTCTCAAAATTTTCACTAGAGATAATAATATTTTTGATTAATTTTTTATCTGATGAAGCAATTATATAATGATCGTCGGTTCGGTATATATAGTTAAGAAAATTTATTTTGTTTTCTCTATTAATTGAAATTATCTCATCAATCTGGTCTATTTTATTAGGCAAATTTAATAAATCATCTATTGTTTTTTCTGGCTTAATTTTAAAAACAATCAAAATATCATCTTCAAGCTTTTTATTATTTTCAAAAGTTGAGATTATAAGTTCATTATTATAGATATCTTCTAACTTATTGTTGCCTAGATCTATTCCTAAGTAATCTAACATAGAGTCTTTTAATAAAAAAAAGTTATCTTTATTTGTTGGATTTTTATCCTTTTCATTTTTATTAACGATATTAAAACTATCTAAATTTGAAATAAATAATAATTTATTGTTTTCAGGTGCATATTTTAAGATATTTAGTTGCTCAATATTTGTACTTTGTTCCTTATTTTTATTAGTAGAAACTTTTTTAAAACCAAAAAAAAGTAACAAAGATAATAATAGGATTATTGCTACTACTCTAAGTTTCATTATCAATGTTTATTTTTATTTTTAACAATAAACTTCCTACTGCAACTTAATTTATTAAATTGTAAATAACACATAATTTATCCTATAAATTGGGAAGTTATCCAAAATCTATAAATGCTTCTAGTCTAAATGATTGGTTTAATTCTGAGAAAGAAGATCCAGTCTTAATTGATGTAAGAGAGCAGTCAGAGCTTGAACTGGCTCGTTTCTCAAAAGAATTTTTACATATACCAATTAGTAAAGTTACATCTGAATATGTTGAAGAAATATTTGCTGGTTTATTAAATAGAGAAATTGTAGTTACCTGTCATGCAGGAATAAGAAGTTATAACTTTTCTCAATGGTGCTTGGATAATAATATTGTGAGCGAAATATGGAATTTGGAGGAGGGTATTGATGGATGGAGTAGATATATTGACCCATCAATACCAAGGTATTGATTAAATATCTAATGAAGATGCAACAGTATTAACATCTTTGTCGCCTCTCCCAGAACAATTGATAACTATATGAGTATCTTTTTCAAGAGTAGGGCATAATTTATCTAACCAAGCAAAGGCATGGGAAGTTTCAAGTGCAGGAATAATTCCTTCTAGTTCACTTACAAGTTTTAAAGCGTCTAAAGCTTCTTGATCTGTGACGGATCCATATTCTGCTCTACCTATATCTTTTAAATGGCTATGTTCAGGTCCTACTCCAGGGTAATCTAAACCTGCACTTATTGAGTGAGCTTCTTGTACTTGACCATTATCATCTTGCAAGAGAAGACTCATTGATCCATGCAAAATTCCAACTGAACCTTTAGTGATAGTGGCAGCATGTTTGTCAGTATCAACTCCGCTTCCGGCGGCTTCAACTCCAATAAGCCGCACAGAAGTTTCCTTAACAAATGGATGGAAAAGCCCCATTGCATTTGATCCTCCACCAACACAAGCAAGTAAAATATCGGGCAAAGATCCAAAAGATTCCAGACATTGTTTTTTAGTTTCTTCTCCAATAACTGCATGAAAATCTCTTACGATCTTTGGAAAAGGGTGTGGGCCTGCAACAGACCCTAAAATGTAGTGTGTGGTTTCAACATTAGAAACCCAATCTCTAATAGCTTCACTAGTGGCATCCTTGAGTGTTGCAGTTCCAGAATTTACAACTTTAACTTCAGCTCCTAGAAGTTTCATTCTGAAAACGTTAAGGGATTGCCTTTTTATATCTTCAGCACCCATGTAGATAATACATTTCAAGCCAAATCTCGCACAAACAGTAGCAGTAGCAACTCCATGTTGACCTGCTCCAGTTTCTGCAATTATTCTTTTTTTGCCCATTCTTATTGCCAATAAAGCTTGTCCAAGAGCATTATTGATTTTGTGAGCCCCAGTATGATTTAAATCTTCTCTTTTAAGCCATATTCTAGGAGTTGCTTGATTATTTTTGTAATGTTCAGTAAGTCTTTTGGCTTCATAAAGTGGTGTTTCTCTTCCTACATAAGTCTTAAGTAGATGATTTAATTCTTCTACAAAAAGTTTATCTTTCCATGCATTAGATGCAGCGTCTTCAAGCTCAAAAAGAGCGGGCATTAGTGTTTCAGGAACATATTGACCACCATATTTTCCAAATCTTCCCTCTTTGGAGGGTTGATTTAAATCGTCATTTTTATAGTTTTGATCTTTGCGAGAAAATGTACTTACCACTTTTTCTATAGAATAAGTATTAACTAACTATAGATTATATTGAAAATAATGGGAAAAAAGAATTGGATCGAATTTGATAATCAAGAAAATAAATCTGAAGAAACAGCTAAGGTAGATACTTTTAATAAAAGATCAAAAATAAATATTTCAAAGCAAAAAAAAGGTAAAAAGGGCAAGACTATAACTTTAATTAGAGGTTTAGGCACTGAGGATGAAATCTTATTAAAAGAATTACTAAAAAAAATTAAAGTTTTTTGTGGGACTGGAGGAACATTAATTGACAGAAATATCCAGTTACAGGGAGATATGGTATCGAAATCAATTGAGTTTCTTCGTAAAGAGGGATTTCATAATTTATGAAGCAAGAGTTAGGATAGGTTTTTAATTTTGATGAAGTAAAAAATGAAAGAACAAAATCAAACAAAGTCAACCAATATAAAGTGGCACAACCTAACTATAGATAGAGAAAAGTTAGAGAAAATGAGAGGTCATAAAGGTATGGTTATCTGGTTTACAGGTTTATCGGGTTCTGGCAAAAGTACTTTGGCTAACGCTTTAAATGAAGTTTTACATTTAGATGGTTTTTCGACTTATGTCTTGGATGGAGATAATATTAGACACGGTTTATGTAAAGATCTTGGTTTTTCGGATGAAGATAGAGAAGAAAATATAAGACGAATTGGAGAAGTTGCGAATTTATTTATGAATGCAGGGATAATAACTATTACAGCTTTCGTTTCTCCATTTATTAGCGATCGAGATAAGGTGAGAAAAATTATTGGATCTAAGGATTTTATTGAAGTTTATTGTGCTGCAGATATCACAGTATGCGAAAATAGGGATACTAAAGGTCTTTATAAGAAAGCTCGTTTGGGTGAAATTAAGGAATTTACAGGCATTTCTAGTCCATATGAGGCTCCTAATAATCCAGAAATTGTTGTTGATACAGGTTCGTTAGATTTAAATGATTCCGTTGAAAAAGTTATTAAATATCTTGAAAAAGAAAACTTTCTTAAAAAGGCCTAATCTAAAAAATTAGATGTTATTTATTTTGAATATAATTTTCAGCTCCTAAAGTTGATAACTTACTATTTTTAGCTCTTACCTGTGTATGAAGATTTTCTCTGAATTCTTTTAAAGTTTTCTTTATGGATTCATCAAATAAACTGATTATCTCTATTGCCAATAATCCAGCATTTTGACCTCCATTAATTGCAACTGTTGCTACTGGTATCCCAGCTGGCATTTGAACAATTGATAAAAGAGAGTCAATCCCTTTAAGTGTCTTACTCTCTACTGGTACTCCTATTACAGGAATGCAAGTTATGGATGCCAGCATTCCTGGAAGGTGAGCAGCACCACCAGCACCGGCAATGATTACTTTTATGTTTTCTGATTCTGCATTTTTTGCATATTCCATCATTTCAAGAGGTGTTCGATGAGCGGAAAGTATACAAACTTCAGTTTTTATTCCGAATTCTCTTAAAATGTCAATGGCAGGCTTCAAAGTTTTTAGATCTGAATCACTACCCATAACGACAGCAATTTTATAAATGTCTTTAGAATTCAATTCTGACAAAATAACAAATCAATTCTTTCCTATAATGGCGCGCAATTAAATCGGCGCCAGTTAGTTAGTATAAATAGAATAAATTTTCATAGAATATTATGACGTCAAATAAGATTATCGAAAAAAGTGAAGTTAGGGAGTATTTTAATGGTACTGGGTTTGAAAGATGGAATAGAATTTATAGCAAATCAGATGAAATTAATACAGTTCAGAAAAATATTAGGAAAGGCCATCAAAAAACTGTAGATGATGTGGTCTCATACATCTCAAAGTATCCTGAACTAACAAAAAAAAGTTATTGTGATGCAGGATGTGGTGTAGGAAGTCTTTCCATACCTTTACTTAGACTTGGCATAAAAGAACTACAGGTGAGCGATATTTCTTCTGAAATGATCAAAGAAACAAAAAAACGCATTAATGAATTAGGTTTGCATCAAGGAAAAATCAAATATGAAGTCTGTGATCTGGAAAAATTAAAAGGATTATTTGATGTTGTAGTTTGTTTGGATGTATTTATTCATTATCCTCAACCTGTAGCAGAAGAAATGGTCCAACATCTATGCGATTTAAGTAAAGAAAAACTAATCGTTAGCTTTGCTCCTTATACTCCAGTTCTTGCTGTTCTAAAAAATATTGGGAAATTATTTCCTGGGCCAAGTAAAACTACAAGAGCATATACATTGAAAGAAAAGGGCATTATTGATGCTGCTAAAGCAAGAGGATTTAAAGTGGTTAAAAAGAAATTAAATCAAGCTCCTTTTTATTTTTCCAAACTAATTGAATTCGAGAAAATTTAATTATTTTACCAAATGATTTTCTAGTGCATAACGAACTAATTCCGTTCGGCTAGATGTACCTGTCTTGATAAAAAGTCTACTTACATATTTTTCAACATTTCTAATAGATGTTTCAAGCTGTCTTGCAATTTCCTTGTTCATCAGCCCTTCTGCGACTAGTTGAAGTACACTTGCTTCTCTTGGAGTAAAACTTGGAAGATTTATTTTGTTCTCTGTATTAGTGGGATTTTGGTCCGTGAGCATAGATTTTATTTCAGTGATTTGCTTCGCCATTTTGCTTACATCAATATCTGCGAATCGTGCGGCTTCTTTAAGTAAACGTTCTTGTCTGTTGATTACGTTTTTTACTCTCGCAGCTAATTCATCAGGGTCGAAAGGTTTGGAAATATAATCATCAACTCCTGCGAGATAACCTTCTGTTCTGTCTAGTGTCATTCCTTTTGCAGTTAGAAAAATAACTGGAGTTCCTCCTAATTTTTCATCCGCTCTAATTTTTTCCAATAAAGCATAACCGTTAGCTCGAGGCATCATAATATCGCTTATTATCAAATCAGGAAAAACTGTTTGAGCTTTTTCCCAACCATCCTCTCCATCAACTGCAATAAATATTTCAAAGCCTTCATCTTCTAGAAATGTTTTAACAGCTGTTCTTAAACCGGGCTCATCATCAACTAGTAAAATTCTTGATTTTCTAACCGGTTCATTATTTATTTGATTAATTTCATTCATTTTTTGAATTCTTTAATTTGATTTTCTAGTAATAAAGAGAATTTTATATAATTAATACAATGCTATCAACTCCTATACTACTAGACTATCAATCTTCAACTCCTTGCTCTAAGGAAGTTGTTGATTCTATGAAACCTTTTTGGAGTGAGATATTTTCTAACCCTGCAAGCAAATCTAATTTAGCGGGCATTAACGCAAGCGCTATATTGGAAGCTTCAAGAGAAAAAATAGAAAAAAATTTATTTCTTAAGAATAAAAAAGTTATTTTCACAAGTGGGGCTACAGAATCTAATAATTTAGCCTTAATAGGTTTTGCGAGAAATTATTATAAAAAAACAGGAAATTATGGACATATTATCACCTTAAAAACGGAGCATAAAGCTGTACTTGAACCGTTAAAACAACTAAAAAAAGAGGGATTTCAAGTTACAGAAATTAACCCTGAGAAAGATGGGTTAATTTCAGAAGAACAATTCAAAAAAAAAATAAGAGAAGATACATTTATGGTGAGCGTCATGATGGCAAATAATGAAATAGGAGTTATTCAGCCTGTAGAGAATATTTCAAAGATATGTAAATCGAGAGAAATAACTTTTCACTCTGATTTTGCTCAATGTTTAGGTTATATCGAGTTAAACAATCTTTTATCAGATGTAAATATGATAACGATGAGTTCTCACAAAATATATGGTCCTAAAGGGATAGGGCTTCTTTTGATTGATGAAGAAATTAATCTTGAACCTTTAATTGTTGGAGGAGGTCAGGAATATGGTTTCAGGTCTGGTACATTACCTCTTCCTTTAGTAGTTGGCTTTGCTAAAGCAATAGAGATAGCAGTTTTTAATCAAAAAAGTAATGCTGAGAAATTACTTTCATATAGAAATAATCTTTTGGAGGGTTTGTTAGAAAATAATTCTGGTTTATTAATCAATGGCTCCATAGAAAAAAGATTACCTCAAAACTTAAATTTGACTGTATTGGATTTAAATGGAGCAAAGCTTCATAAAGTTTTAAAATCCAAAATAATTTGTTCTAGTGGATCTGCATGCAGTAATGGTGAACCATCTCATGTTTTACTAGCCTTAGGCAGATCTTTTAAAGAAGCAGAATCTTCAATAAGGTTAAGTATTGGATTGAGCACTAATTCAAAAGAGATAAAAGAAGCAGTTCATATTCTTACAAATGCGATCAAATCATTACGTTAGAAATTATTGGCTTCTTAATTGAGCAATTCTTAATTTTCCACTTCTAGCTCTTCTATTTAGTTCGACTTCTTGATCGCAAGGAGTAATTGGTTTTTTTGTTAAGTTTTTTAGTCTTTGATCATTCTTAAAAGAACTTTTAACTAACCTATCCTCAAGGGAATGAAAACTAATAATAGAAATAATACCCCCTGGTAAAAGCCATTCAGGAACAACTTGCAAAAATTTTTCTAATACTTCAATTTCTTTATTAACAGCAATTCTTAGTGCTTGAAATGTTCTTGTTGCTGGATGTATTTTTTTATATCTTTGTTTTGGTGGGAAGCAGCCTGCAATAGAATAAGCTAACTCTTTTGTCCCAGAATATTTCCCATTTTCCTTCAAATCCATTTTTATTTTCCTAGCAATCTTTCTTGATAATCTTTCATCTCCATATTTATAAATCAGGTTAGCAAGATCTTTTTCATTTAAAGCCTCAATTAATTTCTCTGCATCAATCTCAAGAAGAGGATTCATACGCATATCAAGTGGACCATCTTTTTGAAAACTAAATCCTCTTTTAGGGTCATCTATTTGGTTACTATTTACTCCAAGATCTGCAATCACAAAAGAAACTTTTTCATTTGGTACAAAATCCGCAAAATTTGAAGCCCTTATATCAATCCTGTTTTTAAATTCATCAAGCTTTTTTGATGCTGATTCTCTCGCAAACGGATCTTGATCAATTCCAATTAAAGTTAAATCCGAATATTTTCTCAATAAATTGTAAGAGTGCCCTCCTCCGCCTAAAGTTGCGTCTATTCCTTTAAGCTGATTGTTATGTATTAATGGGTAATGATCTAATGAGGCCATAATCTCATCTGTCATAACTGATTTATGATTGAAAAAAGATGAATCAGATAGGTCAGTTTGCATAACTTTCGACTAAGATTTATTTAGAAGTTAAATTTTGAATGGCTCAGCTAGAGACTAGAACAGAACCAATGGTGGTCAATTTTGGCCCTCACCATCCCTCAATGCATGGGGTTTTAAGATTAGTTGTAACTCTTGATGGTGAGAATGTCATTGATTGTGAGCCAGTAATTGGATATTTACATAGAGGAATGGAAAAGATAGCTGAAAACAGGACAAATGTAATGTATGTCCCTTATGTAAGCAGAATGGATTATGCAGCAGGAATGTTTTATGAAGCTATTGTAGTAAATGCTCCTGAAAGATTAGCTAATATTCCAGTTCCTAAAAGAGCAAGTTACATCAGAGTTCTTATGTTGGAACTAAATCGTATTGCTAATCATCTTTTATGGCTTGGTCCCTTTTTAGCAGACGTAGGTGCTCAAACTCCATTCTTCTATATTTTTAGAGAAAGAGAAATGATTTATGATCTTTGGGAAGCTGCTACTGGACAAAGGCTAATAAATAATAATTTCTTTAGGATAGGTGGTGTCGCATGTGATCTTCCATATGGATGGTTAGAAAAATGTATAGATTTTTGTGATTGGTTCGGTCCTAAAATAGATGAATACGAAAAATTAATCACAAATAATCCAATTTTTAGAAAAAGAATTGAAGGTCTCGGAACAATACAAAGAGATCAAGCAATTAATTGGTCTTTGTCTGGGCCAATGCTTAGAGCTTCTGGAGTTTCCTGGGATTTAAGGAAAGTCGATAGTTATGAATGTTATGACGATTTTGATTGGCAGATTGCTTCAGAAAAAGAAGGAGATTGTTATGCGAGATATAGAGTAAGAGTTGAAGAGATGAGACAATCACTAAGTATCATTCGCCAAGCATGCAAAATGATTCCAGGAGGTCCAACAGAAAATTTAGAAGCTCAAAGAATGGCTACTGAAGATAAGAAAAGTGAAATATTTGGTATTGACTATCAATATGTAGCTAAGAAGGTTGCTCCAACTTTTAAAATTCCCAACGGAGAATTGTATACAAGATTAGAGTCAGGTAAAGGAGAAATCGGTGTATTTATTCAAGGAAATAATGAAGTTACCCCATGGAGATTTAAAATCAGAGCAGCTGATTTAAATAATTTGCAAATATTACCTCATATCCTTAAAGGTGCCAAAATTGCCGATATTATGGCAATCCTTGGTTCAATAGATGTCATTATGGGTTCTGTTGATAGATAAGTTCTTTAAATGAACCCCTCTGATTGGTTAATACTGCAGAAAAAGGTAAGATTTGGTGATTGTGATTCTGCAGGTGTAATTCATTTTCATAATTTACTAAAGTGGTCGCACGAAGCTTGGGAAGAGAGTATTGAAATTTATGGGATTCCTTATCAAGATATTTTTCCAGATTTTTCTAAACGTAAAAGTAAAATTATTTTTCCCATAGTAAATTGCGAAGCTAACTTTCTTGCGCCTATAAAAATTGGAGATTTCTTAAAAGTAAAAATTGCCCCTCATAAAATTAATACTCATTTGTTCCAAGTAAATAGTTTTTTTTTAAAAGATGGAAATAAAGTAGCAGAAGGAAAAATAATACATTGTTCTTTAGATGTTGATTCAAGAAATAAAATAGAACTTCCTGACCAGTTAGAAAGATGGATAGAGGCTTCAAATGTAAGTAAAAATTTAAAAGAATGCTAATTATTATTTTTTAAATTTATAGTTTATTTTTTCTGTGCTTGTTTTTTTGTTCTTAATGATCCACTTTTCAGGTTTTTCATGTTTAGGCCAACTTTGAGAAAACTTTTTTAATAAATTTAATGAATTTTCAATATTTTTTTGATTTTTAGATTCTCTGAATTCCACAATTATTTCAATTTTATTCCCCCATAGTTTGTCTGGTAATTTTGAAATATTGAATTTATTTATTGGGATATTTTCTTTCATAATAAAATCGTTTAACCGAGATTCTATTACTTCTGGGAAAACGATTTCTCCTCCTGAATTAAAAGCGTTATCACTTCTTCCAAGAAAGTTTAGATATAAAGAATTATTGATTTGATTAATTTCACCTAAATCACCGGTTTGCCACCACCCATTTTTATTTTTGAAATTTTCAGTTTTTGAAGAGTCTGCTATTTTGATTCCAATTCTGGCTGATTTAATCTCGATTAATCCTTGTGTGTTAATTCTTATTTGTGTATCAGGTAGTATTTCTCCAACATTTTCATAACCCATTAAAAATTCTTTTGGTTTTAAACTCGTTACCATTGCTGCTGTTTCAGTTGAGCCGTAACAAGGTGCTAATTTTATTTTTTCTTCTATACATTGTTCTGCAGTTTCGCCTGAAATAGAAGCTCCACCCACCCAAATTAGATCAAAAATTTTTAGCCAACTAATACCATCTTTTTGAGCTAAGAGTCTTTGTAATTGGGTAGGCACTAATGATGTAATCAGGTGTTTTTTGTTTTTTTTAGATTTAATTGTAAAAAGTAAAAGTTCTCGAGTTTTTTTTATTAAATTTGGAGAAATATTAATACAATCACATCCCCAAGTTTGACTTCTAAAAATTGGCATTAAGCCACTTATATGGTTCAAAGGTAAAGTATTTAAAATTAAGCAGTTTTGTAATTCAAATCCTTGTTCTATTAGCCATTGTCCGGATGTAAATGCAGATAATTTAAGATTATCTAAATGGTGAAAACATTTTCTTGGTTTTCCAGAACTACCACTGCTGTTTAAGATAATTGCTGGCCCATTTTCATTAATTGAATCTAATACATCTTCATCTTCATAAAATTTGTTTTTTACATAAATAATTTTATTCTCTCTAATTTTTTCAATAATTTTCTCTACAGATTGAGTTTCATTATTTTCAACTTCAATAGTATGAATTTTATTTTTCATAGTTGATCCCATATCTTTTTTGGTTGATTTAAAAATAGAAACGAATTAGGGAATTTATTCATTGCTAAACCAGGAACTTTTGGAGTTGGTCCTTGTAATTGTAGAGACGATAAATGATAAAGCCATCTCTTCCCTATTCCAGTTTCAAATGAAGTACTTATAGATATTAAAGCTTTTTTATTTTCTAATTCTCTTAAAATCTTAACTGGATTATTTTCTTGAGAAGGCCTTCGTATTTGCCAACCCTTCCACTCATCAATCAAAGTTGGAAATTTTAAAAGTGATTCGTCTAAGGCTATTGGGATTTTTTTGTTAAGTTCTTTCATTCCTTCAATATCATCAACACAGAGAGGTTGTTCTAACCAATCTATATTTTTATTATCTTTCAAAATATCTGCCCATCTATTAGCTATCTTTCTACCCCAAGAACCATTAGCATCTATTCTTAACTTAATATTATTGCCTATTAGGCTTAAAATTTCTTCTAAATTTGCTTCTTCCTCATGATTATCTTTTAATGCTACTTTCCATTTTATGGTTATTGATTTTCCAATATTAGATTGTCTTTTTTTAATTTCATTTAGCTCTGAAATTACATCTTTAGAATTTAAAAGTATGGAAGTTTTATCAATTTCATCAAAGTTATAGTTTTCTTTAAAAATTATTTTTCCATTTATCTCAGCTAATGCAGAATTTATTGCAGATTGAATGCATGGGTGAAAAATATTTATTTGCTCAGATAAATTAAATACTCCTACGTACTCAGGGATCATATTTAGTTGTTTTGCACATTTTTTTAAGTCTTCTTCTAGAAGTGGTGAAACTTCTCCAAACCCTATTTTTTTATCATTACTTATTAATTTAATTATCCAACCCGATTTTGTGTGGTAATTGGTTTTAGAATTTTCTACTTTGGCCGATAACTTAAAGCTATAAGATTTTTTTTGAAATATTAAGTTCATTTATTTAGCAAGTAATTAAATATTAATCCTGTGATTAAACCAATTCCATTAAGGGTTTGAAATTTTATTGCGACGAATTTGCAATTTTTTATTGCAGAAGGTTTTGCATACGAAGATTTTAATAAATTTATAAGTCTTATTGCTTGTGGGAAACTAAGCAAATAAAGAATGCAAAACACTGGAATAAATCCATAAACTATTGTGAAAAATTGAAAAATATATATTGTAAAAATTATCCAAGGCACAAATTGAGAACCTTTTCTTGCTCCTAAGCGAACTAAAGGTGAATTTTTCCCATTCTTTTTATCTTCAGAAATTTGATGAAAATGAGAGCAAAATAATACAAGAGTTGTTGCCAAGGAAGGTCCTGAACCAAGTAATAAAGAAACTTTCCATGGAATATCTTCGAAGTAAATATTAGACGGATTTAACGCAATTAAGACTGCAGAGTACGCAAAAGGTCCAAATGCAAGCCAGCATAATGGTTCTCCTAAACCTTGATAGCCCAATCTAAAAGGAGGACCTTGATATAAATATCCTAAGAAGCAGCAAGCTGCCACCAAAATAAAAATGTTTATACTTGTTGATACTGAAATAATTAAAATTATTAATAAACCAATAACTAAAGATGTATATGCAATAAATGCAATTATTTTTTTATTTTTTACAAGATTTACAATTGAATGGAATTTAAATTCATCGATTCCTGTTTCTGCGTCGTATAAATCATTAGTTAGATTTTCCCAAAGTAATATCAATATTGCAGCTAAAGTAAATGAAATCAAATTATAAATTTTTACCTCTTCATATTGATTGAGCAAGTAAGCCCCTGTTATTAAAACTGGAAGTATGGCAACAGAATAAAGAGGCCATTTTATTGCTTTTTTCCATAATTTTTTTTTATCTTCGTCCATTTTTAATTAATACGCATAAATAGATAATTATTGAATGTAGTTTATAAATTGAGTTACATTTTTTACTTTATTGCATCATTTTTAGTTATTTTCAATAAGTAATGAAAAATGATTTAAACTTAACAGATTTTTTAAAAGATGTATTTTCCTCTTTCGATAAGAAAGTTGAAAATTCTGGATTAGTAAGTATTTGTGTTGAGATTCCTTGTATTGATTTATTCCAAGTTTATGAATCGTTAATAAATCAATATCCGTTTTCTTCATTTTGGGAGGAATCTGATGGCATTTCATATATAGCTTTCGAGAAGTGTAAATATGTTACTCTGGATGGCCCAAAAAGATTTGAGGTAGCAAAAGAGTTTAATTCTGAGAATTTTAAAAATTTAATTAACTTAACTAATGAATCGCATAATTCTGCACTTTCAAAAATAATTTATTTATTTTCTTTCTCTGAAAATTTGAATAATAAGAATTTACCTTCAGATATCCCTAGTTTGGAAGCCATTTTGCCAAAAATATTAATTACTAAAAGTGGCAAGAATTGCTGGTTAAGAATCAATGGTCATGTTGAAGGTAAATCATCATTAAGAACATTAATTGAAGAAATATGGACAGTTAGAAATCAAGTTATTAATTCTGGCTCAGAATTAATAAAATCATCTGGCTTAAAAACTAGTTTTGATTCTCCTTTTATTGATGATTTCTCACGCTCCTTAGAAACTTCTAAAACAAACATGAAAAAAGTAGTAAATCGAGGAATTCAATTAGTAGATAAAGATATCCTAGAAAAGATAGTTTTAGCGAATAGGATTAAAATAAAACTTAAAAATAAATTAGATTTAGTAGAAATTTTAAAAAGATTTAAAAAGAATCAACCAAATACATGTAGATACGTTTGGAAAAGGAATAGTAAGGATATTTTGTTTGGAGCATCTCCAGAAAAATTATTTTCTTTCTCTAAACCTAATTTAACTTTAGAGGCTCTTGCTGGAACTATCTCTACTAATTCAAATTTTAAGAAACTCCTAAAAAGTACTAAAGACTTAAAGGAACATAATTATGTAATAAAACATTTGATTAAATCTTTAGAAGTTTCAAAAATAACAAACTTTAAAAAAAGTGATATCAAGGTAAATTCATTTGGAGATATTTCTCATTTGCAAACACTCATTTTCTCTAAAGTTGAAAATATTTGTCCTTTTGAATTGCTTAAAAACTTACATCCATCTCCAGCTGTTTGTGGATACCCAAAAAATGCAGCATTGGATTGGATAAACACTCTTGAGTCTTTTCCTAGAGGAAATTATGCTTCTCCAATGGGTTGGGTTGATTCATCAGGCAATGCTTCATTTCTTTTGGCAATAAGAGGCGCAAGATGTATTGAAGAAAATATTGAATTTACTGCAGGTTCAGGTATAGTTTCTGGCTCCGTTTTAGAGCAAGAAATAGATGAGATTAAATTAAAATTTGAATCTATAGTAAAACAGATATTTTGCGCTAAAAACCCTAGATAATTTCTACTAATTTTTCAATAACTTCCTCTGAAACATTTTTATTGGATAAATTTTCTATTTCTCTTAAACCTGTTGGACTGGTTACATTAATCTCGCTAAGCATTCCATTTATTACATCAATACCTACAAAAAATAAACCCTCATCTTTGAAGTGTTGAGATAATTCTGAGCAGATACTTTTTTCTTTTTCTGTTAATAATGTGGGTTCAGCCTTGCCTCCCATCGCTAAATTACTCCTAAAATCGCCTCCTTGAGGAATCCTATTTATTGATCCAATTGCTTCTCCGTTTACGATAATTATTCTTTTATCACCCTCTACGACTTCAGGAATAAATTTTTGCATCATAACGGGTAATTCTTCTTGAGAAGTTATTAATTCAATGATTGATTTAATTCCTGGAGAATTTTTATTTATCCTTATAACACCTTGACCACCTTTTCCTCCTAGAGGTTTTATGACTACTTCATTATTAGTATTTGCAAAATTAATAAGATCTTTTACCTTACTCGCAACTATTGTAGGTGCCATTAAGTGGCTGTATCTTAAAGCACCTAGCTTTTCATTCCACGCTCTTAACGATGAGGGTTTGTTAATTACTTTTACTCCTTTTCTTTCGGCAACTTCTAAAAGATGGGTTGCATATAAATAAGCCTCATTTACAGGAGGATCTTTTCTCATCCAAATGCAATTAAATTCGGCGAGAGGTATGCAATCATTCTCTTTGAAAGAAATCCATGGAATTACTTCAACTTTTACGGAAGATGCCCATACTTCATCACCTCTAGCTTCCAGGTCTTGAGGAGTGCAACTCCAGATTTCAATATTTTTTTTTGATGATGCTTGCATTAAAGCAACAGTTGAATCTTTTAAGGGATTTATATTTTTAATTGGATCTATTACGAATAGAAATTTCATAAGATCTAGTTTAATAATGCTTCTAATTTATTTTCATTTTCTAATGCGTAGAGATCATCGCAGCCTCCGATACCCTCATTATCTATAAATATTTGTGGTAATGTTCTTCTACCATCAGCTCTTTCAATCATCAATGCTCTGGCATCTTCGTCGCCATCTATTTTATATTCTGTAAAATTTACATTTTTTTTCTTGAGTAGTGATTTTGCTCGAATACAGAATGGGCAATATTGCCAAGTATAAATTTCAACTTTGGACATTTTTTTAAAATAATACTTAGTTTATACTATTAAACAAAAGTGCTTGTTAGATTATAAATAACGATTAAATTCTATTTTGATAGATATTACAGATTTCAAAAAAGATCTTTCGGAACTAACAGAGCGCCTGTGTAATGCTCAGGATTGTCTTTGACGTTCCAAGATTAAAAGCGAAAAGGAGAGAGTTAGAGCAAATTTCTGCTCAGCCTGAATTTTGGGATAATCAAGAAGAAGCTAAAAAGCAAATGCTAATCCTTGATGATGTCAAAGCACAACTCGAATTGTTAGATAAATGGAAAACTTTTATTTCTGATGCTAATGCCTCTCTTGAGCTTTATTCTCTAGAACCTGAAGAGGAAATGATTTTAGAATCGCAGCTGGGATTAAAGAAATTAAGAGAGAATTTGGATAAATGGGAATTTGAAAGATTGTTATGTGGTGAATACGATAAGGAAGGAGCAGTAGTTTCTATTAACGCAGGTGCTGGTGGAACAGATGCGCAGGATTGGGTAGAGATATTATTAAGAATGTATTCTAGATGGGCCGATAATAATCAAATGAGCCTTGTCATTAATGAATTATCTCAAGGAGAAGAAGCAGGTATTAAAAGTGTAACGTTCGAAATTGATGGAAAATATGCATATGGCTATCTGCAACATGAAAAAGGAACTCATAGATTAGTAAGAATTTCTCCTTTTAATGCCAATGGCAAAAGACAAACCAGCTTTGCTGGGGTAGAGGTTATGCCAAAATTAGATGATAATATTTCACTTGATATACCTGAAAAAGATTTAGAAATTACAACGAGTAGATCCGGTGGAGCTGGAGGACAAAATGTTAATAAAGTAGAAACAGCAGTGAGAATTGTTCATTTGCCTTCAGGGATTTCAGTAAGATGTACTCAAGAAAGATCTCAATTACAAAATAAAGAAAAAGCTATGTTACTTTTAAAGTCTAAACTATTAGTGATTGCTAAAGAACAACGAGCTGCTGAAGTCGCTGATATTAAAGGTGATATTGTGGAAGCTGCATGGGGCAATCAAATAAGAAATTATGTTTTCCATCCCTATCAAATGGTAAAAGATCTTAGGACTATGCAGGAGACTAACGAGTTAGATAGTGTTTTAGATGGTGGACTTGACCCATTTATTCATGAATTATTACGTATGAATATTTCTTCTAATGAATCTATTGAATAACTAATGGAAAATAAAAACGAAATTTTAGAAAAAAAAGTTTCTCCTCCAAGCTTTATAAAGCTTGCTATGAGAAATATGGTAAGGAAAGGCTCAAAAAGTATTTCTCATTTTTCAATAACCTTTCTAGTTTTAATTGGGATATTAATACTTGTGGCCACAATAGGTAAGCCCAATATTCCAGTTTAAGAATGTATGAAAGAAAAAATTATTTCTGAAATAAATTTAGATTTGGTTTTTCAATGTAATGATTTCTCTCAATTTTCAAATAAGTTAAAAGATACTAAAACTCATCTTATTTTTGAATCTATTTTTTGGGAGAAAGTTTTTTTATCTTGGATAAATACTATATTAAAAAAAGAGGATTATGAATTACCAAATTATATTTTTGAAAAAAAATCTTTTTCATTAGGCTTACAGATAATATCTAATAAAGAAATTGCTTCTTTGAATAAGAAATGGATGCAAAAAAATGGTCCAACTGATGTTCTATCTTTTCCAATTATTTCTGATGAATCTCTAAATAATTTAGATCATATAGAGTTGGGAGATATTTTTATATCATTAGAGATGGCACTTGAGCAATCTTATGAATATAAACATTCAATCTATAGAGAGATGATCTGGTTGGCTAGTCATGGATTTTTACATCTTTTGGGATGGGAACATAATAATGAGCATGATTTAGAAAATATGTTAAATTTCCAAGAAGATTTAATTACTCGATTAAATTAAAAATAAATGGAAAAAAAAATAAAATATTTAGAAAATAGAAAAGAATCATACAAAACTTCTAGTAATGTATTTATAAGTTTTAAGTATGCTTTCAGTGGTATTAGTTATGTATTAAAAACTTCAAGAAATTTTAAAATTCAATTAATTTTTGCAGTTACAAGTTTAATAATTGGTTTTTTACTAAAAATTAGTCTAAGTAATTATGTTATTTTGATTGCAACAATAATGTCTGTTTTAATATTAGAAATATTGAACACATCTATTGAATCAATCGTTGATTTAGTAGTGAAAAAAGAATTTAGTATTTTGGCTAAAATTTCAAAAGATACTTCTGCAGGAGCAGTATTATTAGCTTCAATTAATTCTGTTATTATTGCTGTATATATCTTTGTTCCTAAAATAAAGTTGTTATTTTAAATCCATATAAATATGTTTCTTGTTATTGATAATTACGATAGTTTTACATATAACCTTGTTCAATATTTAGGAGAACTTTCAGTTGAGCATGAAATAACTAAAGAATTAATAGTTAAAAGAAATGATGAAATTACTTTAGACGAAATTATCAAACTAAATCCTGGTGGAATTCTCTTATCTCCAGGTCCAGGTAATCCAGATCAATCTGGAATTTGTCTGCCAATTCTAAAAAAATTATCTAAAAATATTCCGACCTTGGGAGTTTGTTTAGGTCATCAAGCTTTGGCCCAAGCTTTTGGAGGTAAGGTTATAGTTGGGAAAGAACTTATGCATGGTAAGACATCCAAAATATTTCATAATCAAAAAGGATTGTTTAAAGATATCGAGACTCCATTTGTGGCTACTAGATACCATAGTCTTATAGTTGATTCAAGTTCTTTACCATCTTGTTTCGACATAACTGCGACTTTAGAAGACTCAACAATTATGGCTATCTCTCATAAAGAATATAAACATTTACATGGGGTACAGTTCCATCCTGAAAGTGTATTGACACAATTTGGTCATAAATTAATTAGTAATTTTCTAAAAATGGCTGAACAAAAGTAAAATATAAAAAAATTTATAATATGATTTCTCAAATTAAAAACATTTTCTTTTTTATTTTATTTAGCTCTTTTTTACCTACCTCATTATTGGCAAGGAATTTAGTAATAAAAAGTCTTGGACATAGTAGCTTTTTAATTAATAGTGCTGAAAAATCGATTCTTATTAACCCCTTTAAAGCAATAGGTTGTGCAAGCAATTTAAAGGAGCCAAAAGAAGTCAACGCAGATTTTATTTTGGCTAGTTCTAGGCTTCCAGATGAAGGATATAACCCTAATGATCAATTAATGTTCGTTGAGCCAGGAATCTATCAATTTGAGGATATTTTATTAAATGGAATTTCCGTCCCACATGACAGAGTAGATGGAAGAAGATTTGGGATGGCAACTGTTTGGAGTTGGGAGCAGAATGATCTTAAAATTGTTCATATGGGAGGCGCTGCTGGTGATATTGATATTAATAGTCAAATTATTTTGTCACGCCCAGATATCTTATTTATTTCAATTGGAGGAGGAATAAAATCTTATAATGGGCAAGAGGCTTCAA
This sequence comes from Prochlorococcus marinus, assembly GCF_001180305.1. Lineage (GTDB taxonomy): Bacteria > Cyanobacteriota > Cyanobacteriia > PCC-6307 > Cyanobiaceae > Prochlorococcus_A > Prochlorococcus_A marinus_K. The sequence goes on from NZ_CVSX01000023.1 coordinate 213,794, forward strand.
GAATAGTTAAGCTTCTAAAACCTAATGTAGTTATTCCTGTTCACTTTGCTCGTAGCAAAAAAATTAAAAAAGAATGTGATTTCTCAAATGCTGATTTATTTATCGAAAATATGAAAGATTTTAAAGTAAAATATGTTGGAAAAAATTTTCAAATAAAACCTAAAAGAATCGATCAAAATACAATTTATATTTTCAGTAATTAATTTTTTAAATCTAATATCTTGTAATTTTCCCAGAAAAAAATCATTTGTTCTTTAGTTCCAACACTAACCCTTATAGAATTACTGATATCTTTTTTGTTTTCCATACTTCTAATAAGAATACCTTTTGCTCTCATCTGTTGTATTAAGATTTTAGGATCTTTTTTTGGCCAAATTAAGAAATAATTACCTCCACTAAAGTGAGTTCTGATTTTTGTTGATTTAAATTTATTTAAAATCCATTCCCTCGCCTTTTTTACTTCTAAAACATAATTATCAATATATGATTTGTCTTTAAGTGCTGCTAATGCAGCTGTTATAGCAAAGCTGTTTACATCATATGGTCCTGTAACTTTATTAATGTACTGAATTAAACTTTTATTGCCAAAAGTAAAACCTATTCTTAAACCAGCTAGACCTGCAGTTTTTGAAAGAGATTGTATTATTAGTATATTTTTATTCTTTTCAAAATCTATCGATTTAAGAAGACTATCTCCATTAAATTTTTCATATAGTTCATCAACAACTATTAATGAATCTTTATTGATATTGGCTAAATTAATTATTTCATGAGAGCTTAGAACAGTTCCTGTTGGATTATTTGGATTGCAAATAAATATTAACTTTGGATTATGCTTTATTATTTTTTCCCTAAATTCTTCGATGGGGAATAGAAAATTTTCTCCAATGTAAGAACAACTTATTTTTTTCATTCCTCGGATTTCTGCACAAGGAGAATAGTAACCAAAAGTTGGATTTGTGGTTAGAAATATTTGATCTTTTTCTCCAAAGCAATTGAAAATTGAATTTATTGCTGCGTCTGCTCCATTGAAAATTCCAATTTCATCATTACCAAATTTTCTTGAATCAAGATATTTATCACATAAAAATTTTTTTAAAAAATTATATTCTGGATAAATTGAAATCTCATCTAATTTTATCGCTTGTAATGCCTCTAGAACCTTAGGACTTGGACCTAAAGTATTTTCATTAAAGTCTAAGCGGAGTAAATTTCTTCTATTTTCTAAAGGTGCAGAGTAAGACTGCATATTTATTATTTCTTCTCTTGGTTTTGGGAAAAGATTATTTAATGGATCAAAATCATTCATTACATTCTTTCTAAAGTTTCAATTCCTAAAAGCTCTAAGCTTAATTTTAGTGTTTTTGCAGTTAGGTCACATAAATTAAGCCTAGAAATTTTTATATTTTTTTCTTCTTTGAGGATTGGAACTTGATCATAGAATCTATTAAAAGTCTGACATAGCTCGAACAGATAATTGCATAATCTATTTGGCATTAAGTCTTTTTCAATAGAAATTATGACTTCATCGAACTTAAGTAATTTTCTGATAAGTTTCCACTCAGATTTATGTTCATAATTTACGTACTGAAAATCTTTAGAGTCATAAACAAAATTATTTTTTCTTTTAATTCCTAAAATTCTTACAAGTGTATATAACAAATAAGGAGCAGTATTACCATTTAGGGAAAGCATTTTATCAAAACTAAATTGATAATTGGTAATCCTATTTTGACTTAAATCTGCATACTTAACAGCTCCTAATCCAATAATTCTTGAAGTATTTGCTATAAACTCTTCGGTCTCATAACGATCTTCATCTTCTAATCTTTTCAATAAATCCTCTTTTGCTCTTCTAACTGCTTCATTTAATAAATCTTTTAGGCGTATCGTTTCACCTTCTCTTGTCTTTAGTTTTTTGCCATCAATTCCTTGAACTAACCCAAAAGGGACATGGTCTACTTGACAATTTTCTGGGATCCATTTTGCTTTTTTTGCAACTTGAAAAACTCCAGCAAAATGATTTGCTTGCCCATGATCAGTTACATAAATAATTCTTGAAGCATCATCGCCATTAGGAGGTTTATTGAATCTGTACCTTATAGCAGCAAGATCTGTAGTGGCATAATTAAAACCCCCATCTTTTTTTTGAATAATTAGCGGTAGAGGTTTGCCTTCTTTATTAGTCATCCCATCTAAAAATACACATTTTGCTCCTTGATCTTCTACTAATATTTTTTCTAAATTCAAATCATCAATAACTGATTTTAAGAAGGGATTATAAAAAGATTCACCTCTTTCTTCTATTTTTATTTTTAAATTTTTATAGATTTCATCAAATTCTTTCCTTGATTGATCACATAATAATTTCCAAGCTTTAATCGATTTAATATCTCCACTTTGTAACTTAACTACTTCCTCTCTAGATCTTTTTTGGAATTCAGATTCGTTATCAAATCTTTTTTTTGATTCTTTATAAAATTCAACTAAATCACTTATTTTGATCTTTCCTATTTCTTCTAGATCATTTGAATATAAATCTTTGAGCTGAGTAATAAGCATGCCAAATTGTGTTCCCCAATCACCAACATGATTGAGTCTTAATACTTCATAACCTCTTAACTCGAAAATTCTAGATATTGAGTCACCTATTATTGTTGATCTTAAATGCCCTACATGCATTTCTTTAGCAATATTAGGGCTAGAAAAATCTACAATAACTTTATTGGACAAACCACTATCTAAATCTTTTCTAATTAGAGGTATGCCAGCCCTATTGCATTGAATATTTGACTTAATTTCATTTATTAGAACCTCATCTTTTAATTTTATATTTATAAATCCAGGTCCAGCTATTTCTAGACTCTTACATAATTTTGATATCCTTTTATTTTTATTTAAAAGGTTAATAAAATCATTAGAAATATCTCTTGGGTTCTTTTTATATATTTTAGATAAACTTAAACAAACATTACATTGATAATCACCAAATTCCTCTTTTGATGATTGTGTAATTAAATTTTTTCGAAGAATTTCGAATTCTCCTTTTTTATCATTATTTTCAAGACTATCTAAAAGAGATTGTTCAAATTGTTTTGTTAATTCTTTAAAAATGATTAGCATTAATTATTCAATTATTTATCTATATAATTAATTAATATAACGCATACTCAAATCAATCCAATTACTTTTGGTGATTGAAGAACTTGTTGAAATCAAATCAATACCTTTTATTAGATATTTACTAATTTCTTCAGGGTTAATTCCAGAAACTTCTATTATCAAATTTTTATTTACTTCTTTTTTTAAGCTATTCATTGATAAATATCTTAATTCTTGAACGTTTTTTTTGATTATTTCAGGGCTAAGTTCATCCAATAAGACACTATCTGCTCCTGCTAATACTGCTTCTTTTGCCTGTTCGATATTCTCAGCTTCAATTATGATATGAGTTGTAAAAGGCGAATTTAGTCGAATTTTTTTTACTGCATTATTAAGATTATCTGTCCATGCAATGTGATTTTCTTTTATCATAGCTGCATCGTATAATCCCATTCTATGATTGACTCCACCTCCGCATTTGAATGCATATTTTTCAAATATTCTTAAGCCAGGAGTTGTTTTCCTAGTATCTGCTAATTTTATATTTGTACCTTCTAACTTATTTACAAGATTCTTTGTGTATGTTGATATTCCAGATAAATGCATTGCTATATTTAAGCTTATTCTTTCACTAGCTAGCAAACTTTTTGAAGGCCCATATATTTCTAAGAGTTTTTGATCTTTAACAAATTGATCTCCATCAGAGATATTAAATTTTGGACTGATTTTTAAATCAATTTTTCTAAAAATTTCTTTTATAATTTCAACCCCGCAGAATATACCCTCTTCTTTTGCAATCCAATAGGCATTACCATTCTCTTCTGTAATAGAGGAACTTGTAAGATCTCCCCTACCTATATCTTCATCGATCCAATTATCAATGATTTTACTTATTATTGGAGTATTTAAATCCACTAAACTAATAAATAATTAATTAATAAAAATTAAACTGAAGTTAGAAAATCAACTATATATCACTTTGTAATTTAACTCAAATTTATTTACCAATACAAAACTTAGAAAAAATATTATCTAGAAGTTCCTCTGTTAATTCTTGACCAGTTATTTTAGATAAGTTTTGAATTCCATCTCTCAGCTCAATTGATAACAAATCAAATGGCAATTTATTTTCAATTATTTCATCAGTATCATTTAAATTAGATAAGCAAGCAGACAAATTTGTTAGATGTCTTTCGTTTAAAAATATATTGATATTTTCTACTTGTTTTAATCCGCATTTTTTTATAATTGTGTCTATTAATAATCTTTCACCATCATTATTCTTAATACTCATAAGAATTGTGTTTTTTAACTCATTTGAATTAATATTTTTGCAATCAATTAAATCTTTTTTATTGCCCAAAATAGTAATTAATTTTTCTTTGGGAATTTCTTGTATTATTTTTTTGTCTTCTTCATTAAATCCTTCTTCAAGACTATAAATATAAATTATAAAATCTGACTCTTTTATTTTCCCAAAACTTTTTTTAATTCCAATACTTTCAATTTGTTCATGAGTTTCTCTTATGCCAGCAGTATCAATTATTTTCATTGGAATATCATTAATAGTTAAATTAACTTCAATAACATCTCTAGTTGTTCCAGGAATATTAGTTACGATTGCTTTCTCTTTTTTTGCAAGCAAATTTAATAAAGAGCTTTTGCCAACATTTGTTTTTCCTATAAGCGCAATGGATATTCCATTGTGAATATATGAATTTCTTTTTGCATTTTCTATTAGTAATTCTATTTTTTCTTTGACTTTTTTAATGTTTTTTAGATATTTGGTGTAATCAAAATCTGTGAAGTCTTCTTCAAAATCAACTCTCGCTTCTATTTCGCAAAGTTGATTTATAAGGTCATTTTTAATATCATCAATTTTTTTCTTTATTTCTCCTTGAACCCCGCTAAAGGCTAACTCTGCTGATCTGGTATTGCTTGCATTAATTAATTGATTAATCGACTCGGCTTGAGTAAGGTCTATTTTCCCATTAAGAAAAGCTCTTTGACTAAATTCTCCTGGGTTTGCAAGTCTAACTCTAGAATTATTAGATAATAATATCTTTAAAACTTTATTTACTATGATAATTCCGCCATGGCAATGAAGTTCAACTACATCCTCTCCTGTGAAGCTATTTGGGGATTTCATCACTAAAATTAAAACCTCATCTATAAATTTATTTTGTTTATTTTCCTGAATAAAACCACGAAAAACTCTATGTGATTCCCATGCATATTTAGATTTAGTTTGAACAATCTTTTTGCAAGAATTTATTGCGTCTTTCCCTGATACTCTTATTATCGCAACTCCTCCCTGCCCAATACTTATAGCTGAAGCAATTGCGGCTATCGTATCTTCTGTAGTAACTATCGAATCCATCTCTCGCTTTGTTATGGATAATTAAGTAAGATTATCAAGAATTTAATTTTGAAATTTTCTTTCTGAATGAGATTTAAAAGAGATATTACCTATAAGAAAATTCTATCATTATTTAGGAGTCAGAATGGAAGTCCTTTCTTTAATGCTAAAGGTTTAGCTATAGGGGTATTTAGTGGTTGCTTTCCATTTTTTGGTTTTCAGACTTTAATGGGAGTATTTTTTGCGAAAATAGCTAAGGGAAATATTGTTCTAGCTGCAATTGGTACCTGGATCAGTAACCCTTTTACTTATATTCCACTTTATTATTTTAACTATAAAGTTGGTTCGATTTTTTTAAATAATCCTTCTAATAAAATTCTTGAAAAAAGTTTAGTTATTGATGACTTATGGAAACAAGGCAGAATTTTTTCCTTAAAATTACTCTTAGGTTCATCTTGTGTAGGTATTTTATTAGCTTTGATTTGCGGCAGTATTGTTTTCTTTATCTACAAGATAAAAAGTAAAAGATAGATTGATCTGATTTTAAAATTAACTTTGTCCAACTCTGGCAATATCTAAAACATCTGCCATTGATTTAATTTGTTCAATTGTTTTGTGAAGTTGATTATAACTTTCAAGACCTACACAAAGATTTATAATAGCTGGTTTACCATAAGCAGTTTTAACATTGGCATCACTAACGTTTATACCTTTATCAGATAACCGCATAAGAATATCTTTAAGAACTCCAACTCGATCAATTACTTCTATTCGTAGCTGAATTGGAAACTTATTATCGCCAGTTTTATTATCTTGATTCCAACCGACAGGTAATCTTCTCTCTATTGGAATTGGTATTACATTTTCACAATCTTCCCTATGTATAGTTATCCCATGGTTGCCGAGCGACACAGTTCCGATAATATCCTCGCCTGGGAGTGGGGAACAGCATTTACCTATTCTGTAATCAAGACCTTCTATCCCGGAAATTGGTGATTTAGCTGCTGTATTAGATTGATTAGTGGATAAATTATTATTACTTTTAAGAGATTTTGCTATTTCAGAGTCAGAATCATTTTTTACATCTTCTGTCTGTAATTTTATTTCTTCTCTTAGTCTGTTTAATACTTGATGCAAAGTTAAACCACCAAAACCAAGAGATGCAAGAAGGTCTTCAGTAGTTTTTAAATTGCATCGATTTGCAACTTTTTTCATGGCTTCACTAGAAAGTAATGCTTCAAAACCGTTTCTACCTACTTCTTTTTCAAGTAAATCTCTACCTCTTTTAATCGTTTCATCACGATGGCTTTTCTTATACCATTGGCGAATTCTATTTTTAGCAGTTGGCGTAACTACAAAGTTCAGCCAATCCAAGCTTGGAGTAGCATTATTACTTGTTAGAATTTCTATGAAGTCACCATTTTGAAGTGCTGTAGATAATGGAGAAAGCTTTTCATTAATTCTTATTCCATTACAGTGATTTCCAACTTCAGAATGGATTCTGTAGGCGAAATCTATCGCGGTAGATCCTTTCCTTAAACCAACAACATCTCCTTTTGGAGTGATTACAAATACTTCTTCATCAAATAAATCTTCTTTAATTGAAGCTAAATAATCATTATGATCCCTTTCATTACCTTCTTGTTGCCATTCTACTAATTGTCTTAGCCAATTAAATCTCTCGGCATTACTTTTAGCAGGAGAACCACCCTCTTTATATTGCCAATGAGCGGCAATACCATATTCAGCAATTTGATGCATCGAAGTAGTTCTAATTTGAACTTCAATAGGTCGATGTCTTCCAATCACAGAAGTGTGTAAGGACTGATATCCATTGGGTTTTGGTAATCCTATATAGTCTTTAAATCTACCTGGAATTGGTTTAAAAGTATCATGAACAACTGCTAAAGCTCTATAACAACTATCTGAACTGTCCACGATAATTCTTAGGGCAGCAACATCATAAATCTCGTGAAAATGCTTTTGCTGTCTTTCCATTTTGCTCCAGATGCCATAAAGATGTTTTGGCCTTCCTGTTATTTCAAAATTTTTCAAACCCGCTGAAATCAAGTTTTCCTTCATAAGATTCAAAGTTACTTTTAATCTTTTTTCTCTATCACTTCTTTTAACGGCGATTTGATCTTTAAGATCTAGATATTCTTTAGGCTCTAGGAATTTAAAAGCTAAATCTTCTAATTCCCATTTAAATCTGTTTATTCCTAGTCGATTAGCTAATGGTGCATAAATCTCTCTTGTTTCTCTCGCTATTCTTAGTTTTTTCTCATCATTTAGCCATTCAATTGTTCTCATGTTATGAAGTCGATCTGCAAGTTTAACTAATACAACTCTGATATCGCTGGCCATAGCCAAAAACATTTTCCTAAGATTTTCAGCTTGTGCTTCAGTCCTATTGTTAAAGTGAATGCCGCCTAATTTTGTTACACCCTCTACAAGTATTTTTACTTCTAATCCAAAATTTGTTTCTATTTCAGATAAATCAATGCCAGTATCTTCAACTACATCATGTAAAAGGCCTGCAGCAATAACAGATGAACTAGCACCTATTTCTTTAAGGAGATTTGCAACAGCAACCGGGTGGATAATGTATGGCTCGCCGCTCGCACGGAATTGTCCATCATGAGCTTTATAAGCAAGTTTAAAAGCCTTTACTATAAGGTTTTGATTCTCATCATTTTCTTTATTTGATTTTTCAAAATTATGAATATCTTTAAGAAGCCAATCGGGAATATTTATTTGATAATTCAAAGATTCACTTTCATATTTTTTATTTTCAGGCAAAATGGTTTTGGAAACTTCAATTTCGTTTTTTTCTTTTGAATTTGCAGCTGCCTCGGACATTTTATATTGCTTTAGATGTATTTTATTTATGTCTAGAAAAATTTGCTATAAATCATGGAAAAAAATAAAGAAAAAATTATTGTAGTTAAAAATCTTACTGTTAAATATGGTCTAAAACAGCAACCTATTATCAAAAATTTTAATTTGGAAATAGATAGTGGAGATCATTTGGCCATAATAGGACCTTCTGGATGTGGAAAGACCACTTTTGCAAAAACATTAGTAAATATATTACCTGCAAAGGCCACTTCTAAAGGGTATCTATCGATTTCTAATGTAGATCCTAGGAAAATAAACAACAAAGATGCACAATTATTTAGAAGAAAGAATTTTGGATTTATTTATCAAGACTCTATAAAAAAACTTAATCCGCTAATGAGAGTTGGGGATCATTTATATGAATTATTTAAAACACATGATCAAACTAAATCATCTTTAGCTATTAAAAAATTAGTAAGAGAAGTTTTTCAAAAAGTCGGAATTGAAGAAAGTAGACTTGATTCTTTCCCACATCAATTTAGCGGCGGAATGAGACAGAGAGTTTCTATAGCAATGGCACTTGCTTTGAAACCTAAATTATTAATAGCTGATGAACCTACAACAAGCTTAGATACCAAAACAAGTTTTGAAATTATGCAAGAAATAATTCATCTATGTAATGAATTTGATACAACTTTAATTTTAATTAGTCATGATATTAATCTTGCAGCAAAGTGGTGTAGAAAAGTTGCAATAATTGAAAAGGGATCGATTGTTGAAAAGGGGAATATATTAGATATTTTTCAATCACCAAAATCAGATATCGGGAAAAAGTTAGTAAATGCTTCAAAAATAGTATTAGAACCAAATACTAAAAATAATGCTCGAGATCAGGTCGTTCTAGAGGTAAATAACCTAAGACATTGGTATAAATTAAATTCTTCAATTTTCATTAATAAATGGAATAAGGCTTTAAATGAAGTTAGTTTCAAGTTATATGAGAATGAGACTCTTGGAATAGTTGGTTCTTCAGGGAGTGGTAAAAGTACATTATGTAGGGCTTTAATTGGACTTCTTAAAGTAAGAGGTGGTGAAATCAAAATTTATGATAAAAATCATGCATCGAAAAAAAATAAATCTTTTAAAAAGAACAATAAAGTGCAAATTATTTTTCAAGATCCTTTTTCAAGTTTGAATCCGAAAATGACAATTAAAAGTATTTTGGAAGATATATTTTTTATTCAAAAAATTTCAGATAAAAGAAAAATTGAAAAAGAAATAAAATTAATGTTTAGAAATTTGAATCTTCCCTTAAATAATGATTTTTTTAATTCTTATCCTAGCCAATTATCTGGTGGTCAATTGCAAAGAATTTCATTAGCCAGAGCGCTATTGTTGAAACCAAAAATTTTGATTTGTGATGAGAGCGTTAATATGTTGGATGCTTCAGTTAAAATAGAGATTCTTGAATTACTTAGAGTCTTGCAAGAAAAAATGAATTTAACGATTATCTTTATTACTCATGATTTGGGCATTGCTAAAAGATTTTGTGATAGGTTGCTAGTTATGAATCACGGAAAGATAGTTGATGAAGGAGAAAGTTCCACAATATTCACTAAAACTCAAAACACGTATACAAAATCGCTTCTAAATTCCTCTTTGAATCTTATTTAATTTTAAGAACACTTAGTAATTTTTGAAAATCTAATGGTAATTCTGATTCAAATATCATTTTTTTACCATTTATTGGATGTATAAGTCCAAGCTTAATGGCGTGTAAAGCTTGGCCATCTAATTTACATGGTAGTTTTTTACATCTTCCATATAACGGATCACCCACAATTGGATGATTAATGTGAGCGCAATGTACTCTTATTTGATGCGTTCGCCCCGTATCTAGCTTGAAACTCATTAATGAGTAATTGCCAAATCTTTCTTCTAATTTCCAATAGGTACAGGCATACCTTCCTGAAGTTTCTTCAACTACTTTATATTTCAATCTATTTAATTTATCTCTGCCAATGTTTCCCACTATTTGGCCTTCTTCAGAATTCGGTGCTCCATGAATTACTGCAATATATTCGCGTGATGCTATTTTTTCTTTAATTTGTTTCTGGAGATTTACTAATGCCTCTTGGCTTTTTGCAACAACCATACATCCGGAGGTATCTTTATCTAATCTGTGAACAATCCCAGGTCTTAGTTTCCCATTAATTCCAGGTAGATCTTTACAGTGAAAAAGTAATCCATTCACTAAAGTTCCAGATTTGTGTCCAGGGGCTGGATGAACAATTAGTCCTGATTGTTTATTAATTACTATGATGTGCTCGTCTTCAAAAAGGATATTTAAATCCATTTTTTCAGGTTTTAAATAAATAAGAGGTTCTGGAGGAGGCATCCATATTTGAATATTGTCGCCATTTTTTAATGGGGTCTTTGCTTTCGCAGTCTTATAGTTTACAAGTACTAAACCTGAATTTATAAAATGTTGAATTCTTGCTCTACTTTGTTCTGGCCTTTTACTTACCAACCATCTGTCTAGCCTCATAGGAAGAGGTAGCTCATAAATAATTTCTATAAGCTCACCTTCTCCAATGCCGAAAGAATTTTGATTATTTAATTCCATAGTGGGACTTCTAAAGCAATTTTGCCCAGCATTTGATTTCTATAATCTTCCAATAACTTATGAGACATTCTCCTTTTATCGCCAGAGGTATGTTTTGAAGCTGCTTCGTCGATCCAAGCAGAAGGACTCTTAAAGCCTTTAGTAATATCAACTCCATATCTATTAGATATTTGTTTAACTGAGATATTCGCATTCTTATCTTTGTTGAGAGTGGATATAATTTTGATAAATCCAATTGCGACACTCTCTATTTCATAAGCAGCTTCTCCAATATCGTCACACAGTGCAAGATTAAGTGCTGATTTTTGATCTTCTAAATTTGGAGGTATAACACCAGGAGCATCTAGCAGATCTATACCACTTTCTAATTTTATCCATCTTAAATTACGAGTCACGCCTGCTTTCCTAGCGCTATCTACAACTCTTTTTTTTGCGATTCTATTAATTAATGCCGACTTTCCTACGTTTGGAAAACCAAGTGTAAGGGCTCTAATTGGCCTAATTCGCATTCCTCTAGAGAGTCTTCTATCGTCAATTGACGACCTAGAATCTTTGGCTGACTTACAAATTTCTTTAATCCCTATTCCTCTTTTAGCATCACACCAAAGAGGATATTGATCTTTAGAATTAAACCATTTATTCCAACTATTGATTGTATTCGGGGAGATCATATCTGATCTGTTAATGACCAGAATATGTTTTTTATTATTTATCCATTTATTTAAGTGTGGATGTCCTGTTGATAAAGGAATTCGTGCATCTCTCACTTCTATAACTAAATCTACTTTATTGATAACTTCAGATAATTTCTTTTCTGCTTTTGCGATATGGCCTGGGTACCATTGGATTTTGGGTATGTCCACTTCAATAAATCAAATAAAATTTTGTATTCCTTTTAGTTTTTATAAGTTTCAAAAGTATTTACTTCTAAATTTTAGTATAAATTTAATAACTAAAAATTTTTATAATAGTTAATTCTTAAAATTTATTAAGGCATAGGTAACAGTAACTACTTTTTAACCCAATAAGCCCAAATTAACGTTAGGCTCTTGAGATTATAAATATAGCTTGTTTAATGTCAAAATTATCTCTTTCCAGTCTTGATAAGACACATTTAGAAGGAAAAAAAGTTCTTGTAAGAGTAGATTTTAATGTTCCATTAAATGAAGACGGTCAAATAACCGACGATACGCGTATTCGTGCAGCTATCCCAACTATTGAATATCTTATTAATCATTCTGCAAAAGTCATTTTAGCTGCTCATTTTGGTAGACCGAAGGGTCAGGTAAATGAAAAAATGAGATTAACTCCAGTAGCAGCAAGATTAAGTGAATTGTTGGGGCAAAATGTTGCTCTTACTAACAGTTGTATTGGTGATGAAGCAGTTGCACAATCAAATAGCTTATCTAATGGAGATGTTCTTTTACTTGAGAATGTTCGTTTTTTTGGTGAAGAGGAGAAGAACGACCTGGAGTTTGCTGAAAAATTAGCATCACATGCAGATATGTATGTAAATGATGCTTTCGGTGCTGCTCATAGAGCGCATGCTTCAACTCAGGGTGTTACAAATTATTTAAGTCCTTCAGTAGCTGGATTCCTTTTAGAAAAAGAATTGAAATACCTACAAGGAGCAGTAGATTCCCCAAATCGTCCATTGGCAGCAATAGTTGGAGGGTCAAAGGTTAGTAGCAAAATAGGAGTACTTGATTCTTTACTAGATAAGTGTGACAAAATCATGATTGGTGGAGGTATGATTTTCACTTTTTATAAAGCTAGAGGTTTAGATGTCGGAAAGAGCCTTGTAGAAGAAGATAAACTCGAGCTTGCTAAAGATTTAGAAGCAAAAGCAAAAGCAAAAGGAGTAGAGTTATTATTACCCACTGATGTTGTTTTGGCTGATGAATTTTCTCCTGACGCCAATAGTAAAATATCTCAAATTGATGCAATTAGTGGGAATTGGATGGGTCTAGATATTGGTCCAGATTCTATTAAAGTTTTTCAGAATGCTCTTGCAGAATGTAAGACAATTATTTGGAATGGTCCAATGGGAGTTTTTGAATTTGATAAATTTGCAGATGGTACAAATGCAATAGCTACGACTCTTGCGGACTTAAGTGCTTTTTCTGAAGTTTGTACAATAATTGGTGGTGGAGATTCAGTTGCAGCAGTTGAAAAAGCAGGATTAGCTGAGAAAATGTCTCATATATCTACCGGAGGTGGGGCTAGTTTGGAACTTTTAGAAGGTAAAACTTTACCAGGTGTGGCTGCGTTAAACGACGCTTAGGCTATATCTCATCAACAATATCAATGCTCTTTGTGAAAGTAATCATTCCCTCAGGATGAGCTATGATTCCTGACCAAATTTGCATCCCTGGTTTTGAAGGGGCTCTTGTAATTTTAAAAATCCCTCCAGACGCCAATGGTTCCAATAATATTTCTTGTTCAAACAATGAATTAACTTGATGAGGTTTTATAGCTCCAGCAATAATCACTTCTTCAAGAGGCTTATTTAGAATTATATCGATATCGTATTTTGAACCAGTAAGAACTCTATCAGGAATTTTAAAACTAATATCTATTTTTTTATTATCGTTTCTTATTGTGGTGAATAAATTTTTGATAATCCCTTCACTTATTTTTCCATTTACGATTGAAAATAAATAATCAAATTTAGATTCGAGTATATATATTTCTCCGTTAACTATTTTTTCCCCAGAAACTTTTATTCGCAAAATATCTTCATCTGGAATATTAGATTTTAATCTTTTGATCTTCCATTTGCTGTTAGGGAAATCATTAATAATCTTTGAAAATTGTTTTAGAATATTTTGGTTTTCATCATTTCTAAAATTTTTTTTAATAAAATCTAAGTCTCGCTTATTTAATGAGGTTTCTAAATTTCTTATAAAATCAACTTTTAAAGTTTGCGTTATTGCTGAATAGGGCAGAATGAGATAAATAAATAAGTAGAGAGGGAATCCTATATTTCTGAATAAGTTTAAATTCAACATATTTATTATTTATTATTTTCATTCTACTAATTTAACTTTTTATGTCTAAAAAAAATAATTTATTAGTTGCAGCTAGTGGAACAGGAGGCCATATTTTTCCAGCTTTAGCAGTTTCTAAAGAGGTGGAAGATGAGTGGAATATTCATTGGTTGGGTATTCAGCAAAGACTTGATGCGAATTTGATTCCCCAAAAATATAATTTGAAGACTTTGAATTTAAAGACACCAAGAAAAAATATTTTTTTGTTTTATCAATATATAAAAATTTTAATGTCAACTTACCAAATAATTAGGATCTTAAAAGAAAAAAAAATTAACTTGGTTTTTACGACTGGAGGTTATATATCTGCCCCTACTATTGTTGCTTCAAAACTTTTAAAGATACCTATCATTATTCATGAATCAAATGTAGTTCCAGGAATGGTCACGAAATATTTTGGTTTTTTATGTAACTATGTTCTTTTAGGATTTAAAGAAACAAATTCTTATTTAAAAAATTGTAAAACTATTTTCACTGGAACACCTTTAAGAGAGCAATTCTATAAATTTAATTTTTTGCCAGAATGGGTTCCAAAAGGAAATGGACCTCTTTTGATTGTTATGGGAGGTAGTCAAGGAGCAAAAGCTATAAATCAAATTCTTTATGAATCTCTAGAGTTTTTAATAAAAAAACAATTTCGGATAGTTCATATTGTTGGCGAATCTCATCTAAAACCTTTTCATGTAAAAAACTCCAAAAATTATATTCAAAAGAAATTTACTAATGAAATAGCAGCTTTAATTCAAAACTGTGATCTTGTAATATCGAGATCTGGTGCAGGAACAATCAATGAATTAATGGAGGCTGAAAAACCTTCAATTTTAATTCCATATCCATATTCTAAAAATAATCATCAGGAGAAAAATGCCATGATTCTTGCTGCAAGTGGAGGCTCAGTTTTAATCAATCAGAATAATATGTCTAAAGAAGTTTTTGAAGAAACTCTTGAAAGAATTTTTACAATAAAATCAAAAAAGGGAAAAAAACATTATGAAATATTAGATCTCATGAAGAAGAATATGGAAAATAATAATAAAATTAAATCTAAAAATGAGATTAAAAAGTATATTGATTATTTTTTAAAGGAATTCTGAATTTCTTCACATAAAAGAGTGTTATTTTTTCTATTCTGTAGACTTATTCTTGCCCACTTTTCGTCAAGAAATCTAAATGAAGTGCATTCTCTAAGCAATATTCCCTTATTTTCTAAGTATTTTATATTTGGTGACAAGGATGTTTCACTTTCTATTAAAAAAAAGTTGGTTGAAGAGTTATGAATTTTAAGGTTTTCTATTTTTAATAATTTTTCAAATACTCTCTTTTTTTCAATATTTATCCAGCTGTGAATCTGTTTTGTCCACTGTTCATAGAATTTCTTATTACTTAGTAGATCAATCCCGGCTTTAATAGAAAATGAATTTAAAGGCCAAGGATCTCTATTTATTTCCCATTGTTTAAGTTTTTTCGATGAGCCAATAACGTAACCTAATCTAAGTCCAGGAATATTGAAGATTTTGGTCAAGCTTCTCAAGACTAATAAATTATCAAATCTTTTGGTTAATGGTATTAAAGATTCTTTGTCTCCATTAGGTGTTATGGATAAAAAAGCTTCATCGCAGATAACTAATTTATATTTTTTTACAACTTCCTCCAATGAATTCTTTTCCCATAATTGGCCGGTAGGGTTATGTGGATTTGTTATCCAAAGAACATCACCTTTTGGATGAAGCGGAAATGATTGAGGAAAAATATCACTCCAGTTTTTTGGTAATTCGCAATGTATAAAATTGCTATTCCAACAATTTAAAGATCTTTCATAATCAACAAATGATGGAGAAGGAATACAACTTATTCCGAATTTGGATGCTTCATAACCTGCCCAGGTTATTAATTCAGAAGCTCCATTCCCAGGCAATATATTATCTGGATTTATCCCATGAAATTTGCCGATTATTTCTTTCAGATCACTCAAGTTTCTCTCTGGGTAATATCTAAAGCCAAGATTCTTAATTTCCGCATTTATTGAATCAATTAGTATTTGAGGGGGATCAAAGGGTACTAATGATGCACTTGCATCAATAATTTCGGATGGTAATAAATTTAATTTTTTCGCAGTTGCATATACATTTCCACCATGTTTCAAGTTTGATCCTTGCATGGCTAACATTGAGTAATCATGAGGTTCATTATTCATTCTCTAATTTAGTCAACCCATTTTAAATCTGATCCAATTGCATCTTTTATACTAGATAATTGATGGTTATTGAGTTGCTTTATAATTCCCTCAAGTATATCTGGTACTAATTGGGGACCTTTATATATCCATCCTGTATAAAGTTGAATTAATGATGCTCCAGAACAAATTCTTTCCCAAGCAGACTCAGGACTATCTATTCCACCAACGCCAATTAAAATAATCTTTTTATCAATATTATGTATATGTTTTATTATTTGATTTGCTTTTTTTTGTAGAGGCCTTCCACTTAATCCTCCAATCTCTTGAGAGAGTAATAATCCAGTTTGCCTGATCTTTCTATTTTCAAGACCTAATCTATCAATGCTAGTGTTTGTAGCAATTATTCCATCGATATTTTCATCGATTATTAATTGGCAAATATCTTCAATATCTTTAAGGCCTAAATCTGGCGCAATTTTTACAAATAATGGTGGACAATTAGGTAAGTTTTTAATTTCTCTAAGAAGTTCTTTTAGAAGAATTGGATCTTGTAATTTTCTTAGCCCTTCAGTATTTGGAGAACTAACGTTTATTGCTGCGTAATCACAATATGGAATTAATAATTTTAGAGAAGTTAAATAATCATCTTTTGCTTTAGATAAATCTGTAATTTTTGACTTCCCGAAATTTATCCCTAAACAAATATTCTTCCTGGTTTTTTTAAACTCAATACCTTGTTCGACAAAGTTTTTAACTAGATTTTCAGCACCATTATTATTGAAACCCATTCTATTTAATGCTGCTTCTTCTTCTGCCAATCTAAATAACCTTGGTTTGGGATTCCCATCCTGAGCAAATTTAGTTACTGTACCAAGCTCAGCAAATCCAAAACCAAAATCTTTCCATATATTTGCTGCATTTCCATTTTTGTCAAAACCCGCAGCTAAACCAATAGGATTACAAAAATTGATTCCACATATGTTCTGAGTTAACCTTTTATCAACTACAGAAAATTCTTCATTTAGATTTTTTAAGATAGAGGAAACTATAGGCCAATTATATTTTCTTGAACTGAATGATAGTAGACTAAGAGATAAATTTGTTAAGTATTCTGCATCAATTCCAGAGTCTTTTTTTAATACAGGGGTAATTAAGTTTTTATAAAGATTTTTAAATCCCCCCTTCTGTTCATTCATAAAAAATTAGGCTTCTTTTTTTTCTATTATCCAATATTTTTTATCTTTAGGAATCAATCTCCAATTACGCCATTCAAAAAGTGAATATTGTTTTATTTTTAAATGGTTTTCATCACCTAATAAGGTGTCTAGTTCAGGTGAACTTAATAGGTACTTTTTTTCTGCAAATTTTTGAATTAATTCATTGCGGGAAAATAATTCCTGAATTTCTGCAGGTGCATTTTTTTCATAAAAATCGAGTGATAATTCTGCTTCTTTTAAGTTATCTATTATAGATATACCTTTGCTGTAATTGGTTGCAATTTTATCAACCCTATCATTTTGTTTATCACCACTATGACCTTTAACATATTCCATTATTAGGCCATTAATTCTTAATTGATCAATTTTTTGCCATAGATCAAGATTTTGAACTGATTTTCCAGAGCTTGTTTTCCATCCATTTTTCTTCCAATTAATAATCCACTTTGTATAACCTTCTATGACATATTTACTATCAGTTCTTAATTTAAAATTCTCTTTTAATTTGTAGGTTTTTAATTTCTCAAGAGTTTTTATAGCTGCAGTAAGTTCCATTCTATTATTAGTAGTATTTTGCTCGGAACCTCCTATTTCTAATTCACTATTATCGTCAAAAATTATTAAGCCTCCCCAGCCGCCTGGGCCTGGATTACCACTGCATGCTCCATCAGTTGCGGCTTCAATCGCAATACTATCTCTATTCATAATTTTTGAAGCCGATATTTAGGGTATCGGCTTAAAAAAAATATACTCTTACTTAAGTGTAACTTTACCGCCAGCTTCTTCAATCTCTTTCTTTAAAGATTCAGCATCTGCTTTGGCTACACCTTCTTTTACTGTTTTTGGTGCTGATTCAACAAGTGCCTTAGCATCACCAAGACCAAGACCAGTTGCATTTCTTACAACCTTAAGGACTTTGATTTTTGCAGCTGCATCAAAGCTTTCAAGAACTACATCAAATTCAGTTTTTTCTTCAGCAGCGCCACCGTCGCCATCAGCGCCAGCCGCTCCAGGAGCTGCCATTACTACACCTGCAGAAGCGGCAGCAGATACACCAAAAGCGTCTTCAATTTGCTTTACAAGCTCAGATGCTTCTAAAAGTGATAAAGATTTTAATGATTCAAGAATTTCTTCAGTTTTTGCGGACATTTTCTTAAAAGTTAGTTAGGGTTTGAATTTAGGATTCTGATTTTTCAGAATGTTGTTTAAGTGATCTAGCAAGTCCAGAAGGCACTTCATTGATAGAGATCGCAATTTTTGTTGTAACGCCATTTAGAGCGCCAGCAATTTTTGCCATCAGTACTTCTTTAGATGGAAGACTTGCAATTTCTTTTATTTCAGAATCGCTAAGAAGTCTACCTTCAAATAAAGCTCCTTTGGTTTCGGATTTTTTGGTGTCTTTTTGAAAAGATTGGATTGCTTTTACGGCACCTCCAACATCTTCTTTGATTAAGACAAAGGCATTTGTTCCGGTCAGTAAAGATTCAAGATCATTCCAATTACTATCTCCATTAATCGCTTTACGCATTAATGAATTTTTAGTAACTTTGCAAATGCCTTTGGTTGTTTGCAATCTAGATCGCAAATCTGACATTTCTTTGATAGTTAAACCTTTATAGTCAAGAACTACAGCCATTTCCGAATCGTTTAAGAGAGATTTAATCTCAGTAACGATCTGTTGCTTATTCTCTAGTGTTCGGCCCATTGTTGTTTTTTGGATCGTAATTTAGGGAGAGCAGGAAATGCGGCAAAGTCCTTTTAAAGAGGCCGCTTTTATTAGATCCAAAAAGAAATAATTAAGACGAGTCCTCGGTAGGAATTAAAAATTTAGAATGACTAAATTTACCTACTTTCTTTGGCCGTATTATTGCACTTTAAATTATACTACAAAGAGTTAACCTTCATGTTGAAAATCTTGTACGGCATTTATGTCTACTTGAACTGAAGGCCCCATAGTTGAAGTTACATAAAAACTTTTCCAATACTTTCCTTTGGCTCCACTAGGTTTGTTTTTATCAATTGATTCCTGTAAGGTTTTTAAGTTTTCAAATAGTGCCTCTTTTGTAAAACTAGCTTTTCCAAAGCGGACATGAACAATACCTGCTTTATCTGCTCTAAATTCGAGCTTACCAGCTTTGAACTCTTTTATTGCATTAGCAATATCATTAGTTACTGTGCCAGCTTTAGGGTTAGGCATTAAACCTCTTGGACCTAAAACTCGTCCTAATTTCGCAACTTTTGGCATCATATCTGGTGTTGCGATAAGTAGATCAAATTCCATATTTCCTTTGTTGATGCTTTCTACAAGATCTTCTTCTCCGAATAAATCAGCACCGGCAGACTTAGCTTTTGATACATTCTCACCGCTTGCGATTACTGCTATTTTGATACTTTGGCCAGTACCGTGTGGTAAAGCGACTGTGGTCCTTAGTTGTTGATCTGTATATTTTGGATCAATACCCAAACGTATATGAGCTTCAATAGTTTCATCAAATTTAGCGTTAGCATTTTCCTTGATAATACTAAGAGCTTCAAGTGGAGCGTAAATACGATCATCTATCTTTGTTGATAGAGCCGCCATTCTTTTTGATAGTTTTTTCATAGTAATTTTGGGTGCAAACGGTTATGAACTAACCTCCCCTAAATAGTGAGTAATTTTGTAATGAATTCAATCAGTAATAGAGACGCCCATATTTCGAGCGGTACCCTCAATCACTTTCATTGCTGATTCAACACTAGAACAGTTTAGATCAGGAAGCTTAGTTTTGGCTATTTCTTCTAATTGAGCTTTACTTATATTTCCTACAGAACCTTTAGCAGATTCACCTGATCCTTTCTCGATACCCGCTGCTTTTGTTATTAAGACGGAAGCAGGAGGTGTTTTTGTAATAAAAGTAAAACTTCTATCTTCAAAAACAGAAATCTCAACTGGAATTACAAAACCTGCTTTATCTTGTGTCCTTGCATTATATTCTTTGCAAAATGCCATAATATTGACACCATGTTGACCTAAAGCGGGTCCAACCGGCGGAGCAGGATTTGCTTTACCTGCTTGTAATGCAAGCTTAATAACTGCAACAATTTTTTTTGCCATTAGATTAGAGAATGAAAGCTGGGGTAGAAAATCATCATTTTACTCGATAAACAAGAACAATTAGAAATTAATTTTGTTTATTGATTTGAGAGAATTCTAATTCTACAGGAGTCTCGCGCCCAAATATTGAGAGTAAAGCTTTTAATTTATTTCTTTCCCCAGAAACTTCTATAACTTCTCCCTGGAAGTCCTTAAATGGGCCACTAGTAACTATAATCCTGTCTTTTTCTTCAATATCTAATTTGATAACTGCTTTTTTCTCTGATGCACGCTTAAAGATTCTATTAACTTCTTGTCTAGATAATGGTCGAGGTTTTATATGGCCTCTTGATCTTCCGCTACCTCTGCCATCTTCAGCACCAACAAAGTTGATTACATTTGGAGTGCTTTTTACAGCCATCATTGTATCTTCATCCAAAATCATTCTTACTAGGACATAACCTGGGAAAACTTTTTCTTCAGTAGTTTGCCTACTTCCGTCTTTTTTTAATTTAATTCCAGGAGTTTGAGGAATTTCAATTTCAATTATTCGATTATTTACTCCTAAAGTTACTGATCTCTGCTCTAGGGTCGCTTTTACTTTTTTTTCACAACTTGATGCTACTTGTACTGCATACCATCTAGCGATGCTAGTATTTGCTTTTGAAGAGGGATTTGTAGTCAATTCATTACTCATTTTTTTCTTTTAAATCTTAATTAAGATCTACATAAAATGTATATTTAGGGATAATTTAACCAAAAATTTGGGTGGCTGCCCATCCATAGAATCTGCTGACAGACGCTATGGCTGCTGCAGAAAATGACACCATTATGATAACCGCTACCGATTCGCTAAATAGTTGTTGTTTGTTTGGCCAGACGACAAGTTTAAGCTCGTCATAGGTAGAACTTAAAAAATTATTTTTTTTAGGCTCTTCAATTTGAGAAGAATCTTTTTTAAGAGGTTCTTGATTAGTAGTAGGACTTGTCACAAGATTTTTGGAATTAAGCTTTAAGCTTTAGTTTATTTTAGCTTATCGATTTACAACTCAGCTAGGTTTGAAAACAATCTCATCCTTTTTATTGGGATTAAGTTTAATTATGATATTTTTTTTGTTTTTAAAGTTATCCTCTAGCAGTTTTGAAGCTAGGGGATTTTCTATCTGTCTTCTAAGTTCTCTGCTAAGTGGCCTAGCCCCATATTCAGGTTCGTAAGAATCGTTTGCAATTTTATTAATCACTTTTTTGTCAATAGTAATATTAATTTTCTGTTCAAGAAGCAGGTTTTTTAATTCTTCTGTTTGAAGGATAATTATTTTTTGAAGTTCATCAATAGATAATGGATCAAACTTTACTACTTCATCAATTCTATTTAAAAATTCTGGTCTAAATATTGAAGACAGTGTATTACTAATAGAATCATCAAGAGTTTGTAAATCTTTTTCTAATTTTTCCTCACCTTTAAGAAACTTTTGTGAGTACTCAATTATAACTTTCCCAGCCAGGTTACTTGTCATAATGATCACGGTATTTTTAAAATCTACAGTTCTTCCTTGAGAGTCCGTTAATCTGCCTTCATCTAAGACTTGTAAAAGGATATTAAAAACTTCTGTATGCGCCTTTTCTATCTCATCAAGAAGTATTACTGAGTATGGTTTGCGTCTTACAGCTTCAGTTAATTGTCCTCCCTCTTCATAACCCACATAACCTGGAGGAGCCCCTAAAAGTCTTGCCACTGCGTTTTTCTCCATATATTCACTCATGTCTAATCTTAAAAGTGCCTCTTCTTCATCAAATAAAGCTGAAGCAAGAGATTTCGCTAATTCTGTTTTACCAACTCCTGTAGGCCCCATAAATAAAAAAGATCCAACAGGCCTTTTTGGACTTTTCATACCAACGCGGGCTCTTCTAATTGCTGCAGAAACAGCTTTTATAGCTTTTTCTTGTCCAATTACTTTTTCACTTAATTCTGTTTCTAGATTGACTAGTTTCTTACGATCATTTGAAACTACCTTAGAAATTGGAATTCCTGTGATTTTTGAAATAACGTCAGCAATATCATCAGGTTCAACTTGATATTTAAAAGGGAAATTTCTATTTTTCTTGATTTTAAGAAAGTTTTCTTCAACTTTTTGTATTTCATTCTGTATTTCATTTAACTCTTCATCAAGGCTTTCTAATAAATCGAGATCATCTGAAATTTCAGAGTTTGATTTATCTTTAATTTGTTTAATAAGTTTATCTTCTGTTTTCATCAAATAAGATAATTGTTCCATTTCTAATCGCAAATTATTCCAATTGTCGAAAAGAAGGTTGAATTTCCTCTCAGATTGTTGCTTCATATTTAATAGTTTTTCTTCATCTTCGATAGTTGCACCTTGCAAATTATTTAGTCTCTCTTCAATAGTGTGAATTTTGTTTTCTTGTTCGAGAATTATTTGAGGTTTATTATTAAACTCGATTTTTAATTGTGCAGCGGCTTCATCAATTAAATCTATTGCTTTGTCAGGGAGACATTTATCGCTGATGTATCTGTCGGCTAATTTTGCTGAATAGTTCACAGCTTCTTCAGAAATTCTTATGCCATGATGTAGTTCATATTTCTTTTTAATACCCTGCAGTATTTTTGCGCTCAATTCTACTGAAGGTTCATTAACAGATATCTTTTGAAAGCAATTATTTAATGCCTGATCTTTTTCAAAAGTTTCACGAAATTTCTCAGGTGTCGTAGTGCCAATACATCTAAGTTCTCCTTCAGCTAATAAAGGTTTTAAGATATTACTAATATCAGCAGTAGATCTGTCAGAACTTAATATTGAGTGGATTTCATCAATAAATAAAATCATTCCCTGGCTTGGATCGTTTAATTCCTGAAGTATTGAGCTTAGTCTTTCCTCTAGTTGGCCTCTAAATTTTGTCCCAGAAATTAATGCACCTATATCAAGTGAAATAATTTTAAAGCCTTTTAAAGAATCGGGAACTTTTTTTTCTACAATTAATTGTGCAAGTAATTTTGCAATGGACGTTTTACCTACTCCAGGATTACCGATAAGTATGGGATTATTTTTGTTTCTTCTGCTGAGCACCCGCATTAAATTATTTATCTCATTTTCTCTTCCTATAACGGGATCTAAGAAACCCTTTTTAGCTGATTCTGTTAAATCTTTCCCATAAATTGAAAGTGCATTTTCATCTTCTCTAACTTCTTTCTTGGTTTCGACTTGAAGCTTACTTTTTGGTAATGGAATAATAGCTTTTTCTAAATTTTCCTCTTTTAATGGAGCCTCTTTGTTTGATTCAAAATTAGATTGATTATTTATCTTAATTACGTTTTTATAATCAATAGAATCTTTTGATTGTTTAATATTTGGGAAAAATTTCAATTCTTCCTCTAATTTTTCTATTGAAAGATTACCCTCTTGAAAAACATAATTACCAATTCTTAAATCTCTGCCAAGAGCAATTAATAAATGTGGTATTTCTATTAATCTAGATCCCCATTGAATTTTAATCTGATTTGCATTATCTAATAAAATTTCTAAATCTTCTCCGATAGTAAAAAAATCTGACTCATTTATTGGGGTCTCTTCTAAAAAATCTTCTGTTATATCTAAAACTATATCTTGGTCAATTGATAATTTTTCAATAAACGCAAAGAATTCACTTGATGAAAACAATGTGTGGATTATGTGTTCAATATTAAATTCGCTATGATCCCATTTTTTTGCGGTTTCTTCCCCTAGTAAAAGAAGATTCCAGCTTATATCGCTAAAAAGTTCAGGACTGGATGTAAGTGTTTCTCTCATAAACTATAAAATATAGTTGATTATTATTAAATATTTTAAGTCGGTTTTGCATCAATAATCATCCAATAATTTTCAAATTGTAAGATCAAATTCTAAAGTATGTTAATCAAATAGGTTGTCCAGAGTTCATAAATAATAAAAGTGTTAAATAATATCTATGTTGTTCAGAAATTAAAAATCATATTTGGTTAACATATATATTTCAGATATTAGCCAAATAGTTCAGCTATTAATAGGATTTAAATAGTAATAATTAAATTGTGAAAGAAACTATTGATTTTCTTATTGATACTATTGAAGCAAGGCAAGTCCTTGATTCAAGAGGTAATCCAACTGTAGAGGCAGAAGTATTCTTGGAATGTGGTGCAAGTGGCAAGGCAATTGTTCCCAGCGGAGCCAGTACTGGTGCTCATGAGGCACATGAATTAAGAGATGGCGGTTCAAAATATATGGGGAAAGGTGTTTTGAATGCTGTTAATAAAATTCATGAAACAATATCCCCAGCTTTATGTGGTTTGTCAGCATTAGATCAAACTGCAGTCGATAAATTAATGATTGAAATTGATGGAACTCCTAATAAGTCTAACCTTGGAGCAAATTCAATCCTTGCAGTAAGCCTTGCAACTGCCAGGGCATCAGCAAATGCTTTAGACATTCCCCTTTATAGGTATCTTGGAGATCCATTATCCAATCTTCTTCCAGTACCATTGATGAATGTAATAAATGGTGGTGCTCATGCACCCAATAGCCTTGATTTTCAGGAATTTATGCTTGTGCCACATGGAGTTAATAATTTCAGTGAATCATTAAGAATGGGTACTGAAATTTTTCACTCATTAAAAGCATTACTCGACCAAAAAGGTTTATCTACTGCTGTAGGCGATGAGGGTGGATTTGCACCTAATTTGTCATCGAGCGAAGAAGCAGGGGACTTGTTATTAGAAGCAATTCAAAAAGCCGGATTTAAGCCTGGTGAGCAGGTATCTTTAGCTTTAGATGTTGCTAGTACTGAATTTTATAGTGATGGTATTTATACATATGAAGGGAAAAGTTTAAAAAGTTCTGAAATGATTTCATATCTTTCAAGATTAGTTTCTAATTATCCAATAGTTTCAATAGAGGACGGTTTAGCAGAGGATGATTGGGAGGGTTGGTCAGAATTAAATAAAGAATTAGGAAATAAAGTTCAACTTGTAGGTGATGATTTATTCGTTACTAATACGGAAAGGTTAAGGAAAGGTATTATGGAAAAATCTGCCAATTCAATCCTAATAAAGGTAAATCAAATTGGAACATTAACTGAAACTTTGGATGCTATTGAGTTAGCTAAAATGTCTGGTTTCACAAGTGTTATTAGTCATAGAAGTGGTGAGACTGAAGATACAACAATTGCTGATTTATCTGTTGCCACAAGATCGGGTCAGATTAAGACCGGCTCTTTGAGTAGAAGTGAAAGGATTGCAAAATACAATAGGCTTTTGAAAATTGAGGAGGAATTGGGAAATCAAGCAAGATTTGCTGGAGCATTAGGTTTAGGACCAAAAAATATATAGTTTTTTAGCGCTTAAGTTTTTCTAAACGTGAGCCTTTTCTCATGCTAAATTGGCATTTTATCCAATCAATACTTATTGGCAGTGCAAAAAAAAGTGGCAGCAATGCAAAATTATTTTGTTTATTGCTTACAAGTAAAGCAGATGCAATTGATAAGCTTCCTATAAGAATTGAATGACCTAAGGTCTTTTGAGCAGTAAACATTTTTTTGAATTGCCTATCAGACTCTCCCATTCTTATTTGCAGTTGTAAATCGCCCTGCTCTAATCTTTCTAAACTTTCATCTATTCTTTTGGGAATTCCAACAGCTTTTGATCCCAGTTCACCTACTTGCCTTCCAAATTGGTTAATTAAATCATTAGGAGTTTGATTATTTGAAGTCATAAGTTCTATTAAATAAGGCTTGGTAACTGATACAAGGTTAAACCCTGGGTCAAGCATTCTGCCAACTCCTTCAAAAGTTGATAAAGCTCTCATTACAAATATTAAATCTACCGGTAGTTGAAATGGTGTTTCATAAACAAGTTCGTATAAATCTCCAGATAATTTTTCAATAATATTTGGACTAAATGGTGGAGTTAAGGCCTCTTTAAGCATCAATCTGACTAATCTTCTGACTGGTCCAACATCAATATCTTTTGAAATAAGCCCAGCTCGTTGTAATTGACTAACAAGTGATGAGGCGTCTCTTAAAGCAGCCGCCTTAACCATTCCCCCTAATCTTGTTTGAAGATTATTTGAGATATTGCCCATCATTCCAAAATCATAAAAAATCAATTTACCTTTATCTGAAACTGCTAGATTCCCTGGATGAGGGTCTGCATGAAAAAAACCGTAATTAACTAATTGTTTTAAGTAGCTAATGGCGCCTATTTCTGCAATTTTAGGTAAATCAATTTCTTGTGATTGTAATTTTTCTAAATCACTTATTTTTGTGCCTTCAAGATAACTTAAACAAAGCACCTTTTCACTGCTCATATTCCAAATAACTTCTGGAACTTCAATATTTTCATCATCAAGAAATTGCTGTCTAAATCTTGCAGCATATTGTGCTTCACAATTAAAATCAAGCTCCTTCATAAGAATTTTCCTACACTCTTTTGCAATCTCAACCCAGTTTCTGCCTCGACTCCAATTCTTGTTTTTCTGCAACAATCCTGCTATTTGCTGCATTATGCCCAAATCGATAATAAACAATTCTTTTAAATTAGGTCTTTGAACTTTAAATACTACTTTCTTACCATCTTTTAAAGTCGCCCTATGAACCTGAGCAAGTGATGCTGATCCAACCGGATCACATATTATTTGATCTATTTCATTAAACTTAGACCCTAGTTCTTCTCTAATAGTTTCTTCAACTCGTGCAAATGAAAAATTAGGAACTTGATCCTGCAATTTAGACAATTCCTGTATCCAGGTGTGAGGAATTAAATCGGGTCTTGCTGATAATAATTGTCCAATTTTAATAAATGCTGAACCAAGCTTTATTAATTGATTAGTAAACCACCTAGCTCTTTTAATTTGGATCCTACTTTTTACATTGCTCTTAGTTTGGAAAATCGTAAATATAATATTGTCTACCCATAATTTTATTAAAAGAGAAATCAGAGTTATCCAAATAAAAAAGGCCCTCTTAAATTTTTTTAAACGGTAATGAAGAATGTGATAACTCATTTAATTTTATTATTTATGCTTTCATTAAAGAGATCAATTTGCCCATTAATGCTTTCAATTTCATTTAAAGCTTTTTTTATATTGGAATCTTGATAAGTATTTGTGAACTTATTTTCTTGAATATTTTCGGCTTTCTCCATTCTTGAGGCTTCTTCGATTATGGATTCTTTTAAACTATCAAATTCTTTTTTGAGAATTTCTGGAGCGTCCTGAGCAATATTTGTTGCTTCTTCAATTTTTTCAGTCAAAATTTCGTTTAATTTTTCGGTAACTTTCCTGATCGCAGCTTTTAAAAGGTAATCAGAGTTGGACATGAAAATATAATGTTTCTACGAAAATTGATTATTCTATATGACCTAATAATAGATCAATACGGAACATTTCACGTAACTGATCATTTTGATAATTAGTTTTTTATATTTTTCCTATGTAAGATTGTTTCTATATTATGCTTTTTTCTTCATTTTCTTTTAGCTTATACCTATATACAAAGGTTAGGTATTTAGATTTAAGATATCTCCTAACCAAAAACTCATCTAATTAACTACTAAAAAGGAGTTTTATTAAATTGGAAATTATTGATTCAGATGTAGTTATTATCGGAGGAGGTCCGGCAGGATGTACTTGCGCACTTTATACATCTCGTTCAAACTTAAAGACGGTAATTTTAGATAAAAATCCTTCTGTTGGAGCCTTAGCTATAACTCATCAAATAGCTAATTATCCAGGTGTTCCGGTTGATATAAGCGGGGAGAAATTACTTACTCTAATGAGAGAACAGGCTGTGCAATACGGCACAGACTATAGAAGAGCACAAGTGTTTGGAATAGACGCTAGTGGAGAATGGAAAATGGTTTATACCCCAGAAGGCACTTTCAAAGCTAAAGCACTTGTACTTGCAAGTGGAGCTATGGGAAGGCCTGCATCATTTAAGGGCGAAGCGGATTTTCTTGGCAAAGGAGTAAGTTATTGCGCTACGTGTGATGGGGCTTTTTATAAAAATAGAGAGGTTGCGGTTGTTGGAGTGAACAAAGAGGCAATTGAAGAGGCAACTGTTCTGACTAAATTTGCTTCAACTGTGCATTGGATTACATCAAGTGATCCTAAATCAGATAACGAAGAAGCTATGGAATTGATGGATAATTCAAATATAAAACATTGGAGTAGAACAAGATTATTGGAAATATTGGGTGATGAAATGGGTGTTAATGGGGTTGTTGTGAAAAATAAGCAAGAAGAAAATCCTATTAATTTAAATTTAGATGGAGTCTTTGTCTATATGAGTGGTTCAAAGCCAATTACTGATTTTTTAGGGGATCAAATTGCTTTAAAAGAAGACGGAGGAGTTATTGTGGATGACTTTATGTCTACAAACTCTGATGGAGTATGGGCTATTGGAGATATAAGAAATACACCATTTAAGCAAGCCGTTGTTGCGGCTTCTGATGGATGTATTGCCGCAATGTCAATTGATAGATATCTAAATAGTAGAAAAAATATCAGAGTAGATTGGATTCATTCGTAAAAATAAATATTTTTTTAATTTAAAGTGGCGTTGCTTCAGAAATATAAGCGACTCCTCCATAGTAGCTTAAATCATCCCTTATGTTATCTCTCATTTTATCTATTAATTCTTGCTCACAAAAAACAATTACATGAGCATTTGCTCCTAATCCTGTGAATTCCATATCTTCAGTAACAACTCTTTCAGGCCCTCTGCCTGTGGCGTGTTTCATAACTGTATATCCAGGAACATTTGCTTTTTCTAAAGTTTTAATGATTGCATCAAGTTCTCTTTCACTAAATATTAGGTCTAATCTTTTCATTTTTATAATGGGGAAAGTGGGATAATGGTATTTACTAAACTCATATATATGGGAATGCCAAGAACTATATTGAATGGAAAAGTTAATCCTAGTGTTGTTGAAATATAATAACTAGATTTAGCTTCTGGAACTGTCATCCTCATAGCTGCAGGGACTGCTAAATATGAGGCGCTTGCACATAAAACCACAAATAAAAGTGCGTTGCCAGGTCCTAAAGATAAAAATCTTGCAACGAAAACACCTATAAATGCATTAAATAGAGGCATGAAAATTGCAAAGCTAATCAAGTATGAACCGGCATTCTTCAGTCTAGGTAATCTTTGAGCAGCGACTATTCCCATATCTAATAAGAAGAAGCATTCTGCTCCATAGAATAATTGTCCAGTAAATGGTTCCATTTTTGTAATCCCTGAGGGATTACTGGAGGCAGTCAGAAATCCAACAATTAAGCTTGAAAGCAATAAATAAACTGATCCATTTAAAAGGGATTCATGTAATATTGCGCTTAAATGCATTTTTCTTGATTTTGGTCTATTTTTTGGAGCGGCAAATTTAACTAGTAATAATCCAACAATTATTGCAGGAGACTCCATTAATGCTAATGCACCAACCATAAACCCATCAAAAGCTATTTTTTGACTTTCTAAAAAACTTTCTGCAGAAATAAATGTAACAGCACTGATTGAACCGTAAGCAGCTGCTATTGCTGCTGAATTAAAGACATCAAACTTAAATCTTAAAATCAAAAATCCAATCAGGGGGATTAATAGTGACATTAGTATTGCAGCGCTTAAAGTCGGTAATACTTGATCAGTAAAACCACTTTTCTGTATCTCTATACCTCCTTTAAATCCAATAGCTAAGAGCAGGTATAAGGAGAAGAGTTTAGGTAATGGAGCCGGTATTTCTAAATCAGATTTAAAGAGTACTGATATTGCTCCAATTAAAAAGAAAAGAACTGGCGGGGCTAATACATTTTGCAGAATTGGATTTATTTCCATGAACTATTAGGCTATTTCATTTAGAGCGGTTTCTAAAGCTTCTTTTCTTGTCTCTATGATTCCTTCAACTCCAAACTTAGCTAATCTATCCCTTACTTTTTCATTTGCCCCAGCAACAAACGCTTTTCTGGAATTATTTTTTGCTTCTTGCATCATATCCTCTATTGCGAGAGTCGCCGTCACTCCAAGTCTTGGTACATCAGTAATATCTAATATCAAAACCTTGTAGTTTCTTACAAGCATCATTCTCTCAGATATACCTTTAGCCGCTCCAAAACTAAGTGGTCCCTTG
>NZ_CVSX01000024.1 GCF_001180305.1 Prochlorococcus marinus
TTCAAAATTTTCCAAAAATACAAAAAGTAAACCTTTTACCATAATTTAAATATAAATTTAATAGGATATAAATCTGTTAGCACTTGTAATTCCATGCTTGCCCTTAAAATTTCTGTTTACACTATTGTTTTTTTCTTTGTTGGAATATTCCTCTTCGGATTTTTGGCAAGTGATCCAACTAGGACACCTAACAGAAAAGATTTAGAAAGCCCTCAGGATTAGATCTTTTTAAGTAATTTAAAATCTTTAATCTTTTAAAATTATATCTTAAAACTTTCAAAGCTCTTATTAACTTTAGTTATTTAATGTCAATATTGAATTTTATATATGGTAATGCATCATACTTTTTTTGAATCAAAAATTGATTTTCAAGTAATGTAGCTGTTGCATCCCACTCTCCAAATAAAAACATTTTTCTTGTACTGTCTTTTATCTCAAGTTTAAAATCTAAATCTTTAGATTT
>NZ_CVSX01000025.1 GCF_001180305.1 Prochlorococcus marinus
GTGCGGTTTCTTTAGCAACTGCTTTCCATTTACCAATCTCAGTCTTAAAAACTTGGTCAGGCCAATCTTTCCTCTTCCTTACTTGATTTGTAGGTATAACAGTTGATTCCAATTTATAAGTTTTCTCAAATTCAACCTCTTCAGTTTTTGCAGTTCCCGTCATACCTGCTAACCCAGGGTATAAAAGGAAAAAATTCTGATAAGTGATAGATGCTAATGTTTGAGTCTCAGGCTGAATTTTAAGATTCTCTTTTGCCTCTATTGCCTGATGCTGTCCATCACTCCAACGCCTTCCAGGCATAACCCTACC
>NZ_CVSX01000026.1 GCF_001180305.1 Prochlorococcus marinus
TAGAAAACCACTTGATTTTACTGAAGAAGCTCTAAGGAGTGCTTCAGAAGCTTGGAAAAACATTAATATAGCCCTTTCTTTTATGGACCTTACAGAAGGTGCTTTTAGATCTATTGATAAAAATGAATCTATCAAAGAAGAATATAAAGAGAAAATAAGCTTTGAATTATCTCAAAAAAAGCTTAATTTTTCTGAGGCTCTGGGAAATGATCTTAATACAGCAGGTGCTATTGCAATTATTTACGATTTAGCTAAACCATTAAAAAACTTTTTAAACCAATTTCAAAGGGTTGAAGATTTAAAAATAGACCTAAATGAAAAATTCTTTCTACTTGAGAATTTTAAAACTCTTGAGAATTTGACTGAGGTACTTGGTCTTAAAAAAGAGGTTTTAGTAAAAGAAAGCAAAATAACAGAAGAAGAAATATCAACGCTTATTAATGAAAGATTGAAAGCGAAAAAGGAAAAGAATTATACGAAGGCAGATGAAATTAGGAATTTGTTAAAAGAAAAAGGTATTGAACTTATTGATCAATCAAAGGAAATAACGACATGGATAAGGTTCTAAATTTTAAGAAAAAAACCAATTTGAAATTTTTGTTTTTTAAATACACCTTTAAATGGGAAGATATTAGAAATATCAGAGAAAATTGAAATACATTACTGTGCTCGGTTCTACTGGTTCAATTGGGACTCAAACTCTCGAAATAGCTAGTGAGCAGCCTGATAAGTTTAAAGCCGTAGCTCTTTCAGCAGGAAGAAATATTAATTTATTAACCGAACAAGTTAAAACTCATAAACCAGAAGTAATTGCGATTGAGGATGAAAATCTTATAGAAGATTTAAAAGATAATATTAATAACTTAGATTTGGATAGTGCTCCCTTGGTTTTGAGTGGAAAGGAGGGGATTAACGCAGTTGCAGCATGGGATAAGGCAGATACTGTGGTTACAGGGATAGTAGGATGTGCAGGCTTAATTCCAACAATGTCAGCAATTAATGCGGGGAAAAATATTGCACTTGCTAACAAAGAAACTTTAATTGCGGCAGGGCCAATTGTTATTCCTGCATTAAAGAAAAATAATAGTAGGCTTTTACCTGCTGATTCAGAACATTCTGCTATCTTTCAATGTTTACAAGGATTACCCAATTATGAAAATGCAGATTTTTCAACAGGAGAGATACCTAAAGGTTTAAAAGCCATACATTTAACAGCTTCTGGAGGTGCTTTCAGAGATTGGGCCGTTGAGGATTTAAAACATGTCACAGTGGAAGATGCAACTTCACATCCTAATTGGGATATGGGGAAAAAAATAACTGTAGATTCTGCAACTCTTATGAATAAAGGATTAGAAGTTATAGAAGCTCATTATTTATTTGGGACTTCTTACGAAAATATAGAAATAGTTATCCACCCTCAAAGTATTATTCATTCAATGATTGAGATGGAAGATTCTTCAGTATTAGCTCAATTAGGTTGGCCAGATATGAAATTACCCATTTTATATGCGATGAGTTGGCCTAAAAGATTTAAAACAAATTGGAAAAGATTAAACCTAAGTGAAATTGGAAAATTAACTTTTAAAGAGCCAGATGAGTTTAAATATCCATGCATGGGACTTGCCTATGCCGCAGGAAAATCTTCTGGGACTATGCCTGCAGTCTTAAATGCTGCTAATGAAATTGCTGTTGAACAATTCCTTAAAGAAAAAATTTCTTTTCAAGAAATTCCAACATTTATAAGTAAAGCTTGTGAGTCACATATGGAGAATTTGAATTTAAGTCCCGAATTGGAGGATATTCTTGAAGTAGACAATTGGGCCAGACTTTTTGTTGAGCAAGAAATAAAAAAAGGGAAGAAATACGTAAGTATAGGATAAAAGTGAATATTAAAAAGCATCTTCTACTATGCGCAACACCCACAAAACAGAAATGCTTTAAAGGCAATGAAGGTCAAAAAACATGGGAATGTCTGAAAAAGACTTTAAAAAAATTTGAGAATGATCCCTGTACAAAAAACGTTCATATATTAAGATCAAAAGCTGACTGTTTAAGAATATGTAAGAACGGCCCAATTCTTCTTGTTTGGCCTGATGGTATTTGGTACGAGAAAGTTTCTCCAGAAAAAATTTCAGAAATTTTTACCTCACATATTATTAACGGTAAGCCAATAGAAAAATGGATTTTTAAAAAAACACCATTTTTAAATAGTCCTAGATACTAATAAACCAGTTTTTTACTACTTCGTCAGACCAGCAGCCATTAATAGAGTGAAAACCATTATGACCTCCTTTTTCAGTTATAAAAATAGTAAATTTTTCAATAAATTTCTCTTTTAAGTTCAAAGTTGCATTATATGGAACCCAAGGATCATCCTTGGCATGAATAAAAAGCATTTGAGGTAATTTTTTTATCGAGTTTTGGATTCTAAATATTGGAGAAGCTTTAACATAATAATCTTCTAAAGAATCAAATCCCCAACTTGGAGCTGTAAATTTCTGATCAAATTCCCTTATACTTTTTAAAGCTCTAATTTTTTTTCTTAATTTCTCATTATTAAGAATTTTGCCTTCATCATTAAATCCGTCCCATAACTGAATTTTTAAGCGATGAAGCAACCATTTTTGGTAGATATAATTTCTAGATTTTTCAATACAGAGGCTGCATGATGATAAATCTAAAGGGCTACTAACGCAGGCTAGCCCATCTAAAAGTTTTTCTCCTTTATTTTCATCGTAATCTAAGCAAGCATTTAAAAGAATTGTTCCGCCTAAAGATAATCCAACTCCGTAAATTGGAAGATTATTCATCTTAATGAGATCTTTAAACTCTAAATTAATCAATTTTTTAAAATAATTAATTGCTGAAATAACATCACTGGAGCATCTAGCACAATAATTTCCTTTAGCTAAATATCTCGCAGATCCAGATCCTCTCAGATTTAATTTAAGAACTCCAAAACCATTATTTGCTAATTTCCTAGAGATTCTTCTTAAACCAAACCGTTTAGTTGATCCCCCTAAACCATGTGTAA
Organism: Prochlorococcus marinus; assembly: GCF_001180305.1. Classification (GTDB taxonomy): domain Bacteria; phylum Cyanobacteriota; class Cyanobacteriia; order PCC-6307; family Cyanobiaceae; genus Prochlorococcus_A; species Prochlorococcus_A marinus_K. Next base: position 3,035 of record NZ_CVSX01000026.1, read on the forward strand.
CTATTATAAAACCCCTAAGAGAGTTTAAGTTTTCAGGTAATTCTAAAAATCCTAGAAGATAATCATATTCAAATTTTTTAGAAAGAATTTTATTAATCGGAAAGAATATTTTTTTATTTTTTTTTGATTTACCAAAATCAATAACAAAAGTATCTCTCAAAGTTTGTAAGTCGCCGCCTATCCAAGGTAAAACTTCTCGAAATGGCTTATTTTTTAAATAATCTGAAAAACTTGAAGATTTACTATTATTTCTCTCCAACACCAAGATCCTTTAATTCTCCAATTAGATCATTTAATACCTTCTTCGCATCCCCAAAGACCATAGAAGTATTTGGCAGATCAAATAAGTCATTTTTTATTCCGGAGTAACCTGCACTCATACCTCGTTTAATTACAAATACCGTTCTTGCTTCCTGCACATCAAGAACTGGCATTCCATAAAGAGGAGAAGAACTATCATTTTTAGCCTGAGGATTGACTACATCATTTGCTCCTAAAACTAAAACAACATCCGTTGCTGGAAAATCAGGATTCACAACATCCATCTCTTTAAGTTGTTCGTAAGGAACATCTGCTTCTGCTAAAAGTACATTCATATGTCCAGGCATCCTCCCTGCTACAGGATGAATTGCGTAAACAACTTCAATACCATTTTGCTCTAGTTTTTTTGTCACTTCCCTTAAAGTATGTTGAGCCTGAGCTACCGCTAGACCATAACCAGGAACAATAATTACCTTGTTGGCTGCCTCTAAAGTCAATGCACATTCTTCAACACTGCAAGAAGTTATATTTGTATATTCTCCTGAACCAGAAGAAGCTGTAATTTGAGCAGATAAAGATCCTCCAAAAAGAACTGAGACCAATGATCTATTCATACCCTTGCACATTACTTGAGTAAGTATTAGACCTGCCGCTCCAACCATTGCTCCTGCTATTATCAAAAGCTGACTTTTTACAACGAAACCTGCCGCTGCTGCTGCAATCCCTGAATAGCTATTTAATAAAGAAATAACAACTGGCATATCAGCTCCACCAATTGGCAAAGTAACTCCAATACCTAATAAAGAAGAAACTATAACTAAAAGCCAAATTGAACTGGTATTACCATTTATCAAATCAAAAAAGGCTATCAAGGAAGCAACTGCAAAAACAATATTTACAAAATGTCTAACTCTGCTTTGGGTCCATCCTGGAGTTGACAACCAACCCTGTAACTTTGCCATTGCCACAATTGAACCCGTGAAAGTTATGGCCCCAACAAATATTGAAACAGATATAGAAACTTGGTTAATAAGTGAACTCCTAGATATAGGGAAAATAGCTACTCCCAAGGCCACCAAAAGTGATGACATTCCTCCACAACCATTGAACAACGCCACTGTTTCAGGCATAGAGGTCATAGGTACTTTTTTTGCAAGTATCGCTCCGAATAAACTTCCTATGATTGATCCAATTATTATCCAAATCCAAGACTGAATAGCAATTCCAGATGTACCCACATAATAAGAAAGTAATCCAACTACTGATAGCGACATTGCAAATGCAGCTAATCTATTGGCATCCCTTGCTGATTTTACTTTTGACAATCCTTTTATTCCCAAAGCCAGCAAAAGTACAGCTAAAAGGTCAATTACGAATTGAATGATTTCAGGTAGAGTCATGTTCAAAATTACTTCTTATTAGATGGTTTACGACTAAACATCGCGAGCATTCGATCAGTCACAAAGAAACCGCCTACAACGTTGAAAAGTGCAAATCCAAGAGAAACTGAACCAATGATTAAAAGTGGGACGTTACCTTCTGCTTTGACGATACAAGTTAATGCTGCCAGCATTGTTATTCCTGAAATTGCATTTGCTCCACTCATCAGGGGTGTGTGAAGAGTAGGAGGAACTTTTCCAATTAACTCGAGGCCTAATAAACTACCAAGTAAAAGAACCCAAAGAAGATTTATAAAAGACATAATTTTAAAACCTCAATTTTCAAAAACTTTATTTTGAAGAACAACTCCTTCATCGCTTAATAAACATCCAGAAATGAGTTCATCCTCTTTATCTAATTTAATTACACCATCTTTTATAAATGGTGTAATCAAAGATGTTAAGTTCTTAGCATAAAGTGAACTTGCATCGTAAGGAACTGAAGAGGGTAATTCGCCCGCTCCTATAAGTTTTACCCCATCTTTGATAATAGTTTCATTTGACTTTGTTCCTTCGCAGTTCCCTCCTTGAGAAACTGCCAAATCAATTACTACTGCTCCAGGCCTCATTTTTTCAATCATGGGTGAGTCTATTAAAACAGGAGCCTTTTTACCTAGAACTTGCGCAGTACATATAGCAACATCAGCTTCAGATAAATATTTAGTTAAAGTAGCCTTTTGTTTTGAAAGGAATTCGGGTGTTACAGCTTTTGCATAACCTCCAGCTTCTCCAGGTTTTTCATCCACTTCAGGAAGTTCTATAAATCTTGCTCCGAGGGACTCTACTTGTTCTTTAACAGCAGGTCTAATATCAGATACAAATACTATTGCACCAAGTCTTTTTGCTGTCGCAACTGCCTGCAATCCTGCAACGCCACCACCAAGAACCACTACTTTGGCAGGTTGAACTGTGCCTGCTGCAGTCATAAGCATTGGGAAATATCTATCTAACTCACTTGCAGCTAAAAGAACTGCTTTATATCCAGCGATATTGGCCTGTGAAGAAAGAACATCAGAAGATTGCGCTCTACTAATCCTCGGAAGCAATTCTAGTGATAAAGCTGAAATCTTATTACTATTTATAATCTTGAGAAGCTCCTGATTACCATATGGGTTAAGAAGACCAAGAAGAACAGCGCCTTTCTTTAATTTAGTTAAATTATCCTCTGATGGAGTTTGAACACAAAATATTAGGTCAGCTTCACCCCAAATTTTTTGATCTAAGTTACTTATTATTGTTCCACCCGATTCTTCATATGACAAGTCACTAAATCCTGATAATTTCCCCGCTGAACTTTCAATATAAACATCACATCCAAGGCTTTTTAATTTCTTTACCGCTTCTGGAGTAGCTGAAACTCTCCTTTCACCAGAGCTTGTTTCGGAAGGAATAAGTATCTTTGTCAATTTATTTATTTTTTTAACATACTAAATATAAATTGAAGAAAGTCAAAAGTCTTAGATTTTTGTTAAAAATATATTTTCTTTTCTACAAAAAATAGCTATCTAGAATATATAGGTACTAAATATTCCAATGAGTATAAAAGCAATCGAATGTCCAGATGGAGTATGTCACAGTCATCATGGTGGTCATGCTGTTCCAAGGCAAGCTATGCAGAAAAATCTAGAAAAGCATGGTAAGGACTGGTGCGAAAAATTAGCAGAGAGAATTTATGAAATGTCGGTTGATACTTATTCACAGACAGTCATGCCTAGTCTCCACTCAGCAGGTTGGCAAAGAAGGCATTTAGATTGGGAATTTAAGTTAGCAGAAAATGATTCTGAACCTGATGAAGCTCTTGTCGAAGGAATTATTAATGCCACAGAAAGCTTTCTAAGGAGTAGTGAGGTTCATCGATTATTTATTCAAGAATTAGTTCAGGGCACATTCGAGGAAGCAAATGACAAAAAAATAATTTCCAAAGCAATAAAATCTATCATTGAAGAAGAAATTGTTATTTCACTAAGAGAAAAGAAAGAAACTCTTTTGAAGAAAATATCCGCGAAATTAGTATCAGAAGAAAAAATTAGCGAGGAACTTGCAATAAATTCAGCCAAAGAGGGTTACGATGAAGTTGAAAGGTTGCTTGCAAATCATAGCGAGGCAGTTTAACTCTATTTCTTTACATTTTCTTTATAATTCATCAATAAATAGGCTCAAATATAAATTAAAGATTAAATTATTGTTTGGAAGTACAAAGTTGTAACTTATTAGACAATACATGTGTTGATCTATGTGTTTATCTATAAACAACTTTTTAAATTTCTAATGGACAATTTCATAAGAAAAAGAATTGATATCGCGACCTGTTGGGCTACCAACAGAATTTCTGCAATGGACACTCTAGAAAGATATGAAGACAGTTATGCAATTGCAGAAGAATTTAGAGAGTGGATATTACATATTGGAGAAAAGAACGAGAATTTAAAGGATTCTGTTTTAAACTTCCCACAGGAATTAAAAAAATTATTAGACCAAAAAGTCAACGACTAATTAACAAATCGATCAAGTGAAATCCGCCCTACATTCTTTGGGTTTCTTTACTATTATTGGTAGTGAAATTAACAAATAAATGGAAAATAAAGAGAAGACTTCAAATGTAGAAAATGTCGTAATTATAGGTTCAGGTCCCGCAGGTTATACAGCTGCAATATATGCAGCACGAGCAAATCTTCAACCTTTGCTCGTAACAGGATTTAATTCTGGTGGAATTCCTGGAGGGCAACTAATGACTACAACATTTGTTGAAAATTATCCAGGTTTCCCAGATGGAGTATTAGGTCCTGAATTGATGGATCTAATGAAGGCTCAAGCAGAGAGGTGGGGTACCAATCTATACGAAAGTGATGTTGTTTCAATAAATACTGATTCACATCCCTTTGAATTAAAAACTTTAGAGGGAACTATAAAAGCTAATTCAATTATTATTGCAACTGGAGCGAGTGCGAATAGATTAGGTGTAATAAATGAAGATAAATTCTGGAGTAAAGGAATAAGTGCTTGTGCAATTTGTGATGGAGCAACACCACAATTCAGAGATGAAGAATTAGCTGTTATTGGAGGCGGCGACTCTGCATGTGAAGAAGCCGCATACCTCACAAAGTATGGAAGCAAAGTGCATTTGATTGTTAGATCAGAAAAATTAAGGGCTAGCGCAGCAATGGTTGATAGAGTAAAAGCTAATCCAAAGATAGAAATCCATTGGAACACAAAAGTTGATAAAGCTGAAGGTTCTGAATGGCTTGAGAAAATAGAAACTATTCACTCTCAAAAAGGTAAAGGGGAAATCAATATAAAGGGTCTTTTTTACGCTATTGGGCACACACCAAATACGAAGTTCTTAGGCAACAAAATTGATTTAGATAATAAAGGATATATTGCTTGCAAATCAGGAAGACCAGAAACATCTATTGAAGGTATTTTTGCGGCAGGTGATGTTGTTGATTCTGAGTGGAGACAAGGAGTTACCGCTGCAGGAACTGGATGCATGGCAGCATTAGCTACCGAAAGATGGCTAGCTGAGAAAAACTTAGCAAAAACTATAATCCGAAAAACACCCGAACCAGAAAAACTTCTAAATTCATCAGATTTTAATGAAGAAGAAGTTAATGAAGATACTTTTGATTCAAATTCTGAATGGCAAAAAGGCAGTTATGCATTAAGGAAACTTTATCACGAGAGTAAAAAACCTATCTTAGTAATTTTTAGTTCCCCAAGTTGTGGTCCGTGTCATGTTTTAAAACCTCAATTAAAAAGGGTTATCAAAGAACTTGATGGTGCAGTGCTTGGCGTTGAAATAGATATCGATAAAGATCAAGATATTGCAAAACAAGCTGGAATTAACGGCACACCAACAGTTCAACTTTTTAAAGAAAAATTATTAAAAAAACAATGGCAAGGTGTTAAACAAAGAAGTGAATTTAAAGAAGCTATAAAAAAAATTATCTAAATTAATTTTTACTTATTATTCCTCTTGGGGTTATTTTTATTAGTTGTAGGTTTGGCACTACCACCTGCATTTCTCTCTCGATAGGTTATCCTCCCTCGGGAAAGATCATAAGGACTTATCTCAACAAGAACTTTGTCTCCAGCTAATAATTTAATTCTAAATTTAGTCAATTTACCTGCAGCTCTACATAAACATTGATGTCCTTCAGGTTGTTCTAAGGTAACCAAATAAAATCCATTGCCCTGCTCTTTTTCTATCACACCTGAAGTTTCAATCATTAATTAATCTTTTACTAAGTTCATAGTATCAGAAAAAGATTGGCCAAAATTGATTTAAGAAAAATTACATACGTAAAAATATGAAATTTAATTCAAATTGAAAATTTAATTTCATTAATTATTTGAAGTTGCCCATAGTAAAAATTTGCTTTCGCAATTTTTTCAGAATCTTCTAATTGATCAAAAAAAACAAAGCCAAGGCTTTCCCATAATGAAGATCCGCAAACATTATTCAATTCATTTTTTGCTTCTTTTGCAAAATTATCTAGTTTTCGTTCAAGATTTTTAGACTTAGAAACAGACATCGGTCAATAATATATATAGTACAAATATACTATATATCTCTAAAATTGCAATATTAAAAAGGTAACCTCTTTTTTTCTTCAATATTTAGATCAGCTTCCATCTCCCTTAATCTCTTAAGTATTTGTTGATAGTACTCTTTAATATAACTTTCTAGAGACGTCATATCTTCTTTTTTTAGATCCAATATTTCGTAGGTTTTGCTCATGTCAGCATCTAATGATTCTCCACTACCTGTCACTTCAGCGAAAGCCAATCTTTCAGCAACATTTAAAGAGTCTTGGAAAAAAGAAACTACTTTTTGAGTGATGCTAATCAGAAAAGGGGAAACTCTAAAAATTTTCGCCTTTTTTTCGCTAAATTTTTCACATAAGGATATGACTTCGTTTGAATCCCAGGCTCTGGGGCCTACCAATGGCAATGATGTTCTATGAGTTTTTGGGTTATTAACTGCTGTGACAATGACTTTTGCCATGTCTTGAGTATTCATGTACGCGATTTTAGTTGGAGTTCCACTCATCCACACTGCTTGACTATCTAAAATTGGAATAGCAAATTGACCTATAACTCCTTGCATAAAAGCAGCACATTTGAAGATTGTATAATCAAGATCTGATTTCTCAAGAAGTTTTTCAGTACAGTATTTAATGTCCATTAAAGGAACATTTCTAAATTTTTCTGTTAAAAGAATTGAAAGAAATAAGACTCTTTTTACATTTAAAGATTCACAAGCATTGAACAAGTTAACTTTTCCATCCCAATCTGTTTCGTAAATACTTCTAGGATCATCTGGTTTACTGGTAGCTGCATCAATAACAACTTCAATATCTTGTAGCGCATATTCAATATCGGAAGAATTCAATAAATTTCCTTTTGTAAGCTCACAACCCCATTCTTGAAGAAAAGAAGATTTTCTTGGGTTTCTAACAAAACATCTTACTTCGTGTCCATCTTCTATAGCTTGCTTTGCTATTTGCCTACCAAGTGTGCCTGTTGCTCCAACTAAAAGAATCTTCATATTTAAGATTTACTAAACCTGTAGACCATAACTCAATTTATGACGTATTCGTGAGAATCAGTCTCCCTGAAACTTTAATAATAATGCACCACCAACCAATCCTATTGGTATGAGTATCCAAAAAACTGCTGCAATACTAAAAATTTCTTTAGCCATAGTAAAACTTAATGATTAATATAATTTACATTCAATATACATTTTTTTGTTAAAAAAGTAGATAATGCAAATATCTTGAAAATTTTGAATATATGAATGCCTATTCCAAAAAAGATAATTTTAACTCTCCTAATTACTGGAATTGGAATGGTTTTAAAATTTGTTGGAGTGTTACAGGCGAAGATAATGAAATTCCAATTATCTTTCTCCACGGATTTGGTGCTAATCGAAAACATTGGAGAAACAATTTAGAGTATTTTGCAAAAAGGAATTGTGCCTCTTATTCATTAGATTTATTAGGTTTTGGCGATTCAGATCAACCAGGCATAAGACAGATAGGAAGCTTAAATAATGAGATTTGGTGTAATCAAGTAAAAGACTTTATTTCGCAAGTAATAAGACCAAAAAGTTCTGCGAAAGTCATTCTTATTGGAAATTCCCTTGGATCATTAGTGGCTTTAACGTGTGCTGTTTTATTAGAAGACGAGGTTGCAACAGTTATTGCATCGCCTCTACCAGATCAAATTCAAGCAAACAAAAATGCGATAACAAAAAAAACATTATTTAAAAAATTTAAAGAAAGATTCTTAAAAATATTTTTCATACTTTTCCCTATAGAAGTTATTTTATTTTTAATTCCCAAATTAGGGATCATAAGACTGGGTTTAAATTCTGCATATTTCAAAAAAGACAATATTGATCGCGAACTAATAGATTTAGTTACAAAACCTGTTTTAAGAAAAACTGCCGCTAGATCATTAAGAGCAATGTGTATTGGAATGTCTTCAAGAGATGAAGAATTCCAAGCCTCTTACCTTTTAAGAAAACTTAGCTCCTCAAAGAAAGTCCCTTTTTTATTAATTTGGGGAGATAAAGATAATTTCATACCTTTGTTTCTTGGAAAAAAGATTGCAAATTTCCATAGATGGGTAAAATTAAAAATAGTAGCCAATTCAGGCCATTGTATACATGATGAAGATCCTTCAGTATTCAATAGCATCTCTTATGAATGGATTAAAGATTTAAAAACCTTTTAAAATATGAAACATACATTATCAGTTCTTGTAGAAGACGAATCTGGAGCGTTGAGTAGAATCTCAGGACTATTTGCTAGAAGAGGATTCAACATAGATAGCCTCGCCGTAGGGCCTGCAGAATCTAAAGGTATTTCAAGGTTAACTATGGTTGTAGAAGGTGACGATGAAACTCTACAACAAATGACTAAACAACTTAATAAATTATTTAACGTTCTTGGAGTCGTAGATTTTACTAATCTTGCAGCTGTTGAGAGGGAATTGATGTTACTAAAAGTTTCATCGAAAGAAGATACTAGGAGCAACATATTAGATATAGTTCAGATATTTCGTGCAAAAGTTGTTGATGTTTCTGATATAGCCTTAACGCTCGAAGTTGTTGGGGACCCTGGGAAATTAGTTGCTTTAGAAAAATTACTAGAACCTTACGGAATTCTTGAAATAGCGAGAACTGGAAAAGTTGCTCTCAAACGCTCTTCTGGAGTTAATACAGAAATGTTGAAAATCAACAAATATTCTCTAGAAATTTAAGAGAATATTTTGACTTCCTTGATGAAGTCTTCTCTCTTAATTTTCTCAAGAACATCAATTCCTTTAATAATTTTTCCAAAAATTGAATATCTTCCGTCAAGTTCTTGAATCTTGTTAGTTACAAAAAAGAATTCGGTTGATGAAGAATTATTTTTGCCCCTCTTAACCATAGCGATTGAACCTCTCTCAAAAGTAAAAATTAAATTTTCAGTTTCAGAAGGACTTTTTATTTGATAAGTGTATCTTGGTTTATTTTCTTCTTTAAACTTAATTTCTAAAGGTATTGAAGGACTTATCTTATTTAGTGTTTGATTTCGTTCAATATAAAATTCATTTTCTGGATTCACACCTCCGTGGATAATGCTTATATTCGGGTAATTTAATATTTTATAAAATTTCTGATTCACGTAAATATTATTCTTTATATTTTCTAGGAAGTTTGATACTGTAACTGGATTATCTTTTCCATATAATTCAACCTCAAAATCACCTTTTGAAGTTTTAAAAAGAACTATCTTATTACCTTGGATACAGCTAAATTTAAGTTTTTGACAATAATACTTTGAATCAATCTGATTATTAAAACTACACGATTGAAACAAAAACAAACCCTGAATAAGAGATATTACCCTTAATAAATATTTTTTTTTTATTTTAAACCCTCCAAATTTACATTCAAAAATTTAGCCAATCGAGCTCCTTCTTCCTCAACCTGAAGCAGTGGTTTAAGTTCACCTGCTCCGCTTAGAGGCAGAGGCTTTCTTCTACCCTTGAGGACTAAAGCAATTCTTCTTCTAGGATTAAATCCCTCGCTTATATCCAATTTTACCGATTTAATTTCATCGAAATTCAATTTCACTTCAATATCTTTAAAAAGTCCTTTTCTTTTTATTTCAACAGATTTTGATGATTTATCAAAAGAATTAATTCCAGAACCAAAGTTTATATAGACCAAATACCATAAATAAATATTTAATAAATTAGCTATTACTCCATATGCTCCCATTATTATTCCTTGAGGTATAAACAATAAACTTGATGGGTTACCTAGAGGTAATAAATCTCTTCCTGTGTAGCTTGATATAGAGGCCAAAAGAAAACCGATACCTCCTATTGTTAACATCCCACCAATAATATAATTAGAAACTTTTCTTGAACCACCAATTTTTTGTTCGATTTTATCGAAAGACTTGAGGTCTGAATTCATTTTTTATCTTTATTTAAGAACCTAACTCAAATAATTTAACAAATTAAGGGAGTATTCTTACCTAATTTTTAATAAAAAAGTCAGGAAAGCTTTACAAGGCATTTCAGATATACAAAAATTTCCCCACTTTACTCTCAATCTTTGTTACAGTCACTGCGTATCCCGAAGCTAAAAACGATTTCTCATGACGATCGCAGTTGGTAGCGCCCCACAAAGAGGATGGTTTGATATCCTCGATGATTGGTTGAAGCGCGACCGCTTTGTATTTATTGGTTGGTCCGGACTACTCCTACTTCCTTGTGCATATCTTGCAATAGGTGGTTGGTTTGTCGGAACAACATTTGTTACCTCTTGGTACACACACGGAGTTGCAAGCTCATACCTCGAAGGTTGTAACTTCTTAACAGCAGCTGTAAGTACCCCTGGTGATGCCATGGGACACAGTCTTCTATTTTTATGGGGCCCTGAAGCTCAAGGTAGTTTCGTTAGATGGCTACAACTTGGTGGTCTTTGGAACTTCGTTGCATTACACGGAGTATTTGGTCTTATTGGTTTTATGCTTCGTCAGTTTGAAATTGCTGGCCTTGTTGGAATTAGACCTTACAACGCATTAGCTTTTTCAGCTGTTATTGCAGTCTTTACAAGCATTTTCCTTATTTATCCTTTAGGACAGCACAGTTGGTTCTTCGCACCTTCATTCGGTGTTGCAGCAATCTTCCGTTATATCCTGTTCATTCAAGGTTTTCACAATATCACTTTAAATCCTTTCCACATGATGGGAGTTGCTGGAATTCTTGGTGGTGCTCTTCTTTGCGCTATTCACGGAGCTACAGTACAAAATACATTGTATGAAGATACAAGTATTTACACAGATGGTAAGGTTCAAAGTTCAACATTTAGAGCTTTTGACCCAACTCAGGAAGAAGAAACTTACTCAATGATTACAGCAAATAGATTCTGGAGTCAAATCTTCGGTATTGCTTTTTCTAACAAAAGATTCTTGCACTTCTTGATGCTATTTGTACCTGTTATGGGTATGTGGACATCTTCAATTGGTATTGTTGGCTTAGCACTTAACTTAAGAGCTTATGATTTCGTAAGTCAAGAGATCCGTGCAGCAGAAGATCCTGAATTTGAAACTTTCTATACAAAAAATATACTTTTGAACGAAGGTATGCGAGCATGGATGTCTTCTGTGGATCAACCACACGAAAACTTTGTATTCCCTGAGGAGGTTCTTCCACGTGGAAACGCCCTTTAATAATCTATTAAGAGCTCCAAACCAAAGTATTGAAGAAACTGGCTACGCTTGGTATGTAGGCAACGCTAGACTAATCAATCTATCTGGACGTTTATTAGGAGCTCACATTGCTCACTCTGGACTAATAGTCTTTTGGGCGGGAGCAATGATGCTCTTTGAGGTTAATCATTTTACTTTTGATAAACCAATGTGGGAGCAAGGCTTAATCTGTATGCCACACGTTGCAATGTTTGGCTATGGAATAGGTCCTGGTGGTGAAGTAACTGATATCATGCCTTTCTTCCAAGCAGGTGTGGTTCATTTAATAGCTTCTGCTGTTCTTGGTTTTGGTGGTATTTACCATTCATTAGCAGGACCAGAGAAACTAGAAGAAGATTTCCCATTTTTCTCTACCGATTGGAGAGACAAAAACCAAATGACAAATATCCTTGGATATCATTTGATTGTTTTAGGTGTAGGTGCACTAGCTTGGTCAGTGAACTGGTGTTTTATTGGCGGAGCTTATGACACATGGGCACCGGGTGGTGGTGAAGTCAGGCTTGTTAATCCAACATTAGATCCTAGAGTCATTTTAGGTTATCTATTTAGGTCTCCTTGGGGAGGTGCCGGTTCTATAATCGGTGTTAACTCTATAGAAGATATTGTTGGAGGTCACGTCTATGTGGGTATTACTGCAATAATTGGAGGTATATTCCATATCTTTACCAAACCATTTGGATGGGCAAGAAGAGCATTCATCTGGAATGGAGAAGGCTTACTTAGTTATGCACTTGGTGGAATTTGTGTAGCAAGTTTTATTGCTTCAACTTTTATCTGGTTTAATAACACTGCTTATCCATCTGAGTTTTATGGCCCTACAAACGCTGAAGCTTCACAGGCACAAAGCTTTACTTTCCTAGTGAGAGATCAAAGAATTGGCGCCAACGTAGGTTCAACAATGGGACCAACTGGTTTAGGTAAGTATCTCATGAGATCTCCTACAGGTGAAATTATATTTGGTGGTGAAACTATGAGATTTTGGGATTTTAGAGGACCTTGGTTAGAACCTCTTAGAGGACCTAACGGATTAAGCCTTGAGAAAATCCAAAACGATATTCAGCCTTGGCAAGTAAGAAGAGCTGCTGAATATATGACTCATGCTCCTAACGCTTCTATCAACTCAGTTGGTGGAATTATTACAGAGCCCAACGCTGTTAACTTTGTTAACTTAAGGCAATGGTTAGCTGCAGCACAATTCTTCCTAGGATGGTTTACATTCATCGGTCACCTTTGGCATGCTGGACGTGCTAGAGCAGCCGCTGCTGGTTTCGAAAAAGGAATCGACAGAAAGAGTGAACCAGCTCTAGAAATGCCTGATCTAGATTAATTTCTTTTTCATAAAAAAAGCCCTATCTTTTGATAGGGTTTTTTTTTGCTTTATTTTTTTAATTATATAAATTTTTTCTGAGCCATGGCAAACTTAATCCCATTACATTACTGAAACAACCCTCTATTTTTTCTATGTATTTACCACCTATACCTTCCAAAGCAAATCCACCCGCGCAAGATAAAGGTTCATTTGTATCAACATAACTCTTGATTTCCCAATCTTCCAACTTAGAAAAATAAACTCTTGAACTTAAAGTTTTTTTAATTGTTTCAGTAATTTTAAACTTATTCGAAATTGAATCAAAATTTCCACTTATTAGAGTGTGGCCCGTATGTAAAGAACCAAATTCTCCAGACATTTTTTTCCATCTGATAAATGCCTCTTCTTTATTAGATGGTTTTCCATAAGTTTCTCCTTTAAACTCAAAAATCGAATCACATCCAAGTATTTTAATTGGACCATTCTTAGATTCTTCTGGTAATGATTTTTTTTGGATATCCTCAGATAATCTTTTTGCTTTTTGGAAAGATAATTCTAAAGCTAAATTAGATATATCATTATCTTTTATTGATGACTCATCAAAATTACTTGACATCTGAATGAACTCAATTTGACAATTTTCTAGTAATTTCTTTCTAGATTGTGAAGCAGAGGCTAGAATTAACACAAATTTTTTATAAAAATTATAATTCAAATTGCTATTTAATAAATTTCAAAATTAATATAAATTACTAATGGAATTAGAAGAAAAATTATATTCAATCAAAAAACCAATAATGGTCTTAGGGACTTCGAGTGGGGCAGGGAAATCATTAACAGTTACGGCTATTTGTCGGATTCTTAGAAATTCAGGAGAAGAACCAATCCCTTTTAAAGGACAAAATATGAGTAATAATGCTTGGGTTGATTGGAACGGAGGAGAAATGGCGTATTCACAGGCTCTCCAAGCTTTTGCCTCTGGGATTGTTCCTTCTGCAGAGATGAATCCGATTTTATTAAAACCGCAAGGTAATTCAACAAGTGAGGTAATTCACCTTGGGGAAAGTATAGGAATAACAACTGCCAAAAATTACTACAAAGATTGGTTTTACCCTGGTTGGGAAGTAATTAAGAAAAGTCTAGATTCTATTTATAAAAGGAGACCAAATTGCCGATTAATTGTAGAAGGTGCTGGAAGCCCAGTAGAAATGAATTTGATTCATAGAGATCTAACTAATTTAAAAGTTGCTAAGTATTTAAATGCAAATTGCATTCTGGTTACTGATATCGAAAGGGGAGGGGTATTTGCGCAAATAGTTGGGACTCTTGAACTTATGAAACCTGAAGAAAAAAAACTTATTAAAGGAATTATTATAAATAGATTCAGGGGGGACCTTTCATTGTTTGAAGATGGGAGAAAATGGATAGAGAATAAAACCCAAATTCCTGTTATTGGGATTATTCCATGGTTAAATGATGCATTTCCTCCAGAAGATTCTTTAGATTTATTAGAAAAAAAATCTATATTCACGAATCCTGAGATCAAAGTTGGAATTATAAAATTACCATCTATTAGTAACTTCTCAGATTTTGACCCATTGGAAAATGAAGAATCAATATCAATTGAATGGATTAAAGAATCCCAAAACCTAAAGAAGTTTGACTTTATTATTCTGCCTGGAAGTAAACAAACTATTAAAGATCAAATATTTCTTGAAAGGTCTGGCTTATCTAAGAATATAAGAGAATATTCAGAAAATAAGGGGAATATTATTGGCATTTGCGGAGGGTTACAAATGTTAGGCACAACACTTGAAGATCCCTATTACAAAGAGGGAGCCAAAAATTATTCTGAACAAAAAATTAAAGGCATTGGATTACTTCCATTAAAAACTACTTTTTTTAAAAAAAAGTTAACACGTCAAATTAACTCTGAATCTTTATGGCCGTGCCAATCAAACATTAATGGATTTGAAATTCACAATGGAAAAACTGAATTGGATAATAAGAGAAACTCAATAAAGATTTATTCTATTTTTAAAGACTTAGATCTTGGTTGGTACAAAGAAAATAATGATGGTGGGACTATTGCAGGAACTTATATTCATGGGATATTTGAAAATGATAGTTGGAGAGATCAATATATTAATTTAATAAGGAAGAGTAAAAATTTACCTCTACCATCAAAAAAATCAATATCTTATAAAGTAAAAAGGGATTCGATTATCGATAAACTTGCTGGTGAATTTGATAAACATTTAAATATCACATCATTATTAAGTTGAAAGAATCAAAAATTAAAATTATATGGCCAAATAATAATGAAACATTTGTTTCAGAGGGTGATGACTGGTTCTCTTCTGCGGCAAAAGCTGGCTATGAAATTCCTACTGGTTGTTTAACAGGAAGTTGTGGAGCCTGTGAAATCGATGTCAATGGTAAAACAGTAAGGGCTTGTATAAGTGATATTAAAAATAATAAAAAATGTACTTTAAAGGTTTCTTTAATTACAGATCCTTTTTGGGGAAATTAATTCACACTAAGCTGTTGTAATTATAAGAAAAAGAAAAAAATAATAAAAAAATGAGCCTAAAAATGTGTTTATTACGATAACTCTTTTCTTGATTTTTGAAGAGGCAATAATATAACTTCCTAAGATGTGAGGTAAAATTGGGAATGATCTTATGAGTAAAATATAGAAAGGTCTAAAAGTGACATTTATAAAAAGTTTATAAAAATTATTTTTTACTGGTTTTTTCAATAAAAACATATCCCCAGAAAATTTAAACATAATTTTTCTCAAAATAAGAACTTGAACTACACTTAAGATTGAGAGAGCAGGTGAAAAAAATAAAACATAATACAACCCAAAAAGCTTTATTAGTATAAAGTCAAAAATAATTGATAAAGGCAGGCCTAAAAATATAGAAATGGTATTTAAAGCTATCAAGTATTTGTATTGAATATTATTAAGTAGGGATTCAATATCAAAAGTGTATTTAAATATCAGTGCCAAAAAATAAACCACTAAATAAGTAAGAAATATTTTAAAAATTACTGTCTTAAAATTAGGATTTTTTCTATTCATACAAGATTATCATTCCAAATAATTAATTATCAAAACGGAGTGAAATCATATCAAAAAACATAAGATTAATTATAGAACTATAGGGAAGCATTTATAAAATATGGAGCTATTTCTGCTTTCACATTTTAGGAATTTACAATGGGCAGTAGCCAATATATAGCAAAACAATTCAAAGGAAAGAGTTTGAATAAAAAAGATCTATATTAAAAAGAACTTTAATAATTTGATCAAAGAATAATTAATCTTATTTAGATTTAGATTAAGAATCAAATAAATCCAACAATCAATCCGCTTATTTTGCCCAACAACCCCTCCAATAAAAAAAGTAAACAGGATTATTTAATCCTTGAGAAAGTTCTATTTAATTTAAAATTAAACGAAAGGCTTATTCTTTCTTCATTAGATAAATTAATCTCAACTGCGTGAGGTACCCATGCAGGAAAAACAACAAGCATATTTTCTTTTGGTGAAATTGTATTTATGGGATAGTCATATCCTTGCATTTGGTAGCCTTCTTTAAAAAGACCCATATATTCTGTGGAGATGAAGTCAGCTTCATTAAAATTCCTGTAAAAAAGAAATCTTCCTCCTTTCATTTCTTTAGGTACTTTAATAAAAAAAACTCCTGAATAAGTTAAACCTGAATGAGTGTGAGGCGAGTTAGAAGAACCTTTTCCACTTATGTTTATCCAGAAATTTGTTAATTGAAGATCTCCTTGTCTACTAATATTATGAATTACATTAACTGCATTAATTATTTGCTTTATTAATTTACTGGTTCCTGGAAGATTATTTAAATCTTTTATATCTTTGGAGTGATATCCGTGAAAACCAGAATTACTTTTAATAACACCATCTTCATCATTTTTTCTTATCAAATAAGCCTCTTTTTGTAATTGCGCTATATTTTCATTTAATTCAGCAGTCCAAAACTGTGTTGGAAATAAAAAACCAGGTTTAATTTGCACTTTCATACATAAAGAGTTTGTAAGTCATTTCAGCATCTTAGAATAAAAAACTATTTAAATAAATCAACCTTAAAAATATTTTTTTCTCTTTTTGAAATGAGTAAGGTACAAATTAGAGTAATTAGCAAGAACTAAAAGCAATAATAAAAATGTATTTAAATAGTTCAAATTAATTTTGAAATTTTATTACTCTTCAATCTATCGTTAAATAATTAGAGAGTAAACCCTGAGTAATAACGTTTATGAATAGCATGCAAACAGCATTAGGCGAGAGTAAACCAACTCATAGTTAAAAATCCCACAACAAAAACTTTAATTAGTTCGAATCAATTTTTTCTTTGCCATATTTTCTAGCCTTTTCGATTCCTTTTTTTGCAAGTATTGGAGCAGTTACTAACCCAATTAATGTTGCAGAGTTTTCTAACTTTTTTTCATCATAAGTAGGATTTATTATTGCGACAATAAATCCATAGGCAAATCCAATCGCAAGATTACCCAAAAAAGCGAATAATAATGGGGTAACAGTTCTGCGGGTAATTGCATAATATAGCCCCACAAAAGGGACTACATGAGCTATTGCATAACCCCATCCAACATCTTTTTGCCTATTTTGAAATCCTTCTAATTTAGTTGTCATTTTTTAAAAATTAAATATTGGCGGAGAGGGTGGGATTCGAACCCACGAATAGTTTTCCTATTAAACGATTTCGAGTCGTTCGCTTTCGACCACTCAGCCACCTCTCCTTATGCTTATAAGTATGCTCAAAGTAAAAAATTAAAACATATTATATCTCATTTTTTTGATTTTTAATCCCACCCTGAATCTTTCATTAACTTTAAGGCAAGGGAGTTATTCACCCCAAGATCTTCTACAGTTACATTATCGGGAATAAATTCTCCAAAGTCTTTAACAATTGAATTTTGATTAACTTCATTTAATGGATGTTCAAAAGTGGGAGCAGCAAGACCTTTACTGCCATTTGGAGATGCAAGATATTCAAGAAGTTCAATAGCTTCATTTTTGTTTGTTGCGTATTTAGCTACCCCACCAGCACTAATATTTACATGGGCAGGATTTGGAGTGATGACTAATGTTCGTTTTGCGTATAAAGCATCTCTTCTTCCATTAACTCCCGCTAACATTCTTGCAACATAATAATGATTAACAATACCTACTCCGCATTTTTTCTTAGAAACAGCTCTAATTATTGAAATATCACCAGGAAAGAAAGGCTGGGAAACGTTAGAAATCATTCCATTTAACCATGTTTTTGTTGTTGACTCTCCCTTATTAACTATTTGATTCGCAACTAAAGATTGATTATATGGACTTTTTCTATTTCTTAAACATACCTTACCTTTTAAGGATGGATCAGCTAAATCTGTATAGTCTCTTATCTTACTAACATCAACAACTTTTGGATTAGCGACCATTACCCTTACTCTTCTAGTTAATGCATACCATTCTTTTCTTTTATCTTTCAGGCCAAAGGGGACATCATTCTCTAGAGAGGCAGATTCTACACTTTGTAATAATCCAGCCTTAGCAGCATTTGTAATTCTTGCAGCATCAACTAATAATATTAAGTCTGCCTGAGAATTCTTTCCCTCTCTTTTCAATCTTTCAATTAAAGATATTCCTGCCGCTTCAATTAACCTAACTTTAATTCCTGTTTCTTCCGCAAATTTCTTGTAAACTTCTCTATCAGTATTGTAATGCCTGCCAGAATAAACTCTGACTTCTTTTTCTGTTGAATTAACGGGTAAATTTACATTGAATAAAAATGTTAATGTTATTACTGAGTAAAATAGTTTTTTAAGTTTTTGCACTTTTTGAATATAGTATCTATGGTTACTTTATATCTATCTCAATAACAGGGCTTCTCATAGAAATTTTCGATACATTCCTTTGTATCATTTTTAATATCAGAAATGAATTATTTAACCCAGCAACTATTAAATTCTGAAGAATTAGAAATAATAAATATAAATTTAAGCAAAGAAGGATTGTTTTGGGAAAACGGTAAGAAGACTGCCGGTAAACAAGCCGCTCTTGAAAAGAATAATTTACAACTAAGAAGAGATTCAGATTTGTCAAAAAAGTTTTCTAATCTGATTACGAAAAAGATTCTTAGCAATGAACTAATCAAAAGCTTTGCTTTACCCAAAAAAGTGCATGGCACTATCTTCTCAAAATCAAAAAAAGGTATGAAATATGGCCGTCACATAGATAATCCTTACATGTCTTCGGGAAGAGCTGATTTGTCATTTACTATTTTTTTAAGTAGCAAAGAGAACTATAAAGGCGGATCATTATCGATAGAGAATTTAAATTCTGAAGAAATTTTCAAATTAAATGCAGGAGAAATTATCTTATATCCAAGTACATATTTACATTCAGTAGAAGAAGTTATTGATGGCGAAAGATTAGTATTTATTGGTTGGATTGAGAGTTATATAAAAAGCATTGAAGAAAGAGAATATTTATTTGATCTAGATGCCGCGGCTAGATCATTACTCGCAAAATATGGAAGATCAAGCGAAGTTGATCTTATCTTTAAATCATATTCAAACCTTTTAAGAAGATTAGGAAGTTAATAGAGAATCATTTTATACATCGCGTAGAAAAATATTTTTTAAGTAATTAAAATAAAAAAAAGTAAATACCAAATGAAAAAGAAAAATTCTATAGCAATGTTTATCGCAGCAACAAGTGCTCTAGCAATTACAGCGTCTAACGATTTCTCCTCTAAAGCTGGAGAGAATGATTTGGGTGGGCTAAAAGAATGGAACACTGATATGCCAATAGGAGCGGATTTCATTCTCGATGAAGAAGCCAAAAAGTTAGCTGAAGAGGCTAAAAAATCAAGTACATGTATTCCTATTGGAGAGGGCGAGAATTGTTGGTAAAAAAAATAAAAAATAAAAAATAAAAAAAGAGCCTTAATAATAAGGCCCTTTTTTTTTGGAATTCTAAATTTAGAATTTGAATGTAGTTGTTAAGACAGTACCGAAGATATCATCACCTGCTTCGTAGCTGTCTGTACCACCAAAGATAGCAGGCCTTACTTCCATTGAATCATTAGGTCTGAAAGCATAGTAAGCTTCCCAGATAAAAGGATCAACATCAGCTGCAGAACAAACTCCATTACAGCCAGTAACTTTAAGTGGCTGAGTTATGGCGATTCCAATTCTATCGTCTGCTTGGATCATATCTCTCCAAGTTAAACCGACAAAGTAACTGTCAGATTGTATATCTGCACCAGTTAAGCCATCATCATCTGCAGATCTAGTATCGTACCCAACAGAGATTTCAGGAGTAGCTGTACCTGAGTTTTCTGGTCTCCAATAACCTCTTAGAGCAAGACCTGTAAAGTCACCAGATTTCATAGCTGCCGCCTTTTTGGTTGCATTATATGAATGAGATGACCAGTTTTGCTGATCAGAAAAAGTAGCAGAAAGATGCCATCTATCTGTGGTGTAAGCAACCTGAGTATCCCATTTGTTTGTATCGGCCTTTCCTAGCATTCCGGCATTTTTATCCGCATCCTTGGAAACTATATTAGTCGCGAAACCAAATCCACCTTCAGTTTCGTATTTAAAACCAGCACCAACATCTGTACTTGCGCCAAAGTTCGCATTACCTCCAAGCTTCATTGATTTCAAAACACCAGGTTGATAAATCGAAGGTGTTATGTACATATAGTAATTTTCAATCCTTGGACCTATAAAATAAGTAAATTTTTCGCCAAGAGTACCTGTGTACCAGATTTTATCGACATGTAATTCATCATCATAGTCTTTGGTCTCTATATGATAGGTCGGTTTAATATCCCAGATACTGTCACCTTCACCACCAACATCACCTGCTTTAAGACGAACATAGAGATTATCATCGCCGGAAAAACTTGTGTTCAAGTTCATTGTGTATGTGTAACCTGTTTCAGTTTTTTCGTGGCTACCGATTGTATCGCCACCATCTACTGCACCGATCCAATAGACAGCTTTACCATCCATGGAAGTAGTGCTTGAAAAAGCACCTGCCTCTAAATTATTCTGCTTAGCTTCAAGACCATCTATTCGAGCATTAAGAATTGCCGCGTCTTCACTAACTTCGTTAATGAATGTTTTATTGCTTAATCTTGCTACCTTTGATTTTCTGCTACGAGAGTAGCTGTTCATTTCGTCAAGATTTAACGTATCGGAAGCTTGAGCAGCGATAGGAGCTATTAAGCTCAACGATGCACCAGCCACCAACATTTGTTGGAAGAGTTTCATTTTACCTCACACTTAAAAAAACCCACTAAAATGGGTAACTATACTTTATCGACAGTAGCTAGAAAAGAAAGAATAATAAGTTTCGATAAGATGTAACTTTTTATACCAAAACATTTTTATTAAAAAATTTTAAACTTTACTTTTTATTAATGGATAGCCTAGGTCTTCTCTTTCCTCAATCCAAGCTGATGCGACTTCTCTCGCTAATTCCCGAATCTTTTCAATATATTGAGCACGATCTGTTACAGAAATTACCCCCCTCGCATCAAGTAAATTAAATGTATGGCTACACTTTAGAACATAATCTAGAGAAGGATAAGTTAGTTTTTTCTCAATTAAAGTTTTTGCCTCTAATTGGTAAATTTCAAACAGTTTTCTGAGATTATCAGGAGTAGATTCAGTGAAGTTATAAGAGCATTGACTTTTTTCAAATTGAAGCCAAATATCGCTGTATTTCAAATTCTTGTTCCAATTAAGGTCCCAAATACTCTCCTTATCTTGCAAAAACATTGCAATCCTTTCTAATCCATAAGTAATTTCAATTGGGACAGGTT
>NZ_CVSX01000027.1 GCF_001180305.1 Prochlorococcus marinus
AATAGACATATAACTAATACTTTTAATGAAAACAGTACAAATTGAGTTTTCGCAATATGAATCAGTCAACTTTTTATGGTCTGAATTAATAGAAGATTACGGATTTGACAAAGCCAGAAAAATAGTTTCTCAAGCTATTGAATTACAAAAAATGAATGGAACGAAACATACTACAATGCCAATCATATTTTCAGGGACAGGCGGATTAGCTCTAATCCCAATACAAATGCTAGAAAAAGAAGACTTTAAAATTAGTTGTAAAGATAACCAAGTTTTAATATTTAATCTAAAAAGAAAGTCATTTCAAATTTTAAATGAAACAAACTAATCTAAATTTAGTGATTTCTCGATAAAGTCAAAATTATTTTATAGTTTATTAAAACAATCTATCAATAATGACTTTTGAAGCGACCTACCTTGGATCAAATGGTTGGCTAATAAAATTTAAAAAAACCAATTTAATTATTGATCCTTGGCTCAAAGGAGATTTAATATTTCCACCAGGTGAATGG
Source organism: Prochlorococcus marinus (assembly GCF_001180305.1). GTDB lineage: Bacteria > Cyanobacteriota > Cyanobacteriia > PCC-6307 > Cyanobiaceae > Prochlorococcus_A > Prochlorococcus_A marinus_K. The sequence goes on from NZ_CVSX01000027.1 coordinate 513, forward strand.
TTTTTTAAAGGATCATTAGAAGAAGAAATTGCAATAGATAAAAACATAGATATTATTTTATTAACCCAAGGCTTGCCTGATCACTGTCACGTTCCAACATTAGAAATGTTCAGAAAGGAAATTCCTATAATTTGCCCTAAAAGTGCTTTTGAAACATTACAAAAAATTGGTTTTAGTTCAATTAAAGTACTTAAGCCAACCGAAAAGACTAACCAATTTAATTTAAGTTTTGAAGCCACTGCTGGGGCTCCAGTGCCACAAATAGAAAACGGATATATTGTTAAAGATGATCAAGATAATGGGTTTTATATAGAACCCCATGGATATCTTGATGAAAATTTAAATAAACAAAATCTTGATGCAGTCATTACTCCTACAAAAAATTTGGAATTACCCCTAGTAGGTTCTTTCGTAAAAGGAGCTGATGTAATACCAAAATTGATTAACAAATTCAATCCAAAATTTATACTTTCAAGTACCGTGGGTGGAGATGCAAAATATTCAGGTTTATTAAATAATTTAATTTCAGTTCAAGATTATGAAGAGGAATTAAATTGTAATCTTGTAGATCTAAAGAGTATGCAATCTATTATGATTTAAATTGATTCAAAAAGATCATTTATTCTTCCACTTAGCTTAAAAGCAAATTTTTTTTATAAAAGGAGTTCGAAAAATTCATTCATTTTTTATTACCTCAATAATTTTATTAGCTTTAAATACTAGCTATTTATGTGAAAATTCAAAGCTTAATCTTGTGATGAGAAATAATATTGATGGTGACTTTTCCATAGTGAAAAAGATATCTGAGTTAAAGCCAGGAGCATTTATCAATATTAATTGGAATAAAAAAAAGCTTATGCTTCCATACTCTCTAAGAAAAGATTATATTTCCTTTACAGATAAAAAATGGGACTGGAGGTACCAATTTAACAATGATGGATTACCTGATATTAATAATCCTTTTTTATATGAACTACTTCCTTCTGGAGAAGTAAAAGCACATTTTTGTCAATCAGAAGATGAAAGTTCTAACTTATAATTTCAAAATAAGTTTTCTAGAATATTCAACTTCTGAACAGCTTTATAAAGATGATCAATCCAAAAAATCAAAAGAGTTTTTCAAGATATGTAAAACTTAAAGATTACAAAGTTTTTGATTATGAAATTCCAGATATTTTTTTGGACTTCGTAATTAAGAAAAATGCTGTTAATGTTACGACGATACTAAAATTGGTAAAAAAAAATAAGAATACCAGAAATCTTATTCTTGATGGTACGGATATATTAATAAAAAAAATATTTATAGATGACTCGCTACTAGAAGAGGAAAACTATGAACAGCAAAAAAATAACTTAAAAATTATAAATGTAAATAAAGAAAATTTTTTATTAAAAATAGAAGCAATAATTAAACCTAAAGAAAATACATCTCTTTTAGGAATGTATGAGAGCAATGGAATTATAACTACGCAATGTGAGGCAGAGGGATTTAGAAGGATAAGTTTTCACTCTGATAGGCCTGATATTCTAAGCAAATATACTGTGAGAATCGAGGCCGATAGAAATGATTATCCTGTCTTACTTTCAAATGGTAACGTCGTAAAAGAAAATAATCTTACAAATAATCGACATGAAATAATTTGGGAAGACCCATATCCCAAACCATCATATCTATTTGCATTGGTAGCAGGGAAACTTAAATGTGTAAAAGATAATTTCATAACAAAATCGAATAAAAAAGTCAAAATAAATATTTATGTTGAAGATGGCGATGAAAAATATGTTCAACATTCAATAAGTTCCTTACAGAAATCAATGAGATGGGATGAGGATAAATATAACCTTGAATACGATTTGTCATTATTCAATATAGTTGCAGTGAGGCACTTTAATATGGGAGCCATGGAAAATAAAAGTCTCAATATTTTTAACTCAAAACTAATACTAGCTAATTCCGAAACAACAACTGATGAGGAATTAGAGAGAATAGAGGGCGTGATCGCCCATGAATACTTCCATAATTGGACGGGTAATAGAGTGACTTGTAGGGATTGGTTTCAATTATCTCTTAAAGAGGGTCTAACAGTATTTAGAGATCAACAGTTCACAGCAGACCTTCATAATCATCAAATCAAGAGGCTTGAGGATGCAAAATTTCTTAGAAGAAATCAATTTAGAGAGGATTCTGGCCCAACATCGCATCCTGTAATGCCAGAAAGATACCAAGAAATCGACAATTTCTACACGACCACGATATACGAAAAAGGATCAGAAATTATTAGAATGCTTAATAAGCTTGTAAAAGATGAAAATTTCTATAAAGGATTTAGTAATTACATCTCAACATATGATGGGAAGTCTGCAACAATAGACCAATTTATCGATAAAATTTTAGAGCTTAATAAGGAAATTGATCCAGAAGAATTCAAAGTCTGGTATAAGCAAAATGGCACACCAAAAGTCAAATTAAAGAGAATCTGGGATCAAAAAGACGAAAAACTCACAATTGAAGCATCTCAAAGTAATCCAATAAAGAAGAACCCATATAATGATTTACCTCTAATAATTCCTATAAATCTGGCTATATTTTGCGGTGAAAATAAAACAATAGAAAAAACTGTTGTTTTAAAAACCAAAAAACAAGAATTTATTTTTAGGAATGTTAGATCTCACCTCCAAATCCCTTTAGTAACTTATTTTCGCGAATTCTCTTCACCAGTTGATTGGAAATCTGACACTACCTTGGATGAAAAATTTTTAATTTTAAAATATGAAAAAGATTTTTTTACATTATCTAATACTGTAAGAGAATTATTTAAAAAAATAATTTTGTGCAGATTAGATGAAAAGCCAGATCACAAAATTGAAAATAAATTAATAAGCACTTTAATTTCATTTATAAAAAATAAAGATATAAATTTGTCTCTCTTATCAGACTTACTAAGTATTCCGACATTTGCTGAAATTGAATCAGAGATGGAAAATATAGATCCTTTAAAGATATATAAAACTATTGACGAATTAAATCATTTATTCGGTTCCAAATTAAAAGAAGAATTATATTTTAAGCTCCAAGAAATAGAGAAAAATCTAGATAAAGTTTGGCCAGAAGGTAAAAATGAAAGAAAACTAATAGAAACTATTTGGAAACTACTCTTGCACGGTAATGATGAGGAAATTAAATGCAAAATAATTAATTATGTCGATAGTAATTCGATGACGCTAGCAAAAGCTGCATTGAATTCTTTCAGTAGGATTAATTGTCCTGAAAGAAAAATTATTTCAAATATATTCTTCAATAAATGGAAAAATAATAGTGTCGTTCTGGATAGTTGGTTCTCATTCAATGCATCTATAGAAATTGATGAAAAAACAAACAGCATTGAAAAATTATTTGAAAATAAGTTTTTTGATTCAAAATCACCAAACACTTTAAGAGCTATATTAAATACTTTCGTAACAAGAAATAGTACTTTTCATGCAATGGATGGTTCTGGTTATAAATATATTGCAAAAAAGATAATTGACTTTGATAAATTAAATCCAATCGTAATTTCCCGATTTGTGAAAGTATTTAGTAGATACAATTATTATTCAGACCCTTACAAAAATAATATGGTAGAAACAATAAAGCAGATTAAAAAAAATAAACTATCAACAAATACAAAGGAAGTATTAGATGCAATAATAGATTGATTAATTGATGTTAATTAACTAAATATAATAATAACAATTGTAAATATTAGAAATAAAATAAATACAAGATACTTATTAATAAAAATATAATCAATTAAATTTTTATTATTATCTTTATTCCACTTTTTATTTACGTATTCCTTAGTAATAAATTTATTAGGTCTGCCACAATATAAACATGTTGGGGAAGTTTTTAAAATTAAATTTTTACATTGGGGGCACTTTTTCTTTTCCATGATTAAATCTTACTGAATAAAATTGAAATCAGAAACAATAAATAAATAAATAAGTAATTTAATTTTATTTATTATATTTTTAATAATTAAATATCATTGCAAAAAAAAATTTGATTCTATCTATTTATAAAAATTTTATATAATAAAAAATTAGTATCTGGTTTGAAATGTTTGCTATTGCACTTGGAATGTCCCCTGTTGAAAAAATTACTGTTGCAATATCTGCTTCAATTTTTATAATCGCATTTACATGGGTCTCGATTAAGGGAGATTTGAGAAAACTGGCTAATGAACTTATTGAAGATAATGAAAATCAGGATAATTAAAAAAATCTTTTAACCTACTTTGCATGCAAACTAGGATAATCAATAATATGTCTAATTTCTTTTAGAGAAGAACCATAGATTTTTTCACCATTTAAGTGAACACCAATCCATTTTTGCTTTTGATTAAAAAAATTACTTTTAGTATTATCCCTCTCGAGATAATCTTTATTATCCCAATTTAAAGTTATGTCCCAACCTTTATAATTTTCTATCATTTAGAAAGAAAGAACTTAAACCAATAATACTTAGAGAAAGTAGGAACAAAAACAAAGGAAATAAGTAATTTTTTCATTATATTTAATTAATATTTAGTTTTACCTATTTAGAACTTACTTTTATTTTACGCGCAGCTTCATCAGCATTTTTTCTTGCCAAATTAATGTCTGAATTTGACGATAGCACAACACCCATTCTTCTTCCTTTTCTAGAGACTGGCTTGCCAAATATAAACACTTTAGTCTTTTCAAATTCTAATGCTTCATTAACACCCTCATAAATAGGATTCATATACTCTTGACTGGAGAGTATTACTCTGGTTGCAGATGGTTCTATTAAATTTATATTCGGTATTGGTAAATTCAAAAAAGCCCTTAAATGTAATTCAAATTCATTAATATTTTGACTAACTAATGTAACCATACCAGTGTCATGCGGTCTTGGAGATAATTCTGAAAATATAACCTCATTACCTTTTACAAAAAACTCTACTCCATATAATCCAGCTCCATTTAGATTATTTAATATTCTAGATGTCATTTTTTTAGCTTCAACAATTAAAGACTCATTGATTTCTATAGGTTGCCAACTGCATTGATAGTCTCCATTAGATTGAAGATGTCCAATTGGTAAGCAAAAAATATTTTCACCACTTCTTTTTCTTACAGTTAAAAGAGTAAACTCAAAATCGAAATTAATAAATTCTTCAATAATTACACCTTTAACCTTACCTCTAGAATTTGCTTGTGCCTGTTTCCAGGCATTATGCAAATCATTTTTTGTTTTAACAAAACTTTGTCCCTTCCCTGATGAACTCATTAAAGGCTTGAGTAAAAGTGGGAATCCAATCTCATCTGTTTTTTTTTCTAGATCATTAAATTCAAAAATATAATCAAACTTTGCAGTTTTTATTTTTAAATCTCTAGATGCTAAATCTCTAATTTTATCTCTATTCATTGTTATTTCAACAGTTCTGGCATTTGGAATAATATTGAATCCTTCATCCTCTAGTTCTTTTAAGGCTTCGATTGAAAGTGACTCTATTTCAGGGACAACATAATCAGGTTGAAATTCTTTTATAACATTTTTTAAAATAATTTTATCTCCCATATCAATTACTCTTGAATGATCAGCTATTTGCATTGCGGGTGCTTTTTCATATCTATCAATTGCAATAACTTCTAATCCTAATCTTTTGGATTCTATTACTAATTCTTTCCCAAGCTCGCCACTACCAAGCAATAAAATCTTCTTATTAGAAAAAATTGAATCCTTCATATTGATAAAACTTATTCTTCATCATCAGATAATTGCGAAGATGAATCATCTGTAATTTTTTTATCTTTAGAATAACTAAATAAAGATTTTCCAACAAACCAATTTTGACTTTTCATACTATTAGTTATTGATGTTGAAATTGCTCCTAAAAAAAATAGTCCAATCATTACCCAAATAATTCTTTCCAAAGCAATTGCATGAGAAAAACCTTGGCCAGAATTAATAATTTCAGTAAGTGGGTCTAAAGGGTCCAAATTTAAATTGACTAATAATATCAATTATAGAAGGTTAAAGACATGAAAAATTAAAACTTTTAAAAGAAATAACCAAAACCATCAAATAATTGATACACAAAAAAGGCTATACAATGTTATCTTCAAGAAGTAATTTTTTTAAGACATGCAAGTTGACGTACAAAATACTACCGTTATTTCAGCAGACGGATCATCTATAAAACTTGGAGAATACTCAGGGCAAGTAATTTTAGTGGTTAACGTAGCTAGTTATTGCGGCAATACAGCTCAGTATGAGGATCTTCAAAAGCTACATGACTTATATTCAAGTAAAGGCCTAAGAATTCTTGCATTTCCCTGTAATGATTTTGGGAAACAAGAACCCGACTCTCTTTCAGAAATAAAAGATTTTTGTACCACAAAATATGGTGTTAAGTTTGAAATTTATCAAAAAGTTCATGCTAAAGGCATCACTACAGAACCATATACAACGCTAAACAAAGTTGAACCTGAAGGAGATGTTGAATGGAATTTCGAGAAGTTTCTGATAGGGAAAGATAGTAAAGTAATTGCAAGATTCAAGCCAGGTGTTAAACCGTTTGACGAAAACTTAATAGCAGCTATAGAAGTAGCTTTAGATTCATAACAACCTTCTTATAATTTAAATTAAATTATTAAAATAAAGACTTTTAATATTTAATCAAAAAAATAAGCCAATTATTTAAAAATTTCCTTTTTTTTAGAATTCAAGCTTTTCTAGTATTCTTAAATATATTTCAAATCTTATTTATTATTAGAATCAACTTCTACGTCAATTATTTCATCTTTAACAGTTCTTTTTTTAGGTTTAAGTGATTTCACCTCTGGCTCTATTATCTTTTTAACTTCACTTTCTTCTGTTTCCTCTGATTTTACTTCTGACTCTACTTTTTCTTCTTTAACATCACTTTCTTCTGTTTCCTCTGATTTTACTTCTGACTCTATTTTTTCCTCTTTAACATCACTTTCTTCTGTTTCCTCTGATTTTACTTCTGACTCTACTTTTTCCTCTTTAACATCACTTTCTTTTGTTTCCTCTGATTTTACTTCTGACTCTACTTTTTCTTCATAAACATCACTTTCTTCTCGTTGCTCTGGCATTTCTTTTGAATTTGCTGAGCTTTGATCCTCATCTTTACTTAAGAGGAACTTTAATAGTTTTTTGAACAATAAGGAACCTTTTTCAATTCTTTTTGGACCTAAAATTGAAAGCAAAACTACTAATATTATGAATATTTCAGGTGAATTTAAACCTAATAGTTTCATAAAATTTCATATTCTATCTATATTTTAGTACATGCTAAAAATTTAATCTAATTATTCTCAAAAGTTGGTAAATAGAGTTCCCTATTTGATGCAATTAAACCTTCTTCTTTAAAAAAAATCTCTAGGTCTTTTAGATCATTAATATCTACAAATTCACCACAATTATCTAATATATTATTGTGTGTGAAATTCCATAAATCAGCCAAATATTCGTCATCATCTGGAAATGCTACAAATTTCAAATATGTATTATTCAAAGCATATTCACTAGCAAAATCAGAGTCTAAACCTTCCCTCTTAGCATCACAAAAAACTTTAGCAAATCTTTTGCCTACAGAAGTTTGAGCACTTGATAAATCTAAATTACCTTGGATAGCATTTACATTTATTGGTGCAATAAATATAATTATTGGAAGAAAAATAGATATTAATATAAACAAGAAAAAATTTCCTTTTTTAAATTTTAACTCAACATAAACTAGCAAAAAAAGTAATCAATTAGGCCTATTTAAGTAAAAGCACTTATTATAAATTAAGAAATAAATAGAAAACATAAAATCAACTCCATATCTGAATTTATAATAAAGAAAGATAAAATAAATTTAAAATTATATGTCTTCAAATATAAGGCTTAAAGGAAGGGGCGTAAACAGGATAATTACGAGTAAGGTTATGTTATCGCCATTAGCAGGAGTTACAGATAACATTTTTAGACGACTTGTACGTAAATGGGCTCCAAACTCTTTACTTTTTACAGAAATGATAAATGCCACAAGTCTTAAAAAAGGATATGGCAAACAAAAAATCAATCAAATAGATTTAGAAGAAGGTCCAATTGGAGTACAAATATTTGATAATAGGCCATATGCCGTTTCTGAAGCCGCGAAACAAGCTGAGGACTCTGGAGCATTCTTAATTGATATAAATATGGGATGTCCAGTAAAAAAAATTGCAAAGAAAGGGGGAGGAAGTGCTTTAATTAAAGACCGAAAACTTGCTATACAATTAGTCAAAAATGTTGTAAGAGCTGTTAGGGTTCCAGTAACAGTAAAAACACGACTCGGATGGGATAGTAAAGAAGAAAATATAGAGGATTTCTTATTTAAACTTCAAGATGCGGGAGCAACGATGATTACACTTCATGGAAGAACTAGAAAACAGGGTTTTTCAGGCAAATCAGATTGGGAAATGATCGGGAAACTCAAAAAGTTGTTGGAAATTCCAGTAATTGCTAATGGAGATATCAAAAATCCGGATGACGCTCTTAATTGTTTAAAAAAAACAAATGCTGATGGTGTAATGATTGGGAGAGGAATCTTAGGATCCCCATGGAAAATAGGAGAAATAGATTATGCCATTAATGAAAATAAAAATTTCAAAGAACCAAACACAGAAGAAAAATTATATTTAATTATTGAGCATCTTGATGAATTAATAAAAGAAAAAGGAGACCATGGCTTGCTAATTGCAAGGAAACATATCTCATGGACATGTAAAGACTTTAAAGGAGCATCAATTTTGAGAAATAACTTGGTTAGAGCTGTTGATAAAAATGAAGTTAAAAATTTAATAATTAAAATGATTAAAACTTTGAATAATGAAAAAAATACATTAGCTTAAAATAAATTTATTTTTTAGATGAAAATTATTACTAAAGAAACAAGTAAAAGAGTTTGTGATCATATGAACAATGATCACATTGATTCTGTTCACAAATATCTTATTCATTACGGAAAGATATCAACATTTGAGAATGCTTATATGGAAGAAATTAATAACAGTTATATAAAAATCAATTACGATGGCCAGTCAGCAATTATCAATTTTGAAAATGCAATATCTGAAGAAGAAATTCATTCAACTTTAGTATCAATGATTAAAGAGATTAAATAATAAATATATTTATATAAAAAAACTAATTTTTATTCTTATAGTAATCAGTTATCTTTTTACATTCTTCAAATGAAAGCATGCTTAATCTAGATGTGGCTTTTATTTTTAGAATTGCACAAATAGCTAATAAGTCGGAGCTATCAACCTTAAGTGCTTCAGAAAGCTCTAGAACCCTAAGACCTTTCATAAGTATTAAAAAAAATCTTTTCTAAATTATCAAGAGCCTTGAAATCAATGGGCTGCATTTTTCCCTAAACCTGCAACGAATGGAAAAGTTTGTTCGTCACCAAAAATATCTTCTACTGAAGAATTAGAAATATTAGTTTTTTTATTATCAGGCTTAATTTCTTCAATTTCAGTAGAAATATTCTCTTTAATGTTATTTTCAATTTCTTTTGCTAATAAATTATTCGTATTAGAAAATATTGAAAAAACTAATACACATAAAAACAAAATAATTCTTTTCATAAAAAAAAAATTCATCTAATACTATTGTCATATGCCAATAAAGTTATTTAGAAAAACTATATAATTTTAAAACAAATCTAAATAAATCAAAATAAAAAATATTCATCTTCCCAACTTATTTCTATTTTTAAATCTAATTAAAAAATAAAGACCTAGTAACAAAAGAATTGCCAAGGAGTACTGATTAAGAAAAACATAAACTATATAGACGAGAAAAGGAAATAAACATGCCCTCTTGAAATTTAATTTCTGTTCCTTTGACATATTTTTCCAATTTAAATATTCTTCCCATTGAAAAATCTTCTTCATTTTTCTACTTTTATTTTTACGATTAAACATAACTTTATAAATATAGTTTTGATGATTCTTATGTTAATAAACAAAATTAATCTACAATATCAAAATAAGTTTTTTTTCATTGAATAAATATATTTTTTAATTAAAAGATGAACTCAAAACCAGTTTGGAAAATTGAAAAAATTGTTTTACCTCAACATGCAGATCATGCAGGAGTAATGTGGCACGGTAAATATTTTAATTGGCTTGAAGAAAGCCGAATAAATGCACTTTCAGAAGTAGGTATATCTTATTTTGAACTTACTAAAAAAGGCTTCGATTTACCTTTAATCGATACCTCCATAAAATATAAATCCCCTTTATTTCTTGGTGAAAAAATAACCATAGAAAGCGAATTCAATATTGATAAAAGTCCTAGGATTAATGTAATTTCAAAATTTCATAACAAGAAAAATGAAATCTTAACAATTGCTGAAGTCAATTTAGTCTTAATAAATAAACTGAATTTTTCTATAATAAGAAAAAGGCCAGATTTCCTATCGGAAGCCTTTAGTAAGTTAAACGGTTGAATTTATTGTCCGCCAATTGAACGATTTATTAATTTATTAATCATGAATATATTTAAAGTTATTGATTCTTATCAATATGAAATGGAATCAAGATATCAAGAAAAATCAATGCTTACAAATCTTTTTACAGAGCACAAATTTATAGGATGGTTAGGATTGTTTATAGTATTTTTCTCTATCTTTGCAATTTTTGTTTTTCAATTTCTTGAGTGGGAAAGTAATGACAATAATAAAAGTTAAGAAGATTTAATGCTTATAATTCAACTGAATGACTTAAAAAATGGCTATCTACTTAAAAATAACTAACCCTACAGAGGTTGTAAAAAAAAAGACCTCAAAATGGCTTACAGATATTACACCTGAAAGAATTGATAGAAAATTGGTCGAGGATGAAGTAATAAAAGGCATTATCGAGCAATTAACATTAGAAGGCATAAAAGGAGAAATATCAGCAATTAATGGGTTTGAAGTAAATGAATCTTCAGTAATAACAAAAAATAATTTTGTTATTAGAAAAACAAAAACTTTTTAGATCGAAAATAAAAATCTTTAATGAAAATATTTTTTATTTTAATTATTTTTATCATTTTTTTAATTTTTGTAATTGTTAGAGATTATCAAATTAAAAAGAAAAAGTTTAAATTAAATAATGCTTTAAATTCTAATTTCTTTATTCAAACAATTAATAATTTAATAGAAGAAAACAAATACAATCTTTTAGAGGAAAGGATCAGATTAAGGGAAATAGATGCTTATGGTAACGAGGATTATAAAAAATGGATTGGAAATCCACCTCTTGATGAAAAAGCCATTGAGAAAAATATATATAATGGATCCAAGCGATTTAAAGAGGGTATACCTTACTTCTGGGAAAAAGTAATTTTAAAAAAATTTGGAAGTATGGAGTTATTTTTCGAAAAGTGGAGATCGTATTGTAATGAAAACCCTACTATTGATGATGAGATAATTGGATCTATTAGAAAGCTAGAGACTGAAGACTGGTTTGTTTTCATAGCAAGTCAAATAGAGAAATCATGTTTAAACCTAATAGAAAAAAACTACTCAAGTAAAAACAAGGGGAACTACAAAAAAGGTATTAGATTTGAAAATCATTGTATGGAAATTCTCAAACAAAATGGCTGGGAAGTAAAAGAAACGCCTAATACAGGAGATCAAGGGGTTGACTTAATTGCATCAATAAATGATTTGAGAATATGTATTCAATGCAAAGATCATGAAAAGGCTATTGGAAACAAAGCAGTTCAGGAAATTTCAGCTGGTAAATTATTTTGGAAAGGTACACATGCAATAATAGTCTCAAAATCTGGCTTTACAAAGTCTGCTCATCAACTAGCGAAATCAAATAAAGTGGAACTAATCAATGAATATCAATTAAAAGATTTAGAAAAGTTTATTATTTAAATAGTTTTTATCAATTGTATTAAGCTCTCTTTGTAAAGTAAAAGTGTTGTAAAAATTCCTGAGGCCCACATTAAACCTCTAGCTGTTGGAATATTGAATACATATGCACCGATATATAAAAAACGAAAAATAGGATGAATCAATGCTGCAATTATTGCAATATTAGAGTCAGTTAAAGTAATCAAACAAAGAAGACATGCAGGGGCATGTAGGGAAATACTTTCCCAACAATTTTGATGACACCAAACTGCTCTTTTTCCAAATGAAGGTAATTTATCGAATAAAGCCCTTGGAGCAGACATATTTTCAACAGAATATCCTGCTTTAACTCTCCCTATAGTTAGTGGAATAATTGATAATAAAACAACTCCAACTGATAGACAAAGGCTCCAGGCAAAAGCTACTTGCATGTGATTTAAATAATATTATTAGCTTAATAATTGAAGCTCGTTATCGTGATAAATGAAAAATCATTACTATAGATAAAACTTTGCAAATAATGCTGTAATTTATATTAAAAAAATCATTTATGGATATTTCAAAGATAGTTTTAATTTTTGGCATAAGTTTACTAATATATTTTGCTTTTCTATTTTTAGGATTTTTTCTTAAGAATAAAAATCTAAAGGCACAGAGTCTGAAAAAAGAAGAATAGATTATTAATTCCACGAAAATTTACTATTTTCAAAATATTTTTATATCTTTTTGGATATATTTCATGGAAATAAAATTTGATCCTAATAATAATAAGGGATATTTGAAATTAAATAAGACAGTTGCTGGTATATGAAAAAATTTTATAAATTTCTTAAAAGTTTTATCTTTATATCACTTTGGCTTATTTTATCTTCATTTTTAACCCAATATTGGAATACCTTTCATTGGGAATATATTTACTTAAACTTCAGAATTATATTTGATAAAGAATTTTGGTTTGTTGTAGAAAAAATTCTTTTGGGATTTGATATTGGTTACTGGTTAGAAGAAGCACTAAAATTCTTAAGTTATGAAATACCTAAAGAATCTTTTAAATATTTACCAATTTATTTCCTATTAAAGTCTATTTGGATAAAGAAATAATTTATATTCTAATAGATTTTAATAAATTCCTTAAAATTCTTGAATAAAGTCGGTGAATTAATTTTTCTTAAAACAAATAAAGTTCCTTTATCACCTCTGCAGATTCTAAGCTTATTACTTAAATAAGTTATCTCTAACCACCCTAATTGTTCATTATTTATTTCTTTCATAGCTTTTATATTTTTTCTTCCAAATTTAGGTCCGATTACACCAGCATGTGTAAATTTGACCCCAATTTTTTTTTCATTTATGTAATTAAGTCTTATTAAAATACCAGTACCAATAATTGATTTTATTCCTCTAGGTTTAAGTAAATTAAGACCATTTAAATGTATGGGATCAAGAATTTGAAGATTATCAATAAAAGGAGAATATTTTAAAAAAGGACTATTAGAACTACTCCACCGAAGCTCCCAGACACCCTTTAAATCATTTCTATCCTTGCTAAAAGAAAAATTGTGATCAATTTCAAGGCGTTCGGCAATAGCCTTTATCCTCACTGAATTTGGAGATTTAAGAAGTAAATTTAATAAGTTATTTTCGGAATCCATTTAATAACCGCTGAGTAAAAAATCTAAGGATAAATACTTACCTCAATATGCTATATTCTACCCAGAATATCTTGATTTGATGACAAAGAGCTATTGGCTAAAGAAAATTTCAATTCCAAATACTGATTTATTTCTGGAATATATAAGGACAGTATTGCCTTGGATTAAATCTGTTGGAGGAGTGATTGTAAAAAGAGATTTAATACAAGAATCAAACTCAAATGAATGGGATGGAGGGCAACTTGGATTGGTAATAGAATTCGAATCAAAATTTGCTGCTAAAAAAGCATTTTATTCTGAAGTATTTCAAAAATATCTTCAATCCAGAGATTTAATGGAACTAGTTACTATAAGTACTCTTTAAAATTAAACAGTAATAACCACGGACAAATATTTTATAAGTATTTATTACTATTAAGTCGCTTATGTAATATTTATAACTTCACTACCAATTTAATATTTTGCAAAATTGTAAGTGTAAAAGTAATCCGTTAATCAAATGAACTATTCAACAGAAAAAGATGATTATTTGATGACAACTCCATATACAAAAAAAATTCAGCAAAAATTTGAAAAGGTTAAGTCTTTTTTAGAGCAAAATGGATTTAATCCTTCATCAGAGAGCTTAATGCAAGATATAGTTAGCTCAGAAGAATATATTGCTAAAAATGGCTTATAAAATATCAGAATATATTCAGAGTCCTTAAATAATAAAAACCTCCTATTAGAAAAGGTAATAATATTCCAATAAATAAAAATATGGATTTCTTTGATTCGCCTTCTGATATTGGGTTGATTTCTGGTTCAAGTGCAAAACCATTTTGTCTACCACCGCTTTCGGTTGTATAACCTTTTTTATTCATAAGAAAAATAATCTATGCAGATTATCTCATGTAAAAACATATATAAAAAAATTTTTTACATTTAGAATTAAACTAATTTTAAGATCTAAGAATTGATTTCAATCTGAGATTTCAATTTGGCAGCTTTTTTTAAAAGACCTACAACTTCCTTACGGCCAGTAGCAAACTCAGCCTTGTTAAGTAACTCGCTATATTTTTTTGTGATTTCTCTATGATTCATTTTAGTGTTATCTTTCATTAATTATAAAGTTACTAAAAAAATTTTTTGTATAAAAGATATCAAAAAAGAGTTTAAGTACCTTTACCTATTTAAACCAACCTTTTTTCTTTGGTTTAATCTCTTCTTTAATAACTTCTTTTTTTCTCCCAAATAATCCCTTTTTTTGGACTGGTAAATTCACTTCAACAGGTTTAGATTTTCTGTTAAGTAAGCCTTTTTTAGGTTCTTTTTTAATTGATTCTTTTGTGTCGGAAATCTTTGTTTTTTTAGGATTTGATTTTGAATTTTTGGGTTTACTATCTGCGAACAAAGTTTGATATACAAAAAAACCAAAAACAGCAAAGAAACCTAATGCCTGCACTAGAGCAGTTCCAAGATTATCAAACATTTAAGCCTCAACTTTGTATAGTGATCTTTTTTCTTTCGCTTCTATACATTTTTTATCATCAGACAAGCATTCAATTTCTGTCTTCTTCTCAGTATGAGAACTACAGCCACCTGCATTTGCATTAGATATTGAAAACAAAGTTAGTACCCCTAAAATCAAGGCACATGAGGTGTTAATCGGTTTCATGAGTTTTATTTTTATTATGGAAAAATAATTTCGCAATTGCGAAGATAATCTTATATTCAGCTAAAAGTATCCCCATTTTATATTTCTATTTATAGTAATTAACTAAATCGATAATTAATATTGCTAGTAATGAAAAACCTAAAATGAAAGGTAAATAAGGATATTTATTTAAAATTTTGTTTAGTTGATATTTCGATATTTGTTTTTCCTTTTTCTTTTCTCTAGGTGGTAACCCTAACTCTTCCCTTCTCTTAGCTTCTCCCATAATTTTTTTAACTACTTAAGACTATTTTATATATTTAGTAGTAGTAGTAGTGTATTGTTCTAGATTTAAATTATTAACGGTTAATTTAGTTTAAATTATGGATATATTAAAAATATATAAAAAAATTACATGATAGAAGTAGTTTGGTCAGTAAATATAATGATTGCACTTCTTATTATTGGTGTTGCCTGGGTTCTTTATTACATATTTACTTATGATCAAAAATTTACTTCCTAGATAAATGTCAGATAAAGATCTAAGTAATTTTCTAAAAAAAATAGAGCAACTTAATCAAATTGCTGAGCTAATAAAAAATAATCCTAGTAAAAAGTTATCCCTTTCGAAATGCAAGAATCATGATGAAGTAATTAGATTAACCACTGAATGGGGTTTTGATATTGGTAAAAGGTGGGGAGAATATTAATTTATTTTATTACCAGCATTATTAAAATTGCCATCAACTTCAAATTAAATTCCTAAGATAAATTAGTATTTCTTGTATTGGAGTTATGAAAGAAATTGGAGAGATAAAGTCAAATATATTTAAAATAGCTGCTGTTACAGATAGAGGGCAAAGATTAAATAAATTAATTTCTCCTATGTATGAGGAAAAAATTAATGAAATGGATGAATTGATTGATGCTCTTAAAGACTTAAGTTTTGAAATATCAGAAAAATTATTGTCTGGAGAGTGGGAATTGATTTTTTCTAATGTTGAATTATTTCGAAGTTCTCCTTTCTTCCTTGCTATTGAAAAGGCATTAAATGATGAATTTAAAAGTAATCTTTTTTTTAAATTACATCAATTGCAAGTAGGGTCCTTTGGCATATCAACTATTGGGAGAATTGCTCAAAAGATTGATTTTGACAAAAAAGAATTTATATCTACTTTTGACACTACGATATTCGGGCTCACAACAATTCCTATCTTAGGTTGGTTCAAACTATTGCCTACTTTTGGTGGAAGAGTAATAACTCTAGCAAGTGATTTAGTTTTAAGAAACAATTTGCTTGATATGAACTTACAAAAGACAAAAGTTTCCAAAGTTAATGGACTTAATAAGATTCCATTATTTAGTGAATTACTTATGGATAGATGGTATCCAGTTAAAGAAGTATGGAATAAGTTACCTTGGAATAAAGAATCGCCAAATTGCCAGGTTTCAATTGTATATTTAGACGAAGATATGAGAATTATGCAGGATATGTATGGGTCTATTTTTATTTATATAAGGCCTTCCATTTCCTTGTTGAATGAAAATGCAATTTCTAATGGTTAATTAAAAGACTGACTAATATTTTTAGTAATTTATGGAATAAATCAATTAAAAATTTATTTTAAAGATTAATTAATAAAAACATCTCACATCTCAAATACAAATAGGCTATGTTCATAATGAACATTTTTTTATTATGCTTAGAAATCAAGAAAAAAATTCAATTGTAAGAGGAATATTCTTAATAGGAGGATGGGGCGTAGGTCTAGACAGATTCTACGAAGGAGATAAAAAAGGTGGTTTTTTATCAATTATTGGTTGGAGTATCACATTTTTTAGCTTAATCTTTCTTAAATGTTCAGGTTATGAATATGTTGAGGGTGTGAAAAATTATTCAGATTATTCCCCTAACCCTCTCATAGTATTACCTTTACTGGCAGGAGCATATGGTGGCTTTCTAATAATTAAGAAGGCGTTTAGATTGGCAAAGCAATTTGAAAATGCTGAATAATACTTACTGCAGGTAAATTCAAGATAATAATCCAGATCCTTTCAAATAAAATTTAAATAAAAGAATCACTAAAAGGTTTACAATTGCTAGGGCTACTAAACCATTTCTGTTTTTTACATCTAATTTCTTGACTAAATTAGAAAGATAAACTACCGGATTTTCTGGCTCTTTATTATCCAAATTTTATTTAAATATTAATTTGACAAGAAAATATCACAGTTTCATTTGAAGAATCAAAATTGTAAAGATGAATATCCAAAAAGAAACAAATAATTTCTAACCCATGATTCCTGCATTTCTTAAAAACGCTTTACCCATATTCCCAATTACAAAAAATAGAGACAAATTAATTAAAAGGATTATTAATAATGCCAACATTTTATAGTTTGGATTAGTTGAAATGCCATCAAATCCATTATTAAGAAATCTTTTAAAAAGTGATTTGTCAATTTTTAGTTTTTGTTGCTCAGAATCAAGTTTTACTTTTTCCTCTGAAGAATCTTGATTACTTGCTTTCTCTAGAAATTCTGTAAATGCCTTAACATTTTCTTCTTTTTTATCCCCCTCATGAAGATCTTTATTGTCTTCATTCAAATTGGAGGGCGATTCGATTGAATTATTTTCCTCAGGATTAAGTTTTGAATCTTCCAAATTAAAAGTAAATGCTAGGAGTATATTACACCATAAAAAAAACCCACTCGATTAAATGAAGAGAGGGTTAGCTAAGGTTAAAGTTCTTATTTATACAATAATATATTTTAATTAAATTTGAGGTTGTAATATAATGAAGTTTTAATTTGGATTATATTAAAGGTAATATTTTCGTACATATGTTAGATGCAAATACTAAAAAAGCATGCAAAGATGATCCCTCAATAAGAGATATTAAAATTAGAAATATAGAACATGCTATTGAACAAGCAGAATTGATGATAAAAGAATCAAAAATGAGCCAAGAAGAATTAATCTTTTTAAAAAGAAAAATATCGGACTCAAGACAAGATTTAGAGATACTATATTTAATGAAAATTCAATGAATATAAATTTGTTAATCTTTAAAAGGATTGAATTTATACAAAGAAAATTAATTTGTATATTTGAAGACTTATAAAGTTTAAAGGGAATGTAATTATTTGTATAAAGTTTTAGTTATGTCTAAAAATAATCTATATATATCTTTAAAGGTTGTTCCATACATCTTCATTTCAATTACTGCCATAGCAATAACAGCAGCTACATATGTAATTACTTAGTTCTATGAGCTATGTAAAGTTTACAGATATTAAATAAATTAAAATATTTGAAATAACTAATTTTATGAATAAATTCAAAATAGCAATTTTTACAATTTCAATAATCATATTGTCCCTAATTGGGATTAAAAAATTAATTTATATAAATCAAGTTAAAGATATAAAAAATAAAGAAGAATCATTCTTAAATGAATCTATACGTGTTTTAAATGAATGTTTCGATCTAGAAAATAAAAATAAAAGAACTCTTAATAAATCAATTGAATTAATTGAGTATTGCTTAGAGGAATATGGATATAAAAACTGATTTCAAAACTTGAATGATGAATTTCCTTAATACTTCACTAATATGAAAATAAAAATTTCTCATCAATAGTCTTGTTATGTTCCATAATTTTTTATTAATAATATTTTCCTAATTTAATTTTTTTAAAATGACTAAAGTTAAATGTTCTTATTTAGGAAATTTAAACTGTGAGGCTATTCATCTACAATCTGGAAGTCTTATTAGAACTGATGCACCTTTAGATCACTGCGGTAAAGGTGAAAGTTTTTCCCCAACTGATTTATTAGCAACATCTCTAGGTACTTGCCTGCTAACCATCATGGCAATTAAAGCAAAATCGAAAGGATTTAATTTGAAGGGTATATATTTAAATATTGAAAAAGTAATGACACAAAATAGCGAGAGGAAGATAAAAGAACTAATTATAGATATTTTCACACCAGAGAGCACTTCTCAGGAAACTATTGATTTTTTGAAAAAAGCTTCCAAAGAATGTCCAGTTACAAGAAACTTATCTCAAGAAATAGATATAAAAATTAGTTGGCATCATAAATAAATCTCAAACATAGTAATTACATAAAAAATAATGAAATACTTTATTGGAATAATCATTCTTTTATTTGGAATATATATAATGACAGACTTGGCATTAAAGACTAGGTATACAAGGAAAAGACTTTCAAAAGGGAAAAAATAAATCCTATAATTTTTTAATATTGCATATTAAGGAAATAGATTTATTTTTGTAATGAGAATTAAGCATATTTTAGTTTTATTTTTTTACTATATTTTGGTCAATCAAACTAATCAAAGGGATCATGAAATTTACATTTATTCCAACAGTGCACCATGTATAAATAATAAGAAAAAATATTTTTATAAATAAATTAGGGGGTAAGGTGAAAAATATTTTGAAAAACCCTCCAATGAATAATACCAATATTCCAATTTGCAAAAGACCTTTGATTATCCATTTAACTCCATTTTTTTTAATATTTATATAAAACCAGAAGAAAACAAAACTAGATAACAATAAATATATAAAATTTATGATCATCTTTTCAGAGAAAATCTAATAAATTTGCCATTATCGAGGCATTATGACAATTATTACTTTTTTATCTGCTAATTTATTTTAAAAATGGAAAAGTTATACAAAAAACAATAAAAATAAATTATTTTTTTTACTTTTTATCTTAAAACATTTTAGATTTTAGTAAATCAACTCTTTTTTGATTAACTCCCAAATCACTTTCTCCAACTCTTGATTCTGATCTTATTGATAAGATGTTTGATTCAGGTAGAAAGGATACTTCTAAGTCGTCTACATACTTCATCCATTTACTGGTTGCCTCAGCATGAAGATAATCGCCATCAATTTCTACAATCTTAGTTCTTGGAGTGTTTTCGATAAATGTTTTAATCTCTTCAAAAGGTTTCTCAATATTATTAACCTCCCATTCTTCTCGTACACAATGAGCAATCTCTACACAAGGTTTTAGTTCTATATGTGAGGCAAATGATGAAGAAGGGAATAAAAAGCTTGAACAAATTAAAATTGTTAATAAAAGTATTTGCATTAACAGAAGAATTTAACGACTCATAATCTAACGAATTAAATTACTAATTTGTAATGACGAACTAATTATTTTGGAAGAAAGCATATTTGTTTTTATATTCAGAATTTAATATTTATTTCTAATAATCCCCAAAAAAAAAAGACCCCTCAAAGAGAGATCTTTTAAAATTGATTTATATCAAGTGTTTCCTTGTTTCCACTGAAATAAATCAATTCCTCCTACACACAAACCTACTATCACACTTAAATTCAGGATATGTAATGCTTAATAGACCTCTATTTTAACTGTCACATCTCAAAAAAATACAAAAAGTACTCAAACTTTGCGGCCGAGTACTTTTAAAGTTATCAGAAAAAAGTGTGTGAGGAGTTTCTGATGTAATTAATTTACTCCGTAGGTAATTTAAAAGGCTACAGTATAAATTACTAATTATTTAAATCTTTCAGAAAAATTGGACGTTGATGAAAAAAATAATCAAAAACATAAAAAATTCATGAAAATCATTTACAAAAAAATCATTTTTATTATTTCGGCTATTGCTCTTTTTTCAGTAATAGTGGGTGTTGTCAAATATTCACTTACTTATATTGAAAATAATCCCGAAAAATACTCACGTACACAAAAATAGGACAAAAATTAAGTATAAATTCACTTCAAAAAATCTATAAAGCGTCTTAAATATGACCTACATTGACAGCTTGAGTCATGAAAATCAAAAACACTTCGGTTCCTAATCAGAATAATATTCATTTAAGTCAATTTAAAAATAAGCATAAATATCAAATACTTGAAAATTATTGGAAGAAAAGAAAGAAAGAATGTGAAAAAAATCTTTCAAAATTTTGCTAACCGATAATTATGAATTTTATTTTTTCTTTTTTATTAGCATCTGTAATGTGGGTACAAGTTCCACAATGGGAAGCTGACTGGTCAAAATGTGCTGTAGATGTTCCCGATTCGTCATGTCACTGGTACGTAGCTGCTCCCGATAATACTTTTGGGGAAGGATTTAATTGGGAAAACGCTCCTTGGTTTGATGCTAATGGATTACAGGATGTAGCTAAGATTGAGAAAGAATCTGTAGTAGAAAAACTTCAGAATAACTAAAGTTTCTATTTCATCAATTAACTTGTAAAAGTATTTAAATCTAATTGCTTAGTGGTTAACTTTTGATTAATTAAATAATTTTTATGCGTTTCAAAGTAAGTCTCAAAAAAAATGGAAAGGAATTTGATGAAGTTGTTATAGCTAATAATAAAAAAGAAGCTATGGAAGTAGCTTTAAAAAACAATCCAGAAGCTCAAGCATTAAATTCTGATTGGACATTTAAGATTTAATTATTTTCGAAGCTTAGGAATTAAAAGGGACGCAACACAAATAACGCTAATTGCAGGTCCAGGCGAAAGATTAAAGACTATAGAGAGAATAAATCCAAGAAGTGAGATACATAATCCAAAAAATGAAGACCTCATCATTGCAATTCTTAAACTATGAGCCTTATTTAGCCCTAACAAAGTTGGCGTAGAAAGAAGAGCAATTACAAGAATTACTCCCACTGCTGACATTGAACTAACAATTACTAATGCCGTTGTAAAACTCAAAGCAAGATTTAATAAAGAAACGTTTATACCACTCGCGGATGCACCTTCTGGATCTAATCCAACATAAACAACCTTTTCATATCCAAAAGTCATTAAAAGTATAAATACTAAAAAAGCAATTATTGTTCTAAGTAAATCTCCAAAATTTGCTGTCAATAAATCGCCAAATAATACTGCCTCCAAATCAATCCTTATTCCGAGTAAAGGGATTATAAGGACCCCAAATCCAATCATTCCAGCGAGAATAGTATTCATAACTGCTTCATAATTTTCACTTTTTCTATTAGTTAAACTTTCCGCAATTACTGAGCCCAGAAGACCACTTATAACACCACCAATTGAGGGGTGAATTCCAAGCGCTAATGCGAGAGCAAGTCCAGGTAACACACAATGAGAGATTAAATTAACTTGTAATAATCTCTTATGAGTGATTAATACAGTTCCCATAGCTGGGCATAAAATCCCAGAGAATATAGTTATTATTAATGGAACTAGCCACCAGTTGTTATTAATAAAAGACATTATTCGAATGATTCGGTATGATCAAAAATGCGGGACAAAAAAAGATTTCGGAAACAATGGTAACTAAGTCTGACATTACCAAAAGACAAGAACAACTTCTTGAAGAACTTAATAAATGCGAGGATGAATTGACTGGTCAAGAGTTGCATAGACAATTGATAGAAAGCGGAAAGGCTATGGGACTGACGACTGTTTACAGGAATCTTCAAGTTCTGATAAAGCATGGCTTAATTCGCTCTAGACATCTCCCAACTGGAGAGGTTCTGTACACTCCCGTAGATAGAGATATTCATCATTTGACCTGTGTTCAATGTGGTGAGACATCAAAAATGGAAGGATGCCCAGTAAAAGATATTCATACACCCAAAACAAATCCAAAGAAATTCCAATTGTTGTTTCATACCCTCGAATATTTCGGGCTTTGCCAAAACTGCTATCAAGCTCAGAATTAAAAAACATCCTCTAATCACAGAAATTATGTTCGTTTATAGAGCTAATGTTTATTGCCTCTAATTTATCTTGTATTTGGTCAGGACTACCAACTGCCAAAACACTTTTATCAAGAACGATTACTTGATCATAGTTATTTAAAGAATCGCCCCAATCATGGCTACTTACGAGCAAAGAAAGTCCGGCATCGGCAAGTTGACGAACAATTTTAAGAAAATCCTCCTTTGCAGGTGGGTCCAAAGCTGCACAAGGTTCATCTAAAAGAAATATTTTTGCCGGGGACATAAGAGTTTTTGCTAATAGAGCTCTTTGCTGCTGTCCTCCTGAAAGAGAATCTAGTCTTCTATTCGCCAAACTTGCAATGCCTACTCTCTGCATTGTCGCCTCTAATTCACAACATTTATTAATCCAAGAATTAGGATATGCTAGAAGAGTCTTAATTTGAAATGGGTTATTACTTCTTGATTTTGAATACTTTATTTGACCAAGAGATACCAATTTTTCAACTGTGATGGGGAACTTCCAATTCATAGAACTTCTTTGAGGCATAAGTGCCACAAGAGCTCTAGATCTATATAAATTTTCACCATCAATTTTTATTTCGCCTTTATCTGGAGTATTTTGACCTTGCAAAATTCTCAAAAGAGTTGATTTACCTGCGCCATTTGGGCCAACTAACGCTGTTAGAGTTCCAGGTTTAATCTCAACCGATACCTTATTCAAAACTGGCTTACTTTTTTTTGCGTATGCAAAGGTTAAATTTTCAGCGACTAAAGTAGCCATTAATTAATCTTTTAAAAAAGTCACTTTACAAGCTTACCAATAATACAAGTTGCGTATTATTTTCATAACATTTGATACCTTCACTTGTCAGCGATAATGGAAATGATTATCATTTTTAAGTATTTAATTATTTTTCATGTCAGTTTTTAAAAGACTTTTAACAAATAAAAAAGGTTCGAGTAAATCAATTATTAAAAATTCCGTAATCGCAGGAACAATTATATTTTCTGGTTTTGGGCAGGATGTTATGGCTAAAGGAAAGTCATATGTAGCAGTAGAACCACTAGTTTGTGATTTAGTTAAATCAATTGCATTACCATCTGACGAAGTTACATGCTTAGTAGATAGAAAACAAGATGTTCATGACTTAAAGATCAATCCAAGGCAAGCTCAATTACTAAATAGCGCAGATAAAGTATTTACTCTTGGTAAAGAAATGACTCCAAGTATGAGAAATTGGGAAAATAAAAAGAATACTGTTGTTGTAGGTGTTAGTGCAATAGACGTAGATGATCATTCTGATCATGGAGGTCATGATGATCACTCAGACCATGGTGGACATGACGATCATTCTGAACATTCAGCTAAAGTAGATGATCATTCTGATCATGGAGGTCATGATGATCATTCAGACCATGGAGGTCATGATGATCATGCTGAAGGTGCTTTCGAATGGGCAGGCAAATTTCAACTTTCTATGGGTTCTTACAAATGGTCATTTGAAAAAGTCGATGGCGAATATGCAGATCCTGCAATGAAGATGGTGATTCTCAAATCTAATGACATAGAAGGGTCTGAAGATTTAGCTAAAGAATTATTAGGATCTAAAGACTCAATAAGCAGAAAAAATGATGGTACTTTGATAGCAAGTAATAAAGCTTTTGTTCTTAATTTTGATCAAAGAAGAGAAAGTACTGTTTTTAACGTGGATATCAAAGAAGATGGTCAATATATATTTTTTACTGAACACATGCCTTTTGAGTTTGAAGCAACTCAACACTTTTTTAAAGACGTTTCAAATAGTGATGTAGAACCAATAGCACAAGTACCAGACGAAGGTGAGGGGCATCATCATCATGACCATGGAGGTCAAGATCCACATGTATGGCATGATCCGCATAACATCATAAAAATGGGAGATCTTATAAGCAAAAGTTTAAAGAAAGATATTTCGGTTTTTAATAGAGCTGACAGAAAACAAATTAATGAAAGATTCGAAAAAGCTGATTCTCTCTTAGAAGGCTTAGATAGTTGGATCGTCGAACAAGTAAGTTCTATTCCTGAGGAAAACAGAGTAATTGTCTCTAAACACAAAGCAATGGGATACTACGGGGATGCATTTGGTTTTGAAACCATTAGTTTACTTGACTTTCTTGGAGACTCCTCAAGCTTAAGGCCAGACAACATAAGTTCTACTTTAAAAATGTTAGATGAAGAGAAAGTTCAGGCAATATTTCCTGAACAAATTCCAGCATCTAAGTTATTAAGGAACTTAAGTAGACAAAGTTCAGTTCCTTTAGCTTCTAATCAAATATTCGTTGATGGATTGATGATGGATGGTAATACGGTTTCAGTAGCTGTTCACAATACTTGTACAATTGTTGATTCATTAGGTGGAAGCTGTGATAAAAAATCTGGCTCCAATCTTGAGTCTGAATGGTACAAACTTTCAGATTAAATTTTTCTAATAAAAACGGTTTTCATTTCTTATTATTAATATTATTAAAATATTGTTTATTTAGTAAAAATCAGTAAATGAGCATCAAAGATAAAGTTCCCGTAACCATCCTCACTGGATTCTTAGGTTCAGGGAAGACTACTTTGCTTAATAGAATTTTAAGTGAAGAGCACGGGAAAAGAATAGCGGTAATTGAGAATGAATACGGTGAAGTAGGTATAGATCAAGGTCTCGTAATTAATGCCGATGAAGAAGTATTTGAGATGTCAAACGGGTGCATTTGTTGTACTGTTCGCGGTGATTTAATAAGAGTCCTTGGCAACCTTATGAAAAGAAGAGATAAGTTTGACTATGTTTTAGTAGAAACAACAGGATTAGCAGATCCAGGTCCAGTTGCTCAGACTTTTTTCATGGATGAAGAGATTAGTTCTGAATTTACTCTTGATGGGATTGTGACTTTAGTTGATGCTGCACATATTGATCAACAGCTAGGCAGGAGTGACGAAAGTTCAGAACAAGTGGCATTTGCAGATGTTCTTGTCCTTAATAAAACTGATTTAGTCTCTGAGGATGCATTAGATACCCTTGAATCAAGATTGAGAGATATGAATCGAATGACTCGCATTATTAGAGCCGAAAATGCCAAAGTACCAATTGAAACAGTCTTAAATCTAAGTGCATTTGATCTCGATCAGATCCTTAAACACAGACCAACATTTCTTGAACCAGAATATCCTTTTGAATGGACGGGTGTTTACGATCTAGATGCAGGTAAATATGAATTAATCCTAGAAGAAGGACCCGATCCAGAAATGTCCCTAGTAGCTCTCGTTAACCAAGGTGAGAGTGAGGAAGAACTTAAAGATGGTGCTGAATCCTCCGTAAGACTTTATGCAGAAAATGCTAATACTTTGGAGCCTGGAAATACTGTCCCATATGGAAAACATGTAAATCTAAAATTGGAGGATAAAGGAAATAAATCCTTCATCTTGAACATAGAAAAGCCAACAAAAATAGGTTTGTTTACACAGCACACTGCTGAAGAATTTAATATGAAAGTCATTAAAAGTGACGAAAATAAAGAGATTTCATTTAATACTGAAAGGTTCTGGCAAGCAGAGCATGAACATGATGATGAAGTAGGCTCAATTGCTATAGAGCGTTTTGGAGATGTTGACCCAGAGAAACTAAATACTTGGATGGGAAGGCTTCTCTCAGAAAAAGGGGTGGATATATTCAGAACTAAAGGTTTCATAAGTTACTCAGGTAACCCAAGGAGAATAGTTTTCCAAGGAGTTCACATGTTATTTACTGCACAACCTGATAAAGAATGGGGTAACGAACCTCGTAGAAATCAACTTGTTTTTATCGGTAGAAATTTAAATGAGAAAGAGATGCAAGAAGGCTTTGATAAATGCCTGATATAGAACCATTTAGCCCAAGAGGGATGTTCCATGAAGGATGGACTGCTGAAGTTAACGATTACGCCATAGCATGTGGCTGGGCTCTTAAAGGAAAACAATTTATTGTTGGCGACGTGGCAGGGGGTCTTTTTTCGTTCGAAGGAGATACTGGAAAAATTATTTGGAAAAAAGAAAATACACACTCTGGTGGTCTATTAGCAATGGCCATTCATCCAGAGGGCGAGATTTTTGCAACATCAGGTCAGGATGGAAATGTCCAAATTTGTAATTGCCACGAAGGTAAAGTAATTAAAACACTTAATCTTGGTAAGGGTTGGGTAGAACACCTCAAGTGGTCTAATGACGGTTTATTTCTAGCTATAGCTTCCTCAAAAAAAGTATATGTTTTTAATGAAATTGGAGAAGAGAAATGGATCTCAGAAGACCATCCAAGCACAGTAAGTGCAATAACATGGTCAAATAAAAATGAGCTCGCAACTGCATGCTACGGCAGAGTGACATTCTTTGACATTGTTAATAATAAAACGAATCAAAAACTCGAGTGGCAAGGATCATTGGTCTCTATGGAATTAAGCCCTGATGGAGATATAGTCGCCTGTGGGAGTCAAGACAATTCAGTTCATTTTTGGAGAAGATCAACAGGAATGGATGCTGAAATGACTGGATACCCTGGAAAACCAAGTCACCTTTCTTTTGATGACAGCGGAAAATTATTAGCGACTAGCGGCAGTGAAAGAATCACAGTATGGAGCTTTATAGGCAATGGTCCAGAAGGGACTATGCCAGGAGAGCTATGTCACCATACAGAACCTATTTCGAGCTTAGCCTTTTCAAATAAAGGTATGCTTGTAGCCTCAGGATCTAGGGATGGTTCTGTTGTCGCAAGTTTCATAAAAAATGACGGCAATGGAGACCCAGTAGGGGCTGCATTCGCCGGAGATTTGGTAGGGGCGATATCATGGAGGCCTGATGATTGTGCACTTGCAGCAGTTAATGCAAAAGGGGTTGTAAATGTATGGAAATTTAAAGTTCGTACAAACCTTTTTTCAAAAGGATTTAAATAAAAAGTTGAAATTTATAAAATTACCAATAGTTAGCTTTTAAATGTCTTTCCATACAGATGACTTCACAGTCATTATCTATACCTTTTGGGTGAATATCGCAATATGAGAGACATTGAAAATATTCGTCTATGGGATTAGATTGATCAGCTTTCCTAACTTCTTTCGAATGATTCATAAAAGATTTCCTCAATTATTTAAAATCAAGATAATCTAATTAAATATCAAAGGAAATAAGCAAAACTTACTAAAAATATCTCACAAAAATTAGCACGATTGATTACCACTTTCGGACATTTTTAATAAAAAAGCAATGCGTATAAAAACGGATTGTCTTTAGAGAAATATTTTCCTAATTTTATATTGTTGAGTTCTAGGAGGTCTTTCAAAATGATCGATAGCCTGCCTGAAATTTCGGAATAAACCGAACTAATTTAATTAACTGCTCCAATTATTTTTTATTAATGTCTAAGCTTCCTTCTTCTGCATCGTTTAGGTGCCCTTCAAGAAACAAGCTTAATTCTAGAGTTTTTGCCCCAGTTAAAGAAAATTAGTTAATTTTGGAGAGCATTAGCTTAATAGAAGTTAGCAACAAGGATCCATGATTTAGGTGCGTTATTAACTTCAGTAAAAAATATAAGTAAGAGATAAAGAGGGCTTATTAAAGTCCTCTTTTTTTTATTTAAAAATAAGATGACATTCTTCTCGTTTTATAGATAATGATTAAAAGAATAACTTAAAAGATGGTTAGATTTTATTGCCCCTATTGCAATCCTAAATATCAATTTCAAAAAAAATCCTTAAAAGGTAATTTGATTTGTGGCTTGTGCGGAGAAGATCTTGTAAAAAAACCATTTATTAGGTTGAACCAGATAATTGCTTTAGTTGCTGCGTCATCATTACTTCTACCGTTAATATATACTTTTATTTTTTTAATCAAAAATCAAATCAATCCTCCTAATAAAAATTATCAAGTAAATAAAAATTCATTGATAATTATCAATAATAAGATTGCATAAAAAAATCTCAAATTTCAAGGAGTCAACCTCTGCATAGAGATTTATTTAAACATGAATTTTTAATCTCAATATTCATTTGATCTTTTTTATTATTAAATTTTTTTTCATTATTTATTGCTTTAAAGTGCCTTGCACAATGTCCTTTGCAACCACCATTAAGTAAATTATGTGCATATAAATTGGAAATATTAGTTAGTAGTAAAAGAAAAATTATTTTATAAATTTGATTAAAATAAGACTTCATTTTTAATATCATATTCGCATAATTAGTAAATAAATATATAAGTTAATTCCAAGGAGCATTTATAAGTCCCCAGATATCGAAGAAGAAAAATAAAACTGCAATAACAACAAGGTCCCAAGCTCTTTCCCTAAAAGCCCAAGGAGCAATAAAAACCTCACCAAGCCCGTGGAGTGCAGCCCCTATTGGTAGATGATCAAGAACCAACAAACTGTGAGAGAGGATAAAAAGAAGACTTGCGAAATATCTAAAAAACACAAATTGCCAATTACTAGAATTCATACCTTTTAGATTTTTTAGAAATATACTTCAATGATCAAAATAATGAAATAGATTGAATAAAGAGATATTATTTTTGGTAGCCATAAATACGAATAAAGATTTGAAGCTCAAGTAAAAATTACTAAATTAATAAATTGATGTTTTCAGGTTATCGCCCTAAGAATAGTTTTGATGAATACTTTAAAGATAATGTGAACTCTGCTAGAGAAATATTAATTCCTCTATTGTCCTCTTTAGATAATATGGGTCTTGAAGAATTAAACAGGAATCATTCTGCAGCAAAAAAATTATTACTAAGACATGGTGCCACTTTTAGGCTAAATGATACTGGTTTAAAAGGAACGGAGAGAATATTACCTTTTGACCCACTGCCAAGAATAATAAGTAAAGATGATTGGATAACTTTAGAAAAAGGACTAAAACAAAGACTTGAGGCAATTGATTTATTCCTTGATGATATTTATAATTCTCAAAACATTATTAATGACGGGATAATTCCAAGAGAATTAATAGAGAGTTCAGAAGGTTGGAGACCTCAAATGATAGGGTTTAAACCTCCATTAAATAAATGGTGTCAAATTTCAGGGCTTGATTTGATAAGGGACAAAAAGGGTGACTGGCATGTTTTAGAAGATAATTTAAGGTGCCCTTCTGGGGTAGCTTATTTTTTAGAAAATAGATTAGTTATGAAAAATATTTTTCCTAATCTTTTCTCTGGAAGAATAGTAAAACCAATTGATGAATATCCATCATATCTTTTAAAAACTCTTCAAGAACTTGCTGTTTGGACAGATACTCCCAAGATAGTTCTACTAACTCCAGGAATTTTTAATAGCGCTTATTTTGAACATAGTTATTTAGCTCAAGAAATGGGAATCCAACTAGTTCAGGGTCATGACTTAGTTTGTAAGGATGATTATGTATATTTAAAAACTACCTCTGGGTTAAAAAGAGTAGATGTCATTTACAGACGAATTGATGATGATTTCTTAGATTCTCTTAATTTCAGAAAAGATTCATGCCTTGGTGTTAGCGGATTACTTGATGTTTTCAAGGCAGGTCATGTTGCTTTAGCAAATGCACCTGGGACTGGAATAGCAGATGACAAAATGATTTATTCTTTTGTTCCAAAAATGATTAAATATTATCTTGATGAAGAAATTATTATAAAAAATGTAAAAACGTATATTTGTCATTACCAAAAAGATCGAGAATACGTTCTAGAAAATTTATCAAAACTTGTTGTTAAGTCTGTAGCAGAAGCTGGGGGTTATGGAATGTTAATTGGCCCTCACTCAACAACAACTGAGATAGAAGAATTCGCTAAAAAAATAAAAAAAAATCCTAGAAATTTTATAGCACAACCAACATTAGAATTATCTACTGTGCCATCTTTATGTGATGGAGAACTTTATCCATGTCATGTTGATTTAAGACCATATATCTTGAGAGGAAAAGATTCATGGGTTAGCCCAGGGGGACTTACAAGGGTAGCATTAAAAAAAGGATCATTAGTCGTCAATTCTTCTCAAGGTGGAGGATGCAAAGATACATGGGTTGTAGGAAAATAATATGCTTTTAAGTCGTGTAGCAGAATCTCTTTATTGGATCAATCGTTATTTAGAACGTGCGGAAAACATCTCTCGTTTCGTGGAAGTAAGTGAAGCAATGTCATTAGATTGCCCACCAGGGAGTGCAGAACCTTGGCTCCCGTTAATTGAGGCTTCAAGTGATAGAGAATCTTTTGATAAAAGATTCCCAGAAAAACAACCTGATGACGTTATTAATTTTTTAATAAGAGATCGTTTAAATCCAAACAGCATTATTTCTTGCATTCAAATGGCAAGAGAAAATGCAAGACAAATCAGAGACGTAATGACCACGGAAATGTGGGAACAAATTAATATCTTATATTGGAATATGCAAGAAGGAGAGGCAATATGGAATAAACCAAGGCAAGAACAATTAAGTGAAATAAGGAGGGAATGTCAGCTATTTTATGGGATTACAGATGCGACTCTAAGCAAAGACCTTGCCTGGAGATTTAGCATTCTTGGAAGATTAATTGAGAGAGCTGACAAAACATCAAGAATTTTAGATGTTAAATATTATTTACTTCTGCCAAGTTTAGATGAACTTGGAGGAGTTCTTGATGAGTTGCAATGGATTGCTCTTTTACGTTCAGCTGGAGCCTATCAAATGTTTAGGAAAGCAGTGCAAAATTCTATAAAGCCTAATTCAGTTGCGAGATTTCTTTTACTTGATCCAATTTTTCCGAGATCAGTAAGATACTGTCTTGATGGAATAAGTAATACACTTAAAACGATAGAATCCTCTCCATCCACTCAAAATCCTTCAGAATTAGAATGTATGAGAGGTTTGCTTCAAGCAAAGTGGAGTTATATCAGAATTGAAGATATAATCAATGATGGTTTACATGAAGCAATCGATTCATTGCAAATGGATTTGAATAAATTAAATGATCTCATTCAAGAAAAATATTTTATCAATTAAAACAATTATTAATGAGAATTAAATACATTCACAAACTTGAATATAAATACGAAGAGCCTGTTCAATTAGGAGAGCATAGATTATGTATAAAGCCAAGGTCAAATGGATTCCAAAAGGTAAAGAATTTTGAATTAAAAATTACCCCAGAACCAGAAATTATTTTTCCACTACTTGCTGCCAGCGGAGAAGAGATTAATAGAATCAGATTCAATGGATTAACAGATAATTTAATTATTGAATCAATTAGCGAAGTTGAAACTATTAAACATCCAAACATTATTGATGGGGTTAAAAATAGAAATTTAACATTACCTTTTTGTAGAAGCATTATTAACAGAGATTTACAGGGAGCACTTGAGGGGTGGATGCCAAATGGACAACACGATCCCTCTGCGGTTGAACTTGCTCAAGAAGCTTTAGCAGGAAGTATTAATAACGCATTATCATTCACCTACCAGTTAATTGAGATCATTCAAGATCGGGTCAAATATACCAAAAGACACACAGGTCCTGCATGGCCAGCTAGCAGAACACTTAGAGAACGCATAGGTTCATGCAGAGATTTAGCAATGCTTATGGTTGAAGCTTGTAGGTCTATTGGTATCCCAAGTAGGTTTGTAAGTGGTTATCATTTTGAGGATCCGTTACCTTCTGAATTAGATTTACACGCTTGGGCAGAGTTATATATTCCAGGTGCTGGTTGGAGAGGCTTCGACCCAAGTGGAAAGGGATTAATAGACGAAAGATATTTAACATTGGTATCCTCTTCTAAATCTAATTTAACTTCAATAATTACAGGAAACTTTACTGGAAAAAATAATCTAGAAAATACTTTATCTTGGGAAATTAAACCTCTTGAAATCATATAAAAATTAAATTATTCATCTTTTTGAATAAGAAAAAAAAATAAATAAAATATGTTTCTTTTTTAGTGTTTATTGATACGTTCTTATAGAAATATATCTGTTTTCATTTGTTTAATCTTTACAGAAAATTGAACTCAAGTTTAGAAATTCCTGTTGTCAAATCAAACAAATCAAAAATGTTCGAATTGATAAATTATGAAAAATTTCGTGATACAAAAGATGTTAGATTTTTTGACATTAGTGTTAATGAATCAAATTTTAGAGATCTAGTTATTCACAGTGGGCCTGCAGTTAGTCCGCCAAATGATGATGATTTTAATAATTGGCAATTTTACATACACCATAATCAAGAAGATAATCTATTGGCTATCTCTGGGGGAAGAACATTTTTTCTTGTCAATTTTAATTGGGATTATCCTTTTTATAAAGTCAGATTAGAATCTTGCGGATATATTCTTAAAATACCTAGAGGAACTTTTCATAGATCAGTATCTGACGAAAACGGTTCCATAGTTTTAAATCAAGCTATAAGAGATAAAAACGGTACGGTTGAATCTGAATTCAAAGTTATAAATAGCAAAGATAACAAAAAACTTTTTGATTGTATAACTAATTTAGAACCCAGATTTAAAATTTATAGTGTTAAATAATCTTAAAAAGGATTTCCAAATTTATACAGCAATTATAAAAATTATCTAATTGTTATAAAATAAAAATATTCAAATTTTTTAGTATGAAATTTTTTAGGCTTTTCAAATATTTTTTATGCATAACTTTTTCTTTCTTAATTTTATCTTCTCCAGTTTTTGCCGGGGCGAATGTTGCTGTAAAGGGCGAGGGAGATGAAGTTCCTAGTTATGTAAGATCAAATATTACAGGATTTGATTTCCATGGAGAAGATCTACATTTGTCTTCTATAGCTGGAGCAGTTGCTCGAGACGCAGATTTTAGTGACGTTGATTTACATGGAACAACCTTAACCCTATCTGACCTAAAAGGTTCTAATTTAAATGGAATCGATCTGACAGATACTCTTTCTGATAGAGTAAATTTCCAAAAAACAGATCTTAGAAATGCTGTTTTAATAAATATGATCGCCTCAGGTAGTAGTTTTGCAGGTGCTCAAATAGAAGGAGCAGATTTTTCTTATGCCATTCTTGATAGCGAAGACCAAAGAAATCTTTGTGAAATTGCTGATGGAATCAATCCAACAACGGGCGTTTCAACAAGAGAAAGTCTTGAGTGTAGTTAGAAATTAAAATTATAAGTAAACTTTCTTACCATTATTAAATTTATAAATCCTTTGTTCATCATCCTGAAATATCATTTCACCATTTAATTTGGATTTCTTAAATTTTGAAAGCCTTGCTCTATGTATATTAGATTTTCTATTTAAATTATCTTCGTTATCGTAAATTCTAATAGAGATATTTATATCTGGGTTTGAAAAGGTTTTTTCCTCCTCTCTTAAAAAAATTCTCTCAATACTTGTTTGCTTGCTCTGCATTTTATTTTTAAATTTGTATATTTTTAAGTTCTTTGTTTTTTTAAAAATAATTTTACTTAACAAAAAAATTATGACAAAAATTAAAATAGCTATAAATTTATTCATTAGTTATTTAATTTTTATTTTTATATCTACGCCTAAGTTACTTTTGGTAGTTAATATTTCTTTTTTTAAGATTCCATAAGTAAAAATTCTAGATAAAGTTTTCAACGATCTAAAAACTAAAAAAACAGTAAATAAAAAGAAAAAAATAAGGTTGTCCACAAGAATATTTTTATTTTTATTTTTATTTTTATTTTCTATGTTGCTCATGAGAGTATTAAATTAATTTCTTTTCATAATTATTTTCATATGGGCCAAAAAATTCACTAGTGTCTCTTCCTATTACTTTAGCAAGGTTTAAAGTTTTATCTATATCCCATTTAGATGCCATTCCACAAAGAATCCCGGCAGCGAAAGAATCCCCGCATCCATAGGAATCAACCTTTAATTTTTTGTTTTTAAGAGCCTTATATCTTCCTCCTGGAAATATTATGCCCCCATTCTCTCCCTCGGTTTTAATAGTATATTTTGGCTTTACCGATAATTCAGAAAAAGAAAAAACCTCGCCAGGATCAAGATTACTGCCTATTAAACCATCCAAAAGGACGTTTGATCTATTAATTATATTCAGTCCAACCCTTGGAGTTGCACAAAGTATTGAAGCTGATCTAGCGATTTTAAAAATATCCGAATCAGATGCAGTTATAAAAATTCCATCCATTTTTTTTAAAATGCTCCAGTCTAATTTGTCTTTATAATCAGGAGCCAACCTTTCTCCAATAACTGTTATTGCTCTCTCCCCTTGTGAATCAATCATACTAAATCCTCTTCTAGTAGGTTTATCACGCCATGCCACATGTAACTTAATGCCCATATTTGAAAGAATTTTGAAGCATCTATCTCCATAATCATCTTTACCCAGTGCAGTAAAAAAGTGAATTTGGTTATCTGTTAATTCAGAAAGTGTTTTCGCTATAACAGATCCTGCTCCAGCGGGATATTCAAGGGACTTCTCAGAATGAGAAATGACTCCTGGTTTTGGTAATTGATCGACCTTTAAGAAATTTATCCACTCAACATGACCAACTACAGCAAAATTTAAATTTACTTTTTTAAATTTATAGTCTTCAAATTTATTATTCTTTTCAACAACCATAAGATTTTAAATACTATTATTAAAATAAATATTTTCGAAAAGTGAATTCATTTAACATTTTAAAAGATAATAAACAGATACTATCTTATCTTTACCTTTTTCTATCTATTTTAGGTGCCGTCCTTCCCATGATGGCAAATTTCGAATTTGCTAGGGAATATGGAAATAGTTTTGATATCAATAACTTTATTTCCTTAGCTAATGCAAACCCTGCAGCTCAGTCAATTTCTAGGGACTTATTAGTAGGTGCAAGCGCTATCTTTATATGGATAGTAAATGAATCAAAAAAATTGAATATCAAGAATATGTGGGTTGTTTACATTGGAACCTTTCTTGTCGCATTTGCATTTTCTGCTCCTTTTTTCTTATTTCTTAGAGAGAGAAGGATTATTGAATTAGAAAAGATTAATTAAAAAATTCTCTTAAATAAAATTACAAATACAATAAAGCAAAAAGATGAAACGGAAAGCCAAATAATAGAAGCATAACCAATTAAATCTAATATACGTCCCGAAATAAATGGTCCAAAAAAATAACCCATCGCGAAACATTGTGATAATAAAGCAAGTGCGAAACCTTTTTTGTTTGAAGGAGCTATTCTGAAAACAACATCTGTTGATGTTGGAAGAAATGATGCAGTGCCTAAACTTATTAATATCAATGAAAAAGAAATTAAATAAAAAGCTGATAAATTTAAATAACTAGAAATAAATAATAAAAATGAAGCTAAAGAGAAGTTTATTAAACTAAATTTCAATCCAAATAACCTACTTTTATTTGATATCCAAGAACCCACAGGCCATTGTAAAAACAACAATAAAATTAACTGAATAGAAATTATAAGACTAGTAATTTCTTTACTTAATGCGTTCCGATACACTCCACCTTTAACAAGATCCAAGGGCAAAGTTACTTGGATCAAAGCTAAAGTGGTAGTTATCAAAACAATAGATAAAATTATTATTGTTGAATTTTTATTCCATTTCAATTGTCCCTGATTAATTGGATCTGCAAATTCTTTTTGGGAATTTTCTAAGTTTTTTTTAATAGAATTACTATTTCTAGATATTAAATATGTGATAACTAACATGCATAATATATCATTAATAAAAATTGATTTTGAATACAAAAAATTCGTCATGACCCCACCTAACAATACTCCTAGAAATATTCCTAAAGCCTCCGAACTTCTCACAAGCGCATAAGCTTTGCGTGTATCGATCGAATGGCAAAAATAAGGTACCCCAAACTCAGCTGCAGGCCAATATATTCCTGCAGCCGCTCCAACAAATGATTGTCCAATTATGTACAAAAAAGTATCTCTTGAAAAAATGAGGCATAAGCTAGCTCCAATACTTAGTATTGCTGAAGTAAGTATTGGAAGTTGTATTTCCCCTTTTTTATTTAGATAATTACCTGTAAAAAGTCTTGTTACGGTACCAATTATTGCTGATATGGTAAAGCCCAAGCCAATATCTGTAGCCGATAAGCCAATATTATTAAAAATGAGTGATGTTAAATAAATAACACCTCCTGCACCAAATGCAGCGTAAAATCGTATCTTGGTTATTAACCTCAAATGATATGGAAATTGAATCCACCAATCTTTACTAATTTGAAAACTATTTGGACTGATCACAATTGAAAAACTTTTTTATAATTTTTTTGGGTTTTTGTGGTTTATTTTTTAATAATGGTTCAAAGGCCGCTGAAAAGATAAATATTAAGTTTGAAGAGATGAAAATCCCTTTTACTATAGAACAATTATCAAAATTAGA
Organism: Prochlorococcus marinus; assembly: GCF_001180305.1. Taxonomy (GTDB): domain Bacteria; phylum Cyanobacteriota; class Cyanobacteriia; order PCC-6307; family Cyanobiaceae; genus Prochlorococcus_A; species Prochlorococcus_A marinus_K. The sequence goes on from NZ_CVSX01000027.1 coordinate 37,776, forward strand.
AAAATACAAAGAAGATTCAACGGAATTAGTAGATTGGTTGAAAAATAATGGATTAATAAAAGTTTTTGAATTATCAAAATTTTTGGAATTTCCGGTTTTCAAGGAAGAAGGTCTCAACAGAGAAGTATTAAGAAGTTGGATAGGGCGTAAAATTCTTACAGAATTAAGTAAAACCATTGCAGTACCAAATGATACTGAAGGAATAGAAATCTATAACACAATAGAAAATTTATTAGAGGAGAAAAGAGAAGTTTCAACTTTAGATATTATAAAAGCATTACCCTCAAAAGAAATTTCTTTAGATATTGATAATTTAATTTTAATAATTTCCTCTTGGAAAAATGAATTAGCAATGCAACAAGATCTTGTATCGAGATTAAATAATCTAGAAAAAACTAATTCAGAACCCTTTAAAAAAAGTAGAAATAATTCTTCTTCTGATCTTATAAAGATAAATAAAAAAATTTATACCTCTCATCGAGCAAAACCATTTGAAATTGAATTATGGAAAAGAAAAAAAACAAACAACGATAAGGAACTTATAATTTTCATGCCAGGGCTTGGAGGCGAAATTAATAATTTCAAATGGATTGGGATCGAATTAACTAAAAGTGGTTGGCCAATTGTATTTATAGATCATAGAGGAAGTAATTTGAAAGCATTTACAAAAGTTCTAGAGGGTAAGGAAGCAATCCCAGGAAGTAAAGACTTTTTCTTAAATAGAATTAAAGATTTAAAAGCCACAATAAAAGCTTATGAAAATGGAGAGTTTGGTTTAGCAAATAATTCTTATATACTTATGGGGCATTCACTTGGTGCCCTCATAGCGCTTTTATATGAGGGTAATAAACCAACCGATCAATTTCTAGATAGATGTGATTCGGCATTAAAAGATCTTGCTTTAACAAATTTATCAAAATTACTTCAATGTCAATTAACCGAAATACCATTTCCAGAGAAAAATAACACAAATAATGCAAGTGCGATAATTGGCTTCAATTCCTTTGGCAGTTTACTATGGCCAAAAGAAAATAGCTCTGGGATAAAGATACCAACTCTTCTTATAGGCGGCACATATGACCTTATTACACCCCTAATAAACGAGCAATTTAAAGTTTTTTCTGCATTAAATAATCCAACAAATAGGTTTCTAATTATAGAAGGGGCAAGTCATTTCTCTCCAATTAGAATCAACAATAGTTATTTAGAAAATGATAATGTTTTTAAAATAAATAAGTCTTTTATTGGTTCAGATCCAATACTAGTACAAAATTTATCTTCTAAATTTATAATTGAATTTATAAAAAATATTAAAGACAGAAAAATTCCAAGTGTAATTAAAAACCAAAGTGAAATGGGACTTGATTTTCATTTATTAGATCTTAAAGTTATTAAAGAGGTTTCAAAATATTAGTACTCTATTCTGGGATCTAAATAGGCAATTAAAATATCTACAAAGAGATTTAGAGAAACTATAAGAATAGAAGTAAAAATTACAATGCCTTGAACCAAGGTATAGTCTCTCTGAGAAATTGCTTCGTGCAATCTTAAAGCAATACCTGGCCATGAAAAGGTTACTTCAAACAATAAAGCTCCTCCTGCTATTGAAGCAATTGTCAAACCAGAAATAGTGATAATTGGCAATAAAGCATTAGGTAAAGCATGGTTTAAAAAAATCTTTTTTCTCGATATTCCTCTACATATTGCAGCATTAACATAATCACTTTTTAATGTCTTATCCAAATTTAATCTCAATGACCTGCTGAATATCCCACTTAATAAAAAGCCAAGAGTAATCGAGGGAAGTGCGAGATGATAAAGACTTTCTCTAAAAGCAACAAAGTTATTTGATAAAATACTATCTAAAACAAGAAAACCTGTAATTTTAGGTTGTTGCTGAAAAATAGGAAATCTTCCACCAATTGGTGAAAAATTAAAATAAACGGAAAATAATAATTGCGCTAACATCGCTCCCCAAAAAGGAGGTATGGCATATGTGGCAATTCCAAATATTCTGACAAAATAATCAGTCTTTTTACCTTTATTTCTTAACCCAATAAATCCCAATGGGAACCCAATGACCATGGCGCTTACAATTGAAAAGAAACCAAGCTCAAGAGTTGCGGGCAATGACTTAAGAATAATATCAAGGACTGGCTCTTGAGTACTAAGAGATTTGCCAAAATCTAGATGTAAAATATCGTTAATATAAGAAAAATATTGATTTATTAATGATTCATTTAGCCCCAATTTATTTCTAAGTAATTCCCTTGAAACCTCATCGGCACCAGATCCAAGAATGGCATCAACAGGATCGCCTGGAGCAACTCTCAATAAAATAAAAACTAATGAAGAAATTATCCATAACATTATTGGTATTAATGAAACTTTTAAAAAGGAATAATTGAGTATTTTATTTAAATTTCTACTCATCAATTATCTCGAGATCACTCAATGAAATTATTCCTGCACCATTAAAAATTGGTTTTGATATTTTATTTTGCGACCATGCTCTTTGTGAGGATATCCAAATAGGAATGTAGGGGATTGAATTTGCTGCTATTCTCTCAATTTCAACAAGCTTATTCAGTCTTTTTTTTCCGCTTATTTTTTCACTCTCAAGAAATAAACTTTCAACTTTATTAGATCCCCAAAAACTTCCGCTGTAAACTGATTCTCCATTTTTACATATGCCATTAACTATTTCATTACAACTTAAAAGTGGAGTGAGATAAGCTTCTGGATCTGAATAAGCTCCAGTCCAATCGAGAATAACTGCTGTATAAATGCCTAAACTTAAATTCTTATAAACTGTTGTAGATTCAACTCCGTTGAGTTCAATATCAATGCAATCATTCAAAGATTTTTTTATTTCATCCTGCCAAGTCAAAGCAATAAGTTTATCAGCTGGTACATTTGATCTATAAGTAAGTGGAATTTTAAGTATGTCTCCATTGCAATAATTTTCTTTTTGCAATAACTTTCTTGCTTCTAAGTAATCATATTTAGGCCAGAAACCTTCATTATCTTTTTTTAATATCGGAGGAATGATTGATCTAGATGGCTTCCTTAATCCATAACTTACTTTTTCACTTATTAATTTTCTATTAAGACTTTTTGCCAAAGCAAGTCTTAAATTAAGATTATTTAAAGGATAAGAATTAGTTTTAAGACTTATAAAACTTAATTCGGTGAAAGGACTATTAGCCTCTTTAAACTTTTTATTTTTACTTAAATTATTTAGACTATTACGCTGACTATCATCAATTGAATTTGATAAGAGTACGTCAATTTGTTTACTTTTTAAAGCCCCAAACAGAGAAGATGAATTTGAATATCCCACAAAATTTATACCCTTATTAAGAGGCTTTGCACCCCAATAATTCAAATTTGGATCTATTAATTGAACTTCATTAGAGAAACTTGTCAGAACATACTTACCAGTACCCACAAATTTTTCATTTAGAAACTTATCAGAATATTCCTTATAGAATGTGGGAGAGATTGGGGTTAAATTTACTGATGTAAGTAAACCATTTAAAGAACTTGATGGTTTATTTAAATTTATTATGACTGAATATTCACTTGGCGTTTCAATTGATTTAATCTTATTTCCTAAAATATAATTCATTGTTCCAATTCTTTTGAATCTCTCAAAAGTAAATTTTATTGCATTTGAGTTAAATAAAGTCCCATCGTGGAAAAAAACATTTTTTCTTAAATTGATAGTTATTTGAAGTCTATTCTTTGAAATAATTGGCATTCCTGATGCTAATTCCGGTACTAATTCTCCATTAGAATTCAATTCATACAATGTATCCCCAAGTGAACTTATTAATTGAATTGCTTTAAGAGTATTAGCTCTAGCAGGATCTAAAGATTCAATTTTTCCAGAACTTGCTACTATGATTTTTTTAGAAATTCTTTTTGATCCACAAGAATTCTGTAAGAAAGAAATTAAGATGATAAATATTGATAAAATTAAATTTTTTTTCATATTTCTTAAGTACTAAATTATTCTGAGGATTGATTTGAGCAAAAAATTTGCAATGTTATTTGACTTATTTCTAAAGCAAATGTTTTTTTAGAATTACAGGCAAAAGGCCATTCTCTTACCCAACAAATTCTTTTACCTAAATTTATACCAATTACTTGAAACGTCTTATTACTATTTTTAATTTTTACACAAGCACCTTTATAAAGGTTTTCAGAACAATTTAAAATATTATTTTCGTTTTCATTGTCTATTAGTTTTGTATGAATCATTAAGGTGCTAAAACTAAACACTTACTTTCTTCGGTTTAACAAGCCATTAAGAAATTTGCAAATTATTTTTTTAAATGCAACTTAATTGACTGGCAATAATTATGACTTCACTAAGCGAATTTATTTCATCTTTTGATTTTTCAAAATGTCCATTATTTACCTCATGCGTTATAACAACAATTTCAGCTTTGTCCTCACTTGCATCTAATTGAACAATGGACTCGATTGATACATTATTATTTCCAAAAATATCTCCAATTTTTCCTATAACACCTGGACTATCAAGACAAATAATTCTAAGGTAATTTTTTTTATTTATTTGAGAAGATTCCATGATGTGACATTTTCTCCAGAAATCAAAAGATAATAATGGATCGATTGATTCATTATTTTTTACTGAGGTGGCATGTAGATTTAATATGTCTGACACCACTGATGCTGCAGTTGGGCCACTCCCTGCCCCAGGACCATACAACATTATTTCTCCAAGAGGATCAGCCTCTATCAATAAAGCATTATTCACTCCATTAACTGTTGATAATGGATGGGACTTTGGAATCAAAGAAGGGCCTACCCAAATATTCAAAGCAAGTGAATCATTACTATTAATTTGTCGCCTTTCAGAAAGTGCTAACAGTTTGATTTCAAATCCTAATTTATTGGCATATTCGATATCTTTAAGACTAATTTTACTAATACCCTCAGAATGTATCTTTTCTCTTTTAATTTTCCCTCCAAATGCAAGTTCACTAAGAATTGAAATCTTATCAGCAGCATCATGTCCCTCAACATCAGCAGTAGGATCAAATTCTGCATAACCAAGACTTTGAGCTAATTTTAAGGTCTCCTTATAATCAGCTTTTTCATTTGTCATTTTTGAAAGAATGAAGTTTGTTGTGCCATTTATTATTCCAACCATTTTTTTTATAGTGTTACTTTTTAATGACCTCTTCAAGGGCTCAATTATTGGAATTCCCCCGCAAACTGAAGCTTCTGACAAGATATAAACTCCTTTTTTACTAGCAGTTTCATATATTTCTTCTCCATATCTTGCAATGACTGCTTTATTAGCTGTAACAACAGATTTACCTGATTTTAATGATTGCAGAATGATATCTTTCGCTAAATCAACGCCACCCATTACTTCAACAATTAAATCAATAGATGGATCATTAATTAATTTAAATGGATCATCAGTTAATAAATTATTGTCTAGATCAATAGCCCTTTTTTTATTAAGATCTTTAACTGCTATTTTTACAATCTCTATTTCTTTTAAAATTGGATGAGAATCAACTCCTGAAGTTAATATTTCATAAATCCCTGAACCTACAGTTCCGAAACCTACAATACCAATTTTGCATTTTCTCATTGTTTATTTCTTTTAACCTTGGATTTAATTTTATATTATTAGACCTACAAAAACTCACTTGCTTGTGACTGCATCTTCAAAAGTATATTTAAAAATCCATTTGAACGTGAAGGAGTTAAACTAGCTTTTAAACCAGTATCTTCTATAAATTTCTTATTTATTTTAACAACCTCGATTGGTGTTAATTCATTTAAACCATTAATTAGAAATGCCAATAGACCCTTAGTTATTAGTGCATCAGAATATCCTTCCCAAAATAATTTACCCCTTTTAAGATTGGCCTTAACAAAAACTTCTGAAACACATCCTTTAACCTTATTTTCCTCGACAAGGATTTGACTTTCAGGTTCTTTCAATTTTTTGCCTAACCATAAAATGAATTCATATTTCCTTTTTGGATCTTCTGATTTCTTCAACTTTTCTACTAATTTTGATAGGTTATCGCCTTTTTCTTTATTTTCCATATTTTTAAAACTATTGATAAAACCGCTTGTTGATCTTTTATTATACAAATATTTCTTTTTCTGTGATAAAGCCAGACAAAGGAATATCCCACTCAGCTCTAGTTAATGAAATAGAACTTACACAATTTGAAGTTAATACTCCAATACATGGAATATTCCTCCAATTTTTATCTTTCCTTAATTTATCAAAGTAACCTCCTCCGTAACCTAATCTTATTAAATTTTTATCCACAGAAAGACATGGAACAAAAATGATACTTATCTGCTTATGACTTAAAGAAAAAGAATTATTTGGACTAAGGATTCCCTCAGCGTCTTTTGAAAGAGGATTTTTATCCCATGGATAAAATAACAACTCTTTTTTTTCTTTACATCTGGGCAACGCTAAAATTGCTTTTTCCTTAAGACTTCTTATATCTACTTCATTTTTTAGAGGCCAATATATAGCTACATAACCAACATTTTTATATTCCTTACAAAATGAATCAACATAAAGTCTTACATTGTTTTCTACATTTATCCTTTGATCAAGGGAAATTTTGTCTCTAAGTTTTCTAAACTCATCCCTCTCCAATTTCTTTTTTTCAAAGATATTCATTTGAATTTTTAGATAAAGCCATCTTCATTTAGTTTTGTAAGTGCTATTGCCAAAGCATCTGCCGAATCATCAGGTTTTGGAGGTTTGTTAAGTTCTAAATTATACATAACAGCATCAAGAATTTCTTTCTTAGATGCTTTCCCAGAGCCTGAAATGGTTAACTTTATCTGTGCAGGGGAATATTCGCTAACAGGGATTTTTTTAGAGGCCAATACCATCATAATCACACCTCTAGCTTGCACAACACTAATGGTAGTACTTGATCTATAAAAGAAAAATTTTTCTACCGCCGCTACATTTGGATTCCAATAATTTAATAATTCATTAAGATCTTTGAATATCTCATGAAGTCTATCTTCTTCTTTTTTATCTTTACCTGTCTCAATAATGCCACAATCTAATAATATCCTTTTTTCATTTTTTATTTCAATAATTCCATATCCTACTCTGGCCAGTCCAGGATCAATACCTATTATTCTCACAGTAATTAAGTTTCTGCAGATAATTGAAATTTTGAAAGATTTTCTTTTTCATCTAAATCAAATACTTTACAAAAAGCTTTAATAACTCTTTCACCTGAATCAACTTGTTCTAAAGGATCTTTTCTGAGTCTATGCCTTAAAGAACAAGAAATAACTCTTGCTATATCATCTTCTTGTACTTCAGTTCTACCCTCAAAGGCGGCAATTGCCCTCGCCGATCGATTTGTAACGATATCTCCACGTAAACCGTCAACATCAAGTTCTCCACAGATTGAAGAAATATTCAATCTAAGGTCGTCGTCCATTTGAACAGAATTTAACATTTCTTGAGCTTTAATGACCTTCTGTTGAAGCTCATCCTGTTGTCTCTCAACACTTAATGAAAACTCATCAGGATTATTATCAAAAGAAGTTCTTTGATCTACCACCTGCACTCTTAATTCAGCATCTCTAACTGTTTTAACCTCGACACTCATTCCAAACCTGTCTAATAGCTGAGGCCTTAATTCGCCTTCCTCTGGATTACCTGAACCAATAAGGACAAACCTAGCAGGATGTCTTACTGATACTCCCTCCCTTTCAACTGTATTCCATCCGGAGGCAGCCGAATCCAAAAGTACATCAACTAAATGATCATCAAGCAAATTAACTTCATCAACATATAGTAAACCTCTATTGGCTTTTGCCAATAAACCAGGTTCAAATGCCTTTACACCCTCACTCAAAGCCTTCTCTATATCAATGGTTCCACAAAGCCTGTCTTCAGTAGCACCTAAAGGTAAATCAACCATAGGCACTTGTTTTTTTATAATTTCTAAATTTTCTCCTTGATCAATTTTTTCTAAAACTTCTTTACTCTGCAAATCAGGGTCAATTAGTGAACTATTATATGGATCGTCTTTAATAACATCTATTGCCGGCAACAAATCAGCTAAGGCTCTAATTGTGGTGGACTTTCCAGTCCCTCTATCACCCATTATCATCACTCCCCCAATTCTTGGATCAATAACATTTAACAGAAGAGCTAATTTCATTTCTTCCTGACCAATCACAGCTGTAAAAGGAAAAACTCTTCTTTTCTTGGTTGTAGTCACAGTTTTAGTTTTCTAGAATATTCAAATAATCAATAGATGCTACTTCAGAAAATGTTTTTAGTAAATATCCCTATCAAATTTCAACTAAAGAGCAATAAAACTAATTTAATTTATAAGTTCCTATTTGTTTTTGGAATTATCCAAAAACCAGTTAATTTGATGAACAATTCCTCTCAAAACATTTATTTCGTCCATTGATGTATTTGCCCTTAAGATGTATTTCTTGAATTTACTTATTTTTGCCCTAGAAGTATGTTTTAAAAGATATCCAACTCCCAAAAGTAATTCCTCTATCTCCAAAAATGAATCATGAATTAGTTTTGATGACGCAAGATTAAAAACTTCTAATTCTCTATTGATATTTCTTTTTGAATACTTATTTAATTCATACAAAACTATCGAAACTGCATGAGAAAGATTTAAAGATGGATTATTCTGAGATGTTGGGATATTAAAAGTCTTATTTGCCAGAAGTAATTCACTATTAGTTAATCCTCTATCTTCTCTTCCAAATATTATTGCTAAATTTTTTATCTTTTTAAAAGATATAGTCCAATTAAATATATCTTCAGAAGATTCAAAAAATGAATCTTTGCTTACATCGATTCTTCCACAAGAAGCAAGAACTAAATCGCAATCAGAAACTGCTTTTTCAAGATTATCAAAAATCCTACAATTAATAAGGAATTTTTGACCTTTAAGAGCCATTTTTTTTGCTTCTAGGGAGAATATATCGCATTTTGGAGAAACAATTCTTAATTCTTCAACTTCAAAGTTGGAGCATAATCTAGCGACGCTCCCTACATTTAAAGGGCCATTTGGTTCAACTAAAATAACTTTTAAATTAGAAAAATTTTTCTCCAAAATCACTCAAGGCTGTGAAGATATTTTAATAAATTGGACATATTTACAGGGTCAATTTCAAAACTTGGCATGGGAGGAGTGAGACCACCTCTGACTTGTTTTATAATCTCTTTATCGTTCAAACGTTGAGTTATTGAGTGTAAGTCTGGTCCTACTAATCCTCTTGCTGTAATTCCATGACACCCAACACAATTCATCTTAAAAATAGAATCCCCTGCCTCAGCAGATCCATTAAGCTTTAGAGTTTTCATAATATATTTGTTATTTTCATTATGATTTACGAAAAATAATAAAAAACATACTAATAAAGCAACAAAAACAATAAATAAAATTTTAAAAAATTGTCTTTTGAAGTCTCTTTCTACTGCAGATGATGAAGATGTTGACACAAAAAATAGTCTCTATGTAACAATTGTGAATAAGAAATTCAATAAAGTCAAAAAAAATGATCGAGCCTCTTCTATGTGGAATTGTTTTAGGGTTAGTTCCAATAACTCTGCTTGGGTTATTCGTAAGTGCATGGAATCAATACAGAAGAGGTTCAGGCATGTTGGACATTGATTAAAAATGTTAATCTTGACTGTCCATAGTCTCTTACATCTATAGTTTCCCATAAAGTACTTTTTTTAATGTATAGATTTGGAGAATGTTCACAAATAACTATTGATTCTTTTTTTAAGAAATTGCAACTAAATATTTGATTTAAAACTAATTCATGGAAATCAACATGATAAGGAGGGTCTAGATAAACATAATCAAATTTAAATTTATTTAAATCCATAATTTCAGGTGATAAGTATCTCCTGTAATTTGGTTTTGTCCAGATCAAAACATCTTTACAAATAACATCAATATCATTTTTTCTACTTTCTATATCTTGTAGGGAAAGAAGATTTCTTAAACAAATTTTTGAATTGATTTTGTTTTTTTCAATTGCAACAATTTTTTTTGCCCCATGATTATATGCTTCACAAGATATGGCTCCTGTCCCACTAAATAAATCTAACCAGTTACTATTTTCAACTCTATTTTTCAATATATTGAATAAAGCTTCTCTAACTCTCAAAGTTGTAGGTCTTGTAAAAATATTATTTGGACTTTCGATTCTTTTTCCGCCTATTAATCTTAAGTTTGACTTCATCAGTAAATTACTTATTGAATATTACTAAGCCATCTTCTCAAAAGTTTTTCTCCGGTCTTACCCGATTTTTCTGGATGAAATTGACAGGCCAATAAATTGTCATTCTCAATTATCGCCGTTAATTTTTCAGAACCATAATCAACCTGAGCTGCAACTATGCTGAAGTCATTTGGAATTGCATGATAGGAATGTACAAAATAGACCCAATTATTCAATTCTTCTAGCTTTAATAAAGTATTTTTTTTTGTAGGTAAAAGTTTGCACCAACCCATATGTGGGATTCTTTGGTTCGCTAAATTTGGTATTTTTTGTATGTTTCCTTTTAGAAAGCCTAATCCTTGAACTTTTCCTTCATCACTAGATTCAAAAAGGAGTTGAAGACCTAAACAAATCCCTAAAAAAGACTTCCCACTTTTTATCCAATTTTTTAAATCAGATATTATCTCGGCATTTATAAGGTTAATCATAGCAGGATCAAATGCTCCAACTCCTGGTAAAATTATCGCCTTACAAGACTTTGTTTGATTAAAATTTTTAATTAATAAAATTTCTTCTCCAAGACCTTCTAGAGATTTTGTCACGGAATGTATATTCCCCATCCCATAATCTATCAGCCCAATTTTATGCAAAGCTCTTTATTCTATAAATGCTTGGTTAAAGTACTTGAAAGAGTTGCTTTTGGTACTGCTCCAACTACAGTATCAACTTTTTGACCTCCCTTAAAAATCATTAGGGTTGGGATACTTCTGATTCCATATTGACTGGCAACATTTGGGTTCTCATCAGTATTTAATTTAAAAACTTTAATTTTTCCTTCAAAATCTTTTGAAATCTCTTCAACAACTGGTGCAACCATCCTGCATGGTCCACACCATGGTGCCCAAAAATCAACTAATACTGGTAGATCACTTTGCAGTACATCCTTGTCAAATGAAGAATCAGTTACGGCTGGAGCTGATGACATAATTTAAGTATTCCTTTTTAGAAAATTTAGCAGGCAAATTTTTTTAGTGATGATTTTATTACAGATAAAATAATATAAGTAACAAAAAAATCTAGAAAAGCCCGATTAATCGGGCGATTTGTGTGTGAGGAGCATGGGGTTTCCCCCATCATTTAATAATAACTCCAAATTAGAGAAATGTTCAATTAAATACTTAATGTACTTAGATTTTTAAATTTGGTCTTATTAAGCCTTTTATTTACCCATTCCAAGTTGCTGAGCTTTTTGATAAACCTTACCCTCTGTAAGAAGAGATGGTGCAATAACTATTTCAACTTCTTGCATTTCTTTTATGTTTTTAGCACCAAGGGTACTCATCGATGTCCTAATAGCTCCTAATAAATTATGTGTACCATCATCAAGCAAGGCAGGTCCTTTAATTATCCTTTCTAAGGATCCTGTAGATCCAACTTCAATTCGTGTCCCCCTTGGCAAAATTGGACTTGGAGTAGCCATTCCCCAGTGAAATCCTTTACCCGGCGCATTTGAAGATTTTGCTATTGGTGAACCAATCATTACAGCATCTGCACCACATGCTAAACATTTACAAATATCTCCGCCCGTCACAATTCCTCCATCGCCAATAATTGGAATATAACGACCACTTTCTTTAAAGTAATCATCTCTTGCCGAACTACAATCGGCAATTGCAGTTGCTTGAGGGATGCCTATTCCTAAAACCCCTCGTGAAGTACAAGCCGCTCCAGGTCCAATACCAACCATTAATCCTGCAACTCCAGCATTCATGAGAAGTTTAGCAACTTCATAAGTAACACAATTGCCAGCCACAACCGGGACTTTCATAGATTGACAAAGGTCTTTTATATTCAAAGTTTCCTTACCTTCCATTCCAACATGCTCAGTTGAAACAACTGTTCCTTGTAGAAAAAATAAATCTATTTTGGAATTATTAAGTGCTTCTTTAAATTTAATAGCTGCTTGAGGAGTTCCACTTAACGCAGCGATACCTCCTCTTTCTTTGACCTCATTTATTCTCTTAAGAATTAATTCTTCTTTTACGGTTTCACTATATATTTTCTGCATTAATGGAACGAAATCATTTTTTCCGACTGATGCTATCTGATCTAAAACTTCATCAGGATTTTCATATCGTGTCTGTATTCCTTCCATATTAATAACCCCTAGTGCTCCTAATTTGGTAAGTTCTACAGCCGTATCAACATTAACAACACTATCCATAGCACTTGCTACGATTGGGACATCTCTCTTTAAATCACCTATTGACCAGGAAGGATCAGTCAAATTGTAATCTAATGTTCTTTTCCCTGGCACTAAAGCAATTTCATCAATGCCGTAAGCCCTTCTAACTTTTTTGTTTAAACCAAGTTCAATATTCACGGGATTTTTAATTATTCAGATTAAATTAACAACTAAAGGGGTAATAAGCCAATATTTATTCAAAAACAAAAGGTTTTTTTAAAATTTGTGTGTAAATGTGAGTATTTGGGAATTAAATAAATCTTTTTTTTTATTCATTGTGACAATCAGCGATTATTATTAAATAAAGGTTTTTTGTATGTCTGATATTGTAGATTCCGGGAATTCTGGATTAAACGACGATAACGATCGAATTATTCAAACCGATTTAAGAAATGAGATGTCTCGCTCTTATCTCGAGTATGCTATGAGCGTAATAGTTGGTCGTGCACTACCAGATGCAAGGGATGGATTAAAGCCTGTTCATAGAAGAATACTTTATGCAATGTATGAACTTGGTTTAACTAGCGGCAGGCCTTATAGAAAATGTGCAAGAGTTGTAGGAGAGGTACTTGGCAAATACCATCCTCATGGTGACACGGCTGTCTATGATGCTTTAGTGAGGATGGCTCAAGATTTTTCTATGAGAATGCCACTTATAGATGGTCATGGAAACTTTGGTTCTGTGGATAACGACCCCCCCGCAGCAATGAGATATACAGAATCTCGTCTACAATCTCTTACCGATGAAAGTTTATTAGAGGATATTGAATCTGAAACTGTGGATTTCGCTGATAACTTTGACGGTTCTCAACAAGAGCCAACAGTTTTACCTGCAAGAATCCCTCAACTTCTTTTAAATGGATCATCCGGGATAGCAGTAGGTATGGCAACTAATATCCCACCTCACAACCTAGGAGAATTGATCGATGGTCTCAAATCAATAATCAAAGACCCTAATATTGAAAATAAAGAACTTTTTGAAATAATTAAGGGCCCTGATTTTCCTACTGGAGGGCAAATATTAGGAAGAGATGGTATCAGAGAAACTTTCAAAACAGGAAGAGGTTCAATAACTATGAGGGGCGTCGCTAATATTGAGCAAATTAAATCAGCTGGGAGATCAGAAAAAGATGCGGTAATTATTACAGAACTTCCTTTTCAAACTAACAAAGCCGCCTTGATAGAGAGAATTGCAGACTTGGTTAATGAAAAAAAATTGGAAGGAATTTCTGATATTAGAGATGAAAGTGATAGAGATGGCATGAGAATTGTTATCGAGCTAAAAAGAGATGCCTATCCTCAAGTAGTTTTAAATAACTTATTTAAGTTAACACCACTTCAAAATAACTTTAGTGCGAATATTTTAGCTTTGGTAAAAGGAGAACCTACAACTCTTTCACTCCGGAAAATGTTAGATGTATTTCTAGATTTTAGAGAAGAGACGATAAGGCGAAGAACAGGCTTTCTATTAAAAAAAGCAGAAGAAAGAGACCATATTGTTAAGGGACTTTTATTAGCGCTAGGTGCTATGGATGAGATTATAAATCTTATAAGATCTGCAAAAGATACAATTTCAGCTCGAGAAAAATTACAAACAGATCACGAATTATCTTCTACACAGGCAGAAGCAATTTTACAAATGCAGTTAAGAAGATTAACAGCTTTAGAGGCAGATAAAATCAAAGCAGAGCATGATGAATTAACTCAAAAAATCAACCAATATCAGCAAATATTAAATAGTAAAGAAAGAATTCTTGAAATTATTTTAGAAGAACTTAATAAAATCGATGAAAGATTTTCCTCTCCAAGAAAAACAGAGATACTAGATTTAGGTGGTGGTCTAGATGATATTGATCTTATAGCTAATGACAGATCGGTAGTTTTAATAACCGAAGCGGGTTATTTAAAAAGGATGCCTTTAAATGAATTTGAACCTACAAGTCGTGGGTCAAGGGGTAAAGCTGGTACGAAGACCCAAGAAGATGACGAAGTAAAATTATTTATAAGTTGCAATGATCATGACACTCTTTTGCTTTTCAGCGATAGAGGTGTGGCTTATGCGCTTCCAGCATATAGAGTACCTATGAGTAGCCGAACCGCAAAAGGTACTCCATCTGTTCAACTTCTACCAATACCAAGAGAAGAAAAAATTACTTCACTAGTAGCAGTTGATTCTTTTGATGACAATTGTTATTTACTAATGCTAACCAAGGCAGGATTTATAAAAAGGACTTCACTTTCTGCGTTCTCAAAAATCCGCTCAAATGGACTAATAGCAATAAATCTTGAGGATGGAGATGCCCTGACATGGGTCAGATTATCAAAAGAAGGTGATAGTGTTTTAATTGGATCAAGAACAGGAATGGCTATTCATTTCAGATTAGATGAAAACGAATTAAGACCACTTGGCAGGACTGCAAGGGGAGTTAAATCAATGAACTTGAGAGAAGGAGATAATCTTGTATCCATGGACGTTTTAACATCAGATTTGGTTGATCAATTGGCTAAAATTGATGAACTTCCTAAACAGATTGATGAAAATCTTGAAGTTAACCCTTCAGATGGTCCTTGGGTTTTAATAGCAAGTGGTTTTGGATTAGGAAAGAGAGTCCCAGTAACTCAGTTTAGATTACAAAAAAGAGCAGGAATGGGTTTAAGAGCAATAAAATTCAGAATTAAAGATGATGTATTGGTTTGTTTAAAAGTCCTTGGAGAAGGAGAAGAATTACTTTTTGTGACAGAAAAAGGTGTAATAGTAAGAACAAATGCAGATAAAATTTCTCAGCAATCTAGAGCAGCTACTGGAGTGAAATTACAAAGACTAGATGAGGGTGATCATTTATCAGAAGTTGTATTGGTTCCTCGTGAACCATTAGAGGAAATAGAACAAAAAAACTCAATTAATGAAAATTAAATACAAATGGTTGATTAGGTAATATGGAAATTCTTGATATTTTAATTTTAGGCTCTGGACCCGCAGCATTATGTTTGGCCTCTGAGTTAGCCAAACAGGATCTAAATATTAAGGGAATATCAACTAGATCGCCTAATGACAAATGGGAAAATACATATGGTATATGGGCATCTGAATTAGAGGAATTAGGATTAGAGTCTTTGTTATCTCATAGATGGTGTAAAACAGTAAGCTTTTTTGGGAATGGGGAAAATAAAAAAGGAAATAATCCAACAAAGCACGACTACGATTATGGTTTAATCAATCAAGAAGCCTTTCAAAATGAACTTTTAAAAAAATGTAAAGGTATTGAATGGTTGAATGAAACAGCAAAAGATATTACAGAAAAAAACAAATTATCTGAAGTGATTTGTTCCTCAGGTCTAAAAATAATGGCAAGATTAGTTATTGATGCAAGTGGGCATAAAAGTAATTTTGTAAAAAGACCATTTAAAAATGAAATTGCACAACAAGCTGCATATGGAATTGTTGGCAAATTCTCTTCCCCACCTGTTAATAAGGAACAGTTTGTATTAATGGACTTTCGTCCCAATCATCTTAACAAGGAGGAAAAATTATTATCTCCTTCCTTTCTTTATGCAATGGATCTGGGGAATGAAACTTACTTTGTTGAAGAAACATCACTAGCCAGTTATCCCGCATTATCGCAAGAGAATCTAAAAAAAAGACTTTTTAAAAGACTGAAAAGCAAAGGTGTTGAGGTAAGTGAAATTTTTCATGAAGAGCATTGCCTTTTTCCAATGAATTTACCCCTCCCATTAAAAAAACAATTTGTACTTGGCTTTGGAGGGGCAGCAAGTATGGTGCATCCTGCATCAGGCTACATGATCGGATCTTTATTAAGAAGAGCTCCACTCCTTGCAGAAAAATTAGCAATCTTTTTAAAAGAGCCTGATCTAAGTTCGCTGGAGTTAGCATCAAAAGGTTGGGATATCCTATGGCCTTACGAGTTAACACAAAGGCATAAACTTTATCAATATGGTTTAAAAAGATTAATGAGTTTTGACGAAAGTCGATTAAGAAGCTTTTTCTCAAATTTCTTTAAATTATCTACCAAAGAATGGGTAGGTTTTCTTACTAATACACTTCCACTTCCAAAACTAATTTACGTAATGAGTAAGATGTTTATAAATTCCCCCCTAAAAGTAAAACTAGGAATGCTTAAGTTAAATTAGTGCTTTATCTTCGCCAGTCATCAATATTAATATCTGGGAAAATTTTATCTTCTTCCTCAATATCTTCAAGAAATTTCAAATTAATATTGGCATGATTTTTTATCATTTTAACTAATTGCCAGAATCTGAATAAGTGTCTTTCTATCCTTTCTTTTGCAAGCTCAGTAGTAGTTCCGGCTCTTAGTATAAAACTCCAATCTGAAGACTCAGAGAGAAGTAATTCTCTTGCCGCTTGCTTGAAAAGTCTTAAAGTAAAATCATCTTTTGAATTTTTCGAGCATAAATCAACAAAAGTTGAGCCTGCTTTTGTGATTTCCGGAACGATCCATGCATTTGCATCATTAATCCAATAATTATGGTATCCACCTTGCCCCCAACTTGATGGTGATGGGTCACAAATCTGAAGATTTGGTTTTTGAAGTAAGAATTCTTTTAGATTTGTAAGCTTAATTGAATATTTATTAGAGTTCTTTAAAATATTTTCAATAAAAAAAGGTCCTTCATACCACCAATGACCAAATAACTCCGCATCAAATGGAGCTACTAATAAGGGCTTAAAGGAGGAGGATAAAGTTAATTTTTCTAATTGTTTAGATCTAGCTAGTAGATAAGCGTCGGCATGTTCTGAAGCCTTATTCTTGGCTTCATCTTCTAAGTAAAACTCCTTTTCGCCTAAAGGGACGCCTTCATCTGTAATCTTATGAAACTTTAGACCCAAAGGCCTTTTAGTCAAAATACCTTTCTTTTGAAGCTTAGAGATAGGCAATTCCCACCCCAAATCTTTATGAAATTCCCTATAAACTTTGTTGCCCGGGAATCCATCTTTAGCAGACCAAACGGGTAAAGTCGACTCACTATCTCTTCCAAAGAATGCCACGCCTTTTTTTGAGCAAATTGGTGCATAGACACCATATCTTGGCCTTGGTGTAGAATTAAGAATCCCATGACCGTCAAGGATTGCATATCTAATTCCAGAATTAAATAGTATTGCATCTAAATTTTCATAATATGCACATTCAGGTAGCCAAATACCTAAAGGCTTAGTTCCAAGAATATTTTCATGGCTCCTAATGGCTGTATTAATTTGTCCTTGTACAGTTTCAGGATTCTCCCTCAGAATTGGCAAATATCCGTGTGTAGCGGCACAAGTAAGAATATCCAGATTTCCAGAATTTTTTAAAACTCTAAACTTCTCAATTAAATTTCCAGAACATTTTTTCCAGTATAAGAATTTGTCATTAAGATTTTTAATTAAAAATTCAGAGGCATTTTTTTCTTCTTGCGGCAGTTCGTTTAAAAAATCATTCCTTGTTTTTATCCAACTTGGGAAAGTTTCTTGAATTTGTTTGTTATCTAGAAGTGCTAATAATGTTGGAGACAAACTAATAGTAAGTTTTGTATTTGAAGGATTTTCATTTCTGGAAGATTCAATTGATTGCAGTAGTGGTATATAACATTCCAATATCGCCTCAAATAACCAATCCTCCTCTAAAGAGTTTTTTTCATTTTTTCTGACATAAGGAAGATGGGCATGTAAAACTATTGCTAACTGGCCAAAAACATTTTTTTTTGGGTATTGCCCATTCATACTTTTTAAAATTTATAGCTGTAATTTTATAAAAAATCAAAATTAACCTTTTATAAAAAGTAAGCTTTAATCTTAAAACAATACTTTAATAAGCAAATTATTTTATTTTTTTTTTTAGAATTTTAACCAATATTGTTAAGTAATAAGCCTAAATTAATTTTTATTGAACAAGATCTAGTCAATTTTTTTTAATTAGCTTAATATAAGTTTAAATGGTTCCTGCTAATGTCCAAAGATCCTGGAAGAATTTTGATCTTTGATACTACTCTTAGAGATGGAGAGCAATCTCCTGGTGCCAGTTTAAATCTTGAAGAAAAGCTCGCTATTGCACATCAATTAGCCAGATTAGGAGTAGATGTTATTGAAGCAGGCTTCCCTTTTGCAAGTCAAGGGGATTTTAAGGCTGTCAATAAAATAGCAAATGCTGTTGGGAAAGAAAATGGTCCTATAATATGCGGTTTATCTAGAGCGTCCAAAGGTGATATTAAAGCTTGTTATGAAGCAGTAAATCCAGCTCCTAAGAAAAGAATACATACTTTTATTGCCACAAGTGATATTCACCTTAAACATAAACTCAAAAAATCCAGAAAAGATGTTCTTCACATCGTTCCAGAGATGGTTAATTATGCAAAAACATTGGTGGACGATATAGAGTTTTCTTGTGAAGATGCCTCAAGGAGTGATCCAGAGTTTTTATACGAAGTAATTCAATTAGCAATCTCTGCAGGAGCTACAACAATAAATATCCCTGATACTGTTGGATTTACAACTCCTAGCGAGTTTGGAAAATTAATTAGCGATATAAATAAAAATGTTCCAAATATTGATGAAGCAGTAATATCTGTTCATGGTCATAATGACTTGGGTTTAGCAGTTGCTAATTTTTTGGAGGCAGTAAAAAGTGGAGCAAGACAACTAGAATGTACGATTAATGGAATTGGTGAAAGAGCTGGGAATGCCTCTTTAGAAGAATTAGTAATGGCAATGCATGTAAGGAAAAGTTTTTTTAATAGTTTTTTCAAAAGAGATCCAGATTCACCAACCCCTCTTACAGCAATAAGAACAGAAGAGATAACCAAAACTTCTAGGCTAGTTTCGAATCTTACTGGAATGACTGTTCAACCCAATAAAGCAATTGTGGGAGCTAACGCTTTTGCCCATGAGTCAGGCATACATCAGGATGGGGTTTTAAAAAATAGACTTACTTACGAAATAATCGATGCAAAAACTGTTGGTTTAAGTGACAACAAAATATCTCTGGGAAAACTTAGTGGAAGAAGTGCAGTAAGAGCAAGATTAGAAGAAATGGGATATGACTTGAGCAGGGAAGATTTAAATGATGCTTTTGCTCGTTTCAAGGATTTAGCTGATAGGAAAAAAGAAATTACTGATAGAGACTTAGAAGCAATTGTTAGTGAACAAGTACAACTCCCTGAAGCTAAATTTCAATTGAGTCTTGTACAAGTAAGTTGCGGCAACGCATCTAAACCCACCGCAACCATTACGCTTTTAAATACAGATGATAATACTGAGAATACTGCTGTATCAATAGGTACTGGACCTGTTGATGCAGTATGCGAGGCTTTAAACAAATTGGCTAAAGTTCCTAATGAATTAATCGAATTTTCTGTTAAGTCCGTAACAGAAGGTATTGATGCTTTGGGCGAAGTTACAATAAGAATAAGAAAAGAGAATAAGATATATTCTGGTCATTCTGCTGATACGGATGTTGTTGTTGCCGCGGCGAACGCTTATGTAAATGCTTTAAATAGGCTTGTATTTTCTGAGAAAAAAAATTCAATTCACCCACAATTTGATAATTTAGAAAATTCTGAGAAAACATTTTTATCTAATCCCACAAATTAATTTATTTCTTAGGATTATTAAGTAGCATTAAAAATAGTCTCGTAATAATGTAGATTGAAAAATAGTTTAAGCAGTAGTTAATGAGAGAAAGGTTGCTAGGATATTGGTTACTTTCTTGGATTGGGTTAATTAGCAATATAATTGCTCTTCCAATAATCGCATTAATAATAAGTTATGGGCCACCACTAAAAGTTGCGAACATAACTCTTGCCATAAGTCTTGGCTGGCCTGCTGCGATCGTTGGAATAGTTTCCTCAGCAGCTCTTTTAGCGGAGAGAAAATGGGGAGTAACTTTAACTTTAGTATCTCTATCAATGGTGATTTCCGGGATGGGTCCTTACTCAGTGGTGAGGCTAATAATGCAACAAGACATTTTTGGGATTGGGGGATTTACTCTTTTAACAACATTGTTGAGTATGTTAGCTCTTATATATTGGTGTAATCCAAAACATCGGAGAACTATAAGGTTATAAATTAAAAATCAAGAAAAGGTATTATTCTTGACTGTTGGATACTGAATTCTTCTATGTCTAATTCTTTTCCATACATTCAAGAATGCCCTTTTTATTAAGAAAATTTCGCCCTTCGATAAATTACTATCATCTAATTGGCCATCTTTCTGACGTGAGTAAATAATTTTAGTTATTGTTTCCAAAGCTTCATTATCAGATGCATTAATATTCATAGCTCTTAGAGCTGCTTCACATCCATCAGCAAGCATTAAAATAGCTGTTTCTTTTGACTGAGGAACAGGGCCATTATATCTAAAATCATTTTCATTAATCTTGATATTTTTTTCTTTAGCCTTATGAAAAAAATATCCCATTTTAAGAGTACCTTGATGTTCTGGGATAAAGTTGGCTATTGGTTTAGGTAGTCTATTTTTTCTTGCATACTTTAATCCTTCATCAACATGAGCCTGTAATACCTCTGCACTTTTAATAGGATCATCTATTTCATCATGAGGATTTTTTGAACCGTCCTGATTTTCAATAAACCAATTAGGGGCATGTAATTTACCAACATCATGATACAAGGCTCCAGTTTTAATTAGATCAATATCACCACCAATCATTCTTGTTGCTTCCTCTGCCAAACCGCATATAAGCAAGGTATGTTCAAAAGTTCCAGGAGCTTCAAGAGACAATCTTCTAATTAGAGGTTTCTCTTTATCAGCCAATTCGAGCAATCTAGCTTTAGTTAATAGTCCAAATATAGATTCAAAGATTGGAATAAATAAAATAGTAAAAAGCATTACTATTCCGAGTAATAAGGAATCTGAAAATATATCGCCGTTAGAAAAAACAAATTCTTGTTTGTCAAAAAGTGCTATTTTATTTTTACCTATCAATATCCACTGACTTAAAAATGCGCCAATAGGTACAAAAATTGAAAGTTGAAGTAACTGAGCTCTACTTCTTATTCTTCCTCCGAGCAAAGATACTACTGAAGCGCAAACTAATAGAATAAAAAATAAATTATTATTGATAGCAACTGCAGGATTAGGCCAATTAAAGCTTGCTATTGTTACCCATGTTAAAGCCGTTATACTTCCCATTCCCTGGGATATTATTAGAGCCGGTGGAATAATTATAGATAATGGACTTATATTTGAAGCAAATAATAATTTCGAAGACTGTACTGCTAGAAGAAAACTAA
Source organism: Prochlorococcus marinus (assembly GCF_001180305.1). Lineage (GTDB taxonomy): Bacteria > Cyanobacteriota > Cyanobacteriia > PCC-6307 > Cyanobiaceae > Prochlorococcus_A > Prochlorococcus_A marinus_K. The sequence continues at coordinate 59,543 of NZ_CVSX01000027.1, forward strand.
TTATCAAGATAATCTGTCTTGAAGAAATTGTAGGATTCTCTCTTCTCGAAACTAATATCAAAATTCCTGAACTAATAAGTATTTCAGTAAAGGTCAAAAACCAAGAAAAAATATCTGAGATATATAAAGGTGAAATAAGAAGGTATTTATAAGATGAAATTATTGAAATAAGTATACATATTAAAAAAATTATGAGCTTATCGATTAATGGAATTTTTGTTGGTTGTTTTTCTGGAACTTGACTTCTCTTCCATAGATAAAATATTTTTTTTAATGTAGTTGTTATGTTTTGCACAGAATATAATTAAATCTATTTGTTTAGTTTAAAATTATAAGCATGTTAGGAGTAAAAAGGAGACGTTTTTCTAAATGTCATTAAAATTAGACGGTAAACAATTATCTCTTGAAATTGAGGAACGATTAAATGAATATATTTCTACAAATAAAAAATTTGCAAAAAGAGCTCCTGGTTTAGCTGTTATAAGAATTGGGGAAGACCCCGCAAGTGGTGTCTACGTTAATAACAAGGAAAAAGCATGTTCAAGGGTTGGGATAAAGAGTTTTATTTTTCATCTGAGAGAGAATGCTGAGCAAAAAGAAGTTGAAGATCTAATAAATAAACTAAACTTAGACAAGAATATTGATGGAATGTTACTACAGTTGCCCATCCCAAATAAGTTTGATGAGCAACATCTGATAAGTTATATCAATCCAAGCAAAGATGTAGATGGATTAAATGAGATAAATATTGGCAAATTAGTGAAAAACGAGATTGCAATGAGATCATGTACACCAGCAGGAATAATTAATTTACTAAGATCCCATAATATTACAATTGAAGGAAAGAAAATTGTTGTTATTGGTAGAAGTTTATTAGTTGGGAAACCCCTATCGCTTATGTTGTTAAACCTTAATGGGACGGTTACAATGACTCATTCAAAAACAATAAATTTAAATAAAGTATGCAAGGAAGCTGACATACTAATTGTTGCTGCAGGGAAACCTAATCTTGTGGATTCTAGTTTTGTAAAAGAGGGTGCAGTGATAATTGATGTTGGAATACATAGATTAAAAAGTTCGGATAAATATAAAACAAGATTATGTGGCGATGTATTATTAGAAGATGTAATTCCTAAAGTATTTGCTTACACACCTGTACCTGGAGGTGTTGGGCCCATGACAGTGACAATGTTACTGGTAAATACTATTTTTAGCTGGCAAAAAAAATTTGGTTTAACATCAACTCTAAATGATCTTTTGCCATAAATTTAAGATGAAAAAATTATTTTTAAAGGTATAAAATGACTGAAGTTATAAATGACATTTCAGATTTTGAAAAATATCTTAAAAATTCAAAAAAAATTGTAGAAGAGGCACTTGACTTCTCCTTAGGCCCTGAAAATCCAGAAATCCTTAGAGAGTCAATGAGATATTCTCTCTTAGCTGGAGGTAAAAGAATACGACCAATTTTATGTTTAGCCTCTTGTTCACTGGCTGGTGGAGAACCTTCCTTAGCTGTGCCAACGGCGGTAGCGATAGAAATGATTCATACAATGTCCTTGATTCATGATGATTTGCCAGCCATGGACAATGATGACTTGAGAAGAGGTAGGCCAACAAACCATAGAGTTTATGGTGATGCTATAGCCATTCTCGCAGGAGACGCTTTATTAACAAGAGCTTTTGAAATGGTCTCCTTAAGAAGTCCAGGAGTTGATCCAACTAGATTGTTAAATGTTATAGGGGAACTTTCCTTGGTTGCAGGTGCCCCTGGTCTAGTCGGAGGTCAAGTTGTTGATTTGGAATGCGAAGGGAAAGAAGTTGACCTTAAAACCCTTGAGTATATTCATCTTCATAAGACTGGGGCTTTATTAAAAGCTTGCGTAAGAACAGGCGCGATGATTGCAGGTGCTGATGAAAAACTATTAAAAGCTCTGACAACATATGCAGAGGGAATTGGGTTAGCCTTCCAAATTATAGATGATATTCTTGATCTAACTTCAAGCAGTGAAAAGCTTGGTAAAACTGCAGGTAAAGATCTTTTGGCAGACAAAACTACGTACCCTAAATTGCTTGGAATGGAGGAGTCAAAAAAAAGAGCATTTGATTTAGTAGAAAAAGCAAAAAAAGCAATTGAACCTTGGGGTGCTGATGCAAAGTATTTAATATCCCTAGCTGACTTTATAACAACTAGAGATAGATAAATAATTTTAATTTATGTCTGAGTTTTTTGACCTTTTTAATAATTCCGTTCTTTTCTGGAGTGTATCATCTTGTTTACTAGCTCAAATTTTTAAAATCTTATTCAATTTCTTTTCAACTGGAAAAATAAGGTTTGGAATTATTTTCGAGACAGGCGGTATGCCTTCAAGTCATTCCGCCTTAATAACTGGTGCCACTTCTGGGATAGGTTATGATCTAGGATTTGATAGCTCAATATTCGCATTAGCAGTTGCTATAGCACTGATAGTTATGTATGACGCTAGTGGAGTGCGAAAATCAGCAGGAATTCAAGCTGCAGAAATCAATAAACTCATAAAAAAACAAGACCCTCAATCTGAAATCCTTTTGAAAGAAACTCTTGGCCATACAAAAATTGAAGTTTTGGTAGGAAGTTTCTTAGGACCATTGATTACTTTACCTGGAATGTTTTTTTTAGGTTCACCTCAGAGAATATTTGATTTAATTATTAATTAATAATATTCGTTTGAAAAACTTTTTTGGGTAGTTTCTATAAAGTTTTTTGCAAGTTCTGGTGAACTTGGCAAATGCAAGTGAATCCAACTTGCATGTAATTTGTTATCGAAAACACCTTCATTTTTGTATTCAGTTTCCCAAGATTTAATTTTCCATGGAGACGAGAGTTTATTCTGTTGCTCAACTAATTTTAATTCAGTTAAATTTTTTTCAATTTCCCAATAATGAAATTCATGTCCTCTAATTAATTGATTTTGTTTAATGATCGGAGTATTATTTAAGCCAACAATGTATCTGTAGCCTACAGAAAGTTTACTTTTTTTTGATCTAAAAGGTAATACCCCACTCATTTTATGATTATTACCATCTTCATCTTCTATAAAGTCTCCTAAAATCATCATTCCTCCACACTCAGCATATATAAATCCATTATTGCGGAATTTTCTTAACGAATTCAAACTTTTTCTAGAGTTACTTATATGATCAGCATATTTTTCAGGGAACCCACCAGGGATAATTAAAGAAGAAGCCTCTTTAGGTATTTCTTCGTCATCATAAATACTCCATGAAATAAGAGGTATTCCTAATTCACTCAAAAACTCCTTAGTTTCAGGATATTGAAAATGAAAGATTTTATCTTCTGCGATTGCGATTGGCTTACTTTTGTCAATTTTAAAATCCTCAAAACTAATAGAATTAAATATTTTCTTTTGAGGAGACATTAGAAATTTCCTAAGAGAAAATACATCGAGATTTTTTTCGGCGAAACTTGCAAAATATTCAATATCAATTTCTTTGCCACTATCCAATGGAGATATCAATCCTAAATAAGCTTTATTTAAAGTTATTTCTAAATCAGATGGTAAAAATCCAAGAATTTCTAGATCTTCATTTTTAAAAACTTCTTCGATTAATTTTTTATGTCTATCTGAATTAACGTTGTTAAATACAATTCCGGCCATCGTCAACTCACTATCGAAATCTCTGAAACCTCGAACAGTTGCCAAAAGAGAGGCTACTTGTCCTCTAGCATTAACAATAAAAATTACTGGCAAATTTAGAAGTTTAGCTACATTTGCGGTACTTGAATAGGTTGTTGGCCCTAATCCATCAAAAAGGCCCATTGCTCCCTCAATTAAGGAGAATTCATATTCTAAAGAATGCTTAAAGAAACATTCTTGCACCCATTCTTTACCGCTTAAAAAAACATCTAAATTTCTACAAATAGGTTGGCCAATTGAACTAAGCTGCTGTTGATCTAAGTAATCTGGACCAACCTTGAAAGTTTGCATCTTTATACCTTTTGAAAAAGCCCAACAAGATATTAAAAGCGATAAAGTGGTTTTCCCACTATCAGTTGAAGGAGAAGATATTACACAAGGCATTTATTAGTTATTACATTCATTAAATATTTGAATGGCTATTTTAATAGCATTTTCAAAAAGAGGACTTGTATTGCCTCTACTACTTCTTAATAATTTACTAACATCATATTCTGATGAAGAGAAAGAATTTGGAACAACCTTTTCTATTAATTCCATATTAGCCATTCCACCAGCTTCAAGTCTCATACATTCAACAGACTCGCATCCAAGTATTACACAAGTGTTATTTTTTTGAAGATCACTAATTTTCGAAATCAATCTCAATCCAATAACTTGTCCTAAATGTATAGTTGGATTACCTAGAGGTAAAGGATTAATAAATGTAGAAATTTTTTCACCTCCAATTTTTTCAAATTCTATTTTTGTTGATTCTTTATCCCTTTCAACTTTTAGAAAAGACCAACCAAGTTTATCGCTTATCCATGAGATCAAAAACAAAGCTTGAATCATATGATCACCTGCAATATCAATATCAATATCAGTAATATGATCTAAAATTGGTCTTCTTTTGGGCGGATCAAAAATCATCGCCAATGATTCCCTCCAATTTTTCAACCTAACCCAATTTAAGTCATTAATAGCTTTATTAGATTTCATTAATTTATCTAAAACTTTTAAACACCTGTTAGGAGAACCAAGTGCTGTATCAATTATTAATCTTAGGCCATGATTCATAAAGTATTCGAAAATTTCAGGCGATTCATCTAAGCTTCCATTCCACCACAACCAAGAAGGTAATTCATCAATAGATAATTCATCAATAATTTTTAACCCTTTTTGAGTTAATGAAGCAGAGCTCCCTCTAATAACAACTAAATCCCCACATATAGGCTGTATCGTCTGCGTATCACTTAATGGACAGTAAGCGGATACAAAAGTTTTGATATCTGAATTTTTATCTAACGTTGGCGCTAAAGTTATTAATCTTCTTGGATTTAATGTACTGATTGATGATTCAAAAAATTGTCCTCTGAAGTCTTCAAAGTCTTTATTAGATAAATTCCCCTTCAACAAATTCAATAATTCTTCATTGTTAAGGGAAGTAGTGAGAGGCAAACCCTCATCTAGAATAAATTTTTTAGCTACTTCAATTATCTCTAGACTTAAATTACCTGTTATAGGTCCTTTTATTAATCCTTTTTGAACTAAACATTGCTCTAGCCAAGCAGGTTGCCAAACAATCAAAGAAAAAGTGTTTGCGCCAGAATTATCTACATCTTCTGAAATCCATAGTTTATTAAGGTAATTAGAAATTTCTTGATGAGGAAGCTCTAATGGGGTTTGAAGTGTTAATTGAGGTTTCATTATTTAAGGTCTGCGCCAGAAAATATTATCTTTTGAAAGTAATTGATCAGACTCTGGGGGGCCCCAAGTCATGGATTCATAATTATGAATAGGTAACTTCCAAGGTGTATTATCCATCAATTCAATTAATGGCGTATAAAGTTTCCATGCAGCCTCTACTTCATCACTTCTTGTAAACAAGGTTGGGTCAGAAAGCATCGCATCAGCTAATAACCTTACATAGCCTTCATCCGAGGGTTCTCCAAATGATTCATCATAAGAAAATTCCATCTCAACAGGTCTTGATTTCATTCCAGAACCAGGTGACTTTACCTCGAACTTAAAAGTAGCACCTTCATTTGGTTGAATTCTAAGAATAAGCTGATTTGGTGCAGGATTTATAATTGTTGATTCGAATAAATGAACAGGAACGTCTTTAAAAGTCAAGACTATTTCTCCAAGTCTTTTGGGTAGTCTTTTACCTGTTCTTAAATAAAAAGGTACTCCTTGCCAACGCCAGTTATCAACGAAAATTTTTGTTGCTATATAGGTTTCTGTAGTGCTATTACAATGAACACCATCTTCCTGCCTATATCCTTTAAGTCGATTTGATATATTTCCTCCCTCTCCATATTGACCTCTTATGCAAGAATTCCAAGGTTCATTTTCGTCAGCAAGTTTTGAAGCTTGAAGAACTTTAGCTTTTTCATTTCGAATTGCTTCTGGTTCGAATTTCCCAGGAGGTTCCATAGCAGTTACAGCAAGCATTTGAGTCATATGATTTTGAAGCATATCTCTTAAAGCGCCTGAGCTTTCGTAATAACCTGCTCTATCTTCAACACCAACCGTTTCAGATGAAGTGATTTGAACACTTGATATGTAATTTCTATTCCAGATTGGTTCAAAAATAGTATTTGCAAACCTCAAAACAAGAATGTTTTGAACTGTCTCTTTACCTAAATAATGATCAATCCTATAAATCTGACTTTCTTCAGCACAACTTTGAACGATCTTATTCAATTTTTTTGCACTTGAATAATCTCTTCCAAAAGGTTTTTCAATCACTAAACGACTTTTCTTTGGGTCATCTAAAAGTCCAGCTGCTTTAAGAGCTTTACATCCACTTGCATAGAAATTCGGAGAAACTGATAGATAAAATGTTCTATTACCATGGGTAGCTTGTGTTTTATCAATTTCATTTAATCTTTTTGAAAGCCTTACGAGATGATCACTTTGTTGTAAGTCAACTGGTTCGTAGAAAAGATAATTAGAAAATTCCTCCCACTCCTTCTCTTTGCCAGATATTTGATTAAATAGCTTTACTTTCATCTTTTCTCTAAACTCATTATCATTCCAAGGTCTTCTCGCACAACCAACTATTCCAAATTCACTAGGAATTCTTCTTTGCAAATAGAGTTCAAATAAGGCTGGTATTAATTTTCTATGAGTAAGGTCTCCACTGGCTCCAAATATTACTAAGGTTTGTGGAGATATAACTCTTTCCTGCCGTAAACCTAATCTTAGAGGATTACCTAAAGTTGAAGGCATATTTTTAGTATTCTTTTATTAAAATCCTCTTTTTTTCAAAGATTAGCTACATATTGTGTCTAAACCAAAAAGTATTTGGTAACTGAAACTTAAAAAAAAATCAAAAGTTTAATAAGTTTCTACGTGCCATCTTCCTGCCTTTTTGAGTTGGGGCCTTAACTCTGACCAGTTTAATCCCTTTTCTTCAGCCGCCTTTGTCATAGCTTCATCTATCCCAGGCTCCATACCCTTTAATCCACAAAGATATATATGTGTCTTCTCATCTTCAATCATATTGAAAAGCTCATTTGCTGATTCTAAAACTCTGTCTTGAATATACATTCTTCCACCCTTTGCATTTTGCTGCTCACGACTAATAGCTTTTGTGTATTTGAAATTTTCTGGGTAATCAGTTAGATATCTTTGAAGATCTTCCTCATATAACAAATTAGCTGATTTCGGAGCACCCATAAATAACCATGCTTTACCTTTAAAGTTCCAATTGTTTTTTTCTTTCTCAGTTGCCTCGAACATTCTTCTTAAATATGCTCTCATAGGTGCTATTCCAGTTCCGGTAGCCAACATAACGATATTCGCATCCTCTTCATCTGGAAGAAGCATCTCTTTACCCACAGGGCCTGTAATTTTTACTTTATCTCCAGGCTTAATATCGCATAAATAAGTAGAACATACACCATTAATGGTTTCGCCATCTTTTTCGTACTGAAGCTGTCTAACACAAAGAGAAACTGTATTTCCATTGAAATTGTCCCCATGTCTAGTACTTGCAATTGAGTAAAGTCTTAATTTATGAGGCTTCCCATTTGTATCTTCCCCTGCTGGCATAATACCAATACTTTGACCCTCTACATAGTTTAAGAATGGATCACTATCTTTGAGGTCGAAAGTAATGTGATTCACTCTACCGATTGCCCCTTCTTTAAGGAGACTGTAGTTTTCAATTACTGTTCCTTCATAAGGTGTTTTAGGCCTGTAGATATTAACTGGAACATCTGCATGCTTTTTCTTCACTTCTTTTAAAGATTCTGTTTTTGGGGATTCTGTTTTTGGGGCTTCTGTTTTTGGAGCTTCTGTTTTTAAAACAGTCACTTTTTGAGGTTCCACAGGTTTTGCCTCTGTTTTTTTTGTTTTTGTCTCTTCAACAAATTTTAAAGCTCTTTTATTAAAAGTTGTGAGTATAAAATAAAAAACACCTATTACTACTGGTATATGAGCTAGTCCGCCTGCGATTACTTTTGCTTGTGAGTACATTTTAAAGATTTCTTTTATAAAAGATTATCAATTTGTAGTTTAATTTGTAGTGATTTCACAAAAATGGTTACGTTTTGAGATCGGAATAATTTGATGAAAATATTTTTATTTTTCAGTATTTGTTGTTTTTATCTGTATAGTTACACAGAAATAATTTTTTATCTTATTAAAAAATTTATTTATGATTAATCCTCAAGAATCAGTAGATCATTCAAAAAATGATTACAGGACAATTGAGCAAACTATGGAAAAGCTTCCCGGCGGAACAAGGAGACTTGCAGCGCAACTTACAACTTCTGCAAGTTTAGACTCTTTGTGGAATGTTTTAACAGATTATGATCGCCTAAATCTTTACATACCTAATCTTTTATCAAGTAAAAAAATATATCAAAAGAAAAATAATGTTCAACTCAAACAAGTTGGAGCTCAGGATTTTCTAGGTATGAAATTTTCTGCTGAAGTAACTATCAATTTATTTGAAGATAGGGAGCTTGGCCTTTTAAAATTCAGTTTAATTAAAGGAGACTTTAGAAAATTTGAAGGTAGTTGGAAAATTCAAAATATTAAAAATACTTCAAAAAACTCATTAATTTACGATCTTACTGTCCAAGGGTGTCAGTGGATGCCTATAGGTATGATCGAAAAGAGACTTAAAAAAGATCTTTCAGAAAATCTGATAGCAGTAGATAGGCAAGCAAAATCCTCAGAAAATTAGTTTTTTATTTTTTAAAAATAGCCCCAAGGGGATTCGAACCCCTGTCGCCTCCGTGAAAGGGAGGTGTCCTAGGCCTCTAGACGATGGGGCCAGGAAATTAGCAGAACAGCTTATTAAAATTAAGAGTAAAGCTAGCCTTTCGTCAAGTATTGTTGCTCTTTATTTTGTCCTTGCCACACAGGAACAGTAAAATGGAAGCAAGAACCGACACCAATCTCAGATACGACCCATATTCTTCCTCCATGGACTTGTACTATTCTCCTGCATACTGATAACCCAATCCCAAATCCTGAAGTTCCTTCAGAAGTCTGTGGGAGTCTAACTCTATCTAGAAAAATTCTTTTTTGTTCACTTACGGGAATACCGGCACCTTTGTCACAAATTGTTATTTCTACCCATTGATTTGTCTTGTGGATCATAGTAATTTTTATTGATCCGGAATCTTTAGAAAATTTTATAGCATTTTCAATTAAATTTAAAAAAACTTGCCTCATTCTTCTTTGATCTGCGAATACACTTGGCAGATCAGATGGAATATCAGTATCGATTTCAATATTCCTTAACCTCCAGAATTTTTCTAATTCGAGTATCACTTCAGCACTAATATTACCTAAGTCAATTTTCTGAGGGTTAAATAAAGCCTCCCACTTGGTTGTTCCAACTTCTAAAAGATCCTGAGATAGGAGTTCTATTTCTTCTAAACGTCTTTTAATTACCTCTTGCAATTTTGAAATATCTATTTGTCCAAGTTTTTGACTTTGGACAGCCAATGTAGCAGCCGTTAAGGGAGTTCTCAATTCATGCGCTACCATTCTTAATAATCTTTCCTGCGATTCTATTCTTTTTGTTAATGTCTCATTTTCTTGTCTTAAAACAAGAAGTTCATCTTCCAGAAGAAATTCTTTTTGAGTTCTTATTGAATCCATTTTGGACGGTTGCAAATTTATCCCTAGATTTTTTGTCAAGCCTTCCTGTGTCCATCTTGGCAACCATTTCTGTAACTGAGAGAAAATATTGCTTCCAGCAAATATTTGCTTTGGACCTGGTGAAACCTTTATGAGTGCGGGAATAGCAACTAATCTATGTAATTCAAGTAATTCCGGTTGTTCTGTTGGATCGGAAATCTGCAGAGATATCTCAAATCCACAATCATCTGACTCTAAATAAGCTATTAAAGATTTAATATCATTACTAGAAAGTTGATTTCTAGCAACTACAAGTATTAATTTTAGCTCTTTTTTATCATTCAAATGATTTTCCCTGAAGTGTTGAAAAGCTGTTAATCCTTATGAACACATTAAGATATTTATTTTTATTCTACAGATAAGCTATGAAATAAATAGGACTTATTTATATATGGTTGTCATTAATCAAAAGAAAAATCTAGATTTTGGTGAAAATGATTCTCCAGAAATTAGTTTAAACAGTAATTTAAAAAGATGGTTTTCGAGGAATATTGGGTTGTGGAAATCTAATAGAACATATTTTCTAAATGAAGGACAAAAGACATATAACTTGTGTATGAATATAAATATACAAGCTCTTGAAAATAAATCTGAGTGGGAATCCCACTATAAATTCAATTGGTATCCAGAAAAAAAATATAATTTCTTTGAGGATAATCCTCAATATCAAGAAAGAGGAGAAATGCATGCATTCTTAAGGGGGCATCAACTTATGAGGGCAAATTTTTATTTAAGTAATGATGAAGGGATTTCAAATATAAAGCAGGTAGATGAACACGAAATGATTTTTGAATCTTCATACGAAGATTGGTATATTCTGGAACATACAAGGCTTGTGGATTCAGATAATTATAGGTATAGGGTTATATATTCCTGGAAGAAAAATAAACTTAAAATAGTAGAAAATCATCACGAAATAAAAATTATTAAATAAGTTCTTTTTATCAATTAACATTAAAAGTAAAATGTTATCGTGAAATAAATGTATTAATTAATGAGTATTAATTTTTATTCAAAAATAATTTTTAAACTTTTAGGAATTTGTCTAATTATACCCTTTTCACTTTTTGAGGTATCTAATATAAATAGACAAATTAAAGCTGAAAAAAATTTAATTGCTGCGTCTGAAAAAGATCTTTTCCTATATCGACAAATGGGGGCATCTTATCTTTGTATAGCTTCAAGAGCTGAGGTCGAATTTAATAAAGCTCTTGGCATTGCTAGCGCTACTTTTGCAAATGTAATAATTGGAAAACATGGTGGAACTATTAAAGAACTAGGTAAGGAAAAACTTGACGAAAAAAGATTATATAACGCAGGCACACTCCAGATTGTTGGAAGTGCACTAAATATTTGTCCTGACAGCATACCAAAGAAAATAAAGAGTGATTATGAAAAAAGGGTGAAGCAAATTATTAAAGAAAGCAAGAAATAATAAATTTATTATCTGAACATTGAACTAACGGAACTTTCTTCATGGATTCTCCAAATAGCTTCACCAAGCATATTTGCAACAGAAAGGACTTTTAACTGAGGGAAATTTTCTTTAACAAGAGTAGGTATGCTGTTAGTCACAATAACTTGTTCAAATAAATTCTTTGTACTTAATCTTTCATAAGAAGGCGGAGAGAATACAGCATGTGAAGCGCATGCAAATATTCTATTAGCTCCTTCTTTTTTTAATAAATTAGCTCCAGAACAGATTGTACCGCCCGTATCTATCATATCGTCTATAAGAATAGCCGTTTTCCCTTTCACTTCTCCTATGACAGTAAGACTTTCGGCTACATTATGAGCAGATCTTCTTTTATCAATTATAGCTAAAGGTGCATCTTTCATTAATTTTGCAAATGCTCTTGCTCTTGCAACTCCTCCCACGTCTGGAGAAACGACAACTACCTCCTCTAAATTTAAAGTTTCTAAATAATCAATCAAAACAGGTGAACCGTAAATATGATCGCACGGAATATCAAAATAACCTTGTATTTGAGCCGAATGTAAATCCATAGCAAGAACTCTATCAACTCCTGATTTTTCAAGTAAGTTAGCAGTAAGTTTTGCAGTTATAGATTCTCTCCCCGAAGTCTTTCTATCTGCCCTTGCATATCCGAAATAAGGAATTACTGCAGTAATTTGTCTTGCAGAAGCCCTTTTGCAAGCATCAACCATAATCATGAGTTCCATTAAACTATCGTTTACAGGGGCGCATGTGGGTTGTACTAGGAATACATCGCAACCTCTAATAGATTGCTGAATCTGGACATAAAGCTCTCCATCAGCAAATCTTTTAGATATTAAAGGTACATTCTCAATCCCTAAATATGATGCAATCTCTTCAGCCAACTTAGGATTTGTTGTCCCACTCACTAGTCTTAATCTACTATTAGTTAGATTAAAGTTCGATTCTTTATTCTGCACTGCCGTGATAAAACTTGTCACGAAATTTGCACTGTAAAACTATATACTTATCGTAGTCGTTTATGTGAATTTCGCAAAAGATAATGACTAGATCTTTTCAAAAGTCACATTCATTATGAATAATGTAAGAAAATTTGGACAAAAAACAGAATTTAATTTGAACTCAGAGAAAATCTTTTAAAAAGATAATTGTCAATTAAAAAGAATTTGTATATTGTTTAACTTAGAGAATTAATATCAATTTAATTGCAAGGAATCAAAATATAATAAAAACCATGCTTATAAAAAAAGCTCTTTCAGATAGATCATTAGGGGTACTAATGCATCCATCATGCATACCTGGGGGTAGAGTTTGTGGAACTTTTGGAAAAGGGGCTAAAGAGTGGATAAAAAAGCTTCATAAGCATGGTATTGAATACTGGCAATTTTTACCTCTTTCGCCTCCTGACTCGACAGGATCTCCCTATAGTTCACCATCAAGTTTTGCACTGAACCCATGGTTTCTTGATATGGATGATTTAATCGAGAAAGGTTATATCTTGAGTTCTAGTAAAGAAGAATTAGGATCCACAATTCATAATAAAAATCATTTTGATTTTAATGTTGCTGATGAATTAACAAAAAAATTAGGTGACCTCCTTTTGCAAGGTTGGCATTCACAATCTGAAAACAGAAAAGGTAATTTCTCCAATTGGATAAATCAGAATTCTTGGGTTGAAGATTATGCAACATTTATTGTTATAAGAGAGGAGTTTAATATGTTGCCTTGGTGGCAATGGCCTAAAAAATTTAAGTTAAAAAATAACGAGTTTTTAAAATCATGGATTAAAAAAAAAAGTGAAGAGATTCTTGTTAAAAAATTAATACAATGGCATTTAGATGAGCAATGGAGAGATATAAAAAACTTTGCTAAATCAAATAACGTAAAGTTAATAGGAGATTTACCATTTTATGTTTCTAGAGATAGTGCTGACGTATGGAGTAATAAATCACTATTTTCAATTCTTAATGATGGAGATTTAATCTTTCAAAGTGGTGTGCCACCGGATTATTTTTCATCAACAGGACAATTATGGGGTACCCCAACTTACTTTTGGTCAAAACATAAAAGGACTAACTTCGATTGGTGGAGAAAAAGATTTAAAAGGCAATTTGAACTTGTTGACTTGTTAAGATTAGATCATTTTAGAGGTCTTGCAGGATACTGGAAAGTTAGAGGTGATTCTAAAACAGCTATTTGTGGTAAATGGATAAATTCTCCAGGAAGAACACTTTTAAATAAACTTCAAATTGATTTAGAGGTTGACCATCTACCAATTATCGCTGAAGATTTAGGAGTTATTACTCCAGATGTAGAAAAATTAAGGGAAAAATTTGAACTGCCTGGGATGAAAATATTGCAATTCGCTTTTGATGGCAATGAAGATAATCCCTATTTACCTAAGAATATTCAAGGAGAAAATTGGGTTATTTATACAGGTACTCATGACAACTCTACTTCCATCTCATGGTGGGAATGTTTAGACAGCCACACAAAATCAAGAATAAGAGAAGAGTTTAATTTTTCAGAAAATCCCGCATGGAGTTTGATTGAAATTGGCATGCGCTCAAATGCTAATCTTTTTATTGCACCTATACAAGATATATTGTCTTTAGACGATTCATGTAGATTAAATAAACCTGGGACTATAAGAAACAACTGGAATTGGAAGTTAAATCAATCTTTAGAGGAAATAGAATCTAATATTAGATTTTATAGTGAGCTAGGACATGATTCTGGGAGAATTAGAAACAAGGAATTTTGAACATTATTTCTTAATGATTTTATTTTCAATATTTTGAATCTCAATAACATTTACATTTAAAATAAAATATCTCTTTAAGATAAATATAGTAAAAATTAATATAAGAAAATAGAATAAAGTTCCTTGCCAAGTATTTATAAGGTCAAATTTGCTAAAAATAAATTCTTTTCTATCTGTCTTAAAAGTTTCTTCCTTTTTAAATGTTAATTTTATTAATGTATTTTTTTTTAATGATAAGCATTGCTCTAATTTAATTAATATTGATCTTATAAAGGGATATTTAGGTATAAATTTTTCATTATTATTTTCAATGTAATTTATTGTTTGTGCAGGAATTTTTGAAATCTTTGCCAACTCTTGGATGGTTAGATTTTTTTCGACTCTTGCCTCTTTTATTAACTGAGCAATTTCCCTATATTGATCGACTCCCTCACTCAACCCTTTCTTATTTTCAACTTTTTTATTAAATAAAAATAGATTTTTAAAAAAATTCATTTAATGTTCTCAAATCTTTTATTTTGTATTAATTTCCTATAACCTTTATTAAGGTCATAAAATAGGAAACTTGAAAATTAGTTTTTTGGAGACTCAATTTTAGAGATAGGTATTTTTTAATTTTAATCAATTAATAAATCAAAAATCATTATTTAATAACCTTAAATTAATATAATAAACTAAACTGCAGAAATAATATTTTGAACTGCACTTTTGGCAATATTCAAGGGGCTAAAGGTATCTCTAATTAAACCTATAAGTTTTTTTGCATCACTAAGTTCTAATTTGTCATCTTTAATAAGACTTAAAAGAAGATTTTTTCTAACATCCGAACCTTTTTTACTAATAAATAATTTCAATCCGGCATTAGCAACAGGTATGAGGTCTGAATTAATATTATCAGAATCTTTAAATAAAATATTTAATAAGCTTTCAACTTTTTCTATCTGAATTCGGCCTTCATTATCAAAAACTACTTCTAAAAGAATTCCTAAAATCTCTTCAGAATTATCAGTAAGAAGTTTTTTAGCTATGTAGGGATATGCAATTTTTAATATTTTAAATTCAGGATCTAGTCTTAGAGCCAATCCTTCTTGGCTAACAACTGCTCTTATTATTAATGCAAATCTACTTGGTACTCTAAAAGGATAAGAATACATAAGTTTTGAAAATTTATCTGTTACATTCTTAAGGTTAAAATTACCAACTTCAGCACTTAGAGAACCGCCTAGAACTTCTTTTAATGGTTCAACAAGTTTTTGAAGGTCTTGGTCTTTAGTTAAAAAACCTAATTTCTGAAAATCTTTTGCAAGTAAATAGTATTCTTCGTTAATAATATGAACTATTGCCTTTATTAGAGTTAGTCTATCTGAATTTGTTATTGTATCCATCATTCCAAAATCTACATAAGCTAAATTCCCACAATCCGAACTCCCCCCCTTGAGCGCAAACATATTTCCAGGATGTGGGTCTGCATGAAAATATCCATATTCAAATAATTGTTGAAGACCACTGATTACACAAGTTTTTATGAATGAAGCAGGTATAAGGTTATTTTCTTCTAATAACTCCCTGTCTCTCAACTTAACTCCCTCAATCCAAGAGGTTGTAATAATCCTTTTAGCTGAAAACTGTTTTTCTAATTTAGGAATAAAAACATTGGGATTTTCTTTGAATAAATCGGCAAACTTCAAAGCATTTTGCCCCTCTTTTTCATAATCAATTTCATCGAAAAGAGCCCTGCCAAATTCGTCAATTATTTCTCCAATTCCAACGCCAATATTTAACGGCAGAAGTGGTGATAAAAAGGTTGCTAAAGACCTCAAAATAACAACATCTCTTCTTATTAAAAAGTACAAATTGGGTCTTTGTACTTTCACAGCAACAAAATTATTATTTTTTATTTTGGCTTTATAGACTTGTCCTAGGCTTGCAGAAGCCACAGGACTATCTGGGAACTCAACAAATAGTTCATTAGCAGGAGCTCCAAGTTCCTCTTCAATTATTTTCAAAGCGATTTTGTGTTCAAAAGGTGGGAGATTATCCTGTAAGTTTGTTAGTTCAGTAAGCCAATCTTGTCGAACAAGGTCGGGTCTAGTTGAAAGAGCTTGGCCTAACTTTATATAGCAGGGACCTAAATCTGTTATTACGTCGAAAAGATATTTTGAGAGATTTTTCTGTACAATTTTACTTTTACTGTTACCTTGAAAAAGTATTCTTAAAAAAAGAAAAATAAAAGTTAAAAGGATATATAAAACTCTTGGGACAAAAATCCATGGTCTTAAAATCAGCCAAATCAAGTCTTCTTTTGCCGAATATTTTGAATAAGATCTCGTCATTAAAATTAAAAAATATCAAAGAAGAACTAAATTCCTTTTATTCTATATGGGTCAATAATACTTTATGAGTATTTCATCTTTTCTAACTAAAAAATATTTAAAGTCGCTCTTCTTTCCGTCTCATTACAGAGGGGAAGCGTTACCCAATAAATTAGTCAAATTATTAAGTAATCCTCCTGGGAGTTGGGACTTACCTGAACTACCAGAACTAGGATCACCATTATCCAAAAGCGGATTAATTGCCGAATCACGAAGAGAATTCACTGAAAAATTTATGGCGAAAGGGTGTTTTTTTGGAGTTAATGGAGCCTCGGGTTTATTACAATCAGCAGTAATTGCTTTAGCAAATCCTGGCGAAGCTATTCTAATGCCAAGGAATGTTCACATTAGTGTTATTAAGACTTGCGCGATGCAAAACATAATTCCAATATTCTTTGACCTAGAGTTTTCATCAGAAACTGGTCATTATAAACCTGTAACAACAAACTGGTTGAAAAATGTATTTAGAAAAATAACTATTGACAAGAAAAAAATTGTAGGGGTGATTCTTGTAAGTCCCTCTTATCATGGTTATACAGGAAATCTAGATCCCTTAATAGATCTTTGTCATCAAAAAAATTTACCTGTATTGGTTGATGAAGCTCATGGATCTTATTTTCTTTTTTGTGAAAACCTAGATTTACCAAAGTCAGCTTTATTATCTAATGCTGATTTAGTTGTTCACTCATTACATAAGTCGCTCAACGGATTAACTCAAACGGCGGCACTTTGGTACAAGGGCGATCTAGTAAATGAGAATAATTTAATCAAAAGTATTAATTTGCTTCAAACTACTAGTCCAAGTTCTTTATTACTTTCTTCTTGCGAAGAATCTATTAAAGACTGGCTTAATAAAAAAAGTTGCTCAAAATACCAAAAAAGAATTTTAGAAGCAAAAAGAATCTACAAAAAACTAATAGAAAAAAATGTACCTCTCATTGAAACCCAAGATCCTTTAAAGATAATATTAAATACTTCTAAAGCTGGAATTGATGGTTTTACAGCTGACAGTTTTTTTTATAGCAATGGTCTTATTGCTGAATTGCCAGAAATGACTACCCTAACTTTTTGCTTGGGATTTGGAAAGCATAAAGATTTTGCAAATTTATTTGAAAAGTTATGGAACAAACTCCTCTTAAATAAAAGACAATTTAAAAATTTAAAAGTTTTCAAATCACCTTTTGAATTAGTTCAAGAGCCAGAAATTGAAATTGGAATTGCTTGGAGAAGTAAGACTCGTAGTATTCCTTTTTCGCAATCATTAAATGAAATTTCTGGAGATATTATTTGTCCTTATCCTCCAGGGATACCTTTACTAGTTCCTGGAGAGAGGATAGACATCGATAGGTTTAATTGGATAAATAATCAAAGTTTATGCAACAAAGATCTGTTAAATTTTAATATAAGAGTCATATAAATCTATAAATTTAGATATGCGATTTAGAAGCGGATTACTAATAGGAATTTTTGGATTAATTGTTGTTTTATTAGGAGGATGGTTTTTTACATTTGCAACTGCATTACTTACTTATTTAGCATTATTAGAATTTTTTAGAATGGCTGAATTCAAAGGAATAAAGCCAGCTACAAAAACTACATTATTTTCATGTTTCGTCATTATTATTACTACTTACCTTGAGAGCATAGGTTTACTTGAAAGTGAGATATCAAATTCTATTTTACCTATTTGTGCAGTTGGAATTTGCACTTGGTTACTTTTACAGCCTAAATCTGGAACGATTTCCGATATAGCGGCCTCAATTTTTGGTTTATTCTATTTAGGATTTCTACCTAGTTACTGGATTAAATTAAGAGGATTAGAATCAGTGATATTAAGTTCAAATAAAGAGTTTTTTTCATTAGAAAATTTATCAAGTACTTCGGGTCTAAATTTGACCTTGACTTCTTGTTTTTTAATTGTTGCAAGTGATATAGGTTCTTATTTCATTGGGAAGTCATTTGGCAAACGATCTCTTTCTCCAATATCTCCTAGTAAAACTGTAGAAGGTTTAATTGGGGGAATATCCTGCTCAATTTTACTAGCTATATTTTTCGCATTTTTACTTAATTGGGAAAATCCATTTTTAGTTGGGATATTTTATGGAATCTTGATTTCTCTTATGGCATTAGTTGGAGATTTAATTGAATCAATGATGAAAAGAGATGCGAAAATAAAAGATTCCGGAACTTTTTTACCTGGTCATGGAGGTATTCTTGACCGAATTGATAGCTATATTTTTACTCCATCTGTTTTATATTACATCTTTATAATTATCAAATATTTTAATTAATCTAAACTTTTTTAACTACAAAAATAATCAAGAATTATTTTACTAGACAATGACGGTAGATCTACATGAGGAAGATGACCACAATTTTGCAAACCTACAAAATTTAATCTTTCAATTTTTTTTATATTTGAAATCTCATTTTTTCCAAGAATGCGATCATTCTCTCCACATATTGTTTTTATTGGAAAATTTTGTATGTATTTATATGTTCCTGCAAAACCTCCACTTTTTGCAAATGATGCAAGTGAATTCCTCCATCCTTTACAACCAAGATGAATCGATGCAATTTGCTCTTCCATTTCACCAACACATTTATCAGGATAAGCAAATGCTTGCCTACAAAGACTTCTTCTGACTTTAGGTATACCTAAAAATGAGGCTCCTAGTTGATTAAACGGGAAAGGGATATTCTTAGGTTCTCCAAAAAGTCCTGCAGGAGATAAGAGTATAATTTTTTCTATAGAATTTGGCATCTCTGAAGCAAGTTTTAAAGCTGTTGATCCTCCCATAGAGGCACCAATAATTTTCAGATTATTTGTTATTTTTAAGAGCTCAAGGAGATCAATTAAATTTAAAATTATTTTTGAGGGATTGTATTCTTTTGATGCGCTTCTTGGACTAAAACCAAAACCTAACAAGTCCGGTATGATAACTTGGAAATTCCTTTTAAGTGACTGATATATTCTTCTAAACTCTAAAAAACTACTATCAAAGCCATGTAAAAGAAGTATTGGTCGACCTTTACCACCTATAACTACTGGGAATTTCATAGAATTCCATTTTTGATTAAGTTTTATCCACTTAACGTCATTCGCTAAATAAAGCCCTAAAGGATCTATAAGTGACATTCTGGCATTATCGAAAAATTCAACATTTAAATCACAAGAATGCTTGGGATAGGTTTTAGTCAAGGAAGTGATTATATTTTGATTATTTGCTGTTCAAAATTTGAAATAACCTCAATTATATCCTGTTTATTAATTTCAAAAGGCAAGAAGTGAATCTCAGATTTGTCTCTACAAGTAAAATCAGCAATTTTATCTAGATTTTGATTTTCAAAGACATTAATCCCTAATTGAGCAATGGTAGTTGGCAAATTTAACTTCTTCATTAGTTCTAACAATTGTTTAATAGATTGATCAGCTAATTTATTATTATTTTTCATTTCTTCAAGTCTTAATTGTAATAATATTCCAACTCCAACAATCTCACCATGAAAGAATTTATTCGGAGTAATTATCTGAGTAATTGCATTATGAAGAGCATGAGCCGCAGCTGTCCGGCACTTTTCTCCCCCAATACCACCTACTAATCCCGCTGTAAGTCCACAAGCTTCAATGGTATTTCGCCATGAAGAATTATTTTCGAATTCAGCCTTAAAGGCTTTTTCACCATCTATTAGAAGCTGATCTCTTAAAACTCTTGATATCTGAATTGCTTGTTGAACAAGACCATCATCTATTGTTGAACTTGTCAGTGAGGATTCATACCATTTTGCCAAAGCATCTGCTATTCCACTCGCGAGTGTTCTTGATGGAGCTGTTTGAATGAATTTATGATCAAATACCAAGACTTTTGGACAAGATCTTAGTGCGAAATCATTTATGAATTGGCCATTTTTTGTATAAATATTTGATAAAGCAGTCCAGCCTGCGCATGTAGAAGCACTTAGAGGAACTGTAATGCAGGGTATGTCAAACAATTCCGCTAAATATTTACCAGCATCCAGAACTTTGCCACCTCCAGCGGCTATAACAGAATCATTATTGTTTTTTAAGATGATTTTTTTAATTCTTGTTATGTCTTCATAGCAACAATCAAACTGTAAATTAGCCGTACTTACATTGAGATTTTGGTTTTTCAAATCTCTAACTAGACAATTTCTCAGATTATTAGTTTGAAGGCTTCTTCCTAAAATTAATGGACTTTTTGTTAGTTGAGTAACTTGAGGCAAAGCTTTTTCCCAAGCGTCATTTCCCCTAAAAATGATTTCTGGAGAAATAAACTGCATATTTACACTATATTATTTAAACGTTAGCACTAGCCAACTCTTGAGAAGATTCTTCAGAAGATATGTTGATTGTTACTTTTTTATTATCATCTATATCGACTAGAGCACTATCTCCGTCTTTAATTCTGCCAGAAAGAACTTCTTCAGCCAAACTATCTTCTAATAATCTCATAACAGCCCTTCTTAATGGTCTAGCTCCGTATGAAGGATTATAACCCTCCTCTACTAGCCTTTCTTTGAAAGCATCAGTCACATTTAATTTAATACCCTTATCTTGTAGACGTGAAAAAACCTCTTGCAACATTATTTCTGCAATTTCTTTCACTTCATTTTTAGTTAATTGCCTGAATACAATTATTTCATCAAGTCTATTCAAAAATTCAGGCCTAAAGTACTGCTTTAATTCCTCATTAACTAAAGATTTTATTCTATTGTATTGGCTATCTTCAACAGAATCGCCTGAGAACTCAAATCCTAACCCCCCACCACCTTTTTCGATCACTTTTGAACCAATATTAGAAGTCATTATTAACAAAGTATTTTTAAAATCGACAGTTCTACCTTTGGAATCAGTTAATCTACCATCCTCAAGAAGTTGCAATAATAAATTAAATACATCAGGATGAGCTTTCTCAACTTCATCAAATAAAACAACAGTGTAAGGACGTCTTCTAACAGCCTCAGTAAGTTGACCACCTTCATTAAAACCGACATAACCTGGAGGCGAACCAATAAGTTTGCTAACTGTATGTCTTTCCATAAATTCTGACATATCTAATCTAATCATTGCTTCTTCACTTCCAAAGAAATATGAGGCTAGTGATTTAGTAAGTTCAGTTTTACCCACACCAGTTGGGCCAGAAAATATAAAGCTTGCAATGGGTCTATTTGGATTTTTCAAACCTACTCTTGCTCTTCTAATAGCTCTAGAGACAGCCTTTACAGCTTCGTCCTGTCCAATTAGCCTTTGATGAAGTGTTTCCTCCATGTTAAGGAGTTTGACTGATTCTGTTTCTGTTAATTTCTGTACAGGCACACCAGTCCAAGATGCAACGATATGAGCAACATCCTCTTCACTTACCAAAGGACTTTGTAGGATATTTGAATCATTTTTACCTGAATTATTATTTTCATTAGAGACTTTATCCTCAGTTGTTGATTCTTTTTTATTATCAAGAACTTCTTTGATTTTTGCAGTCAATTCCATCTCTTTTTCTCTTAATTGGCCAGCTTGATCAAAATTTTGGTCTCTTACAGATTCTTCCTTTTGTTTTTGGATTTGTCTTAATTCTTTATCTATTTGTTTAGCCTCAGGTGGCAGTTTAGAGTTTATTAGACGAACTCTACTACCTGCCTCATCTATAAGATCTATAGCCTTATCTGGTAAAAACCTATCAGATATGTAACGATCTCCAAGATGTGCAGCGGCTTCTAAAGCATCATCAGTGATTTTTAGACGATGATGTTGTTCATAACGTTCTCTAAGACCTTTTAAGATTTCGATTGTATCTTCAATTGATGGTTCCCCTACCATTACAGGTTGAAATCTTCTTTCTAAAGCAGCATCTCTTTCAATATGTTTTCTATATTCATCGAGAGTTGTTGCTCCAATACATTGAAGTTCTCCTCTTGCTAATGCTGGTTTCAAAATATTTGCTGCGTCTATAGCACCCTCAGCAGCACCTGCACCAATTAAAGTATGTACCTCATCTATTACAAGTATTACATTACCCGCAGATTTAATTTCTTCCATTATTTTTTTTAATCTTTCTTCAAATTCACCTCTATATTTTGTACCTGCAACCAAAAGACCTATATCTAGAGTTAAAACTCTTTTATCTTCAAGAATGTCAGGAATATCTCCCATCTGTATTCTTTGGGCTAGACCTTCTGCAATAGCTGTTTTACCTACACCAGGTTCTCCTATAAGAACGGGATTATTTTTAGTTCTTCTACCCAAAATTTGGACTACACGATCTATCTCTGCGTAACGACCAACAACAGGATCTAGTTTTGATTCACTTGCTAATTTTGTAAGATTAGTTCCAAATTCATCAAGAGTAGCAGTTTTTAAGTTACCTTTATTTGAATTAGGTCCAGTACCAACTTCAGCAGTTTCACCAAGCATTCTTATAACTTGAGTTCTAACTTTTGTAAGGTCAATACTAAGATTTTCAAGCACTCTAGCTGCTACTCCCTCTCCTTCTCTTATTAAACCAAGTAGTAAATGTTCCGTTCCAATATAATTATGACCTAATTGACGAGCTTCTTCGAGTGACAACTCTAAAACTCTTTTAGCTCTTGGTGTAAAAGGTATTTCAACCGCAACAAACCCTGAACCTCTACCTATAATTTTTTCAACTTCAATTCTTGAATCTTTTAAATTTACACCAAGAGATTTGAGAACCTTAGCTGCAACACCTGTACCTTCTCCGATTAAACCTAATAAAATTTGTTCTGTTCCAACAAAATTATGGCCAAGTCTTCTAGCCTCCTCTTGAGCAAGCATAATGACTTTTATTGCCTTTTCTGTAAATCTTTCAAACATTAGAAGATCAAAACCTTACTAATAACCTACCAGTAATATGTCAATTTTGTGTTCAGAATGAGCTTTTGTGAATACCCAAAAGTAAATTTTATTCAATGAAAAATAACTTTTTTAATGATATAGCAATAAATTATAGTAATTTCAGGCATTCTGGTTATCCGAACAATTAATATTTAAATTATTTTGTTGTTATTTTTTTTTCTTTTAAAAGAGCATCTGAACCATCTTTGTAGTAATTTTTTCTTATTCCTACAGTAGAAAAATCAAAACGGGTATAAAATCTTTCAGCATTAACATTTTTCCGGGAGACTTCCAATAATAATCTATTTACATTTAACTTTTCACATCGTTTTATTAAATATCTCATTAGGTAGGACCCAAAACCTCTTTTCCTAAATTTCTGATCTATTACAAAATAATTTATCTGAGCTTCATCTACAACAATTTTAAAAACACATATTCCTACAACTAAATTTGTAATTAATAATCCAAATATTATTGTACTCTTATGTTTAAACTCATTAGCCCATTGTTTTTTACTCCATAGAGAAATAGTATTTGAATCTAACTCATAACATAAATCAATATCTTTCTCACTTATTTGTTTAATAGATATCATTTTATAATATTTTTAATCAAAAATTTAAATTTAGAGTCATTATAAAATTATGACTATTTATTATAACTTTTATATAAATTTTTTTTATGGAAGAAAAATCCTTTTTAAAACAGAAAATTGATAAAGAAAGTCCCAACAGAAATATCGTACCTGTTACTACATCCATTGAAGTAGATGGGAAATTATCAGTTGGTGGATGTTCTATAGAAGAATTAGTTAATAAATATGATACTCCTCTTTATATTTTAGATGAAATCACTTTAAGAAAATCTTGTAAAGCGTATAAAAATGCATTAGAGAAATACTACCCAGGTAAATCACTTCCGATATATGCCTCAAAGGCTAATAGTTCTATCTTCATGAGTAACCTTGTATCATCAGAAGGTTTAGGGCTTGATGCAGTTTCAGAGGGTGAATTATTAACAGCTTTAAAAGGTGGGGTACCAAATGAAAAAATTGTTTTTCATGGGAACAATAAATCTGATAAGGAAATCGAGTTTGCTGTTAGAAATAATATAAAAATAATTGTAGATAATGACTATGACTTAAAAAGACTAGAGAAAATTTCGAATTTACTTAATCATGACTTAGAAATAATGATTCGCTTTACTCCAGGAATAGAATGCCATACACATGAATATATAAGAACAGGATCCTTTGATAGCAAATTTGGTTTTGGAATTGAATATTTGAATACTTTATTTGCGAAAATCAGCGGAACTAAATATCTAAAGTTAAAAGGGTTGCATGCACATATTGGGTCCCAGATTTTTGAACTTGAACCGCATAAGGATCTTGGTGAAATAATGGTAAAGGTTATTTTAGCAGCTAAAAAATTTGGCCATAATATTGATGAACTAAATGTTGGTGGAGGTTTAGGTATTAAATATACAGAAAGTGACGATCCCCCTTCAATTGATGAATGGGTAAAAACAATTTCTTCTTCTGTTGTTGAAGCCTGTAAAAAAAATAACCTAGAATTTCCAACATTAATGTGTGAGCCTGGAAGATCTATTGTATCTACAGCAGGTATAACAATTTATAAAATTGGAGCATTTAAAGAAATTCCAGGCATTAGAACATATTTATCTGTTGATGGTGGTATGAGCGATAATCCTAGGCCCATAACATATCAATCAAATTATTCTGCATGCTTGGTAAATAATCCTTTTAATATTGATTCCAAAAATAAATATACTGTTGCTGGCAAGCACTGCGAATCTGGAGATGTATTGTTTAAGGAAATAGAACTAGCAGACTGTAAAACAGGAGATCTAATATGTGTTTTCGGTACTGGTGCATATAATATTTCAATGAGTTCTAATTACAACAGGATTCCAAGACCTGCTGCTCTCTTAGTTCATGAAGGGGAAGCAGAGATTATTCAAAAAAGAGAAAGTCCTTTTGATCTTTTAAAATATGATGTATTGCCTGATCGCTTTATTAAACGAAATTAGGTAAATTTAAATTAATTTTGTAATTGATGTGAACTTCTGGGGGTTTATAAATTTAAAGTTTTTATTAGATGTCTTATTTGCTGTTGGTTTTGGACTTTTATTATTTTCTAGAGTAAAAGAACAACGAACATTATGGCTTTTAAGGGGATATTTGTTTTTAGTATCATCTGCTTGGTTTATACAAAGATATGCCAATCTTCCATTAACATCAAAATTAATTGATGCTGTAGTTCTCGCTTGCTCTCTTTCTTTAGCAATCCTTTGGCAAGGAGAGCTCAGAAGATTAATGGAATTATTAGGAACTGGAAGGCTAGCTGTGTTACTAGGAAATCCACCAAAAGAATTTAGAGCAAGTTCAACAACTATTACTCAGTTAGTTGATACTGCAGGCAAACTTTCACAAAATAGAAGAGGTGCTCTAATTGTTGTCGATCTTGGGAGTGACTTAAGGCCTGAAGATTTTTTATATTCAGGCACAAAAATTGAGGCAAAATTATCAACTGACCTTTTAATCAACCTTTTTGCAACTGATACTCCACTTCATGATGGAGCAGTTCTTGTGAAAGGCAATAAAATAATATCTGCAGGTGTAATTCTTCCCCTCTCGAGGCAAGGAATTAGTAGATACGGCACAAGACACCTAGCAGCATTAGGTATTACAGAAAGATTTGACAGGTGTATTTGTATCGTTGTTTCGGAAGAGACAGGTACGTTATCCTTAGCAAACCAAGGGAAACTAGAAAGACCAATTACAAGTAGCCGGTTACAAGAACTCCTTGTAAATTTAATTGGCAATCAAAACTCTTTAGGAACAAGTAAATCATCTATAAGTAAAAATGCTTTATCCCAAAAGACAACCCAAAGTGATAATATTGTCAGTGATATCAATGAAAAAGAGTCCAATAAATCAGAAATTTTAACTAACCAAAAGGATTAACTTATGAGCTTAGGAAAAATAATTCACAAGACAAATATTGACTTATCAAAGAGAATAGATAAGCAAAAAGTCCCAGAACATGTAGCAATTATTATGGATGGTAATGGGAGATGGGCTACTAAAAAAGGGTTACCTAGGTCATTTGGCCATAACAAAGGAGTAAGCGTTTTAAAAGAAATAATAAAAGCATCAAAGAAATTAGGTTGTAAAGTACTTACTGTTTATGCCTTTTCTACTGAAAATTGGACAAGGCCAACCAAAGAAGTTGACTTTCTTATAAATCTTTTTAGCGAAGTATTAAAAACCGAAATTGATGAAATCCATCAAGAATTTATTAAATTAAAGTTTATTGGAGATTTAACTCCTTTCCCAGAAACTTTAAAAAAAATAATCTACAGTTCAGAATCTCTTACTAAAAATAACAATTCTTTTTTATTAAATGTTTGTGTCAATTACGGCGGCAGACAAGAAATAGTAAAAGTTGCCAGAGAACTAGCATTAAAATCTTATTCTGGAGAAATAAAACCAAACGAAGTTAATGAAGAATTATTTAATTCAGAGCTATTAACTCAAGGGATTAAAGATCCAGAATTACTAATAAGAACTAGTGGAGAAAAAAGGATCAGTAATTTTCTTTTATGGCAATTAGCTTATTCAGAAATATATATATCTGACGTCCTATGGCCTGACTTCAATGAGTTCGAATTCCTTAAAGCAATAATTGATTACCAATCAAGAAATAGACGTTTTGGCGGTATAGAATCATTACCAAAAGAATCTTTTGAGGATTCCCAATATTCTTCCTAAAAAAATGACTAATTCTAAAAATCATTTATATGGCGAAATTAGGTTCGATTGGGATAGTTCGGAGATATTAGAAATTCTTAATATGCCATTAATTGATTTGATGTGGAAATCACAAATCATTCACAGGAAATTTAATAATTACAAAGTCCAATTAGCATCATTATTTAGTGTGAAAACTGGTGGATGTGAAGAAAATTGTTCATACTGTAGCCAGTCAATTTATAGTTCTAGCGAAATCAAAAGTCACCCACAATTTGAAGTAGAAGAGGTTTTAAAGAAAGCCAAGACAGCAAAAAAAGAGGGTGCAGAAAGGTTTTGTATGGGTTGGGCATGGAGAGAAATTAGAGATGGGAAATCCTTTAACGCAATGTTAAGCATGGTAAGGGGTGTTAGAGATTTAGGAATGGAAGCATGCGTTACTGCCGGAATGCTTACTCAAGAACAAGCTTCAAAACTTGCTGATGCAGGTTTGACAGCATATAATCACAATCTTGATACAAGTCCGGAGTATTACAAAAATATTATTACAACTAGAACTTATCAAGACAGATTAGATACTATCGAGAGAGTAAGAAATGCAGGAATAAATGTTTGTTGCGGAGGAATAATAGGTTTAGGGGAAAACAATACTGATAGAGCATCTCTTTTAAAAGTTCTCTCAAACATGAACCCACATCCTGAAAGTGTGCCTATAAATTCGCTAGTCGCCATTGAAGGTACTGGTTTAGAAGATAATCAAGAAATCGATTCGATTGAGATGATAAGAATGATCGCTACGGCAAGAATTCTAATGCCTAAAAGCAAAATAAGATTAAGTGCAGGACGAGAAAAACTTTCAAAAGAAGCACAAATTCTATGTTTTCAATGTGGAGCAAATTCAATTTTTTATGGAGATGAGTTACTTACAACCTCAAATCCATCTTTTCAATCAGACAGAAAACTTCTCAAAGAGGTTGGGGTTATGTTTAATAAAGATTTTGAAACTTGTGAAAAAACAATATCTTCTTTATGAAAGGCACAATTTATAAAATAGTTTCTCTTTATTCTTTTTTTCCATTTCAAGAAAACTTGATTTCTGATCTCAAAAATAATTTATTTGAAATCGAAGGTGAATACGATCTTTCAGGGTTATTAATTTTTGCAAGTGAGGGTATTAATGGAACTATTTGTGCTGAAAAAAATGTAATTGATATTGTTATTAATTTAATTAATGAATATACAGATAATAGAAATTTGAATATAAAAGTCAACTTTTCAAAGAAGAAAGTCTTCAAAAAATTAAAAATAAAAATCAAGAAAGAAATTGTTACCATGGGTGTCCCTGAAATAAACCCTTCACAAGATAATGGGACATATGTTGACTCAGTTAATTGGAATAAGTTAATTAAAAATCAAAATACAATAGTCATTGATACTAGAAATCATTATGAGGTTTCTATTGGTACATTTCAAAATTCTATAAACCCTAATACGAGGAATTTCAGCGAATTCCCGAAGTGGGTAGAAGATAATTTAGATTCCCACTTAGAAAATAAAGGCTCTACAAATATAGCTATGTTTTGTACAGGAGGTATCAGATGTGAAAAAGCTACTAGTTTATTGAAAAAGAAAGGTTATAAAAATATCTATCATCTGCAAGGGGGGATTCTGCAATACCTTGATGATGTGGAGGAGAGAAATAACTTATTTGAAGGTGAATGTTTTGTTTTTGATAAAAGAGTTGCTTTAGATCATGAATTAGAAAAAGGTTCTTATTCCATTTGTCATGCTTGTGGAATGCCAGTTTCAATTCAAGATCAAAAAAGAAAAGAATATAGAGAGGGTATACAATGTCATTTCTGCATAAATCAATTCAGTGATGATGATAGAAAAAGATTTGAAGAAAGACAAAAACAGATCGATAGATTGAAAGTGGAGAATCATGAAATCTATCAGAACTAATTTTCCAAAATTATGAAAGTTAAAGAATTAGAAAAATTAGCAGGTAATATTGGATTATTAATTAAAATTCAAGTTAGAGAAACTCTTGGATTATGTTTTTTTAGAATCGTTATAGCAGAACAGAAAGATAACATAATAAAGATTTGGGCCGAAATGAAAGGTTGGACTTATTTAAATAAACAAGG
The DNA here is from genome assembly GCF_001180305.1 of Prochlorococcus marinus. Classification (GTDB taxonomy): domain Bacteria; phylum Cyanobacteriota; class Cyanobacteriia; order PCC-6307; family Cyanobiaceae; genus Prochlorococcus_A; species Prochlorococcus_A marinus_K. The sequence goes on from NZ_CVSX01000027.1 coordinate 88,779, forward strand.
TATTCAGCTTGACACATTAAGAATCCTTAGTAACTCACCCTGCTTCGTTTCAGAATTAATATGGGCAACAACTATGGCTTGGGCAATTGAAAAGAAATCAAGCAACAAAGCAAGACTATTAGCCATTTTTGATAGTGAAGGATATAGTAAAAAACTTGTAAGATATTTCAAGTTAATAGGCTTCAAAATTGTGAAAGAAGTTGGTTCTAGCCCGACAGATCTTTTATTAAGATTGGTTTGGGGAGGTGCAGGTACACTTATGAATGGAGAATGTATTTCCATATTGAAAAAACTTGAAAAAAAACTCTCTTTAATTGAAGAAAGTTAACCAGCATGATAACTACTTCTAACTAAGGGACCAGAAGAGACTTTCTTGAAACCTAATTTCTTAGAGAAACAATATAAATATTCAAACTCTGATGGATCCCAATATTTCTTAACTGCCAAGTGATTAAATGAGGGTCTTAGATATTGGCCAATTGTAATTTGATCACAATCTATTTTTTTAAGATCATAAATTGTATTTTTTATTTCATCCAATGTCTCCCCAAGACCTAACATAATGCCTGATTTAGTTTGAATATGAGGAGCAATAACTTTTGACTTTTTTAGTAAACTTAGTGATTTTTTGTAATTTGCACCTCTCCTAACTTCTTTTTGCAGTCTTTCAACAGTCTCAAGATTATGATTAAAGCATATTGGATTTTTTTCTAAAATCATCTTCAATCTCTCTGTCTGAAGGTTATTAGTTTCGTCAAAATTTTTGCCCCCACCCCATAAATCTGGAGTTAAAACCTCTATTTTAATTGTTGAATCAATTTTTCTAATTTCATCAATTGTAGATATAAATAAATTTGCACCATGATCAGGAAGATCATCTCTCGCTACAGATGTCAAAACAACATATTTCAAATTTAGTACTTTTACTGCTTCGGCGACTTGAGTACATTCATCAATATTGATAGAACTAGGTCTACCTTTATTTACCTGACAAAAAGCACAAGATCGAGAACATATCGATCCACCCAGTAAGAAAGTGGCTGTTCCTGAGGCGTAACATTCTGCTCTATTTGGACATCTTGCTTCTTCACAAATAGTATGAATATTTGATTTTTTGATGAGTGTTTGCATTCTTTCGAACTCAGAAGCTTTACTAATAGGAAATTTTATCCAGGATGGGAGTCTTAAGATTTTTTCTTGCTTAATTAGATTATTTTTTCTCATCGTCTAATTTAGTTTTGTTCTTCCTTCTAGGGCTCTCGCAAGTGTAACTTCATCTACATATTCAAGTTCACTACCCATTGGGAGTCCATATGCAATCCTCGTAACTTTAGTAAAAGGAGCTAACAATTTTCCAATATAAAGACTTGTTGTATCTCCCTCAACACTAGGAGTTAATGCCAATATGATCTCTTCAATTTCAGACTTACTAACTCGTTCTACTAAGCTCCTTATCTCTAAGAGTTCAGGGCCGACAGAATCCATTGGAGATATTAAACCACCAATAACATGGTAGACACCTTTAAATTCTCGAGCACGTTCCAAAGCAAGCAAATCTTTGGTTTCTGCTACTACGCAGATTAGTTTTTGATTTCTTTCAGTATTTCTACAAATTTCACATTCATCTTCTGATGTCAAATTGAAGCATTTTTTACAACGACCAACATTACTATGAGCCTCTAACAGAGCCTTTGAAAAATCCCTTATTGTACTTTCAGGTTGTTTTAAAATAAACAAAGCTAACCTTTGAGCTGTTCTTGGACCAATCCCTGGGAATTTTTCAAAATGACCAATTAATTTTGAAAGTGGTTTGGTGTAGGTAATCAAAATTAAACTATTTCTAGAAATAATTTAGACGCAAATTTCTTAATTGCCATAATTGTTTGCTTTATAATGTCTTATTATGTTTTAAGTTAGTAATCTCAAACAAAATGAAAAATATTAAATTCAACCCTTTCAAATATATATTATTAATTTTTTTATGTTTAACACTCAGTGCTTGTAGTGGGGGCCTAAATGCAGGATTAGAAGCTTATCAAAGCCCTGATGGAAGATACGCCTTTTTATATCCAACAGGATGGACCAGAGTAAAAGTCGATGGAGGACCTGAAATTATTTATCATGATTTAATCAATAGTAATGAGACATTAAGTTTAGTAATTTCTGATGTAAATAAAGAAGTTCAGTTAGAGCAATTGGGAAGTCCAAGTGAAGTAGGTCAAACATTAATTGATAAAGTCATTGCTCCCGATGGTTCAGGCAGAGAGGTAAAACTCATAAATTCTAATAAAAGGGAGGCATCCAATCATATTTTCTATGATTTAGAGTATGAATTAAATTTAAATGAAAAGGCGAGACACGAGCTAGCTACTGTCGTAATTGATAGAGGAACACTTTATACTTTTGCTGTAGGAACAAATGAAGAGAGATGGAATAAAGTTGATAAAATGTTTAGTAATGTAATTGAATCATTTAACTTTCTAATATAGTTTAAGAAATTTCATACTAAATTCCTACTTGTACATTCCACAAATCAGCGTATATTTCGTTCTGAATTAAAAGGTTTTCATGTTTTCCACTTTCAACTATTTTCCCTTTATCAATAACTATAATATTGTCCGCATTTTTTATAGTGCTTAATCTATGAGCTATTACTATAGTGGTTCTTTCTTTTGTGATTTTAGATAATGATTTTTGAATTAAAGCTTCTGTTTCATTATCTACTGAGGCTGTAGCCTCATCTAATATTAATATTGGAGCATCCTTTAAAACAGCTCTTGCAAGGGCAATTCTTTGACGTTGTCCGCCTGACAGCTTTTGACCCCTTTCTCCCACAATAGTTTTATAACCATCAGGTAATTGTTCAATAAATTTATGAGCTTCTGCAATCCTTGAAGCTTTAATGATATCTTTAAAACTTGGGTTGATTGAGCCATAGGCAATATTTTCTTGCACACTGCCATGAAATAAATAAGTTTCTTGACTTACTAGTGATATACACTTTCTTAAATCTTTCAACTTTATTTCTTTAATAGAAATACCATCCAAGGTTATTGACCCGTTATTACTATCATAAATCCTAAGGAGTAGTTTTATTATTGTACTTTTCCCAGAACCTGTTAAACCAACAACTCCTAATGTTGAATTATTTTCAATTTTGAAACTTATGTTTTTTAAAGTTAAATCTCGTCCAGGATAATTAAAATTTACATTATTAAAAATTATTTCTCCTTTGGTATCTTTAGGTTCAATTTTTATTTTTCCATCTTTTATTTTTTTAGGCGTATCTATTAGATCAATTACTCTATCTATTGATGCCATAGATCTCTGAAAATCATCTAAAACATGGCCCAAAGTTGTTAAAGGCCACAATAATCTCTGAGTTATAAACACTAAAAAGCTATAAGTACCTACATCAAGTGTCTTATTCCAAGTTTGGAAACCTCCAATTAATAGAATCGCTATAAAAGCAAATAATATTGCAAATCTTATAAGAGGGATAAAAGCAGAAGATAATTTTATTGCAGCCTTATTACTTCTTTGATAATCGAGACTTTCCTTATTTAATCTATTAAGTTCCCACTTTTCTTTAGTAAAACTTTTTATGGTCAGAATTCCACTTAAATTATTATTAAGTCTTGATGCTAAAAGTCCAGCTTTATTTCTAACATCTTTGTATTTGGGAGCAAGCTTCCTTTGAAATTTAATTGATCCTATAAATATGATTGGGATAGGAAAGAAAGCAAATAAAGCGATTTTTGGAGCCACAAAAATCATAGTGCCACCAATTATTAAGACAGTTATAAATAACTGAATAATCTGATTAGCCCCTTGGTCTAAAAATCTCTCGAGTTGATTTATATCATCATTCAAAATAGATAATAGTCTTCCTGTATTATCATTTTCAAAAAAATCCATATCTAATTCTTGGATATGTTCATAAGCTTTTATTCTTAATTTATGTTGCGAAAGCTGAGCTAAATTTCTCCATAAAATCGAATATAAATATTCAAAAGAGGATTCACCGGTCCAAACTATTCCTGAAGCAAATGCAAGAAAAATTAATTGTGTTGGAACTTCTTTTATTCCAAAACCAGCAATCCATGAATTCTGTTCATTCACAACGATATCCACAGCAAAACCAATTATTACAGGGGGAGCTAAATCTAATATTTTATTAATTATTGAACTAAAAAAAGCAAAAAATAGTAACCTTCTTTCTTCAATAAGATTCAGATAAAGTCTAATTATAGGATTTTGTTTGTTCTTAGACCGCATAAAATAACAATTAAATTTTTTTGTTATGTTTGAAATTATCTTTAATTTCTAATTTACATTTTGTTTTCGCATCTTTGTGACTTGCAGTTTTTGCAAATTCTTCGTAGTAACATTCACAAGTTTCATTCGCAATTGCTTCACTATATACCACTTCTGCCTTCAACATCTCCTCTTTGACACTCTGAAGACAAAATAATTTTATGATTGAATTTTGTTTCGTCTGGGCTAAATAAAAACTATTAAAAGAGTTTAATAGAATCATCAGATTCACAAAAATAAAAAATTTATATTTGCTAGCTTTCATTATCTATACTTAGTTTCTGACTTTAATTTTTTTTAATTTATTTTTAGTTTCTCTATGTAGATCTCTGGGTAAATCTACCAAACTGTAATCATTAAATATCTGTATCTTTCCTATGGATCTTCCATTTATATTAGTTGAATTACAGATTGAGGATATAATATTTGCAACCCTAACACCATCAAATTTACCAAAGTTAAATTTGTAAGTTTCAAAAGAATCATTCTGATAATTATTTCTTCTATTTGAATTTCTCATACGATTATTACTATTTCTATTTGATCTATTTCGATCATTATTATTTTGTTTATGAATCCAAGAATCATCTTCATTAACAAAAAATGATTTATTACCTATTACTAAATTGATCGCCGCCATTGCAATATTTGAGTCATCCATAGAGTGTTTTTCTTTTAAATTATCTAGTACATCAATAATCAAAGCTTTATTTTCTTCATTATCATCTTTAGCTAAAGAACTTTTATTCACATTCTCTATAAGTTTCTCCATCCTTTTCTCATTTATTATTTTATTACTTGGGATACTAATTTCATCAATCTTAGTTCTTGTTGAGTTTTCTAAGTTTCTTAGAAAATGTTTTTCTCTTTGATTAACAAATAAAATTGCTTCTCCTGATCTGCCAGCCCTCCCAGTTCTTCCAATTCTATGAGTATATGTTTCCTTATCAAAAGGAAAATCGTAATTAACAACAAGTTTTATCCTCTCAACATCTAATCCTCTAGCTGCAACATCAGTCGCAACAAGGATATTAATAAATCCTTTTTTTAATCTATCTACAGTATTTTCTCTTTGATTTTGAGGTATATCTCCATTAAGTACTGCCACAGTATGACCTGAATTTTCTAAAGCTTCAGCTATTGAAGTAGTAAGTATTTTTGTTCTCACAAAAATTATTACGCCCTTATTATTAAGTTCTAATATTCTTTTTAAAGCATCTAACTTATGATGCCTTTGTACATATAGAAATTTTTGCGAAATTAATTGAGTTTCTTTTGTGACACTTTTGATTAATATTTCGGCGGGATCATTTAGATATTTTTTTGCTATGTTTTTTATTTCACTAGGCATTGTTGCTGAAAATAATACCATCTGCTTATTTTCCGGAAGTTGATCTATTATCCATTCAATATCTTCAAGAAAACCCATATTTAACATTTCATCTGCCTCATCTAAAACAAGACAATTTATATCTTTAATCTTAAAAGTTCCCTGCCTGATATGATCCATTATTCGGCCAGGGGTCCCAACTACTACGTCAACTTTTCTTTTTAATGCAGAAATTTGATTTCGATAGTCTGTACCTCCATATATTGCAACCGTCTTAAAATTACTAGATTCAGAACTATAACTTTTAAAAGAATCTGCCACTTGAGTTGCTAATTCTCTTGTTGGAGTCATAACTAAAACCTTGGCATTCAATTCTTTTTTATCTGCAAGTTTTTCTATTAATGGCAATGCGAAAGCTGCGGTCTTTCCTGTTCCTGTCTGTGCTTGGCCTAGTAAATCTCTGCCTAACATTAGTTCTGGAATTGCAGCTTTTTGGATAGGAGTTGGATTTTTATACCCTTTATTTCTTAACGAATTTAAGATCGATTGATTAAAACCAAAATCGAGGAATCCATTCTCATTATCATTTCCTTTCGATACTTGCAATGGTTGAGATTCAATTTCTTTCTTGTTCTCTAAGTTCTTTAACTCAAGTAGCGAAGCATCTTCATTCAGAGATTTTCCCTGCTCACTATCAAGAGATTTACTATCTTTTTTTAAAGCCATTTTAAATGCCTAATAATCTTCTGATTAGGCATTCAACAAATAACTATTGATTTGAATTGTTGACTAGCCTTACAGAGCCGAATTATTAATCTAACATCTTGGGGTTAAGATCTTACTTATTTCTCAAAATAAGATTTAATTTAAATAATATAGTTCTAGAAATTTTTTGGCTCTTGTAACAGCAGTATAAAGCAATCTTCTTTCAAAATTATCTCTGCAAAAGATATTCTCACTATCTTTTTGTTCTTTTAAAGCATATTGATTTCTTTTATATTTTTGGGCCCACAAAATGCTTACATTCTCAGATTCACTTCCTTGAGATTTATGAATAGTAATAGCTATTGCTGGCACAACATTTTCTAAATTAGATGGATCAATTAATGCTACAGTTTCTTCATTATCATCATTAAATTTTCTAAAAAGATATTTTCTTTGATTTTTTAAACCTATAATTACACCGATATCACCATTTGATAATCCAAGTTCATTATTATTTTTTGTGCACATGATCGGAACACCCTCGTTAAGAGTTGTAAGGTCATAAGGTTTTTTTAGACCAAAAACAATTTCATTCAAATTTTCAACACTCCATATTCCAGAATTTTTTTCACATAAAATTAAGTGACTTTGTAAATCCTGAAATATCTTATCTACTAAATCTTTTTCATTGATCAATAAATTATCTATATCATCATCAAATATATATTTTTTTTTACTTAAATTTGAAGTAGAAAGTTTTAAATTATTTAGATGAATTGCAATTGAATTTAAGAGATTTTGTGGAATATCATTTCCTATACTTTTTGTAATAGTAACTTCTTTTGATTTATTATCCTTTTCTAATTCTTTAATTTTTTGATTTAGGAAAGAATTATCATCATTAAATATTAAACTACTAATTAATGCTACATCACCAATATTTCTATAAGTTTTATTTAAATTTACAACACAAGATTTTATTAAATTATTATCACAATATTCAAACAAATAATTCCAAATAGAACAATTATTTACTGGGGACAATTGATTTTTATCTCCAACTAAAATAATTTTGCAGTCCTTAGCTAGTAAATTTAAAACTGATTCAATTAAATCAATATTTACCATTGACATTTCATCAATAATGAAAATATCTAGTTCTTTTAGTTTAAATTTCAACTTTAGAGATTTATTTTGAGAGTTTAAAATCCATCTATGTAAAGTTTGAAATTCAATTTGATCTAAAAATTTGCTCGATTCAATATTTTTTTTATAATTAAGAGATTCTTTTAGACGAGCTGTAGCTTTACCTGTTGGAGCGGACAAACCAATATTTAAAAATTTATCAATTCGGAGGATTTCTAATATAAAATTTATTATTAAAGTTGTTTTTCCTGTACCTGGACCTCCTTGAAGAAAAACTAAGTTTGAATATTCAAATATATTTTTAATTTGATCAATTTTATTATCATCATCATAAATTATCGAATTAATAAAAATATCGGCATCTATTTTTTTTAAAAAAGAATTAATAACTCTATCTATCTTGGCTGACCATTTCGCAAGGGTTAATTTTCTATCGAATAATAAGAATGGAGAATTAGGGGAACCTATCAAACCTATATATTTTAGAACTTCTAAGTGTTTATTTGGCCATCCATCTTCTAGTAGCTCAAAGATTATTAAACTATTATCTACATCAAAAATAGTTTCACCATTTTTTTCTCCCTCAATTAATATTTTTAATGTATCTTTTACATAATTACCATATTTTTTTTCATTAAATTTGAAAATATCTATGATTAGATTAAATACATGATTATATTGGAAGTTCTCAATATCAGTAGTTATTTTACTCATTTAAAAAAGCTTATCTAAATAATTAATTCTGTTTAAAGGTGCATTACTAATAAAAACACCTGGGGATATATCTTTCAACTTTGATTGTTCAAATAATTGAAAATCTGGTAATCCCTTTAAAAATAAATAAATATAACCTCCTAGATTTAGATTTGGTTGATAACTTTTAATTCTCCACTTTAATAATCTGTGTAATGCTAATAAATAAAGATGGGATTGCAATGGATAATGATGCTTAATCATTTCATATCTCATATTTTCATAGTTATAGTTTCTCGGTAAACAATCAGTGTTATCACTAGCAGAGATAAAATTACTTTTCCAATCAACTATCCACCATTTACTTTCCTCTAATGTATTACCTACTGGAAATACACAGTCAATACATCCTGAATGAAACCCTTTATTCATAATTTGAAGATTATTTATCTTGTTTGCATATTCTTCACCAAATTCATATTCCTGATCTAAAAGAAAGCATTTTGAAATATCTTGAGAATTTAGATGTCTACCTTCGTAAGATAGTGTTAAATCATATTTAACCTCCTTGAGTATATTTTGATTTGGGATATCAACTAGTTTCTTATTTTGTAATATGGGACCTAAAGGGATATTGATAATTCTTAAAATCGCATCTTTTACATTTAAAGCTAAAGAAGTATCGATTTGATGAAACTTCAATTCCTCAATAATTAAATCAATTAACTCTTGATTATTATCATTTCTAAATTCAAATCTTTCTATTATTTTGTGCAGGCAAGTGCCAGCAATAGTTCCTTTTGGAAATTCACTCAAGGGATTTGGATAAGAAAAAAAATTGGGATAATTTTTTGATTTTCTAGGATTAGACTCTTTGACAATTGATATATTATCTTCATAATCCTTATATTGATTAATGACTGCATCAATATTTTTATCTTTACGTATCCAAGAGGAATAACTTGAATAGGAAATTAGTTGATCCTTTGGAAAATTTTTAGGAATTTCTTTATTCAATTTATCTAGTTGCCAAAGATTATTATTAAATCTCTTAATTTGGAACCTATCGTTGATCTCTTTAATTTTCTGTTCCTCTATCCTTTCTTCAAAAGTAGACTTATAAATATTTATATTTTCCAGATTGGGAAGTAAATCATTATTTAAAATATTATTTGTATCATCCAAATCATTAAAAATTATAAGCTTATATTTACTCCTTGTAAGTGCTACATAAATTAATCTCTCATCCTCTTTAAATAAATCTGTTTCTTCTATTGATTTAAATTTTTCTACCTTTTCGCAATTATTAGAAATATTAATATATAAAGTTTTATCAGTATTTGATTTCCAAATAGGTCCTTTAATTTTTTTTGATTTATTAGAAATAATTGAGAGATATGGACATAAGACTATATCAAATTCAAGTCCCTTACTGCTATGAATAGTAGAAAGATTAATTCCACTCTTCAAATTAAAATCTTTAATCAAAAAATCTTCTCCAGTAGAAATTCTTAAAGATTTATCTAACTGATTCTTATACCATCGAAAAACTTTATTGAGATTAAAGTCATTATTTATTAACTCTAGTTCAATAATTTCTGAAAGTTGAAATAAATTTGAATTTAAATCTGAATCTCCAATGATCGAAGATGACTTATAGTTGATAATAAGTTCATTAACAATATTTAAAAAGCCTTTTTCTCTTAGTTCCTGGGACCAAGTAATACATTTATTAATCAAACTTTCTAACTTTTTACTTTTTCGATCAACAACCAATTCTTCTAGATCAATTTCTACAAATTTAGAAGTAGCCAAAATAGTTATATTTTTATAAAGCCTTGGATGCAATAAACAATCAATGAAGCATGATAATAAATTACTTGCTTCTGTATCAAAAATATTTTTTTTATTTTGTATATTGCATGGAATATTAAACTTACTTAGTTTAATTTTTAATTCTAAGCACTGAAAATTATCTGATGTAAGAATCGCAATTTTATTAATATCAATTTCTTTGTTATTTAAAATTAATTTAATAATGTAATTAGTTACGAGATCTTCTATGTCAATTTCTTTTTTTGAAAACTCTACAATTTCAAATATATTTTTAAATCTAAATTTAGGATTAATACTTTTATTAATTCTGGAGGTTAATTCACTATAATTTAGTTTTGATTTTTTAAGTCCATTCTTATAAAGTTTATTAACTACATCAAGCAATTTATTTGAGGATCTATAATTATCTGTAAGATTAAAAACTTCTTTTGCATTAGATCTTGCATCTAAGTAAGTTTCAATATCTCCTCCCCTAAATTTATATATCGCCTGTTTTGGATCCCCTACACATAGTAAAAAATGATTTTTTGTATTAAAGAATTTTTTTATTAAATTCCATTGAGTTTTATCTGTATCTTGAAATTCATCTACTAAGACACATTTAAATCGATTTTGAATATGAGATAGTGAACTCTCATTGCTAAAATCTAAACCTAAATATGTATTTTCTACAGTCCTTATAAGATCATTGAAGTTAAAAATGGAAAATCTCTTCTTTAATTCAATTAATTTTATATAAGCTAATTGGGTAAATATTCTTACAAATTCATTATAAACACCATCTTTTATTTTATAAATTCTATCTTGCAGTAATTTGAATCTACTTAAATCTAAATTTAGATGATATTTATTAATTGATTTTATTATATTTTCTTTATAAAAATATTTAAATAAAAGATCATCATCATCAGAAATAACATTTAAGATTTCAATAATATCTTTTGAATCAAGCATTTTATTTATCTCATCAATCCAATAAATTATCTGATTAAATTTATCAACTCTTGGTTTTGCTGAATATATATTGCTTTTACCACCTGAATCTTTGATTAATTTACCTAATTCAATAAGCGTTAAAAATAATTCTTTACCATCCTTATTCCATTGAGCACAAAACTCATTCCAACTAACAAATAAATATTCATTTAAATAACTATTCATGTCAATATTATTGTATTTATTATTTATTTCAATTTTGCAAATATTTTCATTATCGATATTTTTTAAAATTTCTACAAAAAATGACTTATTAAGTCTACTTTTAAATTTAGAACTTATTTTTTTTTGACTAATTGCTGAAATTAGTTCTGGATGCAAACTTAGAAAACAATCAATCCATAAATCATCTATTACATCTTGATATAAATTATCTATATTATTTTCAATATATAATTCTGAAGATAAACCAATTTCAATACTATATTCATCTAAAATATTTTTACAAAAGGAATGGAATGTAGTTACTTTTAATTTGTGAATTTGATTAATAAAATTATCAATTTCAGATATTATTTTCTTTTTAGATTTTTCCTTCTTATAAAAATTTAGATACCATTCCCTAAGAGTATCATCTATATGATTTACATTTTGATCATGTAAAAATGCTTTTAAATCCCTAAATCTTGAAAGTATTTTATCTCGTAGTTCTGAACATGTGTTTTTTGTAAAACTTAATAAGAGTATCTCCTCTGGCTTTACTTTTTTCTCCAAGACATTTCTTAAAACTATATGAGCCAAAGTAAAGCTTTTACCAGTTCCAGCACTTGCCTCTACTAATTTAAACTTATTGTCTAATTTGATTTGATTAATATTCATATTTTTATTTAATTAATATTTGACCATATTTTTATAAAGAAAATATTTTTTAAATTTATTTTTTAAATATTGCTCTTCTAAGATAATCTTGCATTTAATTAACAATGCCAGTGTTATTGTCAAACATAAATGATAAATAGATAGCTTAGTTAAAAAAACACCAAAGGAAATAATTATTAGAGAATAGTACATTGGATGACGCATAAATCTATAAATACCCGTAGTAACAAGATTGCTATTAGCTTTGGGCCTAGGGAAAGGGGATAAATTACGACCTAGGTCTTTAATTGCAATTAAAATAAAAATTGAAGCAATTATGATTATTAAAATCCCCAGAAAATAAAATATATTATTAATTTGAATTATTTGTTTGTTAGGAAGTAATTCCAATTGAAAAAAATGAAGAAAAATAATAAGAAACTGGGAAAAGACAAGTATTAATTCATAAGAAGCTTTTATAAAAACTTTTAAATTAAATTTGGTCATTATTTATTTCTTTAATGCCTTAATTAGTGGACCATATAATCTAAATGATAATTTATCAAACTTTTGATTTTCAAAAAAGAACTCTGGTTCTTTTTTATTTCCGAAACACATTTTCATTTCAATATTATCTCTTTCCCCTTTAGAGTTAGAAAACTTTTTATTGCCAATCCAATTATCTGAAAATACTTTTTTCTCATTTTTTAGTTTTATTTTTGCTTCTACGTATTTATAAGTGCTTTCTGGAGGGAGAGGTAAACATTTTTCAGAATAATTCTTAAAAAGATTTATGTATTCCTCCAATATTAAATTTGATTCTATTGTGCCTGGTGATAGAAGAATGTGAGATTTATATTCATTTTCTTCTCTAAAAATGACATGTGTCTGTTTTATATTCTTCTTTAATTTAGAAATAAATAGTAATTTGATCCAAGCCTCTGCCAAACGACTTAAGCTTAGTTTCGCATGAATCAATTCAACAACCACATTGTCAGAAATAAAATATTCTTCTTTATTTGATTTTGATTTAACGTAAATTCTTTTAATTTTATTATGTTGACTTAAATTTGCATATAGACTTCTTACTAACTCTCTAATCTCTTTTTCTTTTGTAAAAATGCTATTTTTGGGCGTAAAGATTCCATTTTCAACCAATTGATCTTTAATATTCAAATTTTTTAAATTGTCAATAATATTAATGTTATCAATCTCAAATTCCTGAATTACTTTAGTTATTAATTTCGACTTCTGGTAATTGCTTACATAAACTTCTTCTGGATGATGAATAAATGGTTCTTTGGGAGAAATATTTTTTTTATTAAGCCAATATTTTTGTGGAGTCTTGAACCAATAAATTAATTCAGATAATTTAAAGTTTTCGATATCATATTTTTTTTCATTCCAATCTATATTCTCTAATAAAGAATAATTACTGTTAATGATAGGAGTACTATCAATATTAATAATTTCCTTTTTATTAAAGTCAAAATCTTTAATTATTAGTTTTCGTTGGACTTGATTTGAAAAAGTATCAAAAAAAGAAATTAACTCTTTTATGGGGGGAGAAATATCTAATTTCTTATTATCTTTGTCATTCTTCACCCAACTAACCATAAGTTTATCTCTGCAAGAAATTAACGTTTCTAGAAAAAAATATTTCTCTCTTTCAAAAACTGATGGATCTCCTAGATGATATTTATTATTTAATAAATTAATATTTTCATTTTTTGATAATTTTGGATAATAAACACTGTTCATATCTATTAGGAAAATAACCTTATGAGGAAGGTGCCTAGCCTTCTCAATATCACTTACAAGAATCTTATTGATACGTGATTGGTTCTGATTTTTAGCTTTATTTAGGCATGAAATTAATATCTCTCTAAAAACATTTAATAAAATAGGATCATCAGGTATTAAAGATAATTTATAATTTTCAAGTATTCTGAATAGTTCGCTTATTTCTAAATTGAAATTATCATTATAGTCACTAATACTTTTAAATATAAATTTTGTCTTTTCAACCCAACTTTGATAAGAAAAAGTTCCCCTTAGCAAATTAATATATTTTTTTAATTGAAGCAATATTTTCACCCATTTATTTAAATCTAGGCTTATATTCTTTGGGCTAAATGGTTTTAGATTAAAACTACCGTGGTTGACTTCTTTATCATAAATCAAGCCTAAAGTAATTCTATTTATGCACCACTCTATAGTATTTTTCCCTTCCCCTAATCTTTCTTTGGCATCCAATCCCCAATGAAAACCTGCTTGATTAAGTAAATAAATAATTTCATCTTTCTCAGTAATATCAAAATCAAAAATTTTTTGCGTAACTTTTTTTGAAAGAAGATAATCTATTTTTTCAAGTGTAATCTTCTCATTTGCTATTTCAGTTATGTCAAACAAAAAATTATATACTTTTGAGGAATCTTCATTATTCTCATCAATAAAACAATAGGGTATTTTATCACCATTAACTAAATCATTATTGAAGATATACCTTAGAAAAGGTTTAATTTGATTAGTCTGTGGAGATAGAACAGCTATATCACTATAATTAATTTTTAAAGGGGAATCTAATATTTCTAGTATCTTTCTTCTTACGTATTCTAATTGATTTAATTGATTAGGATGCTCAGAAAGTATTATTGAATCATCCTCTTTATTAACTATAAATTCATTTTGATTATTATCTATAAGTCTTTTCTGAATTTGATTAAGTAAAGGAATATCTTTCTTCTTAGAAAAATGAATTGTTGGATCAATAAAAATTAAATTATTTTTATAGTTAATATCTTCAATATCAATATTTTCTTCGATTAATTTCTGAAAATTTGCTTCAAATTTACCAAATATTTCTTCAATATTTATATTATTAACATTCAATTTACTACTCATATCTTTAAAGCATAACTCTCCTTCTAGAGAATTAATTCTTTTCCATAAATCATCTCCTACAGATAATAAATACAAATTTACCTTAGTAAATTTTGAGAGTTCTGAATAAAAATTTATGTGTAATTTAGATAAATTATTATCGGAAATAATATAAATTTGATTAGGTATCTTACTTTTTAAATCTTTGAATTTTCTTAAATTCTTCATTAGTTCAATCATGTACAAACATGAAGGTTTTTCTGATATCTTTTTCTCCAACAATTTATATAAAATTGGTTGCCAAAATTGATTTGAATTTAAATTATTAAAAAGATTTGGTGAATTAATTTCATATTTATTCCATTTTGCAATCATCTCAGGCCTGAAGATAAGATAATCAATAAAATAATTAGCGATCTTTTTTGTCAAATTATAAATATCCCCATCAATTGTCTTATCATTATCCAAATATTTATCGATCCAATTACTTAATGGTATCGATTCTTTAAAACTATTTAATTCTTCTAATGAATCTATAATCCCCCATTTAATTGCCTCATAATTCCATAAGCTCATATCAATCTCAGGAAAAAAATTTGTCAATAATGTCTCGGTATAACTTGATATTGTTTTTAATTCATAAAGAGCGCTTATTTTATTTTTTATAGTTATTTGTTCCCGTAACCAATTACCCAAAAAATAATTGGGAACAGCTATTTCTAATTTCTCCGTTATAAAGGGAGGACATATTTTTAATTCTTCTGCTAAAAGCTCACTAATTACCTCAATTTTGTTTGACTTATAAAGATTGAGCAATTTACTAATTAATAATGTTACTCAACTTTAAATGGATCTGTTATTTCTGCATTAGGACATTCGAATTCGCCCACAGCAACAAACTCTAAGCGAAGCTTCAAAAAAGTAATAAATTTTTTGTCAGTTGATATAACTGCTGCTGAAGGAGATGGAATTTTTTGAACTAGATCAACAAATTGAGTAGCTTTTAAAAAAGACGGATTTTTTAAAAGCCAAAAATCTTTTTCTTTATTATTTTCTTTGTAATTTCTTATCCTCTCTTTCAATATTTCTTCAAGTGGTTCTTCAACTGTTAAAAACTTTTCACTTGCTGCTACGAAATAATATGTTGTCATTAGAAATTTAATTAGATGTAATAAGTGACTTCATTTCGCGAACAGACTTTTCTAATCCTACCGCTAAAGCCCTTGCAACAATACTATGTCCTATGTTTAGCTCATTCATATTGTTAATTGATGCAATTTTTTTAACATTGTTGAAGTTAAGTCCATGTCCAGCGTTAACAATTAATCCCAAGTCATTTGCTTCATGTGATGATTCTACAATCCTTTGAAGCTCTTTAT
This sequence comes from Prochlorococcus marinus, assembly GCF_001180305.1. Lineage (GTDB taxonomy): Bacteria > Cyanobacteriota > Cyanobacteriia > PCC-6307 > Cyanobiaceae > Prochlorococcus_A > Prochlorococcus_A marinus_K. The sequence goes on from NZ_CVSX01000027.1 coordinate 104,862, forward strand.
ATTGATCAGAACCGGTTAGTTCAGCATATTTACCAGTATGTAATTCTATAAAGTTAAATCCAATTTCTTTTGAATAGTTGATCTGATCAGAAATAGGGTCAATAAATGCACTTACTTCAATATTTGAATCTTTTAAATTTCCAACAAAATTCTTAAAATATTTTACATTATTTCTTACATCCAACCCTCCTTCAGTAGTAACTTCCTCTCTTTTCTCAGGAACAAGTGTTACGTAATCCGGTAGAAGTCTTTTGGCAATTTCTAGCATTTCTTCAGTAGCAGCCATCTCTAAATTGAGTTTTGTTTTTATAGTTTTCTTTAAAAGAAATACGTCTCTATCTTGAATATGTCTTCTATCCTCTCTGAGATGAACTGTTATAGAATCTGCACCGCCTAATTCAGCTAAAAAAGCGAATTGAACGGGATCAGGCTCTACAGTTTTTCTGGCCTGCCTCACATTAGCTATATGGTCAATGTTTACTCCTAATGTAGTCATAATTTTGAAAACTTAGTTTCTAGACAATCTAGTAACCGCCCAATAATAGCTAATAAAAAATAACAAACACTTAAATTATTAATATATAGATAATTGAATTTGAAAAAAAATACCGTTAATAATAGATTTAAAATAAACCCAGCATTGGGATTTATAGCTATGTTAGTTACTCAGGACATAGTTTTAAGATTTTTTTTTAGTAAAAAGAAAATTATCAATAATAGTTTTTCTACCCCTATCAACTCCACTATTATTTTGGCTCCAACTCATAGATCAAGATGGGATGGCTTAGTTCTAACAATGGCAATGGGTAGAAGAGCTACCAATAAGGATTGCAGGTTTATGGTTACTAAATCCGAAATGAGAGGCATGCAAGGTTGGTTTTTAAAAAGACTTGGATGTTTTTCCATAAATCAATTATCACCATCCCTCTCAGCTTTACGATATGCAATTGATCTTATGGAAAAAGGAGAACAACTAGTTGTTTTCCCCGAAGGGAAAATTAATAAATTTGGAAAAAAATTAGTACTCAAAGAAGGTTTATACAGATTAGCGCGATTGGCAGCAAAAAAAACAGATTCCATTAATATTATTCCAATCGGAATTGCTTACAGCAAAGTATGTCCAAAATTTAGGAGCGAATTTTGTATATCCTTAGGTGAACCAATCGCAATGAAAGATTATTTAGACTTAACAATCAAGGAATTTAATAAATTTTTAAATGGGGAAATGACTAAACAGGAAGAAATCGCATTAAAAAATGTCGGTAGATGAATCCACAATAAGTTAATATTAATTTTAATAATTTAATGAGAATATGAAATTCTTGAAGTTAATCCCAATTTTTTTAATAATAGTTGTAAATTTTCCTTATCAAAATTTAGTTAATGCAGAAATAAATAATCCTAAAAACTATAAAGCACTTTCAAAAAATAATAAAAAGCTTTCCATCTCAAACGTGGAATATTACATAAAACAAGGCGATAAATTTATAAAAAACGGTGATTTTGATAAAGCTAAGGACTCCTACCTTGATGCAAGAAAATTAGCAAAGCAACTTGCATCTTTTTATTCGGATTTAAATTCTTCCTTTAAAGGAATTGATGCAAGAATTCCAAATGAAATGCGAAAGAAAGGAAAGGAAATATTACAAATTCTGGCAGAAACAAATGGAAGATTAGCGTCTCTATATTTAAAGATAGAAAAACCTGAGGTCGCTGTACCATTACTTGTTGAAATAATTAGGATTATGTCTCCTAATACTCCAGAAGGTAAAGAAGCTTATGAAAGATTGATACAACTAGGTTTTGTTGAAACAGAATATAAGGGTTAATTAAATTTAATTATGACTACAAAAACAGAAGTTATTGATTTAATAACTAAAAAATTACCAAGTTCCCAAGTTTTTGTTGAAAACATTAAAGGAAATGATCATTTGCAAGTAACTGTAATTGCATCTGAATTCAATGGATTATCATTGGTTAAACAACACCAGTTAGTCTATTCAGCACTAAAAGAAGAATTGGCTTCAGAGGCTATACACGCACTGGCATTGAAAACAGAAACACCAAATTGAATCTATGGACAATTTAACAAAAGATAAAATACAAAAATTGATTGATGCCAATCCAATCATGGTATTCATGAAGGGGACAAAACTAATGCCTCAATGCGGATTTTCCAATAACGTAGTCCAAATACTTAATTCCCTAGGCGTAGAATTTGGTACCTTTGATGTTTTAAGCGATTTCGAAATAAGAGAAGGTATCAAAGAATATTCAGATTGGCCAACAATACCTCAAGTTTATTTAAAGGGAGAATTTCTTGGTGGATCAGACATTCTTATCGAAATGTACAATACAGGCTCTCTTAAGGAAAAAATAGAAATTGAATTAGCGTCTTAAAACAATTAGTAAGTATAAATACTGATTTAGTTAATAAAAATTAATATTTTAAACCCTTTTTTTATCAAAAAAACCCTTATTTTCGTCTCCCTCAGGGTCAATAAAACTGGAGGGATCTAGAATCCATCGTTCGATTAACCTTTCTAATTTCTCTTGATCTTTTTGCTCTAAACTACTGCAATTCCTTAAGGCTTGGAGATAACCATCACTATATAGTTTCAGATCAGATGGTGTGTGAAAACGAGTAACCAAGTCTTGGCAACTGTCGATAATCGATTGGAAATGACGAATTGCTTTAGGGTTTTCAAATGATGTCATAATTCGATAGATTCTGATTTTTAATTAGCATTTGTTATACCTTATTAATGATGATAAAAAATTGCCTGGCCCAACAGTAATTAAGAATGCAATCAACTGAGCAAATCTTAGCTTCAACTCCTGGCAGTTCACAATTGCCCTCGAGCTCTCAAACACCTTCAAGAGTTCTTGTTGTTGAACCTCACCCCACACTTAGAACAGTCCTTGTACAAAGGCTTCGCCAAGATGGTCACTTAGCCGCTGCAGTTGGATCAGCTGCAGAAGCAATTGATTTATGTAGGGAACAATCACCCGACCTTCTTGTTAGCGCAGAAATCCTTGAACAGAATACTGCAATGCGTCTAGCTCAACAATTAGGTTCTTCCGTCATAGTTTTAACAGCAAGATCAGGTGTTGAAGCATTAGTTAATCTTTTAGATGAAGGAGCAGATGATGTTTTGAGAAAACCATTTGGCCTAGAAGAGCTTGCTGCAAGATGTAGAACTTTATTAAAAAGAGGAAGAATAGGATTACAAGAGAAGGTTGAAGTTGGTCCCCTAGAAGTGCATCTTCTTTTAAGACAGGTAACTCTTAGTGAGAAACCTGTGGAGCTTAGTCCAAGAGAGTTTGCACTGCTTTGCGCTCTTCTAATGCCTCCTGGTATGGTAAGAAGCCGTCAAGAGCTCCTAAGGATGGCTTGGCCCCCTTTCAGTGGAGGCCCAAGATCTGTAGATACTCAAGTTTTAACATTGCGAAGAAAATTAGAACAGGCAGGCTTGGGAGAAGGTGGTGGGATAACTACTGTTCGACAACAAGGCTATAGATTCAGTATTGATAATATTTAATTTATAAAAGCAAAAAGCTCTCCAATAATCATAGTAAGTGAGAGTAAAGTTAATAATTTATAAGTCCAAAGAGGAGAGATATAAGATATTTCATTAATAGCAATGCCAGTATTTTTAGAAACGTTTAATAAAAATTTTTCGAAATTTTCTATTCTTTGTGGAACAAGGAAATTATCACCTTTATTATTAGAAAAATAATAAACCTTACTGCCCTGACTGGTAGGTAGAGATTTGATTAACTTAATATCTTTCCAAGAAATCTCCCAATTTTTTCTCCCTAAGATTTTAGAAACAAAGCTAGTTTTGTATGCAATTTTATATTTACAAGTTTCTACGTAGTCACTTGTGATATTGATAATAAAATAAAGCCCAAATAAGAATAGAGTGATTGAAGGGATTTTAAAATTTTCAATTGATATAAAGGGTACGGGAATAGTTAGCGCTAAATAAAGAGAAATTAAAGAACTTTTAACAAAAAAGAGAGTTTTAAACTTTTCTATCATTTCATTAAGATCATTTTAGTCGGGCAATTTAAAACTGTTTATGTTTAAATTTGCACCTATTTTGTGAGCGCATGCGAATCCACTAAAAGCAACTGCATTTAGGCCTTGTCCAGGGAAGCATGAATCCCCTACACAATAAAGGTTTTGAATTTTTGTAGTGTTGAAAGGCATTGGTAAAAGTCCAAACAACTTTTTACGGGGAATTGGCCCATAACTACCTTCATATCTCCCAAGAAACTTTTTATGGGTTTTGGGTGTACCAATTTCTTTGTGATCAATATTTTGTTCAAGATTAGGAAGAATAGTTGATATTTTTTCAACAAGAAATGAAAAATATTTTTCTTTCTTTTGCAAATATTCTTTCCTTGATAGTCCTTCCCATTCACTCATTGATGAAGGAGTAAATGCATGTACGATATGTTTACCTTCTGGAGCCAAAGACGAGTCAAGCAAAGTAGGAATAGAAACAAAAATTACTCCCTTTTCACTTTCTAATTCATCCCAATTTTCAACAATTATATGATGGCAATTAAAATTATCGGATATTAAATTTTTTTCTACTCCAAGGTGAATCGAAACAAAAGAAGGTGAGGGTTTATAAGTTTCTGACCACTTATATTCACTTTTTGGCACGTTTTTACTTGAAATTAATCCTTTAGCATTATCTTCCAATCCAAATGTATCCCATCTAGTGGAGTTGGATACAATAATGTTTGAATATATCTCTTCCCCATTTGAGAGTTTTACTCCCACCGCTTTCTCATCATTTAAAAGGATTTCAGTCACATTGGCTTTATATCTAATTTTGCCACCTAATTTTTGGATCCCAGTAACCAACTTTTCTGCTATTGTTCCTACTCCCCCTTTTGGATAATTTATACCACCAGCATGCCTATCAGTAAAAACCATTCCTGCGTTAATCATAGGAGTTTTGAGAGATGGCATTACAGACCAACAAAAACATTCGATATCGATAAATTTTAAAAGTTCAGGATCTTTTATAAACTTTCTTGCAACATCTCCTGCATTTGTTGGCAACCATCTAGCTAAACCTAAACAGGATAATGGAGATTTAAAAAAAACTTTAAGAAGATAACTTGGATCCTCTATTGATAAAAGAGGCATTGAATCTAAACATTTAAATACACTTGCACAAGTATCGTAAAATTTCTTGATACCTTTTTTTTCCTTGGGGAAAATCGCTGATAATTTATTTATAAATTGGTCATAATTTTTATCTACTGAAATATTAAAATTATTTGGCAGATGATATTCCAGTTGCACAGGATCAGGAATAGTTTCGCATTTTTCATTAACATCTTTTAGAGCACGAGTTAATAAATTGGTATAACCTTTATCTCCAAATCCAAATATCATTGAAGCACCAACATCAAAGGTATAGCCTTTCCTTCTAAAAGAGCCTCCACTTCCTCCTGGAATAATATATTTCTCAAGAACCAATACTCGAGCTCCCTTAGTAGCTAATTGTGATGCTGTTACTAAGCCTCCTATTCCTGAGCCAATAATAATTGCATCGAAATTTTCCTTATTAAATTCCATTTTTTGGATCTTTGATAATTAATCTTAGTAAATTTTGCTAAGTAAGTGGTCTTTTTCAAAACAAGTATCTACTGTATTTTTAAATTCCTTCAAGGCTTCTGTAGATCTTTCTTGATAAGCTTTGTATCTTAATCTTTTATCTTTTATTCTTTTAGTTAATTCAGGAACCAAGCCAAATGAAGCAGGCATTGGTTGGAATTTATTCTTTTTCTGATTTGACAATATTTGATTTCTATTACTTATGAAATTTATTAAAGAACCAATCATTGATTCAATAGGAAAACTAACTGGGTTTTTACCCTTGGCTAATAAAGATGCATTTATTCCAGCAAGCAAGCCCCCTGCCGCTGCTGCGGCATAACCTTCCGTTCCTGTTATTTGACCCGCTGCAAAAAGATTTTCTCTTTTGATAAATTGCAACGTCGGTAAAAGCAATTTTGGAGATTCTAAAAAGGTATTTCTATGCATTACCCCAAAACGTACAAACTCAGCTTTTTCTAAACCAGGAATCATCCTAAATATTCTTTTTTGCTCTGACCATTTGAGATTAGTTTGAAAACCTACCATATTAAGCAATTTTCCTTCTAAATCTTCTTTCCTTAATTGGACAACTGCATGAGGTCGCTTTTTTAATCTATTTTCCCTATCAAATAAATCTCCCCATTTTGGATTCCACAACCCGATAGATTTCAAAGGTCCGTATCTCATTGTATCAATTCCTCTTCTTGCAATTTCTTCAATTGGTAGGCAAGCTTCAAAGAAATTAGCTGATTCTTTATCAAAATCTTTTAAATTAGCTTGTTCTCCTTCTATTAGTTCATTTCTGAAATGGATGTAATCATTTTTATCCATAGGGCAATTAAAATATGCCGGATCACCTTTGTCGTATCTACTAGCCTTAAACACAATCTCATGATTCACACTATCACCGTAAATTATTGGACTGGCTGCATCAAAAAAATGACATGCATCCATACCTGTAAAAGCTTGAATTTCAAATGACAACTCATCGGCAGTTAGTGGGCCAGTTGCGAGGATCGTTATATTTTCTTTGCTTGGGAGATCTAATTGTTCAAATCTCTTAATTTCAATTAATGGGTGATTAGATAAAGCTTCAGTTAAAGCAATACTAAATTTAGACCTATCAACGGCCAAGGCGCCCCCGGCTGGTACAGCAAATTTGTCTGCTGTTTGAACTATTAACGAATTAAAGATTCTAAGTTCTTTTTGCAATAAACCTGAAGCTCTATCAGGACTTAAAGCCCCAAAGCTATTACTACAAACCAATTCTCCGAATTCACTAGTATGATGTGCTGGAGTTGATTTAATAGGTCTCATTTCAACTAATTTAACTGGTACGCCAGAATTAGCCACTTGCCAAGCGGCTTCAGATCCTGCAAGACCAGCTCCAATAACTATTACTTCTTTATCTATCAAACTGGATTAATCCTTTCCCAAAAAGTCTCTATTAAATTGCTCTCTTGCTGGTTTTTGTATATTAAATATAACCCAAGCTAAAGCAGCGATAATTGGTGCGAAAACTACGATTGTTCTGAGCATTTTTGAAATCCTATTATTTATTAGATTATTTTAACTTTTAACCGTAAATTTAGAGAGAAATTTTAATTTTTTATTTCATAAGTTAAGAATTGTTTTTCTATTGTTCAACTTGAGATAAAAAGTTGTTTTTTTTACCTTAAAAAGGGATAATTTCATATGTACTCGATTTTACAAAATGGGTCGCTAGCTCAGCGGTAGAGCATCCGGCTTTTAACCGGCTGGTCCTGAGTTCGAATCTCAGGCGACCCACATTCTTTATAAATTGAGTTCATTTTTACAACTTTATATACAAAAGCAAAACCAAATTTCTACAAATTATTCTTTCTTGATCTTTATTTAAAATTTTCTAATTGTTCCTTTCAAAAAGCAGGAGATAAGCTACTAGCCACAAAAAATTTTTATGAATAATTGAAATTGGAACAATAAGCGAACATCATCAAGTGTTGGGATTGAGAAGCTTTACTCATACACCTGATAATGAATCTTGGGCTATAGTAAATCTCAAAAAAAAAAGCTTATTAATTCTAAATATTTTGACAATATAGAAAGAAAACTACTACTTAACAATTAATATAAATCTGCAATAACTATTGAAAAATTAATTTAAATATAAAATTCAATATATTACTGAAAAGAAAATGAGTCTAAGCCTACATAAATGAGTCATTTCTGTCCCATTTTGGATGTTTTAAGAATAGAAATAAATTAAACTCATTATTTCTCCAAAAATACTTTACAAAGCTTCATATAACCTGTTACAATAGTTTACATAAATTACTTTTTTCTATTATGACTCCTGAAGCAGAACGTTTTAATGGTTGGGCCGCAATGCTAGGTTTCGTTGCAGCAGTTGGTGCTTATGTAACGACTGGGCAAATCATTCCTGGATGGTTTTAACTCTTATAAAATTACAGAGTTCATAAGATAATATTTCAAAAATAATTATCTTTACTTTAAAAATATATTTCTAACCCTGAATCTATCAGGGTTTTTTTTTAATTTATTTTTAAGTAGATAATCAGCCTAAAAAGTTTTTTTATCTTTTTTTGAATTTTCTTCAATTAAATCAAAACAGGATGAACATAATAAGTGTCCTTTTTTAATCCAAAAAGTTTTAGTTGACCTCTCTATATCTTTACGACAAATTAAACACTTAAATATTGGGGACATACATTTCCAAGAAACTCGAACTTTTTAATAATAAGTATTTTGACATCTTTTAAACTCGATATTTTTTTTTAATAAACAAAAGCTAATAATTTTTAAATTATTTTAAATAAAAATAAAAAAAGGCCCACAATTTGTGAGCCTTTTTTATTGTGTGTAAGATTTTCTAAACTAACTTAGAAACTGAAAGATGTTTTAACCATAATGCCTGTATGATCGGCTTTATCTTTATCATTCTCTCTGATGTAAACCAAAGGAGTGATTGTCATTCCATCATTTACTTCGTAGGCATAGAAAGCTTCATAGAACATGTACTCAGTAGCACCATCAGCAAAAGCTCCATCTGTTCCAAAGCCTACTCCAAGTGTTCCTGGACCAGCTTCATCCCACTGTAGACCTACAAAATACTGTGTAGTATCTTTTGCACCAGATGCCTCTGGATCTCCAACTTCATAACCGAGACTAACTGAAGGAATAGAACCAGATTCAGAAGGGGTCCAATAACCGTTCATTGCCCAGTATGTAGTATCTGAACCAGATGATTCAGTATTAGCGTAAGTTACAGATGCACCGTATGAATCACCGGTATATGTTAGCTGAGCACCGTAAGCATCATCACCTTCTTTAGTGAATAAACCTTTTTCACTATCAGAACCAGCACCTGTATAACCAATAGCAGCTCCGAATCCGTTGCCGAAGTCGTAACTAGCACCAGCAGCAGTTCCACTACCTGATCCTAAGGCAGCTTCCTTGTTACCACAATCATCTAGTGTGTTAGTAGGTGAAGCATAAACACAAGCTGTGTTGTAAAGAAGACTTCCGTCTGTATTATCACCAACGAAAGCTGTTAAATTATCTCCGACAGGGAATGTATATGAAATACCATCAACTGATAGAGACTCACTAGCACCGTTAAGGTCTAACTCACCTAGGGCAGTAGTTGTTGCAGCATTACCAGCGTCAAGAGAGATATCAAGTGAATCTTCACCAGTGAAGCTAGTTGATAAATCAATTTGGAAACTGTATACAGCTTCGATAGCTTCATCACCATCAGCAACTGATGGGGAATTACCATTTGCATCGTAGGTTGTAACAACACCTTTTCCATCTACAGAACCGATTGCGAAATCAGCAGAAAATGATGCAGTTGTTGTTTCTGAAAAGCCACCATCAAAAGCGACTCCATCAATCATTCCTTCACCACCAGCTATTAACTGATCTTCAATTAAGTCTTCGTTATCAAAAGAATTAACAATATCAATACTCTCTATATCAGAGTAGTTTGACATATCATTGAGGTTAACCTCAGTTGCATTAGCGGCTAAAGGTGATAACAAACCTAAAGCTGCTGGAGCTACCAGCAAACGCTGAAAAAGCTTCATAAAAATTCCTCACACAGAATGTTTGATCGTATAATAGCAAATATTTCTAATTATAGTAAGGGGGTATGACAAATTGTTTATAGGCACAAATCTAAAATTTATTAATAAAAAAAAGACCCACTAATTGTGGGTCTTTTAAATGTGTGTAAGATTTTCTAAATTAACTTATTAACTTAGAAACTGAATGATGTTTTAACCATAATTCCGGTTTGATCTTCCTTAGTAGCATCATTTTCTCTGATGTAAACCAAAGGAGTGATTGTCATTCCATCATTTACTTCGTAGGCATAGAAAGCTTCATAGAACATGTACTCAGTAGCACCATCAGCAAAAGCTCCATCTGTTCCAAAGCCTACTCCAAGTGTTCCTGGACCAGCTTCATCCCACTGTAGACCTACAAAATACTGAGTAGTATCTTTGGCATTAGCTGCCTCTGGATCTCCTACTTCATAACCAACACTGATTGAAGGAACATTACCAGACTCAGAAGGTGAGAAGTAAGCGTTCATTGCCCAGTATGAAGTATCTGAACCAGATGATTCAGTATTAGCGTAAGTTACAGATGCACCGTATGAATCACCGGAATATGATAACTGAGCACCGTAAGAATCATCACCTTCTTTAGTGAATAAACCTTTTTCACTATCAGAACCAGCACCTGTATAACCAACAGCACCAGTGAATCCGTTGCCGAAGTCGTAACTAGCACCAGCAGCTGTTCCACTACCTGATCCTAGAGCGGCAACTTTGTTACCACAATCATCTAATGTGTTTGTAGGTGAAGCATAAACACAAGCTGTGTCGTAAAGAAGACTTCCGTCTGTATTATCACCAACGAATGCTGTTAAGCCACCGACAGGGAATGTATATGAAATACCATCAACTGATAGTTCTTCACCATTATTAAGATCTAACTCGCCTAAAGCACCTGTTGATACAGCATTACCTGCGTCAAGAGAGATATCAAGAGAATCTTCACCAGTAAAGCTAGTTGATAAATCAATCTGGAAACTGTATACAGCTTCGATAGCTTCATCACCATCAGTAACAACAGATGTTCTAGGTGAAGTTACAATACCTTTTCCATCTACAGCACCGATCGCGAAATCAGCTGAGAAAGATGCTGTTGTTGTTTCAGAGAATGAACCAGCTTCAAAGTTGTTGAGTCTAGCTTCTAGGCCATCAACACGGCTGTTTGTTACTGCAATTTCTTCTGCAGCATTAAAGTCATTAATAGTTACTTCGTTAGCTGTAGCTGACATAGGTGTTAATAGACCTAGTGTCGCGGGAGCAACGAGCAAGCTTTTAAAAAGCTTCATAAATTTCCTCACACGAAATTTAAAGGACACCTTAAGATAGTGTATTTCTGCATACAAAATCAAGTATAAATCATTACTTTCTTGTTATTATGTGCCACTTTTTTAACCTATACAGTCAAATTTTTAAATTTCTTTGGAAAAATAAATTACGGAGTTAAGAATAAATTTATCCAGATTTAGAAAATTTTTAATTAATTTGATCTTTTTGTTAATTTAAATGGAACTTCTTTTGTTTTGTATTTCTTTTTTTTTGTTCCCGCAGGTTCTACATACCAACCTGAAGCTATGCGGGTGTCAAGTTCTTCGTAGCTCTCATTAAAATTTAATTTTTTTAAGGATTTCTTTTTATAGTCCATTTTCGCGCAATGTCTCTTTAAAAATATAGCATTTTTTTGTAATTTAACTATTTAAGATCATTAATATAAATATTTAATATCATAAGTATATATTTATTATTAATTTGTTCAGAAGTTCATTCCTAAAGTTTGAATGAGTTTTAAATGAAAGTTTTTAAAAATTGAAATCTTTAGAAAAAAGAAAAATTATAATCCAATAACCTCAACAAAAAAAAAATTTAGTTATATTTTTAAAAAATTTAGATACCTGAGGAGCACAAGGTCAAATGACTCAATTCAATTTTATAGTAAATTCTTTGCCAAGAGATTTACTTGAGTTTTGTTTCTTCCTAATAGTTGGATACACAGCCGGATGCATTGGATTAATATAGATTTACATTAATTTTCCATAACTTTAAATTTTTAAGAGACAAACCCCGTAATTTTTTTGACGCCATTAGTAGTTTTTATTATTTAAAATTTTCTTAAAAAACCTAAAACAGTAGAAAATAATATTAGAAAGCCATTAACTATACATACTTATCAATCTTTTGATTTTATTTTATTTTATTCCTATTTAATTAAAGACACCTATAAAATTATTAATTTCAAGCCAAAAAATATGGTTATTTTTAAAAAACAATAGATGATTCAATTGGGAAATTCAGTTTTGATCTTCCTTTTAATTCCATCAATTCAACAACAACTAAAAGACCGCTAACGTCTTTATTGTTTTCCTTAAGTAAATTTGAAACACATTCAGCAGTCCCTCCAGTAGCCAATAAATCGTCAACAATCGCAAAAGAATTATATTTTTGAAGAACTTTCTTTTGAATTGATAATGCATTTTCTCCGTACTCCAAGATGTAATTTTTTGTTAAAAGTTCTCCGGGAAGTTTTCCCGGCTTTCTTGCAACAATCATGGGTTTTGAGGCGTAGAAAGAAATTGCAGATCCAAAAATGAAACCTCTAGCATCTATTGAAATTATTGCCTCCGCATTTTCTATTATTGCACTTGAGGACATTTCAATAATAAGTTCTCTGAAAATATTTGGTTCTTGAACAATTCCAAGAAGATCTTTGAAATTAATCCCCTTATTTGGATAATCCGAATAAGTTTCAATAAATTTTTCGAGCTTTTTCATTATCTGTTGTTCTTAGATTAATTTAAAGAAGCTTTTTATAGATTAAGTCTAACGGTAAGAATATTTTCTTTAAGTCCGTTTTTAAAAACAGATTTGCTTAACCCAATCAATATTTTAATCTCAGACTAAAGATTTTCTCCCTCAAATAAGTAACTAATAGCTAAGAAACTTAAACATACAACAATCTACATTGCTTCTCAAAAATTAATAAAGATCTTTTTGTAAAAGGTCTTTTATAAAAGCTTGTAATGAACTAATATCTTATCAACGGGGCGTGGCACAGCTTGGTAGCGCGGGTGCTTTGGGAGTTACCGAATATACAAACCAAAAAGATTGCAAATACTAGGAAAAGATAAATTATTACAGCTTAAAAAGTGAGAGTTAGTGAGAATTAATTAGTTACGCGGGTGTTAAAACTTCTTTAGACTTTTTATCTAATTACATCTAGGCTTATTCTTCCAAACAGCAGAATTACAATTGATTTTTACTGGTCCAGAAGATGTTTTCTTTTTATCTTTTTTATCTTTTTCTTTCTTTGCATCTTCAATCGCCTTTATTTTATCTCTTTCAATTGCTTCAGCAACTAAACGATCCATTTGTGGGCAGAATTCATCTAAAACATTTTTAGCTTCTCTTGCTGGATCCATTAATTGATTTCCTACGTATTGATCTGGATTTTTAACACTAATCCATCCGCTAGCCTCTCCCTTCCAGTCCACTGTGTAATCAATACAATCAGCCTCAACTTTCCAAGATCGAGCAGGTTGATTATTAGTAGTTCTTTCTGTAAACCAATTATAGAACGAACCCTCTATTACACCTCTTGTATAAAACCATTCTAGATATCTCCCATAAGGTTTTCCTAACTGAACAGCTTTTACTGATTTGGTTCTCATTCTGACTTTAGTACCAGTATCTCTAGTCCATGTTCTTAATCCATCTTCGACATCATTCATTCTTTTAGTATCAAGTCCTCTTTTCATAGTCTCAACACAACCAGCGAAATCAGATGCCTTTAAACAAAACTCTGCAGTTTCCTTATCTATTTCTGCATTAACAGCAGTAGGTAAAGCCAGAGCTGCCAGTAGTGAAAGTATTAAGCGTTTCATTTTTTAAAAATTTAAGTAAAGCGGGTGTCATCAAACTTCCCGCTAAATTCAAGAAAAACATTAGTGACAATTTAGCGAGGATTAGTAGATTTTCCTTAAAAAATCGTTTTTTTATCAATATTTTTAAAATTTGGTCTTTAACAGATGCATGTTATGGACTAAGATCTTATGAGCGGGGCGTGGCGCAGCTTGGTAGCGCGGGTGCTTTGGGAGCACTAGGTCGCAGGTTCGAATCCTGTCGCCCCGACTCTAATAATCCAAGTCACAGACAGGTTTCCTAGCCTGTCTTTTTTATTGGTTACATTTTAGAATAATGAGACTGAGCGAGCTTTGAGCGAGGATTTGCAATACCTTGCATAACCTTGCTGCCTGACCTCGCTCAATTATTATTAAATTCATTTATTAGAAGAGCTTCCATTATTATTTGATCCTAAATCACAACTTCTATGATTCCACCCGCCAACATTCATTCTTCCTGTCATTCCATGAGGTACGAAAGCACTCTCGGATGTACTTGGGAATTGGAAGCTACCATTTTCTGCTAATTGATTCGCAGCTGAATATACCACCAAAAACATTTGATTGAAAATAGGATCACTAAATTGGAAATTCCCCATTAATCCACTTACTTTTACGCACCTTAAATCAAATGTATTTCCTCCAAAAAGTGAATCATATCTATTTTTCATTGAAGAACTTACATCAAAATTTCTAGTGGAATAAGGTGAATTATTAATGGAGTACTTCCACTCTTCATATAAAAGATCAAATGCATTTAATAATTTCGATGCATTGATAACAAGAGAACTATCCGGATTTTCAAATTTTGCTAATGAAAGTGCGTCTACAAAACCAGATACATTTTCTTGGAATTGAAGCAAAGAAGTTCTAGTCATCCTTGCCGGTAATTTTTTTAATTCATTAAGCAATACCTCTTCTTTTTCACTTAGCAATTTTTGTGGTTCATTCTTTTTATTAAATTGATCAATACAGCCTGTATAGTCAACAGCTTTTAAGCAGGCCTTATGCACATTAGCTTCGATACCAGGAGGGATAGGGCTCTTAGAACATGAAGCAAGGGGAATTAAAACTAATATTATTGGAGCAAGTAGTAAGCGTTTCATTTAATCTTCCTTTTTTCTTGTATTTCTCTCAATAGAAAATAAGGCAGAGGAAATAGATGAGGAGGCAACAACTGCAAGTCCATAACCAATTACAAATGGTGAAACTATTCTTTGCCCGTATTTGATATCATTTCTATTTTGCATTTTAATTTTATAGGTTTTATAAATATCGTTTTGACTATTTAGTTTTTCTACTAAGTCCTGCCGATACTTACCTAAACTCATATTCCCGATATCAGGAAATTTTGCTATCAGATATTCATTAAATTTTATTTCCCTATATTTTATATATTCCTGCCAACTTGGATAATTTAAAACTTTTTTACCATCTTTAGATATAGGTTGAACTTTATTATTTTCTTTAGCCCACTCAGTTGAGCTTAAAAAAGGTTTATCTTTTGAATCTGATTTAATCCAGTCATATAAAGTTATAGGAATCATTTCTTGAGTTATATAATCTTCTCCGAAATATTCTTGCTTACTTTTTGGAAACTCTATAAATGTAGAATTTAAGAAAAGAATTATCCCACTTAGAAAAGCAAAAAATCCACTTACACCAATAAAATTCCAAAGATGCCTACCCCAGTTAAAAAATATTTTCTTTTCAAATGAATTTGCTATTCCCATAAAAAAAGGAGCTAGTTGCCCCTTATTTTAGATCGACTGTCAATTACTAACTATCAGTGGTGCAAGTAGTAAGCATTTCATTTATAAACCAAGAATCTTTTTTCTCATCTCTTTATATTCTTCATCTGTAATAACGTTTCTCTCTTTCATTGATAATAAATCTTTAAGTTTTTGTTCCATTTCTTCCTCACTATTTTTTTCTGGAACTATTTCTAAAGGTCTCTCAAGATTTTCTTTTTTGCCTGGGGTAGGTTTTCCTGCATCTACCCATTTAGCAACAATTTGTCTCATATCTCTTTCATATTGGTTGCCCTGGTACCAAACCCATAACAGAATCAGAATCCCAGGAATAACATAAGCAATTAACCCAATAATTATGAGAATAAAAGCAAGGCATCCTCCCATCTTGCTTGGGATTGGATATCCCATCGACTTTGCCCACAGAACTGCTTTCTCCCTAGTTTCAGATTCAGTCATTGGATTAGATTTAAACCCTTTATCTTCTAATTTTTTTGCGACAATTCCTTGAGGGATTTTACATATAATTTTGCCTTCCGCATCACAAAGTTCATAATAAATGCCCTTGTAACCTGACAAAGCCTCATCAATTTGGGTATCGCTATTTATCTCGCCACGATCAATTGCATAACTTAATGCTGCCTTAAAAGCCTCGTTTGCCATTAATACTTAGTTGCTAATGAACTTTATTTTAGATCGACTGTCAATCAATATATTTATAAATTCTACGATCTAGTGCTCATAGGGCACTAGGTTGCTCGTGAGCGAGATTTGAGCGAGATTTTGCTTATTTATGCACAACCCTGCTATATATTGCTACTTTTTAAGACTCATCAATTTTCTTTTAATATCAACTAATAAGCTATAGCCTCACTTGTTTCTCATGGGGGCTGTCGCATTTTGCGTAGCGGGTGCTTTGGGAGCACTAGGTCGCAGGTTCGAATCCTGTCGCCCCGACTCTTAAAAACCAAGTCATACAAGAGAGTTCCCCAGACTCTCTTTTTTGTTGCCAACTATAAGAAAAATAAGACTTAGCGATTATATAGCGATTATTTGCTATACCTTGCATAACCTTGCTGCCTTAATCGCTAGACATAATTAGAAGTAGCTCCTAAATATAGAAGTTTTTTTACCCCTCCTCAATAATCGTTTCTATTATCTGCGTACAGCTTTAGAAAGTTTAAAAGAATTTAAAACTAGAACTACAATTTTCTTTTATCCATTTTTCATTCTCAACGCTTTTATAACCTAGAGACTTTGCTTTTCTGGCATCTGCACAAGCACCTTTGATATCCCCAATTTCAGTTTTTGATAAACTGCGATTTAAGAATGCATCACTATATTTCTTATTAATTAGGATGGCTTTACTGTAATCAGAGATAGCTTCGTAATATTGGCTTGAATTATGTTTCTCAAGACCTCTGTTATACAAAGCATCCCCATTGTTAGGATTTAATTTAATGACTTCTGTATAATCAGCAATTGATCCATAGGAATTCCTAATCTTGGATTTACTCCATGCACGTCCGAAGAAAGCATTCTCATGTTCAGGATTTATATTTATCAATCGAGTGTAGTCTTCTATTGATCCGTAGTAATTCCCTAATTGACTTTTACTATAGCCAAGACCATAAAGAGCTTTTTCATATGATGGATCTATATTTACAGCCATTTGATAATCCAAAAGAGCTCCGGAATGGTCATTAATCTGAGCCTTTGCCCATCCACGATTGTAGTAAGCATCTACATTATTTGGATTTAATTCAATGGCAGATGTGTAATCATAAATTGATCCAAAGTAATCTCCTTTCTCCCCTTTTTCAAAGCCTCTGTCAAAATATGTCTGAAAATCATTCGCATAAACTGCAGAGATAGGAGAGTTAAAAAAGGTAAAGCCCGCACTAATTGTTATTGGTTGGATTAGTGGAACTAATGATATTAATTTTCTGGTTGTTCTTTGAAATTTTCTAATCATTTTGCAAATATACTTAAATTAATCTTATGTAAATTGCAAATTATCCACGTGAAACATAACAATTTCGAAACCAATAATTATTAAAAACGTAATTTGCTTGGGCAGAATTGGCGAGATGATAATATGAACCTTTACATTTAAAAATTCAAAAAAATAATGACTGACAAAAAGAGTATTTCATCTGCTTTAGCTAAAAGGGATAAAAAAGAGAAATATATTATTTACTTCGTTGGCGCTGCAGTATTACTATTTGGGCTTGTAGGACTAAAAGAGATTAGCCAATCAAACCCTTATTTATCTGCTCCTGGTTGGTTTGGATTTTTAGGTGGAATTTTTACACTTTGGAGATTTTGTAAAAAACAAACAGAAAATCCATTTGCATCTATCTTTAGAACATTAAAAGATGATTATGTCTTTGATAGATACATAACATTGCAGTTGTTTAATATTTTCTATGCTGTAGGTCAAGGTTTAGGCGTAGGAGCTGGATTTGGATTCTTCGTAGATTGGGTTCATGCTTTGATATCTAATTCATACTTAAAAGGTGTTTACTTCTCAGGCTTTATTGTTAGTCTTCTTTTTGTAGTTATTTTAAGAGTAACGATAGAAGTCTATTCAATAATTTATAAAGCAGCTATAGAGTTTAGAGACTATATGAAAGCAAAAAAATAACAGTCTTGCAAAAAGCACTATGTTGTAGCTTAGCGATTATTTAGCGATTATTTGCTCGCCTACGCTATACCCTGCAACATTAGATTGCAACATTAGATTGCAATATTGAGGCTCATATTAATTCTAGTCATACCAACTCATAAGCTATAGCCTCACTTGTTTCTTGTGGGTACTGTCGCAAATTGCGTACTGGGTGCTTTGGGAGCACTAGGTCGCAGGTTCGAATCCTGTCGCCCCGACTCTTAAAAACCAAGTTATACTAGAGAGTTTCCCAGACTCTCTTTTTTATTGCCAACACTTAGAAAGATGAGACTGAGCGAGCATTGAGCGAGATTCTGCTATATCTTGCATAACCTTGCTGCCTAACATCACTCAATCTGATAATGACATCCACAAAATATTTCCAGTAATTCTTATGATTAGAAAAACAATAATTACAATGAAATCACTGCTTTCAAGTAAAAGATCAAAAGCAATATTAGGTATTGGTTTAATAGCTATTGGTATTGGTGCTATTTCAAAAAAGGTTATCAGCTACCCAACTGGGGGTTGTATGAAAGGTACTCAAGAATTGACCCTAAAGAATAAGATAAACAAGTTTTTTATTTAACGAGTAAGCGTTTCATTTAATCTTTTCTGAATTAGATTCATTAATGATATTGCCAACAGATTTAATAGTTGTCAAAACTATTGCGATGGTTAAAGGAATACCCAGAATTATTGTAATTGCAGTAAAAAAGAATTTCCTTTTTTCCTTTTTCTCCTTATGAAATTGTTTTTTGCATTCTTCAATTTTTTTCTTCATTTCAGAAGTCTTTATAAGTTGTTTAATTTCATATGCTCTATCCTCATATCTAAAAAATATTTCTTGCTTATAATCCAAAAAATCTGGATGACTTAAAGCCCATTGTTTCCATTTAGTCCATAATTGTATGGCAGTTTGTCTTTTTTGTCCCTGTATTAAAAAAGCATCTCCACCAACATCAGCACCATACATACCAGTAATTGCTCCTGCGGCTGCACTTCCTGCAATATTTCTAGTCTTAGTTGTAATGGGTTTTACATATACTTCAAATTTTTCCAAAAATGCACAAATAATTTCATCTAATGTTGGCTTTGGTTCTAATCGTAATTCAGGAATATTTCTTTCTATATACTTCTCCAACTCAATAGTTATTTTTTCTATTTCAGCCATTAAAAAAGGAGCTAATTTCCCTTTATTTTAGATCGACTGTCAATCGAATTATTTTGTTTTAAGTTCAGGCTCGTACACAGCACCATTGCAAACTGCTACCGCAATACTTTCTTTTGATGCTTTATCCCAACTTTTAAGTTCCATCTCATATTTATCAATCCATTGAAAAGTTTTTTTAAAGCATTGATTCCAATAAAATGCCTTTCTTGAAATAGGTATCAAGGAAATAAAAATGAGTACTATTGCAGTTGTAGATGTAATTACACAGTATTTGATGGCTTTTGGGCCTTTATTAGGGGACATAAAAATAGGGTTTTATCCCTCTCAGTTTAGATCGACTGTCAATCAATATAAGTTTTAATTCTCATCCACTACTTTCCCACCATATTCTCTTGCTATTACATCTAAACACTTAAGAATATCTTTGTTTTTTAATAGATCTGTTTGCTCTAAATAATTAAGGAGAGTTCTTATTTGTTCAATAGTATTTTCTTCTAATTCCTTCATTAGTAATTAATTGCTTTATGACATTAAAGATAGCAATCATAAGATTATTCTCTAAATAAATTAAGTTTTCTAGACTTCATTTTTATAGGTAAAGAATTTTATTAAGGATTAAAGTCTCTACATTTTGATCTTTCGTTTTCATAATCTTTTATAGCAGTATCCAATTCTGATAAATCTGCTTCTTTTCCAGAAATATATAATTCCATTTGTTTCGCATAGTTTGCTGATTCAATCCGACTATTAAATGAAGCATTACAAAAAAGTATACTTCCAAATTTTTCATAGTCCGTATAATCCCTATTCGCAGCAAATTCAGCATTTGCCCTTTTCTTATCTAATGCTTTATATTCCAAATCCTCAATACTAGGTTTTGGACGGAGTAAGAATGCTTTATATTCCAAGTCCTCAATAGTAGGACGGAGTAAGGATGAATTCGCTTGTGCATTTAGATATGCGATAAGACAAACAAAAACAAGAACAACAGCAAATACTCTAATTAACCATGTGTTAGTTTTGTCCATTAATACTTAATAGCCATCTACCTATAAGAAAGCGGTGCTAGTAGTAAGCGTTTCATTTTTTAGAAGTCATCTTGAAGGTTAAATATGCAAAACCACCTAGTAATAACAAACTTACAACACCATAAGTAATAGCTATTCCATACATATGAGTCACTTAAACATTATTTCCCAATTATTCTTTCTTTCTGCTTTAAATTCTTCACTAGGTTCAAAGTGTCTTAGGCTTCCACCTTTTCTTTGTGTTCCATCTTTCTTAGGTTTAGCTAAGTAATCTATATGTCTTTGTTTTATTGTTTCGCTTACTTCTTTGCTACTAAAAATAAAAAAGTTTGGAAGTACATCATCTTCACCAACTTCTACAACCACATACCAAAGTTTCTCAAAAGCCTGTTCATTTTTTAAACCCATTAACCATGAACTTTTCTTTCCATCAATAGTTCTAGTCTTAACTTGAATATTTACTGTATTTAAAGTATCTGGTTCAGTTGCAATAACATCTATCAATGTTTGCCCATCATCTGTTTTGCCTGCGATATAACCCCTCTGAGCTAATTGGGCTAAAACATAAAACTCACCTGCATTTCCTAAATTTTTATTCTTATTTGCTTCCATAAAAGAAGAGGGTTTTATCCCTCCATGTTAGATCGACTGTCAATCAATAATTTATAAATTCTACGATCTAGTGCTCATAGGGCACTAGGTTGCTTGTGAGCGAGATTTGAGCGAGTTTTTGCATACCCATGCTATACCTTGCAACAGTAATATGAAATATTGAGACTCATATTAATCCTAGTCATACCAACTCATAAGCTATAGCCTCACTTGTTTCTCATGGGGGCTGTCGCATTTTGCGTAGCGGGTGCTTTGGGAGCACTAGGTCGCAGGTTCGAATCCTGTCTCCCCGACTCTTAAAAACCAAGTCATACAAGAGAGTTTCCCAGACTCTCTTTTTTATTGTTTACATTCTCACATGAGAAAGGGGCTCTAGGGGAGGCTCTAGGATCTTCGAAGATCGTCTAAAAGTAGCTATTGAAGATACTTGTTTTCTTCCATCCTTCCTCTAATAATTCCTTATATTCTTTCCTGGCTGATTCGATAGTTTCCACTCTGCTTCCCTTCATAACTGGTTTACTTGATCTCTTATAAACACAACCATAGGAAATCATCATTGCATCAATACTAGGAGTAGGTTTAGATACTTCCTCAAATGGTTCGAAAACTTTTATTCTGCTTCTGTCCTTATTTATAAGAGTAAATTTTTCTAATTTCTTCATTAAATAAGTATTAAACAAATAATTGAACCAATACTAAAAATTAAGCTCCACCCTTGCGAGTTAATTTTCATTGATAAATATCGAGTAATTTTATATAAATCCCTAGCAATACTAATGTTATTAAACCTACTCCAATAACTATATTTGGTTGATTATTCCAAAGCTCATTTAAAAATTCCATTAAGTACTAATAAGCAAATTGGTGGTTTTTATACATTTTTCTAGAATCTTCATGAAATCTTTCAGTTGCTAATCTTCTGTCGTTCATTACTTCACTAATCAAATCCATTTCTTGGAAGTGTTGATTGAGGATTGTGAAAGGAGTAACAAGTTTCATAAGACCTCCTGTATCTACACCTATATTTTCCTCCTATCGTTATTAAATTAATAGTGCGGATTTAGGAACTAATAGCCTTAATTACTTTACCTAAACATTTTAAGCACATTTCTCATATCCATTATTTAAAGAGAAACTAAGAAAATTAAAACTTGGAATATATATTTGTATTAATTTAAAATATTTGATCTAGTTTTTATCCTTAATTTAGTAATTCCATAACAGTCACGAATAACCCATTTAAAAAAGTCAGCCTGCATCCCTACTAGCTGACTTTCATGACGATGTAAGTTTTTAAAAACTATACAACTGTAGTTGTTGTTGTGATGCTTAAAACAACTGCAACAAAGAATATGTAAGGAACCACCTTAAGGGGTACATATCCTTGTCTTTTAGATATAAAATCCACTTATACAAACCCTGGAATAATTTGTCCTGTTGTTAGATACGCGCCAATAAGGGCAATAAAGCCAATCATCGCAAATCTACCGTTAAGCTTCTCAGCTACGATTTTTTCTTTCTCAACTGTTTTTGTTTCGTTCATTTGTTTGGTTGGTTGTTTAGCTAAGACGCTTCCTAATGCAATCTTGAAACGAATCTAATAATAGAAAAATATAATTGTGAGTATAATTACTTACTCTCATACCCTCTATAAGCTGGGCTTATTAAACGTATTTGGAATTTATCTATTTTATTGAGCAATTATTCAATAAAAATAAGATTTAGATAATGCTTTTAATTGATAAGCATAATTTATCAATGGAATAAGATTTCCTCCACTCATTTATTGAGTTTTTGAACTATGCTTACTGGGACGGAATATTTATTTCGTTCTTACTTAAACGTCTCATATAGAGGCAATAACATAACGAACTCATGACAACTATTCAGCAGCAGCGTTCTTCGCTGTTAAAAGGTTGGCCACAGTTTTGTGAGTGGGTAACATCAACTAACAACAGAATTTATGTTGGTTGGTTCGGCGTCTTAATGATTCCATGCCTTCTTACAGCAGCGGCTTGCTTCATCGTTGCATTCATCGCAGCACCACCAGTAGACATCGACGGAATTAGAGAGCCAGTTGCTGGTTCATTCCTATATGGAAACAACATCATCTCAGGTGCAGTTGTTCCTTCATCTAACGCTATTGGTCTACACTTCTACCCAATTTGGGAAGCAGCTACTGTAGATGAGTGGTTATACAACGGTGGTCCTTACCAGCTTGTAATTTTCCACTTCCTAATTGGTATCTCAGCATACATGGGAAGACAGTGGGAGCTTTCATACCGTTTAGGTATGCGTCCTTGGATCTGTGTTGCATACTCTGCACCAGTTTCAGCAGCTTTCGCAGTATTCCTTGTATACCCATTCGGTCAAGGTTCATTCTCTGACGGAATGCCTCTAGGTATCTCTGGAACATTCAACTTCATGTTTGTTTTCCAGGCAGAGCACAACATTCTTATGCACCCATTCCACATGGCTGGTGTTGCTGGTATGTTCGGAGGATCTTTATTCTCAGCTATGCACGGTTCACTTGTTACTTCATCTCTAATCAGAGAAACAACTGAGACAGAGTCTCAGAACTACGGTTACAAGTTCGGACAAGAAGAAGAAACATATAACATCGTTGCAGCTCATGGCTACTTCGGTCGTTTGATCTTCCAATATGCTTCATTCAACAACAGCAGAAGTCTTCACTTCTTCCTAGCTGTATTCCCAGTTGTTTGTGTATGGTTAACTTCAATGGGTATCTGCACAATGGCATTCAACCTTAACGGTTTCAACTTCAACCAGTCAGTTGTTGATGCAAACGGTAAGATTGTTCCTACATGGGGTGACGTTCTTAACAGAGCAAACCTAGGTATGGAAGTAATGCACGAGCGTAATGCTCACAACTTCCCACTTGATCTAGCAGCAGCTGAGTCTACAACAGTAGCTCTTTCAGCTCCAGCTATCGGTTAAGCTTAAAGTTCTTAAATTTACAAGTCCCCTTTTTGGGGGCTTTTTTTTTGTTTAATTTTCAATTGGTTTAAATTAAATATTTACTTATTTTTTATTAACTTCTTGTCAGTATTATTTTTTTCTTGATAAATCTTCTTACCTCCGTCCAGTTAGGACATATTAACCATTCTTCCTCAGTTACTTGCTTAGAGTATTTATCCATACAGTTCTCTTTTACTTAGTTAGTATTTGATCAAGATATTTTGCATATAAAACATTATTCATTTGTTGGCTCATGGGAAGATAGGTCAAATACATTAGAATTTCTTTCTCATCGTTTTTAGTGATTATATATTGAGAGTTTTCTTTCCTAATCCATAATTTACATTCAGCAAATGAGGGATAATTTGGTTCTTTATCAATAATCCAATCCGCTAGACCGTTAAATAATTTTTCTTTAACTTCCTTGTTCAAATCAAACACAAAATCAATACAGTTCCAATACTAAAATTTAAGTCCCAAACCTGTGAATTAACCTCTAACTAAAAAGTTTTATGCTCCTTTTATAAATACGTGCGAGAAAATAAAAGAAGCAATCTAAATCTATATCCTTTTATGAGAAATATTTATCACTTTTTTTACTTAAAACTATATCAAAAAGTTCATTATGAACATTTTGAGATGAATAAATTATATTTTCCAACCCTATTCGTCTTTATAACTTAATAGAAAAAATTAGTGAGGAAATTTGTATAAAGCACCTTGGTTTTTTGTATTAACAGCAAGAACAATCACCCTCTGATTGTGGATGAACTGAAGTTAAAGCATCTGCGATATCTCTCAACATATCAGCGACATATTCTGGAGGGCATCCAAATTTATTTACATAAGCAACGCTTTGTTTTGCCATCTCCGTATATGCTGGCAAGATCATGCTATCAAGCTGTTCCTTTGTGGGTTGCCACTTTAATTCACAATGATCTGACATTATTTTTGGATATAATTACTTTTAACTTAGTGGTTGATAGGATTAATAACAATGAAACTATTTACTTTTAAATGTATAAATTAGTAATTAGAAATAAAGCTAATTTAAAAATGATTTTCATTTTCAAAAATATTTTTAGTTTTTTCTAAAATATATTGTAGCAATTGACTTTTAGCAAAAATATCTTTATATTTATCGAGGATAATTTGTCTTATTATGTTTACTTCTTTTTTAAAAAATATTTATCTAAATAATTTATCTGTTTTTGAGAATAAAGTATGTAGTGGGTGTGGCTGCACCTGTCCTTGCGAATGTAAAGATTGCGAAGAATGCTCAACTTGTGGCGATAATTAAATATATTAACTTTGTAATGGAGGGGGCTCTAGAGGGGGCTCTAAGTTCTATAAACATATTGCTAAATCTTCGAAGATTTAGCAATAAGCTGTCTCAAACTCGTTCCACCATCTATAGTTAATCTAGGCTATAACTAAAGACTCAAGGTTTTCTTAAAAATAACGCCCAGTGCTTTGGGAGCACTAGGTCGCAGGTTCGAATCCTGTCGCCCCGACTCTTCAAATCCAAGTTATACTAGCGAGTCTCCCAACTCACTTTTTTATTGCTTACTGTCTTAAGTTGAAAAAGGAGCGCTAAAAGGAGCGCTAGGGTTACATACTTTGTATATAATTTTGTGCCTACTTTAAACTAGAAATAACTATTGTAGATACTTGTTTTCTTCCATCCCTCTTCTAGTAGTTTTTTATATTCTTTTCTAGCTCCTTCAATAGTCTCTACTTTTGAACCTTTCATAACTGGTTTACTACTCCTTTTATATACACATCCGTAGGAGATCATCATTGCATCAATACTAGAACTAGGCTTCGATACATCCTCAAATGGTTCTAATACTTTTATCCTATTTCTTTCATTGTTTATAAGAATAAATCTCTCCATTAATTGCCTTTAGATAAAAGATAATTTAAAAAAATACCTCCAGAAACTAATAAACATCCCATAGCAACAAAACCAAGTAAATCTATTAATGATTTATCAGTATTTATTTTTAGAAAAGTAAAAGCAAAAGCTATTGGAGGGAATAATAATATTGCTTTTGGAATGAGCGCCTGATTCCATTTCTTTATATTTGTATCCTCTTCGTTTAGCTCTTGATACATCTTTTCCAGTTTTTTTCTTTCTTCTTCCATTAAATAAGCAATAAGCAAATAATTGCTCCCATACTAAAAATTAAGCTCCACCATTGCGAGTTAATTTTCATTGATAAATATCGAGTAATTTTATATAAACTCCTAACAATAATAATGTTGCTAAACCTCCTCCAATGAGTATATTTGGTTGATTATTTCAAAGATTAGTTAAATATTCCATAAAAAAAATTTACTTATATATAAATTAATTTATTTGAAATATTCAATCAGTGCTGATTTTAATCTCTTCTTTTTCTTCGGTTAACCCCTTTA
>NZ_CVSX01000028.1 GCF_001180305.1 Prochlorococcus marinus
TATACGAAAAATTATTTAAAATGTAGTAATATCAAAAGATGGATACCCAAGCTTTTAGAAGATCTCTTCATCACTCTGATAGATACAATAGAAGGGGTTTTGATTCTCCTACAAAAAGAGCTCAAGCGTTAGAAGAAGCTTACCAAAGTGATTTGATAAGTTCTATTAGAGATAATGGTTTCACTTATACTAAAGGTAGACTGAATATTAAATTAGCTCAGGCTTTTGGTTTTTGCTGGGGAGTTGAAAGAGCAGTAGCGATGGCTTACGAGACTCGAAGACACTACCCCAATGAGAATATTTGGATAACAAACGAAATAATTCATAATCCATCAGTTAACGATCATTTAAGGAAAATGAATGTAAAATTCATTTCAGCTAAAAATGGAATCAAAGATTTTTCGTTAGTTTCCAATGGTGATGTAGTTATACTTCCTGCTTTTGGGGCTACTGTTCAAGAAATGAAGCTCCTTCATGAGAAAGGATGTCATATCATTGACACAACTTGTCCATGGGTTTCTAAGGTTTGGCATACCGTCGAAAAACATAAAAAACATGTTTTTACATCTATAATTCATGGAAAATTTAAACATGAAGAAACTCTCGCAACTAGTTCATTCGCTGGTAAATATTTAGTTGTACTAGATCTAGAAGAAGCAAATTATGTATCTGAATATATTTTGGGTAGAGGTAATAGAAATGAGTTTATAAACAAATTTGCTAAAGCATGTTCTAATGGATTTGATCCCGATAAAGATTTAGACAGAGTCGGAGTTGCTAACCAGACAACTATGCTTAAGAGCGAGACCGAGGAAATTGGCAAGGTTTTTGAAAAAACGATGTTAAAGAAATTCGGGCCAGAAAACTTAAATAGTCACTTTCTAGCATTTAACACAATTTGTGATGCAACAGAAGAAAGACAAGATGCTATGTTTTCTTTAGTTGATGAAGACCTTGATATTCTTGTTGTTATTGGAGGCTTCAATTCATCCAATACTACTCATTTGCAGGAAATAGCAATCACAAAAAATATTTCCTCTTTTCAC
>NZ_CVSX01000029.1 GCF_001180305.1 Prochlorococcus marinus
TGGGTCAATAATTATATAAAAACCGTACTCTTTGATTTTTGATGCATTTGAAAAAATTTAAAAATTTATTTATCTATTTATTACTTGCGCCTTTGTCTCTTGGGATTATTTCTTGCGCTGGTAATAATAAATCAAGTTCAAAATTAAAAGATGAAATAACTTCAGATTATGTTCCGCCAATTACAGCTGTTGCAGCACTTGGTCAACTTTCTCCTTCTGGAGAGATTAGGCAACTGGCAG
>NZ_CVSX01000030.1 GCF_001180305.1 Prochlorococcus marinus
ATTAAAAAGTTGGAATGATTTGGTTGAATGCCAACCAACATAATAACAAAGCTTCTTTAAAAGAAGAAAAAAGAATTTTTTAAAAAATTAATTTCTCCAATAAAAATCATGTTTCCCAATCTCAAAAATCATGAGATTTTCCCTTTTAAACTAAAAAAAGTAATAGTAAAACTTTTTTTGAAATAATTTTCCAGATAATCTTTTTCGAAATTAAATATGATTGATTAAAACATGAATAAAAATTCATTAATTAAAAAAAAAAATCTAGTGGGAATGGCCCAAAAGTACTTGATTCTTTTGAATTTTCGTCATACTGACAAGTTAATAAGATACCTTCACCAAGACCATTTTCAGATCTAATAAAAACATTTCCAGTTTTTTGATTACCTTTTAAAAAAACATTACCAGTAGCTTGCACGGTTTCTAAATCTCTAAATTTAATGGATGGATATTTTTTAGAAATTGATTTTAATGCCGCGATAGCATCAAAATCAGATGGAGCCATAATTCCTATTGTAATCCAATCGGCATTTATAACTTTCTCTTCAAGCTCATCTGACAGTTTTTTTAATTGTCTGATACTTAGTTGAGGCGCTGATCTAAATCTGTTTAGATCAAGTAAATTATTTATTTGCATTGAATAAATCAATTGAAAAGTTAACTTTTATCCAAATGTTTTACCATTCCATGCCCACATTGAAGCAGGCACATCATCGAAAGAAATATAAATCTTATCTATTGGAATACCCATTTTTTCATTTACAAAATTAGAAATTGGCTTTGCTATTTCTGAAGGGTTTAAAGATCCTATTGACTTAATCTCTAAGAAGCAACAAGGGCTTTCATCTCCAAAATACATTTCGGAATCATCATCTAACTTAGCCATAACAAATCTTTTTGATTTATTTGTTAAGGATGAAACTAATATTGAGATCTCTTCAAGTAATTTTTTCTTATCCTCTATTTTTGCTGAAGTAGAAACACGAATGTATGGCATATTTATGCAGCTATATTATCTTTTTGAAAATCATTTTGTAGATTATAAGTTTTGTTTTTTAAAGTTTTTTTTGATGAAAGATATGCCATATCGTAATCACTTATTCCGTTTTTATATGGATTGAAAAGGGCATTTTTAGATCTGCTTTTTTTACTCCTTTTGAATTCAATCATTATTAATTAAATTATTAATTAGTAATTTAACTATTTCTGAATAGATGTCTAGTTTTTTTTAAAATCTTTAATTAATAAAATGCTAAATACATTTCAAAAACACAATATCAATATCTATTTATTAAATTTATAAGTACATCCCTTAATTATCATTTTGGAAGTTTTAAATAATTATCAAAGAAAAAAACTTGATGAGAGTAATGATGAAGAATTTTACTCCGACCCAAAATTTGTTTACCACTTAGATGCAAATTTCAGAAATTATTTATCAAATGTTTATAAAAATGAAATTTCAGATTATTCAACGGTCCTCGATTTAATGTCCAGTTGGGATAGTTATTTACCTAAAGAGAAAAAATACAAAAAAGTTATTGGGCATGGATTAAATAAACAAGAACTTGAAAAAAACAAAATTTTTGATTCTTATTGGATACAAAATTTCAATTTAAATCAAGAAATTCCTTTAGATAATGGAAGTGTTGATTATTGTTTAATGGTCGCAGCTTGGCAATATTTACAATATCCAGAAAATTTAACTAGAGAAATCTTAAGAATTTTGAGTAACAAAGGGAAATTTATAGTAGCTTTTTCAAATAGGGCATTCTGGCATAAGGCTCCTAATATATGGACTACTTCTACTGAGGAGGAAAGAGTTAGATATGTAAGAATGTTAGCGGGAGTTAATGGAAGAAGAG
>NZ_CVSX01000031.1 GCF_001180305.1 Prochlorococcus marinus
TTGCAGAACAGCTTTTAGGTGTTGTACTTCTTTTTCTAAAGTCTCAATTCTTTTTTCTAGTTCTTCATTAGTTGCCATTTTTTTGAGAGATAAATTCCTTGATATTTATACTATTAGAAAAGTGACTTGTTACCCATGGCAAACATCAAATAAGTATTAGAGCCTATTGATGGGCATAATTTCTAAAGATAAATTATGAAGAGTATAAATTTAGGGAGAATTTATG
>NZ_CVSX01000032.1 GCF_001180305.1 Prochlorococcus marinus
AATTGCTGATCTTGAAAGGAATGAAAATCTAATTATTACTATTAATGATGAAATTGCTCTTAAGAAAGACCAAATTCAGAGGTATAAGTCAGCATTGAGCAAAGATGCATATTCTTTTGTCGAGTTTTCACAGAGAAAAGACGAATTATTAAAGTTGCAAAAACAAAAAATAAACCTTATTGGAGATCAAAAAAATATCAAAATAGATCTTTTTAATTCAAAACTGAGGAGCCCAATTGATGGTTTTATACTTGGGATAAATACGAGAGTTGGTGAGAGGCCTAAAAATGAAGGAATTTTGGATATTGGTTCTAGTCAAAAGATGGAAGCTTTAATAGAAGTTTATGAATCTGATATTGATAGAGTCTTTATCTCTCAAAATGTTGAATTGAGCAGTGAGAATGGAGGTTTTCAAAAAAAACTTAAAGGTAAGGTAATTAGGATAAGTCCTCAGGTAAAGCAAAGAAAAGTTTTATCTACTGATCCAACAGGAGATGCTGATTCTCGAATTATTGAGGTACTAGTAAAACTAGATCAAGATTCTATAAATACCGTACAAAATTATGCAGGCATGAAAGTAATTGCAAAATTTATTCCCTAATGAGTTTTTCTTTTTTTAAATTCAGAAAAATACCATTAGCTTGGTTATTATTAACTCGACAACCATTAAGGTTGGCAGTAGCTATAGCAGGGATAAGTTTTGCAGGGATATTGATGTTTATGCAATTAGGTTTTAGAGATGGTTTGTTTGATACGAGCGTTACAATCCATAAACTTTTAGATGCAGATTTAGTTTTGATAAGTCCTAGATCAAAAAGTTCTATAAGCATGAGTGGATTCCCAAAGAGAAGGTTAATTCAAACTCTTGCAGTGCAAGATGTTGAAAAAACTGCTCCAGTCAATCTAAATTATTTACTTTGGAGAAATCCCGAAAATCTAAAAACCAGATCGATTCTAGCATTAGGTTTCAATCCCTCCGATTCACTACTTTTAGATGATGGCTTCTCAAAAAAAGCTTATAAATTGAGAAATCCATCAAGAGTGCTGTTTGACAAACTTTCCCGACCCGAATTTGGACCAATTGAAGAATGGTTTTTATCAGATCAAAAAGTTGAAACTGAGGTTGCTGGTAAAAGAGTAATAGTTGAGGGTCTTGTGGAGTTAGGGCCATCTTTTGGTGCAGATGGTAATTTGATAACTAGTCGAGAAACCTTCTTAAGACTTTTTCCAGCAAATCCTCCTGGAAGTATTGAAATTGGTTTGGTAAAGCTAAAAAAAGGATCTGATCCCGAATTGATTTCAAGAATTTTAAACAACTCACTTCCGAATGATGTTCGTGTACTTACAAAAAATCAATTTATAGAGTTTGAGAAGAATTATTGGAAAAACAGTACTGCAATTGGTTTTATATTTAGTTTGGGAGCTTTGATGGGTTTCGTTGTTGGGTGCGTGGTCGTTTATCAAATTCTTTACAGCGATGTTACAGACCACCTCCCAGAGTATGCCACTTTATTGGCAATGGGTTACAGACTTAAGTCTCTTTTCTTTGTTGTAGCTAGAGAAGGTTTTTTGTTGGCAATGTTTGGTTATTTACCTGCTTATTTCTCTGGTCAAATACTTTATTCTGTTATAAGAAGTTCTACTAAACTCCCGATAATTATGGATGCGGATAAAACGATTTTGATTTTCCTATTGGTATTAGTAATGTGTATGGGATCGGCAGGCATTGCTATGCGTAAATTAGTTGATGCTGATCCTGCCGAAATTTTTTAATAACTTAATACAAATGTCTATTGATAACAAATCAAAAAAAAATATTAAAAACTTAAAAACAGTCTCAATAAATAATTTGAGTCACTTTTACGGAAAAAATGAGAATAAAAAACAAGTTCTTAATGATGTTAATTTAAATATTGATAAAGGAGAATTGGTTCTTTTAAAAGGTCCTTCTGGATGTGGTAAAACTACTCTATTAACTTTAATTGGTGCTTTGAGAACCTGTCAAAGTGGAGATTTAACTGTATTAAATAAACAGTTAAATGGAGCATCAAGAAAAACACGTCAGATTCTCAGGAGAAGTATTGGGATGATTTTTCAAGGTCATAATCTTCTCAGATGTTTAACAGCTGAACAAAATGTTCAAATGGGAGCCGATTTAATAAAAGATTTAACATATTTGCAAAGACGCGAAATAGCACGAAATTGGTTGTCAGCGGTAGGTTTAGAAGAACATCATAAAAATCGCAAAAGACTCAT
>NZ_CVSX01000033.1 GCF_001180305.1 Prochlorococcus marinus
GTTTGCAAATTCAAATTATACTGCATCTAGAAAAAGAATCTAAAATAATGGTAATTAGTTCATATAATAGTTATTCCGAAGATGATTCTGATGTAGTAAAAATAAGTTCATCTAATACAACTAACTTAAAAAAAATTACACAAAACGGACAAATTCAAATCTATAAATCCCCATATAGAGGCAGTTATTCCTCTATCATTAGTGACTCTTTAAG
>NZ_CVSX01000034.1 GCF_001180305.1 Prochlorococcus marinus
GTGCTCCAAGCACTAAATATTGGGATAAAGCGCTCTCATGGTGGAACTCAATAAAAAGTGATGAAAATTCTATTTATGATGATGTAATTGAATTAGATGCTTCAAAAGTAGAACCAACTGTAACTTGGGGTATAACTCCAGGCCAAAGTATAGGCATCAATCAAAAGATCCCTTTGCTACAAGAATTTTCCTTAAATGACCAACTTACGGCTGAAGAAGCCTATGAATATATGGGTTTTAAGCCAGGTCAATCGATAAAAGATACTG
>NZ_CVSX01000035.1 GCF_001180305.1 Prochlorococcus marinus
AATAACATTACTTCTCCTGAGCATCTATCTAGAAGTGCTTTTTCATCAGCAGGTAATGCATTTTTAGCTTGATCATCTTTTGATAAAGGATTATCCTCATCCATACCTTCTAGTTGAGTTTCAGTTATTGAATCAATAGTCAGCATATTTGCGATGAATACACCTACTAAAACTGCCCAAATTAGATCCCAAAAAAACAGTCATTAGAAGTACTCCGTAC
>NZ_CVSX01000036.1 GCF_001180305.1 Prochlorococcus marinus
CAAAAGGGGTTCTAATATAAAAAGCAAATATAGATAAAAATAGACCAATAGTTATCAGTCTTCTATGATTTTTCCACCATTGATAAAATTTAGTTTCCATTAAAAAATTTATACATTTTCAAATAATATCACGCACTTAAATTGCTGCTATCTTTTGTATAAGAACAAATATATATTTTTTCCCTTTAATTTTAGATCAATTGTCTATTATTTATAATTTTCTATATTAATTAATAGGCATACTTTATTTAAGGGTTCTGCTATTTTATCCAAGCAATAACCTGTTAATACATGCGGCTGAATCTTAAGCATTTCATATAATTTTTAAACCAAAAAGATATAAATCTTTTGTTTTGTGCTTTTTTATCGTTCGCAAAATTTCTATCCCTTTAGAGAATAGGAAAATCACTCAGCACCAAAACAACTTCTTCAGCAAATCAAAAAAAATGATACTTACCTCTTACTTATTTTTAAAAAATTTTATTAATTACAGAAGAAGTAAAATAATTTTATTAAATAAAAATAAGTGCATTATTCAGTCAAATATTTTTGATGAGTTTTCTAGTAATTCATTTAATTCTAAAAGTTCAACTTTGGTAAATTTACGATATTTTCCTATAGGTACATCTAACTTTATATTCATAATCCTTACACGTTTTAATGATTTTACTCTGTAACCTAAAGACTCACACATTCTCCTAATCTGACGATTAAGTCCTTGAGTTAATATGATTTTAAATTTTTTTGGCCCTAATTGTTTTACAAAACAACTCTTAGTTATGGTTTCTAATATTTCAACTCCATTACTCATACTTTCAATAAAGTCTCTATTAATAAGTCGATTAACACTTACGATATATTCTTTTTCATGATTATTTCTTGATCTGAGTATTTTATTTACTATATCTCCATCATCAGTTAAAAATATTAATCCCTCGCTAAGCTTATCTAATCTTCCGATAGGGAAGATTCTTTTAGGATATTGAATGAAATCTATTATATTGTCAGGTTCTACTCTTCTATCAGTGGTGCAAACAATTCCAACAGGTTTGTTAAAGATCAAATATGTGTTTTTTTGTTTTTTTGATTTATCTATTATTTGACCTTCAACTTTTACATTATCACCATCTTCTACCTTAGTACCAATTTCAGGAGCTATACCATTGATTGTTACTTTACCTGCTTCAATTAGCCTATCTGCTTTTCTTCTAGAACAGTAACCCACTTCACTTAAATATTTATTAATTCTTGTAGCCATTTTGGATATTTCTTTTTATCTTCCCTAAAACTAACTAATTCCAACCTATTTTAGAGCTTCTGTCAATTAACAACTATTAGGGTTAATGCAATATGCATTTTAATTAAA
>NZ_CVSX01000037.1 GCF_001180305.1 Prochlorococcus marinus
AAGTGGATTTCTTTTTCTAATAAAAATTAGATAGATTAAAAGAGGAAAAACTATTGATAGCCAAAACCCAGTATAGTTTGCATTACTAAACAAACCTGATACCCCTAGATTATCTTGTAAAGGCTTATTAAACCAAGTAATTAATCCTCCTGAGGTTTTTAGAGGACCATAAACTTTAAACCATTTTTGAAGTAAACAACTTATAAGAACTGGGATAGTTCCAGAAATAAGAAATTTTGAGAAAATTTCTCTTTGTTTTATACTCTTTAAATAAATCCTAAAATAAAAGAATATTAAGAATAAAGGGATCCAATTGAATAAGTTAAAAAGTGAATCAGATTTACTAAAGTTAGAAAGTAATTCATCTTGATTAAAAAAATAAAAATAATAATTACTTATAAAGAATAAGCACCCAATGATTAATAAGGATATATTCCACTTGTTCCTGAAAATCCTGAAACTTGAATTTAATATAGAAATTATCAATGCAACTAAATAAAAAATGCCGCTAATTGGAAGAGCAGAAGCTAAGAAAAAAGAGCCAAAATAAAAACAATTCTGACCTATATTAATTTTATTTTCAGATGATAATAATTTATTAGATACTTTCATTTTTATTATCTAAACAAATCACTGGTCATATATGATCTTGTCTTTGACTATTACCTTATCAAAATCTTAC
>NZ_CVSX01000038.1 GCF_001180305.1 Prochlorococcus marinus
ATTTGATTTTTGTAATTATAAAAAAACCTAAAGATACTTCAAAACAATCAACTTAATTTAATTTTTAATTTATGGAATCTCAGATACGAATAAGTGATTTAGAAAATATTATCTCTGAAAAGGTTTTTATAAAAATAGAAAAGTGGAATTTATATCTTGGAGATGCTGGCCTAGCTAGAAATCTTGCTATTGAATGTATCAGTAATAAAGATCAAGGCTCATTGGAGGCTGCAAAAATAAGTTTGAAAGCAATAAATGTAAAAGTAGGGGATGGTGTTAATAGTATTCCACTAATTAATTTA
>NZ_CVSX01000039.1 GCF_001180305.1 Prochlorococcus marinus
TATCCCAAAGCACTCCGCGGTAAATCCCATCAGTTAAAGCTCTACCAAACCCAACAAAAGTTTTAGCATAAGTAACAGTCCTTAAAAAATTCATCTTATTACAAACATTATAAATTAGTGCGCTACAACAGAATGAAGAAAAATCATTTCTCTTTATTTTATAGAAATGATCGACTATGGTATTTGAATTAAAATCAAAAAATAATCGAATTATCGAAAATTTTCTAAAACTTCTTAAAAATGAAAGCAATATCTCTAATTAATCACTCCCAAGGAGCTATTGGGTTAAGGCTTTTTGGATTAGGTCCTAATCTTAAACCGACAAATGGATTAATTAAGCTACAAAACTTATTAGATACAAATGCTTTCTGGGCAAAAAATAGAACAATTAATGATCTTAAAAAATGTCTTGCTAACAGTGATGTCGTAATAAGTCTTTGGGTTGGTAAGGAAATAGTTGGGTTTGGTAGAGCTTTAACTGATGGGATTTACCGCGGAGTGCTTTGGGATATTGTCATAGACCAAAATCACCAAGGAAAAGGTTTTGGCACATTAATTATAAAAAATCTTTTATCTTCCAAAAAAATTAAAAATACAAAAAAGTTATATTTAATGACAACAAATAAAAAATTGTTTTATTCTCAATTTGATTTTAAAGAAGTTATTTCTCAAAATTTATTAATTCGTGAAATATAAAACGCTCTTTTTCTTAAAAAAACAACATTAAGATACAAATTTACTATAAAGCCATCTTATGAAGGGACCTAAAATAGGAACTGGTCCAAAAGTTGGTCCGCAAAAATCAAAATAATCTCTATGCTCTTTTATTAATCCATTTTCACCAAATAATAAACGAGTAGTTCCAGGATAAATAAATTCTTTACCCATAATTTTTAAACCCATTGTCCATTCAACAAATCCACAATCCCCAGTTATAGAAATTGCATGAGTTTCTAAAAAAACATCATCACATCTTTTAACTAACTTTTCTTGAGCTTTGACATAAGAATCTAAGCCCGCTGTTTCCTGAGTTGGGTCTGTAAAAATAACATTCTCACTATAAAATTCAGCCCATTTTTGTTTTGTTGGTGCATCTGTACCATAAGGTTTAGTAAATAATACCTTTAGATCCTCAATAGAAATTACTCTTGTCATTGCAAACTGATCGTTGGAATACTTTAAAAGATACAAAAATTAAAAGCGGATGAAGAGATTCGAACTCTCGACATTCTCCTTGGCAAGGAGATGCTCTACCACTGAGCTACATCCGCATAGCTTTTTTATTTTATCTCAAAGAAGGGATCAATGATAGAAATAATTAAATTTTTTCAATTAATTTAAATTTTTAATTAAGGATCCCATCTCAATTGCTTGTAAAGCATAATTCCAACCAAGATTATTTTTAATCCCTGCTCTTTCTAGAGCTTGCTGCATAGTATCAGTAGTTAAAACTCCAAAAATAATTGGAACATTATTTTCATTAGAAACTTGTGAAATACCTTTGCTCGCCTCAGATATAACTACATCATAGTGGGAAGTTTCACCACGGATAACAGCCCCAAGAGCAATTACAACGTCATAACTCTTTTTTTTCATGAGGGTTTTAGCTGCTATTGGCAATTCAAATGAACCAGGAACCCAAACAATATCAACTTGATTGCTTAATTCAGAAGTATCTAACCCATGTCTTTTTAAACAATCAAGACAACCAGATAGAATTTTATTTGTAATTAAATCATTAAATCTTGCTATTACAATCCCAACTTTTAAATTAGATGCATTAGTAAAAGATCCCTCAAAAATAGCCATTAAAATTTACATCGATATATTAATAGACTCTCACGAAAAGGTATTAAGTTCAAACTAATGAAGAAACTATCCCTGTAACAAAAACCAAAACAACCCAAACAGCAGCAATAGAATAGATTTTTCTCCTACTTTCTCGCTGTCCTTCCTCAGTAGAAGGTTGAGTCACATATAAAACGGGTACTCCAACTACCGCAATTAAAGAAGCAAATAATAGAGCATTTACGAAGAAAAAGTTAACAGCCTGCATAATTCAGTCTTAGGTTTCAAATATTATAAATACTATAATCTCATGAAAATGATAATTTTTCGAGAAAATTTACATACTTTAGCCACTTTAAATGCAAAAAAAAAATTTCTACCTAATATCTATTTAGGAATTAAAAAAGTATGCAAGAAGATACGATAATTCAAAAGAATTTATTTGCGATTGGTAATGATAATAATGACCAAAAAGAAATAACAAAAATTCCAGAAGATTTATCTTGGGAAGATTTAAAAAAAGAATCGCAAAAAAGACCCAGACAAAGAAAAAATTCAACTAATTTAATAAATAAATTCAAAACTGATTTAATTTCAAATAACAAAAATGTTTGCATCAATGAAGAATCTTATAGCTATAAAACAGTTTCCAAACTGAAATTAACTCCTGTAATGAAGCATTATGTAACTCTAAAAGAAGAAAATAAAGACAGGTTATTACTTTATAGATTAGGAGATTTTTTTGAATGTTTTTTTGAGGACGCTGTATTAATATCTAATCTTTTAGAGATAACGCTTACCAGTAAAGATGCTGGAAAAGAGATTGGTAAGATCCCTATGGCAGGAGTTCCCCATCATGCAATGGAGAGATACTGTGCTGATTTAATTAAAAAAAATTATTCTGTGGTTATATGCGATCAATTAGAAAAAAGTTCTGGAAATTATGGGACTCCAATTAAAAGAGGCATAACAAGAATAATTACTCCTGGAACTGTAATTGAAGAGGGGATGTTGATAGCAAAGAAAAATAATTGGATTACAGCTATTTACTTATCAGAAGAAAACTCAGATGAATCTTATGAATGGGGTATATCAAAAGCTGATGTAAGCACAGGAGAATTAATAACTTTAGAAGGCCAATCTCTCTCAAAACTATTTGATGAAATTATTAAATTAGATTCTTCAGAAATCATTGTAGGAAGCAATGCAGTAAGAAATTTATTAATTAAAGGAAATAGTCAAATTACATATACTGTTTCTCAAGAAACTAATTTTGGAATTAATGAAGCAAATTATCTAATAAAAAATTATTTCCAACTTGCAAACCTAGAGGGAATAGGACTTAAAAATTTAAACAATGCAACTAGATCACTTGGAGGTTTATTAAATTATTTAGAAAAAATTAATCCTTCAAATTTAGATAAAGATTCTTCTTTAAAAATCTCATTAGACTTTCCACAAATCCAATATGGTCACAACAAATTAATTATTGATTATCAAACTCAAAAAAACTTAGAAATCAAAAATACACAACGAGAAAACAATTATGTAGGTTCGCTACTATGGAGTATTGATAGAACTTATACTTGCATGGGTGCAAGGTGTTTAAGAAGGTGGATAGATTCACCACTATTAAACGTTAATGAAATTTATAAAAGACAAAATATAATTACAAACTTTCTTGAATCTAAAAAATTACGTACAGATACACAAAATTTACTTAGAGCAATGGGGGATTTAGAAAGACTTGCAGGTAGAGCTTGTGCAGGTCATGCAAGTCCCAGGGACTTAATTGCAATAGCTGAAGGTTTAAAAAAATTGCCTAGACTAAAATCCATAATTGAATTATTTAAAAATGATCTCCCAGATTGGACTGATCAATTAAAAAATATTGATGAAGGACTCTTAGAATTAGCTGATACTATAAGTTTTAAACTAATAGATAATCCTCCTCTAAATATTAGTGAAGGAGGGATGATCCACGATGGTGTTGACAATATATTAGATGGTTTACGCAATTTAATGGATGATTACTCTGAGTGGCTAAATAAAGAGGAATTAAAGGAAAGGAAAATTAGCAAAATTTCAAACCTAAAAATTCAATTTCATAAAAATTTTGGTTATTACATTTCTATAAATAAGTCAAAAGTTAATTTAGCTCCCCAACATTGGATCAAAAGGCAAACACTTACTAATGAAGAAAGATATATCACTTCAGAAATTAAAAATAAAGAAAATAAGATTTTCCAAATAAAAAGTAGAGCTTCATCAAAAGAATATGAAATTTTCTGCGAATTAAGAAATATAGTTGCTGAAAAAACAAAACAAATAAGATCAATCGCAAAATCCATAGCATCTCTTGATGCACTTCTAGGTTTATCAATTACAGCAGTAGAAAACAATTTTATAAAACCTTCATTAATACCAATAAATGATTCAATTACAAAAAATAGTACAAAAATTATCGCAGGAAGAAATCCAATTGTAGAACAATTGTTAAGTGATAAAAAGTTTGTAGCAAACGATATCTCTTTTGAGGATAATCAAAAATTAATTATATTAACGGGTCCCAATGCAAGCGGTAAAAGTTGCTTTATAAGACAACTTGGTTTAATACAAATTCTCACACAAATTGGTAGCTTTGTTCCTGCCAATAATGCTGAAATCAAGATTGCAGATAGGATTTTCACAAGAATTGGAGCAGTTGATGATCAATCATCTGGACAATCAACATTTATGGTGGAAATGTCTGAAACAGCATCAATTCTAAATCAGGCAACTTCTAGCTCACTAGTTTTACTTGATGAGATAGGTAGGGGAACATCTACTTTTGATGGACTTTCAATAGCTTGGTCAGTAAGTGAATATCTTGCAAAAAAAATTCAATGTAATACTATTTTTGCTACGCACTATCATGAGCTGAATTATTTAAAAAATTCAAATAAGAATATACAAAATTTTCAAGTTTTAGTAGAACAAAATAACGATCAGCTAATCTTTAGCCACAGGATTGTTAAAGGGGGCTCAAACAAAAGCTATGGCATAGAAGCAGCTAAATTAGCAGGAGTTCCGAAAGAAGTTATAGAAAAAGCAAAATCAGTTTTAAATTCTTTAGAAGAAAATAACAAATTAAATTATGATATTAAATAGATTTTTGACATTTTTATAAAATTAATACATTAATTAAACAGTTTCCCTCAACAATGCGTTTACCGCAGCAGCTGCCATGGCAGCACCTCCTCTAGTTGAATTCAAAACAATTCTAGGAAGATCGGTGGAAATCAGTTTGTTTTTGCTATTCTCTACTCCAATAAATCCAACAGGCATTCCGATAATTAAACTAGGTAAATCTTTTGCATTTTCCAAAATATCAATTAAATAAGTTAAAGCTGTAGGCGAACTGCCAATAACTACAATAGGAGATTTGCTTCCGGAATTTATAGCGGATAACTCCTTCCAACCTTCACTTAAGCCATATGCAGTTTTTGTTAAGTTTTTATGATTATTTTTTCCAAACCACATTCTTGCTGTGAATACTTTATTCCTAGTGGTATTTTCTGCCATGGATTTTATTGCTGCTGCTGCCATATCGGTATCAGTTAAAATAGGAGCACCATTTTTAAGTGCCTGAAGACCCTTTTCACAAGCACCTTCACTAAAATTTAGAAGATTTTGAACTGCAAAATCCCCTGAAGTATGGACTAATCTCTCTAAAACTTTTTTCTCCAAATAATTTAGATTATTGGCTACTAAACGAGATCTTATGAATCTGATGCTTTCCAAAAAAATTGGATGATCTATTACCATTAAATTTAATTTGTGTTAGAAGTAATCATAGTTAATATATGATTTTTATTGAGCTATTATGCCAATACAAATATTATGGGGTAATGATCTAAATGCTCAAAATACATTTATTCAAAAATTAATTGATAAGGAAGTTTCCAAAGAATGGAAAGAAATAAACGTAACTAATTTAAATGGAGATGATGATGCGCAAGTCAATAAAGCTTTTGATGAAGTTCTTACACCTCCTTTTGGAGATGGATACAGAATAGTTACATTGAAAAATAATCCCATCTTTACTTCCAAGAATGAAGATCTAAGAACTAAATTTGAAAAAATTCATGACAATATACCTCAAAATACTTATTTCATTTTGCAAAATACAAAAAAGCCAGACTCAAGACTAAAGAGTACTAAATTTTTACAAAAACTTATCAAAAATAATTTAGCCAAAGAAAAATCATTTTCTTTACCAGAAATCTGGGACTATGAGGGACAAAAAAGATTTTTAGAAGATGCAGCAAATGAAATGGATATCATAATTGATAAAAATGCAGCTGAATTAATTATTGATTCAGTTGGTAATGACAGCTTTAGACTAATAAATGAATTAGCCAAAGCAAAAACATACCTCTCTGCAGTGTCAAGTGATTCGAATTCACAACTTTTTCTTAAAAGTATTGATGTAAAAAAAATATTTAGTGATCATCAATCCAATATTTTCAAAATCATTGACCTTCTCTTACAAAAGAATATTAATGAAAGCCTCATTGAAATAAATTATTCTTTACAGAAAGGAGAACCTGCTATAAGACTAAATGCAGGTTTAATTAGTCAAATAAGAATTCATACCATTATAAAACTAGCAGTTAATTCAGGTAACGATAATGCAGAAAAGATTTGTAATCTTGCAGGCATTTCTAATCCAAAAAGAATTTTTTTTATTCGAAAAAAAGTCAAAAATGTATCTCAAGAATATTTAATTAATTTAATGAGTAACTTACTAGATATTGAATCATTACTAAAACAAGGTAATAATCCTATAAATGTTTTCACAGAGAAATTAATTAATTTAAGTTAACCAAATTATAAGTTTAAGAATTTACATTATGATTTAAGTATGGCTTTACTAGTAAAAAAATTTGGCGGTACTTCTGTTGGTGATATTAAAAAAATTAAAAATATTGCAAGTAGCATTTGTCAAAGTAAAGAAACAGGGAATGAAATTGTAGTAGTTGTCTCTGCGATGGGGCAAACTACAGATGATTTAAATTGTTTAGCGGAATCAATTAGTAAAAATCCTAATCGAAGAGAATTGGATATGCTTCTCTCAACTGGAGAGCAAGTAACCATAGCTCTTCTTTCAATGGCATTAAACGAATACGGAATACCTGCAATTTCAATGACTGGTAGTCAGGTTGGAATTATTACTGAATCAATTCATGGGAAAGCGAGAATTCTGGATATTAAAACAGAAAGGATCCAAAATTATTTGAATCAGGGTTTTGTAGTTGTCGTGGCTGGATTTCAAGGAACAACATTAAGCCATACGGGTTCAATGGAAATTACAACTTTGGGTAGAGGTGGTTCAGATACTTCCGCGGTAGCTTTATCAACAGCTTTAGGAGCTGAGACTTGCGAAATTTATACAGACGTTCCAGGGGTTCTTACTACTGATCCAAGGATTGTTCCTAATGCAAAACTCTTAGATGAAATTAGTTGCGAGGAAATGCTTGAACTTGCAAGCGTCGGTGCTTCAGTTCTGCATCCAAGAGCAGTAGAAATTGCTCGCAATTATGGAATTAAATTGTATGTCAAATCAAGCCAAAGTGAATCCAGTGGGACTCTTCTAGAAAGTCAAATCCAACCTCTCCCGCTAAAAAGAGGAAGCTTAGAATTAACAAAAACAGTCAATAGTCTTGAAGTATTAGAAAACCAAGCAGTATTCAGTCTCTCAAATATTCCTGATAGTCCTGGGATTGCTGCGCAAATATTTGAAAAACTTTCAGAAGCAAATATTAACGTAGATTTAATAATACAAGCGACAAATGATGGAAATAAAAACGATATTACATTTACTGTTGGTGAATTAGAAGTAAAAAAGACTGCAGAACAATGTGAATTAATAACAAGTCAATTAGGGGGAGAATTTAACTATAAAACCAACATGACTAAATTAAGTATTCAAGGAGCAGGCATTATGGGCAGACCTAGTGTTTCAGCTGATTTATTTGATACTTTATCTCAAGCAAATATAAATGTTAGGTTAATAGCTACTAGTGAAATTAAAGTCAGCTGTGTAATTGAAATTAATAATATACCAAAAGCTATTAGATTTGTTGCTGAGAAATTTAAGTTATCCGATACACAAATATTTGTTAATCCAATCAATGAAAAACAAGATCAA
Organism: Prochlorococcus marinus; assembly: GCF_001180305.1. GTDB lineage: Bacteria > Cyanobacteriota > Cyanobacteriia > PCC-6307 > Cyanobiaceae > Prochlorococcus_A > Prochlorococcus_A marinus_K. The sequence goes on from NZ_CVSX01000039.1 coordinate 7,982, forward strand.
CCTGAAGTAAGAGGAATTGCATTAGATAAAAACCAAGTTCAGGTAAGCTTTAGAAAACTGCCTGATCGGCCAGGTGTAGCGGCATCGATATGTTTAGCATTAGCTGAAAATAATTTACTTATCGATACTATTGTTCAGTCTGAAAGAATTTCCTCTTTAAAAACTAAGGATATTAGTCTTACAATGAATAAACAAGATAGAGAAAAAGCTAACTTAGTTTTTGAGGCCTTAACAAAAAAATTACCCGGATCATACATTGAAGATGGCCCTGCTATAGCAAAAGTAAGTACTGTAGGAGCGGGAATGGCATTTAAGGTTGGGACGGCTGGAAAAATATTTAGAGCATTGGCTGACCAAAATATCAATATTGAAATGATTGCCACAAGTGAAATTAGGACTTCATGTATTGTCTTAGAAAAAGATTGTGACAAAGCAGTTAATGCGATTCATAATCATTTCGAATTAGAAAAATAAGTTCTTTTTAATTATTTCTTGCCAATTTTTGTCTTAATTTTTTGATTCTATCCCTCAAATTTGCTGCTTCTTCAAAATTTAACTCTTTTGCAGCGTCTTTCATTTTAATTTCTAACTTTTCTATTAAATCAGGCAATTCTTCGAGCAAACATTGATTATCACTGGTACTGAGAATTGCGTCAGTTTTGTTATTAACTATATTTATTAAATCTTTAGATAAACCACCAGCATCTAGTTTTCTGGAAAGTTCTAGAAAAGATAATATTGAATTTTCAATTTTTTTGCCTGCAGGTTTTGGAGTAATACCATTGACTTGGTTATATTTTTTTTGAATAGTTCTTCTTCTTTCAGTTTCAGATATTGCTCTTTTCATTGAATCTGTGAAGTTATCTGCATAAAGCAAGGCAACACCTTCAACATGTCTGGCAGCTCTTCCTATTGTTTGAATCAATGACCTTTCAGCCCTGAGAAAACCTTCTTTATCAGCATCTAAAATGGCGACTAAGGATACTTCTGGAAGATCTAGTCCCTCTCTTAATAAATTAACTCCTACCAAAACGTCATATTCACCCATTCTAAGGTCTTGAATAATTTCAATTCTTTCAATTGAATGGATTTCGGAATGCAAATATCTAACTCTTACTTTATTTTCAGATAAAAAATCAGTTAGATCTTCAGCCATTCTCTTAGTAAGTGTTGTCACAAGCACTCTTTGATTCTTTTCAGCTCGAATTCTTATTTCAGATAACAGATCTTCTATTTGGCCTTCACTAGGTCTTACATCAATTACCGGGTCTAATACCCCAGTTGGTCTTATAACTTGCTCAATAAATTCACCATCACATTGATCTAATTCCCATTGACCTGGAGTTGCACTTATAAATAATGTCTGTTTTGATTTTTCCCAAAACTCTTCACATTTTAAAGGTCTATTATCTGCAGCACTTGGCAATCTAAAACCATGATCAATTAAAACTTTTTTTCTAGATTGATCACCGTTGTACATCGCATGAAGTTGAGGACATGTTACATGACTTTCATCAACTACCAACAACCAATCTTTGGGAAAGTAATCTATTAAGCATTCTGGCGGTGAACCTTCCTCCCTACCTGATAAATGACGAGCATAATTCTCAACTCCATTACAATAACCAACCTCTTTAAGCATTTCTAAATCATATTTTGTACGTTGTTCTAGACGTTGAGCCTCTAATAATTTTCCTTCGTATGTAAATTTATCGAGTTGAGTTTTTAATTCGCTTCTAATTGCACTTATTGCACTCTCAAGTCTTTCTTTTGGAGTCACAAAATGCTTCGCTGGGTAAACGCTAACTTGTTCCAAACTTTCAAGTATTTCTCCTGTAGTAGGGTCAACATATCTAATTGCCTCGACTTCATCACCAAATAACTCAATTCTTATTAATCTATCTTCATAAGCTGGACCGATTTCTAAAACATCACCTTTAATTCTGAATCTACCTCTAGAAATTTCAATATCATTTCTAGTATATTGATTTTCAACGAGAGACCTCAAAGAAGAACGTAGATTTATGGATTTTCCCACTTCAAATTTAACTGCGGCTTTTAAATACTCACTCGGTATACCAAGACCATAAATACAACTTATTGAGGCTACAACAATTACATCTTTTCTTTCAAATAATGAGCGTGTTGCAGAATGCCTAAGCATATCTATTTCTTCATTAATTGAAGCAGTTTTGGCTATGTAAGTATCACTTACAGGTACATAAGCTTCAGGTTGATAATAATCGTAGTAAGAAATAAAGTACTCAACAGCATTTTTTGGAAAAAATTCTCTTAATTCATTACATAGTTGTGCAGCCAAAGTTTTGTTATGGGCTAAAACAAGTGCTGGTCTTCCTGTTTGTTGAATTACATTGGCAATGGTAAATGTTTTACCAGTTCCAGTAGCTCCTAAAAGAGTCTGAAACTGTTTACCATTATTTACTCCTTTAACTAATTTTTTAATAGCTTCTGGTTGATCTCCATTTGGTTCGTAAGGAGCTTGAAGCTTATAGTTGTTCATTAAGCTAGTAGCTAAAGGATGTTGCTATACTAAGAAATTTTTTCTCCAATTATTGAATTTTTCAAAGATTCTTTTAAGCCCCTAACAACCGCAATCATTGATATTAAATCATCTAGTTTATTAACCACAGATCCAACGCCAACTGCTGAGGCTCCAGAGGATATTGCTAGTGGGCAAGTTACTTGGCTTAATCCAGAGGCACTCATGATTGGGATATTCAGTGATTGTTTCTTAAATTCTTGATGAATAGCATAAGTAGCTGCAAGAGTTGGTACTGATTTTTCAAAAAAACCTTGAATTCCTGGAGAGTAAGGAGTAGAACTGGTACCACCTTCTGTTTGAATAATATCAACGCCTTCTTCCACTAACTTTACAGCAAGATCAACTTGTTTATCAATAGGCATAGTATGAGGAACAGTTACTGATAAAGGAAAATTAGGCAATAAATCCCTCGTCTCTTTTGTAATGTTTAAAACTTTCTTATCTGAAAAATGAATACCTTTTTCATAAAAAGTATCGTAATTTCCTATCTCAATTAATGATGCTCCTGCTTTTACACAATCTTGAAAAGATCGAGGCACTACTGAACTAACACAAACGGGTAGTGTTGAATTCTTAAGTGCTAAATCAACGAGTTCAGGTTTACAAGCAATATCGACAAGATCTGCACCTCCTAATGAAGCAGCCTCAACAATTATTTTCACAGACTGAACATCGAAATTATTCAATCCTGAAATAACTTTGAGTAAGGATTTACTTCTTAACTCTTCTTTGATTTTTTGTGGCAAAAGATTAATCAGACTCATTTACTTAATGAATTTATTACCCGATTGTGACATTGTTTTAGTAAAACAGTGCATTTTTTAAAAAATATTATCTGAGCAACACAAAATGACTGATAAAAAATTAAGTCAGAAAAATTGGTCATCATGGCATCATCGGTTTCATAAGGAGATTCTTGCCAAAAAAATATTAATTCCCAAAGGTTCCAATATTTTAATAAGTGTTTCGGGGGGTCAAGACTCAATGGCCTTATTAACCCTAATTAATGACCTAAAAAAACTACATAATTGGTCTATTAGTGTTTGGCATGGTGATCATCAGTGGCACGAAAAATCATCACTATATGCTCTTGAATTAAAAGATTATTGCGAAGATAAAGATATTTCATTCTCTTTTGATCAAGCAAATAAAGAAAGTATTTCTTCAGAAGAAAAAGCACGAGAATGGAGATATAAAAAATTATGTGAAAGAGCCAAAACTTTATTAAATAAAAACCAGCAAAAACATAATATTTATTTGTTAACTGGTCACACAAGTAGTGATAATGCAGAAACATTTATCCTTAATTTATCTAGAGGAAGCAATTTTGCAGGTCTAAGTAATATTGAGAGTAAAAGATTAATTGAAAATCAAATTTATTTAATAAGACCAATATTAATTTTCAGTAGGGAAGATACAAAACAATTTTGCAATGATATGAAAATACCAGTCTGGGAAGATCCTACAAATTCAGATCTTAAATTAAAAAGAAATTTAGTAAGAAAAAAAATTATTCCTACCTTAGAAGTCATCTATCCTGGTTGTTCTGAAAGGATAAATAATTTTTCCCAAAAAATGAGCAAATACAATAATGAACGTAATGATCTTAGTGAACTAGCGTATTTATATTGTAAAGATGTTAAAGGTATCGATAGGAATCTCCTAAATGGTATGTGTATTGAAGCGAGGTGCACAATTTTAAATAGATTTTTAAAAGAAATATCTGCAAAGCAATGTAGTTCTAAAAATCTGACAAAATTAGCAACTTCAATTTATGAAAAAAATAAAGGTCATTTTAATCTGCAAGAGTTTTTAAAAATTGTTTGGGATAAAAACTATATAAATTTTGAAAAAAGTTAAGATTTTACAGCAGATCTTCTTCTTCTTGTTCTACCTTCATATGAATCTTCTGTAGAAGTCTCAGCTGATGGATTCTGTGAAACTTTTGAACTTTTTTGGGTATTTTGTGGGTTATTTGAACTATTTGGATGATTATTATTTGATTTCTTATGGAAATTATTATTATTTCGATTTCTATTGGAGAAATTTTGCTCTTCGGTAATCTTTGGAATATAAGCACGAGTTCCACTTGGAGCAGGTTGCACTAAACACAAAATAAGTGGTTCAACTTGTAATTCTCTTCTCATTCTTCTCGATAAACCATTTTCAATTTCTCTTTGTACACCAATCCAATCTACCTCAAAATTATTCGGTCCAGTTTGTCTGGATAATTGTTTCCATCTATTTTCTAAGACCCAGCTTATTTCTCGTTCTGTCCACATAGACATTTTTCTTGGCTCTGCAGTAGTAACAACTCCTCTTAAATTAACTCTAGGAGGTGCAACCATCTTCCCATCTGTACTAATAGGAGCTAAAACAGTTACTACACCATCACCAGCTAATTGCTGCCGTTCCTTTAATACTCGAGCATCTACTATCCCATTTCGTGAGTTATCAAGAAGTTCAACACCAGCTTTTACAGGATCACCCTTTTGAATAGAATTAGGTGTTAACTCAACTACATCTCCATTTTCAATAATTAAGATATTGTCCTTTGGAACCCCCATAGTTTGTGCACTCTTCCCATGACAAACAAGCATTCTATGTTCTCCATGAACAGGAACAAAAAACTTAGGTTTTGCGAGTGCCAACATTAACTTTTGATCTTCTTGAAAACCATGACCAGAAACATGAATATTCTCACCCTTTCCATAAACAACCTTTGCTCCGAGTTTCATTAATCTATCTATTGTATTAACAACAGAAATAGTATTACCAGGAATTGGGCTGGCTGAAAATATTACAGTATCAGTAGTCTTAAGACGAACATGCTGATGTTCACCACGAGAGATTCTGCTTAAGGCTGCTAGGGGTTCTCCTTGACTACCCGTCATTAATAATAAGGTCTCCCTATCTGGCAAATCTCTAATTTGCTTTATAGGGACAAACAAATCATCTGGGCATTTCATATAACCAATATCTCTCGCCTTAGCAATAACATTTATCATCGATCTACCTAACAAACCGACCTTTCTTCCATGTTTCATGGCCAATTCTAAGATCATTGTCACTCTATGCACAGAACTAGCAAAAGTGGTAAGGATAACTCGTTCTTTTGCCTCTGCAATATGTTTTTCTAAAGAGGGATAGATAGTCTTCTCAGAAGGACAAAAACCTGGAACTTCGGCATTAGTAGAATCACTGAACATGCATAAAACACCCTTCTCTCCGTAATGCACCATTCTTTCAATATCAAATTGCTCTCCATCTACTGGCATATGATCAAACTTAAAATCTCCCGTGAAAATAATTGTGCCAACAGGTGTTGTAACTGCTAAAGAAAAGCTATCGCAAATAGAATGGGTATTTCGAATAAATTCAACAGAAAAATGTTGTCCTACTTTTACAACATCTCTTGGATTTACTGTCTGTATAGTTGTTCTATCAGATACCCCAGCTTCCTCCATTTTTCCTCTAAGCATTGACATTGCCAGTCTTGGGCCATAAATAATGGGAATATTAAAATGCTTTAGATGATGAGAAATACCTCCAATGTGATCTTCATGCCCGTGAGTGACAATCATTCCTTTTATTCTTCTTTGATTTTCTTTTAAAAAAGTTGTATCAGGCATAACAACGTTTACGCCATGCATACCATCAGATGGGAAAGCTAGGCCAGCATCAACAAGCATTAATTCATCACCATATTCAAAAACGCAAGTGTTTTTTCCTATTTCATGTAATCCTCCAAGAGGTATTACTCGTAGAGCTGGCGTATTACTTTTAGATCTAGATGAATCATGAGTAGATCTATTAACAGTTGAATTTGTAATTGATTGCATAATTTTGAAATTTATGAAGGCCTGCTTGTAATCAAATAAGGTTTATTTAAATTTAATTATCAAGTAAATATAATTCCTATTATAAGGAATTCAAGATAAAAGATAGTTGCTTTTTCATGTCATTGGTTAAAGGTGATAAAGGACTTCTAGGATTACCTACATCCCATCCCGATAGCTCCAAAGCAGCCTTAATAGGGATTGGATTAGTAGTCATAAAGAGTGCTTTGAAAAGAGGCTGAAGTTTTTCATGAATAGCAAGAGCATTGGAAACCTCTCCACTTTGAAAAGAATGAATCATCTCTTTCAATTGCAATCCAACTAAATGACTTGCAACACTTACTACTCCTACAGCACCTACAGATAACATTGGAAGCAACAATGAATCGTCGCCACTATATACAGAGAGTTCGGAGCCACAAATAGCTCTTAGTTCTGTTACTTCTTCTATTCTACCGCTTGCAGCTTTAATACTGAGAATATTTGAGAAATCCATAAGTTTCTTCACAGTATCAGGTAATAAATTGCATCCAGTCCTGCCAGGAATGTTGTAGAGCATAAGAGGCAAATCCTTAGCAGATTTAGCAATAGAACTGAAATGTTTATAAAGACCTTCTTGAGGCGGCTTATTGTAATAAGGAACAACCACCAAAGCACCGTCGGCACCAGATTCGTAAGCTTTTTTTGTAGCTTCCACAGCTTCGCTTGTACAATTGCTACCAGTGCCAACTATTACTTTACAACTTGCATCCAAAGATCCTTTTACAGCAATAAATAAATCATGCTGTTCCGCCCATGAAAGAGTCGGAGATTCTCCAGTAGTACCGCACAACACAATTCCATCGGAACCGTTCTCAAAAAGATAATTTGAAAGTTTTATAGCTAATTCATAATCTACATCTCCATTCTCAGTGAATGGAGTAACCATTGCAGTCAATATTCTTCCAAATAGTGGATTATTACACTCAGTTTTGTCTGTAATCATTTTTTTGGAATTAATAATTCAGCTATTTGAACAGCGTTCAGAGCCGCTCCTTTTCTTATTTGATCTCCACATAACCATAATTCTAATCCATGAGGCTGACTTATATCAGTTCTTAGCCTGCCAACAGAAACATTATCCCTTCCCATAACGTCATTTGGCATAGGAAATCTATTATTTTTGTAATCCTCAATAACTTCAATTCCAGGAGATTTTTTTAATTCTTCAAGAGCATCTTTAGGCTCAACTACATCGGCAAATTCAATATTGATCGATTCAGAATGTGCTCTCAGTACTGGGACTCGAACACATGTAGCAGAGAGCTTTAAATCAGCAGTATTTAATATTTTCCTTGTCTCATTAACCATTTTCATCTCTTCTTCGCAGTAATTATTTGAAAGCATAGGAGAATTATGTAAAAACAAATTAAAAGCAAGGGAGTATGGCAACACTGTACTTTTTTGGGGATTTCCTTGAAGATATTGTTCAGTTAAAAGTTTTAGTTCCTCCATCGCCAGTTGGCCTGCACCACTGACAGATTGATATGTTGAGACAATCACTCTTTGAATAGTCGAAAGTTTGTTTAATGGAGCTAAAACTAATGTCAACAAAATGGTAGTGCAGTTTGGATTCGCTATTACCCCATCATGATTAAGTACGTCACTAGCATTAACTTCAGGGACTATAAGAGGAACGTTCTTATCTAATCTGAAAGCACTTGAATTATCTATTAGTAAAGCATTTTGATCAATGATGGTAGACAACCATTTTTTTGAAATACTTCCGCCAGCTGAAGCCAAAACTAAATCAAGATTCTTAAATTCTTCCTTAGTTGTTTTTTTTGTAACTAATTCTTCACCTTTCCAAATAATTTTTTTTCCTTCTGACCGCTCTGATGAAAGCAAGACCAATTCTGATATTGGGAAATCACGTTGCTCAAGAATTTTAAGCAATTCGGATCCCACAGCACCTGAAGAACCTAAAACAGCAACTTTTAATGGCCTATTGGGCAAATACGGAGATTGTCTCACACTTTAAAATGATTTTTATAAATAGATTGACTACTTTTTTTACTTTATCAAAAAATTAACTTTCAAGGAAATCACTTAATGTGAAATAATTAAGATTCGGTTCATAGTAATAACTTAGAAAAACATGGCTAAAGATGCACTAATAGTCAAAACAACTCCTCTGCCTCAAAGTAGAATTTCATTCGAATTAGAAATACCATCTGAGACATGCAAAACGTGTGTAAATGAAACAATCAGTTCTATCAGTCGTTCGGCTAAAATTCCGGGATTTAGACTTGGTAAGATTCCTAAACAAGTCTTAATCCAAAGAATTGGCATCACACAATTACATGCTTCTGCTCTGGAAAAAATTATTGATAAATCATGGCAAGAAGCGTTAAAAATAAAATCTATAGAGCCACTAAGTGAACCAGAATTGGTAGATGGATTTGAATCTTTACTTGCAAAATTTAGTCCTGAAAAATCACTTAAGGTTACTCTTCAAACTGATGTTGCTCCAGAATTAAAACTTAAAAAATCCAAAGGACTAAGTGTTGAAATATCAAAGACAAAGTTTGATCCTAAGTCAATAGATGAAGCACTAGAAAAATCTAGAAATCAGTTTGCAAACATTATTCCAGTTACCAATAGAGCAGCAAAATTAGGAGATATTGCTGTAGTTAGTTTCAAAGGAAAATATAAAGATTCTGGTAAAGAGATTGATGGTGGAACAAGTGAATCAATGGATCTTGAGTTAGAAAAGAACAAAATGATTCCCGGTTTCGTTGAGGGGATTGTAAAGATGAAAATTGGTGATACTAAAATACTTAACCTTAAATTTCCTGATGATTATTCTCATGAGGATTCAAGAGGCAAAGAAGCAATTTTTGAAGTAAATCTTAAAGATCTTAAGGAAAAAGAATTGCCTGAACTTAATGACGATTTTGCAAAACAGTCTGGCAACAAAGAATCATTAAAAGAGTTAAAGAAAGATATTGAAAAGCAACTTAAAGACAATTTTGAAAAAACTCAAAAAGATATCAAAATTGAAGCTTTATTAGATGCCTTAACAAACGAATTAGTTGCTGAAATTCCAAAATCTATGATTGATATAGAAGTGAGGAATAATATTGAACAAACCGCTCAAAGATTTGCTCAACAAGGTCTTGATGTAAAATCTACTTTCACTCCAGAATTAGTTAAGTCATTAGCAGAGTCCACAAGGCCTCAAGCTGAAAAAAATGTTCAAAGAAATTTAGCTTTAAAAGCATTAGCTAAAACAGAAAACATAAAAGTCAAGAAAGATGAAATTGATTTAAAAATGAAAGATTATGAAGATGCAATCTCTCAATCTTCAAAACAAATAGATATTAAAAGATTAACAGAAGTAGTAAGTAATGATCTACTCAAAGAAAAATTAATAATTTGGCTTGAAGAAAATTCTGAAGTAAAAGAAAAAACTAAAAAAACTGCTAAAGCTACAAAAACCTCTAAAACATCAAAAGCCGCAAAAACTGAGACTAAAACTACAAAAACTACAAAAACTACAAAAACTCAAAATAAAAAAGAAAAAAAATAATTTATGAAATTTCCTACTAATTAAACAAAAACCCCTTAAATTATTTGTAAGACAAAAAATTAATTTGTGAACTCAGAAAAAAAACATTTAATCCAAAGCTCAATAAGTTCTTACGAAAGTAATAATAAAACCATTGCTGCTGTTCCTACTGTTATAGAACAATCAGGTAGAGGAGAAAGAGCTTTTGATATTTATTCAAGACTATTGAGGGAGAGAATAATTTTTTTAGGCACTGGAATTAATGATCAAGTATCTGATTCTCTTGTTGCACAATTGTTATTTCTTGAAGCTGAAGATCCCGAAAAAGACATACAAATCTATATCAATTCTCCTGGGGGCTCTGTAACTGCAGGAATGGCTATATACGATACGATGCAACAAATATCACCTGATGTGGTAACAATATGCTTTGGGGTAGCTGCAAGTATGGGGGCTTTTCTCTTGTCTGGGGGCGCAAAAGGGAAAAGATTAGCTTTACCTAATTCTAGGATTATGATTCATCAGCCTCTTGGAGGTGCACAAGGTCAAGCAGTAGAGATTGAAATACAAGCTAAAGAAATACTTTTTCTCAAGAAAACATTAAATTCACTTTTAGCAGAGCACACTGGTCAACCTCTTGAAAAGATTAATGACGATACAGAAAGAGATTACTTCTTATCTCCTTCAGAAGCAGTTGAATATGGATTAATTGATAAAGTTATCAAAAAATGACAAGCGGCACTTATTTTTTAAGAATAAGATGACGAATCGATATTTATAAGCAATCCTAGTAAATAGGAGATATTAAACACCTTTACTTTAGATTTTATAATCGATGGCTAAATTCGACGCCCATCTTAAATGTTCATTTTGCGGCAAATCACAAGACCAAGTTAGAAAGCTCATAGCTGGTCCTGGTGTTTATATCTGTGATGAATGCATTGATCTTTGTAATGAAATTCTCGATGAAGAACTTCTTGATAATCAAGCAAACGTAAACAACTCCCCGCAAGTAAAAAAGAAATTACCAACGGATAATTCCAAAAAGTCTATTCCTTTAGAATTATCTTCAATTCCTAAACCATTAGAAATTAAAAGTTTTCTTGATAATCAAGTCGTTGGACAAGAATCTGCGAAAAAAATACTATCAGTAGCCGTATACAACCACTACAAAAGATTAGCTTGGAAAATTAAAGAAGATAATAAAAATAACAATTCAAAGAATCAACAAGAAACGAAATTACAAAAATCAAACATTTTGCTCATAGGGCCAACTGGAAGCGGAAAAACATTATTAGCACAAACTTTAGCTGATTTTTTAGATGTTCCTTTTGCAGTAGCTGATGCCACGACATTAACAGAAGCTGGATATGTTGGAGAAGATGTTGAAAATATACTTTTAAGACTTCTACAAAAATCAGAAATGAATGTAGAGCTAGCTCAAAAAGGAATTATTTACATAGATGAAATAGATAAAATTGCTAGAAAAAGCGAAAATCCTTCAATAACTAGAGATGTCTCCGGTGAAGGAGTACAGCAGGCATTATTAAAAATGCTCGAAGGAACAATTGCTAATGTTCCACCTCAAGGGGGTAGAAAACATCCTTATCATGACTGCATCCAGATTGATACGAGTCAAATTTTATTTATTTGCGGAGGGGCTTTTATAGGTTTAGAGGATATTGTTCAAAAGCGGATGGGTAAACACTCAATAGGATTCACAACCAATTCAGATCAAAGCAAAGTTGATCCTAAAAAAATTGTAGACCCAAGAAATGCCCTTAAAAATCTTGAGTTAGATGATTTAGTTAAATATGGATTAATTCCAGAATTTATTGGAAGAATTCCTGTCTGTGCTGTATTAGATCGTCTTACTAAAGAAACCTTAGAATCTATTCTTACACAACCAAGAGATGCATTAGTCAAGCAATTCAAAGCTTTGCTAAGTATGGATAATGTTGAATTAAAGTTTGAGCCTGATTCTGTTGAAGCTATAGCGAACGAAGCATATCAAAGGAAAACAGGTGCGAGAGCATTAAGATCCATCATTGAAGAACTAATGTTAGATATTATGTACACATTGCCTTCTGAAGAAAATGTAAAAGAATTCACAATTACAAAAAAAATGGTAGATAATTTGTTCTCATCTAAGATTGTTAAATTACCCTCGGGATCAAAAAGAATCATTAAAGAATCTGCTTAAAAAGTAGATTTTAATTGTTGCAATTTAAACCCATATGTTCAAATAAATGTAGAGTCAATGACTAATATTCATAAGCCTTTTCACCAAAAATATAGACCAAGCAACTTAGACCAACTAGTTGGGCAAAATTTTATATCTATTACTCTAAAACAAGCACTATTAACAAAAAAGATTGCTCCAGCCTATCTTTTTAATGGTCCAAGAGGAACTGGCAAAACATCAAGTGCAAGAATATTTGCGAAATCTTTAAACTGCCAGTCATTTGAACAACCAACAACAAATCCATGTGGTAAATGTGACTTATGTAGACAAATTACAGATGGGAATGCTTTAGATATCATCGAGATTGATGCAGCATCAAATACAGGAGTTGAAAATATCAGAGAAATTATAGAGAAGGCAAGATTTGCTCCTACTCAAGCGAGATGGAAAGTATATGTTATTGATGAATGTCATATGCTTTCAACTGCAGCTTCAAATGCCTTGCTAAAGACTATTGAAGAACCTCCCTCAAGAGTTGTATTTATCCTTGCTACAACAAATCCTGAAAGAGTACTAAATACAATACAAAGTAGATGCCAGAAGTTTGATTTTAGAAGAATCAACCCTAATGACATTTTTCAAAATTTATCAGATATTGCAGAACAAGAATCCATTAGGTATGAAGTTCAAGCCCTAAAAATGATCGCCAAAAGATCAAATGGAGGAATGAGAGATGCACAAAGCCTCCTTGAACAATTGAATCTTCTACCAGAGGGTATAACAATTAAAAACATTCAAAACCTGCTAGGAGAAGTATCGGAAATCGAATTAACAAATCTGATTAAATCATTAATTGAGAATAATCCTGAGTCATTAATAATCACCTGCAACAAATTATATGATGCTGGCAATGAACCCCATCAAATAATTATTGGATTAATGAACATTACAAGAGATCTACTACTACAAACTGCTGATAATAAATATTCAGATCTTTATTATACGTCTGAAGAATTTCAAGATGAATTGCATAAAATCTCAAAAACAATTAATAAATCAACAATAATTAAATGGCATAATAATATGAAAAATATTGAGTATCAAATCAAAACAAGTGATAATCCAAGGCTCTGGTTTGAAATACATCTAACTGGCCTACTAGATTATCAAGAAACAAATAGTCTCACAAATAAGCCAGATAATATAAATAATTCAACTAACGAGAATCAAACAAGCAAAGAAGAAAAAGAAATAATTTATAAACATAATATTTCTCCTGCAATTCAAAAAACAAGTATCAAGGAACATATTAGTAACGATGAATTAATTTTAAAAAAAGAGGAAAAATCAAAAATTTTTAACAATCCTATTGAACAAAGTTCAGGAAATATTTCTGCTAAAAGCGAAAATGATTTTGAACCAAATAAATTAAAAGATACATGGGAATTAATACTTTCTAAATTAGAGTTACCATCTACAAGAATGTTACTTTCACAACAAGCGGAACTTGAAAGTTTTGACTTAGAGAAAATAACAATTGCATTATCTCCAAACTGGGAAAATATGATAAAAAGCAGAAAAGTTATTATTGAAAATACAGTAAAAAAAATATTTGGAGATCAAATAATACTTCATTTTTCTACTAAACAATTAACACAAACTAACCAAACAAACTCACCAGAAGAGACCAAAAATGAAGTAAATAATCTAAAACCAATAAAAAAAATAGAACCAAAAACTAATTTGTCAAAAAAAATTTCCAACGAGGAAACTTACGATAACAGTTCAAAAAACTTAGCAAATTTTTTTAATGGAGAAATTATAGACCTTGATGAATAAATTAAACTCCAGTATGAAGAGTTTTTCGCCAAAGTATCTTTTTAGGGAAAATAGACATTTTTATTGTTACCCACGGGATTACGAGAAACCAATGTGATAAATAAAAAACAGATAAAAATATCATGAAAAAATTTTCTTTTTGCAATACTGGAACTTCGCTTTTGCAATAAGAACCATACCAAAAAGCAACTCCAGATAACATAAAGGCTGTCAATGAAATAGGCCAGTAAATTGGTGCGTCTAATAAAGCGATACTGAAAACTAAATCAAATATAGAAATAATTGGCAGTGCATATTGCAAGATGAAGAAGTATGATAAATCAAATTTTTGCAAATAATTAATTTTATTAGTAACTAATTGATCCCCGTAGTCAAAGAATCTTTGCAAACCACCCTCAGCCCACCTTTGCCGTTGCGCTAATAAAGCATTTAAATTCTCAACTGCTTCTTCCATTACTGGAGGATCCCACAAGATCCCAATTTTAGATTTCGATAATAATAATCTTAAACTTAAATCGAGATCATCAGTAACTGTATCTTCATTAAAAGAACCACATGCCAATAATATATCTTTCTTAATTAATTGACCGTTTCCTCTTAATTCAGAAACTCCAGAAACCGATAACCTTCCATATTGAAAGATTGCGTCCATAGCCATTTCCATAGACTGACATGAAGTTAAAAAATTCTTACTTACATTTGTTACTGATTTTCTTAATTGAACTGCAGACCAATCACCCACTTCTACAAAATTGAATAATCTTATCAAAGAATCTTGTTTAAGTTGAGCATCAGCATCCAAAACTAATAACCATTCTCCATGAGTAAACTGTAAAGCATAATTCAAAGCTCCTGACTTTCCTCCTCCCGCGTTTGGAGAACGACTTACTACGTTGAGTTTTTCAAATTGATTAGATAATCGATCTAAAATTAAAGGCGTCTTATCAGAACTACCATCATCAATTATGTAAATATTTAATTTATTTGTTGGATAGTCTAAATTAAATAATCTTTCAACTAATCTTGCTATAACATTCTCTTCATCTCTAGCTGCTACTAAAATATCAAGCAGAGGTAACTCTTTATTGCTAATTCTTCTGCTCGCAGTATTTAAAACGTTGTTCCTTTTAAAATTTCTAGAAATAACTGTTAAACCGTAAAAAACAATCACAAAAGAAAGTGTCAATATAATGTAGAAGAAATTTTCGATATTGTAAGCATGAGGAATAAAAGCTACTAAAATAGAAGCACTAAGAAATATAAACGACTTCAATCTTCGATTTTTATAAAAACCCTTACTCATAAAAGTAAATTTTTAAATACCTAACTTTCATTGAGACAATATCTCAAATTTTTTCAGTTTTGCATTCCGATAGTAATGATTCAATATTTGTTCATAAGAGAATCCTAATTTAGCCATTTCAATTGCTCCAGACTGAGATAAACCTACACCATGACCGAAGCCTCCTCCTCTAAAAAGCCATAAATCATCATTTAATTTATTAATAGTAAACAAATTACTAGGTATAAAATTTAATACCCGTCGAATATCATCTTTAAGAAGAACAATAGATTTATTACCTTTGTCCGTTTGTATTTCCAATTTTGTCACTCTGCCACTAGAACCACGTTCAATAGAATTTAAATCCAAAACGTCTTCATTTATATTTACAAGTTTGTTTTTAATTAACTTTTCTTTAATTTCAAGACTAGAAATTTTCTTATTCCATCGAAAAAGAGAATGATTACTCCCATAAAACTGTTTTTTATCAAAATCTAAAAAATTATTTAAATCAGTTTTATTTGTAATTGGAAGTTTAAAATTTTTATTTAATGATTTAGAACCATCAATGATTGAATTGAAATAAGAATAATCTTGTATTTGCCAAGACTCACCTGCAGTAGCAGATACTCCACCATTAGAACCATGGTAAAAAGCATTTATTGGTTGATTTCCATAAGTGAGAATTAAATTTGAAGTTGCGTCTATAGCTTTTTGCACTTTTTTATTTGTAATTTTAGGAGGCTTATAAACTTGACATTGAGTGGTGATACATAAATGGTATTTATCCATATTAAACCTATCAGAATTAAAAATTCCCCAAGTTCTTGCAATGACTGCTTGTGCCTTTAGTGCTTCTAAAGGAGAATTCGGGCCAATTTCATATGGCAAAACACCTGCCAAATAATCATCAAAGTTAATTTTCTGAACTAATGTCCAAGTTCCGTATAAATCTTTTAATAAATAAAAATTTTTCCCAAAATTGACACCATTTATTGTTATATCCTCTTGAGCGTAAATATATATAGGTCCTTCGAGTTTCATAAGGCTATATTCACTTCTAAGAACAGGAGTAATTTGAAAATTTTTTATTTTTCTAGAAATCTTATTTTTTAATTCAAACTCTGGCAGATCATCTTCAAATGGAATCCATACTTCCCAATTTTTAGGGTAAGCAACAGTCGTCTCAAATCCTTTATTTTTAAGTTTCTCTGCTTGTTTTTTTGCTGATTCATAGCTCGCAAAAGGACCAAAAACAATTCTTTCGATTGTTTTTGGATTTTTGATGGGTATATCAACCCAACTAATATTAAGCTCTTTTGATTTATGTTTAATACCATTGGACGATATCAGATTTAAAAAGCCTTTATCAGTGATAAAATTTATATTCTTTTTTTTTGAAAAACTGTCATTCTCCCCACCTAAATATTGCTTTAAACCAATTAAAAATTTTCCTTTTTTAATTTCATTATTGAGTTCAACCTTTTGTAATTCTTCACCTTTTACATTTGAAACAAATTTAGTGTTTATTAATAAAAGGGAAATGCATCCTAAAAATAAGTTTAAAAAGACAAATTTAGATCTCATAAGTTAAAACTTTCTTAATCAATTAAAAACTTTTATTTGCACCAATGCGTATAAAGGTTTAGATTACCCTAATTAAACACATATGACTTAAATGTCTAAACTAAAAACTCGTAAATCAGCTGCCAAAAGATTTAAAGCTACGGCGACGGGTAAATTCATGAGGAGAAGAGCTTTCCATAATCATTTACTTGATCATAAAAGCTCAAAATTAAAAAGACATCTATCAACAAAAGCCGTAGTTGATGAAAGAGATGCTGATAATGTAAGATTAATGATTCCATACGCATAAATCTTTAACCAATTTTTATTAGATATTCATGGCACGCGTAAAAAGAGGCAACATAGCCAGAAAAAGAAGAAACAAAATCTTAAATCTTGCAAAAGGTTTTAGAGGCGGCAACAAAAATCTTTTCAGAACAGCAAATCAAAGAGTGATGAAAGCTCTTTGTAATGCTTATAGGGATAGAAGAAGAAGAAAAAGAGATTTTAGAAGACTTTGGATTTCTAGAATTAACGCATCTGCCAGGATAAATGGAACAAACTATAGCAAGCTGATAAATGGCATGAAAAATTCAGAAATTATTATTAATAGAAAAATGCTGGCTCAATTAGCATTAAACGATCCTAAGTGTTTTGAAAAAATTGTTTCTTCCGTTAGTAAGTAGAAAAAAAGAATATAATCTAGAAAAGTTAATATAAATAATGGAAATATCTTCCTTTCAATCTTATCTAATAATCCTTTTTATTGTATTAATAATAATTTCTATTTTTGTATTCAGACAATTTCTAAAAACAAGAAGTGAAGAATTAAATTTAGTAAAATTCGAGCAGAAAGGTTTAGATTCTCTCACTCAATCTTCTGAATTATATGAATTTGGGTCTATTCAGATAAAAAAAAGATTATATTCTGAAGCAACTAAAACTTTTTTAAAAGCAATTGAAAATTATGAAAATGAACCTGATGAAGCCAAAGCGATAATAAACAATGCTTTAGGATTCTCTTATGCCGCTCAAAATGAATTTAAGAAAGCAATTAAACACTATAACTCTGCAATAAAATCACTTCCAGAATATCCAATAGCCCTAAATAACCTCGCATCAGCACAACAGCGTTTACTTGAGTACGACTTGGCATATGCAACTTATCAAAAAGTTTTGGTGATAGATCCAAAAAACAAAACAGCAATTAAAAAAAGTAAGGAATTAGAAAAAAGAAATAATTATAAACCTTATAAAGGTATTAAAGATAAGGGATTCTAAATATGGAAAATTATTCTTCTTTACTAATTGGTGGAAAACAATTTTCCAGTAGATTAATGGTGGGTACTGGCAAATACAAATCTACTCAAGATATGGTAGAAAGTTTGTCAAATTCTGAAACGGAAATTATAACTGTCGCTGTTAGAAGAATTAAGAATAATCAGACCGGAGAAAATTTGCTCGAAAAGATCAACTGGAAAAAATACTGGATGCTTCCTAATACAGCTGGTTGTGTTAATTCCGATGAAGCTGTGAGAATAGCAATTTTAGGTAGAGAACTCGCAAAATTATCTGGTCAAGAAGAAAATAATTTTGTAAAGTTAGAAGTTATTCCTGACAAAAAGTATTTGCTACCAGATCCAATAGAAACCATTAAAGCAGCCGAAATATTAACAAAAAAAGGTTTTGCTGTACTTCCCTATATCAATGCAGATCCTATTCTTGCAAAAAGACTTGAAGAAATAGGTTGTGCAACTGTAATGCCGTTGGGCTCGCCTATAGGCTCGGGACAAGGTTTATTAAATTTATCAAATATAAGGATAATCATTGAGAATGCAAAAGTGCCAGTAATAATTGATGCAGGAATTGGGGTGCCTAGTGAAGCTTCTCAAGCCATGGAAATTGGAGCTGATGGTGTCTTAATCAATAGTGCAATAGCACAAGCTGAAAATCCTCCTCTAATGGCTCAAGCGATAAATTATGGTGTAAAAGCTGGCAGGCAAGCGTATCTGGCAGGAAGAATTAAAAAACAAGACTTTGCGATAGCAAGTTCACCGGAAAAAAACATATCTATCTAATTCTCTTCATTGAGAAAAGTTTAAAAAAAGAATAACAACTTATTATTTTATTAATCTTATTAAGAAAGAAGATTTGAAACTATTTTCAATGTTTTTTCGCAAATTGGAAGCACACTGTAGTAATTTAATAAATATATTATGAATCTACTAATTCTGGAGTTCTGAGTGAAAGTTATTGTTTTAGGTGGAGATGGTTTTTGCGGTTGGCCTTGTGCGGTGAATTTAGCAGAGCAAAATCATGATGTAATTATTGTCGACAATTTAAGTCGTAGAAAAATTGATATTGATCTAGAGGTAGAATCTTTAACTCCAATTGCTTCGATAACAGAAAGACTTACTGCATGGGAAGAAATTGGAGGTAAGCCTATGAGATTTCTTAACATGGATATCTCTAAACAATATCAAAAATTACTCAATTTGCTCATTGATGAAAAGCCAGATTCTGTGATCCATTTTGCAGAACAAAGAGCAGCTCCTTACTCGATGAAATCGAGTTTTACCAAAAGATATACAGTAGATAATAATGTTAATGGCACCCACAACCTTCTTGCTGCAATAGTAGAGAGTAATTTAGATATTCATGTTGTTCATTTAGGAACAATGGGTGTCTACGGATATGGATCACATAGAGGTGCAACAATTCCAGAAGGTTATTTAAAAGTTGAAGTTCCACAACCAGATGGAAGCCGTTTTGAAGAAGAAATATTACACCCTGCAAGTCCAGGAAGTGTTTACCATATGACTAAAACTTTAGATCAATTATTATTTCTTTATTACAACAAAAATGATCTAGTAAGAATAACTGATCTACATCAAGGTATAGTTTGGGGAACAAATACAGAAGCAACTTTAAAAGATCCGAGATTGACAAACAGATTTGACTATGATGGAGATTATGGAACTGTTCTAAATAGATTTCTTATGCAAGCAGCTATTGGATATCCATTAAGTGTTCATGGCACAGGGGGGCAAACAAGAGCATTTATTCATATAAAAGACTCTGTAAAATGTGTTCAACTTGCTCTTGAAAATCCTCCAAAACCTGGCGAAAGAGTCAAAATCTTTAATCAAATGACTGAGAGTCATCAAGTTGGAGAATTAGCTAAAAAAGTTGCATCTTTAACAGGGGCTGATATAAATTATTTAGCAAATCCAAGAAACGAAGCGGTAGAAAATGATCTTATTGTTGATAATAAATGTTTTATAGAATTGGGTTTAAACCCAACTACTCTTGATAATGGCTTATTGGAAGAAGTTGTTGAAGTTGCTAAAAAATACTCCAATAGATGTGATCTTAAGCGCATACCTTGTGTTTCATCCTGGACTAAAAAACAAGCTGAGGCTATAAAGACTAATTAAAATTGCTGAAATAATTATCTTAAGAAAGTGAAAATTGCATTGTTTACTGAAACTTTTTTACCTAAAGTTGACGGCATAGTCACTAGACTGACTAAAACTATTGAATTTTTAATAAAAAATGGTGATGAAGTTATAATTTTTTGTCCAGAAGGGTGTCCAGAATCATATATGGGAGCAACTGTAGTTGGAGTTGCTGCAATGCCATTACCCTTATACCCAGAGTTGAAGCTTGGTTTACCTGGGCCTGCAGTCTCAGATAAGTTAGAAAAATTTAATCCAGATTTGATACATGTAGTTAATCCAGCTGTACTTGGGTTAGGTGGCATATGGTTGGCAAAAACAAATAATATTCCTTTAATTGCTAGCTACCATACTCATCTTCCAAAATATCTAGAACATTACGGTATGGGTATGTTAGAGCCACTTTTGTGGGAATTACTTAAAGCAGCTCATAATCAAGCCTTATTAAATTTATGTACTTCCACGGCTATGGTCAATGAGTTAAAAGATAAAGGTATTCAAAGGACTGCTCTTTGGCAGAGGGGAGTAGATACTTGCAGTTTCAGACCAGATTTAAGAAGTGAGAAAATGAGAGAAAAATTATTTGGAAAATATAAAGACGCTAATTATCTATTGATTTATGTAGGAAGATTATCAGCAGAAAAACAAATTGAGAGAATTAAACCAGTCTTAGAGAGTATCCCTAGTGCTTGCCTAGCACTTGTAGGTGATGGACCGTATAGAAACCAGCTTGAAAAAATCTTTGAAAATACCAAGACTAATTTCATAGGATATTTATCTGGCGATGAACTTGCTAGCGCCTATGCTTCTGGAGATATATTTTTATTCCCCTCTAGTACAGAAACACTTGGGTTAGTTTTACTAGAAGCAATGGCAGCAGGATGTCCAGTTATCGGAGCCAACAAGGGGGGTATTCCAGATATTATTAGCGATGGGATTAATGGCTGTTTATATGATCCTGATGAGAAAGATAATGGGGTACAAAGTTTGATTGAAGCAACAAAAAAAATTCTAGAGAATGGAGACAAAAGAGAAGTTATGAGGAAAGAGGCACGAAATGAAGCAGAAAAATGGGATTGGAATCAAGCAACGTTACAACTACAAAATTATTATTCAGATACTCTCAAAGAAATAGATTAAGCTTAATCTAAATTATGCTACGTGTGGAGGAGTGGGATTACTATATGAACTTAAAGGAAGTATTAGAGTAGCGATATTTTGATTCTTTTCAGGCCTTTTTTTCTTTGGAAATTTTTTACCAAAAGGTACTCTTATAACATTAGTTCCCTCAATGGAACGAATGTTTGAACTATCTTCTGAAAAATTATTGACAAAATTTGGTAAATCGACGTTTTTAACTGGCAGGTGCTTAACATTACCAGATTTAAAATCTTTGGACATAGCTTCAAATACCCCAAAAAATTTGATGCTCGAATATTGTAATAAAAAAATTTAAAAAAATTCTATAAGAAAATATTAAATTTTTATTCACATTGATAATAACTAAGTAAATACAAGGACGCTAGTCCTTCAAGCACATTTTTTTTCTTCTAAAGTCTCTCCTCGATTTACATTACAAGAACAAATTAAATTTCGATCACCGTATGCATTATTAATCCTAGAAACTGTGGACCAAAACTTAATAGTTGTTGGAGTTTTATAAGGGAAAGAAGCTTTTTCTTTTGAATAAGGATAATGCCAATTATCAGCAATTAACTCTTTCAGCGTATGGGGAGCATTACTTATTACATTATTATTTTTTAATTCAATATTATTTTCTATTTCACTGATTTCTTCTCCGATCAATAGCATAGCCTCACAAAATCTATCTAATTCTGCCAAACCTTCACTTTCAGTAGGCTCTATCATTATGGTCTCTGGAACAGGCCAACTTATAGTTGGGGCATGAAAACTATAATCTATTAATCGTTTAGCTAAATCATTTACACTCAAACCAGTTTTGGATTTTAAATCTCTAAAATCTAAAATACATTCATGTGCAACAAAATTATTTTTTCCTTTATAAAGAATCTTAAATTTATGCTTTAAAGAATACGCAATATAATTTGCAGATAAAATTGCATGCGCAGTTGCTTTCCTTAAACCGCTAAGACCAGCCATTTTTATATACATCCAACTTATTGGAAGAATACTTGCACTCCCATGCTTGGCAGAAGATACGTAATTAGCACTATTAAAGAAATTATTATCCATTAAAGAATGAGTAGGAAGAAATGGGCTTAAAGTTTCTGATGCGGCTACTGGACCAACTCCTGGACCACCGCCTCCATGTGGAATGCAGAATGTTTTATGTAAATTCAAATGACAAACATCAACACCATAGTTCCCGGGTTTACATAATCCCACCTGAGCATTCAAATTTGCTCCATCTAAATAGACAAATCCTCCAACAGAGTGAATTAATTCACATATCTTTCTAATTTGTAATTCAAAAACACCATGAGTAGAGGGATAGGTCAACATAAGAGCCCCTATTTGGTTATCAAATTTCTTAACCTTGATCAACAAATCTTGAAAATCAATATTTCCTTCGTCATCACACTCGACAGATAAAACATCAAAACCTGCCATAACCGCACTAGCAGGATTGGTTCCATGAGCACTTTTAGGAATTAAACATTTTTTTCTTGAAAGTACGCCTTTTGATTCAAAATAAGAATTTATTGCCAATAAACCTGCAAACTCTCCTTGAGAGCCTGCATTTGGTTGAAAAGAAACTGCTTTTAAACCAACAATATCACTTATCCATTTTTCTAGGTCAGATATTATTTTTGAATAACCCTTAGTTTGATCTGGCGGAGAAAAAGGGTGAATGGAAGATAAATTTGCCCAAGAGACTGGATTCAACTCTGCTGCAGAATTTAACTTCATGGTACAGCTTCCTAATGGCATCATTCCATCTACCAAAGAAAAATCTTTTTCAGCAAGTCGGAATATATATCTCATTAATTCAGTTTCACTTTGATAATTAGTGAATATATCTTGCTGCATCCATTCAGCGGATCTCAAAGCTAAACTTTCAAGATGAAATCCCTTATCAAATTTTATATGCTCTAAATCTTCTTTTTTTTCTATGAGGTTTGCAATAAAAGTCAAAATATCTTTGATTTCTTTTTCATCACTAAGCTCATCTAAAGAGATCCCAAAGCCAGTTGAATCTTCAATAGTTGATCCCAAGGGCAAAATTCTTAAATTATAGCCATTTTTTAACGCTTCATTATGGATCTTTTGGGAATGCTCAGAATAAACATCAACACTATCAAATCTAATCCCATCAGGTATATCAAAACCTAAATCAACCAAACATGATTCTAAATTTATTCTCAACTCCACTAATCTTTTAGCAATTTTCGTTAATCCAGAAGGGCCATGATAAATAGCATAAAAAGAAGAAATTATGGCTAATAAAGATTGAGCGGTACAAATATTACTAGTTGCCTTCTCCCTTCTAATATGTTGCTCTCTTGTTTGCAATGCTAGTCTTAAAGACTTTTCTCCATTTTTAGAAAGAGTTTGCCCAACAATTCTTCCAGGTATCAATCTTTTATATTTTTCGCTACATGCAAAATATGCTGCATGGGGGCCGCCAAAACCCATTGGAACACCAAATCTTTGCATACTACCCACTGCAACATCAACACCAAATTCAGAAATTGGTTTAATTAAAACTTGTGCCAGTGGATCAATACAAGCCGTTACAATAATTTCTGATCTATGTGCTTGGGATATTAAGAACGTGGGATCAAATAATTCGCCATTTTTACCGGGTAATTGCAATAGAATTCCAAAGACATCATTATGATTAGGGAGATTTTTTTGAGTAAAGCGTTTTAAGGATATTCCCAGAGGTTTTGCTCTAGTTTGTAGAACATTAAAAGTATGATCAAAAACATTTGATTCCACTAAATATACTTTTGAAGATTTATTTTTTCTTGCGGCAAAACTCATGGCCATAGCTTCTGCAGCAGCAGTGCCCTCATCTAACAAAGATGAATTAGCGACAGGGAATCCTGTTAGTTCACAAACAATAGTCTGAAAATTAAATAAAGCTTCTAATCTTCCTTGGGCAATTTCTGCCTGATATGGAGTATAAGATGTATACCACCTAGGATTTTCAAGAACATGTCTTTGAATTACTTTAGGCATGTGATTGTCATAGTAACCAAGGCCTATTAGTGATCTCATTTTGGTATTCTTCTTGGCAATCTCTTCTAATTCATTTAAAGCCTCAATTTCTGAGCAACCTTGGGGCAATATTTCTGAAGATTTATCTTTAAGCTGAATATCTTCAGGAATAACTTGATTTATAAATTGATCAATATTATTAAAACCAAGCTTGTTCAGCATAATTTTTTCATCATTATCTCCTAACCCAAGATGCCTATCTATAAACAAATCAGACCCAAATTTGGATGTCATATTAAAATATTTTTCTTTAAAATAGCTCTTTTTAAAAAGTTTGCCTTATTTTGGTACAACCTTTAATTGATATTCCTCAGAAGTCATCAAATCAGCAATTGATGCTTTTGATTCTGGTTTCAAAATGACTAACCAACCTTCTCCAATCGGATCATTCTGTAGAAGCTCAGGGTTCTCAATAACACTTTCATTTACAGATACTATTTCACCTGAAAAAGGCAGATAGACTTCCTCAACGGCCTTAACTGATTCAATTGTTCCAAAGGTCTCACCTTGCTCTAAAGTCGCTCCTTGATCAGCTAACTCAACAAAAACAATATCTCCTAATTGATCTATGGCAAATTCACTAACTCCAATTTTTAATAATCCGTTTTCTTCCAAAACATATTCATGAGTATCAGCATAGTTGAGGTTGTCTGGAAACTTATAAGACATGATTAAATAGATAAAGGAAGTAGAGAATCCTTTGAAATTAATTTTTCCTCTAATAATTCAGATAATAATCGAATTAATGCAATTTTGATGTGAGCTATGTGAGAACCACCTTGAACAAAAATATTATAAGGATCTCTTAGAGGAGCATCAGCAGAAAATTCACTTGTACTACCTTCAATAAATGTACCTCCTGCCATTAATAATTTTGAATCATAACCATCCATTGATGATGGAACAACATTAAGAAAAGAATCTACTGGTGAAGAATTTTGAAAAGATTGACAAACTTTTTGTACCAAATAAGGATTATTCAATCTTATTGCCTGAATAAGATCAGATCTATAAGTTGCTGGCTCTGGTAAAACCTTAAATCCTAAATTTTTAAAAACTGCTGCAACCATATCAGCACCCTTTAGTGATTCGTGAACAATTTGTGGAGCTAAAAATAAACCCTGCAAAATTAATCTTCCTAGTCCAAAATTTATTCCTGCAGAAGAACCAATACCTGGTGAAGTTAATCTTGAACATGCCATCTCAACCAATTCTGCATCTCCTGCAACGTACCCACCAGTAGGAACTATTGTTCCTCCCAAATTTTTAATCAATGATCCAGCAATTATATTTGCCCCTTTAGAAATTGGTTCACTATCTTCAACAAGCTCCCCATAACAGTTATCAACAAAACATATACAGTTAGGATCTAAAGAATGAATGAGACTACAAATTTTCTCTATCTGATGATTCGTAAGAGATTTTCTCCAACTATATCCACAACTTTTTTGTATAAATACTAATTTGCACGAATTTTCTTTAAAAGCATGAACAATTTTTTCTTCAAAAGAATCAAAATTCTCGCATATATTGATTTGCTTATATTCAATCTCAAAATCTTTAAGTGAGCCATTACCTCCTCCCCTTATTCCTATTACTTCTTCTAATGTGTCATATGGATTTCCTGTTAAAGATAACATCACATCTCCAGGCCTAAGAATTCCAAATAACACAGAACTTATTGCATGGGTTCCACTTACAAATTGCATCCTCACAGCTGCCTTTTCAGCAAGAAACAATCTTGCAAAAACCGCATCAATTTTTTCTCTAGATATATCATCATGACCACTACCAGAGGATTGATTAAAATGACTAGTAGAAACTTTTTCTTCCTTAAAAATTGTCAAAATATTTTTTAATTTCAGGAAAACCTGATTTGATCTTTCTTGGAAAACTTTACTTAAACTCTCTTCAATAAGGAGAACAGTGTTTTCAGCCAGTTTTAAGTTATTATTTAGTGTCATAAATTATGAAAACTCAAATTATTTTTCAGAAGCTAAATTTCTTAATTCTGCGAGGAAAGCATTAGGTCCATTACCCTGAAAATAAGAGAGTTTTTTTGAAGCCTCATATAAATCAAGCAGTTCCCCATCTAACTCTTCAGCCGTATAGTCTCTAATTCCTGCTATGACCTCAGCAAAACGTTCTCTTCGGCTTGATTTATTAACAGCATATGCCTCCATTACCTGAATTTTACATGATCTCCAAGCCTTATTCTGACAAAAATGCACTGAAAGGGCATCACTTAATGCAGAAGCTTCTTCATCTTCTATATACCAGTCAAAAGATGAAGGTAGAGATTTTAATCCTGAAAATATCTCGAATAACTCCCCGGCCGACAATGGATTGCCAGAATCATTTTTTAGGGGTAATGCAGACTCTTCCAAAGATTTCCATAACTCTGGGTAATCAATTTCAAAACGATCCCTGATTTTTTCTATACCTTGATCAAGAATCGTATTAACTTGAGCTAAAGCAAGAAAAACTTCAGGACCTGGCGACGATAACTTCCCATTCCTAAGATTAGAAATTTGTGAATTGTGAACTTTACCTAAATCAAGAACTTCAGAAAGTAAAGGCAAAACTCTATGTGACCAGCCATTTCTTTCATGCCAGAGGTGTATCAAATGAGCCATAGCCCTTCGACCTCTAGATAATTTATCGCGATATCCGATACTCACAGATAATTAAACTTATCAATAGTATAGTATGATAATATTACATATCGGTAATTTTGAAAATAGTATTTCAATATCATGAATTCAGTAATTTTCCAAGAAACAGCAAAATTAAAAAAACCTGTTCCAGCTGAAAAAGTTATAGAACTCTCAGAAAAATTACTGGAACCTTCTAGCCATTCAAAAAGATATCCTCCAAGACTACATAAAACTTGGGGAACAATTGTTTTCATGGTTGCAATTCATATTCTTTCTCTTGTAGCTATACAACCAAAATTTTGGAGTCTCCCTGCAATCACTTCATTATTATTTTTTTACTGGGTAACGGCTTGTTTAGGAGTCACTCTTGGATATCACAGATTGTTATCACACAGATCGTTCATTGTTCCAAGATGGTTAGAAAGATTTTTCGCTACTTGTGGAGCTATAAGTTGCCAGCATGGACCAATAGATTGGGTAGGTTTACATAGGCACCACCACTCTTTTTCAGATACTGAAGTAGATCATCACAATAGTAAAAAGGGATTTTGGTGGAGTCATATGGGTTGGATGTTTAAAGACGTTGAAGCACTAAAAGCTGTTCCAAAACTAAGTGCAGATTTAATCAAAGATCCATACTATAGATTTCTAAATAAATATTTTTTATTCTTACAAATTCCTATTGGACTCTCTTTATACGCAATAGGTCAAAAATTAGGTGTTGGAGGATGGGCTCTAGTCCTTTGGGGAATTCCATTGAGGCTTGTGGTTGTTTATCATATAACTTGGCTAGTAAACTCCGCGACGCATTGTTGGGGAAAAGCACCATTTGAAAGTGGTGATTCATCTAAAAACAATGCTTGGGTTGCTGCATTAACATTTGGAGAAGGTTGGCATAATAATCATCATGCATTTCCCAACTCGGCAAAACAAGGATTATTTAGAGGTCAGATAGATTTAACATGGGAACATATTAAGATTCTTGCGAAATTTGGTCTTGCAAAAAAAGTAAAGTTACCCTCTAGGTCTTATTATTAACTATATTGTTCAATATTTTCATGGCTAAAAGAGTACAAGTCGCATTAACTGAATCAATCGCATCACTAGGTAAAGAAGGTGATCTAGTTGAAGTAGCACCTGGATACGCAAGAAACTTTCTATTACCTTACGGTAAGGCAATGAATGTAACACCAGCAGTCCTTAAACAAATTGAAAGGAAGAAAGAAAAAGAAAAAATTGCTGCTGATAAATTAAAGCAAGAAGCTCTAGATTTCCAAACTGCATTATCTACAATAGGTAGGTTCACTATCAAAAAACAGGTTGGAGAAGACGGTGTCCTTTTTGGAACTGTGACCAATGGTGATGTTGCCGAAGCAATAGAAGCCGCAACTAAAAAAGAAATTGATAGAAGAAACATTACCGTTCCTGATATTCATAATTTAGGTTCCTTTACTGCAAAAATAAAATTACATCCAGAAGTAAATGCAGAAGTAAATATTGAAGTAACAAGTTAATCAATTTGTTGCATTATTTTGAAAAGTAGCCAGAGTATATATCTAAGCAATTCAAGATATGGTTTCCGTACCTTTTCCAAATAATGGGCAAAATAAAAATTTTAAAAAGGATTTTAATAGTGAAAATTCTGGATTAGTACCTCCTCAAAACGTTCAAGCAGAGGAAGCTGTTCTTGGTGGCATACTTCTTGATCCAGACGCGATTGGAAGAATTGCAGACTTAATTAAACCTGAAGCTTTTTATATAAATGCCCATCAAGAGATTTATAGAACAGCATTAATGTTGCATACCCAGGGTAAACCAACTGATTTAACATCAATGAGTGCTTGGTTAGCAGATAATGGATCACTAGAAAAAATTGGAGGTAACAGTAAACTGGTAGAACTAGTTGAAAATGTTTCCTCTACAGCTTCCATAGAACAAGTTGCTAATTTAATTAACGACAAATTCATGAGAAGGCAACTTATCAGATCTGGCAATGAAGTGGTTCAACTAGGTTTTGATCAAACTCTAGATACTAATGAAGTTCTAGATAAAGCAGAGCAAAAAATATTTGAAATCAGTCAAGAAAAACCTTCAAAAGGTCTTACTCAAGCAGCCGAAATCCTTACAAGTACTTTCAATGAAATAGAGTCAAGATCATTAGGTACTTCAGTAGCTGGAATTCCTGTAAATTTCTACGATCTTGATGCGATGACTCAAGGTTTTCAAAGAAGTGATTTAATAATTGTTGCTGGAAGACCTTCAATGGGGAAAACTTCAATAGTTCTTAATCTGGCTAAAAATGTTGCACAATCTCAAGATTTACCTGTGTGTGTATTTAGCCTTGAAATGAGTAAAGAACAGTTGACATATAGATTACTCTCTATGGAAGTTGGAATCGAGAGTGGCAGGCTAAGAACAGGCAGATTACAGCAAGATGAATGGCCATTACTCGGAGAAGGTATCAATTCATTAGGTCAATTACCAATATTTATAGATGACAAGCCTAACTTAAGTGTTTTAGAGATGAGATCTCTGTGCAGAAGATTAATAGCTGAACAAAAAAAAGAACTTGGATTAATTGTGATTGATTACCTCCAGTTGATGGAGGGATCAACCCCTGATAATAGAGTGCAAGAACTTTCACGAATAACGAGAGGTCTTAAAAGCATGGCCAGAGAATTAAAAGTACCAGTAGTAGCTTTATCTCAGCTCAGTAGAGGGGTAGAGTCAAGAACAAACAAAAGACCAATGTTAAGTGATCTAAGAGAATCAGGATCTATTGAACAAGACGCAGATTTAGTATTAATGATTTATAGAGATGAATACTATAATCCAGAGACTGAAGATAGAGGAATTACAGAAATCATTGTCACTAAACATAGAAATGGACCCGTAGGAACTGTTAAATTATTATTTGAACCTCAATTTACGAGATTTAGGAATTTAGCTAATTAAATCGATCCTAAAATGCAAGATCATCACTCAACAAATGAATCTTTTGACATCATCGTTATTGGAGGAGGACATGCAGGATGCGAAGCAGCTGTAACAACAGCAAAATTAGGATTTTCTACAGCCTTATTTACAATCAATTTAGATAGGATTGCCTGGCAACCTTGCAACCCTGCAGTTGGCGGACCGGCAAAAAGTCAGTTGGTGCATGAAGTTGATGCATTAGGTGGAATTATTGGAAAATTAGCTGATGAGACAGCTATACAAAAAAGAATATTAAATGCAAGTAGAGGCCCAGCTGTATGGGCATTAAGAGCTCAAACAGATAAAAGAGAGTACTCAAAAAAGATGATTGAAATACTACAAAATACAGATAATTTATCTTTAAAAGAAGCAATGATTACTGAACTGGATATTGCAAAAACTGAAGAAATTGGATTAAACTCAAAAAAAATCGTAAAAAAAAGAATAAAGGGTGTAAGGACTTTCTTTGGTAGTTATTATTCAGCAAGATCAGTTATCATCACAGCTGGTACATTCTTAGAAGGAAGAATATGGATAGGGAATAAATCAATGTCAGCTGGTAGATCGGGCGAACAAGCAGCAAAAGGTCTTACTCAAAATTTACACGAAATTGGTATCAAAACAGAACGTTTAAAAACAGGAACTCCAGCAAGAGTTGATAAAAGAAGTATCATTTTTGATGAATTAGATATTCAACCAAGTACTGCAGCAGATAAATATTTTTCCTTTGATCCAGATATCAAAAATAATATGCCCCAAGTTAGTTGTCATATCACAAGAACAACTACCAAAACACATCAACTAATTCGAGACAATTTACATTTAACTCCCATTTACGGCGGTTTTATTGATAGTAAGGGGCCAAGATATTGTCCATCAATTGAAGATAAAATCGTTAAATTTGCTGATAAAGAATCACATCAAATTTTCTTAGAACCAGAAGGAATTAATACCCCTGAAATATATGTTCAAGGATTCTCTACAGGTTTACCTGAAAATATTCAATTAGAACTTCTAAGAACCTTACCTGGATTAAATGAATGTAAAATGTTGCGACCAGCTTACGCTGTCGAGTATGACTATATACCTGCGACACAACTCCAAACATCACTCGAAACGAAAGAAATTGAATATTTATTTAGCGCTGGACAAATTAATGGAACTACTGGTTATGAAGAAGCAGCGGCACAAGGATTAGTAGCCGGAGTCAATGCGACAAGAAAACTTAACAAAAAAGATCCAATAATCTTCACTAGAGAAAGTAGCTATATAGGAACAATGATCAATGATTTAATTACCAAAGATCTCAAAGAACCATATAGAGTTCTTACTAGTAGGAGTGAATACAGGTTGACCCTTAGAGGAGATAATGCAGATAGACGATTAACCTCATTAGGTTATGAAATAGGGCTAATTGATGAGAAAAGATGGTCGGTCTATCAAGAAAAAATGAAACTCCTTGAAGAAGAAAAATTAAGATTAAAAAACACTCGTTTAAAAAACACCGATGAAATAGCAAAAAAACTAGAATTAGCCACGGGATCAAAAATCAAAGGCTCAACAACTTTGAAAGAACTCTTAAAAAGACCCAACTTTCATTATTCAGATTTAATTAAATATAATTTGATTAAAAAAAATATAGCTTCTTCAATACAGGAAGGTGTTGAAATAGATATTAAATACGAGGGTTATCTTAAAAGACAAAAGAACAACATTGAACAAATAAATCGTCAAAGCTGTAAATCTCTGCCTCAAGAAATAAACTATGAAAAGATAGATACATTATCTTTAGAAGCTAGAGAAAATTTAAATAAGATAAAGCCAAAAAATTTTGGTGATGCTTCAAAAATTCCTGGAGTTAGCAAAGCTGATTTAACTGCTTTACTTGTTTGGCTAAAAATAAAAGAAATAAAAAAAGATAAGGCAAATATTTTTGCTGAAAAAAAGTTATCATCTTAAAAGAACTCTGTCAGAGCACTGAATAATAAACTATTTAAATCACCAAAAATTTTATGGGAAGAAAAAGCCTCTAATTTTTTAATGGAGAATTCACTACCAAAAATATCTGGTCCATGGAAATTAATGTTGCTTGGGGATGGAAGTCCAACTAGACATCTGCAGCTTTTAACTAATCAAGAGACAAAAATTAAATTAATTTCAATGCAATTAGATCCTCTATCCAATCAAGAAGGCCCTGCAGAATTAAATCAGTTGAATGGCCCTTTAATTAGAAGACAAGTATGGATCAAAAGCAATAATAAAAACCTAGCATGGGCAGAAAGTTGGTGGAATGCAGAACAAGTGAGTGAAAATTTAAAAGCCAAAGAAGAACCAATTTGGAAAAATTTAACACAAGACAGATCAGAATTATTTAGAGAAGTTGATCATATTTCACTCGTCAATGCAAAATGGTTAGAAGATCAATTTTGCTTTAAAGGTCCGTTCTGGTCAAGAAATTACAGATTTTTTCGAGACAAAAAACCCTTAACGATTATAAGAGAAGTTTTTAATCCACATTTAGAAACTTTACTAGGTTCTTCAGGAATTAAAGAATTTGCGAAACTATACTCTTCTTCTTCTTGATCTAGGCAAATTTCTTGATTTTGATTGACCTCTATGGATTAATTGATCTCTTGATGAATTATTCTCTTTTTCTGAATCCCTTCGCCATCTTTGAACGGTAAAATCCGTTTCATCTGGCCACTCTTCTTCTTCAATCTCTTTCCCATAAGGTAATTTTTTCTGAGTAGTGGACTGTAAATTTTTTGGTTGCCTTAAAGATATTGCTTCTAAAGGTCTTTTTGAATTCACTTTAGTAGGTTTATAAGAATTTGACTCTCTAGTAAATGTCTTAATATCGCTGTTATCATCGTAAAAATTATCATCATTCCAATCATCATTATCTTCATCAAAAAATAAATCCACTTTTTCAGATACCCATCTTCCTACTTTTTTAACACTCTTACTTGTTATTCCTTGGAAATCTGAGTTCCTTCTCTTACCTGGCCTAGCACCAGATACTCCATCAACAAATTGTCTTCCAGTTTCAAAAATTTTATCAACTTGTTTATCAACAATATTTCTATCAAAACTATTTCTAAGATTTCTAATTCTCCTTGAATCCATAAATTATTTTGCTTTTTAAAATATAAATTACATTAAAAAAATAAATAATTCCAAATATAGAAACAAAAACACATCTTATTATTTTTAATCAAACAAAATTAAACACTTTTTATTCCAAGATCCATTAAAAAAATTTACACAACATTTTTTACAGGCAATATTTTTTATTCTTTTCCTATAAAAAAATTTCTCACCACAATTTTGACAAGTTCCTATATATTTTAATTCTCTCCTTTCTATAGGAAATGAATGCCTTACAGAAATTTGAAAATTCTTCTCTAGCGCATTAATTTCATGCATTTTTTCTAAAAAATTCGGACCATGTATCTCATTTTTCTTTAATATCCTATCTACCCATGCATGAATCATTTCATGACATAAAGTACTGTTTATTTCGCAAGTTGATAATTTACTCAAGATAGGTTTCGATAAGATAATTTCAGAATCTACAAGACCATTAATTCGTTTTCTTTTGTAAAAACCGGCAGTAGTTTTTAATCTATTATCACTCCATTTAACTTTCACTAGAGGTTGATTATTAACCGTTAATGAATTTCCAAAATATTGGCTATTAAATCTATGAAATAAAGGTAAAAGAGGAATTACAGGCATTATGGATTAAAATTAGTATTATTTTGACAAAAAAAGCCATCAAAAACGATTTCTTTTCTTAAAGTAATAAAAAACTCAAATTAACATGGATGCAACACTAGTCAAAGATATCGGTATTAAAGCATTATTAGTTGGCGGAGCAGTACTAGTTTCTTTTTGGACTTTTAATGCAGTCAAATTAGTTATAAGCGCAAGAGGAATTAATCCATTAGTAAGAAAGTTTTTTGATCAAATAGCTGCAGGCAGAATTGATGCAGCTTATGGATTGACTACAAAAACTTATAAAACTCATGTCAAACGCCAAGACTTTCTTAAATTTTTAGCTAGTTTAAACCTCAATAAATACAGAAATTTAAAATCAGGAAGACCTAGAGTCCAAGAAGATCAAATCATAATAACTTTGAATTTAAAATCAGAAGACAAACAAGATGAGCTCCCATTAGACTTTACTTTCGCAAAAACTGATAATGATTGGAAAATAGACAGAATAGCTAAAGTGAATTAATAATTTCTTGTGAGGCAAAAAGAATTGTTTAAAGAAGAAATAATACATCAATTAGAATTACACCCAAGTAGATTAGATAAAGAAAAAATCATTTCAGAAGCAATGGAAAAAGGTATAGATGATTTTTTTGAAGGTATCCGCATGGCACTTGATCCGTTGGTAACTTTTGGTGTAAAAATTGTACCTGAGAAAGAGAATGACAAAAGTCAAAATTTTTTATGGGAAGATTTTAGAAAATTAGCCAATAAGCTTATTCAAAGAGAACTTACTGGTCACGCTGCACGCGATGCAATTCTTACAGCTATGGAATCTGCAACAAAAGAGGAGTGGAATGGATTTTATAGACGAGTTTTAATTAAAGATCTTAGATGTGGTGTATCTGAAAAAACAATCAACAAGATAGCAAAGAAATTTCCCAAATATGCTATTCCTATTTTTTCTTGTCCTTTAGCTCATGACAGTGCAAATCATGAAAAAAAAATGATAGGAAAAAAGCAAATTGAAATCAAATTAGATGGTGTACGCGTCTTAACTATTATTAGAGAAAACAAAGTAGAAATGTTTTCTCGTAATGGGAAACAATTCCATAATTTTGGGCATATTATCTCAGAAATAGAAAACGTCTTAAAAGAAGATCCTGCACCTTATGACTTAGTACTCGATGGTGAAGTAATGAGTGCAAACTTTCAAGATTTAATGAAACAGGTACATAGAAAAGATGGCAAACAAACTAAAGACGCAGTGCTCCACCTATTTGACTTATGTCCCCTTGAAAACTTTCAAAAAGGGAGATGGAACACTATTCAATCAAAAAGAAGTTTATTAGTTCAAAAATGGGTAGCAAAACATTCTATGCTTCTAAAACATATACGAACACTTGAATGGGAGAATGTAGATCTCGACACCATTGAGGGACAGAAAAGATTTATAGAGCTTAATAAAGCTGCCGTGGAAGGTGGATATGAAGGAGTAATGATTAAAAATCCTAATGCTATTTATGAATGTAAAAGAACTCATAGTTGGTTAAAAGCAAAACCTTTCATTGAAGTCACTTTAAAAGTTGTTTCGGTAGAGGAAGGTACAGGTCGTAATAAAGGTAGACTAGGAGCAATCTTGGTAGAGGGGAAAGATGATGGGTATGAATACAGTCTTAGCTGCGGAAGCGGATTTAGTGATATCCAACGTGAAGAATATTGGTCAAAACGTGAGCATCTCGTTGGTCAACTTGTAGAAATCAGAGCTGATGCAAAAACTAAATCCAAGGATGCTATGGCTTTTAGTCTTAGGTTTCCAAGATTCAAATGCTTTAGAGGATTTAAAGTTGGAGAAAAAATTTAAATTTTAAAAAATTATTCAACAAAGTAGTCAATGATAAATGTGGTTTTTAAATAAAAAAAATTAAAATATTGGATTTAAAATATAAAATTAATTATCAGGACTTTTGAGAGACTTATGACGAAGAAAACAGTTTTCAACTACATAAAAACACCTTGTGGACAGGCAAAATATATCGAATTAGAAGCCAATAAAACTTTGTTAGGTAAAGTGAGGCTATTTTGGTTTATCTTAATTGCATCAATAAGAGATTGGAATATTAAAGATTAAATTCTTAAGAGTTTTCAAAATATTCTTTAGAGTATTTAGCTAAAAAATATACAACTAAAGACGTTGAGACAACTCCTATGATAGTCATATATAAATTATTGGGTGATTGCACATTTTTTAACTCCTGAAGACTTTTTGCCAAACTACCTATTGAGCAATAAAGAAAAGTTCCTGGAATAATTCCAATGAGACCAAGAGTGAAATCTCTAAATTTAACATTGTTCAAACCATAAAAATAATTAAGAATACTGAAGGGAAATATCGGAGATAATCTCGCTAAAAAAATTAATTTAAGTCCTCCTTTTTCTACTACTTTCTCCATAACACTTAATTTTGGATAACGGCTAAAAAGGTTTTTTAGCTTTTTTGAAAAAAAAGTTTTTGATAAAAAAAATGCAACTGATGCCCCAATGGAAGCAGAAATGAAAACGATAATAGATCCTAAATATGAGCCATATAAAAAACCTGATAATAAAGATAACCAAGAAGCTGGAAGTATTAGTAAAACAATTAAAATATAAATAAAAACAAACGATAAGATGCCAATCCCAGTATTAAAAAAAAAAGACAAATTATAAATATTTTCTAGGAATATATTCATTCTCAATTCAATAGTTCGAGTTTTTTAGTAATTCTCTCCTTTTGCACCGAACCCTCATTTAATTTAAATCTGCATTCATCAACAATATCTTTTGGAGCTTTATCGACGAAATTTTTATTAGATAATCTCTTATTTAAATTTTCTAATTCAATATTCACCTTTTTTAAATCCTTAGTTAACCTTTCCTTTAATGCATCTATATTTACAAAATCCTGAAAAGGTAAGTAAACCTCCAAATCACTAATTATCCCAGAAAAAGATTTAGCAAACTGATTTTTATCAACAGCATTAGTTTTAAAAATAAATACTTCAGAAGATTTAGTTAAGGTTTGAATATCGTCAACTAAAGTTTTTAAAAAATCAATCAATTCATCATTATCTGAAATTAAATATACAGGACCTTTTTCTGATGGCTTAAGACCTAATTCAGCTCTCAAATTTCTAATCAGCCTAATAATTTCAAAGAGTTGCTGAAAGGAATTATCAAGCTTATTATCAACAAATTTATTTTCATAAATTGGCCAATTTTGAAGAGATAATAGTGCATTATCTGGTTTTAGTTGCAGTACATGCCAAAGTTCCTCAGTAATGTGTGGCATAAAAGGATGAATCATTACCAAAATATCATTGAGCACTTTTATTAAAACTTTTTCAAATATTTGTCTATTTTTAGTCACTTTATTATTAAACCTTTGTTTAGCAAATTCTACATACCAGTCACAAAAATCATTCCATGCAAATTCATATAGAAGTTTGGCAGATTCTCCCAATTTATATTCTTTCAACAAAGCGGCGACTTTTATATTTACCTGATTCAATTTCGATAAAATCCACTTATCACATAACTCTAAAGAAGTTTCATCATTCTCATTAAGCGAATAATTATTGTTAGAAGTTTTATTAATTAACACAAATTTAGTTGCATTCCATAATTTATTAGCAAAATTTCTTGAAGCTTCAACAGTTGAAGATGTATCTTTTTTCCTATCAAAATCAAGCCGGATATCTTGTCCAGCACCTGCAACTTCTCGAATTAAAGCAAATCGTAGAGCATCAGAACCATATTTATCAATTAATAGTATGGGATCAATACCATTACCTGAGCTTTTACTCATTTTTTTATTATTTTCATCTCGAACTAAACCATGAATATAAACATCCTTAAAAGGAATCTTATTAGTAAATGTATTCCCCATCATTGTCATTCTGGCCACCCAAAAGAAAATAATATCGAAACCAGTAACAAGAACATTATTTGGATACCATTTTTTAAAATCAGGATCATCTATATTTGGCCAACCAAGAGTTGAGAAAGGCCATAAACCACTTGAAAACCATGTATCCAAAACATCTTTATCACGAACCAATTTAATATTTGATCCAAATTTTTTATTAGCTTCGATTAAGGCATCTTCTTCATTTCTTGCAACGATATATGGAGTATTTTGTTCTATTGAGTCTTGAGATTCATCTAAAACGTACCATGCTGGTATTTGGTGTCCCCACCACAATTGCCGACTGATACACCAATCATTAATATTCTCTAACCAATCTTTATAAACTTTCTCCCAGCGTGGAGGAATAAACGATGGTTTTTTTGAATCAATTTCATTAAGACATTCTTGTGATATTTCATCCATTTTCAAAAACCATTGTGTTGACAATAAAGGTTCAATTGGCACCTTACCTCTATCAGAAAAAGGAACAGTATGTTTATAATCCTCTATCTTTGTCAAAAGGCCTAATTTATCCAATTCTTTGATAATTTTCTTTCTAGCCTCATATCTATCTAAGTTTTGAAAAATACCTGCATTAATATTTAAAGTTCCATCTTTGTTCATTACATTAATCTGTTTTAAATTATGCCTTTTTCCTATAGCAAAATCATTTGGATCATGGGCTGGAGTAACTTTCACACAACCAGTACCAAAATCTTTATCAACATGTGAATCAGCGATAATAGGTATTTCTCTATCAACGAAAGGGACTTTTACTTTGACGCCAATAAATTCTTTATATCTATCATCATCAGGATTAACTGCCACAGCAGTATCACCCAAAAGAGTTTCTGGTCTTGTTGTTGCAACTTCTAAGTACTTATCTAACTGTTCACCACTTTTAGAAATTAAAGGGTATTTAAAATGCCATAAATGACCATTTACTTCTTGCATTTCAACTTCAAGATCACTTACGGCAGATTGTGATTCAGGGCACCAATTAACCAAATATTCGCCTCTATAAATTAAATTCTTTTGATACAGAATATTAAAAGCCTCGATAACTGCTTCATTTAATTTTTGATCAAGAGTAAATCTTTCTCTAGTCCAGTCAACTGAGTATCCTATCCTTTTTAATTGAGAAACTATTCTTCCACCACTTTGTTCTTTCCAGTTCCATGCTCTTTTAAGAAATTCATCTCTTCCAATATCCTCGCTACTTTTGCCTTCACTTTTTAATTGTTTTTCGAGAATAGTTTGAACAGCTATTGAAGCATGATCAGTTCCTGGTAAACATAAAACATTCTTACCTAAAAGTCTTTGAAAACGTACTACAACATCTATTAAAGCCGTATTAAATGCATGCCCCATATGCAAAGATCCAGTTACATTTGGTGGCGGAATAACAACACAAAAAGGCTCCCCATCATTCTGAGGGTTAGGACTAAAAGCCTTTAGAATTTCCCATTTTTCTTGCCACTTTTTCTCTACTTCAAAAGGTGAATAATTCTCTAAGGATAATTGATCATTCATCTCTGTCATGTGCAAATTTTATTTCAATAAACTTTTTGTTTATTTTATCTTGAGAGCAGCCAATTAATGTAAATAATATTAGTTTGCAAAAAAAGACACTTCCATTCTACAAAAGTTTGAAGCCAGAACCACAGGAACAACGTTTTGCATTTTTTGGTGTTGAAATAAGAAATCCACCACCGCTCAAGTCACCATAATAATCTAATTTTAAATCTTTCAGTAAATTAAACTTTTTTACGTCCGCGTATAAAGTTACTCCTTCAGTTCTTGAGATAGGAGATCCATTACATGTACCTGGCCTTAATTTAATATGCATCCATCCTTCGGAACAATTTTTATCCTCTATTAAATCGATATGCATTTCTCCAGGAGAACCTCCAAATGAAGCTTGCCTAGA
The DNA here is from genome assembly GCF_001180305.1 of Prochlorococcus marinus. GTDB lineage: Bacteria > Cyanobacteriota > Cyanobacteriia > PCC-6307 > Cyanobiaceae > Prochlorococcus_A > Prochlorococcus_A marinus_K. The sequence goes on from NZ_CVSX01000039.1 coordinate 47,699, forward strand.
TAGTTCTGAAGCAGCGCTTTGACTGATTGAAAGATTGACGATCTCAGTCATTAGAAAAATAATAAATGGGCGATCCAGGGTTCGAACCAGGGACATCCTGCTTGTAAGGCAGGCGCTCTACCGCTGAGCTAATCGCCCTTATGATAAATCATTCTAATAGATGAAGTTGAAAAATTTATACTAAGTATTTAAATATTTCATGATTGAGGCAAAATTTAATTAATAAAATATATCCTATGTTCTCAAACAATAGATATAAATTGGAAAATAATTCCGATTTAGAGACTATAAATAGTTTTAAAATCTTAATATCTAATATAAAAGCATTAAAAGATAAAACTTGGGGCTGCCCATGGCAGAAAATACAGTCTCATATATCGTTGATCCCATTTCTGTATGAAGAAAGTAATGAATTGATAGATGCGATATATGAAAAAAATCCAGATAACATATGTGAAGAGTTAGGAGATCTTTTATTACAATTAATGCTTCATGCTGAAATCGGTTACGAAGAAAAAGAATTTGCACTAAATGATGTTATAAAAAATTTAAATAAGAAAATTATTAATAGACATCCATATATTTTTAACAAAAAAGAAAAAGTATCATTAAAAAAATCACAACAGATTTGGAGAAATATAAAAAATTTAGAAAAAAAAGCACCTTATATGAAATCTTCAATTAGTGGAAATTTAAATTTGAAAATTAAAAATTTACCCCCAACGATTGGTACAAATAAAATCACAAATGTTGTTAAAGAGCATGGTTTCAAGTGGGAAAGTGCTGATGAGATTTTTAAAAAGTTAGAAGAAGAGATAAATGAATTAAAAGAGGCAATTAAATGCAAAAATGATTCAGAGATAAAAAATGAATTTGGGGATATTTACTTTACCCTTCTAAATCTCTCAAACTTTTTAAAAATAAATCCTGAGTCAGCTCTTCAAAAAACTAATATAAAATTTTTAGACAGATTTTCAATCGTCGAAGAGCATGCAGGAGATAATATTAAAAAACAAACTCCCAAAGACTTTCAACGTTTTTGGCAAATAGCCAAGCAAAAACTGTCAGGAAAAATCCCTAAAAGCAAATGAAAAATATTACAACATGGATAGATGAATATCATAAAGGCTCAAGATTCGGCCTAAATGGGAAAATTCTAATTAAAAAAACCTCAAAATATCAAGAAATTATTGTTATTGAAAATAAATATTATGGTAAAGCTTTAATGTTAGATGGTTGCTGGATGACATCATTAAAAGACGAAAAATATTACCATGAGTGTCTTGTGCATCCTGCATTAAGTAGCATTGACGAAAAATCTAATGTACTAATTATTGGCGGCGGTGACGGTGGTACTATAAGAGAATGCGTTAAATATACTCAAATATCAAAAATTGATCTAGTAGAAATCGATGAGGAGGTAATCAAAATATCTAAAAAATTTCTAAAAGAAATTGGAGGCGAAGCATGGAATGACAAAAGATTAGAAATATATATTGATGATGGTGTTGAATGGGTTAAAAAAACAAGAGATAATTTTTACGACGTTATATTTATAGATTGTTCAGATCCCTCAGAATTTTCAAATTTATTATTTTCAGATTCTTTTTATGAAGAATGTAAAAGAATACTTACACCAAAGGGGATATTAGCAACGCAAAGCGAATCTCCTGAATCCTTCAAAAATATTCACATAAATATTTTGAAAACCCTAAAAAATTTATTTAAAGTTTCTGAAACTATGTATTCCTTTGTGCCTATATATCCAAGCGGGATTTGGAGTTGGACATTCGCTTCTTCAGAAGATCTAAATTTATCTAAGCAAAATTATGATGAAGTCCTAAAAATAGAAAAAGAATGTAAAATTTGGAATTTAAATTTTCAAAATGCAGCATTCAAAATGATGCCAAATAAAATTATAAAAGAACTAAATTCATAAGATGACAAAAAATTTATTTGATAACGAAAATGCAATTTATATGGGAGCAAAAAGAAGTCCTGAGAATTGCTCAATTGGTATATTTGGGGTTAATTATGACGGAACATGTTCGTTTAAACCAGGAACAAGATTTGGTCCAGAAGCAATAAGACAAGTCAGTTCTTGTTTAGAAACATATTGTCCAAAAATAAAAAAAGATTTAGAGGATATTATGTATGTTGATTTTGGTTCAATACTACTTGATAAAAATGACTCAAAGTCCGTTATTGAATCGGTTAAATCAGCAACAAATTATTTAATTAGTAAACGCCTTAGTCCTATTATGCTTGGAGGCGAACACTCCATTACAAGAGGTGCTATTGAAGCATTAGTAAAAAAATATCCAGATTTGATATTGGTTCAACTTGATGCTCATGCAGATTTAAGAGAATCATATATAGGAAATGAACATAGTCATGCTTGTACTATGAAAAGATGCTTAGAAGTGCTACCTGAAAAGAAAATTTTACAAGTAGGAATTAGAAGTGGGACTAAGGAAGAATTTGAAATTATGCATAACAACAACCAATTAGTTAACTTTAGTCCAGGCGGAAATGCACATGAGTTAAAACAAGCTCTTCTACCATACGCTAAGTCTCCAATCTATTTAACAATAGATTTAGATTGGTTTGATCCCAGTTTATTAGCAGGGACGGGCACTCCAGAACCAGGAGGATTTTTTTGGAATGATTTTGAAGAAATACTGAAAACGTTAAAAGACTTTAGGACTGTTGCTTCAGATATTGTGGAATTATCTCCAGAAATTGATAAAAGCGGAGTAAGTAGCATAGTTGCAGCCAAAGTACTTAGAAGCTTAATTTTGTCATTAGAAAATATGCAATAAAAAATTTCTAAACTACAGTGTAAAAATACTAAATACAAACTAAATATTTCATGGATTTGCTAAAAAGTCCTCTTTATTCAAAATATGTTGAATCCAATGCAAAATTAGTGGATTTTGCAGGTTGGGAAATGCCCATATCATTTTCAGGATTAATTAAAGAGCATGAATCAGTTAGATCTTCAGCAGGATTATTTGATATTTCTCACATGGGGGTTATATCAGTTAAGGGAATCAATCCAAAGGATTATATTCAAAAACTTTTTCCTACTAATTTATACTCCTTTTCTGAGGGCCAGGGGCTTTATACAGTAATGCTGAATGATAAAGGAGGAATAATAGATGACTTAATAATTTATGACCTTGGTATACAAGAAAATGATAAATCAGAATTATTGTTAATAGTTAATGCAAGTAGATATGAAGAAGATTTTCAGTGGATAAAAAATAATTTAAATAAATATGATATTTCGATAACAAACTTTAAAAAAGACAAAGTACTTTTAGCACTACAGGGGAAAAACTCATTCGATTTATTTGAAGAATGGATTGAATCTTCAATCTCACATATCCCTAACTTTGGATGCGAATATAAAATTTTTGAACATATTGCGCCTAAAGAAAAAATTTTCTTCTCAAAGACAGGATATACAGGCGAAAATGGTCTAGAAATACTTTTATCTAAAAAAGCAGCAATTAATTTATGGGATTTCTCCATTTCCAAAAATGTTGAACCTTGTGGTTTAGGAGCTAGAGATACTCTTAGACTTGAAGCAGGCATGCATCTTTATGGTCAAGACATAAATGAAGAAACTTCTCCATATGAAGCAGGGTTAGGCTGGCTAGTACATCTAGAAAATAATCACGAATTCTTTGGAAGAGGATTTCTTGAAGAGCAGTCAAAATTAGGTATTCAAAAGAAGTTAGTTGGTCTCTCTATAGAGGGTAAAGCAATTGGAAGAAAAGGTTGCGCAGTGCTTAAAGGTGAAGAAAATATTGGCAGTATCACAAGCGGCAGTTGGTCTCCAACTAAACAACAAGCTATAGCATTTGCATACATCAATACTTCGCATGCCTTAATAGATAATGAAGTTCAAATATTAATAAGAGGCAAAAAATTTAAAGGAGTCATAACAAAAAGAGCGTTTTATAAAAAAAATTATTAACTAAATTTACCCTTAAAGAATTATTATAAGTTATTGATGAATAAATCATACTTAGATGAGAAACAAAATTTGCAAAGAACTCAATAATACAGATATTGGTAAATTAGTTAATTTATGCGGATGGGTAGATAGAAGAAGAGATCATGGTGGTGTAATTTTTATTGATTTAAGAGACCATAGTGGATTCCTACAAATAACAATTAACCCCGATGATGGTGCAGATCTTTTTAAACAGGCAGAAACTCTAAGAAATGAGACAGTAATAATGGTTAGCGGAATTATTAATGAAAGGCCCAAAGATTCCATAAATGCAAATTTAAGTACTGGAGAAATAGAGCTTAAGGTTAAAAATTTGCAAATTCTCAACCAAATTAAAAAAAACTTACCTTTTCCAGTGTCTATACATGATTATGAAAATACAAAAGAGGAACTTAGATTAAAATATAGATACCTTGATTTAAGAAGGGGAAAATTACTAGAAAATTTAAAAACAAGACATAAAATTATCAAAGTTGCTAGAGAATTTCTTGATAATTTTGGATTTACAGAAGTAGAAACCCCATTACTTACAAAGTCAACTCCAGAAGGCGCTCGAGATTTTCTTGTTCCTGCACGTCTTTCAAATGGAGAATTTTTTGCTTTACCTCAATCCCCACAACTATTTAAACAACTTTTAATGGTTGGAGGCCTGGACAAGTATTATCAAATCGCAAAATGTTTCCGTGATGAAGACTTAAGGGCAGATAGACAGCCAGAGTTTACGCAATTAGATATTGAGATGAGCTTTATTAGTGAAGAAGAGATAATTTCTTTTAATGAAAGTCTCATAAAAAAAATATGGAAAGAAGTGTTGAATATTAATTTTAATAATGCTTTTCCAAGAATGTCATGGCAGACAGCAATGGATAATTACGGTACTGATAGACCAGATACTAGATATCAAATGTTATTAAAAGATTTAGGAGGAGTATTAGGTGATATTGGATTTAATATTTTCACCAAGGCAATTAAGTCTGGAGGTTATATAAAATCCATAACAGTCAAAGGAGGTAATTCAAGTATTAGCAACGTAAGAATTAAACCAGGAGGTGACATCTTCCAAGTAGCTCAAGATGCTGGAGCTGGTGGATTGGCCTTTATAAGGGTCAAAGGAGATGAACTTGAGACTATTGGGGCAATTAAAAATAATTTAAATGAAGATCATATAGCTGATATTTTAAAAATAACAGAAGCAAAAGATGGAGATTTAATCCTATTAGGAGCTGGAGATAAACAAATTGTCAATCAGTCATTAGATAGGGTTAGACAATATATCGCAAAAGACTTAAATCTCATTGATAAAAATAAATGGAATTTCTTATGGGTAACTGACTTCCCGATGTTTGAAAGAAATGAAGAGGAAAATAGATATGAAGCTTTACATCATCCGTTTTGTGCTCCAAAAAATATAAAATCTGAAGATTCTGAAAACTTTAAAAAAGAAATTGAGAGCTCTACTGCAAATGCTTATGACTTAGTTCTTAATGGATTGGAGTTAGGAGGTGGCTCTTTACGTATTCATGAAGCGAACTTACAAAGAGAGGTTCTGAAAACAGTAGGACTTACTGATAAAGAGATTGATGAAAAATTTGGATTTTTAATTGAAGCCTTAGAAATGGGTGCTCCTCCTCATGGTGGAATAGCGTTTGGATTAGATCGTATTACCATGCTGATCATTGGTGCAGATTCAATCAGAGAAACCATTGCTTTTCCAAAAAATCAACAAGCAAAATGTCTTCTCACAAATGCACCTTCAAATGTCACTAAATCACAATTAAAAGAATTAGATATTGAAATAACAATTGATGAATAAGAATATATATGGATGTTCTAAAATTTTTTTGTTTAAATAAAATATAAGGAGGCTGTGCTTAATTAAAAATATTTAATGTCAAAATTTGTATTTGTCACCGGAGGAGTAGTTTCTAGCATAGGTAAAGGGATTGTAGCTGCAAGCTTAGGAAGATTATTAAAATCTAGAGGATATAGTGTTTCAATATTAAAACTAGATCCATATTTAAATGTTGATCCAGGAACAATGAGCCCTTTCCAACATGGAGAAGTATTTGTAACTGAAGATGGAGCTGAAACCGATCTAGATTTAGGACACTATGAAAGATTTACTGATACTGCAATGACTAGGTTAAATAGTGTGACTACGGGATCTATCTATCAAGCAGTTATCAATAAAGAAAGAAGAGGTAGTTATGATGGTGGAACTGTGCAAGTAATACCTCACATAACGGGAGAAATAAGAGAAAGAATTCATAGAGTAGCCGCCAACAGTAATGCAGATATTATTATTACTGAAATTGGTGGAACAGTTGGTGATATTGAATCTCTACCTTTTTTAGAGGCAATAAGAGAATTCAAAAATGATGTCAATAGGAACGATGTTGCATACATACACGTAACATTGCTTCCTTACATCAAAACCTCTGGCGAAATAAAAACTAAACCAACACAACATTCAGTGAAAGAATTAAGATCAATTGGAATTCAGCCAGATTTACTTGTATGCCGAAGTGATAAATCTATCAATGAAGCTCTTAAAAAGAAGCTTAGTGGTTTTTGCGGTGTCAGTATCAACTCTGTAATTGAAGCTTTAGACGCAGACAGTATTTATTCTGTACCTCTTTCTTTAAAAAAAGAAGGTTTATGCAAAGAAACCTTGAAGTATTTAGACCTTGAAGATAAGAAATGTGATTTGAAAAATTGGGAGCAACTAATACACAACCTAAGAAATCCTGGAGCTCCAATCAAAGTTGCGTTAGTAGGTAAATACATTGAACTTGGAGATGCATATTTATCCGTTGTTGAGGCTTTAAGACATGCATGCATTGAACAAAAGGCTTTATTAGATTTACATTGGGTAAGTGCTGAAATGATAGAAAAAAATTCAGCAGAAACTTACTTAAATAATGTTGATGCAATTGTCGTACCCGGGGGATTTGGCAATAGAGGAGTAAATGGAAAAATTTCGGCTATAAAATTCGCAAGAGAAAATAAAATTCCATTTTTAGGTTTGTGCCTTGGTATGCAATGTGCAGTTATAGAATGGGCCAGGAATGTAGCTAATCTTCCAGATGCATCTAGTTCAGAACTAGACCCAAACACAACCAATCCAGTGATACATTTATTACCAGAACAAGAAGATGTTGTTGATTTAGGTGGGACAATGAGACTCGGAGTTTATCCATGTAGATTGACAAAAAATACAACTGGAAAAAACTTATATGCTGAGGATGTTATTTATGAGAGACATCGACATAGATACGAATTTAATAATTACTACAAACAAAGTTTTTTAGATTCTGGATACAAAATTAGTGGTACATCACCAGATGGCAGATTAGTTGAGTTAATTGAGTTAGAAAATCATCCATACTTCTTAGCATGTCAATATCATCCTGAGTTTTTATCACGCCCTGGCAAACCTCATCCTTTATTTAAAGGTTTAATAAAAGCGTCTCAAGATAAGTTAACTCAATCAAATTAATATTCTTTATTTTTTTGAATGAAAATGACAAATTTTTTACCCTTAGTCGAACAATTTCATTCATTACAAGGTGAAGGTTATCACGCTGGAAAAAGTGCTTGTTTTGTAAGATTAGCCGGATGTAAAGTTGGATGTTCGTGGTGCGATACCAAGAATTCATGGGACGAGAAAAAACACCCTTCTATATCAATTGAAAAAATAATAGATCGCATAAAAATTGCCAGAGAAAAAGGAGCATCTTTTTGCGTTATTACAGGTGGAGAACCTTTACAACATAACTTGGATAATTTTTGTAAAGCCTTAAAAAAAATGACGATGGGAGAAGAACAAAAGCCAATGAAGATTCATATTGAGACAAGTGGAGTTAATTCGATATCAGGAAGCTATGACTGGATTACTCTATCTCCTAAAAGACACTCACCTCCAAAAAATTATTTTTTAAAAAAATGTGATGAAATCAAAGTAATCATAAATGAAATAGAAGATATTGAATTTGCTATCCAAATAAAAAAAGAAACTTTAAAACAAAATCAACTCTCTAAAAGCGAAGATGGCTTAAAAAAAGGAGATAAAGTTTTTTATTTACAGCCAGCATGGAACAATGCGAATGGTTTTTCTCTTGCTATTGATTTCGTAAAAAATAATCCAGATTGGAAATTGAGCCTTCAAACTCACAAATACTTAAAAATTAATTGAAATCATATGACTCTTAAAAATAAATCGATAGTAGTTTTATTATCTGGAGGTTTAGATTCTTCTACAGTTACTGGTATCGCAAAAAAATCCGAAGCTAAAATTTTTGGCATTTCATTTGACTACGGTCAACGCCATAAAAAAGAATTAATTTCTGCATCAATAATTGCAAAACACTTTGATATCGAAGAATTTAAAATCATTAAGCTTGACTTATCTTTATGGGGAGGCTCGTCATTAACTGATACTCAAAAAAATATTCCGATAGAAGGAATACAAACTAATAAAATCCCTAATACTTATGTTCCTGGGAGAAATACTATATTTATTTCCGTTGCACTAAGTTATGCCGAAGCAATAGATGCTGATTTTATAGGATTAGGAGTTAATGCGTTAGATTATTCTGGTTATCCAGATTGCAGACCTGACTACATTAAAAAATTTCAAGAATTAGCAGATTTAGCCAATAAAAGAGGAAGAGAAAATAATCCAATAAAACTTTGGACACCACTACTAGATTTAAATAAAGAGGAAATTTTTAAATTAGCTTTTGATAATCATGTGCCTTTAGATAAAACATGGAGTTGTTATTCGGGTAATTCAAAACCATGCGGTAAGTGTGATAGCTGCAGAATTAGAAATGCCGCTTATGAAAAATGGCTTAATAACAATAATAAAAAATGAAAATAAAAAAAATAATTCTAGAAAAATGGATGGATCCAGCACTGATTACGCATCATCTAACAAAAAAATTTGGAGATAAAGGATTAGCTTGGCTAGACAGTGATGGCAAAGAAAATGGGGAATGGTCAATAATAGGAATTAAACCTAAAAAGATAATCCAATCAAGAGATATCAATAACTTAGACAAAACTAATAATCCATTTAACAATTTAAAAAATATTGAAAAAGGATTTTGGATCGGATGGTTAAGTTATGAAGCTGGAGTTTACATAGAACCCAAAAACCCATGGCGAAAATCTAATATGGCAACTTTATGGATTGCATCATATGATCCGATCATTAAATGTAATCTTATAAAAAAAGAAATAATTATCGAAGGCACAAACTCATCTGAACTGATGAATTATAAAAACATAATCAACAATATTAAAAATATTGAAGAAGAAAATATTATTAAAACAAATTTAAATTTTGATTTTTCAAAAATAAATTTGGACGAAATGGCTGAAAAATTTCAGAAAAATATTCTAAAATTGAAGAAATTAATTTCCCTAGGGGATATATTTCAGGCAAACCTAACAACTAAATGCGAAATTGAATCTTCCAAAACCTATAATCCTCTAGATGTTTATTTGAAAATAAGAAAGAAATTAAGAGCTCCCTTTGGAGGAATAATAATAAATAATGATAATTACAAAGAGGCTGTATTATCTACCTCGCCAGAAAGATTTATAAAAATAGATAATAAAAATTTTGTAGAATCAAGACCTATCAAAGGAACTAGATCCAGGGATAAGGATTTAAATCAAGATGCACTTAATGCTATCGATTTAATAACGAACGAAAAAGATAGAGCCGAAAATATTATGATTGTTGACTTAATAAGAAATGATTTAAGTAAAGTTTGCGAAACAGGAAGTATTATGGTGCCAGAAATATTAAAACTTGAAAGTTTCTTAAAAGTTCATCATCTAACTTCAGTAATCAGAGGTAAATTAAAAAAAGACAAGAACTGGATTGATTTACTAAAAGCTTGTTGGCCTGGAGGCTCTATAACTGGAGCACCTAAATTAAGATCATGCCAGAGACTTTTTGAATTAGAAGAATGTGAACGCGGACCATACTGTGGCTCATTTTTGAAACTTGACTGGAATGGAGAGTTTGACAGCAATATATTAATAAGATCATTTTTAATTAAAGACAAAAAAATCAATATATATGCTGGTTGCGGAATAGTTATTGACTCAAACCCTGAAGAGGAAACTAATGAACTAAAATGGAAACTTTTACCGTTAATTGATTCACTAAAATGATTGAAAAATTAGGCTGGCACAAGGATCAATGGTTGGATATTGATAGAATATTTATAGCGGCTAATAATAGAGGATTAAAATTTGCTGATGGTATATTTGAAACCATTTTAATAAAAGAAAACAAACCTATTCTTTTTGATGAACATCTGAAAAGGTTAGAAAAAGGTAGCAAGATTTTAAATATTAATCTCAAAATAAATAAATTAACTTTGAGACAACTTATTCACGATGGAATAAGAAAGTTATCGCTTAAAAATTATCAATTTGCTTCAGTTAGAATAAACTATAGTCGAGGAACTAATGAAGGTCGAGCACTAACAATCAATAGTACTTCAGAGACAAAAGATTTGGATAATTTATGGCTTGAGTTCTATAAAATCAAACCAAATTTTAATCCGATAAGCGTTTGCATTAGTCAAACGGAAAAAATAAATGAATTCAGTCTTATAAGTAAATGCAAAACATTTTCATATAATCAGGCTATACAAGTTTTGACAGAGGCTAATGAAAAATCATTTGATGATTCTATCCTTTTGAATACGTCAGGTGAACTTTGTTGTGGAAGTACTTTTAATCTTCTAATTAAAAGAAATAATCAATGGATAACTCCTAGAAAAGAGAGCGGCTGTTTAGAGGGGATTATGGTTTCTAAAGCTTTAAAATTGAAAATTATAAAAGAAGAATTAATTCCTCCAGAATTTCAAAATGATGACATAATAGTTGCAATTAATAGCTTATCTTGCAGACAAATAAATCAAGTTAATGATTTAAAGCTTAAACCTAAATTCGATCCAATTTACTTTTGGGATTTATTATATAGTTGAACTTTATTAATATCTGGTAAATAGACATCAGATACTTTGGTTATATTATTATTAACCTTAAATTCAACAATTTTTCCAATAATGATAATTGATGGAGCTAAAAATTCTTTATCTTTGATTTTATCTGGAAGGTTATCTAATTTCTCTATCAAACATTTTTGATTTTTTAAAGTAGCTTCTTGAATAACAGCGCATTTAGTATTCTTATCTAAACCACCTTGAATTAATTCTTCCACAATAAATTCAATATTTTTTATACCCATAAAAATTACTAAGCTATCTGATGATTTAGCTAAATCTCTCCAATTGACTGTCTTTTTCTCCTTATCTACACGCTCATGTCCAGTTACGAAAGTTACGGAACTCGCAGCATCTCTATGGGTTAGTGGAATACCACAATATGTGGGGGCAGCTATCCCAGAAGTAATACCAGGAACGATTTCAACTGAAATTCCATTTTTTTCTAAAATCGATACCTCTTCACCACCTCTAGAAAAAACGAATGGATCTCCCCCTTTAAGCCTTACAACATTTTTTCCTTCTTTTGCCAATTTCAAAATAAGAGCATTAGTTTCAGCCTGAGGTACAGAACACTTTCCAGCTCTTTTACCTACATGGAAAATTTCTGTATTTTTTCCTACCTCTTTTGTTATTTCATCTGGGATTAAAGCATCATGAACTAATGCATCACAATTTTTTATCAAACGTAAAGCTTTTAAAGTTAAAAGCTCAGGGTCACCAGGACCTGCTCCAACTAAATAAACAATCCCGGGCACAATAATCTCCATTAACAAGTATGGTAGTAGAAGTTAATCGCAATGAAGGTAAATATTGTGAAAGAAAGTTTATTAAAACCAAATAAAAAATTTACTCTGCTTAGTGCGTTTATCACACTTCTAAATGATCGCTTAAGTGAAAGTATACTTTTACCCATATTACCCTCTTTTGTTTTACTTTTTGACTCTAAAGCAAGTACATATGGTTTATTATCATGCACTTACCAATTAGCTCAATTTACAGCTTCACCTTTTATAGGACTTATGAGTGATAGATATGGAAGAAGACCTGTTACTCTTTTTTGTATTACTGGTTCAGTAGTAGGCATATCAATATTATCTTTTACGGTTCTTTTTAATTGGTCAAATTCAATTGCCTCTATCCCGTTATTTTTATTATTTTTAGCGAGACTAATTGACGGTTTAAGTGGAGGGACTGCTGCTACAGCAACAACAATTCTTGCAGATATTTCAAGCCCTGAAAAAAGAGCAAAAACATTTGGACTTATTGGTGTAGCTTTTGGCTTGAGTTTTTTCTTAGGTAATATATTTGTTGTAATTTTTGCAAAAAATACAAATAATAATTTTATTATTCCAGTTTTAATAGCTTCAGTAATTCCAATTATAAACTTTCTTTTGGTATTTTTTTACTTACCAGAAACCATGCCTAATAGTGAGTCAAATAATTCAAAAACTATTTTAAAAAACCCTTTAAAAGAGCTATTTAAAGTTTTCAAAGAAGAAAAAATTAAAAAATTATCATTAGCTTTTTTTATTTACTTTATTGCTTTTACTGGATTGACCAATATCCTTATATTTTTCCTTCAAGAATCTTTAAATTGGACGACCAAAGCATCAAGTGGAACTCTTGTTGTAGTAGGAATCATTGCAATTATCGTTCAGGGAGGAATGATTGGGCCTCTGGTCAAGCAATTTGGAGAAATGCGATTAACACTTATTGGATCAGGTTTCATTCTTGTGGCATGTGCTCTTTTAATATCTGCTCCAAAACAAAATGCGACAATTAATATTTATTCAGCTGTTTCATTTTTAGCAATTGGGGCAGGGTTAATTACGCCCACCTTAAGAGCACTAATATCAAAGAAATTAGACGTTGATAAACAAGGATCAATTTTAAGTAACCTTCAGGGTCTACAGAGTCTTGGAGGAGTTTTAGGCATTGCAATGGCAGGAAGGGTTTATGATAGTTTTGGTCCTAAATCACCTTTTATTGCTGGTTCCGTTATCTTACTTTTCATGATATACCTTATTGCAGAGGGTAAAAATAATAATTCTTTGAACAATCAAAAATCAAAAGTTTTTTAATGAAAGACCAGGCTGATGTTTTTATTAATAGAGAATTAAGTTGGATTGAATTCAATAAAAGGGTACTCCTAACTGGTATGGAAAAGGATTACAAAATCCTAGATAAAGTAAAATTCTGTTCAATTTTTAGTAATAATCTAGATGAATTTTTTATGGTAAGAGTGGCTTCATTAAAAGCTCAAGTTGAAGCAGGGATTACAAAAAAAAGTATTGATGGACTTACCCCTAAAGAGCAATTAACGAAAATAAATCAAGAAGTAAAAATTTTAACTACCTTACAAGAAAACTATATAGATAATGAATTAAATAATGAATTAAAAGAAAAAGGTGTAATTTTAAAAAAATTTAATGACCTAAGTGAAAATCAAAGAAATTGGTGCAATAACTACTTTACTTCATCTATTTTCCCTTTATTAACTCCATTAGTTGTTGATCCAGCACATCCATTCCCATTTATTAGTAATTTAAGCTTAAACTTAGCGGCTTTAATAAAAGATAGCGAAAATTCTAAAAACCAATTTGTAAGAATAAAAATACCAACAAAAAATATCAATCGATTTATACAAATTCCTGCTGAAATTGTTCAAAGTAATGACGAAAGTTCTCACTTTTTCATAACTGTTGAAGATTTAATTGGAAATAATATAAATACTTTATTTAACGGAATGGAATGTATAAATTACTCTTTTTTTAGGGTAACAAGAGATGCAGATTTAGAATTAAAAGAACTTGAGGCTGATGATCTACTTATAGCAGTTGAACAAAGTTTGCAAAAGAGAAGATTAGGTGGAGACGTAGTTAGGTTAGAAGTTGAATCGAATATACCAGAAAACATTCTGCAATTACTAATTAAAAGTATCTCAATACAAAAAGAATATATATACTTCTCCAAAAGTTTATTAGGTCTTGACGATTTAAATCAGCTGACAAAAATTAATAGAGATGATTTAAAAGAAGATCTGCTAATTGGTAAAACTCACCCGCAATTAAAAAATTTAGATTCGCCTTCAAACAAAAACTTAAATTCTATTTTCAAGATACTTAGAAAGAAAAATATTCTGCTTCATCATCCCTACGATTTATTTAAAACTTCGGTTGAAGAATTCATAAACAGAGCCGCTGATGATCCACTTGTAATGGCTATAAAAATTACTTTATATCGTGTTTCAAGGGATTCTCCTATTATCGAGGCTTTAATGAGAGCGGCAGAAAATGGGAAAGAAGTAATGACTCTTGTTGAGCTAAAGGCAAGATTTGATGAAGATAATAATATTCAGTGGGCAAAACAACTTGAACAAGCTGGAGTTCATGTTGTCTATGGAATAATAGGATTTAAAACGCATACGAAAATAGCTTTAATAGTTAGAAAAGAAAAAGGACGATTAAGAAATTATTTTCATATAGGAACAGGCAATTACAACTCTAATACTTCAAGATTTTATACAGATTTAGGATTACTTTCAACAGATCCTGATATTGCATCAGATTTACTTGAGTTATTTAATTACTTATCAGGTTTTTCTAAACAAAAAAGTTATCAAAAATTATTAGTTTCTCCCTCATCGATGAGAGAGAAGTTTATATTTCTCATAAAAAGAGAAATTAAGAATGCAGGAGAAGGTAAAAAAGCTGAAATAATTGCAAAAATGAATTCATTAGTAGACCCAGAAATAATTAAACTTCTTTATTTAGCTTCTAACTCAGGTGTAAAAATTAATCTAATCGTAAGAGGTATTTGTTGCTTATATCCCCAAAGAAAAAATTTAAGCGAAAATATTAAAGTCAAAAGCATTATTGGGTATTTTCTTGAGCACTCAAGAATTTTTTGGTTTTGTAATAACGATGATAATGAAGTTTTTGTTGGGAGTGCAGATTGGATGAGAAGAAACCTGGATAGAAGGATAGAGGCCGTTACTCCAATAGAAGATTCTGAATTAAAATCTCAATTATACGGACTTTTGCAAACATACATTAAAGATGATTACTTTTCTTGGATGATGAAAGAAGATGGTTCTTACGAAAAATATGCATTGGACTCAGCAGATAATCGTTCACAAATTGATCTCATAGACAAATAAAACAATATTGATTTTTATAACATTTAAAAAATTTCTTAATAATTTAAAAATTTTTTTATTTTTGCAAAACCCTTTCATATCAATTGATTTGAAAAAATAGAGATAAAAAAATATTTTTTTGTCTTTAAAGTTTCAACGTAAAAGTAGTTTTTATTTCAATTTCAGTGCTAGTTTTTTAAAAAATCCATTATTTTAGGAGGCCAGGGTGATGGGGATCCCTCTGGAATCTGCGAAGAGCTCTTCAGATGATAATTTTGATGAGCCAAGATTACCAAACACTGCGGGCACATCTCGCAAAACAAAATCCAATCTAACTGCAAAACAGAGTCAAAAAAAATCTGGAAGACTAGCTTCAGATTCTATTGGCCACTACTTAAGTAGTATTGGAAGAGTGCCACTTCTAACTCCAGCAGAGGAAATAGAATTAGCTCATCATGTTCAAAACATGAAGAAATTGCTACAAATTCCTGAAACTGATAGAACTCAACGCAATCTTTACCAAATAAAAATTGGCAAAAGAGCTAGAGATAGAATGATGGCGGCTAATTTAAGACTAGTAGTCTCCGTTGCAAAAAAATACCAGAACCAAGGGCTGGAATTATTAGACCTTGTCCAAGAAGGAGCAATTGGCCTAGAAAGAGCTGTAGATAAATTTGACCCCGCTATGGGATATAAATTCTCAACTTATGCTTACTGGTGGATAAGACAAGGGATGACGAGAGCTATTGACAACAGTGCAAGAACAATCCGTTTACCTATTCACATAAGTGAAAAACTATCCAAAATGAGAAGAGTGTCTAGAGAATTATCACATAAATTTGGCAGACAACCTACTAGATTGGAAATGGCAATTGAAATGGGAATTGATCAAAAAGATTTAGAAGATTTAATTTCTCAAAGTGCTCCTTGCGCCTCCCTTGATGCTCATGCAAGAGGAGAAGAAGACAGAAGTACGCTAGGAGAGCTTATACCTGATCCGAACTGCGAGGAGCCTATGGAGGGCATGGATAGAACTATCCAAAAAGAACATTTAGGAACTTGGCTAGCTCAATTAAATGAAAGAGAGCAAAAAATTATGAAGCTCAGATTTGGCCTAGATGGAGAGGAGCCATTAACACTCGCAGAAATAGGAAGACAAATTAATGTTTCGAGAGAAAGAGTAAGACAACTAGAAGCTAAAGCAATATTAAAACTTAGAGTAATGACAACGCATCAAAAAGCAGCATAACCAAATTGATAAAATTTGCGATAATTTTATTATATTTATTTTTAATTTTTGTAATATCAATAGTTTTTAAAAAATATAATGAAGAGAGCAGAGAAATCGTCAGAAAAATAATACATATTGGAATAGGACCTCTAATACCAATTGCTCAATTTTTAAAAATTAATCAAAACTCTGCTCTAATTTTTACAGGAATTATTACATTAATGGTTTTCATCAATTACACCTATAAATTATTTCCAACAATTGAGGATGTTGAAAGAAAGAGTTATGGAACATTATTTTATTGCATAAGTTTATTTATTTTGATTTATCTTTTCTGGGATAAAGATCCATATGCATTAATAACTGGATTTTTTGTAATGACTTTTGGGGATGGATTAGCTGGGTTAGTAGGAAAAAGCTTTAATTCAAAGAGTTGGATTTTTTTTAAACAAAAAAAATCTTTATTTGGTACTTTGACAATGTTTTTAACAAGTTTGATAGTAGCTTGCTCAATAGGATACACCCAACAAAATAGTTTAAATTTAAATTATTTTACAATAGCTTTTTTTGCGACTTTGCTCGAACAATTTAGTGTTTTAGGTATAGATAATTTCATTGTTCCAATTGCTTCAGCATTATTTTTTAATTTTTTTATAACTAACTAAGTGAATTGTATA
Organism: Prochlorococcus marinus; assembly: GCF_001180305.1. Lineage (GTDB taxonomy): Bacteria > Cyanobacteriota > Cyanobacteriia > PCC-6307 > Cyanobiaceae > Prochlorococcus_A > Prochlorococcus_A marinus_K. Next base: position 64,803 of record NZ_CVSX01000039.1, read on the forward strand.
AAATAGCGAGTAATTCTTTTGTTGTTTCTATATTTATGCATGCATCTGTAATGCTTCTGCCAAACTGGAGATCCTCTTTTTTTAAAAGTTTTTGATTTCCCTCCTTCAAATGACTTTCAAGCATAACTCCTAAAATATTTTTTTCACCATTACTTATTTGAGAAGCAATATTTTTCAGCACTTCCGACTGTTTTTGGAAGTCTTTATTGGAATTTCCATGACTACAATCAATCATCACTTTATGGGGAAGATTACATTGCCTCAATTCAGCTGAAATTCTTTTAACGTGTTCATTCTCGAAATTTGGGCCTTTTGAACCGCCCCTTAAAACTATATGTCCATCTGGATTTCCTGTAGTATTAACTATAGAAGCCATTCCATTTTCATTTACACCTAAGAAGTGATGAGATTTTGAAGCTGACTGCATTGCATTAATTGCAGTAGTAAAAGAACCATCCGTTCCATTTTTAAAGCCTATAGGCATTGATAATCCTGATGCCATTTCTCTATGAGTTTGACTTTCTGTAGTCCGCGCACCTATTGCTGTCCAACTTATTAAATCGGCAATGTATTGTGGAACAATTGGATCGAGTAATTCTGTGGCAGAAGGTATGCCACTAGTTGCTAAATATGAAAGCAAACTTCTTGCCCTTCTTAAACCAGTATTAATATCATAAGAATCATCTAGATGAGGATCATTTATCAATCCCTTCCAACCAATAGTTGTTCTTGGTTTTTCAAAATATACTCTCATAATTATTTCTAATTTATCTTTATACATTTCTCTGAATTTTTGAATATATTTTGAATATTCCTTTGCCGCCTCAAGATCATGAATTGAACATGGACCCACAATGACTAAAAGCTTCTGATCATTATGATGCAAAATATTTTGTATCGATCTTCTTGTTTTAGATACTGTATTAGCAGAGGCGTGATCTAAAGGTATATCATTATGTAATCTGCTTGGAGGTATTAATGGACGTGTTTCAAGAACATGTAAATCTGATGTCTTTTCTAAAGCTGAATTATTTGATGATGTCGTCATTGATTAATTAAGAAGTTTGAATATTTAAAAAAGCATTTATGAATACTCTCCTTTTCAATATTAAAAATAACAATAGATTAGGCATTAAACCTTACTAATGAAGAATTTGGAAACATTGCTAAAAGATTATACAGATCATGTAGCTGAAAGAGCTGCCAAAGGTATACCTCCTTTACCTTTAAATGCTGAACAAACAAATTGTATTACAAAATTATTAGAACAAGATAGTACTTACGATTCATCTTATTTACTTGATTTACTAATAAATAGAGTACCCCCAGGAGTTGATGAGGCTGCTTACGTAAAAGCGAGCTGGCTTACGGCTATTGTTAATTCCGAAAAATATTGCAAATCAGTTAATCCCGAAAAAGCAATCGAAATACTAGGAACCATGATAGGCGGATACAATGTAAATTCTTTGGTTGAAATACTTAAAGGAGAAAATAGTTTACTCGCAAAAAAAGCGGCAGAAGTTTTAAAAAATATTATTCTTGTTTACGACTCGGCTAATGAAATTTATGAATTATCTCAAAATAATATTTATGCAAAAGAAGTTGTAAATAGTTGGGCAAATGCAGAATGGTTCATAAATAAAAAAGTTCTGGAGAAAGAGATTACATGTTTAGTATTTAAAGTTGATGGTGAGACAAACACAGACGACTTATCTCCAGCTGTACATGCCACCACACGCCCGGATATTCCAATGCATGCATTAGCTATGTTGGAATTTAAAAAACCTGATGGATTAAGGATTCTTAATAATTTAAAAAAACAAAATTTACCAATAGCTTATGTAGGAGATGTTGTTGGAACAGGGAGTTCTAGAAAATCTGCTATTAATTCACTCATTTGGCATATAGGAGAAGATATCGCTTTTGTTCCCAACAAAAAAACAGGTGGGATAATAATTGGTAGCAAAATAGCCCCAATTTTCTTCAATACTGCACAAGATTCAGGAGCTTTACCTATAGAAGCTGACGTATCTCAAATGAAAACAGGGGATGTTATTAAAATATATCCTTATAAAGGCATTATCAAAAAAATTGAAAAAGGTTCAAATACTGAAGAATTAATAAGCAAATTCGAGTTGTATCCATCAACTCTTACTGATGAAATTCAAGCTGGCGGAAGAATTAATCTTATGATTGGAAGATCTCTTACAGACAAAATTAGAAACAAATTAGGTTATCAACCTAGTGAAATATTTACGAGACCACAAAATCCAACCGAAAGTAATGCCGGATTTACTCAAGCTCAAAAAATAGTAGGCAAAGCATGCGGTTTAAATGGAGTTAGGCCAGGAATGACCTGTGAGCCAATTATGACCACAGTTGGTAGTCAAGATACTACTGGGCCAATGACTAGAGATGAATTAAAAGAACTAGCTTGTTTGGGTTTTACTGCAGATTTAGTGATGCAAAGTTTTTGTCATACAGCTGCATATCCTAAACCAGTAGATTTAGTTACACATAAAGAATTACCTGATTTTATATCTCAAAGAGGTGGAGTAGCTCTTAAGCCTGGCGACGGCATCATTCATAGCTGGCTTAACAGAATGCTTCTCCCTGATACTGTTGGCACAGGTGGAGATAGTCATACAAGATTTCCTCTTGGCATTTCATTTCCTGGAGGCTCGGGCATTGTTGCATTTGCCGCTGCAATAGGATCAATGCCATTAAATATGCCGGAATCTGTGCTGGTTAAATTTAAGGGAGAATTATTACCAGGAATTACTCTTAGAGATTTAGTTAATGCAATCCCTCTCTTCGCAATTAAAAAAGGACTCTTAACTGTTGAGAAAGAAAATAAGAAAAATATATTTAACGGGAAAATCATGGAAATTGAGGGATTACCAAACCTAAAACTTGAACAAGCTTTTGAACTTACTGATGCTACTGCAGAACGCTCATGCGCTGGTAGCACAATACTTTTATCCCAAGAAACTGTTCAAGAATATTTAAAAAGCAATATTTGCCTGCTCGAAAAAATGATCGAGAGCAATTATGAAGATTCAAAATCGATTTCAAGAAGAATAAATGATATGAAAAATTGGTTAAAAAAACCATCATTAATTCAACCAGATTCAAACGCTCAGTATGAAGAAATTATTGAAATTAATTTAGCAAAAGTAACACAACCTATAGTTGCTTGCCCTAATGATCCAGATAATGTAAAAGAAATCACTGATGTTGCAAATACAAATATTGACGAGGTTTTTATAGGTTCTTGCATGACAAATATTGGTCATTACAGGGCAGCTGCAAAAGTTCTTGAGGGAATACAAAATTTAAAAGCTAAATTATGGATTTGTCCACCAACAAAGATGGATGAAGAAACTCTAAAAGCTGAAGGCTACTATAAAATATTTGAAGATTGTGGGGCAAGATTAGAGTTGCCAGGCTGTTCTTTATGTATGGGAAATCAAGCTAGAGTTGATGAAGGTTCTGTAGTATTTTCTACCAGTACAAGAAATTTTGACAATAGACTTGGCAAGAATGCGCAAGTATTTTTAGGGAGTGCAGAATTAGCAGCAGTTTGTGCACTGCTTGGAAAAATACCTGAAATAGAAGAATATCAGGATATTACTAAAAATAAAATTAATCCATATTCAGCTGAACTTTATCGCTATCTTCAATTTGATGAAATACACGATTTCAGCTTGACAAAGTAATCATGGACCATGCCAAACTTCATAAAAGATAATATTCAAAAAACAAGTAATAATTCTTCTCGTAGCATCAAAAAATTATTAAAACAAAGATCTCTAGTCGTTGCATTTTCGCTCTTATTAACAGGTCTAGGGGCTTCAATTACAAGCATATCTTTTAAAACTGGAATCTATTTTATTAATAATTGGAGATTAGCATTATTAGACCAATTCCCATCTATTGCGGTCTTACCTATTTTTGGAGCTCTAGGAGGAGCTATTGCAGGATATTTGATCAAAAATATAGCACCTGCTGCAAAAGGTTCAGGTGTGAGCCAAATCATGGGTTTCTTAAGACATAAAAAAGTTCCAATGAATTTAAAAGTGGGATTAGTTAAGCTTATATCAGGAATTATTGCGATTGGTAGTGGATTCCCTTTGGGTCCAGAAGGTCCATCAGTTCAAATGGGAGGATCCGTAGCGTGGCAAATGGCCAAGTGGCTCAAAGCTCCTACAGCTTTCAGAAGAGTAATAGTAGCAGCAGGTGGTGGTGCTGGAATAGCTGCAGTATTTAGCGCTCCATTAGGAGGGTTTATCTATGCAATAGAGGAGTTATTAAACTCTGCTAGACCAGTAATTTTATTATTAGTAGTAATTACAACTTTTATTGCAGATTCATCTGCTGATATTATTCAAGCCTTGGGTTTAGATCCTAAAGCAGGAGGCTTTGATTTTAACCTAGGATTTTTGATTCAAAAAGAATATGACCCATCAGTTTTTTTCTTACCTGTAGATTTTATTTACTTAGTTTTATTAGGAATAATTATTGGGATATTTGCAGAATTGTACAGCAGATATGTTTTGTTAATGCAAAATCTTGGGAAAAAATGGTATCAAAATAAATTTGTTTTAAAAATGAGTATCTGTGGACTTATTTTAGGAAGTATCTACTCTTTTTTACCCAGTACATTTCATAATTTAGATGAATTACAGAAAATAATAGCTGAACAAAATACAAGTATTGGAATTGCTTTATTAGCAGTTTTAGTACTATTTGTCACGACAGGTTTAGCTGCAGCATCCGGAGCTCCTGGAGGATTATTCTATCCAATGCTTACTTTAGGAGGGTCAATCGGACTAATAATGGGGAGCTGGGTGGAAATTGCTACAGGACATGCACCAAGTACATACATTTTTGCGGGAATGGGAGCTTTCGTAGCAGGATGTTCGCGAACGCCAATAACAGCAATGTTTTTAGCTTTTGCTTTAACAAAAAATTTATTAATAATGAAACCTGTTTTAATCAGCTGCATTGCTAGTTTCTTGATAGCAAGAGCTTTTAATGAAGAATCAATATATGAAAGACAAATACAAATAGAATTAGAAGACTAAAAAACTATCTTCAATCAAAAACAGCAGTTTTGCTGTTATAGACAAATACTTGATGATTAAGATGTAATCTAACTGCTCTTGCTAAAGCTATTCTTTCAATATCTCTTCCTTTTCTAATCAAATCATCAACTTCATCCCTATGACTTACATTAACTGTACATTGCTCTATTATCGGGCCTTCATCAAGATCTTCAGTAACATAGTGAGCAGTAGCACCGATTAATTTAACACCTCTCTTCCATGCTCTATGATATGGTTGCCCGCCCTTAAATGCAGGTAAGAAAGAATGATGAATATTTATTATTGAAGAAAACTTTTTTAAAAAAGAGTCACTCAAAATTTGCATATATTTGGCTAATACAACAAGATCAATATCGTATTCTTTTAGTAAATTTAAAAATTGATCTTCAACAATAGTTTTATCCGTTTTAAAGGTATCAATATGGACAAATTTTGCATTAAAGTCATTTGCAATATTTTCAAGATGAGAATGATTTGAAATTATTAAAGGAACTTTCATTTTGAGTTCTCCATTTCTTACTCGCCAAAGTAAATCAATCAAACAATGATTTTGTTTACTCACGAAAATAGCAACATTTGGGATTTCATCAGAATAATTTACATTAAATTTACCATTTACTTCATCTGCAATTTTTTCAAATTCTTTATAAATTTCATCCCTATTAAAATATTGATTTTTACTATTCCATTCAATTCGACTAAGAAACAAACCTGCATCTTGATCTGTATGATGATCAGAATGTTTTATGTTGCCACCGTAATTTGAAATCCAACTTGTAAGTAAACTTACAAGGCCAGGACGATCGGGACAAACTATTTTGAATATAATTGAAGGATGTTCCAAAAAATCTTTAACTATTAAGTCAAATAAACAAGTATATCTAATATATCAATGAAAAGCTTAAAAGAAAATTTTCAAAAAGCAAACATAGTTATTATTGGATCAGGGATTATTGGAAAATTTAACGCTTTAGAGTTATCAGAATTAGGTTTCCAGGTAACGATAATAGATCCAACTCAACTCCAAAATAGTAGCAATGCAGCTTTAGGTTTACTAATGGGTAATATGTATCAAAGAAGAAAGGGTAGAAGCTGGGATCTCAGGAAACAAAGCATTGAATTATGGCCGCAATGGATTACGTATCTACAAAAATTTAATTATGAATTAAATATCGAAAAACCATTAATACAACTAACTACTAATGAAGAAAAGTTTAAAAAATTAGAGAAATTTGTTTATGAAAATAATGATCCAACGTTACTAACTTTAGAGAGAAACTCAATATTAATGAATAATATAAATAAAGCCTTCCAAACAAAAAATATAAAAGGAATAATCTCCTTCAAAGATGGAAGAATAAATGCTTTATCGTTACTTCAAACATTAGATAAATATCTAAAACATAAAAAAGTAAATTATTTACAAGAAGAAATAATAAAAATAAGAAGATCAAACAATCAATGGATTTCTACAACAAGGAATAATGAAAATATCAAATCTGACATTGTTATTTTGTGTAATTCACTAAAAGCGATTGATTTAATAGATAGCCGATCTCACAACATCAAATTAAAGCCTGTTTTAGGTCAAGCTATGGAAATTGAGATTAATGATGCAGAAGTTGATTTGTTATCCCTGCCAAAACAATTCAATATAAACGGTAAAAATATAATTCCAAAATCAAAAAATAAGCTAATTATTGGATCAACTGACGAATATAGTACTAAGCCAGAAGAAAATACAATTGAAAAGCTCACAAATTTTCTCAGTAAAAAACCAAATTGGCTAGAGAAAGGAAAAATTTCTAAAAAGTGGTACGGAATTAGGTCAAGACCAGATGGTGAGCCTTCACCAATAATGAAAAATCTTGAAGATGGATTAATTATTTGTACAGGTTTTTATAAAAATGGGATTTTACTGGCTCCTGCTTGTTCTAAATGGGTTGCTGATGAAATTAAAAATTACCTTTACTAATCTTTTGTTTCAGTAAAGTCTGCGTCAATTACATCATCTCCACCTTTTTCTTTTGAATCACTCTGATCAGGACCCCCTGTTGCGCCAGGTGATGGGGGCTGATTGCCTGGTTGCTGATAAACAGATGAACCAACTGCATAAAGTTCTTGCTGGAGCTCTTCAAGAAGTTTTTTCATTGATTCATAATCTTCTTTTGAAGTTGCTTCTTTTAAAGCATTACTTTTTTCTTCAACTTTAGACTTTGCTGTAGCATCAATTTTGTCTCCTAATTCACCAAGTTGCTTTTCTGTCTGGTAGACAAGTGTTTCGGCTTGGTTTTTTAAATCAATTTTTTCTCTTTTTTCTTTATCAGCAGATGCATTTGATTCAGCATCTTTTACCATTTTTTCTACTTCATTATCGGATAAAGTAGAGGCACCTGTGATAGAAATACTTTGCTCTTTACCACTTCCTTTATCTTTTGCAGTAACACTAAGAATACCATTTGCATCGATATCAAATGTAACTTCAATTTGAGGAACACCTCTTGGTGCTGAAGGTATGCCATCAAGCCTAAAAGTTCCTAAGCTTTTGTTATCAGAAGCCATTTCTCTTTCACCCTGCAAAACATGGATTTCTACATTTGTTTGTCCATCTACAGCAGTTGAATATGTTTCCGATTTCTTCGTAGGCACTGTGGTATTTCGATTTATCATTTTTGTCATTACCCCCCCTAATGTCTCTACACCTAAAGAAAGTGGAGTAACGTCAAGCAACAATATATCTTTAACCTCTCCTGCTAAAACTCCGCCTTGAATTGCAGCACCAACAGCTACTACCTCATCAGGATTAACAGTTTGATTTGGTTCTTTACCTATTATTTTTTTAACTAAATCTAAAACAGCAGGAATTCTCGAAGAGCCTCCCACCATTACGACTTCATCAATTTCACTAGTAGAAATTTTTGCATCACTTATAGCTCTTTCAACTGGAGTCTTACACCTATCAATTAAAGAAGCTGCTAACTCCTCGAATTTTGCTCTAGTTAAGTTCAAATCCAGATGTTTAGGTCCTTCAGGCGTCGCTGTAATAAAAGGTAAATTTATTTCACTTTGAGAAGCATTTGAAAGCTCAATTTTTGCCTTCTCTGCCGCTTCAGTAAGTCTTTGTAAAGCTTGCTTATCCTGTCTAAGGTCAATTCCCTCATTTGATTTAAAAGTACTAGCTAAATGATCTACGATGCATCTATCAAAATCATCACCACCTAAATGTGTATCTCCTGATGTAGATAGAACTTCAGTTACTCCATCTCCAGCTTCAATAACTGAAACATCAAATGTTCCTCCTCCTAAATCAAAAACAAGAATTTTTTCATACTGAGCGTTTGAATCTGGTTGAATTAATGATGGTTTTTTTAACCAATTTTTCATATC
>NZ_CVSX01000040.1 GCF_001180305.1 Prochlorococcus marinus
GTGCCGGAAGGTTAAGGAAGCTGGTTAGCTTTTAGTGAAGCTGGCGACTGAAGCCCCGGTGAACGGCGGCCGTAACTATAACGGTCCTAAGGTAGCGAAATTCCTTGTCGGGTAAGTTCCGACCCGCACGAAAGGTGTAACGATTTGCGCGCTGTCTCGGAGAGAGGCTCGGCGAAATAGAATTGTCTGTGAAGATGCGGACTACATACACCCGGACAGAAAGACCCTATGAAGCTTTACTGTAGTTTGATATTGTGCTCGGGCTCTGAATGCGCAGAATAGGTGGGAGACGTTGAAATAGTGCTTGTGGGTACTATTGAGTCATCGGTGAGATACCACTCTTTTAGAGCTAGGGTTCTAACGCTTACCCGTTATCCGGGAAGCGGACAGTATCTGATGGGCAGTTTGACTGGGGCGGTCGCCTCCTAAAAGGTAACGGAGGCGCACAAAGGTTCCCTCAGGCTGGTTGGAAATCAGTCGTTGAGTGCAAAAGCAGAAGGGAGCTTGACTGTGAGACCTACAAGTCGAACAGGGACGAAAGTCGGTTTTAGTGATCCGACGGTTCTGCGTGGAAGGGCCGTCGCTCAACGGATAAAAGTTACTCTAGGGATAACAGGCTGATCTCCCCCAAGAGTTCACATCGACGGGGAGGTTTGGCACCTCGATGTCGGCTCATCGCAACCTGGGGCTGAAGTCGGTCCCAAGGGTTGGGCTGTTCGCCCATTAAAGCGGTACGCGAGCTGGGTTCAGAACGTCGTGAGACAGTTCGGTCCATATCCGGTGTATGCGCAGGAATATTGAGAGGATTTCTCCCTAGTACGAGAGGACCGGGAGGAACGCACCTCTGGTGTGCCAGTTATCGTGCCAACGGTAAACGCTGGGTAGCCATGTGCGGAGTGGATAACCGCTGAAAGCATCTAAGTGGGAAGCCCACCTCAAGATGAGTATTGCCATGGCTTAAGCCAGTAAGGTCACGGGAAGAACACCCGTTGATAGGCTCTACGTGGAAGCTTGGTAACAAGTGCAGCGGAGGAGTACTAATAGACCGAGGGCTTGACCAAATAAACTTAATTTATTGTTTTTACTTATATAATTTTCTATGCAGTTCTCAAGGTTCATACTATCCTGGTGTTCATGGCGATGTGGAACCACTCCGATCCATCTCGAACTCGGTTGTGAAACGCATAAGCGGCGAAAATATTTAGGGGGTAGCCCCTTGAGAAAATAGCTCAATGCCAGGTAAAAATATTTTAAGGGTTTACTTTTTTAAAGTAAGCCCTTTTTTATTTTTGGCATTTAGGACACCAATGGGTACTTCTTCCAGTAATTTTTTCCCTTTCGATTAAATGCCCACATTTATGACATTCTTTACCAGTTCTTCTATAGACATTTGTCTGTAAACCAAAATTCCCATTCTCTCCTTCCAAGTCTCTAAAATCACTAAATGTCGTCCCCCCAGAACCTATACTTTTTTTTAATACATTCACAATTGATTCTTTAAGCTTGATCAACTCATTTTTCTTGATTGTTCTAGCCTCCCTAAAAGGTGAGATCCCAGCCGAGTATAAACTTTCATCAGCATAAATATTACCTATACCTGCAACTATTGTTTGATCTAATAAAATAGCTTTTATGGATTTTGTTCTTTTTGAAATAACTTTCTTAAGGTATTTTATATCAAATTCTTTAGAAAACGGTTCTGGACCTAATTCACCTAATCCTTTAATTATTTTGTTAGGTAATAGACCTTGCTTTATCCACCACATTCGGCCAAAACTTCTTACATCAATGTATCTAAGCTCATTATTGTTTTTATCGAAAAATCTTATTCTTGTATGTTTACAAGGTGTATTAGGGTTATTAATAAATTTAAAATATCCAGTCATTCTTAAGTGAACCACAAGAAATCCATTATTTTTGGCTGATTTTTCTAAAGGGGATTGAGTATCCTTATTTTCAATTTTTTTTAGTTGAGCTATTAAATATTTTCCTTTTCTATCCCATTTGTTTAAAAGTGAGTTCTTAAGTCCATCAATAAAATCTTCCTTGTAATTAGGAAAAGCAACAGTTGAGTCCCTACAGACCTCTACCTTATTGATAATAAAATTATTAAGCTTTTGCTCTAAACCTCTGCGAACAGTCTCTACTTCTGGTAATTCGGGCAATTATTTAAGCTTTTTCTAATTCACTTTCAGCAAAATTATTTGTATTAGCGCCACCATCAGTTCCGCTAATCCCAGCGTAATTGACTTTATCGAACCTAACTACACAGTTATATTTAATACCTGATGTATCAACTGAAGCAACTTTGCCTATCTCATTGTACCAATATGATTCTGGTCTTTTTACTCTTACTAGATCTCCTCTTGAAATTGCCATTACTATTAATTTAACTTTTTAAAGAATAACCCATCATTAATAGTCTTAGACAAATTATTCACACATATTAATTAAAAGTTCTAACAAAAATCATTTATTAAATTTTTTTCAAATTCTTCCTTAACAGGCTCTTTCCCCCTCCATTTTCTGCCCGGAATCCTTACATTTAATTCTTTTGTATCGCAATTTATTGAAAGAATCAGTTTTTTATTTTCTTGAGTTCTTACATTTAAAACCTTTTCCCCTTCAATTTTTTTAAAAGATTTATTTTGAATAATTATTGGACCATAAATTTTTTTATCTAACTCTGATAATTTATTATTTTTTTTATTATTGATTATTTGATAAGTTTCTGAACTAATTGGTTCATTTCTGCTAATTATGAGCTTTTGCCCAACTTTAATAGAATCTGGATTCTTCAAATTATTAATTTCTATCAAATATCCTAAATTTAAGTTATATATGTTTGATATCTCAGTTAGATTTTCACCTATTTGAACAATATGATGATAATTTTTAAAATCTGATGGTTTTGAACTATTTTTGTTGGATTCGAAAATAGTTAGATTTTGGCCAACATATATATAATTTTCATTTTTTAATTTATTTAGTTTAATAATTAGGTCTTTATTAATTGAATAGAGTTTTGAAATACTTGAAAGTGTATCTCCACTCTTTACGATGTGAATTTTTCTTTTTTCAGGTTCATTTTTATTACTTTCTTCTTTTTTAGCAATTTTTTCAATTTTATTGTTTTTCTTATCAATCTTTTCTTCAGACTTTATTAATGGGTGATTAATACAATTAATCAGGATTACAACTACTAAAAATACTAATTTCATTATATTAACTATTTATTTAAAGATAATCTTTTAATTCGAGATAGCATGTTTTTTGAATAAATTTTAAGTAATTTAAATCTTAAAAATAAACTTTAAAACTTTCTTTACTCTTTCGTAGGGAGGATAACGCAGATTTAAATCAAAGAAAAAACCTTTGAAAGTAATAGATTTTTGATTTGAAAAATTTCGAAAACCTTCCTCTCCATGAAATTTGCCTATACCACTTTGTCCAACTCCCCCAAAAGGTAAATTTGGAATGAGGACTGGCAACATTACATCATTGATACAAACAGTACCTGAGCTGGTTACTCTTGAAATTTGATTATGGATTTTTTTATTGCCTCCAAATAAATAGATTGCTAATGGTTTTGATGTTTGGTTAATTTGCTTTATAGCAGATTCTTTATTATTTATTCCAATTACTGGAAGTATTGAGCTGAATAGTTCTTTTTGTAAAATATTTGTTTCATCTAATTTAGTTTTCAAAATTGTAGGAGAAATTTTTAACTTTTTCTTACTAAATGAACCCCCATATAAAATTCTTTTTTCTTTTTTATATCGTTTGAGAATTTCTAAAGTCGATAAGAAATGATTTTTTTCTAATTTAGATAAGTTTTCGGAAATAATTGGATCTTCTCCATAAAAACTTACTATGCATTGCTTTAATTTTTCTATAAAATTCTTTTCAATTTCTTTTTCTACAAAGATATGATTTGGAGCCATGCAGGATTGACCTGAATTAAAAAATTTGCCCCAAACAATTCTTTTCGCAGCAATTTCTAAATTTGCATTTTTAAAAATTATTACAGGATTTGTTCCGCTTAATTCAAGAGTTAATGGAGTTAAATTTTTTGAAGCCAATTTCATAATGGATTTTCCAGTTTCAGTATTTCCCGTAAAAAATATGTGGTCAAAATTTTGTTCAATTAATTTTATAGATTGTTTATAACCTCCCTCTACCGTTAGTAGGACATCTTTATGGAAATATTTGGAAGTAAGTTTTTTAATTAGTTTTGAGGTCGCAGGACATTTCTCTGATGGTTTAATAACAGCAGTATTGCCTGCCGAGAAAATATTTACCAATGGTTTTAAAATGTACAGTAATGGATAATTATATGGACCAAGAATTAAAACGCACCCAAGAGGTTCATAAATAACTTTGGAGGATGATGGAAATAGATAGAAAGGTGTATCAATCTTTTTTGGACGCATCCAAGAATTGAGTTTCTTTTTTATAAGTGAAATTTCTTCTTTAACTAAAAGTATTTCTGAAAGCCCTTCAATTTCAGATTTTCCTAGATCAACAAAAAGTGATTTTATTATCTCTTTTTTATTTTCATCCAAAAGTTTTGAAATTATATTGATATGTTTGATCCGCCATTTTATATCTTCCGTTTTACCAGTAAGAACTGTATTTTTTAATTTATAGATGTCTTCTAAATGAAATTTATCAGAAATTTTCATTTTAGTTATCTGAATAGTATTAAATATATCAGAGAATAAATTGTAAAAAACTAAATTTTTTATCCACTTACACCAAAGAGAATGATTTATTAGAAATAATCAAATTAACTAATATTTTCTTTAAAAATTAGAAATTTACTTGGTTAATATATTTCTATGAGCGAAAAATTTTCAATTAGATTGATATCCATAAATGAAATTCCAGAAGTTACAAACTGGGCAAGGTCGGAAGGGTTTTCTCCTGGAATAGATGACTTATCAATTTATAGAAATACAGATAAACAAGGAGTATGGGTAGCCTGCCTAGACAATAATCCTATAGGTTCTATTGCGTGCATTAAATATAATTCCTCTTATGGTTTTATAGGTTTATTTATCGTTAAAAAAGAATTCCGAAATAATGGATATGGAGTGAGCTTATGGAAACATGCACTCGATTATTTAGAAAATGTTGATTGTATTGGTCTTGAGGCCGCCCCAGATAGATTGAATGATTATCAAAAGTGGGGTTTTAGAAAATCTTCCACTACAAATCGATGGAAATTAAATGGTTATAAAGATTTGCCATTTAGAAATTTCTATAAAGATCAATTTCATTCTTTTAAAGTTGTCCCTGGCAATGAAATTTCCTCTGAAGCTGTATTAATTTACGATGATCAAAGAGAACCTAGTCCAAGGCCACATTTTTTAAATGACTGGTTGAAAAACTCTCATGGTAATGTCAGTGCAATTATAGATAATAATGGGATGTGCCATGGATTTGGAAGGATAAGACCTTGTGTTTTGGAGGATGACGAGGAAGGTTGGAGAATTGGACCTCTTTTAGCCGATACTCCACCACTTGCTGAACAATTAATAAGGGAGTTAGTTGGTAACTTAGATTCCCAAATCTTATTGGATTGCTCTGATCTTAATCCTTATGCAAATTATCTTTTATCAAGTTTGGGTTTTGGAAAAATATCAAAAACTTACAGAATGTATAAAGGTATTCAGCCCCCCTGTCAAATGAATCAAGTATACGGACTTGCCTGCTTGGAACTGGGATAACTTCCTCTAATATGAGGCATTTTATCCTTATTGTTTTGCTAATAATGAAAGAATTTTGTTTTATTATCGATAAGCTGAACTTTCAGAAGGTTTCAAAATTTTTTCTACAATATCGGCATTGATTATAGTAATTTCTCCATTATCAATATTGGCTACTTGAAACAAGGTCCATGAATTTGGATTTCTAGCCCCTCCAATACAGTCGATAACTTGACCTACCCAATAATTTGTATTCTTTTTCTTAATACCTTCGCAATTTTCTTCATTTTTAATTGCCACATAATCACCAGGCCTAACGAAAAGAAACTCAGGATTTGCCGAGCTCACAATAAATATTTAATAGTATATATGTACTATAGCAAATTATTAACCTTATTGCTGGGCTTTAAATTATTTTGCAAACTAGAGGTAACTCAAAAAATACAATGGAAACAACTGAAATTGCTATATTTGCAACATTATTAGGATTGTTTTTAGCGTTAATTGACGCTTATGCAGAAAGAAAAATTCCTGGTTAAGAGCTATTATCATTTTTTAGATTAAATATGATTTAAGTTGGTCTAAGATATCGGTACGGTTAGAAACTAATTTTGTAAAAACTAAATACATCAAACCTCCCATTGCGAGCCTTCCGTTAATTTTCTCTAACTGTTTTAGTTTTTTAAACAAATTTCATTAGCAACTAGATTAAATTTAAAGCCAATAAAAAATAAAAAAGTATTGATTACTTCAAAATTAAAAAAATTTTTTTACAGATTTATAGAAATATTTCAAGCATGAAATAAATTTAAAGCCAAGCCTCTTTCATCTCAAGATAAAGTCTCTCACTCTCAGCAGAATTAATTTTGCTGTCAGAATAGGATTGTTGCTGTTGCTGTTGTTGCTGCTGAGTTGAGTTTGTATTGGAATTTTGGTCTTCGCTCATTAGAAAGCTAAATATTTTGTGTTTATTCTCTCATATATGTAGCTTTTTTTGTCAACTTAAATTCTTAAATTTTATTTAAATTTTTTACCTTATAAATTTTCCTGTTATGACTGAAATTTATTTTGCTACTGTGGTTTTGGCGTAAAGAAATTTAACTTCCCAATATACAATTCCTAAGAAGATAGCACTTGCAATAATAATTTCAGAAATGGCTAACATTTTATTTGTCAATACTAATTAAATTTTGGTATCAATTTACACAGAATGCAATAGGTACTAATTACATTTATGATTTTAAATATCTTACTAAATTAAATAAAGCGTCAAAATAATATAAAATTTAGAATTATATACAAATTATTTTCGTGGGGATTTTTATAAATTCAACAATTCTTATACCTTTAATACCTCTAGTTACGGCTTTATTTATTTTTGTTTTATTGGTAAGTTTTAACAGAACACTCAACAGGTTAACAAAGCCAGTTACTGCACTTGTTGCGTTATCGTTATTAAGTTCTACTTTTATAAGTTTATTTGACTATTTTAAAAAAGTTGAAGAAGAATTAGTTTTATCTAAATTCCTTAAATTTTTTGAGGAAACAAATTTAGTCATACATTTGAATTTAGTAAATGAAAAAATTATAATTTTTTTCTCATTATTAATGATATTAATAATTGGATTATCTTTTTTCAAATTGCCCAGAAAAAAAGGTTATGTCTCATTGATAATTAGCCTAGGTATAATATCCTCTTCGGTAATGATCTCAATATTACTAATAGATTTTTCGGCACTAATCTAAACTGAACTAAGCATAGACAATGCTTCATTAAGTTCTTGGACATGATTTAATTCATCTTGAGCGATTTCTTTTATTTTTTGATCATTTGGATTATTTTTTAAATATTTGGAATAAGTTTCAAATGCATGTTCTTCAATTTTTATGTTGACATCATAAGCATTAGCTGGAGATAAGAAATAATAAAATACCATTATCCAGTAATAAACCAACACAAGATGTCTTGCAAAAAATCTATCAATCCAGAACCTATCTCCTCCTCTTCTTTCCATTTCCTTAAGATGCTCGGTTTCGTTAATAGCTTGATAAAAATGTTCTTTCATTAAAATCATTGTTTTTTCATTTTTAATTCCTAGGGATTCTTTAAAATGAAGAACTGAAAGAAATGCAAAATAAGGTGATCTAGCTATAACTTCTAAAACCCAAAATCTTTGTAAATTTCTACCGGAGTATATGAAGTCTAAGAAGCTGACAGTAATATTCAAAATCAAAGAGTTGAATTTCCTCATGAATTTCGTTTTTCTTTAAGTATAATTACCTAGTTGCTTGAAGTCTACGTTACATTTAAGTGATTAACTAAATTTAATATTTATAGCCAAAGATTCTGTCTTCCATTGAAATATTTTTTTTTCATGTATTAATTGGATAGATAAAAATTTTGTATGACAAATACTGAAAAAATTACAAATGCCAAAAAGAGGATTGATGAATTAGAAAGACTTATAAAATATTGGAATGATTCAGAACATGAAGAGGCAAAAATGATAAATTTTACAGTAAAAGATGAAAATAAAGTTGCTTAGAAATTGATGATTAAGGCTGATTAAATTTTTTTACTTTGAGTTTTTTAATATTTTTAAGTATTCAAATATCTTCATATATATGATTTAGAGCAATTAAACCTATTCTCAAAAACGGTAAGGAACAAATAATATAAAAGAAAAATTTATATGAAAACTTTTTCAAAACAATATTTATTACCAATTAAATTTATACCATGGTTTTTTTGGGCATTTATATCTTTTGTGAGTATATATTTGTGTACGACAGCCTGGATAAGTTGAATGATTAATGAATCTAGCTCCTTCTTAGCCAACCAGGAGCACCGCCAAACCAATCCGATATATCATCTTCATTTGGGTTGAAATGATTTTCTTTATTTAGTCCATCTATACCGAATGATTGTAGAAGATTATCAATTCCACCATCATTTTTTATACCATTCCTCCTAAAGCTGTTAGCTTTTTTCAACCAAAGAGAAATTGTTGAATTGTGGTGCGCAAACTTCTCAACGAATATCCTTTCTTCTAATGTAATTGATTTATCTTGCGCAATTCTTTTAATTATTCCTTGGATTTTTAATCTTTTTTGATTACTAATTAGCATTTTTAATCGATTGATTAATTTTTTTATAGGAGAGATTATTAAAAATATCTTGTCAATGTTAATTTCAACAAATTAACTATTTTAAAGGGTTTTTATCATGAAAAGTTTTAATTTACTAAAAAAGGGGATTAATAAGTAGTACTTGATACATCGATACATTTATGAAACTTATAAATTCTGAAAATTAGATAAAAAATCAATTCACTCTTAAAGACGCTTAATAATTAGTGTAAGCTGGAGGAGTGGTTGCATAATAGTAAATTTGTACTAATATTAGTACAGATGTATTATTAAGATATGAAAGTGATCCCATCATCACCTTATGCCCCATTTAATTCAAAGGAGTGGAATTCTCTAGTAAGCATAAATGCAAAGTTTGCAAATTCTCCAATAAAGATCCAAAAAAAAATTTATAGAACTTTTACTCAAAAAAAGATTGAAAAAGATGAACTTTTGCAAGAGAATAATAAATTGCATCAACAAATGCAACTTGTATTCGCATAGAAAAATTTCAACTAACAATCTTTTTATTGAATATTATTTTACGAAATCAAATTTTTTGTTAGATTAGTAGAAATATAAGAAGGTTTTAATTTGGCTGTAGATCGAGAACTTTTAAAGGAAGTTACCCAAGAACTTTGGAATACTGTAAAAAAGTTAAGACCAGAAATTGATAGGCAAACCAGACTTCAATTAGTTTTAAAAGCTTTATTAACTATAGGAGATCTTCCAGATCACATGCAAGCTGCTATGGTAGTAGGCGTATGTGCAGAAATGGATAAGAGCGATGTTGATAACGTTGAAACTACTTCACAAACCAAAGATTCAAGCGGAGTTGATACTTCTACAGGCAGAAAAGTAGTTAGAAGAAGTTCAGCTAAATGAACTTTAAAACGATCATCCTTTAATTTTCTTTGATTCTTTTTTATTAAGCCGATTGAATAGGTAATATGAAATTACAAGTAAGAGAGGAACAAATATTGAATGTAAAGTCATCATTAATTCTGTTTGGCCCATTCCTATAAGATTTGACTCGCTTGGAAGTTGTTCTGTCCAAGTGCCAACTAAATGCCAAGCTTGAGGAATTGATAAGAAAAACATATAAGAGCTATAAGTTAAGTTTATGTTCAGATAAAGAATATCACTATTGAACGTTTTTGCTTTCTTTATTCTTATTTCTTAACTAAGTATTAGTAGAGTTATAAATAGAATTTGATTTATAAATTTATTTTTTTAAGAAGAGTTTTAAATTCTTTTTTACCAATAATTTTTTCAGCTGCGTAAGCACCACTTGCTGAAACTGCAGGAATTCCAATACCAGGAAATGTGCTTGCACCGCAAGTAAATAAATTTTTCACTGGAGTTTTGCAACCTGGGAAAAGACCTTTTGCTACAGACAATGCAGGGCCGTAACTACCGCAATGGGTATTAGTGAATTTTTTATGAGTGATTGGGGTTCCTAACATCTTTAAATCAATTCTTTCATCTATGTCAGGTATGAATTTCCGCACTGCATTAAGGAAAATTGAACATCTTTCTTCTTTCAAATTTCTATATGCTAATCCCTTTGGATTTAGTTTGCCCCAAATTTCCCAAGGTTCATTTGCGGGAGTATATCCATGAAGAACATGTTTTCCTTTAGGAGCCATACTTTTATCTAAAACGGATGGGATTGAAAATACAGCTATATTTCTTTCTGCGGTTATACCTTTTTCCCACTCATCAACATGTATCGCGTGTATTGGCAAATCTTCAAGGCCATCAGCATTAAAACCTAAATGTATATGAAGGAATGAATCACATTTATTGGGGTTCAATGCTTTAGGCTTCCATTTTCTTGCAATTTCATTTGGAATTAACTGTTTTAAATTCCAAACATCAGTATTCGTGACAATATATTCACAACTATAACTCGAACCATTATTAAGGGTTACACCTGTCGCCAAATTTTTATTGAAGTTAATTGTCTTTACTCTCGAAGAGAGAATTAATTCTCCTCCATTTTTTTTAAATCCATTAATTAAGGCTTTTATAATAGAATCGCTGCCACCTTTAGGATATTCAAGGTATGAATTAGGTTCAAACCATTCGTTGAATAAAGTAGCCATCGCCGCTGTATTTGTATCATGCATTGACATACCACTTATTAAAAAGCTCAACAAATCAACCCAATTTCTGAGAAAAGGATCCTTTAGATGATTATTCACTAAATTCCCAAAACCCTTATTAATTTTTGGTAATTGCTTGATGTTAGGTAAAAATTTTGAGGTTAAATTTATTAGATCTAAGAAATTTATTGATTCGGGAGAAAATGAGAGTAAAGGTATTTCATTTATTATTTGGCTAATAGGTTTTATTCCGGAAATAAATGATTCCCATTCTTTAACTGATTTTTCACCTCTTAAAGTTTTTATTGTTTGTTTAAAGGGTTCTTCTCCTACATCCAGATTAAAATTGCCTTCTGGGACAATCACTTGCCAACCTTTGTATTGAAACAGCTGAACCTCTTCATCTAGTAATTTAAGAATTTGGCCTAAGGGATTAGTTGTCGGCCACTTACCTATTCCGCTCCATAATGAAGGACCTGATTCAAAAGTGTAGCCTTGTCTTTTGAAACTGTGAGCAACGCCTCCAGGCTGGGAATGAGCTTCGCATATAAGAACTTTTTTACCAGATAAAGCTAAAATTGAACCGCAACATAAACCACCTATTCCACTACCAACTATTACAACATCGTAATTATTCATCAAATATTGATTTTATTCTTCTTGTAAAACTAATTTGTTTTAAACAAATGTATTAGTTGATGTTGTGATACTAAGTACGACAGCTAGGAAAAATATGTAAGGAATTGCTTTTAAAGGTATGTATCCTTGACTTTTAGAAATGAAATCCATTAATTTAGTAACTTTATGTAAATATATTAACGAGATCTTGTTCCTTATGTGTGCCAAAAAATTATTTTTTTAGAAATATATTGAAACAAAGAAATCTTTTTGGAGGGATTTTATTTAATTAGAAACTTTTTTTATGAAGCTATCTTAGTATTTAATTCTTAGATTAAGATCTATTATGAAAGATTTGCCTGATATCAATGAGATAAAACTATTAGAAAAAAATGCTCAAAAAAAAGGTAGCGGTATATTATATGAGCAACTGTTAGGAATATGGAAGTTTAAGTATGTATGGGGAAAGGAGTCATATGAAATCAAGAATATACCCAGTTCGATCCTCCAAGTATTATCTGCAAGACTCGAATTAACAAATAAAAATAAAGAGGATCAATTAAATTATGAAATAAAAAATTCAATTAATTTCGGATTATTAAACATTACTTTTAAAGGCAGCGCAGAATTAAAAGGGCTTAGACCATTATTGGCTTTTTATTTTGAAGAATTAAAAATTAGTATTAGTAGTTTTCCAATATTTAATAAGGAATTAAGAAAACCTGAAGATAAAAAAATGCCTTTTTTCTCGCTTGTAGGAATTAGCACTAAAGATAATTGGTTATGTGCTCGAGGCAGGGGCGGCGGACTTGCAATATGGATTAAGTCTTAATTTAGTGGTATTCTCCTGGATGATTTACCTTTCTTACAGTAACTTTATCAACTTTTTGTCCATTAAACCTTAAGAGATCATCTCCTGAAAAGTCATAACCTAAGCGTTGACCTATTAGGGCTATATCATCCGCAGTAGAGGATGTAGTAACCTGCTTTTTTAAGTCTTCATCAGATTGCATCTTAATTAAAAATTTTCTTATTTCAGAAAAACTCATTACTAGAATTTGATTGCTTTATGTTAAAAAATTTATAAAAATCTTCTTCTTTAGTAAGAACAAGATAAATAGATAATCATTATACTATTCTTATGACTTACATATTTCTCTATATAGTTGGCATAATTTTAATATGGTGGACATATCGTGTTGGTTGGCTTGAGGCCCTCAAAACAGTAGTTAAAGTTATAGTTCCCTCAGCGCTTATTATTTTATTTGACATTAAAGCTGGAAGATTACTTTTTAGAAGTCCTGTAGTCGGTTTACTAAGCGCTTTGCCCACTTCTATTTTTATTTTTAGAGGTTCATTGCCTTTAGTTAGTTATATAAATAACTGGATTGAAAAAAGAATAAATAAGTATGATGATTCGGAAGTTATAGAAACCGATTCTGTGCCTTTAGATGATTAATTTAATTCAGTCAAAACCAAGAAATAATTCTTTGTGTACAACAAGAACATCAAATAAAGTTGTTCCATTAATAGGACTTAATGGAATTTTGTCTATATTTAATGCTTCTGCACAAATTAAATGAGCATCCCATTTAGTATCATGATCACTAATTTCAATTGACCACTCAATTACTTTTTTGAAATGATCTGGCATCTCTGAACCAATTTTTCTGCAAATTTGACATAGAACAGATAAAAGAGGAGGCTTTGATGGCCTTTTTAAATCTTTAATAAGACTTGGCTGTGTAAAAACGCTTGTATAGCGTATGTAGTCTATTAATTCATATTCTTCTTTAGTAAGAGCTGCTTTAACTAATGCTCTTTCAAACTCTTCTATGGGGGTTATGGGCCTATCCAAGATATTAGTTCTTACTGTTTCCTTTATTTGGGAAATTCTTGTTTTCTGAGTCTATTTTTTCTTGATTAATTTCATTTGTTTGATTAGTTTCTATAGATTTAGGAGATTCTTCTTTATCTTCTTCGTTCATAACTTGATCGATTTCATTTTGAAATTCATTCGAAGCTTTTTTAAGACTTTTCAAGGTTTTGCCAAGCTGCTTTCCTAATTCTGGAAGCTTTTTTGGACCAAAAATTAAAAGAGCTAAGATAAGTATGACAGTAACTTCAGGCAAACCTACACCAAAAATATTCATAGCTGATAACTATTTAAATAACTAGGAAATATATTATTAAATATAGTCAAAGCCTGTAAAAATTTCATTCTTGGAGTAGCTTTATTAATATTAAAAAATTTTGAAAAATATTATTGTTATTAATACCCCTTTAAAGAAGACTAACCAAAGTAATTGATAATCACTCAATTTTAATTTTTTTTGATACCAATTTATAAGAGTTTGATGTTTACTTATTAATTTTCTTATTTTCACGGAGATTATTTATTAACAACACATATTTTATCTTAATTTCTTTTATTATTTATATGGAACATCTAAATTTAACTCAAATTAGATTAACTCATTTAATCCTAATTTTTATCTAAAATAATTTTTTTTCCTAAATTACTGAAACTATTCGCTAGATATCTTACCTATTTAAAAAAAATGAAGTATTTTTTTGTTGTTTTTTACCTTTTTTTTCTAATGTATCCAGCTGAAGCCGTTACCACAAAAATGTTTAAAGTATTGGATACTTGTGCAAGATATCGTCTTGGTGAGATTAACGCTAGTGAGGCAATAGAAAAACTAAAATTAAAATTAACCAACCCTATTACCATTCAGCAAAAAGACTTAGTAAAAAAATATTGTTCAGTATTTACTCCAAATGAAAAAATTGAATTTTAATCTTATTAATACATATTTTTTTGTTTATTTTAAATAATTTCAGCTTACTTTATTTAAATGATTTTTTAGTATCTTTTAAAACAAAAAAACTAACTTTAATATCAGTTATTTACTTCGAAGGCCACAATAAAAACACAATAACCTTTAATATGGAGCTTTACAATAGTTACCTGTGCAGATCGGAGATAAAATCCCAGAATTTTCTTTACTGGATCAAAATGGAGTTAAAAGATCAAATAAGGGTTTAAAAAATCCCCTTGTTTTGTTTTTTTATCCAAAAGATGATACGCCAGGTTGCACTATAGAAGTTTGTGGATTTAGAGATAAATATGACTTATTTAAAGTATTAGGTGCACAAGTTTGGGGAGTAAGTAATGGAAGTAGCTCAAGTCATTTGGCATTTGCCAATAAAAATAAATTACAATATCCATTACTTTGTGATACGAATGACTCTCTTAGGAAAACTTTTAAAGTTCCTAAAGTATTAGGTTTTATGGATGGTAGGGTTACTTACGTTATTGATCGCAAAGGGACAGTTAGGCATATTTTTAGAGATTTATTGAATGGTCCTGAACACATTAAAGAGGCTATTAGAGTACTTAAGGAAATTCAAAATCAATAAATTATTATTCAAACAACTTTAGATTAATAAGTTCTGTTCTATTATATTTTCAGCTTTTTTTTAATATATGAAGAAAATGGGAATGCATGCTGTTGATCTTGCTATTCAAAATGGAGTGGATCTTGACGGAACTCCAATCCCTCAAAAAATGCTAGATCTATACAAAAGAATTATGGATGAGGAGAATAAAAGACAAAGGAGTGGTGTTAAAAAATCAATGAGAAATAGATGCGTTAAAACGGGTTCTAAGCATTTTGATAAAGAAACATTGAATCAATTATTAATAGACTCGGGATGGGAGGGTCTCAAAGAAAAGGAAATTTTATTTTTTTATAACTAAATAAAAATTTTTTTTAATTTTTCTTAAAGAGTATTTATGATAATTTTTTTACTTAGATAAAAAAAATTGAGAAATTATTAATTTTTTCTATATAAAATTTTGAGAATTAATTAAACCATCCTTTTTTCTCAGAGGTTATTTTTTTTTCTTTTTCAGCTTTTGTTTTATTACTTGCTTTTTTGAAAGCCAAGTTGGCTTCTATAACTGTAACTATTGATATAAAAAAAAGACCAGAAATTCCAATTATTTGTTCATTTTGAGAAGGTTCTGAATCACCTTGTAAAAAGATACCTAAAGCAAACCATGCAGTACTAGCAGTGATGGTAAAAAAATAGGGTTTCCATCTTCTTTGATATAAGTAACCCGATCCTAAACCAGGAAGAAAATTTAAAAAAGATGCTACCCACCCTTTTGAAGATGCAAGTATTTCGTCTCTTGAGGGATAAGACATTTATGTTAGGTATTTATTAAATGTGAATTTATATAAGCAAAAGATATTGCTGCACAAATTACCCAACTAAAGGGTAAGAACATTCTTATTCTTTCGTTCTTATTATTCATTTATTAATTATGGAAAATATTTTTAAAATCTGTGGATTTAATAGATACCTTAAAACTATAAGAATTAAAAAAGACGGTTTTTAACCGTCTTTGAAAAAAGCAATTTCTCTAAAAATAAACTATTTATCTTTTGAGGCTGAGAGTACTTTAAGTTCTTTTTTTACTTCTTTTTCTCTCTCTTCAAGATGTTTTAGTTGAGCTTTAAAAGCATCTTCAAGTCTTACTTTTTGTGTTGTAATTTCATCAAGCTCTTCTTGATGTTGGTTTTTCTTTAACTCCTTCATTTCACTATCAGAAATAACATATACTGGGCGATATGAAGGTGTTTCAAAAAGAAGATCAAACATTGAATACATAAGTGACCTTTGAATTAGTACAAGTTCAATATCTAATAATTTTTTTAAATATGAAAGGATAAATACCGAAGATATTGATACGGCAAATACACCGAATTTCGGTTTACCTAACATAACCGCCCAGTATTTACCGATCGATTTCTAAGGTATGTTTTAAAGTATTAGCAAAATAAATAAATAGTTCCCACTGAAATTGCAATGAAAGGATATGATTAAGTAAATTTAATTTTGGTTTATTGAATTCAGATAATGATTTTTGGTTAATTGACTCCAATTTTGTTGGGGTGATGCGTTTTTATAAAGATAAAGAGTATTCTGATAAATCTATTCCTTATATTTTAATTGAAGAAGGAATCATTATGGGAATTCATGGGGAAAATCCTCCATTAATGAAAACTAGAAAAAAAATTGTTATTGAGGAAGCAAGATTATTATGGCAAAGATTGTTAAATGAAGGTTGGCAAAAAACTAGTAAAAAATGGTGAAGAAATTCAAAAATAAATTTTTTTAATTTCAGAAAATAAATGAACCTTTAGGATATAACCTGGAAATTTTTTTATGCTGTAATAATTTCTTTTTTTTGATGTCTTTTTCATATCTTCTTAACATCATTAGATAGTTTGAAGCTCCAAAAATTACTAAAAAGATAATAAATCTTATTCCTGCCTCAAAGTTCATATCAGTATTAAGCTTTGTTTTAATCTGACAATTATTAATCAAAAATCAATCGGTATTTATATCTAATTTTAAGGAACTTACATCTTATTTAATTAAATTTTTCATTTTTTTTCAGAATAAAAAAATATAAAACACATAAAAAAAATAATAGTGAGATACCCCAAAAACCACCTAATGGATTTGAATTAATATTTCCGGGTCCTTTTAACCAAATTGGGACATCTTTTGATAACTTAAATAAACCATTATTTACTAAAAACCAACCTCCCACAAGTCCTCCATGTAATCCTATACAACCCCATAATGAGTTATCATTTCTTAATCTCACAAATGCTAAAAATATTCCGAGCAAAAATAATCCACATAGTATGCTTACCATTTGCCAAAGAGGCAAATCAAAACCAATATGTACTATGCTAAATATTGATGATTGAATAATTAAGGCTTTTTTTAGACCAAATTGATTTTTTAATTCTTCTAAAAGCCAACCTCTAAAGATAAGTTCTTCTGCAAATCCTATTCCAAAGATCAAGAGTAAGCTATTAATCAAAATAGCTATTGATATTTCGCCTAACCAAATACCATCTTTAAAAAGAATTATGGGGATTAAAATTGCTGATAATAAACTGATTGCTCCAAACAAACCTTTTAAAAAATAAAAACTTGGTTTACTATTTCTGTTTGTTTTTTTTATTCCAACTAATTTCCATACATTATTTAATTTCCATCGAAGTTCAAACCATTTAGGTAACGAAATAACAAAAATTAAAAAAGTTATAATAGTGCCGATTAAAGAGATATTTTCTTTTTCGATACCTACAAAAATAAGAGGACTTGCTATGATCCAACCCAGAAAATATAGAAGAGGAATGAATATAATTGTTGACATTATGTTAGGTCTTAAAATAAAAGTTTTGTGATATATGCATCTAATTCTCTGAAAAACAATATTCATTGTGAAAATCGAATTCTCGTTAATTTCTTAATAAGATAATATAGCTAGGCTTTATGCAAAATTTGATTATTTGAATATGTAATTACATATATTTATTAAACTATTATAGTTTCATTTGGAAGAATAATTCTTTTTTCTTTTAAAGAGAAATTAGAAGGAACTAAGAATTCTTTTTTACAATTTGACAAGAAAGATGCCCACCAAGAAAAAGTACTATTGCTCAGTATAGCTAAATTTGAAGACCTTATAATATTAAAATCATTTATTATGGAATTTGATTTTAGAATTGAAATTTTTAAATCTATAAAATATTTTTTCATTTCTTTTATAATTTCTTTACCATATTCTCTATCTTCAGAAATAACCTTGAAAGTATTGAATCCCTTTCTAAGTGCATATTCAATTGCTTTTTTATAGTAGAAATTATCGCAAATATTTAAGTGTTTTATTTTTAGGAAGTCGCCTCCCCTAATATGAATAATTACATTTTCATTACAAATTTTAATATGCTCTCTATTTAAGGAAATAGGTCTTAATTTTAATTGACTAAATAAATAATTGATTTCTTTATACTTCCAGTTATAGATGAAATAACCATCGAAAAATAATATTTTTTTATTAAAAAAATAAGAATTTTTTAAATAAAAGTTCCTATCATTCACACCTATATATGGCAAATAACTACCAAATCTTAGTGCTGAAGAACTTTTTGCTATGAATCTCGTAAATAAATTTAGTTTTCGGGAGTTATCATAATAAAGCCAATCAGGCTTTTCAAAAATATAATTGAGGCAATTTTCTCTTTTTGGGATGTGAATATCTCCTAGAAAGGAAATTATTACTTTTTCTTTCTTACTACGATATTTTAAAAATGCTGCGGTTTGAAATAATTGATTACCTAATCCACCAAGCATCCTAGAAAAAAGCATTTTTTTAAGTAAAAAAAAATAAAGTTAAGAAAAAGATTCTTTTGATAGTTCTAATTTTATCTTAAGTATATAATTTTAAGTTAATGATATTTAAATTCTAATTGAAAAAATATCCTATTTCAAAAAAAAATTCATCTTACTTTTTTAATATAGTAGTCCCTTTATTTAATGCTGAGAAATATATAGAAAAGTGCCTTAATTCTATTATTAAACAATCTTATAAAAAATTTCATGTCAAAATAGTTGATGATTGTTCTACTGATTCTTCTTATGAAGTCGCTTATGCAATATGTAATAAGCATAAGAATTTTGAGATAATTAAAAATTCTAGGAGATTAGGAGCATTAAATAATATTTTTAATTTGCTTAATAAAAAAATAGAAAAACCATCTCGAACCATTGATATTTTAATTGATGGAGATGATTACTTATATAGTGGTGATGTTTTAAACATTCTTAACGAAAAGTATTCAGAAACAGATTGTTTAATTACATACGGTTCACATTTATGCTCAAAAGGTGTGCGCGGTAAAAAATATCCTGGCTTTATAAGAAAATTTAACTTATATAGAGAATATTTTTGGTACGCCTCCCATTTGAGAACTTTTAGACATGATTTATGGTTATCTGTTGATAAGCATGATTTATTAGATACAAATAGAAAATACTTTTCTGTTGCTTGGGATCTGGCAATAATGTTCCCGATGTTAGAAATGGCCGGAGAACGTCAAGAGTTTGTTAAGGATGTTCTATATGTATATAACGATGAAAACCCCATCAGTGATCATAAAATAAGAAGAAAACAACAAATATTGGCCGCAAAAGAAATCAGAAAAAAAGGAAAATATCGTAAGAAAGAGTTTATTTGAAATTCCTTTTGATATTTTATCTTTTTTTGAAATAAGCCACATTAATCTGATCCCTCTTTATATCTTTTTTTATTAAAAATGTTTTTTTCGTAATACTTAAAATTCTAACTATTGAAAATGCTTAAAAATGAAGTTTATTGAATTTGTATATTTATAAAAATTTATGGTTATTAATCTTTCAACTTTAATTTTTACATTATTATCTCCATTGCTTATTTTTGCAGTAATATTATTTGTCTGGTTATTTGATTAGGAATTATTTATCAAATAAACTTAATTAATTTAAGGGTGTATTATGCCTACTTTTTCTAATACAAATGATAAAACTGCAATTACCGCCATTAGTGTTAAGATCTTGTTCTTTTTAATGAAATCCATAATGTATATTAATAATCTATTTATTAAATTCTTATACAGAATAATAAATAATTAAAATTATTATATCAATTACGATGGAGCCAATATATTTAGGAGATTTAATTTCCTCAATAGCTTCTTCTAAAAATATTATTGAAAAATATGATAAAGGTATAAAAGAAGGGGAATTTTATGAGGAACCTATTGGCCGAGATTTTAAATACCCTGATTGGTAAATATGCTTTCTACAAAAATAACTTTTGCCTTGGCAGATTGGATTAGAGAGAAGCGTATTACCTTGATAAGAATCCTTCTATTGATGAGTGTGTAAAATTTGTTGAGTGGAAATTGGATTATTATAAAGTTTCTGATAGTGATAAAAGAATAATTGAATCTATTTGCTCTATGAATCTGAATAACTAAGGATTATAGATTTTAATTTTTATACTTATCAAAAAAACAAAGGATCATTAAAATCCTCCTACAAATTAAGACAAAAGTAAATCAGCATATTTACGGATTTACTGAAAATATAAAAAGGAGTAATTTATAAATGTTGAGTTCGGAGGCAATCTAAATGATTGATAGTCCGCCTGAAATTTAGCAAATTCCAGAATATAGGAAGCGTATTCCTGAGAATGGGATTATTCGAAAATTAAAGTTCAATCAATTAGTCTGATAAGACTTCGCTTTATAATTACTAGCGACAATAGGGACTGAAATTATCGATAGAAATCCCCGAATTCACGTATTCTAGGTTTATGAGTAAATAGACTTTAAATATGTAATTTTATATCCTGTTAGAAGGAAATCAAATATCAAAAAGGACTGTACCACCAGTCCTTTTTTTTTAACAAATTACTTCTAAACTAGACTTCTTTTTGGATAATATGGATTTATTAAGTGTTTAAAAATATTTCACAATGAAAGATCAAGTCTTGTTTCCTAAAATTGAAGTTCGTGAAAAGGGTTTTTTACAAGTAAGTGATATTCATACAATTTATTGGGAAAGATCTGGAAATCCAAATGGTAAAAAAATACTAGTTATTCATGGAGGCCCAGGAGGAGGAAGTCAACCAAGATATAGAAGATTCTTTGATCCAGATAAATTCGATATTATTCAATTTGACCAAAGAGGCTGCGGTTCTTCAACTCCTTTCTCAGAATTAAGAGAAAATACGACTAATCATTTAGTTGATGATATTGAGAAATTAAGGATTCTATTAAAAATAGATAGTTGGCATTTATTTGGTGGATCTTGGGGGTCAACACTATCACTTATATATGCAATTAAAAATCCCTCAAGAGTTACTAGCTTAACTTTGCGAGGAATATTTTTATGTAGAAAGTTTGAATTATTGTGGTTCTATCAATATGGTGCGAGCGAGATATTCCCTGATCAATTTGAAGAATATATTTCTGTAATACCAAAAGAAGAAAGAAATGATTTGATAAGTTCTTTTTATAAATATCTAACATCATCAGATGCAAATATTAGATCAAAAGCAGCAGCAGCTTGGACAAAATGGGAACTCTCAACTAGTCATTTAATAAATAAAAAATTCGATTTTGATCAGTCCCAAGTTAATTCTTTTTCAGATGCATTTGCAAGGATCGAATGCCATTATTTTGTTAATAATATTTTCTTAGAAGATAATTTTATTTTGAAAAATATAAAAATAATAGAATCAATTCCAACAAAAATAATTCAAGGGAGATACGACGTAGTATGTCCTGTTAGGAGTGCCTGGGATCTAAATAAGAAATTAAAGAATTCTGAATTAATTATTGTTAATGATGCTGGTCATTCAATGAGTGAAAAAGGTATTAGTATCGAATTAATAAAAGCTGTAAAAGGAATTCAAAATCTCTAAAAGAAAGACTATTCCTCTAGAAATTAAAGGCCATTATCTTCAATATTTTGTGCAATACTCCTAAGAAGTTCGACGATATCAGAATCTTCGCATTGAGTATCTTCTTTGAGCAAATTGCACTCGTCTCTAATACTTACATTAGTACTCCACCATATACCTGAACTATTGGTATCGTCCCATTCAAATCTTGCAGACATAATTAATAAAATCTTATAAATACATTAAAGCTTGCAATACTTCATCGTGGATTTATATATTAAATTTCAAAATTAAAAAAACTTTCCTATTGCTAAAAGGAATCTGGAAATTTCTGAAAATAAAATTTAGAAATCTAATTTCAGTTCGTATTGCTTTTCCTTTTCCTTAGAAACAATTTTTTTATTATTTATATTTTTTCTAAGCCTTTTTCTAGAGCCATGCTTTAAATAAATTTCTTCTGAGATATCCCAATATCCATCCTTTTTAGTGATTTCCTGAATTTTTTTCTTTGCAGTTTTAGTGCTACTTGGGATGTCAATTATTGGTCTTATGTAATTAATTTGTTCATATTCTTCTTGATTAAATCTAGATAATAGCCATGGTTCATGAATGAAATTAAGTGATATATCCTTTAATTCTGGTATCCATTTTTTTATAAATTTTCCTTGAGGATCATGATCTTTTCCCTGCTTAATAGGATTATAAATTCTATTAGTATTTATAGACGTAGTTCCAGATTGCATTTGGCATTGATTCCAATGTATTCCAGGCTCATAATCTACAAATTTATTTGCTAATTCAGAACCTGAATCTTGCCATGGTAGCCATAAATTATAGCTAGCAAAAGACATTAACATCGCTCGCATCCTGAAGTTAATCCATCCATTGAAATTTAATGAACGCATACATGCATCTATAAAAGGAAAGCCCGTATTTCCTGAACTCCATGCATAAAGTAATTCATTATTTTTTTCTCTTATATTTTTAAAAAAAGGATGGTATTCCCTAAACTCTAGTTCTGGTTCACTTTCAAGTTTCTGAATAAAATGACAATGCCAAGTTAATCTGCTTTTTAACATCCTGGAATTATTGTTTTTTGATATATTTGCCTTATTAAAAATTTCTTTTAATGAAATGCATCCCCAACAAATATATGGGGATAGTCTTGTACAACTATCAAATGATTTTTCTGGGCTAGATATATCTTTTGAATAAGAATCTAATTTATTACTAAAGAAGTATCGCATTCTCTCTAAACCTTTCTTTCTTCCACCTTGCATTCTTCCTGGACAAGTTTCTTTTTTAAAGTTAAAAATATCGTCTGAGGGTATTTCTCCAATATTAAAGTTAATAGAATTAATTCTTAATGGAGCTTTAAGTAAGTTTTTTTCGAAATTTTTTTGCCACTTTTTAGACCAATCATTCCTATCTAAATTTCCTCTAAAAACTGAAAATTGTAGAAATTCCTTCCAAATAATATTTTTGCTTAAAGTCCATTCTCTTACTTTTTGATCTCTTTTATAGGTAAGCCAATCTCCGGTTTCTTGATGGCTATATATACCTTTGATTTTAAATTTTGAACTAATTTCATCAAAAATATTAATAACATTTCCAGTTCTAATAATTAATGGTTGTCCGATCTCAGCGAGTGCATTCCTTAAATCTATTAAACTTTCTTTGCAAAATTGCCATTGTCTATATGAATGGGTATTTTGGCTCCAAATATCTACCTCAATAATGTAAACAGGTAAAATATCACAATCTTTTACAGCCTCACAAAGAGCTTCGTTATCATAAATTCTTAAATCTTTCTTAAACCATAAGATATTTATTTCTTTCATAATTTTTATAATAATCCTAGAAAAATAAGATTAATATTGTAGGTAAAAAATATAAAAAATTTTAGAATAAATAAAAATCAAAAAAATGAAAATAACAAAAAAACTTTGGGAGGATAATTATGAGATTGCTTTACTAAGTTTAAATACAAAATTTGTACAAGGTTTAAAGTATGGAAGTCTCCCTAAAAATATATTTCAAGAATATTTAGCCCAAGATTATTTCTTTTTAGAAACTTTTGCTAAGGCATATGGTCTTGCAGTTTCTAAATCAAAAGATAAATATTCAATAAGGAAGTTGAGTGAACTTTTAATGGGAGTTTCAGAGGAGTTAATACTTCATGAAACTTATGCAAAAGAATGGGATATTGATTTATCTAATAACTATATAAAAAAAGCTACAAAAAATTATACAGATTTCCTTGATGATGCTTCCAAAAGACTAAGCTCTATTGAAATAATGTTTGCAATGACTCCATGTATGCGACTTTATTCTTGGATAGGTAAAAGTTTGTACAAAGAGGATTTTGACATTAAATATAGAGAATGGATAATTACTTACTCTGATAAGAGCTTTGAAAAGCTAGCAGATTCACTTGAAAATCTTATTGAGACCAATAAGGAAACATTTGATATTGATCAGGCTAAATATTTATACAGGAGAGCTATGGAATTGGAGTTAGATTTTTTTAATGCATATTCAGATTTCTAATTTAAATTTAGAATATTTTTTATGATATTTATAAATCCTAGTTTATTAAACTATGTATTCTAAAATTGCACTTTCAATAGGCGGTAGTGATTCTGGTGGTGGAGCAGGTATACAGGCTGACTTGAGAACTTTTATGGCCCTTAAAGTACATGGATGTTCGGTTATTACATGTATTACCGCACAAAATAGTATAGAGGTTACATGCGTTGAACCAGTAGAGAAGAAAACTTTATTAAGTCAGTTAGATACTTTGTTTGGTGACTTTGGTATTGATGCCTTAAAAACTGGAATGTTATTAAATGAAAGGATAATTAATGATACTGCTTCAAAATTAAATACATATAAAATAACCAAAATTATTGATCCAGTAATGGTTACAAGAACTGGTTCTAAATTACTTGAAGATTCTGCGATTAATGCTTATAAAAAACTCTTATTACCAATTGCAGATTTGGTGACTCCAAATGTTTATGAAGCAAATCTACTTTCTGGTTTAGAAATAAGGAGTAAAGAAGATATTGAAAATTCCGCAAGAATAATTATTGGTCTTGGAGCTAAAGCTGTACTTATAAAAGGAGGCGGTTTAAAAGATATGAAAGGTAAGGATTTTTTTCTTGACTTAGATGGTAGAAAACAGTGGCTCTTTAATAATTTTATTAATACAAAAAATACCCACGGTAGCGGTTGTACTTTGAGTGCTGCTATTTGTGGTTATAAAGCTTTAGGTTTTGAGCTGCTTGATTCCATACAAAAAGCAAAATTTTTTGTTGAGAAATCTTTAATTAATTCTTACAAAATAGGATCTGGTCCTGGTCCCTTAGGCCATAATTAATTATTTATAGAAGTGGATTTAAAACCACCATTTTCTATAGGGCTTTTTTAAAAATAAGATTTCTTCCGTCTCCCATCCTCCCTCCAACCACTCAAGATGCTCAAGCAATAAAGATTCACTTTCCCTTTTGCTTAATTGCAAAATTCTATTTGCAATACCATCTAACCTAACTTTCATTAATTCCTCAATCTTGACGTTATTCATAGGGCAGACAGTAAATTTTTTCTAATCAAACTTGTATAGATTTTCTTGTCAAGGATTTAATGTTATTTGTTTATTAGTGGTTTTAAAAAATGTATAAAATACAACTTTTTAAATTAGATAGTAATTATGACTTATTCACATAGATTTAATTAAAGATTAATTTGTAAAAAATACCTTATAGCTATGAATAAAGAAGAAACAGCAATGCAAAAAACTATTTTAAACGTAGGCTATTGTGAAACAACCTCTGAATGGCTCAATAGAGTTATTACTGAACTTGCAGATGAAAGTAAGAATTTTGTTGATTTATCAGTTATTTGCGCTTAAGTTTTTGAAAGCTTAATTTTATTGTGAGTTATTTTAATTTCTCTCTATTTTTAATCGGGATCCAAAAGATATTCTTTCGTTGATAGTTAATTAAATTTTGTCTTAGATTTATATTTACTTAATCGATTTATCAGGAATGAATCAAAATTCTGTCAAAGTTATTGGAATTAAAGACGAATCAAGAAAAGATGCACATTTATCATATGTAGATAAGGCAGACGGATTAAAAGATATCCTAAGTAGTAATTTTGATGGGTGGTCGAATTTTGATAATTGGGAAAGTATTTCAGTTCAACAATGGATTTTTTCTAGGGCTTTGGAGGTTTGTAAAGGTATGAAAATTGATATTAAATGCGACTGTTGTGAAAAAATTGATTTTATTCCAAATAATTATGAGAACATTCAACAAGAAAAATGCTTTGGGAAAAAAAGTGCGTACATGATTGAAAAAGTTGTAGAAGAAATTGTATTAGCTAAGGCAAGAAGAGAAGGCGATGGAACATATTCTGTATAACATTGATTAATATCTGTGAAATGAAAAATCTTTCTCACCAATGAAAATTTTCAGAAGACCCAATTGTTATATTTCTAGTTGAAATTTTATGAAACTTATCATGTACTGAATTACTGAACTCCTTTTCATCTAAATAGTCCACTAGGTCTAAGGGGTCGATATTTTTATCAAACCATGAATCATATTCAATATGGTTAGGTTCAGCAAAATAACTCATAACCAATTAATAGCTGCCAAAAAATTTATAAAAGGTACATCCGATACAGAATTTAAATTTTTTTCTTTAATGAATTCACATTGATAAAAGTTGAAAAATCTAAATTTAAAGATAATTTAAATGCTTTTTAAAATAAGGTTTTTAAATTGAAACTATATTCATGATTTTTTTTATGGCTTACTATCACGTTCATGGACTTATTCCAGACGGAATTTCTCAGTCCGAAGGTTACAAGATGTTTGAGCAGTATATTGCTTCTGGTGCACCTATGGATAATTTTGATGGATTTGAATTGATCAGTAGATTCCATGCGCCTGAAACTGGAGAGGTTTTTGTTACTTTCAAGGCTGATAATCATTTAGCTATATCTCAACATTTTGGAGTTTGGAGAGCAAAATTTGGTCTTGATTGGAATATCACCGCTGTTTTAAATGATGATGAGGTTATCCAAAGAAACAAACAAGTTGCTGATGCTGTTGCCGCAATGGGATAATTCGACTCTTATGACAATTTACTTTTAAATTTAGCCTTCTAAAATAGATTTTAATTATTTTTTTTAATGCTTTTTTTAATTTCTTATAAATTTAATGATGCAAACGCCCAAGAAAAGGGATCCAAAATGTTAAAAGAATGGTACGACAAAGGGGGACCACAAAATAGATCAGAGTGTTATGACGTTAAATCTTCAATTTTCTTACCTCAACATGGCAATGGTTACTCCGTTGTAGATGTTGATTCTTTATAAACTATTTGGAAACAATGGAGTCCTTAAAGAATTATTGGATTTACTATTGAACCTTGTGCAGATTTAGATCAAACAGTGACACTTTATTGTTAATGAAACGCTTATTACTTCTACCTTTTAATTAATGGCTAAATCTTACTGGTTGATTAATTCAAATAGAACAGAAGTTAAAAGATTTATAAAAAACGATAAAAGTATTGATGGAGTTTTCGAGTACATGTTTGTAGATACTG
The DNA here is from genome assembly GCF_001180305.1 of Prochlorococcus marinus. Taxonomy (GTDB): domain Bacteria; phylum Cyanobacteriota; class Cyanobacteriia; order PCC-6307; family Cyanobiaceae; genus Prochlorococcus_A; species Prochlorococcus_A marinus_K. The sequence continues at coordinate 27,510 of NZ_CVSX01000040.1, forward strand.
GCAAGATAGTTGGAGTATTGGGGAAAGAACCTCCTATTATGACAACTACAGTTTCTGTAGATATAGAATTAGCTAGAGAGATTTATGAAAGGTTAATCTCTCAGGGATGGAGGAAAACTGAGGAGGTTTGGCAAAAATAAGAGAACTAGTTCTATACTCTAGAAATCTTTTTCAGTTAATTAGTAATTAAGGGGTGATGTAATTTATCTTCGGTTCACTTTTTTAGTTTTGCTTTTTTACTTATGGGAACTAAATATTATTTATATCGTTTGACTAAATTATTAATAAGAATCTTAGTGCAAGCGGTAACCACAGACATAGAAGAAACATTAATAGAAGAGTAATAGCATGGACATTAGGAATGTATTGCTCTTTAAAAATTTGTGTCTTCATAATCTATCTGGCCTTCTTAAGTTTGATTTCTCTTCTGATAAGCAAAGCTATAACTACAACACACATATTCATTAAAAATACGTCTAATATCATTAATAAAAAAGTCTCTACCCAATTAATAGCAAGATTATTGATTTATGAATCAAGAAAAGATTACTAATGTTTATCGGCTTAACAAAAGGACTCTAAAAACTAAATTTATGATTGAATATTTCAGTTCTCATTAACTTATAAATGTACTATTCAGAAACTAAAGTGATAATGGGTGGTCTAGCCCATGTTCCAATATTAATCTTCTTGGTAAATTTTATTAAAGGTAAGTTTGAATCTATGACATCAAAAGTAGTTGCAGTTAAAACGGAAAAGCCAAAGGAAAAAGTAGTTGAATATAAAGAGGAGGAAGTAAAGTCGGAAGAAATAAATGTAAGTAAAGGTTAAAAATAACTAGATTGATATCCTATTAAGCATAAATACATCTAGAGCTTTAATCTTAACTATTTTATTATTTAACTAACCAATTAGAGAGATGATAAGAGTAAAAACTTTTTCTAACAAGAAGTAGATCTTCATTTATTAATTTTGCTGACTAATGATTTTTTTAAGCTAGAAATTTTGTTTTTACTTTTTTGTGAGGATAATCTATATATAAGAAAGATTCTTTGTGTATTCAAAATCATGATAGATCTGAAAAGAAATAGTAAAAAAGAACCTGTAAAAGCAACCGGATTAAGGACAAGAGCATCTTCGTCTTATTCTCCTAATCAGAAAGAAGATTTCAAAATAAGTAGAGGAAGGTTTTCCAATTTTTTAACCTGTAAAAGATGTTTTTATTTGGATAGAGTAAAAGGTTTAGACCCCCCGGGAACACCTGGATGGACTTTAAATGAAACTACTGATTTGCTGTTAAAAAAAGAATTTGATTATTGCCGAGAAAGACAAATTCCACATAGATTATTTATCGACAATGATTTAAGTCATCTAGTTCCTTTTGATCATCCTGAGATAGATGATTGGCGTAATTCACTCCACAAAGGATTGATGCTTCGCCATAAGGATACGAACATAATTCTGACTGGAGGAGTTGATGATATTTGGCAGCATAAGATTACTAAGCAATTAATAGTTGTTGATTACAAATCTCAGGCAAAACTTGGGAGAGTAGATAAACAAGATTATCTTGATGATCCATATCATGAAGGATATAAAATCCAGATGGATTTCTATGCATATCTTCTAAAAGGGATGGGATTTGATGTTCATAAAACATCTTATTTTTTAGTCTGTAATGCAAAAAGAGATGATGAAGAATTTAATAAAAGAATGAATTTTGACGAATATTTAGTTCCCTATTATTGGAATATTGATTGGATTGAAGAAGAAATAGATTCAATGGTTTGTTTGATGAATAATGACCAGATCCCGGAACCAAATCTATCCTGTAAAAATTGTGCTTATTCAGAACAATATGCAAAGTTGGTTGGTAATTCTGTAAAAGATAATAAAGAGATTCAGGGGAATCTTTTTTAGTATATTTTTTGCAGATGATATTACTGCTATGGGATAATTTCATTGATTGACAGTCGATCTAACATAGAGGGATAAAACCCTCTTTTTTTTATTTTATTTTGATGGGAGAAGAAGCTTATCAAATAACAGATTACGTTCACGATGAGGTTGTAGCTTTTTGTGGCGCGATGAATCCCAAAGGTAAGCTGGAGCACATTGAAGATGAGATGTATTCAACTGACCGATATAAGTTAGAGAGTAACAACCCTGAAGATACTATTACAGTTGCAACTTTCTTTTATCAAAAGTACTCTCCTAAAAAAGCATATTTTTATGTCGCAGCATTTACAGAACCACATTGGGAAGCAAATCATCAAGAAGTATATTCGCTCTTCGCTATTTGGTGGGATAAAGAGTGGAGTCATTGGCAAAAAGCACCTGAGTACTGCTGTTCTGTAATATCTGAACAACCTCAACCACCTTTACATAAAGAAACAGCAAATTGGATGTTAAAAAGAATGACTACCAAAGGCTCTGCTTTCGCAGATGTAGATTATTTTATGAATGGGAAACTAGAACTATTGATTTGATAAATAAATTGTTTAAAAAAATGAAACGCTTATTACTCTTATTGCTGGTTGCTTTTGCATTGCCTAATGCTGTTAATGCCAATGAAAAAGTTTTATCTGAAATGAATGATATTGAAGCTAATAATTAAAAGATCATTGAGATATGAAAAAGCATCCTCGGATTAGTTTTTGATTGATCAAAATTAGATAATGGCAGATCCTATCCTCTACTTATCAATGATCCTTGGGCTGGGAGGCGTTTATGTCTTAATAGCCTCTTTCAATGATGATGACGATGACAGTGATGATGATGGTGAAAAGTATATATTAAATCTCGAATATGCAAAGGCGGGTTGATAGCCTTAATAATACAAAAATACTTCTTGCAGACGTTTATTCCATTTGGCAATATTAGTAACCGACTACAAAATTGGCACATCCACATAAGATGTTTCCATTAATGGCCAGATAGAACTGAAGGAATAAAAGTCAGGGATTTTTTTATATTTTTCTTTCGGTTCAGCTGTTAAAAAGATCCTACACACATACTGATAGACAATGAAAATTATTAAGAGACTCAGGTCGCTGCCAAGCGATTCTCTGAATGTTATACGCCGCACCCCGCCACTTGTTTTCGCAATGGCAGTCTTATCTCTCGGAGGTTTTATAGGTGCATCCACGGTCCTTGTGAGAGGGTTCAGAACGGTTGAGAATACTATCACTGTTACGGGTGCAAGTACAGAGAGTTTTGAGAGTGATATTGCAAAATGGTCAGTCCAAGTAAAGACCTCAGGTAAAACTCAGATTGACTCATTCACCAAGCATAAGCAGTCCATTAATAAGACAATGGAATTCCTTAAAGCCAATGGAATTGAGGATAGTGTAAAGCAGGATGTTTATCTTGGACCTGCGAGTATAAGTGAATATAAAACCAAGCATCCTAAGACTAATGAAATCATTAGAACTGAATGGATTACTTATCAGAATATTGAGATTGAAAGTAGGGATGTTTATAACATCCAGAAGACTCATAGTCAGATAACAGAATTGCTTGGTAAAGGGGTAAGGGTGAAATCAAGCCGTCCTGAATTCACCTATTCAAAGCTGGCTGATAAACGAGTTGACATGCTTGCTAAGGCAGCAAAGGATGCACGAATCAGAGCTGAGGCTATTGCCCTTCAAGCAGGATCTGAAGTGGGTGGTCTGAAGAAAGTGAACACCGGCGTTTTCCAGATTACAGTTCCAAATTCTACTAGGGTCAGTAGCTGGGGTTCTTATGATACGACTACAATTAAGAAAGATATCACCGCTGTTATGGGGGTGACTTTTGCAGTTAAGTGATGACTCAGGGAGTCTTCTTTTTGCCTTTAAAAATCATAAGTAAGGGCAGACCAATAAGCATCAGACTCCCATCAATTAATAAAAAAGTATTCAGATTCATTTATCCATTCCTTCGGGGGCATCCCAATAAAGGGGTATCCCTTTTTTTACTGGTTCTTTTTTCAAATCATCCATCTCTTTTCTGATTTTGTTGTAGTATGCCAACTCTTCAGGATCATCAGAACCGAGACCATAATTCATTGTTGCTGCAAGATAAATTCTGTGCATCCGGTATGAAGATAGTGGCATTTCTTAGGACAATGTTTGTTAAAAGTCTAAAATATGTAAATCATATTTAGGACTAAATAGTTTTACTTGAAATTCAATATATCCATCTATATAGGGCCCAATTAGTTAACTTTAGAGTCCTTTCCCTTACCAAGGGAGTGCTCTACCGCTGAGCTACAAGGGCAATTTTAAAGTGGGCCGGGTTGTACCAATCATGATTGCCTGCAGCACAGTGATTCTGAAGTGTGCAAGATAAATTTAGACGGGCCATCTGTTGCTGTCAAATTATTGCTAGGGAGTGCTGTAACTTACCCTAAGTCCACCTAAATCTTGTACTTATACATCTGTATCTTTTGATGTTGATATCAGCTGAAGTTCAAACTATATTGTAGAAATTCTAAGTTTAGAAATGACTGACAGTTGCGAAGCGAGATGGAAACCGACTCAGAGTCAGATTGATGATTTAATCCTTCCCGCATTTACAGAGATGGCGAAGAAGAGTGTCGAATATATAGCTAAGTTTCAATGTCCTCCAGGGTATGTTGCTGATATGCTGAGAGATATTGCAGATGCTCTTGAATCTTCCCATCCTGAATCTGAATGTGATTGTTCATGCTGTTAAATTCTGAAATGCTAGGTGACCTGAAAAATAAAACTTGACCTTTTTCAATCCAAAAGACGATCAGTGAAATTTAATCTTTTTTCATTATTTTTAATTGTCTTAACAGTAAATATCAATTTAATAAATATTCCTCCTTCATTTGGAGAAATATATCCTGAAAAAAAAATAGTCAATAATCAATTGGCTCAAAAGTATTGTGATTCTTTAGAAAAAAAACTTTTTAAAGGTCTCGATAAAGAATCAACCTTGAAATACGAATATTTCTTCTCATCTATTCCTGATAATTACATAAAAGACGAGAATAAATTTTTAGATATTTTCATATCTGATGTTAAATCAATTTGTTCATATGATTTTTCGAAGTCTAATAAAAAAGAATTTAGATCTTTTTTAAACAATTATTTTAAAACCAGAAGCAATACTCCAAAAACTAAAGTTGAAGCGATAAATCCTACCCCAATTAATCCTGCAATGATTCCTGTATTAAGATAAACCTTTACAGTAGCTAATTCTTTTCCTTCTTTTTTAGTCATAATTTTTTTACCTGAATAAGCACATCCAAGCTACCAATGAGAACATCAATAGAGCAAGGCTAAGAATACTTTTACTATTAGCTTTACCTTGTTTTTCTGTTGATTTAAAAGGAATTAGCGCCATTAAACTTCATAAAAATAAAATTGTTTCATGTTTTTTCATTTTGTGGGTAAGTCCGTAACATCAGAAACTCTAAAGCTATTTCTTTACTACATCCCCTGAACTCCTGATATACAATCGGCTTGATTGATAGTCTTTTTAGGTTAAGAGGAAAGTAACAATCCTCTTTTTTATGGATAGATATTTAAAAAGTTCAGAAGCATCAAAGTTACTAGGAATATCATCATCATCACTTTGGGAATTAAAGAGCACAAAAGTACTAGAAGCTGGTAAGCATTGGATATACGTTACTGGTAAACCCAGAAGCAATGTTTTATTTAATATCGATAAAATAAGGCAATGGCAGATAGATATGACTAAATATATAGAAAGTCCTGAAAAAGATATAGAGGCAGAAAAACAGATATCAAATTTTGAAGATTGACATAAGATCTAAAATAGAAGGCAATCAAATTATCTCTTTTATGAAACTTGAATCGATTTCAGTTGCGGGCAAAGATGCTAATCAATCAGGCGTGGGAAAAAAGTTTTTAATTATCTCCATTTCTATTACAGTGCTCTTAAATATTTCAATTGCAATTTGGTTTTTTATGAATGATATGGGTAGATTTCTAGTCAAATGAAATCCTTATTTATTCCATTAATAGTTTCAATAGGAATTATTTATGGCTGCGGTTTATTTTGGTTGGTTTGGCATCACTAAATGAATCAATGTCGACTTACTCCCAGTCAAACCTTTTAAAAACAGGACTCTATTGTTTTTGAAAATTGTTTTAAAATAGAATTTTATAATTTCATCATAATTTTGTATCCCTTTTTAGCTGAGATAAACCATCCTATACAATGTTTTTTAATTTCAGAAGAAGTGCCAAGTATTTCGATTGTTTTAAAAGAACGGAGATCAAATTCATTAAAAGGATCCATTATTTCGAAGAACAATTTTAAGGGTAATTTTTATACTCATAGACCAATTAAAGATAAGCCTTCAAGCTGGAGCTTTGAAAACGGCGAAACCAAATTAAATGGTGAAGCGATACTTCTTAAAGATGGAAAAATATGGCACCCATATCAAACAAAAATTAAATCACATGAAGTGAACGAGGTTTTATTTTCAGGTTTATCCTCAAAATTATCAAGAATTACTAATGACCCAGATATGTTGAAGGCTTCCTCTGGTTTTTTCAGGATTGGGAGTGGGTGTTATGGAGGAAGGATAAATAAAGTTTAACTTTTCTAGACCGTTGGAAGTTTCTATTTAAAGAAATTAATTGATTACTTTGAAGGATATAAAATTTATCTTTAAGAAGTTCATATTTTATTTCTAACTTAAAAATAAATCTTATTAGTTATTTTAAATTTTTAGATAAATAAAAATGTTTGAAGCTCTTGTTTACCTATTGATTGGGAAAAAACAATATTTTCAAAGAGAAAATTAAAAATGGAATCCTCTGATGAAATTATTTTTATTGCTTTAGGAATGCTTATTGTAATCTTCGCAGGAACATTAGCACTAAGACTAGGGATAAGCTTAAGGGAATAAATTTTGATAAATTTCAAATCATTATTTCCGCTAGTTATAGGTTTTTCATTTTGGATATATGGAAACATCCTATTAGTTAAGAAACTACAAAATAAAACACCTGAAATAAACAAATCAAAAAAAACAATTGAGACATTTATGGATCAAGATTTAAAAGATAAAAATAAAAATGAGAAAAAAGATTTGATCAATGTAGTCAAAAATAAGGAGAGTTTTCACTTGAATTCTCTTATCACAAAAAACATCTCACTTTTCACAAAAAATCCGAACTATAAAATGTTAGCTTGGCTTATTGTCCAGCTAACCATTTTTTCCTTATTTGTCCTTTCAGTAAATATATTTAAAAATAATCTTATACCTTATTTTAATTCTTGAAGTTTTAAATAGAGAAATGAATTTATTTGATTATTTTTAAAGGATTAAATTTTTATCTTAATAAGGATATTTTGTTACATCAATAAAGTTTGAATTTATTTAAAATTTTACATATTTTTCATTTGTGAGTGAATATGAATAAGCACAATAATAATGCATTATCAATCTGTGAATATGTATTAGATTCTATGATTTATAGACAAAAGTTACTTGGGGAAGAAGAAAATTTAAAAAACAAATTAGCATTAATTGAGGAGTATAGAGAATGGATAAGTGAGGGGATTTTTGAAAGTAATGCCCTTTATCTAATTAATAAAAGATAAAAAATATTTAAAAAAAATCATGAATAATTCTAAATCTCAATTAATTAAAACCTTAGAATTATCAATGAATTATTCTCTATAAAGAAAAAATTATTTAGAAAAAAATAACTTTTATTGAAACTAATTAGTTTAGAACCAGACCACCATCAACTACTAAATTTTGACCAGTGACTGCCCTCGACCAAGGGGAAGCAAAAAATAATACAGCATCCGAAAAGTCTTCTGTAGTGGTAACTTTTCTTAAGGGTGTAATGCTGGAAATATATTCAAAAACACTATCTGGAGTGCCTTTGCTAGCATCAGTGACCTTTAATAATCCTCCTGAAACCATATTTACTGTGATACTAAATTGCCCTAGATCTATTGCTGCAGTTCTTGTAAGTGATAATAACCCGCCTTTGGCTGCAGTGTAATCATGGTATGGAATTACTGGATTTTGAAATAAATTAGTTCCAATAGATATAACTCTTCCAAAAGAATTATTTTTCATATTTGGTGTAAAAATATTCAGTAGATTTAGAAATCCTTTTTGAGTAGTTTCAATCTGATTTTGGAAATCTTGCCACTCTATAGTGTCTATTTTTTTTCTTTGATCACCATTAAAAATAAAGTCATTTATTGCGTTGTGGACTATCGTATCCACTCTGATATTTTGACTTGCCAATTCTTCGTGCATTTTAGAGACTTGATCTTTTTCTCTGATATCCCCTTTTACTAAAATTGCATTCTCCCCTAACGAATTAGATAAATTTTTTGCACTTTCATATGAATTTCTATAGTTGATAATTACTTTTGCACCCTCTCTATGAAATGATTTTGCTATTTCGGAACCTAAGCCTCTCCCTGCACCTGTTACTAAAACGGTCTGTTTCTCTAATGGTAAATTCATGATTTTTCTCTATGAGAATTAATGCCCTAAATTAAATTTTTATTCTAGATGAAAAAATAAAATTGTTAAATGTTAAATTTTTTACTTAAGTAGCTAATCCTTCAACTCTTCCTAAATATTTGAAAATTTAACCTATTTACCACCACATACCGAGATTTAATTTTTTTGCATCTCTATTACATGCAAGCTCACACTCGCTTAACTCTTTGACTGAGAGAGCCTCAAGTATTCTTGCCATATCAATAGAAGATAGTTCTCCATTAACGTTCCACTTAAGTGTAGTTTTACGTTGAGGTATGTTTTTTGGTTTCTTCATCATGACTTTTTAAGGTCGGGAATAATTAAATAGCATGATTATTTAAAATTCTCAAATATTTATTGAATAAAAGAGTATAAATTACCAAAAATATATGAAGTTTTTATAAGTTAACCAATTAAATTTATTTTTAAAATCTAGAAACTATAGGTATTAATTATCCATCTAATCTATCTGCGTAATCTCTTAAAACTTCAGCCATCTTTTGAGGTGGAATTTCTTCTTGATATTCTCTACATAAATCAAAAAATTTATCTAAGAAATCTTTCATTGAAGAGGACATTAAAAAAGGAGCTAATTGCACCCTAGTTTAGATCGACTTTCAATCAATAAATTTTAAATTCTATGATCTAGTGCTCATAGGGCACTAGGTTGCTTGTGAGCGAGATTTTGCTTATTTATGCACCACCTTGCTATATTTTGCTACTTTTTAAGACTCATCAATTTTCTTTTAATACCAACTCATAAGCTATAGCCTCACTTGTTTCTCATGGGGTCTGTCGAATTTTGCGTAGCGGGTATTTTGGGAGCACTAGGTCGCAGGTTCGAATCCTGTCGCCCCGACCCAAAGATGTCAAATAGCGGACAAATGTAAGATTCTGCTAAGTAATTCTTAGTTTTTCTTTACCAAGAAATAGCACCTTCGTTTATACCATCAGTCCAAGGATCGTCATATTTGCCAATAGCACCTTCATTTATGCCATCAGTCCAAGGATCGTCATATTTGCCAATAGCACCCTCGTTTATACCATCAGTCCAAGGATCATCATATCCAGCAAAAACTGGAGTAAAAAAAGAAGCAGCAACTAAAAGAGTAGTGATAAAAGTTTTTTTCATTTTTAAATTTTTATAAAGTACATATATGATTAGTTCTGAATTATCTAGATTGATTCCAAATTAAAAATCTACAGATCTCCAATCACCACTTAGCTGGAAAGCTGCCCATTCATATGGATGCCTCCATTCTGGAATCCTATAATTTCTAAACTGTTTTTGTTTTCAAGGGTCTTTTGCAACAAGAGAAATCTAGTGAATGGGGGAGCTACCTTACCCAACCATCTTTAGTACAAGTTCCATATCCAAAATCTAAAGAACTATGTCGAAGATATGTTGGTTTAGGGTTGGCTTTATTTACAGCTTGTATATGCTTTTCTGAACAGAAGTATCTATTTCCCCCATATCTATTTTTTATTAAAATAATATCTTTATTTATTATTACTGCTTTTTCATTGGTCTTAATAAAACAAGCATTACCAGTTTCGCCCGCTAATATATCACATTTATGTTTTAGGGCAGGGGGATAAGCATTAGTAAACCAATAATAATAACCTTCAGAATCAATTGTTCCTGACCAGGAACTTGGAGGTCTTTCGGTTGTATAAATCGTATATTTTTCAGCCAATACAGGACTTGAAAATAATAAAAGTGCAAATAGTAAACGTTTCATTTTTTACCTTGCATATAGATGGTTTCGATAGTTGATATCCACCAATATCCAAAGCTGTTAGTTAGTCTTTTCTGAATTTCTAAAGAGGGCTCTTCCATACCTCGAGCCTTATATAATTTGGGTACTGCTTTTTCAGTTGCTTCTTTGCAAAAAGCAGTTCTTTCTGCAACTTCATTTACAATAATTGGCTTTATATTGCCTTTTTTATTGAACATAATTTCAGGTTTAATTTTATTACCTCTCATAATACCAACAAATAATTTATCTGATATATCCATTGCTTCATCTGGGTGTTTGCCTTGATTAACAGCAAATACATAAGTACAAGCAGCCATAGAAATAAATCTTGCAGCACAACTTTCTGCTCCATATTTCTGACATTCCAAACTAAATTCATTTTCTAATTTTTCAAATTGCTCTGGTTTTGTTGGCACTGCAAAAGCTGAAAAATGGGATAGCAAGAATATAGTTGCAAGAAGTATTTTTTTCATAATTGATTTTGTTCTATTTATTTCCTAAAAGGTTTTTAATACTTGCTTTAAAATTATCTGAATTTTTACAGTTATCTGCTTCTTTGAACGCGTATTCATATCCTAGTTCTGAAGCTTTTATCCAATCAGCGCATGCTTCTTTAAATTTATCAGAGTTGTAATTCATTAGGCCTCTGTTGAAATGTGCAAAATCTAAATCTGGATTTATAGAAATGGCTTTGGAATAATCAGAAATAGCACCTTCGTAGTCATTTATTTTTCCCTTTGAATATCCTCTGGCTGCATATAAAAGATCATCATCTTGGTCAATTTTTATTGCCTTAGTAAAATCTGAAATAGCTGCATAATGATCTTCTAATTTAGATTGCATATAACCTCTACCATAAAAAGCATTGGCGTTTTTTGAATTAATATTTATTAAAGTTGTAAAGTCACTAATTGCTCCTAATAAATCCCCTATATCCGATTTTGCATATGCTCTATTTATGTAAGCATTTTCGTAGTCTTTTTTCAAAAAAATAGCTTTGTTGTAATCAGAAATTGCTCCATAGTAATCTTTCAACTTATCTTTTACATAACCTCGATTATAAAAAGCTTGATGATATGTTTTATCTATCTCTATCGCTTTTGAATAATCAGAAATAGCACCTTCGTAATCTTTTATTTTGCTCTTTGATAAAGCTCTCCTAAAAAAAGCATGTTTATTTTCTGGATTATTTTTTAAAATTTCGGAATAATCAATTATTGCACCTCTATAATCTTCATTTTTGTATTTGATATCGCCATCTTTAATTTTGTTATTTGAGTTAGCTTTACCTGCATTATTATTAATTTTATCTTCAATAGTATTTGAGGATAAATTAATTGAATCCGAAAAGATTGCACTTGGATAGCTTATTAAAAATCCAGCAGCAAGAATAATTAATTGTTTTTTCATTGTTTAAACTCATAAAAATTATTTAAGTTTTAATCAGTTTCAACTTCTTCAATTTCTAAATCATGATGCGCTATTGCTTCTCTAAAGAATTTAAAGTCATCTTGATTCTTCATTAATTGAATATTTTCTTTTCTTAATTGACTTGAGAAAAAATAATCTGGAATACTTCCTGTAATAAAGTTGCCTTGAATAGACAAAGAATATGTCCATGCCGAAGTCCAGTGTTTGGTCTTTTTTAGACTATGTAAAGAATCAATATCTAATGAGCTTATTATTGGAAGTAATGAGGAACGATAATTAACTTGCCAGTAAGTATTCCAAAAAATAATTCGCTTATCAGTTACTAATAGATTGCTTCGTGTGGCACATAAGCCATATCTTCTTATGCACAAAGATGTATATAAAAATTTTTCATTTTCTATAGGTATAAATTCATCCATCTTATGAATTTCGTTAACCATTTCTTGATCAACAGCCACATCTTTAGACCAGTTGTAAGTGGGATATGTTAACCCAACTTTTTCAAAACCTTTATTTACAGTGTTTAGAATTTTAGTTGCTTTAGACATTAAATAAAATAAAAACTCTAAATAGTTTTAGTTCTAACTTTTAAAAAGTGATTCCAAATTAAAAATCTATTGGTCTCCAGTCTCCACTTAATTGAAATGCTGCCCAGTAGTAAGGATGACGAAATCTAGTAATAGAATGATTTTTAAATTCTTTTTGTGTTTCAGCCAAAGCTTCTGATCTGCCCATGCCAACCTTAAGTTTTTGATAAAATTTCTCCATAAAATCTGCTGTTGCTTTATCATCAACCTTCCATAAAGAAAGTAGACTTGATCGTGAACCAGCAACTGCAATTGCTCTTTTAAGACCATATATTCCTTCTCCAGAACGAATATCTCCTTTACCTGATTCACATCCAGATATAACTACTAGTTCAGTTCCCTGCCAATTAAGTTTGGTTACTTCTAAAGCAGTTAAGTATCCATCATCTATTGGATTATATTCTGGTTGATTTGCTCCTGCTAAAACAATTCCACTTCTTAGAAGAGGATTTTCATTATTTATTTGATCAGGGAGGAAATAAGCATGGCTAGCGATGTGTATAATTTTTGGCTTTTCTCGCTTTTGAATAGCCAAAGCGGTTGCTTCATTTTGTGTTAAAAGTTGTGATTTTAAAATTTCCGATATAGCTTTCCCTTCTTTAGCGGTACCTGGTAGCAGAACCCAATTTGAAGATAATAAATCTCCAGATCTCTTTTGAGCAATTTTATTAGAGTTAAATTTATCATTTTTCTTCTGAAAATTTTGAATTATATTGAAAGATGGATTAGCAATAACTAAAGGATCTTTATTAATTACTTTAGATTTTTTAGCTAGTCTTAAAAGTTCTCTACCTGTTGTAAGCAAACGAATATTGACTATTTCACCTAACAACATATTTTTTTTGTATGAACTTAATGCTGCAAATGGCACGCGGTTAAGTTGTGCATCAGGAGATATGAATAGAGTATCTTCTTGATTTAATACTTTTTTTAATGGCTTTATAACTAATTCTCCCACATCATTCCATAACTTTTGGGCGTCCTCTAATCCCTGTTCAGAAGATAATAATGCTAAATTAATTTTCTTATCTATTTTCTCCGCTGTTCCTAAATCAATAGTATGAATAATTCCATTTGGTTTAAGGATGATTGAAAGGTAACGTGATTTATTGTCTTCATAATTCTGGATCTGTTTTCTTCCAAAAAAATGTGAATCTCCAAATCTTTTTTCACCATCTTGTATTCCTTTATAAGGGGAATAGCGCTGAAATTCTACTAAAGCTTCACCAGGTTTTAAGATGCTCGAGATCTGACTTATCTCAATTAATGGTAGTTTAATTTCTGGTAAAATTTTATATAATTCTTTTTCTAATTTTTCTTTTTTTGAATTTAGTCTTTGCCTATCTTTTTTAGTTATTTTAGTGAATGATAAGTTTTTTATTATTTCTTTTAAATTTATTGTTATTTCCTTTTGAGGTCCTTCTAATAAAGAAAGTTTAGATTGTATTTTTTCAATTTCTTCAGATAAGCCTTGGCGATTAATTCTGAGTAATAATGCTAATTCTTTAATTGGATAAGAATCCAAATCATATGTATAGATTGTTTTAGGCAAACTATCATCAATAATTCTTGAGAAATGCCTCCTGGTTGAAACAGGTAAGAAGGGTAATTCTCTTTTTATTAATTCAAGTAATATTTCAACTGATTTTCTATTACTATTTGCAGCAAGTTTATATTTAGATTGTAATGTATAAATTTCTCCCAAATATTTATAATTCAAAGCTATTTGTGAATGGTTTTTTCCTAAGTATTCTTTGTTTATTCTTAAGGCATCCTGAAGTAAATTCTCAGCTTTTTTAAAATCCTTTATCCTTGCATATATAAACATTGCAAGATCAAAATAAGTAATAGCGATATGAGGATGATCTTCACCTAAAGCTTTTTTAAATTTGTCTAAAGAACTTAGTAAATAATCCTCTCCTTTCTTATATTGACCTTGATTACTGTATAAAAAGCCAAGCCAAGCTAATGTATTAGCAACTGCTGCATGATCTTCACCTAAAGCTTTTTCTTCTATTGATAAGGCTCTCTTAAAATTTTCTTCAGCTTTTTTGTATAGACCTTTTTGCTCATAAAGAATAGCAAGCGTTCCAAGAGTAGATGCCACTTCAGGATGATCTGCTCCGAATACTGAATATTCTATTTCTAAAGCACTTAAATAATTTTTTTCTGCTTTATTTAAAAGTCCCTGGAGTTCAAAAAGATCGCCAATATAAATAAGTTTTTCTGCTACATAAGGATGATTATTACCAAAAGCTTTTTTTTCTATTGTTAAGGCTCTTATAAAATTTTCCTCTGCTTTTTGATAAAGTCCTTGCTCTTTATAAAGGTTTCCAAGAGAAGCAAGTGTTACGGCTAAATTAGGATGGTCGCTCCCTAAAACTGACTCTTCTATTTCTAAAGCACGTAAGAAATTTTCTTCAGCCTTTTTATAAAATCCTTTTTTTTGATAAAGATCTCCAAGAGTTCCTATTAAAAGAGCTTTATCAGGATGATTTTCTCTATATACCTTTTCTCCTATTTCTAAAGCTCGTAAGAAATTTTCCTCTGCTTTTTGAAAAAGTCCGTTTTGCTGATAAAAGCTTCCTAAGTAAATAAGTGTTTTTGCGATTTCAGGATGGTTCCTCCCTAAGACTGACTCTTCTATTTCTAAAGCACGTAGGAAATTTTCTTCTGCTTTTCTATACAGTCCTTGTTGTTGATAAAGATCACCAAGAGAGACAAGTATTCCAGGTAAGTCATCATTATTATCTTGATTAATTTCTTCTATTTCTAAAGCACGTAGGAAATTTTCTTCTGCTTTTCTATACAGTCCTTGTTGTTGATAAAGATCACCAATTAGATAATATGTTATAGCTAAGTCAGAGTGGCTCTTTCCCAAAGATTTCTCTTCTATTTCTAAAGCACGTAGATAACAATCTTCTGCATTTTTTAAAAGTCCTTTTTTGATATAAATTTCCCCAATCCAAAATAATGTTGCAGCAACCTGAGGATTATTTTCTCCTAGAAACTTTTTTTCTAATATAAGTATTTGTTTTAATAAATTATATGTATCATTTAGAAGATTTTCTTCTTCAAACTTGTAAGCTTGATTAATTAACTTTTTAATTTCTTCCTCTGCTTCTTCTTTAGTATTGATAATTCGATTATTAGTAATATAATTTTCTGCAAATAAATTTGATGCAATAAAATTTTCTGATGAAAAAATAGGAAATATAAATGAAAAAAGTAAAGTGATTTTAAGAATAAAATTTTTATTTAATTTCAATTTAAATTCCTTATTCTCTAATATTTTAAATTCTATTCAAATTTTTTTTTATCACAATACGCCAAACCATATTAAGGCAAAACTTCTAATCATTTTTTATTAAGTTCATGAATTATTTAAATACCTTTACTCAATTTTTAAATAAATTAAATTTTTCTCTAAAAGAACTTTTGCCTAAATCATATCAATATAATTTCTTCTTCAATAAATATTCCTCGAACATATGCTCTTGGTATTTGTAATGACTCGGATAAATCAAAAAGCATTTCAAGTTCATTTTTCTTAACAGTTTTATCTTCTGAAATTATTTTAATACTTGCTCTTAAGATTGCTTCTTTACCAAATTCGTTTGCAATAGTACTAAGTTCATTTGCAATTTGGTTGTATGTTTTTTCTGAATTTTTAACTCTTTGAAAAGCATTTACAAGTAAATCTTTATCAAGAGAAATTTGAGTAGCCTGCAAATATGCATTCTCGATTTTACTAATATCAAGATTTTCTATTGAGTTTTTTGTAATAGCTAATTTTATTAAAAGATCTAATATAAGTAATAAATAAATAGCTTTGTATTCTTCAGCTTCTTTTTCAGGATCATAATCTAATATTTTTTTATCATAGGTTGTTTTACATGATGTACATTCGACATATTCTCCATGATCTTGAATAGGAAAAGTCCTTACGAAATATAATGTAAAGTATTGCTTACTATGCTTAAGTTCATATTGTCTGTGACCTTGGCAATGTGGACAATAAAATCTACCACTCTCTTTTGTAGAAGCTTTACTTCTAGAGCCCCAAATAATCATTTTAAAATTTTTATAAATTGCAGATATTATTAGTTCCGCTTTTTTTTATTGATTCCAAAATACTTAATTTTTAATTAAGTTATTTGCAATCATCAGTTTTTGTTATTTCCTTTATTGATTTTTCAATAGTCTTAGAAGATGGTGTACTTTCTGAAAGCAATATTGTAAGAGCAGTATTATTGTCTTTCTCTATATTTCTTTTAATAAAACTTATCCAATCACTTTTTGACTTGCCCAAATTTTTTTCAATATTATCTTTTCTCAAAAGTGGAATTTTTTTATCAAATACAAAATCTATTTCTAGTTTAGAGCCCATTCCAGATCCTTCTGGTCTAAGAGATAGTCTATAAGAATCTTTTTTATTTATAGAATTTAATGGCCAATTAATTGGTCCATTAATTTTTTCTTTTGATGAAGCTATTTTTTCCCAAACAATATCACCATTTTTTGAAATATTTATTTCATTAAGTGGTTTTAGGGAATATATCACTGGCTTATCTATTTTTATTTTTGCTTCAAAATTATTATTTATATTTTTTGTAAGTGTAGGAGTTAAAAGACATATCGAATTACTATCAGAACTTCTTGTAAAACTTTGAATTTCATATGTGCTTGGGCTTAGCTTAGCAATACCACCTATCAATCTAGGTCTAATTATTTGAGGACCTATTAGAGCTGCCATTAATCCACTAGCTATTAATGGAGTAGATAGCTTAAATTTTATTTTTAAACTTGGAATCTTAAAATTAGATATTGCAGTTTTAAAATATGTTCTTTCTATAGATTCAGGATTTAACAATCTTACATATCTTATTAATCGATCAATCCCTCCTTTGAAATTCTCAATCTCAATCTCAGCAAAATCTTTCTTTAGTTCTTTTTTACTCACAATTTTCTCAAATTCACTACTTTTTAAAACACCCTTAAAGTAAATAACGTCTAAATCTTCTTCTAATTGAGCTGCTAAAAATAATTGTGGCCCTTTATTCTTTATTTTTGAATTTTTTAAAGGTATTTGAATAACATCGGAAATTAAACTTGTATATACAATTTGTATATCAAACTTATTTAAAATAATTGACCTTAGAGGATTATTTAAATCTAATTTTGGTCCCAATGGTAAATCAAGATTTTTATCTTTTAAATATTTTTTTAAAGCACTAATTATTTTATCTCTTGGGTTTAGATTTTTTTTGGAATTAATGTAAATTGCATCATTAGGTATTGGGAATAAATCTAAAGGATCTTTTTTCGGGTTTTTCTTTGTCATTTACTTATTACCTCATAAATAGTATTTCTTAGAATAGAAATATTATTTTTATCTTCGCTAAAAACTAAATAACTTTTTAAACCATCTAATAATTTATCAAGGCTTTCTGGATCTTCTTTGAATTTATTAAATTCGTTCTTTTTTAAAAGTTCAAAAGCACTTTCTTGGGCTATTTCTTCTGAAATCTTATTTTCAGGAATTAATTTACTTACCCAACCCTGCTTATGATCACATTTGGATGCAATCTCCCTTTGACTAAGACCTTCTCCATATAACATCCACGCATTTTTCCTTGATGGATCCTTTATCCATTTTGCGCTGTCTTTTTTAATTATTTGATTAACGATGTTTGTTGAATTTCTCTTTAAAACATTTTTTATAATTTCTGATAAATCTTTTGAAGAATATTCTTCTTCATCTTCAAGTCTATTTTCAATTTGATTTTCTTCATATTCATAAAAGCTTCTTGTGTCATAAGGACTAGATATATATTTCCTCAAAGCTTTATCAATTAACAATAATATTTCTGTATTTTTTTGAGGAGGATTTAGAGATTTTAAAAAATCTTCATCGGGAGACCATCCTGATATTTTCCCTGTCCTATTTTTATAATCTTGCTTTGCCTTTTTATATTCAACTAAATATGATTCATATAATTTTTCTAAATCTTTTTCACTTAAATTCCCTTCACCGTATTCTCGCCAAGAAATAATTATTCGTTTTTTAGAACTATCTGCTATTAATGACCATGGAGAAATAAGTAGTATGCCACATTCTTTTAAATATTTCTTTAGTTCATAGTTACCTTTTACTTTGTTCTGGCTCCAAGTATTTAAATTGGATAGTTTAGGATTAAAATCTGCAATTACTTCTGCACTAAAAGGTTTTAAAATATTATTTTCTTTCATAAACATTATTGTTTCCCAGGAGAATAATTTCCTTAAAAAATTATTCTTCTTTGCATCAATTTTTAAAGGTATTCTTAAATATTTTTCACCGCTATCATCTAAAACAATTATCAACATATCATTTAAATTAATTTTTTCATTCTCAAATTGATAAGTATATTTTCTAAATATTTCATTTACCTTTTGAAAAATTGGAAAACTTATTCTTCCTCTTAGAGCAAGAAGAGCGTCTTTTGAAGAAGAGTCTTTTTTTGCCAAGTCAAATATTTTATTATCAAATTTATTATCAAACTCTTGATCATATAAATTATGTTTAGAGCAAAAATCACTATCAATATCTAATAATTTTTGTTTTACCTTCCCACTAAAAGAATCGAGACAATAAATATTGCAATATCCTTTTGACAAAAGATTTAAATACTCTAAAAACATATTAAATCAATCTAGAAGATTCCTAAACCTTGTATATTGAGGTTCAAATAATAATTTAATAGTCCCAACAGGACCATTTCTCTGCTTAGCTACAATTATCTCGGTTATACCTCTATCTAAAGTTTCAGGATTGTAGTATTCATCTCTATAAATAAAAGCTATTAAATCAGCTCTATTTTCTATTACTTCCGAGTCTCTAATATCACTAAGCATAGGTCTTTTATTAGTTCTGGTTTCTAATTCTCTTTTTAATTGTGATGTAATAATTACAGGTACTTCAAGATTTATAGATAAATTTTTCAAATCATTCATGATTTTTGAAAGCTCATCTTCTCTTAAAATATTTCGGCCTAAACTCTTATCTTCCAGAAGTTGTAGGAAATCAATAAATATTGCTCCAATATTTTGATTATGTATATTTTTTACTTTCTTACAAATTTGATAAATTTCTGAAACTTGTATTAATGCTTTATCTATAAGATATATTGGGTTTTTATTTAGAAAAGAAATTGCCTCTCCAAGTATTGGCCATTCTTCCTGAGTTAGTCTTCCTGTTCTAAGCCGCCCAGACTCTATACCAATTTCCATTGAAAGCAATCTATGACAAAGCATTTTCTGACTGGTCTCAAGTGAAAAGAAACATATTGGTAAATTATTTATTTGACTTATATTTTTTGCAATGTTTAGAACAAAAGATGTCTTTCCCATTGCTGGCCGGCCGCCAATAACATATAAATTGCCGGGAGATAGTCCTTGTGTAATAGCATCGAAATCATAAAAATTCACTGTTATTCCAGTACTTTTCTTATTACCAATTGAAGTTGCTTCAATATCATTGAAAACAGAATTTAATAAATCCTTTATTTTAAATTCAGATAAATCATCCTTATTATCATTTCTTTTGTTATTCATAATTTTCTCCAATTGATTAAAATTTGTTTTTATATAAGTTTGAATAAATATTTGTATCTTCATTTTGATTTGTAGCTAACGAAGGCTCAATGGTTAATGTGTAGCCAAATCCAAGACCTGTGATAAAAATTCCTACTATTGAAGAAATGATTGTTGTGAATTTCATTTTTGTATATCAACTAATAGTTCATAGTTCTGAAATGATTAGTATGATTCCAAAAAAAAACCCGAACTTTTTCGGGTCAATAATATTCATAATTTATGAAAAATTTAACAGTAGCTCACACCCCAATACTTGGGACATATATTTCCGTAGCTATCTCTATAGTAAATACCTCCAGCGGAGCTTTCAAAAGGTGTGAAATAATCAGCTGCTGCTGGTAATGGATTAGTAATAATCGCTCCAATACTAAAAGCAACTATTGAAAAAACTAGTTTTAATTTTTTGCTTTTAGAGATGCTTTTGTGATTAGTTTGGTTCATGGTTATAAAAAATAAGTTTATACAAATTGCCTTAGTTCTAAACTTTTTAAAGTGATTCCAAATTTAAATAAGAATCAGTTTCATAAATCCAGAACAATACATTAATAAATCAAATTTATTAATGAAATTTTTAATTTATTGGCTATATTCAGCTATCGTTTCTGGAATATGGTTTTTCTGGAGATATAGGATTTATGAAAATGAATTTTTAATTATTGATGATGCTTTAAAGGATTGTGTTAATTGGGGAAAAAGAAATGGCTATTTACTACCTGAGAAACCTAGTTATTTTCAATTTTTCTTAGTAGAAAGACCATGGAATATTTTAATTTTGAATTTTACTTTTTTACCGCTTTTTCTCATTAATTTAGTGGTGATTTTGCTACTAATATCACCCTGGGAAAGGAAAGTAATGAGATACAAAAGAGCAATGAAAAACCTTAAAGATAAATGGGAAAAGGAATACTTTTAAAGTTCAGGTCATGATATTTAAAGACTAATTTACTAATTAATGACTCTCCAATCTCCACTTAATTGAAATGCTGCCCATACATTTGGATGTCTCCAAGCCTCCACGATATGGTTTCTAAACTCCTTTTGAGTTTCAAATAATGCCTTATTCCTATTAACCCCAGATTTTAATTTTTTATAAAAACTTTTCATAAATGCTGCAGTAGGCTCATCTTTTACTTCCCAAAGAGATAACATACTTGATCTTGCCCCTGACACAGCAATTGATCTTTTCAGGCCATAAACACCATCGCCTGCTTTATTAACTCCTATCCCTGATTCACAACCTGAAATAACAACTAATTCTGTACCCTGCCAATTTAGTTTACTTACCTCTAAAGCAGTCAAATAGCCATCATCTAATTTATTCAGATTAGGAAAATTTGCACCTGATAATACTATTCCACTCCTTAAAAGTGGATTCTCAAATTTAGTATTTTTTGTATTCAAGTTATTTGAAAAAAGTATTGAAGATAAAATATTATTCTCTTCTTTATTACTTAAGAAAAAAGAATGAGAAGCAATATGAATGATTTTTGGAGACTCTTTTTTTTGTATATTTAATGCGGATGCTTCATTTTTTAAAAGCAAATTAGCATTTATTTCCTTAGCAATAAATAGACCTTCTTTTTTAGTCGCTGGTAATTGACCCCATATTCTTGCGTTTTGGTCAAAGGAACGCTCTTGATTATAAATTTTTCTAGGCTTATTAAATTCCTTCTCGTCTTTAGTATTGGTCTTTAAATCGAAATTTGGATCCGCTGCCACCAATGATTGATTTTTTTCAAGTTTATTTTTTTTATTTAAAATTACTAATTCTCTCCCAGTAGTTATCAGTCTTAATTCGAACTGATCCGCAAGAAATATAGCTTTTTTATTCGCCATAGCTGAAAAAGGTATTCGATTTAATTCTGCATCTGGCGATATATACAATATTTCTTTATCATTTATAAATTTTTCAAGAGGTTCTATTATTAGAGTTGCTACTTTATTCCACATTATTTGAGCATCAGGGAGATATTCTTCTGATGAAATTAGGGCGTTATTTATATATTTTTCAATTTTAGAACTATTCCCTAAATCAATTGTTTCTACTTCTCCATTTGGAAATAACAGAAGAGCTTGATATCTAGGCTCTTCCCAATTTTTTTCATTTAAAGCATCTTCAGGGTTTTCAAAGATAAAGGGTCTATATTTTTGATACTCAATTAATACTCCATTTTTTGGAATTTCATTTGCTATTTCCTCAATTGAGTAAATCTTTGATTCAAGTTTTGGTAATGATTTATATAACTTTGATTCTAAGTTTTCTTTTTTAGTAGTAAGACTATTGAATAAGTCCTTATCATTTGAAGTAATCGATGCAATTTTATTCGTTATTTTTAGAATCTCATCCTTTAATATTTTTTGTTCACCTTGAAGTGATGTTATTTCAGATTGTTTTCTCTCAATTTCCTCAAGTAATCCATGACGATTTAGCCTCGCATATAAGGCAAGATATTTTCCTTTTGGATGGATATTAGATGCAGAAAAAATTGCGGGATATGATATTCCCAGTGTTTTGATAAACTCATCTCTTTTTGATAATGGTAAAAATGGTATTTGTTTTTGAATGAATTTAAATTGTAAATCAAGACTTTTTCTTAAATAGAAATCTGTTTTTTCATATTTGCCATCATTAAAATGTACCATCGCTAAATTTATCAAAGGTTGAATCAATATTGGATTTTCATCCCCATATATTTTTTTAAAGTTTTTGAGTGATTCTTCGTGATAAATTTTTGATTCTTTATTTTTTCCTTGAAACCATAAAGCGCTTCCTATCATTCCTGATAAATACGGTTCAGGTTCTTTAAATTTTGAATCTTTAAATTGTAATTTATAAATTCTTTTTAAAATCTTTTCTGCCTTTGGTAATTTATTTTCCATAAAAGCAATATATGCAAGATTAAATTGACCCTCGGCACTCCAATAATCTATTAATTTTTTTGCTTTTTTAAATTCTTTTTTATCTATATAAATACCAATAAGAAGATTCTTGCATGCACTGTAATAAAAAGAATTGCTTCTTACTTCTTTGCTTATATTTGCTAAACATTTTTCCAGTAATGCCTCTGATTTATCAATGTTCCCAACATAAGAGTTATAAAGGGATTCGGCATAAAGTAGAGAAACATAACTTTCATTGGTATTTATTTTATTAAGTAATTTCTTACCCTTAACTAATAATTCTGGGATCTCTTGATACTCTCCAAACCTTGAATAAACATCAATTAAATATGTAATTGATAAAAATATTTCATTTTCATTACCAAAATTAAAAACAGATTTAAAGTCTGAAACAGCACCATTTAAATCTCCAATCTTTGATCTAATTAAACCTCTATGTTGATAATAAATTGCTTCTAAGGAATTATTTTTGATTGCAGCTGTATGATCTATTATTGCGCCTTCAAGATCATTTAGTAACTCTTTATAGTATCCCCGCAAATTATATAAATAAGAATCGCCTGAATTTCTCTCAACTGCAAGATCTAAGTCATCAATAGCTTCAATATATTTTCCTAAATCGCCTTTACTGTAAGCTCTTGCACCATAAGGATAAGATCTTCCCGGATCAAGCTCTATAGATTTAGTAAAGTCAGATATTGCACCATTATGATCACCAAGCATTTGTTTGCTAAATCCACGACCATTAAAGCTTGGTGCCCAGAGATTAGGATTTAATTCTATCGATTTAGAGAAATCTGATTTTGCTCCTTCGTAATCACTTAAGTTATTTTTGCTAACCCCTCTATGATAATAAGCTTCCCAATTCGTTGGATATTGTTTAAGAAAGTCATTAATATCATCTAATGCACCTGAGTAATCAGTACTTTCTATTTTTTCTATTCCTTCTAAAAGGAGCGAGTTGTGCGAATCTGCTTTTAATGATTTAAAAAATGAAAAATCTAAAAAATTACTACTGAATATAAAAGTAATTAAAAAAAATTTAAACATTCAAAATTTGAATTTTGTTTTGTTAGATAAGCCTTTTAAATTTACGCCTAATAAGCCTGCGGCATCTTTTTTATATGGTGTTGGCTCTAAATCAACAGATTTCCCTGAACCCCTTGTTTTAGAGAATGTTTTATAAAGTGGATCGTCTATCTCATTCTCAACAAGTTTATCTATTGAGGCCATAGAGCAAGTTGAATCAACTCTGCCCATTCCAGATAAAAGAGCATAAGCTCTTTGTGCTCCTGTCCCATGACTATCGCTCCCAATAGCATAGGCTGAAGAGGCCATTTCTAAAATACTCTCTCTTGTTACTCCTAATTCCTCATTGCCTTTTTGAATAAAATAACCTGCTAAACAATCCGCTTGAAGTTCACTATGAGGTTTTTCATATTCAATTTCTAATCCTTGTTGTAGTGCATGTGCAAATTCATGAGCAATTACGAAAGTAATGCTTGAATTACCAAAATACTTCACAAAACTTTTGAGTTGTTTTGGATCAAGAACGATTGTATGGGTAGCAGGACAATAATAAGATCCGCCTACATCGATTCCTGTTTTGTAGTCACCGCACCCTCCGTATACCTTTGTTCCTGTATTAGTGGTTATAACTTGAGGTGGGTATATTCCTTTTAAGCTTTTATCTGAATCCCAATTACTCATTAGGTAAACAGTTGTTTTATCTATGATTTTATTTATATCACTGGCATTTGCAGTATTTGGAGAAAGAAGAAATATCAAAATTAGAATTAGTTTCTTCATGATCCTTAAATTAACTTTCGATTTTTCTATTTTACATATTATTTAATTTTTGGAATCACTTAAATTTATTCAGAACTATCAATAATCAGTTGGAGCTAAACTCCTTATTCTTACAAAAACTAATGATTCAAACATCCTCTATTTCTATGAAAGGAAATCTTAAAAAAATTATTTCATTTATCCTTTTAAGTCCCTGTTTATTAATTTCTCAAAATGCATTTGCAGATGTTTATGTAAATGGTTACACAAGGTCAGATGGCTCATATGTCGGTGGTCATTATAGAAGTTCTCCAAACTCTAGTGTTTACGATAATTGGTCTACTTACGGCAACGTAAATCCCTACACTGGTCAAAAGGGATATAAGTATTATTAAACTTTTGCTTTTTTATTACATCCCTTAAGTAGGAAAAGTCTTAGGCCCATACTTCCAGGGTGGCCTTCCCCCTTTAGAAACATCTTTATCCCTAGAAATTTCATTTTCTAGAAAAAGTTTTACACAAATTCTTCTAGTATGTTCCTCATTAAAAGAAGTCTCACTAGCAATTTCTTTAATCGTTTTAAATTGATTTTTTGTATGTAGTGGCTGACATGCTCAGAGATATCGCAGATGCTCTTGAATCTTCTCATCCTAGATCTGAAAGTGATTGTTCATGCTGTTAAATTTTTGCAAAATGAAAAGCGACCCACCTCTCCGAAGTTGCCAAATATTAGCAAAGTCTCCTTTTATGTCGATCGCTAAAGACCTATTAAATTAGGAGCAAAAATTTCGCTCAGATAATGCAATAAGGATTGCTGAAAGACTTACTGCAAAATAATCTATTTCGTTTAAATTCCTTTACTGATTTAGAGTAGATATTAGCTGTAAGAATTGCTCCAAAATTTACTAAAACTACAGTCAAGACTAGTAGTTCGATAGCAAGGTTGGTCATAAGATTACCCTCCTTTAAACTTATATGAAAACTCTATAACGACTATATAAGTATTGAATAGAGTTTAAATTCTTATTTTTGGGGGCCTAAACCTTTTTTATGTTTGTTGCTTTTCTGCCCTTAGCGATCATCACTACTGGTACTAAGAGATAAGTAAAGAAAGAGATTAGGAAAATGTCTATGTTCATGGATTTAACTATAAATTTTTTAGATCTTGCTCTATTTTTTCAAGTTTTTTGTTTAGTTCTGTTTTCTCCTTCAATAGAGCTTTTCTCTTTAATTGAAGTTCTTTATTAAATGGAGAATTAAAGTACTTTTTGTAAGCTAGAAAAAATACAGCTAGTGCCACAACAATCCCTATCGCGCCAATTATTAGTATGGGCGAAGATGGAAAATCGTAGAATGGTACAGAGAGTAAAAGCATTTAAACGAAACCTGGAATTATTTGACCTGTTGTTAAGTAAGCTCCAGCTGCGGCAATTAATCCAAGCATTGCGAATCTGCCATTAAGAGTTTCTGCAACAACTTTTTCTTTTTCAATTGTTTTAACTTTAGGGTTTGAATTTGTCATTGGATTTGAAGTTAGATAGTTTAAATTTTCGTTTTGGAATTGCTTGGTTAGATAAGCAACGAGGATAGCTGTTAAGGATACTATTACAGCTAAAAAGCCTGAAAGAGGAGACATTAAAAAATACCTGGAATTATTTGACCTGTAGTTACATAAGCTCCAAAAAGTGCGACTAAACCGATCATTGCCCAACGACCATTTACTTTTTCAGCGTTTTGAGGATATCCTTGATAAGAAACAGATTGATCAACATAAGGACGAGGCTCAGTTGGGAAAATATTTTGCCTTCCGCCTGATTCTGTAGTTATGTATGAAGAATTAGCCATTAGTTGAATAATTTAATTGTTAACAAACGTAACATTCTTATTAACTAATGTAAAGAAAAAGACTAAAAATATGTGTGAATCGGTACTTTTAAAGCAATTATGACACAGATACGTAACAGTTAGAAATTAATTTTAAAGTTGAAGCTAATAATTAAAAGATCATAGAGATATGAAAAGCTTCCCCGGATTTGTTGCGGGGTTGTCTTTTATTGCCGCTCCTCTTTCATCTCTCGCCCAGTCGATCAGTACTCTCAATATCCTCAGTTCCCGCATAACTGTATTTGGTTTTACCTTCAGTAATCGTTCATCTCTCCAGACTGCAAAGTGCTTTATCTGCAGGTCTTTGAGGGAAATATCTCCAAGCCAGCTTTCCGCTGTAACCCGGAGAGGATATTTTTCATTCTCAGCACTGCGTGCAGCCGCAGCGGACCATTTATATAGGCATTGATTGCTTCTCCTAGGGTGATGGGGATATCATTGAAAACCTTTTTTGTTCTCTTTTCGACTGCATCTGCCCATGATTGGGCCAGATCCTTGGAAAGAAAAGTTCTGGACCTTGGACCGACATAATTCTTCCTTCTGATAAGGACCTGCCAGCCGCTGCCGCTTCTTCTGATTGTTGCCATTTCGGTGTCATCTTTTGTGTGATGCACCTCCAGATATCTGCCCTTAAAACAGAAAAGTGGACCCGAAAACGGACATCCACTTCTGAATAATTTCTTTGTGCGATAGTGGTAATCTCACTGATACCAAGCTGCCCCGCGAGTGCCCTCGTCGGGACTTGAACCCGAGACCTCTCCCTTACCAAGGGAGTGCTCTACCGCTGAGCTACAAGGGCAATTTTAAAGTGGGCCGGGTTGGATTTGAACCAACGTAGGCAGAGCCAGCGGATTTACAGTCCGCCCCCTTTAACCACTCGGGCACCGACCCCCACTATTTGAACTTATCAGTTAATGGTCACTTTGTGTGAAAAAGTTTTGGTTTTTTTGTTTCTTTCTAGATAGCATTTAGTAGAAAAGACTTTATTGATGATGAATATACTATTGATAAATGGCCCAAATTTAAATTTATTGGGGACTAGAGAACCTGAAATATACGGTAATAAAACATTGATTGAAATTGAAAAAGATTTAACTAAAGTTGCTAAAGACAAAAGTATTAATCTTGAATGTTTTCAGAGTAATCATGAAGGAGAAATAGTAGATAAAATACAAAGTTCAGCTAAAAGTATCCAAGGAATTCTTATCAATGCGGGGGCTTTTACTCATACCTCGATTTCTATTCGGGATGCTTTGATGGGATCAAAAATTCCATTTGTAGAGTTACATATTTCAAATATTTTCAGTAGAGAAGATTTTCGTAAAGAATCTTTTCTTACAGATAAAGCTGTAGGAATTATTAGTGGATTTGGTATATCAAGTTATTCCTTAGCTCTTGAAGGAATCATTGGATATTTAAATAGTAAAGATTAAATGCTAATCGATTTTAAAAGGCCCACTTCTCATATTAAATATTTATCGTCATTTACCTCAGATGAGTGGATTAAACTCGCATTATCAAATCCAATAGATATTCTTATTGACCATGCTCATTGTGAAAGAAAAGCAGCAGGAGTAGCTATTCAATTGATGTTTAGATATCCATCAGAACGAAATCTTGCAGAAGTTCTAAGCCCAATAGCGAGAGAGGAATTAGAGCATTTTGAAAAAATACTTTATTTTTTAAAGGATCTTGGACATTCTCTTGAGTCCTTAAAACCGCCTCCATATGGAGCTGAATTGTCCAAGAATATAAGAAAGGAAGAGCCTAATAGAATGCTTGATAGTTTTTTAATTGCAGGACTTATTGAAGCAAGAAGTCATGAAAGATTAAGCTTGCTTGCGCTTAATTCCGAAGACAAATCGTTTAGATCCCTCTATGAGTCTCTGCTTGAAAGTGAGGCAAGACATTTTGGAATTTATTGGAAATTAGCGCAAACTAAATTCTCTAAAAATCAAACTTTCAAAAGGCTAGAGGAATTGTCTGAAATTGAATCAGCAATACTAGCTAAAACTTCTATGATGCCAAGGGTACATAGCTAAAGTTAATAAAATAAAAATGATAAAAAATAAGTTTATAAGTTTACTTAATCGATATAAAACTGATTTACCAACATTCACCATCATTGGTGTTGGGCCTGGAGATCCATCGCTTTTAACAATTGCTGCTATAGATGCAATCAAAAAGGCGAAAGTTATAGTTTTCCCAATTTCAGATGATAATAAAAAGAGTTTCGCTGCGGAAATAGTCAAGAAATATACCAAATTTAAAAAAACTATACCTATTATCTTTCCAATGGCTAGGAAGGATTTTGATCCAGATCAAATATGGTCTAATGCTGTAGAAAAAATCGTGAAATTTATTCAAAATGGAGAATCAGTTGTTTTACTTTGTCTTGGAGATACTTCACTATTTGCGAGTTCTTCTAATATTTTGAGGTTAATAAAAAATAATCATGCTGAAATTCTTACTAAAACCATACCTGGGATTTCTTCTATTTCAGCCGCAGCAGCTTTAAATAATTTTGATCTAGTTAAAAAAGGTGAGACCTTGATAATAAAAGAATGCCCTTCTTCAGATTTAGAATTAACATCATTAATTAGTGAAATTAGAGGAAATAAAACAGTTTTGGTAATAATGAAAGTTGGGAAAAGATGGAATATAGTCAGGAAAACTTTAGAAAAAGAGGAAATTATCAACGAATCAATAATTGCTTTAAATGTAGGAATGCCTGATCAAATTATTCAATATGCATCGCAATATAAAAAGGATACTATGCCTTATTTCTCTCTGCTTTTGATAAGGTTGAATTTATGAACGAAAAGAAAAATTCTTTAGAAAATAAATTTACATGGCCAATATGTGAGGAACTATTATTTCTAATTCTTGAAGATAAGATTAGTGATGTTTTTGTCTGTGAATTAATTTGGGAAAGACTTTTTTATATTAAAGAACAACCTATAGATGCTTGGCTTCCAAGTGCATTAACTCCAAGTTATTGGTCAGAAAAATTTGTTGAGGCTCCTCAAATCATTTCAGAGCGAATAGCATCAATTCATTTGACGAGGTCAATTCCAAAACATCATAAACAAGGCTTGAAAAATTATCTTAATTTTGAAGGTTACAAAATTAATGAACTCTATCCAAGGAGAACTAGAAGAGCAACTGCAGTAAATTGGTTAATTTATTGGGCTATTGAAAATAAATCTTTTTCAAATGATAATAATCTAATTCCAAGTCCATGTTCCCCTCCGCTTAATCCTGTAAAAGGACATTTTGGAGATCCAGAAATTAAATAAAATTTTTTAAGTAAGGTAAATGATTTTATTAAAGGTATAGTTGTAGTAGATATTTCATTCTTTGGAGAGAAGAATTGATTCTTCCAAAAATAGCAATAATCGGAAGACCTAACGTTGGTAAATCTACCTTGGTGAATCGTCTTTGCCAAAGTAATGATGCAATAGTATTTGATAAGCCTGGCGTTACAAGAGATAGAACTTATCAAAATGCTTCATGGGGAGGTAAGGAATTTCAAATAGTTGATACTGGAGGTTTGGTATTTGATGACGATAGTGAATTCCTTCCAGAGATACGAACTCAAGTATTCTTGGCTCTTGAAGAGGCTTCACTAGCTTTACTTGTGGTAGATGGAAATCAGGGCGTTACTGATGGTGATTTATCAATAGCAAAATGGTTAAGGAGCTCAAGTTGTAAAACAATTGTGGCTGTTAATAAATGTGAATCGACTACTTTTGGAATATCTTTAGCTTCTGAATTCTGGAAATTAGGATTGGGCGAACCTTATCCAGTTTCTGCTATTCATGGTTCAGGCACTGGTGATCTTTTAGATCTTGTTATTGCAGAAATTCCTGAAAGTAATATTCAGAATGAAGAAGAAAAAATAATGATGTCAATTATTGGAAGGCCAAATGTTGGTAAATCTAGTTTGTTAAATTCAATCTTAGGAGAGAAAAGAGCAATAGTTAGTGATATTAGTGGAACGACCACTGATTCTATAGATATGCTTATTAAAAAAGGTGATAATTATTGGAAAATTGTTGATACTGCAGGGATTAGAAGAAAAAAAAATGTAAAATATGGTACTGAATTTTTTGGAATTAATAGGGCTTTTAAATCTATAGATAGAAGTGATGTTTGTGTATTGGTTATAGATGCTTTAGACGGAGTAACCGATCAAGACCAAAAGTTGGCGGGACGAATAGAAGAACAAGGAAGAGCTTGTATTATTGTTGTTAATAAATGGGACCTTGTTGAAAAAAATAGTGCAACAATTTATCAAGTAGAAAAAGAACTTAGATCTAAACTTTATTTTTTACATTGGTCAAAAATGATTTTCATATCGGCCCTAACTGGACAAAGAGTTGAGAACATTTTTGAGCATGCGCTTAAGGCTGTAAATCAACATAGAAGAAGAGTTACAACATCTGTTGTCAACGAAGTCCTTAAAGAGTCGATTAGTTGGAAAAGTCCTCCAACTAAAAGAAGTGGCAAACAAGGAAGGCTTTATTACGGTACTCAAGTAAAGAATCAACCTCCCACTTTTACTCTTTTTGTAAACGACCCTAAATTGTTTGGAATAACTTACAGAAGATATATTGAAAAACAAATTAGATTAAATTTAGGGTTTGAGGGAACTCCTCTTATCTTACTTTGGAGAGGGAAACAACAAAGAGCATTAAATAAAGAAGTTGAAAGGGAAAATATTGAGTTAATTCAAAAAGATTAATGAATATTCTTACTAAATTTTCTGTTGGTCAATATGTTTATGGCAATAGAAGTTGGCTAAGAATAATAGATAGTAGATTAAAAATAATTGCAGTAATGATATTTTTAATCACTCCCATTTGGGCAGGTCCTATATGGAGATTAAGTTTAGTAGGTTGTTTACTATTAATTACATTTTTAAGTTTATTGCCATCTAGAGTATGGTGGCGATCATTGTTTTGGCTCTTCTGTTTATCATTATTAATTGGATGTATATCAATACTTGCTTCTTCTGATATTCAATCTCTTGATAGCTATTTAAGAAACCCCAAAGAGTTACAAGTAGTTGTGGAAACCCAAGAAAAATGGAATATTTTGCAAATTCCTTATAAGCAGATATGGTTTTTAAATTTTGGTCCTTACAACTTATCAAGAAAAGCCTTTGAATTAGGAATAAAAACTTCCACTTTGATATTTACTGTTATTCAAAGTGTTAATTTGATGCTTTTAACTACATCACAAGAAGAAATTGTATGGGCATTAGGATGGTTTCTGTATCCATTAAAAAAAATTAGATTACCAATTAATAAATGGCTTTTTCAGTTATTGATTGCATTACGTTTTATTCCATTAGTTCAGGAAGAATTTCAAAATATAATTAAATCAATGTCAATAAGGTCAATAAATTTCCGAAATCTAGGATTAAAGAAATCATTCAATGTTTTTTTAATTTTAGTTGAAAGGTTATTTCAAAATATATTCCTAAGAATTGATCAGGGAGCAGAATCATTGCTTTCTAAGAAAGAAATTATTATAAAAACTAATAGATTTAGAAGCTCTCACCCTTCAAAATCCCTTAGTGTATTTTTCAATACATTATCGATATGTTTTATTTTCATAGCAATTTTCCTTAGAAAACTGTATGGTTCAATATAAATAACAAAATATTTAAGATTGAGTTACGAGCGTTATTTAAACCATCCAACATTTGGAATGTTATACCAAGTTTCCCCTGGGAATGATGGGAGAGATATTTATGCAACCTTATATGCTCAAAAAATGTTTTTTTTGGTAGAGTTTAGACAGAGAGAAGTTTTATTTGAAGTAATACCATATCTAGATGCCCGTAATCAGGCTGAATTAAACTTGCAAAGAGCTAGAAGAAAAGTATCTGAAGATCTACCTAGATGGGAGAATTTATTTACACAAACTTTCTTATAAAAGGTGAACCCTGCAAATTATTTAAAAATAAAAAATAAAATCCCATCAAATGTAAATATTCTTGCAGTAAGTAAAGGATTTCAAAGTCAAGATATCAAGACTATTCATAATATTGGTCAGAATGATTTTGGTGAGAGTAAGTTTCAAGAAGCTTTTGAGAAACAACTAATTCTAAAAGACCTTCAATCGATATCATGGCACTTTATTGGCCGAATACAAAGTAATAAAATAAGAAAGATAATTCAAAATTTTAAATATATTCATTCAGTAGATTCCATTGAGAAGTTGCATAGGATTTCTAACATTTCATGCGAAGAAAAGAAAAATCCATTAATAATGTTGCAGGTCAAGTTCAGTGATGATCCTACTAAAGGAGGTTTTGATCCTGAACTTTTAAAGTTGAAATGGAGAGAAATTCAAGAATTAAAAAATATTACAATAACCGGATTAATGACTATTAATCCAAAGGGACTTAACTCCAATGCAAATTTGGTATTGTTTAAAAAATGCCGCTCTTTAGCTGATTCGCTTCACCTTCCAGATTGTTCCATGGGGATGTCAATGGATTGGGAGGAAGCAATTGACGCTGGATCAACTTGGTTAAGATTAGGATCTTTAGTTTTTGGTAGTAGATCATAATACATTATTTTTTATCAAAATAATCTTTATAAACTTGCAGTAAAGTACAACTAACGTTATCTAGGTATAGGTAGTTTATTCATTTAAAAAATGGATACCTTACTTCAGGTTCTTAAACCTTACGTAATTAATTTCAAGAGGATTTAAAAGGTGTCACTTATTTCTAGATTAAAGGCAGTTGTAGCAGGCGACGAGTATCTCGATGATGATTTTGACGATATGGAGTACGTATCAGAAGATGAATTGAATGGCACTAATGATTTCAACCAAAATCATAAAAATTCTAATTCCCTTGCAAATTCAAATCCATTCGATTTTATGAATAGCAACAGATCATCGAAAGTGGTTGGCATGCCTGGGATTTCTAATTCATCTTCAGAAGTAAGCTTAATGGAACCTAGAAGTTTTGATGAGATGCCTCAAGCCATTCAAGCTTTAAGAGAGAGAAAAACTGTTATTCTTAACCTAACTATGATGGATCCTGATCAGGCCCAAAGAGCTGTTGATTTTATTGCTGGTGGGACATACGCAATTGATGGGCATCAAGAGAGAGTTGGAGAAAGCATTTTTCTTTTTGCTCCAAGTTGTGTCAATGTAACTAGTTCTTTTCCTGAAGAAGCTTCTCCTTCTAATGTGCCTACAGAAAATGCTCCCCCACAATATAGTTTGGGAAAAAATACAGCTCCTGAACCTGCATGGGGTAATTCTAAATTAAGTGCTTATTCATGATTTATCTGTGATTGATAAAATTGCGGTTATTGGTTTTGGAAATATTGCGAATGCCATAATAACTCCTCTATTAGACAAAAAATTAGTTCAGCCAGAGAATGTATATTGTCTTGTAAAGTCGGAAGAAAGTTTAGAAAATTTAAAAAAAAATTATAAATATAATATTAATATCTATCAATCAAGTTCTAAAAACTCAGAAATTATTTGGGATTGTGAAGTAAAACTTCTTTCGGTAAAACCTCAGCATCTTAAAGATATTATTGTCCCCAATAGTATAAAAATCGAAGATAGTTTATTAGTCTCAATTCTCGCAGGCGTTTCAATAAATAGACTTACTCAGAAGTTTCCTCACCATAAATGTGTGAGGGTTGTTACTAATATTCCAATAACTGTTGGAAAAGGTTTAACAGGAATTACTTGGGGAGAACAAATTACAAGAGATCAGAAACTATTTATAAAAAATTTATTTGAAAATACAAGTAAGATTTATGAATTTACTGAAGATTACCTTGATATATTTTTAGCCTTAACTTCATCAGGTCCTGCAATTATTGCTTTAATTATAGAATCATTAAGTGATGGAGGATTGAGTGGTGGATTACCAAAAATACTTTCGGAAGAACTAGTTATGGAAATGATAATAGGAACTATTAAATTATTAAAAGAAAACAAATTAACTACTTCTGAGCTTAAAAATTTAGTAACTTCTCCAGGTGGAACAACTATTTCTGCTTTAAGGGTTTTAGAAAAAAAGAGTATAAGGTCAGCATTAATTGAATCAATAGTTTCAGCTAGTAACAGAAGTAAAGAGTTAGGTTAGTTTTTGAAATTATCTTTTTGAGTTCATATAAACCTTCTCAAGTGAATTTATATTTTTAGTAATTGTATATCTCTCAATTACTCTTTCTCGTGCCTTTTCTCCAAGATCTTTTGTAAATGAGGGATGATCAACAAGAATTGGGATTATAGTTTTTAATTGTGCAGCCACATTATCAGTTGAAATAACTATTCCTGCTCCATTATCTAACACTTCACCATCAGCCCCTGCATCTGTTGCTACGCATGCAGTACCAGTAGACATTGCCTCTAAAAGTGATATTGACAAACCCTCTACTAAGCTTGGTAAGAAAAATACTTCTGCTATTTGCATTATCGCCACCCTAGTTTCTAAATCTAATTCGGCACCCCACCAAATTAATTTATCTTTATTAATGTTAGAAAAACTATTTTCAAGTGTAGGTTTCATTGGTCCATCACCAACAATAACTAATTTACAATTATTGCTTTTTGTTTGGCGCCAAGAACGTAAAAGTGCTTCGATATTTTTCTCATTTGAAATCCTTCCCATGTATAAAAAGATTCTTTCATTCCCTAGTCTGTTTTTTACCTGATCATATTTTTTATTTTTTTCAAAACAAGGTTTCCAAATATTCTCATCTACTCCATTTGGAATAATTATTTGTTTTTCTTTAGGTACTCCTAGTTTTTCAAGAACATTTTTTTGAGGTTCTGAAAATACGATTATTTTATCGAACTTAGCCAGAGAGGGAGCATAAAGTTGATACGTTAATTGTTGTGTACTTGCTGTTAAATTTCTATTTTTAGAATCAAATGCTGGATGAAATGTTCCTATAAGAGGAACATTAATTTCATCACAAAGCTCAGGAAGTCTAAAGTCTAAAGGAGATAAAGTTAGACTAGCGTGAACGATATCGGGTTTTAATCTTCCCAAAGATACCCTTAACTCTTTTTCTGCTCTTGGGGAAGGTATTGTATAAACTTGTGACTTAATTAAATATGGGAGACTTACTTCGGGATCATTCGCTAAGAATAATGGTTTTGATGAATCTGAACTGGATGGATTATCGAAGTGAATAAAACTAATTTTATGCCCTCTAGCCTTCAGTTCCTCAGTAGTTGAATTGCCGTAAGTTACATTTCCACAAAAAGGCGATTTTTTACCCAACCAGGCAATATGAACCACTTTAATTTAATGAACTATAATATTAAGTTAACAGCCAAAGTACCCAAGATCATAATTTTTAAATTTTTTAATGATCCATGAAAATACTAACTGTAAAATTCTCTCAACATTTTGAGTGAAGATAGATCTTTCTCTAATTGAGTAGAGATCCAAGTTTCAATAATAAATAATATTTTAAGCCAAACTTTTTTAGGACCTAATAATTCCCCATTCGATTTAATTGGTAATTCGGGGAAAAGAAGTCTCTGTAATAGAGCAACTTCAGATGCATTTATTTTTAATTTACTTTGAGCATCTTCGATGGATGAAAATCCTTCATTTGGTAAAAAATAACAATTCCAGTCCCAATTACCTAGAGGTGGAATAATAGACTCTCCCGTTTTACAGCAATGATGAATTGGCAAGTTAATCCCCCCTATTGCTAATAAATGGACTAAAGATTGAATACTCATTGCGAGCATTCTAATATCCTCTTCTTTAGATTCTTCATGTAAATAAATTCTATCTAAATGTGCAAGGACACAAGATAAATAGTTTTGTTGCTGGTCATTATTACCTACTAATAAAAATGTTAATTCAGTTATTGCTTGCGCTGCTGCAAGGCATTCAATATTTTTCCCTAAACCAGAATAGCTTTTTAATATTTTTATTTGACGTACAGATTTAAGATTTCTTTTCCCAAAAATCTGCAAACTTAAATAGGTTAAGGGAGTAGCAGCGGAAAGACTACTTTTTGGACGTCTTGCACCAGGTGCTGCGAATCTAACAATTCCTTGCTCATCTGTAAGGATAGTTATTAATCTGTCATTCTCTCCGAGAGGAGAAGCTTTAATACAGAGTCCCTCTAATCTGCACTCACCTGAACCAGACATTTAAAAATATTTTACTTCTTGAAAAACCTCGCAAAAATCAGAAGTCCCTACGCAATTAATTCCAGCATCAAACAAATCAATAATTTGTGCAAGTTTTTTTAAACCACCCACAATTTTAATTTGATTTTGGTCACCTAATATTTTTAAAATTTCGGCTACATCATTAGATGTAATATGAGGACTAAAACCATCTCCAAATTGAAAATTTTTTATTCCTAATTCTTGAGATATTTCTATTGCGGTATACAAAGTTTCTTTGTCCAATTTTGATTTGTTTATGATTATTGTAACTGGTAATCCAGATAACTTAACTTGCTCAATTTCAGCAGCAAAAGTTTCTAAATTTCTCTTGGACAAATTGATAAAATTAGGAATATACTCAATTCCGTTTGCTCCC
Source organism: Prochlorococcus marinus (assembly GCF_001180305.1). Taxonomy (GTDB): domain Bacteria; phylum Cyanobacteriota; class Cyanobacteriia; order PCC-6307; family Cyanobiaceae; genus Prochlorococcus_A; species Prochlorococcus_A marinus_K. Next base: position 64,566 of record NZ_CVSX01000040.1, read on the forward strand.
TTATCTTTTGCAAAACAAATTAATTCTTCAATAAATGAAACTGGTAGATCTGCTAAAGGATATGAAATGAGTGCATTTATGTTTCCGCTATAATTATTTAAACAATTTTTTAAATCAGCTAAATAATTAAGAGAAGTAGAAATATTCTTGATGTTATATTTTTTTATTAAATCGCAATTTGCACAGAAATTATCCCACCTTAGGTATGGGTTAATAATGATTGCGTGAATTTTCTCGTTTAATTCATGTTGAATATTAGGCATGTAAAAGTTATTTAGACTGAATCAGTCCATAACCTCCATGATTCCTCTTATATATAACTTGAAGTTCATTATTTTTACTATTACGAAAAACATAAAAATCATGATCAATTAGATCTAATTGTCTTCTTGCATCTTCTGACGAAATTGGAATCATTTCAAAGTATTTATTTTTAATAGATGGCTCAGGCAGACTTGCTTCTCTTCCATCTTCGAATAAAGCTTTATTTAAAAAGCTTGATTCCGAACTTTCAACTGGGAAAGATTCCTTATTTTTAGAATGATTTGTTTTATTATTTCTTTCTTTGTATTTACGTAATTTTCTACAAAGTTTATTTGATACTAAATCAATGCTTGAGTAAAGATTCTCAGTTTTTTCTTCTGCTCTAATTACCGTGCCATTAGCAAAAATAGTAACTTCTGCGGTTTGTAATGCGACTCTTGGGTTCTTTTCAATAGAAAGGTGTATATCCGCCTCTTTAACGATATCCTTATAATGGTGAGTCGCTTTTTCTATTTTTGCTTCAGTATATTCTTTTAAAGCTCCAGTGAGCTCAAGATTCTTCCCATGGATTAAAATTTTCATAACAAATCTAAAAATATTTACTTACTTTTTAAATCTACTTAAATATGGTTAATAGAACAGCAATAATTAAACAACCTGATAAGATTTCTTTTTTCAATGATGTTTATAAATTACAAAAAGAATTTCAAGAGGCTTTAATTTTAGATAACTCTAAACCTGATTTTATTTGGATAGGGGAGCACAAACTCTGTTATACCTTGGGTAGAGGATCTAGTTTTGATAATTTATTATTTTCATTAGATGATAATAGATATGAAGTTTTTACAATCGATAGAGGCGGAGAGGTTACTTGTCATATGCCTGGTCAATTAGTAACTTACTTGGTTATAGATTTAAAAAATTTTAATAAAGATTTGAATTGGTATTTAAGAAAAATTGAAAAAATCATTATAAAAATTCTTGGAAGTTTTAATATAAATTGCCACCTTAAAAAAGGTTTTACTGGAGTATGGATAGGAAATAAGAAAATAGCTTCAATTGGAATTGGTTGCAAAAGATGGATTACAATAAATGGATTTTCAATAAATTTTGACTGTGAATTAGAAAATTTTAATAAAATTGTCCCTTGCGGTATTGAGAATTGTCATATGGCAAATATGATTGATTACAACAAAAATTTAAATATCAAAGAAGTCAAGAGAATTGTTAAAAAAACCATTCAGGAAGAATTTAATTTTAATTTTGTATCAAAATAGAAATTAAAATTCTTAAAAAATTAAATATGGTTGATTTAGCTTATTGGCCTTCAGCAAAACCTGTTTCTGTAAATAGCAAATTTGCTAAAAATAGAGACTATATTAAGAACCTTAATCATGTAGATCAAATTTGGGAAAATTTAAAATTAAAGTATGGAGATACTTTGGCAGTTTCTGATTTAAGGGGAAAATATAAAGAAAAATTTTCCTATTCTGAGCTATCTGATTTAATAACAAAAGTCTCTTTTTCTTTTAAAAATCATGGATTAGAAAAAGGTGATGTAGTTACTTTAATATCTGAAAATTCGCCAAGATGGCTCATAGCAGATCAAGGCTTAATGCGTTTAGGAGCCATAAATGCAGTGCGAGGTACAAATTCTCCATCAGTAGAACTAGACTATATAATTAATCACTCTAATTCAGTAGGACTAATAGTTCAATCTAAGGAGACATGGCTAAAGTTAAATAATAAAGAAGAATTAAAAAAAAGACTTAAATTTATAATCAATTTAGAAGATGAACAATTTGATAGTTTAATAAGTTGGAGTAAATTTATAAGCACAGGAGAAACAAAAGATTCTCAAAATTCTTTTGAAAAATATAATCCAAGAATTGATGACGTAGCTACTATTCTTTACACCTCTGGTACAACAGGAAAACCAAAGGGCGTCCCCCTGACTCATGCAAATTTATTACATCAAATAATTAATTTGGCTTATGTCGCTGATCCAGAGCCTGGAACTTCTGTATTAAGCGTGTTACCTATCTGGCATTCTTATGAGAGGAGTGCTGAATACTTCTTTTTTTCATGTGGTTGTTCTCAATATTATACAATTCCAAAATTTCTTAAAGATGATATTACACAAATAAAACCAGTTGTAATGGCAACTGTTCCAAGACTATGGGAGGCCATACATGATGGTTTTCATCAAGCCTTGAAAAAAATGCCCTCCAAGAAGCAAAAACTTATTAGATTTTTGATAAGTAATAGTTCAGTTTTCAAAAGAAGCCTAAGAAAGATTAGAAATTTACATATCAATCAAATAACTTTTAAATCAAAAATCCCCTTACTGGGTTCTGTTATTGGTCGATATCCTTTACATAAATTGTCTACTATTTTTATATGGCCGAATATTCTTAGACAACTATGCGGAGAAAAACTGAAATTTCCCATAAACGGCGGAGGGGCATTGCCAGAACATGTGGATCTTTTTTTTGAATCTTTGGGTGTAGATGTTTTGGTGGGTTATGGCCTCACAGAAACTAGTCCAGTATTAACTTGTAGGAGAAGAGAATTAAATGTTAGAGGATCATCCGGTCAGCCTCTAGCATTTACTGAAATCAAGATAGTAAATGATGATAAAAAAAAGATTCTGAAGTTCAGAGAAGTCGGAAAAATTCTTGTTAAGGGACCACAAGTAATGAAAGGTTATCTTAATAATGAATCAGCTACAAAAGATGTTTTATCCAAGGATAGTTGGTTTGATACTGGTGATTTAGGTTTCCTAATACCTAATGGTTCTCTTTTTATAACAGGAAGAGCCAAGGATACAATTGTGCTATCAAGTGGTGAAAATATAGAACCGAATCCGCTTGAGACCGAAATCCTTAGCTCTGAATTTATTAATCAGATTCAACTAGTAGGACAAGACAAGAAATGTTTAACAGCCCTTGTAGTGCCTAATGTCGAATTGGTTAAAAATAAGTTTTTGGAAGAAGACCTTTCGCAATTAAACCTGAATAAAAATATTGGTACATTTTTTAAATCACAAATTAATAATTTGCTTAAAAGTCGATTAGGAGCAAGATCAGAGGAACAAATATTAGATTGTTTTTTTGTTGATGCCTTTACTTTAGAAAATGGTTTGTTAACACAAACTCTTAAACAAAAAAGAAAAGAAATAGAAAAAAAGTATTCATTACCAATAGAAAATATGTATGAAAACAAATTTAGTAAGAAAATTTGATTTGTTCTATCTATATTGAAAAGGTAATTTAATTTTTTATGGAAACAAAAAACTCAATATCTATAAAACGCTCAATAGCTATTAAAGCTGTAGTTACACCAACTTGGAAAGAAGATGCTGAAAAAGAATTAAGTAAAGCAATTTCAAACATTGACCAGCAATTATCTCAACTTGAGCAGGAGGGGCAGCAAATAGTAAATAATATTAGATCCCAATCGGTTAATCCTCTTGATCCAAGAGTTCAAGAACAGGTTGCTCAGGTGCAACAACAAGTTGCAGCAAAACGAAATGAAATTGAAGAACAAAAAAGAAATTTACTTCAACAACAGAGTCAAGTTCGCGAATTGAAAATGGACGAAATTGTTGATCAAGGACAAGTGGATAGTTTCTGTGATGTCACTGTGGGCGACAATCTTATTGAAAAAATGCAGGTCTCAATTACTGTTAAAGATGGAGTTATTCAATCTATAGACAATAATTAAAAAAAGATTTAATATTTTTGATAAAAATAAGTAAATCTTAATTGCGATAAGTTCTAAATTCTAATCGATCTAAATTATTACTTTCTTAAGTTTTAAGAGTTCCCACTGTGAACATGATTTCGTATAATTATATCAAGAGTTAAAAGGGTTCTAAATCATAAAAACTTTTGAAAGTTTGGTAAAAATCCCTTAAAACTTATGCAATAACAATTTTCTTATGTCTCACGAAATATTCATGCCTGCCTTGAGTTCTACTATGACAGAGGGCAAGATTGTGGAATGGTTGAAAAATCCAGGAGATAAGGTTGAAAGAGGTGAATCTGTCTTGGTTGTTGAATCTGACAAGGCAGATATGGATGTTGAATCTTTTCAAGATGGATATCTTGCAGCGGTTTTAATGCCTGCAGGTAGCACTGCGCCTGTTGGAGAAACTATTGGTCTCATTGTAGAAAATGAGGATGAGATAGCTTCTGTTCAAGAACAAAATAAAGGAAATCAACCCGAAGTCTCTACTTCAGACCAACTTGAATTGGTAAGCGATAAAACTGAAGAAAAACCAGTAGTCCAGACTGAAAATATCAATAAAGAAGTTGAAGAAGTCGTCTTAAAGAGTGAAAAGCCTGTTCCATCTTTTAATGTCGATCAAATTAATGCCTCTACAAGTAATGATTCTTCGAGGATAATTGCATCTCCAAGAGCTAAAAAACTAGCCTCTCAAATGGGTGTTGATTTAGCAAAGGTTCATGGATCTGGGCCTCATGGAAGGATTCAAGCAGATGATATTTTAAAAGCTAATGGCCAACCTGTTTCTATACCATGGATAGGAGAAAGTGGTTCTCCTGCAAGTATTCCTGGTGCAAATTTGGGAGTTGAAAGTAAACCAGAAACTTCAGGAAATAGTTTTGGTAATCCTGGAGAAACAGTTCAATTTAATACTCTTCAAAAAGCGGTAAATAAAAATATGGAATCTAGTTTAGATGTCCCATGTTTTAGGGTGGGTTATTCTGTTAATACAGATAAATTAGATAATTTCTACAAAAAGGTAAAACAGAACGGAGTAACTATGACTGCTTTACTTGTAAAGGCAGTTGCAAAGACACTAAAGAAACATCCTCAAGTTAACTCAAGCTTTTCAGAAAATGGAATTTCTTATCCAGAAAATATAAATATTGCTGTTGCTGTTGCGATGGAAGATGGGGGACTAATAACTCCAGTATTAAAAGAACCATGTAATACTGATTTATTTGAATTATCTAGGGAATGGAAAGATCTCGTAAAAAGATCGAGATCAAAACAATTAGAACCAGATGAATACTCAACAGGAACATTTACCTTATCTAACCTTGGTATGTATGGTGTTGATAGATTTGACGCAATATTACCTCCAGGGACCGGTGCGATCTTAGCGATAGCATCATCGAAACCAACTGTTGTAGCTAATAGTGATGGTTCAATATCTGTTAAAAAAATAATGCAAGTAAATCTTACAGCTGATCACAGAGTGATCTATGGAGCTGATGGTGCTTCATTCTTGAAAGACTTGGCTTACCTGATTGAAAATGAGCCAGAAACTCTTGTATCTTAAATTTAATTGATTTCTCAAATTAATAATGAAGGAAGAGATTATAAGCTTGAAGCTTATGATTATTCACTGGATCACTCATTAATTGCTAGTAAACCTTCTGCAATAAGGCATGAATCAAGATTGATGATAGTTAGAAATAGTGTTTTAAAAGAGAATTGCTTAACTAATAAATTTACCAAGAATCTTTTAGATGAATTTAGAAAAGGAGATCTTGTAGTTGTAAACAATACGAAAGTAATGAAGGCAAGGTTAAAGGTTGAATTAGAAAATAGGATGATAGTCGAATTATTAGTCTTAGAAAGATCCCATGAATGTGTTTGGTTATGTTTGGCAAAGCCAGCGAAAAAGTTAAAAATAAATAGAAAAATAATATTAAAATCTCCTTCTGCTCAAGATATTAATTTGATGGTTGATGGGGTTGATGAAGAAACTGGAGGGAGATTTATTAAATTTCCCGAAAATATAACTGATCTCAATTCAATGAATGACTTTCTTGATAAATACGGGGAAATCCCTCTCCCACCTTATATAAAAAATACCGAAGAAGAATCTTTTCATGAGAATAGTTATCAAACTGAGTATGCAACTAATCCAGGAGCCGTCGCTGCACCAACTGCTGGTTTACACTTGAGCAAAAGTCTTATTTCCAATCTAAAAAAAAAAGGAGTAATAATTTTACCGATAACTTTGCATGTGGGCTATGGAACATTCAAACCAATTGATCAAGAAGATCTAAGTAACCTAAAACTTCATAAAGAATGGGTAAGTGTTAATGAGGAAGTAGTGGAAGAAATAAAAAAAATAAAGAAAACAGATAGAAGAATAATTGCTATTGGGACAACTAGCGTGAGAGCTCTTGAAAGTTGTTATTCTCACGAAATTAATGACTTTATTCCCATAGCGAAGTACGTGGATTTAGTAATTAAGCCAGGTTATAAATTTAAGGTAGTTGATGGATTATTAACTAATTTTCATCTTCCTAAAAGTTCATTATTACTATTAGTAAGTGCAATGATAGGTAGAGAAAGATTATTAGATTTGTATAAAAAGGCCATAAAAGAAAAATTTAGATTTTTCTCTTATGGCGATGCAATGTATATCTCACCAGATTCATTACTGGAGAAAAAATAGATTTAGGCTTTGACTGGTTCTTGAATGATTCCGCTTGGAACTTCAGTAAACATAATTGATGATAAATATCTCTCTGCTAAATCAGGTAGAACAACTACAATAGTTTTCCCCGCATATTCATCTTGTTCAGCTAATTTAACAGCGGCAGCGGCAGCAGCTCCACAAGATATTCCAACTAATAGACCTTCTTCTTTTGCTAATCTAAGAGCCATCTCTATTGACTCGTCATTTGTTACCTGTTCAACCTTATCAACAATTGACAAATCAAGGTTCTTAGGAATAAATCCTGCTCCAATTCCTTGGATTTTATGTGGTCCAGATTTAACCTCTTCTCCATTCAAAGTTTGTGTAATAACAGGACTATGTGAGGGCTCTACAGCTACAGAAGTAATATTTTTACCCTTCTCTTGCTTAATGTATCTTGAAACTCCTGTAATTGTACCGCCAGTTCCAACCCCTGCGACTAAAACATCAATTTCACCATCGCAATCATCCCAGATTTCTGGTCCAGTAGTTTTGAAATGAATTTCAGGATTTGCTGGATTATCAAATTGACCTGGCATGAAATATTGAGAAGGATTACTTTCTGCAATTTCTTTAGCCTTAGCTATTGCTCCAGGCATACCTTTAGATGCCTCTGTTAAAACAATTTCAGCACCCAACACTGCCATAACTCTTCTTCTTTCAATCGACATAGATTCTGGCATTGTAAGGATCAGTTTATAACCTCTTGCTGAAGCAGTAAAAGCTAGAGCAATTCCTGTATTTCCGGAAGTTGGCTCAACAATAGTTTTGTCTTTTGTAAGCTTCCCACTTTTCTCTGCATCCCAGATCATGTTTGCGCCAATCCTACATTTGACACTATAAGCAGGGTTTCTACCTTCAATTTTTGCAAGTACTGTAGCTTTCGCGTTTTTAGTAACTGATTTTAATTTTACTAATGGAGTGTTTCCAATAGCAAAACTGTTGTCCTCATAAATTTTTGCCATTTATAAATTTAGAAAATATATATTAATACTAACTATTATTCTGAAAAAGAGTATATAAGTTTCTATACGGTAAATACTAGGAATTTAGAAATTATTAAGTGCTTCAGAAAAGCTTTTCCACAACTGATCTTGGCCTTCTAATCCAACTGATACTCTAATAAGGTGCGAGGGTATACCAAAACTTTCAGCCCAATCCAACTCGTCATAATGAGCTAGTAAAACATAAGGACAAACAAGAGTAAATTTTGTACCTAAACTCGGCCCTTTAGATACTTGTAGAGAATCATAAAATTTTTTAGCTTTGTTCAATCCTCCATTTAATTCAAATGATAATAAGCAGCCGTAGCCTCCATTAGAAGTAAGTAAAGAATTAAAATTTGGACAATTTTCAGGATGGAAAATATTTTTAATCTCGCTATGAGTCTCTAATCTTTTTTTTAATTCTAAACACGCTTTATTTTGTTCAAAAACTCTTTGATTTACATCTCTACTAACTTTCTCTAGATAAACTGTATCTCCATCGGAAAGTGTTGGAAGATTAATTTCGTTTAATGCATTTCTAAATTTATCAATCCATTTGCTTTTTGGATTTATTATTAATGATCCGGCAAGAATATCACCACTACCTGAAAAAATTTTTGTAAGTGAAGTAAAAACTATATCTGCATGTTCTAGGGAATTTATATTTAGATTTGAACCAATTGTATCGTCAACAATTAAGGGAATATTTAACTTTTTTGCTATTTTTGAAATTTTTTTAATGTTTACACATTTGAGCATTGGATTACTTGGTAATTCAATAATTAATGCTGATGGCTTTATTCTTTTGATTTCTAATTCAATATCCGCGCAATTTTCTTCTGTAATTAACTTGGCTCCATGAAAGATATTCATTGGTAATTTAAGTACATCTACATATGGAAAACCAATTTGGAGTGTTGGTTTAGATGGAAATAATTTATATATGATTTCTAATGATGTATGCAATGCAGACATTCCAGATGAAGTTAAGTGAATGTCATTAGAGTTAATTTTTGTAGATTTAGAAATTCTATTTTTTATTCTTTGAGAACATTCATTTACGTAAGATTTTGGAGGGCAATCTTCAAGACCTAGTTCTAAAGCAGCCGCTCTTGAAGATAAACCAAGACCAGTATGTTGCCAAAAAGATTTTGCATAAATACTTCCTTCTTTTTCAGTTATTAAGAAAGCTAAATTATCTCTTTTTTCTATTAGTGAGAATTGTTCAGAAGTATTTCTATCAATGTATTTTTTGGCTTTAAAAGCTATGCTTTCATTTGGATATGGCCAGATACTTTTATTTTCGTAGTAATTTTCCTTTTTTATTTTTTCGCATAATCTTTTAACTATGGGGTTTAGCCCGAATCTTGGGTAAATTGACTTCAATAAATTCATACATTCTTGATTTTTTTCCTCGTAATTTATTACATCATTCCAAGTTGGTAATGCTACAGAAACAGCATGAATACTATCAGGAATAGAATATCCCAACTCTAAATTTTTCCATATAGGGTTTTTAAGTAAATCTCTCAATTTTCAGAATTTATTTAAAGCAAATAATATGTCTGAGATTAAATCGTTTGTTTCTTCACATCCAATCGATAATCTGACAAGAGCATCATCTATGCCTAAAAGATTTTTTGTTTCATTATCAACGGAAGCATGAGTCATTGTTGCGGGGTGACAAATTAAACTTTCAACTCCTCCAAGGCTTTCTGCTAGCGAGAAATATTTGAGAGATTTGCAAAATTTAAATGTATCCTCTTTTTTAAGATTTAATTTTATGGAGATCATCGAACCTCCAGATCTCATTTGCGATTTTGCTAAATTAAATTGCGGATGTTTTTGATTAAAAGGATAAATTACTTTACTAATTATTTTATGATTCTCTAATTCTTCAGAAATTAATTTTGCACTTTGCGTTTGTTGTTCGATTCTTAAAGGAAGAGTTTTTACTCCTCTTGTAATTAGCCAACTATCAAAAGGAGATGGTTGAAGCCCTAGCGCTTTTTGAGAGAAAAGCATCTTACTATTCCATACCTCATTATTTGTCAGTACTGCTCCACCAAGTGCATCACTATGTCCATTAATGAATTTTGTTGTGCTCACTAGTGATAGTGTTGCACCAAGGTCCAATGGTTTTTGAATAAGTGCCGTAGAGAAGGTGTTGTCCACTACTACTGGGATTTGTAGTTTATTCGCTTCATCACAAATCGCCTTAATATCAAGTACCTTCAAAAGTGGATTAGTTGGACTTTCTAGCCATATCAAGGTTGGCTCGAAGTATGAAATCTTTTTGAAATTATTTTTGTTTGTAAAATCTGTGTATAAAACTTCTAGTCCAAATTTCTTGAAAACTTTTTCGAACATCCTCACTGTACAACCATAGAGATTTGACTCGCAGAGTATCTTGTCACCTGATTTTAGTGTTGATGAAATTGCAGTTACCGCGCTAATTCCAGATCCAAAAACTGTACAGTATTTAGAATCTTCTATTGATTTAAGGATTTTTTCTAGAATTCTAAAGTTTGGATTGCCTGATCTGGTGTAGTCGAAATTATCTTTATTTCCATGTTTGAAAGTAGATGTAGAAAAAATAGGAGGCATAACGCATCCAGTCTCTTCTGCAAAAGTTTCCCCATGGTGAATAGATAAGGTCTTAAAACCTGGCTTTTTTATATTATTTTCCTCATTTCCCATTATTTTTAAAAATAAGAATTAAATTAAATCTCTCATTTTTAATAGAGAGATTTAATAATCCAAAGAAAAGTAGTATTAAACTTTTCTTGAATAATATTCAACAACTAGTAATTCGTTTATTTCAAGAGCAACCCACTCTCTATCGCATTTTCCATTTATTTTTCCCGTTAATTTAGGTTTGTCTAAATCAAGATGAGGTGGGACATTTGCTAAACCAGGGAATTCTATATTACCTTCAACAAGTTTTTTGCTTGCTTTGTTTTCTTTAATTCCGATTACATCGCCTGATTTGCATTGATAACCTGCAATATCAAGAACCTTTCCATTAACGGTTACATGGCCATGATTTACTAATTGTCTTGAGCCTGGAATGGTACCTCCAAAACCTAATCTAAAACAAACATTATCAAGTCTGTTTTCTAAAAGTCTTAGTAGGTTAGTTCCTGTAGATCCTTCTTGAGCTCTAGCTTTTTTTACATAACGTACTAGTTGTTTTTCAGAAACTCCATAATTAAACCTAAGTTTCTGCTTTTCTTCTAGACGAATTGCATATTCTGATCGCTTGCGACGGGCTTGGCCGTGCTGACCTGGAGGATTAGACTTCTTTGAAGCTTTCCTGGTGAGACCTGGTAGTTCTCCCAAGCGACGCGTAACCCTTAATCTGGGACCGCGGTATCTTGACATAATTTTAAATTAAATAGAAATTTGCAATAATATTGGATAATTGATTAAATTCAATTAAACTAATTACTACTGGAAATATTATTTTACATCATTAAAGTGTTCAAAACTATTAATAAATTAATAACTTCTACACTTCTTTTTATGATTTCTTTTTATCAAAAGTGGTTTTCTCCTTTTTTCGGACCAAGATGCAGATTTATTCCAAGTTGCAGTTCTTATGGATACGAGGCAATTACTAGACATGGTCCTTGGAAAGGAGGGTGGTTAACTTTAAAAAGATTAAGCAGATGTCATCCTTTAACTCCCTGTGGCTGTGACCCTGTGCCTGACTAAATGAATGAAAATAATTATTTTTGTTAGGCAGGGATGTTGCATTTGTGGTTCATTAAAAAACAAACTGGCAAAAATAAAACTTAGTGAGTTATTCCCTAATCTAGAGGAGCTCAAAGAAATTGATATTGATAGGTTCGATTTATATAAAGATAAATACAAAAAATATAATTATGAAGTACCTGTTATTGCTGTTGAAGGAATTAGGTCTGAGGAGATTATAGAATTGCCTCGCATTTCACCAAGATTAAAAGATGATCAATTAAAGAATTGGCTTCAAAAAAATATTAGTACCATTCTGGAGAAATAATTTTTTATATGAGATCTATAAAATTACATAAACTTTTAGATTTGGTAGGAATTATTCCTTCATTAGATTTAATCGATCATGAAATAAATAATATTTCTTTTAACTCTAAAGAAGTACAAAAAGGAACTTTATTTTTAGGTATGCCTGGTTTAAATGTTGATGGAGGGAAATACTGTATTGAGGCAATTGAAAATGGCGCAGAGGCAGCCATTATTGGTTCTGCTGCAAAAGAGAAAATTGGATCTATTGATCGAGAAAGGATTTTGGTTATAGAGGATAATTTAGGTTATATTTATGGTCAAATAGTCGCTGAGTTTTGGAATAGGCCTTCAAGAAAACTTAAACTTATTGGTGTTACTGGTACAAATGGGAAAACGACAATTACTTTTTTATTGGAATATCTTTTAAAAAAATTAGGTAAAAATACTGCATTATTTGGGACCTTACTCAATAGATGGCCTGGCTTCTCAGAAGTGGCTTCTCATACTACTGATTTTGCCGATAAACTTCAAAAGAAATTAAATGCTGCTGTTGAGGCAGAATCTGAATTCGCGATATTAGAGGTAAGTTCTCATTCTATTGCTCAAAACAGGATATCAGGATGCGAATTTGAGGCGGCTATTTTTACTAATTTAACTCAAGATCATCTTGATTATCACTCAGATATGGAATCATATTTTCAAACAAAAAGAAAATTATTTTTCCCACCTTACTTAAAAGAAAAAGATGGAATTTGTGTATTAAATCATGACGACCATTGGATATCTAGATTATCATTTGATCTTGAAAAAAAATCTTCATTAGTCTCTACAAAGATTACTGAAAGTGAATTTGAAAATGATGATTTTTTTTTCGTAACAGATAAAAAATTTACTGAAAGTGGCTCCACCTGTATTTTTCATACACCTAGGGAAAAAATTCAACTTTTTGTTCCACTTGTTGGTGAATTTAATTTAATGAATGCGATTCAAGCAATAACAATATTGTATAAACTTAATTTTTCTTTAAAAGATCTATCAAAGTTAATACAATCTTTCCCTGGTGCTCCTGGGAGAATGGAGAAAATACAAATTGATAATGATGTCGTTTTAAGATCACTTCCAACAGTAATTGTTGATTATGCCCACACCCCTGATGGATTAAAAAAAGTTTTGCAATCAATTAAAAAACTTTGTGAAGGGAAACTCATAACTGTTTTTGGCTGTGGCGGAGATCGAGACCGTAGTAAAAGGCCTTTAATGGGATCAATAGCTGAAGAGTTATCTGATCAACTTTTTATAACTTCAGATAATCCAAGATCAGAAGAACCCCAAAAGATAGTAAATGATATTTTGATGGGTATAAAAAAAAGAGAAAAAATAAAAATTGAGATTGATAGATTTAAAGCAATAAGTGAATCTATTAAATTTGCCAATAAAGAAGATATTGTTTTAATTGCAGGAAAAGGACATGAAGACTACCAAATTCTCAATGATAAAGTTATTAATTTTGATGATAGAGAAATAGCTTATAAATTATTAAAAGAAAAAAATAAATCTCAATAAAATTTCCTAATCAAATAAGAAAGATCTTTACGCAAATCACAAGAAAAGTTTCGTAGAATCAAATTTAGTTATTTTTAATAAAATGAAAGGCTTAGCCTTAGTTGTAGGTGCAGGTGGAATTGGAACACAACTAGCTAAAGATCTGAATAAAAGTGAAAAAGATTTAGATGTTGTTTTGTGTGGAAGAAAAAGTGAATTTAATTCATTTTGGGAATTAGATATAGAGGATTCTCAATCCCTTTTGCAGTTGAAAAATAAAATATCAAATCATCCTTCAAAATTAAGGCTAGTTGTTAATGCTACAGGTAGACTTCATAGAGATTCTCTTCAACCAGAAAAAAGATTACAACATCTTGATAAAAAAAATATGATGGAAAGTTTTTCAATAAATGCCTTTTCTCCTATCTTATTAGCTAAAGCTATTGAAGAATTTATACCAAAAGATTTTGATTTTAATTTCGCAAGTATAAGTGCAAGAGTGGGTAGCATTGGAGATAATCAAACTGGAGGTTGGTATTCATATCGAGCTGCAAAATCTGCGCAAAATCAGTTTTTTAAATCTTTAAGTATTGAATGGGCTAGACGTTTCCCAAAGGCTACTATCACATTGCTTCATCCAGGAACAGTAGATACTGATTTATCTAGACCTTTTCACAAATTTGTTCCAGAACATAAATTATTTAGTAAAGAAAAATCCTCCCAATTCTTGATCAATATTATTAAAAATCAATCACCAGAATCTACTGGAAAATTTATTGCATGGGACAACTCGGAAATACCTTGGTAAAAAATATTTTTTCTTTATATCATTACATCTCTAAGTCAATATCTTTTTTATTTCTTTAGCAAGTAAATCAATCTCAGCTTCTGTAGTCATTTGATGTACGCATGCTCTAAACCATTTTGGATCTTCTAAAACTCTAATCCAAATTTTCTTTTCTCCTAGTTTCTTTACAAATTTATCCTTATCTTTAATATTTTTGATATTAAAACTAACAATCCCATTTAAATATTTTTTTTCTAAAACTAATTCAACACCCTTTAATTGATTTAATTTTTCCCAAAGTTTTTCACTTAATTTTCTGATATGTTTGTTTTTTTCTTTTTCATGGCAGTCTTTATCCAAAAGATCTAAAGAATTACGCAGTCCTGAAAGTAAAGGAATACAAGAGGTAGCTACTTCAAACTTCCTCGCGTCATCATGAAAAAGATTATCTGAAGGCTCATAAATTCCTTGTTCTTTTTTTAATGATTTCCAACCAATTATTGTTGGATCTGTTTGATTAATAAATCTATCTGAGACATAAATGGCTCCAAGTCCTTCTGGACCACATGCCCATTTATGAGAAGTTATTGAATATAAATCAGAATAAAAAACTTCTTCTTCAATTTTTATGTGCCCAAAGGTTTGAGCACCATCAACAATTAGATAAGAGTTTTCTCTATTATTTTTTAATTCGATAGAAATTTGTTTTAAAGGAATTTTATATCCAAAGTTCCACAAGATATGAGAAATAATTAGGATCTTAGTCTTACTATTTAGATTTTTCAAAATCTCTAAAATTATATTTTCATCGTTTAGATTTTTAATTTTTTGGATTGGCAAAATTTTGAATATTAATTTATTTCTTCTGCAAAATTCTCGACTTGCAGCCACTACTCCAGGATGTTCACAGTCACTTATCAATAACTCTTCTCCCTCTTCTACTTTTATTCCCCAAAAGGGCAAAATCATACCGGAAGAGATATTTTCGGTAAACGCTACATTCTTTGAATTGACACCTAATTTTTGCGCAATGATTCTTTTTGTGGTCAATATTTCTTTGTAAATAAAAGGCCACATATCATTGGTAAATGGTCCTAAATCTTGGATAATTCCCCAAGTTTTAACTATTGCTTCTAGAGAAGATTTTGGTAATGGTCCTTGACCGCCATAGTTGAAATAATACTTATTTTTTAAAGCGGGTATTTGATCTCTTAGATTATTTCTCATGGAAATTTATATTATATTTTAACTCTTGAATTTTTTTAAATATTGCCCACTAAAGTTACTGTTCTAAATTCAATATCCTCAATTACTTTCCAAGGTTCAGTACTCCTTTCTGCAAATTTTAAATTTTTAAATCCTAGTTCTTTAAAATCACTTATAAACTCTGGCTCATACCATGCTCCACTAATACATCCTGTCCATAAATCATGATCATTTTGCAATCTTAAAGGAACTTTTTTGTTAGAGACGATATCGCTAATTGCAATTCTTCCATTATCGTTTAAAACTCTTTTTATGTTATTTAGAAGGTTATTTCTAGATTCTGGACTTACCAAGTTTAAAACGCAATTACTTAAAATAATATCAACTGATTTATCTGCGATTAATGGATTTAAATCTTTATCTAGTTCATCAAGTTTTTCAATTGAACCTTCTAGAAATTCTGTATTGTTGAAACCTATATTTTTTGAAACTTCGTTAGAGGCTGATCTTGATAAAGAGAGCATGTCAGGATTCTGATCAACTCCAATAACTTTCCCTTCTTTCCCAACAATTTGGGCACAAATGAAAGCATTTTTGCCGCTACCACTTCCAAGATCTAAGACTATATCATTTTTTTGAACATATTTTGTTGGATCACCACACCCATAGTCTCTTTCTATAACCTCTTGAGGAATTGCTTCAAGTAAAACGGGATTAAACCCAACTGGTGTACAAAGACAACTTTCTTTTTCTTGTGCGGCTGAGCCATATCTTTCTTGAATCGCATCTTTATGATCGAATTGATTAGGTGCTTTATTCGATGTGTTTGTATTACAGCAACTTTCAGACATATTTTTTAAAGGACTCTTGATAAATATAGCCAAAAAAAAAGCCCCTGAAAAAGGGGCTTTTTTTATTTAATTAAATTATTTAGTGTAATTAACACCTCTGTAATTTAACTCTGCTTTTTCATTACTTGAAGAAGCGTCATCCATTCTGTTGGTGTATACGTTTCTTCTGTAGGTAAGTTCAACAAGTTGCTTTTTAACAGCCTCTTTGTTTTGAACGTAGTTTTTACCTCTGTAAGTTAAAGTAGTCATGTTTCGATGTGACAACACGGCCATCCCCCGTTCCATGGTATGACTCGAACTGCGCCCTCCGAAGAGGGTGAACGAAAAAGTAGCTATTGCTACCAAATAATTATAAACGTATTTTTAATTGCATGTCTAGCTTTTACAAATAGAAACGAAGATTTAATGTTTTTTTAATTATTATTTTAGGTAAATTTTTTTATACATAGTCTCTAAAAAGGTTTATGTTTATATTTGGTTTAATCTTCATGTAACTATTTATTTATGACAGGTTTTTTATATTTCTTGGGAAATACTTTAAGGTGGCCAGTGTTAAAGCCAAAAGAATTTTTTTCACTACATGCTTATTTTTCAATTATTTATTTGATAACTTTTACTTTGAGTAAATATGATGTAAGCCAATCAAATTTAGTTTTTACTTTAGGAATTCTTGCACCTCTTTTAATCGCTATTGGTCAAGGACTTCCAATTGATTGCCTTGATATGGAATCATCTTTGTTGAAGGAATTAAAAACTAAATAATATTTATTTCAGTTAAAAATTTTTATAAAACCTGGACAACTTCGCTTATTTCAGGAATCATTTCTTTTAACTTTCTTTCAATACCCATTTTGAGAGTCATAGTGCTACTTGGGCAACTACCACATGCTCCTTGAAGTCTGACTTTGACAATTGGACCATCTATTTCTGCAATCTCTACATTTCCTCCATCAGAAATTAAAAAAGGTCTTAGCTCGTCAAGGACTTTTTCTACATTTTCGTTTGTCAGTGAGAGTGTTTCAGTACTCATAATTTTGGATTAACTTTATAATAAGCCTAGAAAGAAATCTGATTAATTGCAAAAAAGATAAATTTCTGTTGTGACTTCATCTAAAAATCCCACTAATGACAATAGCTACTTTGATGCAGTCTTAGTAGGAGCAGGGATAATGAGTAGTACTTTAGCCCTACTAATTTCAGAAGTTTTACCAGATATAAAATTTCTTATTATAGAAAAATTAAATGCTCCAGGAAGTGAAAGTACTGGAGCTTTTAATAATGCAGGTACAGGACACGCTGCTAATTGCGAATTAAACTATACCCCTCTAGATGAAAAAGGAAATCTAAAAATAGATAAAGCGCTCTCAATAAATCGTTCTTTTGAAACATCCATGTCTTTATGGGCCTCATTGTATGAAGCAGGGAAAATTGATATTAAGAAGTTTCTAAAATTTATTCCTCATATTAGCTTTGTGTCTGGTCAGGATAATATTTCTTTTTTAAAAAAAAGATTTCAGAAAATGACCGAAAATCCTGAATTTATCGATATGGAATTTTCTACATCTTTTGATGAAATTTCATCATGGGCTCCTCTAATAACAAAAGATAGAAATCCATCTACTCAAATTGCTGCTACCAGAATAGTTAGAGGAACTGATATTAATTTTGAGGCTTTAACTAAAGAGTATTTGTCATTAGTTTCCTTAAACAAAAATGTTGAAATTAGATACAAAACAGAATTAGTAGATTTAAAGAAAATTGATAAAAAACAATGGGAACTAGAAATTAGATCTGAAGGTAGAAAAACTTCAATTAGAACTGGCTACATTTTTCTTGGTGCTGGTGGAAAAACAATTAATTATTTACAAAAATCAAAAATTCCAGAAGCAAAAAGTTATGGTGGATTTCCTGTTAGTGGGAAATGGCTTATTTGCGAGAAAAAAGATCTAACAGAAAAACATAACTCAAAAGTTTATGGTAAAGCTGATATTGGATCGCCACCAATGTCTGTGCCTCATTTAGACACAAGATGGATTGATAATAAAAAACTTCTTTTATATGGACCTTTTGCTGGGTTTACAACGAAATTTCTAAAACAAAGTTCTTACTTTGATTTATTTAGTTCAATTAAAAAGAATAATATTTTTTCTATGTTAGACGTTGGTTTCAAGAACAACGATTTGATTAATTACCTAATATCACAATCATTAAAAAACCATGACTCAAGAGTTGAGAATTTAAAGAATATGATGCCATCAGCTAATCCTTCCGATTGGTATTTAAAGAATGCTGGTCAAAGAGTCCAAATAATTAAAAAAACTGAAGGTGGTGGTGCTTTGAAATTTGGAACTGAGATTGTAAATTCATCTGATGGATCATTATCTGCTTTGTTGGGCGCCTCTCCTGGAGCAAGTACTGCGGTTTCAATTATGGTTGAGGTTCTAGAAAAATCTGTTTTATTTTTAAATGATAAGCATAATCTTCAGAAAAAAATAAATGACTTAATTTATCAAGAACTATCAGTCTCTGAAAATTACAGTAGCTTCATAAAAGACATTAAAAAAAGAAATAATTCCATTTTTGGTTTCCATCCATAATTCTAATTAGCTAGTATTAATTAAGACGTAATAAGAGGAGAATTTTCTTTCTATATGACTGATATATCGGTTTCAAAAATTAGAAATTTCTGCATAATCGCTCATATTGACCATGGTAAATCTACCCTTGCAGATAGGTTGCTTCAAGATACGGGCACTGTTCAGCAAAGGGATATGCAAGAACAATTCTTGGACAGTATGGATCTTGAAAGAGAGAGAGGAATTACTATCAAGTTACAGGCCGCTAGGATGAAATATAAAGCTGACGATTCCCAAGAATATGTTTTGAACTTAATAGATACTCCAGGGCATGTTGATTTCTCTTACGAGGTTAGTAGATCTCTTCAAGCTTGTGAGGGCGCTTTACTCGTTGTTGATGCAAGTCAAGGAGTAGAAGCTCAAACCTTAGCTAATGTTTACCTTGCCTTAGAAAATAATCTTGAAATAATTCCTGTTTTAAATAAAGTTGATTTACCAGGTGCTGATGCTGAAAAAATAAAACAAGAAATAGAGGAAATTATTGGACTCGATACATCTAATGCAATAAATTGTTCAGCAAAAACTGGAGTTGGTATTAAAGATATTTTGGAAGCAATTGTAAGAAGAATACCTCCTCCTCAAGATGAAATTAAACTACCTACGAAGGCACTTATTTTTGATTCTTATTATGACCCTTACAGAGGAGTGATTGTTTATTTCAGGGTGATATCTGGGTCTCTTAATAAAAGAGAAAAAATATTATTAATGGCAAGTAAAAAAAATTATGAACTAGATGAGATAGGAATAATGGCCCCTGATCAGCAGCAAGTTGATGAATTACATGCAGGAGAAGTTGGTTATTTAGCCGCTTCTATAAAATCAGTTGCTGATGCGAGAGTGGGAGATACGATTACTCTTTTAAATTCACCTGCCAATGATCCTTTGCCTGGTTATAAGACAGCAAATCCTATGGTTTTTTGTGGCTTATTCCCGACTGATGCTGATCAATTCCCAGATTTAAGAGTATCACTTGAAAAATTACAATTATCTGATGCAGCTTTAAAATACGAGCCCGAAACCAGTAGCGCAATGGGCTTCGGATTTAGGTGCGGATTCTTAGGACTTCTTCATATGGAGATTGTCCAAGAAAGATTAGAAAGAGAATATGACTTGGATCTAATCGTAACGGCTCCATCAGTTATTTATAAAGTTAATTTAAATCAGCAGGAACATATCTTTATTGATAATCCTTCTACAATTCCTGATCCACAACTTAGAGAATCAATAGAAGAGCCTTATGTGAAAATGGAAATTTATGCACCCAATGAATTTAATGGAACATTAATGGGTTTATGTCAGGAAAGAAGGGGAGTATTTTTAGATATGAAATACATAACAACAGATCGAGTTACCTTAATTTATGAAATTCCATTAGCAGAAGTTGTTACAGATTTCTTTGATCAAATGAAAAGTAGAACCCAAGGTTATGCATCAATGGAATATCATTTGATTGGCTATAGAAAAAATGACCTTGTTAGATTAGATGTTCTAATAAATTCAGAAAGAGCAGATCCATTAACTTCTATTGTTCATAAAGATAAGGCTTATGGAATTGGCAGAAGTTTAGTTGAGAAATTAAAAGAACTTATTCCAAAACAACAATTTAAAATACCTATTCAAGCATCAATCGGTAGCAGGATTATTGCAAGTGAAAGCATAAGTGCTTTGCGAAAAGATGTTTTATCTAAATGTTATGGAGGAGATATTTCTAGGAAAAAGAAACTTTTAAAGAAACAAGCCAAAGGTAAAAAGAGGATGAAGGCAATGGGTAAAGTTGAAGTCCCTCAAGAAGCTTTTATGGCAGTCTTGAAATTAAACCAGTGATTTCTTTTAATTTAAAATTTATAACTACTTATTTTTAAAAGAATTCGGTATATTTCATTTATATCTTTAAAAAAAGATTTTGGATATTAACTCATTTAATCGTGTCGGCGCAAATATCAGAAAAGCTGGATTTTTAATTGTACTTTTTTATCTTCTTGTTGTTTTAATAATGAAATTTTTAGAGGCCAATAATTTTTTTGGCTACTCATTTTCAATGTTAAGCAATGATATCTTTGCCCCGCCTTCTCTGAATCATTTTTGTGGCACAGATAGATTAGGAAGAGATGTTTGCTTAAGAACTTTGCAAGGATCATCATTAGCGATAGAAGTTGTATTCTTAGCTATTCTTTTTTCATTAAGTTTGGGTTTGCCATTGGGATTATTAAGTGGATATTTTGGAGGTTTTTTTGATAAATGCTTATCACTAATAATGGATACTATTTTTTCAATACCTGTAATTTTGCTTTCAGTTGTTGTGGCTTTTGTATTGGGTAAGGGTATCCTTAACGCGGCTTTGGCATTGTGTATTGTTTACTCCCCTCAATATTTTAGATTAATCAGAAATCAGACAATATTGGTTAAATCCGAAACTTATGTGGAGGCGGCTCAAGTTGCAGGAGCTGATGTTAAAAAAATTATTTTTAAATATATCCTCCCAAATGTAATAACACCATTGCCTATTCTGCTTACCCTAAATGCTGCAGATGCTGTTTTGGTATTAGGAAGTTTAGGATTTTTAGGCCTTGGCGTTCCTGCAGATGTCCCAGAGTGGGGAAGTGATTTAAATCTGGCTCTTGCCGCTTTACCTACAGGTATCTGGTGGACGGCTTTGTTCCCAGGTTTGGCAATGTTTTTTTTAGTTTTAGGTCTTTCTTTTATAGGAGAGGACCTTGAAGAAATTTTTGATAGTCAAAATTCTGAATAAATTTAGTTATCTGTACTAGGATCGAGTTCTCCTTGATCATTCAACTTTGGATATTCTTTACCTGAATTTTTATAAACCACAGCTAATTCTGGGTAACACCATTCAAAAAGTGTTTTTTGATATTCATCTATATTTAACCCTTCTCCATTAGAGGGCAATATACCTTTATTTTTTCTTTGGCGAACAGCTTCAAATAATAATATAGAAGCAGCAACTGAAACATTCAGAGATTGAACCATACCTCTCATAGGTATAAAAATTGATTGATCAACCATTGATATAAGTTCATTACTTAGTCCCCATTTTTCTGCTCCTAAAACAAAACATGTATTTTGAGAATAATCAAAATTTCTATAATCCACTGATTTGCTATTAAGAGTCGTTCCATATAATTTAAAACCCTTATTCTTTAAATTTGATATTGCAGTGATAGTGTTTTCATGATTATTCAGCTTTACCCATTTTTGACTTCCTTGAGCAGTACTATTAAAAGTCTTAACGGCATTTGTTTTACTAATAAAATTTGCTTCGAAAACTCCTGCGGCATCACATGTCCTTAATATCGCAGATAAATTATGTGGTTTATTGACATCCTCAACTAAAACACTCAAGTTTTTCATTCTGCAATCTAAAACACTCTTGATTCGTTCAAATCTTCTTGGCAAAATTGACATTTATAATTTTTCACACTTTTAAATTATATTCAAAAAATATTGATTACCTATTAAATCTCTTGGTTTATAATATTTTGGTAGTTTAAATTAACTCAATGGCATACATAGAATGGGACTATACAGTAATTACAAGTATGGTAGAAAGACAAGGGTGGGATTTGCCGGATCGTGAATCTGAAGAATGGATAAAATTTAACGATGAATTAGGAGAAAAAATGAGAGGTGTTGGACTTATCTTTGAAAAATATTGTAAATTTACTCCTGATGTAGGAGAAGGAGTTCATCTTCTAGATGACTGATCGTAAATAGTTTTAAACCATTGATGTATCCCTTAATCAATGGCTTATTAATTAATAAGATAATGTATTTTCACTAAATTAGAACTGGCAATTATTAAGGCTTTATAAAGCTTGTACTCTAAAAAAAAATTTTTTATTCCACAAAAAAGTTATTTAATTTCTATATTTGAATAAAAATATGAAAAATAAATTAACTTTTTTATTCGATGGTGGTTGCCCACTTTGTTTGAGAGAAACAAATTTTCTTAAAAAAAGAGATACCTTAAATCAAATTGCATTTATAGATATTAATAGTAAGGACTATGATCAACGTCTTTTTAATGACATCTCATATTCAGAAGCTATGTCAAACCTACATGGGATTATTGAAAATGGTGAAATTATTAGGGGACTAGATGTACTTGCATATTCTTATGAATTAGTTGGTTTAGGTTGGGTTTATTATCCCTTGAAGATTAAGCTCTTATCTCCATTATTGAGATTGGTTTACAGATATTGGGCAAAATATAGACTTCAAATTACAGGTAGATCCGATATTGAAAAACTTTGTACCTCACAATGTGAACAATAACTATGGAAAGTATAGATATAGATAGAATAATAGAAATGTGTTGGGAAGATAGAACACCCTTTGAAGCTATCGAGTATCAATTTGGTTTAAAAGAGGAAGATGCGATAAAAATTATGCGTCAAAATCTTAAACCCAAATCTTTCAAAGTCTGGAGAAAGAGAGTTTCGGGAAGAAATACAAAACATATGGCCCTTAAAGATTCAACTAGATTTAAATCTACTCATAAAAGAAAATTATAAATTTTGAAAAATCTTTCTACTAAAACTTGTCCTGTTTGCAAAAGGCCGTTTGAGTGGCGTAAAAAATGGAAAAACTGCTGGGATGATGTTATTTACTGTTCAAAAAGATGCAGTAACAGGAAGTCGCAAAGATGAAACAAGTATCAATTATTTTCCCGAATCAACTTTTTAGAGAAAGCCCAATCTTAAAAATAAATTGTGAAGTTTTGATTTTGGAAGACTCATTATTTTTTGGAAATGATAAGTTTCATAAATTAATTAACCATAAAAATAAGTTAGTTTTTCATAGAGCATCTATGCTCGCTTATAAAAATTATTTAGAAATATCTGGCTTTAAAGTTTTATATATCGAAAACAAGAATAATGTTTCTACAGTTGATTACTTATCGGAATTTATTAAAAATAAATATCAGAAAATAAATCTCATTGATCCTCATGATTTTCTAATAATGAAGAGGATTAATAATTTTGTTGAAAGTAATAATTTAGCTTTAAATATTTTACCTTCTCCTATGTTTATGAGTAGTGAAGATTTAAAAGATTTATTTGCATCAAATGCAAAAAAACCTCTTATGGGTAGATTTTATGAGAATCAAAGAAAGAGCCAAAAGATATTAGTTAATCCTGACGATACACCTGAAGGTGGCAAATGGAGTTTCGATGAAATGAACAGAAAAAAATTACCCAAAAAAATCAATATACCCGATACACCTAAATTACAAAAAAATAAATTTGTAGTTAATGCAGAAAGGTCATTAGCCACTTTTGATATTGAGTTTATTGGAGAAAGTAATAACTTTTTATATCCAACTAATTTTGAAGAGGCAGATGAATGGTTAAATGATTTTTTTAAACATAGATTTTTCTTATTTGGAGATTATGAGGATGCTATTTCTAAAGAAAATTCTTTTTTATGGCACAGTTTACTTTCTCCTCTTTTAAATAGCGGCTTATTAACCCCAGATGTAGTAGTAAATAAAGCATTACTTTTTGCAAAAAATAATAATGTTCCTATAAACTCTTTAGAGGGTTTTATTCGTCAAATTATTGGATGGAGAGAATTTATTTGCCTCGTTTATAAAAAGTATGGAACAAAGATGCGAAATAGTAATTTTTGGAATTTTGAAGATAAGCCAATTCCAAAATCTTTTTATCAAGGAAATACAGGAATTGAACCAGTAGACGTTGTTATAAAAAATATTATTAAATTTGGTTATTGTCATCATATTGAGCGGCTAATGATTGTTGGCAACTTTATGCTTCTATGCAGAATTCACCCAAACCAAGTTTATAAATGGTTTATGGAAATGTTTATTGATTCCTATGATTGGGTTATGGTTCCAAATGTTTACGGAATGAGTCAGTTTAGTGATGGTGGTATCTTTTCAACAAAGCCATATATATCAAGCTCTAATTATGTAAAAAAAATGTCTAATTTTAAAAGTGGCCCATGGTGTGAAATATGGGATGGCTTATTTTGGAAATTTATTAAAGATAATGAAAGCTTTTTTAGAAAGCAATATCGTCTCGCAATGTTAACGAGAAATCTCGATAAAATGTCAGAGGAAAAATTAAATAATCATTTAAAAACGGCCGATAAATTTTTAAAAGATATTCAATAAATGTAAGAGTGATAACCTACAGTTGTCTTTGAAAAATTAAAAGAATATTATGTTATGAAGAAATATTAAGTACGGATGTTAGCTTAAAGAAAATTAGATTTATCTAATGGAAATTGGAACACTTTTTTTAAAAAGTAATTTGACGGGAATTATCACTTTTTCTGAATTAGATTGGATAACTACCCATCAATCTAATTTCACTAGGTTGGAGGAATCCATAGCAATTAAATTAGGCAGAATGCTTGATGCAGGATCTATCAATATTGGTTGCCGTTTGAAATCCTGAATAAGTTTTTTTTAATAATGAAGTATCAAAAAGAGAAAAAAATATTTTTTCGGGAAAGAATCCATTCTTTGAATATCTTTCTTTTTTTAGGATTTAATCTTTCTCTTATTTCTATCTTAGGTTTTATTTGGTTTAATTCTGCAATTCAAAAAGTAGTTTAAATTCCTGAATTTTTTGTATATTAAAGTTATCTTTAAAAAATTAATTATATTTTGAGCATAGGATATTTACAAAGAAAGGCAGCTTGGGAAATTTTATTAAAAGTTAGTTCTGGTGATTTTTCTGATCATGCTCTTGAAAAGGTTTTAAAAAATTATCAATTTAATCCTCTTGATATAGCTTTTATTACGGAATTATCTTTTGGATGTATTAGGTATAGAAAATTTCTTGATCTTTGGACGGATCATACATCAAAAATTACTCATAAAAAGCAGCCTCCAAAGTTAAGATGGCTTCTACATATAGGTTTGTATCAACTATTGAAAATGGATAAAATCCCATTTCCTGCTGCTATTTCTACCACTGTAGAAGTAGCTAAAAAAACAGATTTAAATGGTTTAGCGGGAACTGTAAATGCCATATTGAGAAATG
Organism: Prochlorococcus marinus; assembly: GCF_001180305.1. Classification (GTDB taxonomy): domain Bacteria; phylum Cyanobacteriota; class Cyanobacteriia; order PCC-6307; family Cyanobiaceae; genus Prochlorococcus_A; species Prochlorococcus_A marinus_K. Next base: position 90,340 of record NZ_CVSX01000040.1, read on the forward strand.
CATCAAGAAAATTAGAACAAAAAATCTTTCCGGAATTATCTTCTGATAGAAAAGAAAGAATCTCATATCTTGAATCATTTCCATTATGGCTTGTGAAGGATCTTTATAAATGGGTAGGCAATAGCGAGGGTGAAAATATCATTAAGGCATTCAATAAAAAACCATCAATTGATTTGAGAATTAACCAATTAAAAACTAATTTAGATAACTTTTTGAAAGTACTTCATGAAAATAAGATTGATGCTGAAATTATTAGTGATTTACATAATGGAATTACTTTAAAATCTAATCCAAGATCTATAAAAAATTTACCAGGATATAGTGATGGACTTTGGACAATTCAAGATAGATCTTCTCAGTGGATAGCACCTCTCTTAAATCCAAAAGAAGGTGAAAAGATTTTAGATGCTTGTGCAGCTCCAGGAAGTAAGTCTACCCACCTCGCAGAATTAACAAATGATAGTGCTGAAATTATTGCTGTAGATAGATCAGCAAAAAGATTGAAAATAATGCAATCAAATATAGATAGGTTAAATTTAAAATCAGTAAGTATCATGAAGGCTGATGCAACAAATTTAATTGATTTGAATCCCAACTTTAAATTTTACTTTGATAAAATATTAATTGATGCTCCCTGTTCTGGTATTGGAACTCTCTCCAGAAATCCAGATTCTAGATGGTCATTGAGTAAGGAGAAAATAAAATCCTTAACTTTATTGCAGGAAAAACTATTAAACAATATATTTCCTCTTTTGAAAAAAAATGGAACATTAGTTTACTCAACTTGTACAATCTGTCCAGATGAAAATAATCTTTTAATTCAAAGATTTATTGAAAAAAATAAAGGATTAAAATTAGTAAGCCAAAAACAAATTTTACCTAGTCTAAGTTATTCTGGCGATGGATTTTATGCTGCAATAATTTCTTATAAAATTAAAAAATAAAATTTATTTTTTAATTGAGATTTTATAAATTTCAGCTATAAATTTCTTCCATAAATAAGCTGCATTGGCACTAGATAATTGGGAATCTCTATTGTCGTCGTAACCTATCCAGATACCTGTTGTAAGATTATAAATTGAACCAATAAACCAAAGATCTTTATTACCATCAGATGTTCCTGTTTTCCCGTAAATTTTCTCTCCTTTTATAAAGGCTGCTTTAGAACTGCCTTCTTTTACTGATTTTTGAAGAAGTTTATTTATTTTTTTATTCACTTTTAAATCTAAGATTTTCTTAGAAATAAATTTGTTTTCCCAAATAGATTGATTATTAAATGATTCTATTTTTTCTAAGATACTTGGACTTTGAATCGTTCCATTATTATTTATTGCAGAATACGCATTTGTAATATTTAAAAGATTATCTCCATAAGAACCAATTGCTAATGATGGAAATTCTTCAAAAGCTTGTTTGTAACCAAGACCGAATGAATTAGCCAGATTTATAATATTTTTTAGGCCAATTTTTTTTGTTATTGATATTGGAACGATATTGGATGAACTTTTAAAAGATTCAATTAAAGTTATTTTTCCTCTATATTTATCCGCAAAATTTTTTGGGCAATAATTTACCCAGCATTTTGGCAAGTCTTCAAATTTATCACTTAAATTTATACCATCTATTAATGCTGCGCCATAAGGAATTATTTTAAAAGTAGAACCTAAAGGTCTAATAGATGAAGTCACTCTATTGTATTCATTTATTGACGGATTTTTGCTAGTTACCATTGTCCTGATTAGTCCTGTATTTGATTCGATTGATAACAATGCAAATTCAATCTGTTTAGGCTCTATATATCTTGAAATTCTTTGTGCTCTTTCTTGCCAATCTTTATTTATAGAAGATTTAATTATTAAAAATTCATAATCATTTTTATTTTCAATTCTTTTATCTGTTTCATCAAGAATAAAATTTATGAGTAATTTATCTTCAAAATAATTATCAGATTTTTGATAATTTAAATTTATTTTCTCCTTAATAGCCTCATTTTTATTTATAAGAGAAATATATCCATCTAGATACATTGATTCAAGAACTTTATTCCTATTTTGAATTGCTAATTCTAAGTTTTGATAAGGTGAATATATTGATGGGGCTGGAGCTAATCCTGCAATCAAAGCGATCTCTGATAAGGTTAATTCTTCTATAAGTTTTCCAAAATAAACTTGAGAAGCCTCGTTAACCCCGTATGCTCCTTCTCCTAAATAAATATTATTTAAATATAATTTTAAAATTTGATTTTTGTTATATCTAAATTCAAGTATGAGCGATATAAATATTTCTTTGATTTTTCTTTGAAAAGTTAAATCATTATTAAGAAAAAGTAATCTAGCAACTTGTTGAGTAATCGTACTTCCTCCCTCCTTTACAAAGCCACTTCTAATGTTTTGAAAAAGTGCACGTGAAATACTTTTAAAATCTATTCCATTATGTTTAAAAAATCTTTTATCTTCAGATGATATAAAAGAATGTTTAATAAAAAGCGGGATTTTGTATTCACTATTGTCGATTTCAAATTTGCGGCTTAGTTTACTTAATATCTTATTTTCAGAAGAAAGTACTATATATGAATATTTGGTTTCTCGTGAACTTTTATTTTTAGATGGATCAAATTTTAATGTAGAAAATATAAGATTATAAATATAAAATGATATCCCGGAAATAATTAATAATGGAATTATTAAAACAAAAGATTTGGATTTAATCTTTTGCACTTTAAGTCACTAAAAAACTATGTCCTATAGCTAGAGCTGTAACTAACATTCCAGTTATAAGAAACGGCTGGGCACTTGCTTGATATTTGACATCAAACTTAAGAGGATCTCTTAGTAACCACATATCTTGAAATGTGATTTGTGGAATTACCAACAAAACTAAAATTACAGATGCGAGGTGTTGACCAATTAAAATTAATACTAAAACCATGGCTAATTGAAAAATATCAATTAGTCCTGCACTTATTCTACTCGCATTTTTAATTCCAAATATTACTGGTAATGAATTTAATCCTAACTTTGAATCTCCTTCAACGCTTTTGAAATCATTAATAACAGCAATACCAAGTCCTGAAAGGCTATATGCAAGAGTTAGTAATGCTGTTACTATAGTTAATTTCCCAAATAAAGCTTGTCCTGCCCACCAAGGTAAAGCTATGTAAGATGCACCTAATGCATAATTTCCAAGCCAACCATTTTGTTTTAATTTAAGAGGCGGAGCAGAATATATATAACTAACAAAAGATCCTCCTAATGCTAAAAGGAGCACTGAAGGAAATTTGTGCTTAGCGTATAAATCTAATAGAAAAGCAACTATTAAGCCTGCAATAAGTAATACCCAAATTTGTATTTTCACCTCTTTAATAGAAATTTTGCCAGAAGGAATTGGCCTATTTGGCTCATTAATTGCATCTATTTCTTTATCAAAAAAATCATTGATGGTTTGGGTATAACCAGCTAGAAGCGGGCCGCTCATTAACATACACGCTAGCGAAGCTAAAACATTACTAAAAGTCCATTCAAAATTTCCACTTGCAGCTGCTCCGCAAATAACACCCCATATCAATGGGATCCACGTTATAGGTTTCATTAACTGTATACGGAGTTTCCATATACTTGAAGTCTCAGAGGCACCCTTAATTCCTAATAGTTGTTTTGGATCATTCACTTTACTATTTAACCTTTCTCAATTTCTTCTGGGAAAAACCAGTTTTCCTCACCATTCTGAAATTTTGCAGTAATTCCAATACTCCTACCATCAGTCATTTTATAACCTGTTATTACGGCTTTAGGATTAGAGGATATTTGATCAATCAGTTTTGCTGGTAGTCTGTCTTTTACTTTGTTAATGTTAATTTTAATCTTACTACCGATTTTGGGTAATAATTTTGTTTCAGCCATAAGAGGTAAAATGGAAGCTATTATGCAAGATTAACAGCATTTGGACAATTTTTACTAAAATGGTTGCTCTTCGTTTAATACCTTGTTTAGATATCGCCAATGGCAGAGTCGTAAAAGGTGTCAATTTTGTTAACTTGAGAGACTCAGGTGATCCTGTTGAGTTGGCATGCAGGTATTCTGATGAAGGCGCAGATGAATTAGTATTTTTGGATATAAGAGCAAGTGTGGAAAATAGAAATACACTAGTTGATCTTGTCTCTAGGACAGCAAAATCTGTAAAAATCCCTTTTACAGTTGGTGGCGGTATAGATTCTGTTTCTTCTATTAATGATCTTTTAAGAGCAGGAGCTGATAAAGTGAGCTTAAATTCCTCTGCTGTAAGAAATCCTGATTTAATTTCTAAAAGTTCTAAAGAATTTGGAAATCAATGTATAGTGATGGCAATTGATGCTAGAAGAAAAGTTAATAATGTTGATCAATGGGAGGTATATATAAAAGGAGGGAGAGAAAATACCGGAATAGATGTATTAAGTTGGGCAAAAAAAGTTGAGGAATTAGGTGCTGGGGAAATTTTGCTAACTTCAATGGATGGTGATGGCACGCAAAATGGTTATGATTTACATCTGACTGAATCTGTTGCCAATGTTGTTAACATCCCTGTAATTGCCTCAGGGGGAGCAGGCTGTCTACAGGATATTTATGATGTTTTTAAAGATGGCAGGGCATCTGCAGCCCTTTTGGCATCATTACTTCATGATAAGAAACTTACTTTAAAAGAAATAAAAACTTTTCTTCTCGAAAAAAAACTCCCAATTAGACCATATGAATAAAAATTTAAATTTATTCCAAAAAAAAGTTTTTTAAATTCAAAAATGAAATTCACAAAAACTATCGAAGTTAAAAATATATTTAATAAAATTTCTTATAAATATGACTTTTTAAATAATCTATTAAGTTTTGGACTACACAAATTATGGAAAAGGAGATTAGTTCATTTGTTAAAACCTTTAGATGGCGAGGATTGGGCTGATTTATGCTGCGGAACTGGAGATTTGGCATTCTTGATTTCTAAAAGAGTAAGTCCAAGGGGCTCGATTACAGGTATAGATAGTGCTAAGAATATATTGAAAATTGCAAAGCAAAAATCAGATCTTAAAAAAAATAAAATTATTAAGTGGGAAACTAAAGATGTTTTAGGAATTAATGATATTTCGAAAAATTATGATGGGATTTGTATGTCCTATGGATTAAGAAATTTGCATAGTGTTGAAGAAGGAATAGAAAAGGTTTTTAATCTTTTAAAAAATAAAGGAAGGGCAGGATTCCTAGATTTTAATCATGCAAAAAAAAATTCTTTATCTAATATTTTTCAGAAAATATATTTAAGATTTATTGTAGTAACAATTTCGCGACTATTTAATTTAGGTCCAGAGTACGAATATATTGAAAAAAGTATAAGAAATTTTCCAAGGAAAAATCAGCTTATAAAAATTGCCAAGGAAGTTGGTTTTAAAAAAGCTGAATATAGAACTATTTTTTTTGGTCAAATGGGAATATTAATTTTAACTAAATAAAGAATTTACTTATTTATTTTTCTCCAACAAAAAGAACATTTTCCCCATCTTTTAATTTCGCCATCAGGAGTTGGGGAATTACAGAGATTGCAATTAATCATATTATTTTTCTGGATTCTGCTTGGATGCTTATCCCAAACAATCTTTGCATCAGTGGCTTTAGTATTTCTATTTTTAATTTCATAATTTTGGATTATTTTTATTTGATTCAAAGTTATTCCAATTTTCTCGATTCTTTCTTTTAATTTATGCTTGTTGTAGATTAATGCCTGACGCCACTGTGGATTATTAACGGCAATAGTAAGTATTTTGTTATCAATATTTAATGGTTCGCACTCTTGAAATAGTTCCGAACCTATTAAGTCTTTCCATTTTTCATTGATTCTAGAAAACTTATCTAATTCTTCCCATGATTTTTTGAAATTATCAAGACAATTTCTTAATGGATCTGGATTCCTTTTATTAATTATGGGCAAATACTTTTTGTTCAATTTGTAAAAATTACATATTAAGACTAAAGTTAATCTAATCTTAAAAAAGATGCTCGTCGTTTTAATAAAGAATTTGTGAAAGTTACAGGATCTGCAGCTAAGACTGTTTTTTATCTAAGAAAAATTAATGGTCAATATCCAAATTGGAGACTTAAGTATAAATTAAAATGCAAAAGCACTGAAAATGAGCTCTCACATTGGCTTGAATGTTCTGCAATTAAGAAAGACCAGCCAGTAGCAATCATCGCGAGAGAGCAGTTCTCAGGGTTTGGTCAAAACTCAAAAGCTTGGGTTTCCCCAAAAGGGGGAATTTGGTTAAGTGCAGCTTATCCAATATTTTCAAAAGAATTTACAAGCCAAATATTTAGTTTGTCTTTAGGAATAAAAATATGTGAAATGCTTAGTCAGGAAAATATAAATGTTTTTTTGAAATGGCCAAATGATATTTTTGTTGGTTCAAAAAAGTTGATTGGATTTTTACCGAGAGTCATAACAAGAGGTAAAGAAATTAACTATGTCAGAATAGGTCTTGGCATGAATGTTTTAAATCATACTCCACTAGAAGGTATTTCATTATCAAAAATACTTAAAACCAAGAATATTAATCAATATTACTGGACTGCAAAAGTTCTTAAAGCTTTTCATGATTCAATTGAATGCAATAAAAAAAAAGAATATGTGATTAAGTCGGCAAATAGGTACCTCACTAAAAGATTTTTACCTAGTGGTTTTTGTCCTAATACATGGAAGATTAAAGATATTGATTCGAATGGGAATTTGAGAATTCAAAATCAAACTGAACAAAAGATCATTAGAAGGTTTTGAATTTAATTAACTATTAATTCGACGATTTTTCCATCTTTAAATTTTGCAATTTTTTTTGCTCGATTTGCAACTTCATCTTCGTGCGTAACTAAAACTATTGTTATTCCAGATTCATGAAGTTTGTCAAACAGATCTAGTACATCTTCAGTTGTTTTCGAATCTAGTGCTCCAGTAGGTTCGTCAGCTAACAATATTGCTGGGTTATTTATAATAGCTCTAGCAATAGCTACTCGTTGTTGTTGTCCTCCTGATAATTGGTTAGGGCGATTATTCATTCTTTCAGAAAGCCCAACTTTTTTTAAGGCAATTTTACCTCTCTCCAATCTTTGCTCTGGCTCAATGCCTGCATAAATCATTGGTAAAATTACGTTCTCTAGAGCAGTTGCGTCTGAGAGAAGATGAAATTGTTGAAAAACGAAACCTAATTTTTGGTTACGAATCTCAGCTAGCTCATCATCAGATAAATTTTCAACAGGTATACCATTTAATTTATAAACACCTTCAGACGGTCTATCTAGACATCCAATGATATTCATTGCTGTACTTTTACCTGAGCCACTTGCTCCCATAACAGCCAAATAGTCACCTTTATAAATTTCTAAGTTTATGGAGTCTAAGGCTTTAACAGTTAGATCATCCTTCCCATAAGTTTTAGATATTCTTTCTAAACTTGCGACTTTCTTAGACACTTATTGAAAAATTCTTCTAGGCGATATTATTTGTTATGGCAATAATATCTTGTAAGAAAGGCGTCTCTGAGACTGCTGTGTTGGCTAATTTAAAAAGAGGGTTAGATAAGATCCCTCCAAGAGCTGTTACCGCCACGCAAGTATATAATGCAATTCTTAAAGGAGGCAATCCTACAATTTTCCAATTAATTTCGGGATATGATTTGACTATTTCAGAAGCTTCTTGTGGTTCTTTAACTACCATCATTTTTATAACTGAAATGTAGTAATAAATAGATATAACTGAAGTTACTAATCCAACGATAACTAATAGATATTGATGATTAGCCCAACCTGCAAAGAACAAATATATTTTTCCAAAAAATCCTAACATTGGAGGTAAACCTCCAAGAGAAAGGAGGCAAAGACTTAAACCTAATGTTATGAGAGGATCTTTTTGATAGAGTCCTGAGTAATCAAGAATTCTATCGGAACCAGTTCTTAGTGAGAAAAGTATTACACATGAAAATGCACCCAAATTCATAAAAAGATATGCAGCTAAATATAAAACAGCTGCTGATAAACCATCTTGTGTCCCAGATACTATTCCGATCATTACAAATCCAGCTTGACCGATAGAACTGTAAGCTAACATCCTTTTCATTGATGTTTGTGCCAGAGCTACAACATTTCCTAGAGCCATGCTTAATATGGCCAATATAGTGAATAAAAGTTTCCATTCTTCATCGAAAGAGGAGAAAGTAGTGCTTAATATCCGTATTGCGAATGCAAATCCTGCTGTTTTTGAACCTACTGATAAGAATGCCACTACAGGTGTAGGCGATCCCTCATATACGTCAGGAGTCCATTGATGAAATGGAACTGCAGCGATTTTAAATGCAACAGTTGATAAGACAAATACAAGAGCTAGAGAAGTAATGAAAGATGGCTTGTTGATTATCTCTAAACCAATTGTTGCTAAGTTTGTGGAGCCACTTAATCCATAAAGAAAAGAGGAGCCATATAAATAGACTGCAGCAGCGGCTGACCCCACAAGAAGGTATTTTAAAGCTGCCTCTGAACTTCTTGGGTCTCTCTTGAGATATCCAGAAAGTAAATAGCTTGCTACCGATAAAGTCTCGAGAGATATAAATACACTAATGAGGTCAGTAGATCCACACAAAAGCATTGCTCCAAGAGTTGCCGAAAGAACTATCGCTGCGAACTCGCCTATAGGACTCCCACTTTGTTCTGTATAACGCCAACTTATAAGTAATGAAATTAAAGTTGACAAAGATATAATTGCTCTAAACGCGATTGCCAAATTATCTGAATTAAAGGAACCGAGAAATGCTGTGTCTACTGGATTGCTCCACTGCAATGCCAAGCTAAAAAGTGAGCTACCTATTGATAAATAGCAAATAATTGGTGCCCACTTTGATGCAGTTTTTTCTCCAGCTAAATCTACAAGAAGAGTCCCAACAATACCTAATAAAATAAAAGCCTCAGGAATAATGGCTTGAGCATTTAAATTAATTGTAAAGAAATCGTTGGGCACTTTATTAAATTGGATTAAATTAGATGTTTGATTGTAAGAGTCTAGGAGTTAATCTTAACTTGATTATAATTTGTGGGTATGATTTTTGAAATTTTCAGAAGAAATTACTTGAAAAAGCTTCAAATAATCATAATATGCCCTAACTGAACAAAAACACCATTTTTGAAATAAACCTTGGATCACACACTTGTTATTGTTGAAAGTCCCACTAAAGCAAAAACAATAAGAAAGTTTTTGCCTGCTAATTATGAAGTTCTCGCTTCAATGGGGCACGTAAGAGATCTTCCGAAAGGAGCTGCTGAAATTCCTGCTGCAGTTAAAAAGGAAAAATGGTCAAGAATAGGGGTAAATACAACAGAAGATTTTGAACCACTTTATATAGTTCCAAAAGATAAGAAAAAGGTTGTTAAAGAGTTGAAAGATGCGTTAAAAGGTGCGACTCAACTCTTGCTAGCAACTGATGAAGATAGAGAGGGAGAAAGCATTAGTTGGCATCTTCTGCAAATACTTAAGCCTAAAATACCAACTAAGAGAATGGTTTTCCATGAGATTACAAAAAAGGCAATTAATAAAGCTTTAGATCAAACAAGAGAAATTGATATGGAACTTGTTCAAGCTCAAGAAACTAGAAGAATCCTGGACAGGCTTTTTGGATATGAATTATCTCCTCTACTATGGAAGAAAGTAGCCCCTCGTTTATCTGCTGGTCGTGTTCAGTCAGTTTCAGTAAGACTTCTTGTAAGAAGAGAGAGAGAACGAAGATCTTTCAAAAAAGCTAGTTACTGGGGGATTAAAGCTGCCTTAGTAAAAGATAATGTTACTTTCGAAGCAAAATTATTTAGCTTAAACGGTCAAAGAATTTCTAATGGTTCTGATTTTGATGAGCATACCGGTAGATTAAAAGAAGGAAATAAATCTTTAATAATTGGAGAAGAAAAAGTAAATGATTTACTGAGGACTTTTTCTTCTGAGGATTGGTTAGTATCAAAAATTGAAAAAAAACCAACTACTCGTAAGCCAGTTCCTCCTTTTACAACAAGTACATTGCAACAAGAAGCAAATAGGAAGCTTCGTTTATCTGCAAGAGAAACTATGAGATGTGCTCAAGGTCTTTATGAGAGGGGTTTCATAACATATATGAGAACTGACTCAGTTCATCTTTCTGAACAAGCAATTAAAGCAGCTAGAGAATGTGTCACTTCTAGGTATGGGAAGGAGTATTTATCTAACTCTCCTAGGCAATTCAATTCAAATGCAAGAAATGCTCAAGAAGCACATGAAGCCATTAGGCCTGCAGGTGAGGTATTCAAAACACCAAAAGAAACCAATCTTACTGGAAGAGACTTATCGCTCTACGATTTAATCTGGAAAAGAACTGTTGCTAGTCAAATGGCGGAGGCTAGATTAACAATGATCAATGCTGAAATTAGTGTTGGGAACGGATTATTTAAATCGAGTGGTAAAAGTATTGATTTTGCAGGATTCTTTAGAGCTTATGTTGAGGGTAGTGATGATCCTAGTTCATCACTTGAAGAGCAAGAAGTAATTCTTCCAAGCCTTACATCGGGAACATTTCTAGAAGTTACCAAATCAGAATCTACCTATCATGAGACTAAGCCGCCTGCAAGATACACCGAGGCTGCATTAGTTAAAGTTCTTGAGAAAGAGGGGATTGGACGACCTTCTACATATGCGAGCATTATTGGGACAATTGTTGATAGAGGTTATGCAAATATATCTTCCAATACTTTGGCCCCAACCTTTACAGCTTTTGCTGTTACTGCTCTTTTAGAAGAACATTTCCCCGATTTAGTTGATACTACTTTTACTGCAAAAATGGAATCTTCATTAGATGAAATATCATCAGGTAATCTTGAGTGGTTACCATACCTCGAGACTTTCTATAAAGGTAAAAATGGGCTGGAGGTGAAAGTGCAGAAAACACAGGGTGATATTGATGGCAAAGCTTATAGACAAGTTGATTTCGACGATTTACCTTGCGTTGTCAGAATAGGCTCTAACGGACCGTGGCTAGAGGGTATAAAAATTGATGAATCTGGAAATCAAATTCAGGCGAAAGGTAATCTTCCAATGGATATTACTCCAGGAGATTTAGATAAAAAGAAAGTTGATCAAATTTTAAGCGGTCCATCAGATCTCGGAACTGATCCAAATACTGGAGAAAAAGTATTTTTGCGATTCGGACCTTATGGACCTTACGTTCAGTTGGGGAACAACGATCAGGATAAAGCTAAACCAAGAAGAGCTTCATTACCTAAGGAGTTGAAAACTGAAGATTTAACTTTAGATGAAGCTCTACAACTTTTAAGCCTGCCAAAATTACTAGGTATGCACCCAGAAGGTGGATTCGTTGAGGCTGACAGAGGAAGATTTGGACCATATATTAAATGGATTAAAAATGAAAATGAGTCTGAAAATAGATCATTAAAAAAAGAAGATGATGTTTTTACCGTCGATCTCACACGAGCATTAGAAATTCTTGCAATGCCAAAAATGGGTAGAGGAGGTCAAGAAGTATTGAAAGACTTTGGAAAACCAAAAGAATTTAAAGAAAAAATTCAGATATTAAATGGAAGATATGGCGTCTATTTAAAATGTGGTAAAACTAATGTTTCGCTTGCTAAAGATACTGATTTAGAAAAATTCTCAATAGATGATGCTGTAGCTCTCTTAGAAGAAAAACTCAAAGATAAAAAAGGATCTACTTCAAAAAAAAGCAAAATAAGTAATAAAAAGACTACAAGAAAAAAGAAAAGTTAGAAAAAATATGATTTTAAAAAAAAAAGAAATTTTTTTATGTATTTTTTTAATTTTATTGCAATCCTGCTCTGGAGGTAGAATCGGAAATTTTCTTGAAAGTAGTTTTAATGATTTAGAAAAAATAAGCGAGGATGAAGATTTGCGAAATAATTTTGAAAATAAAAAAATTGAATTGAAAGGAAATAAAGAGATTAATGATGAAGAAAATAAAAAAATAAAAAAAGTTGAAAAGTCAAAAGCTGTTCTTGAAAATAAAAAAATTGAGTTGAAAGGAAATAAAGAGATTAATGATGAAGAAAATAAAAAAATAAAAAAAGTTGAAAAGTCAAAAGCTGTTCTTGAAAATAAAAGAAATACTAGTTCAGAAAAAATATCAAAACAAAAAATTAACAAAATTAAGAATTCTTCAAAAAAAAGAAAAATTGACCGTCAATCTTACAAAATAATTTTTATTTTAAAAGATGTAGATCCAAAAGATCCTACGGGAGAATTAAATAACATATTGAGTAATTCTGAGGTAAATTTTGAAATAGAAAAGATTGAACGTATCTTTGATTCAAAAAATAAAAATATGAACAAAAATTAATTAAAAATATATATTAAAAAATGAAAATAAAAACAAAAACCGAAGCATTAAACATTGTAGAGACTTCGTATCTAGCATCTCTCTCCTCTTTATTATGGGTTGCCTTATATTACCTTCCAATTGGCGGAGCTTTATTAAGGTTGATTTTACCACTCCCAATGATTTTATTGCACTTAAGAAGAGGAACTAAAACTGCATTGGAAGGAATATTAATACAATTTCTTCTTTTATTTATAATTATGGGACCTGTTAGAGGAACTTTATTTTTATTCCCTTATGGATTTTTGGCTTTTTGGTTGGGCTGGTGTTGGTTTAAGGAAAAGAGTTGGAGTGTAAGTTTAACCATCGGAGTTATTATTGGTACATTAGGTTTCTTCTTACGTGTAATAGCATTATCTACGTTGGTTGGAGATAATCTTTGGGTATTAATTACTAGAGCAAGTTTTGGACTCATAGAAAAGTTTATTGGATTGTTTAATTTACCTTTTTCTCCATCAATTTTAAGTATCCAATTGGGCGCAATTTTATTAATAATTTTTCAAGAAATAGTTTATGTCTTAACTGTTCATATTGTTGCTTATTCTCTTTTCCCGAGATTTAAATTGACTATCCCAGATCCTCCAAGACTATTAAATAGTTTTGTTGATTTAAATCATTGAAAAAAATAAGAATGTATAATAAGGAATTAGGAATAAATTTTTTTGGTAGTGAATCTATTAAAAAAAGGCAACTCAATAGTATAAAGATACTGAAAAAGAACATAAAAAATTTCAAAATATTTCTTATAATTGCTGGTACTAATACATCTCAAATTCCAGGAATTTCCGCTGCAGGTATAAGTGCGAGATCTAGGAGAATCACTGCACTCGCAGATGCCGAATTTTTGCTAAATGGTGCTTCAAAAGATCATAAATATAAATTGCCTCTTCTTAGTGCAGGAGTCACTCCAGCCCTAATAAGTTATGTATGTTCAAAGCTTATAAATGTTAATCCAATTATTGTTCCTTTAGGAATTGGAGTAAAGCCTTACTTTAATCATTTAGTTGTAGAAGATATGGATTTGGGACCCTCAAATTGTCTTACCACCGGTAAATCTATGACTAGAGGTAGAGTTCTAAATCTTTATGAAAGAGGACTTGCAAAAGGGAAATCCTCAAAACACCCTATTTTAATTTCTGAATCTGTCCCGGGGGGCACCACAACTGCTCAAGCAGTAATGGAGGCCTTTGGTTTGCGAGTATCTAATTTAGTAGGGAGTAGTTTATTTAAAGCTCCAAGAGAACTTAGAAGAAAAGTAGTTAAAAAAGGACTTTTAAATTCAAATCTCAAGTCAGATTTTGACTCTTTTGATGTAATTGCGTCAGTAGGCGATCCTTTTCAAGCTTTTTCAATGGGTTTATTAATTGGGGCTAGGTTAGCAAAACAACCTGTCATATTGTCTGGTGGAAGTCAAATGTTAGCTGTCATTTTGCTTGCATTAGAAGCCTTAGGTGAAAAAAATAAGGATGATTTTATTGAGGATGTCTTTATTGCTACAACTGGATGGCTTCTGAAAGATAATTCTCTAAATAATTTATTAAATTTAATTAATGAAAAATATCATGTGGACTTATTAGGTTTAGCAAGCCCTTTAAATTTTAAATCTTCAACATATAAAGAATTGAAGGATTATGAATTTGGTCATGTGAAAGAAGGAGTTGGTGCTGGTGGAATATCAATTCTTGCTTTCTTGAAGGGATCAAAAAATGACGAAATAGTTTCAATGTGTCAACAAAATCTGGAAATGATGAAGTGTTTAGGTCAAATTTCCTTAGAGAAGGATTGATGAATGTTATCAAGATTTTCAACAAGAAGAGAGTTTTTAAATTGCGGTAAGCTTTCTTTTTTATTTCTCTTAAATTCTTGTAGCAATATTCCAGATAAAGTGAATATTGCACTGCAAAACTCTTTTTATCCAAAATCTTTTAGAGATACTATTCCAAAAAATTGGAAACAGGAAAAAATTAATTTTGAAATTATCCAGCCACAAAAAAATAGAAAAGTAATTTCAAACTCAGACTTTACTTTGATAAATGATGGATGGATAACTAGTTTAAATTTTGCGAAATTTGAAAAAATAAAAGAATACTCATTGATCGAAAAATTGGATAGGAGAGCGATAAATTTTTTAGGAAGCTTTAATGAAAATCAAAAGAGTAAATTATTCCCTATTGGAGTAGTCCCTTATGCAATTATTATCAAAAATAATAAAGATCTAATAAATTCGGCTAGAACTTCTTGGGATTTCCTTTTATCTAAAAAATTAACTGGTAAAGTCATTTTCCCACAAAGTCCAAGATTAATATTGTCTATTGCTAAAAAAATTAATTCATCTAACTCTTTAAAAAAAATAAAAAGCCAAGCAATGTTGTTTGATGATAAAAATATGCTCAATTGGTTGATTAATTCTGAAGCTTGCGTAGCTATAGTTCCTTATAGTCTTTGCTCAAAATATTTAAAAATAGACCCAAGGCTTTCTTTAGTTTTCCCTAGTCAAGGCGTACCACTGATGTGGTTTTTTCTCCTTAGTCGATCAAATCTTAATAATGCAAAATTAATTAAATGGATTAAATCTTTAGAAAATAAATCCATAGCAGATAAATTAGTAAGTGAAGGTTGGTATCTACCATTCAATAATGATTATTTACAAAATAAATATCAAACTGAGATAATCTCCATCTCAGGTCCTTCTAAGAAATGTTGGGATAATAGTTGGTCTTTCCCTGTCTTAACAGATGAACAAAAAATTAATCTTGAAAATTCCTGGAATTAATCTTTAACCCCATAATCTTTTAGTCGGAGTTTCATTTAATAAGTTATGGGTTTGTTTTAATAAATTTGGTATATCTAATTTACTAGGACACTTAGGAACACATTCATTACACTCTTTACAAAATGAGGAATTTTTTTCTTCCCACCAGTGGCCTGCTTTTCCTATTAAATTGTATCTTTCTTTTGAAAATTCATATTGGCCATAACCAATAGATATATTCCTTAAACGAAGTATCTCTGGTATTGGTATTTCATTTGGGCATGGTAGACAACTTCTACATTGTTCGCATTTGGTTGAGTTTAATCTTTCATTTGCTAAGTCCTCAATTTTTTTTAGGGCACTTTTCTCGCGTTTCGTAAGCTTTTCGCAAGAGTTTCTTAGTTTATTCGCAAATTCAAAATCTTTTTTGTTTGTTGCTCCCAAGGACAAAGTTGTAATTCCTTTTGCCAACAAAAATCTATACGCCAATTCTAATGGATGAAAAGGCTTAGAGGCTTCTAACAATATATCACTTGGAGAATATAGTCTTCCGCCCTTATCAGCAGGCGATATCGCTAACACTCCCATACCTTTTTTTATAGCCTGCTCTGCCAAAGTAATTTTAGATTGATCTAAATAATGCAAATGAAGACTACAAAAACTAAAAACTTCACTGTTAATTGCTTCTTTAATTAGTGAATAACTTCCGTGTGAACTAAAACCAACTTGATCAACAAGTTCCTTCTCAAGTATCCATGATATAAATTTCTTACCCTCTCCAGTTAGAACCCAATCAAGATGTTGTTTTATGTTAAGTCCGTGAATTGCTAGATTATTAATTTTTTTGCGATTAAAATTTTTTAAAGAATTTTTAAAATTATTTTTTAAAAATTCAAAATCACCCTTTGGTAAAATTTTGGTAGTTATCACCCAATTTTTTTCTTTTATATTTTCTTCTATTTCAAGTTTCTTTATTGAATTTCCTATAAGTGATTCAGCCTCTCCATAAGAAGCTGCTGTTTCTATATGATTGATTCCTACATAATATGCATTTTTTAATATGTAATACATTTTTTCGAGACTTTCAGTTGCTCGCATTGTCCCTAAAGTGAATAAGCTCACTTTTGCCCCTTTCCCAAATGATCTTTTTTGTGAATTAATAATCATCTGAAAATGATCAATTTCCTTTTATTTATTATTTAATTTATTTATAGTGGAAAATAATCTAAAGTAAATTAAAGTAAATACAAAATTTTGTAAAAATATTTTTCTTTGATCTATGTTCACCGGAATAATCCAATCAGTTGGAAAACTAAAACAGGAAAAAAATATTTTAGAAATTGAAGTTCTAGAAAACTTTTTTGATATGGGAATAGGCGACAGTATTGCTGTTGATGGAATTTGTTTGACAGTCAAAGAAATTTTTCAAAATAAATTTACGGTTGATGTTAGTGAAGAAACATTAAAAAAAACAACTTTAGGATTAAAATCTAATCTAAATCAAATTGTTAATTTGGAGCCTGCTCTTCGTATATCTGATCGTCTGGGTGGACATATAGTAAGTGGACATATTGATGGCCTTGGAACAGTTGAAAATATAGAAAAATTAGAGAAATCTTGGCTTTTATCAATAAAGTGGAAAAATGACAAGTTTTCAAAATATGTAGTTAATAAAGGTAGTATTTGCGTAAATGGTATCAGTCTTACGATTGCAAAATATGAGAAGGAAGGAGAAATATTCACTATTGCGATAATTCCTCATACTTGGTACAACACTAATCTGAATAAATTAAATGTTGGTGACAGTGTAAACCTTGAGGCAGATGCACTGATTAAATATGTAGAGAAATTGCTTTTGTTTAATAAAAATAGTAAACAAGATTTTTCTTCAAATAATATTTCTTCAGAGTGGCTTAAAGAAAACGGTTGGTAAAATATTTTTTTTTAATTTAATGGAATTAGATAAATTGTTTTTGAATCTTTTTTTAGATCGATTTTAAATTCCTTACCAGGTTCTAGTCCTAATTTTTTGGTGTAGGCATTACCTATTAATAGATTCCCATTACCATGAACCTTAGTTTTAAATTCTGTCTGTCTGCCTCTTGAAGCTCTATTACCATTTTTCCCCTGACGACCATTTCCTATTTTGTAACCCTTAGCTTCGATAAGCGCCTTATAAAAACTTTTTCTTAAGACTCTCCCGCTAGGACCTACGTAACCACAACCTTTAGCTATTTCATCTTCAGATTTTTTACTTAATAATTTTGCTTTTTCAAGAAGTTCTTTTCCCTCTAGCATTATCTGACAAATTTCTAATTATATATTCTTACTAAAAAAGAGTTTTGTGGCAATATAAATTAATAAAAAATATATTTAATTATTTAAATTAATTTTTCTCACAAAAGGTACAAAATAATAAATAAAATAACCCATATTCCATCTACAAAATGCCAGTACAATTCTACAGCTTCTAAAGGAAACATATTTTTACTTGTAATTCTCCCGCCATTTGTTCTCGATTGCCAAGCAATAATTAAAATCATTAAAGTGCCTAAAGTCACATGCAATCCATGAAAGCCAGTTAGAGCATAAAAAGTACTAGCAAATAAATTATCTGTTAATCCAAAAGGTAAATGAAAATATTCAAATAATTGACATATCAAAAAAATTATTCCAAGAAAAGCAGTAAAAAATAACCATCTTTGGGAATCAGAGTTTTTATCTTTCAAAAGTGCTTTACCTGCCTTGTGGAAAGTTGCACTACTAACAAGTAATAAAATTGTATTTAATGTAGGTATTGGGAGCTCTAATTCATAGATAGCGCCATCAGGTAATGGATTTACTGCTTTATAAGTTAGATAAGCAGCGAAGAATCCAGCAAAAGTCATCCCGTCAGCAATTAAGAAAGTTATAAGACCAAACATTCTGAAGTCTTCATGCGTTTCCTTTAATTCAGAATTATTTTTTTGAATTTCTTTTGAGCTATCTAGAGTGGTCATATGTTTTTATTTTTGTTCAGAAATTTCTTTACCATAACCATAAGGTTCTTCAACTAATGGTGCTTCTCCTTCCCAATTTTCAACTGGAGGTGGAGAAGATGTTAACCATTCAGGTGTAAGAGCATTCCAAGGGTTATCTCCAGCATCTTTTCCATCTCTAACACTAAGGAAAACATTAATTAAAAAAGGAATTGTGCTTATAGCCATTAAAAGAGCCCCAAGGCTACTAATTTGATTAACGAACTGGAATTGAGGATCATATTCTGCAACTCTTCTTGGCATTCCATTTAAACCGAGCCAATGTTGAGGAGCAAAGCACAAGTTAAATCCAATAAAGGTAATGATAAAATGTAAAATCCCTAATTTTTCATTGAGCATTTTCCCAGTTACTTTTGGGAACCAATGATAAATTGAAGAGAAAATAATAAAAACAGTACCTCCATAAACTATGTAATGAAAATGGGCTACAACGAAATAGGTATCATGTACGTGAATATCGAAAGGTACCTGTGCCAAAGCAACTCCTGTGATACCTCCAAAAACAAAATTTATAATAAATCCGCAAGAGAATAACATTGCACTATTAATGGAAATTTTACCTCCCCATAATGTTGCAACCCAATTGAAAAATTTTATACCAGTTGGAACAGCAATGAATGCCGTGGCAATAGTAAAGAACAATCTCATCCAAGGGGGCGTTCCACTCGTAAACATGTGATGAGCCCAAACAACTAAACCTAAAACTACTATCCCCATTATTGAAAAAACCATTGTTGTATATCCAAAAAGTGGTTTTCTAGCATGTACAGGAAGTATTTCACTAACTAAACCAAAGGCAGGAAGGACCATAATGTATACAGCTGGATGAGAATAAAACCAAAATAAATGCTGATAAACTACGACATTGCCACCCAAGACAGGATTGAAAAACCCTGTATTAGCAATAATATCGAAGCTAAGTAGAATTAAAGTGCCAGCTAATACAGGAGTTGACAAAACAACTAATAGACTTGTTCCAAGCATTGCCCAACAATACATTGGCAATTGCATAAGTTTTAATCCTGGCCTTCTTAATTTGATAATGGTCGCTATAAAGTTGATTCCACCAAATATAGAACTGCCTCCAAGTAATAGAACACTCAGAATCCAAATAATTTGTCCCGATTGAGGAGTAGTTATGCTCAAAGGTGGATAAGCAGTCCATCCAGCTTGAGCAGCACCATCAATAAAATAGCTAGCTACCAGCATCAAACCTGAAGGAGGAATTAACCAAAAAGCTACTGCATTTAATCTTGGGAATGCCATATCTCTCGCACCTACATAAAATGGAATTAAATAATTTCCAAAAGCACCGTTAACTACAGGAACTATCCAAAGGAATATCATTATTGTTCCGTGTAAAGTTAAAACTTGGTTATAAACATCTCTTGGCATAAAATCAGACATTGGGCTGGCCAGTTCAATTCTTATAGCGCTCGCTAAAGTTCCTCCTATTAAATAGAAGAGAAAACCGCAAACCAAGTATTGAATCCCAATTACTTTATGATCAAGGCTAAAACTAAAGTATCTAAGCCAGCCTTTGGGTTGAAGGCTTTCATTATTAGTTTTTTGTGGATCAATTGATATTGTCATAAATTCACCTCGGGTTTTTTATTTTTGTTAAACCATTCGTTGTAATCAGATTCTTCTTCAACAACTATCGAGGCTCTCATTCCTCCATGATATGGGCCACATAATTCTGCACAAATTATCGGATATTTTCCTACTTTTGTAGGAGTGAAATTTAGGATAGTTGGTTGTCCAGGAATAATATCCTGCTTAATTCTGAACTCTGGTACCCAAAAAGCATGAATTACATCTTTGGATTCCATTTTCATTGATACTTTTTGATCAACAGGAACGTGTAGTTCTCCTGATATGAAATTGCCCTTGGGATAATTGAATAGAAATGCAAATTGCATAGCCGAAACTTCAATTGATAAATTTTTGGATATTTCATTATCAGAAGTTTGACTTATTCCAGCCCATATTTTTTCAGTATTAGAACTCATCATTTCATGGTTATGATTTAGTTCTTTCATCCCTCCCATTCGATCGTAGATGTTGTAGCTATATAGACCTATTAATAAAACAATTATTGAAGGGATAATTGTCCACACAATTTCTAAGCTTAAATTTCCCTCTAAAGCTATACCATCACCTATCTGATCATTTCTTTTCCTAAATTTAAATAAGCTATAAATAACTGCTATTGTCATTCCTATAAAAATAATTAATCCAATAATGAAAAGAATTTTAAAAAGTTCATCGTAAATTGGTGCATTAATACTTGCTTCCGCTGGGAGCAAATTTACATTAAAACCAATCCAAAAAGATATAGCAAAAACGAGAGAAATAATTAGTATTAAATAAATGTTTTTATTTAACAATTGATTGCTTAAAAATTTGTATTTATATCCTCAAGATATTCAATTTTTTCAATCCTGCATCCTTTGTTAAAAGAAAAACATTTAAATTCACAACTTCTTAAGATTTATGAAATAAAAGGCGTATTATTAATAACTTTTTAGAGTTAATTGTCAGGGAAAAAAGATTAAATTATTAAATTATTTTTTAAATTAAAGATATTAATTTTTAATTAATGTTTGGTTTTTGAATCTAATTTATTATGCAAAATAATAGGTTTTATCCATTTGATTAATAACCAGTTATATAAACCAAAATATCTGACAATTTTTAAAAGGTTGGGAAGTCATAGTGTACTCGCACTCATTGCACTAATCGTAATTGGAGGTGCTACCAGAGTCATGGAGGCGGGACTTGCCTGTCCAGACTGGCCATTGTGTTATGGATCTTTTTTGCCTTTTAATCATATGAACTTAAGAGTATTTCTAGAGTGGTTTCATCGTCTAGATGCTTTTCTGGTTGGAATATTAATTCTTTTTAAATTTACCCTTTCAATTATTTGGAAAAATGAAATTCCAAATTGGTTACCTAAAACTTATTCATTATTACTTTTTCTCGTTATTGTCCAAGGATCTTTTGGAGCTTTAACGGTAATAAACCTGCTTGATTCATATATTGTCACTGGCCATCTTTTAATAGCTTTTCTACTTCTCATCACAACAATTTCAATAAATCAAAATTTAGAAAATGACGACATAGAAGAGCCATTAATTTGGTGGAGATTGTTATTGTTTGTTCCTCTTTTACTTACTCTGATTCAATCTTTTATTGGTGTAAGGCTTTCATCTACTTGGTCAGCACATATTTGCTTATCTTTTAATAAACAATGTCTAATTCTAAATACTCATAAATTATTTGCTTTTCCAATTGCTTTTTCAATTCTATTAATTATTGCTACTGCAATTTATAAGAGAAATTTACTTAATGAAAATTGGAAATATCTCTCAGCGCTTATTTTTCTCTTGTTTTCCCAAATTGCTTTGGGTGTTTTAAGCCTTAAAACAAACTTAAATGAACCTATTTTTATTATCGGTCATCAACTTAATGCCTCTTTATTTATTGCGATATTAACAACATTAATTTTTAGAAATCCTTTTATCAAAAAAGGTCTAAACCACTCCCTAAATTCTCAAATGGTTGGTGTCAATTCATGAACAGTAGTAACTTAGAAAACTTGAAATATAAATCTTCAATTAGGGATGAAGTTGTACCTTCAAGAAAAAGATTAACTTTGCCACCTTGGCTTGAAGTAGCAAAACCTAGATTAATCCCACTTTTACTGGCAACAACTTTAGGAGGAATGGCTTTAACAGAGGAATGGCCTTTGTCTTCACCGAAGCTTATCTGCACTTTAGGAGGCGGCGCTTTGGCAGCAGCAGCAGCAGGAGCTCTTAATTGCTTGTGGGAAATGGAATTAGATAAAAGGATGACAAGAACTAGCAAAAGAGCCTTGCCAGCAGGAAAATTGTCATCTGAGACTGTATTTTTAGCTGCCGTATCATGTACTTTGGCAGCTTCGATGCTTTTAGTAAGTGGTGTAAATTATTTGGCTGCGGGATTAACTCTTCTAGGTTTATTTAGCTATGTAATTTTATATACAGTTATTTTGAAACCTCGTACAACCAAAAATATTGTTTTCGGAGGAGTTGCTGGCGCGATACCACCTTTAGTTGGTGCATCTGCTGCCACAGGGCATGTAGGCCTAAGTGGTTGGTGGTTATTTGGTTTAGTAATGTTATGGACTCCAGCTCATTTTTGGGCACTTGCAATTTTATTGAAGGACGATTACGCATCTGTTGGTATTCCTATGCTTCCTTCTGTTAAGGGATCTGTTTTTACTGCTAAAGCGATTTCTCGTTACGGATGGGCAACAGTTTTGATGAGTATTATGGGAGTCTTCGCTTTACCTGAAGGGGGTCTCTTATACGGAATTATGTTATTGCCATTTAATGGAAGACTTTTGCAATTAATACATGAATTAAAGAAATCTCCTGATGATCTTTCAAGAGCAAAGTCTCTTTTTAGGTGGTCTATTCTCTATATGTTTGGTATTTGTCTTTTGTTATTAATTTCCAGAACCCAACTATCCGTAGAATTTGAGCAGCAATCTATGCAAATATTTTTATCTATAGTATCCCTGCTTAGTAATTAAATTAGATGTAAAATGTTTTATAAGAAATAGTTAGTTTGATGAATTATATAAAAGTTAAAGGGCTCTCAAAATCTTATTCAGAAATCAAGGCTTTAAAAAATTTATCAATGGAAATTGAAGCTGGAACATTATTCGGAATACTAGGCCCAAATGGTGCTGGCAAATCAACACTAATAAAAATACTCGCTACTTTAATAGAGCCTGATAGTGGAGAAGTTTTTATAAATAATATTAATCTGATAAAAAATTCAAGGAAAATTAGAGAATTAATTGGTTATGTTGCCCAGGATATTGCACTTGATAAAATATTAACTGGACGAGAGCTTTTGGATTTTCAATCAGATTTATATCACATCAACAAAAACAAAAAATTTGAAAGGATAAAGAAATTAATAGATCAATTAGAAATGAATGATTGGATTGATCGTAAGTGCGGAACTTATTCAGGGGGAATGAAAAGAAGAATAGATCTTGCAGCTGGACTTTTGCATTTGCCCAAGGTATTAATATTGGATGAACCTACAGTTGGTTTAGATATTGAAAGCAGAAATATAATATGGCAACTTTTGAAAGATTTGAGAAATAGTGGAATGACTATTATTTTAAGTAGTCACTATCTTGATGAAATAGATAAATTGGCAGACAGATTAGTGATAATTGATGATGGAAGAGTTATAGCAAAAGGGACTCCTACAGAACTGAAAAATAAATTAGGAGGAGATAGGATAACTTTGAAAGTAAGAGAATTTAGTAATCAGGAAGAAGCAAAAAATATATGCCAAATTTTATCTTCAATAGATGGAATTAGTCAGATTATCATAAATGAAGCTCAAGGTTTCTCGATAAATTTTGTAGCAGATAAGGAAAAAGATTTACTTACAAAGCTCAAAGTAGAATTGGCCTTCTCAAAGTTTGAAATTTTTTCTCTTACCCAAAGTCAGCCAAGCTTGGATGATGTATATCTTCAGGCAACAGGGAAAACATTATTGGATGCTGAAATTTCTATGGCAGGGAAAAGAGACTTTAAAAAAGAATCAAAGCAATCAATGCGATAAAAAAATTCTGGTTAACTAACTATAATGAAAATTAATTACTGCTAATTATGGAATTACAACAGTATAATTTATTTTTTTTATATCAAGAAACATTTGCCTTAACAAAGAGATTATTTATTCAATTAAAAAGAAGACCATCAACTCTTGTAGCTGGAATATTACAACCTATAATTTGGCTTTTTTTATTTGGGGCATTATTCTCTAAAGCTCCTGAAGGTTTTTTACCAGGAGTTGATTCTTATGGGAATTTTTTAGGAGCAGGACTTATTGTTTTTACTGCTTTTAGCGGAGCCCTAAATTCTGGTCTTCCTTTAATGTTTGATAGAGAGTTTGGATTTCTTAATAGATTACTGGTGGCTCCTTTAACCAGTAGATTATCCATAGTTTTATCTTCTTTTTTTTACATAACAATCCTGAGCTTTGTCCAAAGTATTGTAATAATGGTTGTTTCATACTCTTTGGGATATGGATGGCCCAACTTATATGGTTTAGGAATTGTGTTTACAACACTAATTCTATTAGTTCTTTTTGTGACATCAATAAGTTTATGTTTAGCGTTTGTTTTGCCTGGACATATTGAATTAATTGCTCTTATATTTGTAATAAATTTACCTCTTCTTTTTGCAAGTACTGCTTTGGCTCCAATTTCTTTCATGCCAAATTGGCTTGGGTGGTTGGCTTCATTAAATCCATTAACTTTTGCGATCGAACCTATTAGGACTGCTTATACAGAAACTAAGAATTTAGAAATAGTGGCTTTACATGCTCCATATGGTGATTTAACTTGTAAGAGTTGTATATCAATTTTATTTTCTTTAACAGTTTTATCCTTGATTATCATAAGGCCTCTGTTAAATAAGAAGTTAAATTAATAAATTTATGCTTTTAAAAAATCATCTAATAAAAGTTTTTAAAAAAGCCTCTTCAGAAAATAATTTTTTGCTTAAAGAAAATATTGTTCTTAAGTGGGTCCATAGATTTGGGATTGATTCTTTAAATGATTTATTAATCCATAGTCCAGTACAAGAGCGAAATCATGAAGAAGAAAATCAAGAACAGATCTCTTTAATTGATGAAGTGCATGAAGAAAATCAAGAACAGATCTCTTTAATTGATGAAGTGCATGAAGAAAATCAAGAACAAATTAAGCTAGAATCATCAAAAACTTTTGAAAATATTGAAGAAGCAAAGTGGGAATCAAATGGCCTGGAAACTTCTATCAGCAATCAAATATCTAGCAAAAATCAAAATCCTAATAAAATAAATCAATTTAATGAAAACCCAAAATTACCCCTACCTAATATTAAAAATTTAAGAAAGTGGATTAACAACGATAAAAAAGCTAGTTAGCAAGAAATAACCTAATGATATTAGTACAAGGTAAATAGTTCTCCTTCATAGCCTGATTTACGCATATGCTCTACCCATTTTTTTTCATCCTCGGCGGTATATATATCCCTCTTTTTTAAATTTTCTTTTGCCGAAAGAGGTTGTTGATTTCGATAATTAAAACATACCAGTTGCTGCTCTTTGTCTGATAAATCAAATGATTCACATGGTCTTATGTGATCAATATGCCATGTTTCATATCCTCTATTATCCCAACTCATTTCAAAAGTAAATTGTGATTCTATGTGTTTTATAAATTGATCGATTTCAATACCTAATAATTTCTTAAATTTACTTTGTTTGCGTGCAGATTGTCTTTTAATTGATTCTCTAATGTATTGTCTTAATTTCACTTCAGTTCTATATCCTAAATCTTCTTTCATTCTTTTTTTATGTAATTCAAATCTATTACCTTCTCTTCTTAATTTATTTTTATGTTCACCATATTTAGGGTCATTAAACCAAGAGGAATCTTTACCTAAACATGTGTGCATGAGTCTTCATATTTTCTAGTCTCTTTTCAGCTTTTACATCATACCCGGCATACCCATGCCACCCATTCCTGGCATACCCATGCCACCCATTCCTGGCATACCCATGCCACCCATTCCTGGCATACCCATGCCACCCATTCCTGGCATACCCATGCCACCCATTCCTCCCATTGGATCTCCACCTGGCCCTCCAGGGGGCACTGCTTCAGGCTCTGGAATATCGGCCATAGCAACTTCTGTTGTAAGGAGCATTGCTGCAATAGATACTGAATCTTGAAGAGCTAATCTTATTACTTTGGTTGGATCTAATATTCCTGAATCTTTTAAATCCTCATATTTTCCAGAATTAGCATTAAAGCCTTTGTTAAGTCTTTTAATTTCAGCCACAACTACATCACCATTAAAACCAGCATTTTTTGCAATTTGTTTGGTGGGTTCCAAAAGGGCTTCTTTAATTATTTTTATCCCTGTTCTTAAATCATCGGAAGATGTTTGACTTAAATTTAAAAGGTCATCTGATATTTCAATTAAAGTTTGTCCTCCTCCAGGAACAACACCCTCTTCAATAGCAGCTTTCGAAGCATTAAGGGAATCTTCGATTCTCAATTTTTTATACTTCATTTCTGTTTCTGTAGCAGCCCCTACTTTGATAAGAGCTACTCCTCCAGCTAGTTTGGCTATCCTTTCATTGATTTTATCTTGGTCATACTCTGATTCAGTTATATTAACTTCTCTCTTTAATTTCTCTACTCGCGCTTTAACTAAATCTTTAGTGTCTTCGAAGGCAACAATTGTAGTTTTATCCTTTGTGATAGTTATTTTTTTTGCTTTTCCTAAATCATTTATCGATACTTTATCAAGTGTCATCGATTTATCTTCGCTAATTAACTTAGCCCCTGTAAGAATCGCAATATCTTCAAGGGCAGCTTTTCTTCTCTCACCAAATAAAGGAGCTCTAACGGAAGCAACATTTAAAACCCCACTATTCTTATTTAAAACCAGAGTGGTTAAAGCCTCTCCTTCGATATCTTCAGCAAGAATTAGAAAAGGTGAGCCTGACTTCTGAATTTCTTCAAGTATTGGAACTAGATCAACTAAAGTTGAGATTTTTTGATCAGTTATTAATATTTTAGGGTTTTCAAGTTCACAAATTTGTCTTTCTTGATCTGTTACGAAATATGGAGAACTATAACCTCTATCAAAAGACATTCCTTCAGTTATATCTAATTCTGTTTCTAGTGATTGAGATTCTTCAACAGTTATTACACCATCTGACGTAACAGTATCCATAGCTTTCGAAATTATAGATCCAATTTCTTCATCACCTCCAGCACTAACTGTTGCAACTTTTTGGATATCAGAACCGCTTAATGAAATACTTTTGGAACTTAATTTTTCTAAGACCAAAGCTAAGCCTGCCTCCATACCTTTTTTTAACTCCATAGGGTTGGCTCCAGAAGCAATGTTTTTTAATCCTTCCTGAACCATCTTCTGAGTAAGAATGGTTGCTGTTGTTGTTCCATCACCAGCACTCTCTTTTGTCTTGGATGCGACTTGTTCTATTAATTTCGCACCTAAATTAGAAATAGGGTTTTCAATCTCGATCTCTTTAGCAACTGTAGATCCATCTCTCACTATGTCTGGCGAACCAAATTTCTTTTCTATTACAACGTTTTTTGCTTTTGGCCCAATAGTAACCTTTACTGCATTAGCTACGAAATTTACACCTTTTTCTAGAGCTTCTCTGGATTCATTAGAAAAACTTAACTGTTTAGCCATGTTTATTTAATTTTTAATCTTATTCTAATCTCCCATAGAATCATTTTTAAGGGATATTTAATTAAGTGGGGAAAGCCGAATTTCTTTTAATGAGACATACAAATTCACTCAAATAAGAGTATCTTTAAGTTATGGAAGAAACAAATAATCTTATTTTTACTCTCACCGCAATCCTTGCGATTGCTATGACACTAATATACTTTCCTTTAAGATTTTTCTTGACATTAACTGCTAGAAGTCGAAGACTAAAACTTTTACAAAAAATTAGAAGATTAAGGGATGAATTGGGCCAGCCTTATCAAAGTACATAATTAAATACTCATACCCCCGTCAATACTGATTGTTTGCCCTGTGATGTAACTTCCTGCATCACTTGAAACTAAGAATGACACTAAGTTTGCAATTTGAGTACAACTTCCTAATTTCCCTAAAGGAATAACTTTAAGAATCTCTTCAGTATTAAGTTTTTCAGTCATCTCTGTTTCTATGAACCCTGGTGCTATTGCATTTACGTTTATACCTCTTGAAGCAAATTCTTTAGCGCAAGTTTTGGTAAATCCAATAACTCCAGCTTTGGCGGCAGAATAATTTGCTTGCCCTGGATTACCAATTATTCCAACAACAGATGAAATATTTACGATGCTACCACTTCTTTTTTTCATCATAAATTTTGAAGCATATTTTGTACAAAGAAAAACTCCTTTTAAGTTCGTATTTAGTACGTCGTCCCATTGTTCTGATTTCATTCTCATCAATAGTCCATCTCTCGTAATACCAGCATTGTTAATGAGGATATCAATGGTGCCATTAATTTTGATTATTTCTTCAAAAGCTAAACTGACAGAATGCTCTTTTGAAACATCAAATTTTAATTTATGAGCTTTACCTCCCAAATTTTTTATTGAATTTACAACTTCTTCAGCTTTTTCATCAGATGAAGAGTAATTAATAAAAACTTCTGCTCCTAAGCGGCTTAGTTCTAAAGCAATTTCTTTACCAATTCCTCTGCTAGCTCCAGTGATTAAAGCAACTTTGCCTGATAATGAATCTTTATTGGACATTATGAAATTCTATAATTTTCAATCGTAGTACTATTTGTGCAAAGATATTGCTTTTATTTATAATTGTCTAGAAAATATTAAGACCTTCTATTGTGCACTTTTTAATACCAGCAGCAGGTAGTGGTAGCAGAATGAAAGCTGGAAAAAATAAATTACTTATTGATTTAGAGGGAGAGTCTTTGATTTTTTGGACACTTAAATCTGTATTTTCTGCAAGCTCAACAAATTGGGTTGGAATAATTGGGCAACCGAAAGATAAAAATTTATTATTAAATTCAGCAAAGGATTTTGCCCATAAAGTTCATTGGATTAATGGAGGTGACACCAGACAACAGTCAGTTTTAAATGGTTTAAAAGCTCTTCCAAAAGATGCTGAAAAAGTTTTAATACATGATGGTGCTAGATGTCTAATTAATCCTGAATTAATAGACCTTTGTGCCAAGCAATTAGATGAATATGAGGCTGTAATTCTGGCTACTAAGGTAACTGACACCATAAAAATTGTTGATAATGAAGGGTTTATTAAAGAAACACCAGATAGAAATTATTTATGGGCAGCGCAAACTCCTCAGGGCTTTTTAGTAGATAGATTAATAAAGGCTCATAAGATGGCAATAGATAAAAACTGGAAAGTAACAGATGATGCCTCACTATTCGAAATGCTTAATTGGAAAGTGAAGATTATTGAAGGAGTTTATTCAAATATAAAAATTACATCCCCTATAGATCTGAAAATAGCAAAACTTTTTGTGAAGGACCCCTAGTTAAAAAGGGGTATCGATACTAAGAGTGCCATTGTCACCATTTAAGGTTGCTTCGTATCCTAAAGGAATGCAAGCATTTCCCGATATGTGGCCTATTGGGAGGTCAAAAAGAATAGGGAAATCAAACTCTTGGAGTCTTTCAATAATGCAGTTTTTTAGTAAATCTTTCCATTCAAGATCGCAGGAATCATTAGAAAAACTTCCGAATCCAATGCCAGCAATTTCAGTAAGTGTTTTAGTCATTCTGAGGTAAGTCAACATGCGATCAACTTTATAAATATCTTCATTAATATCTTCAAAAATTACTATTTTTCCTTTGCAATCCGGAAAGTGATTGGTACCAATTAAAAAAGTAGCAATAGTTAAGTTAGAAACGATAATTTCTCCTTTAGCTTTCCCACCTCTTAAAGGAACTCCTCTTATGTCCTCAACATATCCCTCAAAAAGTAAATTTCTTAATCTCTCAATACTCCACTCTGGCTCTTTGAAAAGGCCAGTAACCATGGGGCCATGAATAGAACCTGTAAATCCTTGAGAATATTTAGATAGTAATAAAGAACATGTATCTGAGAATCCAAGCATTAAACCATGCTGCCAAGAAGGTTCTTTTTCTAATAGTCTTGCTGAACCCCAGCCTCCTTTTGCAAAAATGATTAGCTTACTATTTTGTGCTTTTTCCAGTTCTTCAAATCTAGTTAGATCATCTCCTGCAAAATAATTAAATTTTTTTAATAGAGAATTATTTTCATTAATTTTCAACCCCCAGTTTTTTAAGATTTCCATGCCTTTTTGAAAATTTACGTCTTCATCAATAAAGGAGCCTGGAGCTAAAATATCTATTAGATCACCTTTTTTTAATCTAAAAACCATATTTAGAATTTATGAGGCAATAATAATTCCTAATAAAAGGACTCCTCCATATATTGATTGATTTTTGAAGTGATTCCCAATATTTTTTAATGATTGCTTTTCCTCAGGAAATACTTTTAGTATATCTCTCTGCATTAAGATTGACGTTGTAAGCCAAATTGGCCAAAAAATAAAATCAATTTGATTAATAAATCCGCATAATGCTAGAAAACTAGAAGTTAAAAAATAACAAATTTGAATAGTTATTCTTGTATTGTTCTTGAGGTTAACAGCGGAACTATTTATTCCAATTTTGATATCATATTTTTTGTCCGCTAAAGCATAAATCGTGTCAAAGCCAAAAGTCCAAAAAATGGTACCTAGCCAGCAAAACAATAAAACAATACTATTTAAATTGCCTTCATTTGCGGCCCAGGGAATTAAGACAGCAAAACCCCAGCATATTGATAAGATTAATTGAGGATATTTAAACCATCTTTTGGCAGAAGGATAAATTAAAATAATAGGTAAAGCTAAAAAAGCAAGTGAAATGGAGAGGATTCTTCCAGGTTGAGGTAGTGACAAAGTTAAAAAGAAGCTACATAAAATTAAAAAGAAAAGAATTGAATAAGCCGTTTTAAGACTGATTTTATTTGCAGCTAGAGGTCTATTTTTTGTCCTAAAAACTCTTTGATCAATTTTTTTGTCCCAAATATCATTAACCACGCAACCTAATCCACTTACTAGTAGTCCTCCCAGAATTATTCTTAGCAACATTAAAAATGTTGGATTAGCGTCTGGGGTTAAATATAAACTCCATCCAGCAGGAATAAGTAAGATCATTCTTCCAGTCGGCTTATTCCACCTTAATAATTCAAAAAAAGTACTAAATTTAATTTGTCGATTTTTATTTTGCATATTACCTATTGTATATTTCATAACTTTAAATAATCTTACTAGGATTAAATAATTTCTATTATTTAATAATCAATCTTGGGTATATTTATTAATGGATTTAAAATATCTGCATCTTATAAAAAGAAATGATACAGAAACAAGATTTAAGATATTTTCAAGAAAAGCAAATTTTAGTAGCTTCTATAGACATTGGAACTAACTCTACACATCTTTTGGTAGCAGAAATTAATCTAGAATTAAAATCATTTTCAATAAAATTCACTGATAAATCAACCACTCGTCTTGGAGAAAGAGATGAGGAGGGTAATCTTACTGAAGAATCAATCCAAAGAGCATTAGTTACTCTTAAGCGATTTAAGGAATATTGTAAAAGTAATGGAGTAAAACAAATAGTAACAGCGGCAACAAGTGCAGTTAGGGAAGCTCCGAATGGTCAAGATTTTATTAGAAGGGTTCTTGATGAAACTGATATTCAAATAGAAATGATAAGTGGTTCTGAGGAAGCCAGATTAATTTACCTTGGTGTTCTTTCTGGCATGGCTTTTGAAGATCAGTCTTTTGTAATCATAGATATTGGAGGAGGATCTACAGAATTAATACTTGCAGATAAAATAGATGCTATTGCTCTTACCAGTTCGAGAATTGGTGCGGTAAGACTTAAAAATGATTTTTTAAATAAAGAATCTATAAATTCAGAAAGATCGAGTTTTCTAAAAACTTTTATTAAAGGATCTTTAGAACCAGCCGTTCGAAAAATAAAGAATAGATCTAAGGGTGATAAGCCTTTATCTTTGATTGCAACCAGTGGTACTGCGACCTCATTAGGAAATTTGATTTCAAATGATTTGGGAGAATCTAAACAAAAATTGCATGGTTATAAATTTAAAAGGGAAAATTTACAAAATGTTTTGGAAAAACTAATTAAATTGCCAGTTTCGGAAATCAAGAAAATACCTTCATTAAGTGAGAGAAGAGCAGAAATAATTATTCCAGGAGCATTGATATTAAATACCGCAATGGAGATGTTGAACTTTAATGAATTAATAATAAGTGAGAGGGCGCTTCGAGAGGGTTTGGTTGTGGATTGGATGCTACGTAAAGGCATAATTAAAAACGAGTTTAATATTCAAAGCAATATTAGAAAAACAACCATAGTTCATCAGGCAAGAAAGTTTGGAGTAGATAATACAAGAGCTGAGAAAGTTATAGATATTGCCTTTCAAATCTATGATCAAACTAAAAATATCTTTCATAACGATAATGGCCCTAAAGCTAAAGAACTTCTTTGGGCAGCTTCTAATCTTTATAATTGTGGAAAATACGTGAATGTTGGTTCATATCACAAACACTCTTGGTACTTAATAAAAAATTGTGAGTTGTTGGGATATTCTGAAGCAGAAACAAATATTATTGCTTCAATTGCTAGATACCATAGAAAGACTCTGCCCAAGAAAAGACATGAGTCTTGGCAAAATTTAATATCCAAAGAAGATAAAACATTAGTTCTTGAAATGTCATTAATCTTGAGATTAGCAGCATCTCTTGATCAAAGACCTGACAAGGTGATCTCCTCAGTTCAAATAAAATTGCAGGAAAATATTCTTACATTTGAACTTGTACCTTCAAATAGAAACCATAATCTTCTTCTTGAAAAATGGAACTTAGGATTATGCCGTAATGTAATAAAAGAACTAAAGAATTTGAATTTAAAAGTTATTTAGTTTTTTTTAAAAGTTCTTGTTTTGGAGTTTCTTTCTGAAGAGACTCTAATAATAGATTGAAAATTGTTAAAGAGGCTATAAGTCCAAGGAAGCCTGAAATTAAAATAAATATTAAGACACCAACTGATTTCAGATTATTAGCACCTCTATGTTTAGTTGTTTTTTTTGAAACCTCTTCAACTATTTCTTCAATTTTTACATCTTTTCTCTTTGTATTTAATTCATTCATTATAAATTCTGTATCAAGTTTAAGCTTTTGCGAAATCCTTCGTATCATCGCCTTTACAAATACTTCTTCAGGAAGTTGCTCTTTGTTGCCTTCTTCTATTGCTTTAAGTTGGTGAGCTCCAATTTTTAAATCTGAAGCCAAATCTTCAATAGATTGGTCTCTACTTAATCGTGCCTCTTTAATGAAATTTCCAATTCTATTTAATGAGGATTGTTCTCCTTTGTTATTATTTTCAGTAATTGATTTTATTTCTTCCAAAATTAAGTAATTTTTACTAATTATAGTGATTAATAATTTTCTATCAACTTTAAGACTATTTATTTCGAAAAAGATGTCTATATGATGGATTATAAAGATTAGACCTGTTTTGATAATTATCAATTGCTGGGCTAATTATGTAAATAGTCGTTCTAATTAAATTTTTTTCAATAGAAAATTTTTCCATATCTTTTAATTCTATTAATGATGTCCAACCATCGTCCCAAGATACTCTGTATCCAACAATTACTTTAGTCTCAGGAGGATAAAACTCTAGTAAAGTTTCTTGAGATCTTCTTACATGCCTAGCACTTAGATAAAGACATAAAGAAGAATTGTGTTTCGCGAGATCTTTTAAAGATTCTTTCTCGGGCATACCTGTTCGTCCTCCTGCTCTAGTTAAAATTATTGTTTGCGTTATGTCAGGGATAGTTAACTCAGCCTCATGATATGCTGCCGCAACTTGAAAAGCACTAACACCAGGGATAACCTCAATTTCAATTTTTTCTTTTTTTAAAATTTCGATTTGTTCTCTAATCGCTCCAAAAAGACAAGGGTCTCCGTCATGTAACCTTATAACAGTTTTGCCGGCACGAAATTTCTCTATCATAACTGACATGATTTGCTCTAAAGTGAGCGAACTTGTTTTTATTCTTTCAGAACCTTCTTTAGAAAAATCTAAAATCTTTTCAGGAATTAGAGAATCAGTCCAAATAATGACATCTGCAATTTTTATCTTTTTTAATGCTTTTAAAGTTAATAATTCTGGATCACCTGGCCCAACACCAATAAAAGATATTTTATTATTCATTCTTTCTATTTTTTTCACCATATGTTCTCAATCTTAAAAAAAATATTCCAATTAATCCAGAAGAAAATAGAAAAATACTTATGAATTGAGCCATTCTTATACCGCCATCACAGAAAGGGGGAAGTCCACCAATGCACAGTGGGTCAGTTCTTAAACCTTCAATCCAGAATCTTCCAAAGCTATAACTTATTAAATAGAGACAGCTAATAAAGCCAGGCCTGAAAAAATCTGTTTTATTTTGTTTATTAAAGATAATAATGAGGAATATGAAAATTAAAAGATTCCACAATGACTCATAGAGAAATGTAGGATGAAAAAATTTATAATTAAGGAATTCTAAAGGCCTATTTTGGATAGGTATAAATAATTTCCAAGGCAAATTTGTAGGAACCCCAAAGGCTTCATTATTGAAAAAATTTCCCCACCTGCCTATTGATTGTCCAAGAATAATTGAAGGTATTAATATATCTATAAAAGTTTTTAGATTAATTTTTTTCGACTTACAGAAATAGATAATAGATATTAATCCTCCAATAAGACCTCCATGGATTGCTATGCCCCCTTCCCACACTGCAATAAAAGAAGGTATTTGAATGATGTTATTGAATAGTTCTAAAGAAGTAAAAAAGTTTTCTCCACTATATTGCCTCCACTCAAAAATTACGTAATAAGCTCTAGCTCCAATTATTGAAGAGATTATCAATGATGGGAGTATTTCACTAATGTACTTTGGGTTAATATTTCTTGCCTTTGCTAGTTTTTTAGAGATAGATAGGCCTATTAAAACTGAAATCGAAATAAGTAATCCATACCATCGAATAGTAATTAATCCTAAATTTAAAAAAGTTTCTCCTGGGGATTGTATAAAAGCTTGAAGTATAAGCATTTAGAGAAAGTTAAATACCCTCTGCTGCTTGAACTTTTTCGACTTGCTTTTTCTTTAATACTAAGAGTATTTGTGTTAAACCTACACCAATAAAAAATGCAATCAATCCAATTACTCTATAAGGGCTCTGAAGTACAACTTCAGCATCTAATTGCCCAAAGCCGCCAACGTTGGGATCATTAGTAAGCGGTTCACCTGCATTAATTCTGTCTTGTGCTTTTACGATAAGTTGAGGACCAACAGGAACCGATTCAGTAATTATCTCACCATTCTCGTTTTCTATATTGACATTATAGCTACCATCTTCAATTGTTTCTATTGAATTAATAGTTCCTGAGGTGGATGAAGTGAAAACTACATTATTGCTTTTGTCTCCAGTTGGGTATACCTGACCTCTACCTCTATTGCCTCCGATATGTAACGAGTATTTTCCATAGTGATATTCTTTATTAGTGGATGGATCAGGGGAAAGTACAGGGAAAACGATTTCTTTATTGTTATCGCCAGGTAATGGACCGACAATAATAATATTATCTTTCTCTTCACTGTAATTAGTGAAATACACCCCTTCTGTCTCTTCTTTGATTTCTTCGGTCCATCTTTCTTGTGGCGCAAGTTTAAAGCCATCAGGCAACATTACAACAGCACCAACTTGTAATGGAACTTCGGAACCATCAGCCCCGATCTCTTTTAAGTCATTTTTGTAGGGTATTTTAACTACAGCTTTGAAAACACTGTCTGCCCCAACGGATTGTGGAACCTCTGCAATTGTAGGCATCTGAGCTAGATGACAATTTGCACAGACTATCTTGCCTGTGGCTTCTCTTGGGGATTCGTAATTTTGCTGAGCCCAAAATGGATAAGCAAAAGTAATCTTTGGATAGAATAAAATGCTCGAAATAAAAAGTAGAGTACAAATAAATAAACTTGTTTTTTTCATGATTTGATTTTTAAGACTTTTCATTTCTTTTATGCCCACCATGGATTTTCATTAGTTCTAAAGTCAGTTTCTGACCATTGTTTGACGAGTACAGCATCATCTTCAATATCGACATGAGCTAGAGCTAAAGATAAAGGAGCAGGGCCTCTTACTACCTTCCCATTTGTATCGTACTGACTGCCATGACAAGGACATATAAATTTATTAGCACCACTATCCCATGGGACAACGCAACCTAAATGAGTACAAATTGCATTTAAACCAAATTCTCCTATTTCCCCACCCTCATTAACTATGAGATAAGTTGGATCTCCCTTTAGACCCTGCACTAGACTTCTGTCTCCTGCTTGATGGGTAGCTAACCATCCTGTTTTAGTTATTGGATTACCTAATTCATCTTTAGCAGAAGTTCCACCACCGCCACCACCTGCCCTTAAAGGCATGAAATAATTAGCTACGGGATAAAGAGCTCCTAACGCTACACCAGTTGCAGTACCAAATGTAAGAAGGTTCATAAATTGCCTTCGACCCATTGAAGGAACATCATTGGAACTTAATTGAGTCATTCGCTACTTGATTCTGTTATTTATTAATTATTATGGAGCAAATTGTTCAATTTCTGTTGCAAATAGATAGGACTTTTAATATTTTAAAGTAAAAATTTAGGAAGTCTTAATTAATTGATTTAAATGAACCCATTGCTAGTAGATGAAGTTATCCATTATTTAATTAATCGCTGGGGAAAGAAATATGATTTTAGACTTTTTAGAAGAGGAAATTTTGTTTATTTTCAAATGATGTGGGGATTTCTTGGACAGGAATCATTTCCTTTAAGCGAAGATGAATATAAAAAATCGATAGCTGATAAAATCGAGATTCTAAATAGATGTGGATATTCAGAAGAAGTAAGGGAATGGCTACAGAAAGTTAATGCTAGGCCAAGGTTAGGTAGAGCTGTAAGCTTGCAATTAAAGCTTAATGAGAAGATGAAAGAGTTTTTGACTTAAGATTTTCTG
The DNA here is from genome assembly GCF_001180305.1 of Prochlorococcus marinus. Classification (GTDB taxonomy): domain Bacteria; phylum Cyanobacteriota; class Cyanobacteriia; order PCC-6307; family Cyanobiaceae; genus Prochlorococcus_A; species Prochlorococcus_A marinus_K. The sequence continues at coordinate 127,300 of NZ_CVSX01000040.1, forward strand.
ATAAGTAAGTTAATCCGGCACCCAAAAAAAATAAAAAAACAATCGATATAGATAGCAATGACATAGTCAATGGATCTGTTGAAGGTGTAATCACTGCAGATAAGATTGCGGAGGAGATTACAACTATCTTCCAATTCGAAATCATTTTTTCTGTTGTAATTATTCCAAGAGAACCAAGAATAAATTGTAATACTGGCAATTGAAAAGCTATTGCAGTGCTGGACATTAATAAGAGCACAAAATCAAAATATCTCTCTATAGACCAAGTTGGTTCAACAATATCAGCACCGAAAGTTATAAAGAAATTTATTGCTGCAGGGACTAATATCCACCAAGAAAAAATTAATCCTAAAAAAAACAAAAGTCCTGAACCAAAAACTGCGGGTAAAATAAGGCTTTTTTCTTTTTTTGTTAAACCAGGAGAAATAAATAATATTATTTGATAAAAAATATAAGGTATAGAAACTATCAATCCGCTGTAACCTGCAACTTTAATAGCTACAAATAAAAACTCTCCTGGAGCAAGTTGTAGTAGATGAATGTCACCAGCTGGGATTTCTAAAAAAGATATTAATGGCTTTATGATAATAAAACTAAAGAATATTGAAATAAGTATTGAGTAAATTGAGTTTAGTATCCTTTGACGAAGTTCCTCTAAATGATCGCTAAAAGTCATTTTATCTGATGATTTATTTTCACTTTGACCTGTACCTTTCATAATTATTTGATAAAGATTATGTAAGAAAAAGGTTGTAAATTACTATTGTCAAAGTCCAATTTATTCTCTAGAAACTTTATTATTTGCTTAATTTAGGATTAGTTGGATCAGGCAATAAGAAAGGAGGAGCATCATTTAGAGATGATTCACCATAAGTTTCATATTCTCTATATCCACCCATTTTCCCATTTGTTTTCATTAAAGCGCTTACGAAGGCAAGTAATAAGAAAACAGTAGGAGCTCCAATTATTAATGCAGCTCCAAATAGATATCCAACAATAAATTCTGGAAAACTATGATTTCCTAAAAATTCATGAGTGCCCAAAAGAAAATCAAACATTTAGATTTAAAAATTTTTTTTATTATAAACTAAATTACTGTTTTAAGATTTTTTTTAATGTAATCTTCTCCTCTTGTAGGATTTCCCCAAATAATTTCTCCATTTTTAAAGGAAACGCAACCCGGTCCACCTTTTTTTATTTTTTGCAAATCTTTAATTTTTACTAAATTAATTGGAACTTTAATGTTTCTTTTTGCCTTACTAAATAAAGCAGCTAAATCTGCAGCTATTTGAAGATCTTGTTCAGATGCTGCCTGAGATGAAGACTTTAAAACTACATGACTACCTGGTGATTCCTGTGCATGAAACCATAGATCGCCTTTTTTTGAGAACTTAAAGCTTATTAAATCATTTTGCCTCATATTTCTCCCAACCTGAAGTTTCAATCCTGTTGGAGTGTCAACTTGAATTGGTGAAGATTGTATCTCATATATACTTTTCTTATCTTCTTTTTGCCTCTTTATATTGATATTAAACTCATTACATATTTCTTCCAAAATTTCTTCTAGTAGTTTGATTCTCATAAAAAGTTTTTCATTATTTAAAGAATTTAGATTTTCTAGAAGTGTAGTGAATTCATCTAATCTTTCTATATTTGTTTTGTAAATACTTAATCTTTCTTTTATCAATTCTCTAGATCTCTTGAGTTTTTTTGACTTTTTATATAGTTTTTGTCCTTTAATGATATCTCTTTTTTTAATTTCATTTGAACTGAATATACTGTCAGCTTTTTCTTTATATATTTCGTAGTTTTCTGATTTTGTCAGAAGATCATATTGAATATTTAAATTCTTTTTCTCAGTATTGGTCTGTTTAAAAATTATCCCATCAATTTTCTTTTCTAATAATTCAAGTCTTTTTTGCTTCAGATGAAAATCATAATAATTCTCTAAGCCAGTACATAAATCTATCTGATTTTCGCAATCGATTTCTTTATCGAAAAACCAAACGCAGTAAAAATCTTTATTAAATATTGAAAAGTTGAAGCTATTGTTTTTAAATCTATTTATCCAAATCTTCCAATTTTTAAATATCTCCTTTAAGTCTGACTCACTAATGAAATCAATATTTTTATCCATTATTTCCGTATCACCAGTTTTGCTAACAACCTCTAATTGTTTTGTGAGAATAGGGCTGACTCCTTGATAGGTATTAATTAAACAGTATTTCAATGGCTCAGGTACTATTGAAATTGAGTCTTTCCATGATTGAAACGACTCATCTTCACTAGGTTGTTTTTTGCTATTGACTGGAGGGCCAGAATAAATTGATCCTGTTGAAATTGTTCTAAAACTAGATTGACTTGATTTAATTTGTTTACCAACTGCAATTATTTTATGTTTATTATCCAAATAAAAAATATTACTATGTTTTCCCATTAACTCAAAAATTAAATACTTACTAATTTCATCTCCAGGTTTTTTTGCAAAACTAAATTTTATAACTCTCTCGAAATCATCTTGATCAATTGAAATTAAAGCCATATACTTTAATCCGTACCTTATTTGCTTAGAAAGTGTGCTTTCTCTCCCAATCTTTTCTGGCTTATTTATCTTTAGTATCCTAGGCGAGTCTCCATTCCATGAAACTTCTAACCATGTTTGAGAATCAACTCCTCTGAAACATAATTGAACTGTATTGGGATCTGGTTGTTGGGCAGTTTCAAACTTTGAAGGTAAGATGTTCTTTGTGAAATAATGTAATACAGATTTAATAGATGTAACATCCATTATCTGTGGAACACCTTTTTGCATTATTCCTGTTGAGTTCACAAGATGTTTATCTTACTGTAAAAAATTTAATATGAAAAATCAAAAAAAACTTATTATCCTTACTGGACCCAGCGGGGTTGGTAAAGGAACAGTTGTTAAAGAAATAATAGGTAAAGAAAAAAACTTTTGGCTTTCAATATCTGCAACTACTAGAGAACCTAGAGAGGGAGAGAAGGAAGGTGAAAATTACTACTTTTTAAATCAAGAAAAGTTTAAAGAAATGATTGAACAAAATCTTTTCCTTGAATGGGCTCAATTCGCTGGGAACTACTATGGAACTCCTTTGTCTTCTGTAAATGAGAAAATAAAAAAGGGATTTACTGTACTACTTGAAATTGAAGTAGAGGGTGCAAGGCAAATAAAAAATAAGTTCCCTAATTCACTGTCAATATTTTTACTTCCTCCGGATAAAGAAGAGTTAGAGAGAAGAATAAGAAGTAGGGGTACAGAAAAAGAAGAGGCAATTAAAAAAAGACTCTCAAGGGCTAATTATGAGATTTCAGTATCAAATCAATTTGATTTTGCATTAATAAATGAAAATATTGATGAAACTGCAAGAAAAATAATCAAGTTAATAAAAACTTGATTATTCTCTCTTTTATCAGCTCATTGGATGGAATAATAAATCTGGGAAAAACCTATTGAATTCGATAATTATTCCAGCTGTAAGGCTTAGCCAAATTGCTGCTACTACTGGGGCAGATCTGACAAATTTTGTGTTTAGAATTTTGAACATTTGTTTTATGAAAGTTTTTTAAAGATGTTTAGCGAGGACCATTAAGTGTAATATTCTTATCTTTCTCTCTTAAATCTCCATTTCTACCTTGTTTATTAGCAAGAAGAGGCCATTGCGCTCCTTTTACAAGACATTTTCTGGCTAAGTCTAGGTCAATAATGATCTCAAGATCTGCTGGATTCTTAGTCTTTTTTGATTCAATCAGATACTCTCTCCCTGACCAGCCTATAATTCCCGCAATGTAAATGAAAAGTACTCCTGGAATAAGTAAATCTCCTTCATGACCTCTATTTAAAAGTGCTCCCCATGGCTCAAGAGGAGGTCCAATTATTAAATGTGGAAGACCATCATCACCGCATGATGCTTTTCCGTATCTTTCAAATCTTGCGATGTCTTTTTGAGTAGTTGCAGAATTTGCTCTTTCAATGAATTTAGGATTTTCAGAGCATTTTGTTAGGGCTGAAGCTGTATATTCTGTGCTAGCTCTATCCGCGTTTAAAGCAGGCCCATTTGCAGCTAGAGCAATTGGAGTAATTCCTAGGAACAGAAAAACTGAGGTTATGATTGAAAAAAAGAATTTCATAAGTTGCAATCTTTAATTCCTTATAATGTGTTAGGTAAGAAATTAATATTAAAATAGAACAAGTTGAATCAAAAATGTATAAAGTTTTAGCTATTGAAACAAGTTGTGATGAGACATCTGTCTCAATAGTTTCTAATTTTGGTGATACTTTTAGAATACATTCAAATATTATTGCCTCTCAAATTGAAGATCATTCAAAATGGGGAGGAGTTGTGCCTGAACTTGCAGCTAGAAAGCATTTAGAGTTATTACCTTTTGTTTTAGATAAAGCTTTAGATGAATCAAAAATTAAAATTGAGGAAGTCGATTATATTGCAGCAACTGTAGCTCCTGGATTAGTTGGTTGTTTAAGAGTTGGCTCTATAACCGCAAGATCACTTTGCATGTTACATTCAAAACCATTTTTGGGAATTCATCATTTGGAGGGGCACTTATCTTCAATTCTTTTTTCAGAAAACTATCCAAAGAAATCTTTTCTTACATTACTTGTTAGCGGCGGGCATACTGAATTGATAAAGGTTGATAATAAAAGAGGAATGCAAAGACTTGGAAAAAGTTTTGATGACGCTGCTGGAGAAGCCTTTGATAAAGTTGGCAGATTATTAGGTCTTAGTTATCCAGGAGGACCGGCAATCGAAAAGATTGCTAAAAATGGGGACCCAATGAAATTTGATTTGCCAAAATGTAGGATTTCGGATAAAAAAGGTGGATTTCTTAAATATGATTTCTCTTTTAGTGGTCTAAAAACTGCCGTATTAAGATTAGTTGAGAGAATAAATTTGGATGGGAAGACCGTTCCAATTCCTGATATTGCAGCAAGTTTTGAGAGAGTAGTGGCAGAGGTCTTGGTAGAGAGAACAATAAAATGTGCAGAAGATCATAGCTTGGATAATGTTGTTGTGGTTGGGGGAGTGGCTGCAAACAAAACATTAAGAAAAATGATGATTAGTGAAGCTAGTAAAAAATCTATTAAAGTTCATTTAGCTCCTCTTAATCTTTGTACAGATAATGCGGCAATGATTGGAGCGGCTGCGTTGTTCAGGATTAGATTTAAGGAACATTTTAGTTCTCTTAAATTAGGAGTCGCAGGAAGACTATCAATTGAACAAGCAAATACTCTTTATGAAGAAAATCCTCCTTTCTAACTTCAATGAACAAAGAACCTAAAATCGAGATTAAAGAGACAAAAAACTTCGTTGATAAAAAGGAACTAAATTTGTGGAAAAGAGGTTTTACCCCTCAAGCTGAAATATGGAATGGAAGGATGGCAACTGTTGGTATTGGAATAATTTTTATTATTATTGCCCTTATAAGCCAATTTCCATAATAGAAATCAATTTTATTTGATTTCTATTAGTTTCTAGAGCATTAAAAAAATTTAGTATTGTTCAGCATCTTAATTAAATTAAAAAGTATTGTATTTATTGGACTTGAGATGAGATTGTTGATTTAATCAAAATAATCAATATTTTTATTATTTATAAATTTATATGACGCCTGAAAGGCTTGGATTACTTTGGGGAATAACTGTTTTCGCAGGAGCTTGTGCTCGACTATTTTCATCTTTTACAGGATTTCCTAGCGTTGTTATTTTATTGCTTTCTGGATTATTTATTGGAAGATCAGGTTTAGGACTGGTTGAGCCTTTAGATCTTGGACAAGGGCTTGAAACTATTGTGGGGCTCTTAGTCTGTTTGGTTCTATTTGAAGGGGGACTTAATTTAAAATTGCCTGAGGGAAATATTAGAAATACTGTTTTGAAAATTTCGTTGGTAAGACTTTTAATTTCATTATCAGCTGGAATTTTTATTGCCCATTGGCTGGCAGGTCTTTCATGGCAAGTTGCAGGAATATATAGTGCCATAGTTCTAGCTACTGGACCAACAGTTGTCTCTCCATTAGTTGAACAAATAAAATTGGCTTCCCCTCTTTCAGAAGTTTTAAAAGCTGAGGGGTTGTTACTTGAACCAATTGGTGCAGTTCTAGCATTACTACTGCTAGAACTAACTTTGGGAGACCTACATGGAATTAACGAAGTTTTTATAGCATTAATGCAAAGATTAGGGGGAGGAGTTTTAATCGGATTAAGTGCAGGATGGTTACTATCAGAAATTTTAAAAAAAATAAAATATGAAGCCTCATTTGGTATAGAGCTTCAAGTTACCCTTGGATTTATTTTTCTTGTATATGGAATTTCTGAATATTTTTTACCAGAATCAGGCTTGCCTGCTTCTGTCGCGTCAGGCTTTATTGTAGGCAAAAGAGAAGTAATAGATAAGGAGAGATTAGATAATCTAATAGGTGAATTAGCTCAACTAGCAATAACAGTTCTTTTCCCTCTTTTGGCAGCTGATGTTTCTTGGGGTGAATTAAGTCCACTAGGCTGGGGAGGGGTTGTTTGCGTTTTTATGTTGATGGTAATTGTTCGTCCTATCTCTATCTGGATAGCAACAATGGGAAAAGAATTGGATTTAAAAGAAAAAGTATTTTTAGCTTGGTTAGCCCCTAGAGGTATTGTCACTGCAGCAGTGGCCTCTCTTTTCTCTATCAGATTAGAACAGGCTGGTATCCTTGGGGCTGGGCGTCTTCAAGGTTTAGTATTTCTGACTATATTAATGACAGTAGGAATTCAAGGTCTTTCAGCTAAACCTTTGGCGAATCGGCTTGAATTAGGTCAGAAAAAATAATTTAGATGGATTTAAGACATCTTTCAATTCGCGAAATATCACTTTTACTCTCTGAGAAAAGCTCCCAACTTTGAATTAAATCTGGCCCACTGAGAGATCCAAAAAAGGCTACTCTTAATGATTTCATTAATATTCCTTTTTTTAAATTATGCATTTTTGAAATTTCGTTAATTATTTCTTTGGCTTTTTCTTTATCTAGTTTTACCTTATTTTGCTCAATTAACTCATTTAAAATTAGTTTAAGAGATGCTTTGCTATCTTTATTTTTGAGAAAATCTAGACCTTCTTTTTGAATTGGCGGAATTAAGAAAAATGGTTTTGATTGATCAATTGCGTCTTTTAAAAGGGTCATTGAGTCTTTAATCAAAATTGTTAATTTAATAGCCCATTCTTGAGATGGTGGTTCCCAACCCATATTATCCCAGTATTTCCAAATGATTCCACTTAACTCTCCTGATTTCATATTTTTTATATATTGAGAATTAATCCAGTTAAGCTTGTCCCAACTGAATTTGGCTCCAGCTTTATTTATATCTGTTAAGTCAAAAATTTTAGATATTTTATCAAGTGAAAGTATTTCATTATCGGCTGATTTTGGTGACCAACCTAGAAAAGCCATATAGTTCGCTAAAGCCTCAGGTAAATATCCCATATCCCTAAAATCGTCGATTGAAGTAACAGAATCTCTCTTGGATAATTTTTTCCCTTCACTATTTAGTATGAGCGGAGTATGTGAAAACTTTGGAAGTTTGAAATTTAACGCTTCATAAATTAATATTTGTTTTGCAGTGTTGGAGATGTGGTCTTCTCCCCTTACGACATGAGTGATATTCATGAAATTATCATCAACTACAACAGCAAGATTATATAAAGGGTCTCCAATTTCATATCCTAAAGCCCTTCTTGATAAAACCAAATCACCACCCAAGTCCTTCCCTTGCCAATTAATTTCGCCTCTTATCTGATCTACCCAAGTTATTTGTTTTTCTTCATCAATCTTAAACCTTATTACTGAAGACCTTCCTTGAGAGATAAATTTTTCTATTTCCTCATTTGAAAGATGTCTATGCCTGTTATCATGCTTTGGGGGTAATCCTTTATTTCTTTGCTCTTCCCTTAACTCAGAAATTTCATCTTCTGTGGTAAAGCACCTGTATGCAGCTCCACATTCTAAAAGCTTTTTGATGTTTTTTTTGTGAATCGAAATTCGTTCACTTTGCTTCACAGGTTCTTCATCCCATTTAAGTCCAAGCCATTTCAAGCCCTCTAATATATTTTTTGTGTATTTAGATTTAGATCTAAGGAAATCTGTATCTTCTATTCTGATAAGAAACTTTCCTCCTATTTTCTGCGCATACAACCAGTTGAATAATGCTGTTCGAGCTGTACCAATATGAAATAAACCTGTAGGACTCGGTGCTAATCTTAGACGTTTTTCCAAATTTAAAAAAAAAAAACGGGACCGACGGGATTCGAACCCGCAACTTCCGCCGTGACAGGGCGGTGCTCTAACCAGTTGAACTACGGTCCCAAGATTTTGTCCTAAATTTAATTAGAACCTTATTCTTCAAATTATCAGATCATAATACTTAATTAATGTTGTTGTAATAAAAAATTTTTTTTAATTTGAGGATTTACATAAATAGTTAGGTTTATAGCTGTCTTTAAAATAGATAGCTATTTATTTTTGAGGTCTAAAACCAGCAGGTTCTATCAACCTAACTTGGTTACCTCTGGCGGTAAATTCTCTACCTTGGTCACTTTGCACTACAACTCTTCCACCAGATTTAACTCTGATGACTCTTGCACGAACCCATCCTAAAGCTGCTGATTCGAGGACTTTGACTACATCCCCAGGTTGAAGATCTAACTCCATTTAATGAAAATAAATGATTTTACATAATGTTGATTAAACGCGTCGTGGAGGACTTGAACCCCCGACATCAGGTTTTGGAGACCTGCGTTCTACCAACTGAACTAACGACGCATTTAAATGATTATAAGCGCCTTGGTGACCAATAAGCTGAATAATTTACAACTTTATCGATCAAAGCGTTGTTTTACGCGAGTAGCTTTTCCTACTCTATCTCTTAAATAGAATAACTTAGCTCTTCTCACTTTACCTCTACGTTCAACTTTTAGAGAGGCAACTTGTGGACTATGTAGCATAAATACTCTTTCGACACCTATTCCTTGGAAAATTCTTCTTACTGTAATTGTTTGATTAAGACCTCCATGTCTTTTTGCTATTACAACACCTTCATAAGGTTGAACCCTTTCTTTGTTTCCTTCTGTAATTTTTACTCCAACTTTAACAGTGTCTCCAACATAAATATCAGGTAATTCTTTTTTTAATTGTTCATTCTCAAATTCCTCAATAAGATTGGAAATACTTAAAGTTTTTGTAGTTTCAGAAACCAAGTTTTTTTCTTTTTGATCAACTGCTACATCAACTGATCCGTCAGCTTCAATAACGGTTTCTAATGCTTTTTCTTGTTTCTCTTTGGCCATTTTGGTCTTTTTTATCCTACAAGTTCTATATCTTAACCTTTTGACTCGCCTTTAGTAACCTTTTTGGTAAATGAAATTGTTTTTGAAAACATTTGGAATCCTGTTATGAGCATCCATAAAACTCCAAGGGAATTTAAAAATACATATATTAATTCTCCATTATCTCCTAGCCATTCTCCCTCATGGAGGGACATTAACCAATGAACTTGATCTCTAGAGTAACCTAGTAAATCTTTTGTAACCCTATAGAGAAGTCCTGTTATTGAAGATATAAATAGTGGAAGAAAAACCCAAGGCGCCAAAGCTTTATGAAATTTCCTAGAATTAGAAAAAAAATTCATTCTTGTTTTCTATTGTTATTGATAGATTAAAGATAGCCAAGACAATAATGGCTATTCTAATGATATTTACTTATTACTATTATTTATTCCAATGAAACATTTTGCAGATCTTTTATTAAATAAAAATAATTCTAAAATTAATGATCAAGTCCCTTTTATACAGAGGAGAAGAGGAATTGAAATAAAGTCATCACGCGAAATAAATTTGATGAAAAAATCTAGCAGAATAGTTGCCACAGTTTTGAGGGAAATTAATGATTTAATTCAACCAGGAATGAGCACAAAAGATTTAGATGATTTCGCTGAAAAGAGGATCAAAAGTTTTGGAGCTGTTCCAAGTTTTAAGGGCTACCATGGTTTCCCTTCTAGTATTTGTTCTAGTATTAATAATGAGGTTGTCCACGGAATCCCGAATAAAAATAAAATAATTAAAAATGGAGACTTGGTCAAGATTGATACAGGAGCATATTTAGATGGCTTCCATGGTGATAGTTGCATATCAATTTGTGTAGGAGAAGTTAGTTCTAAAGCCCAAAATCTTAGTGATGTAGCTTATAAAGCACTGTACGCTGGGCTTTCTAAAATAAAGGCAGGAAATACGCTTTTAGATGTGGCTGGGGAAATTGAAGATATTGTCAAAAAAAATGGTTTTTCTGTAGTTGAAGACTATACAGGTCATGGAGTTGGAAGAAATCTTCATGAAGAGCCTTCTGTATTTAATTTTCGTACAAAGGAATTGCCCAATATAGTCCTTCGGGAAGGGATGACTTTGGCAGTAGAACCTATCGTTAACGAAGGTAGTAAATTTTGTAAAACATTAAACGATAAATGGACAGTTATAACAAAAGATGGAAAATTATCGGCTCAGTGGGAGCATACAATAGTTGTATTAAAAGATGGGATTGAAATATTAACAGATAGAGATTTCTAGAAATTAAGATTTGTACTTATAAATTATTTGGCAGTATAAAAAATTAAAAAATTCCTTAATGGGGAAAAGGACATAAGTTAAAGGGTTTGGACTAATTATTATTAAATAATTTTTTGTATTAGCTAAATCAAATATTTTCCTAGAAACAAATCTAGGACTCATAATCCCAATAGGATTTAATTCTGATTTAAAAGGCCCTAAAATAATTTTCTTTATAGTTAGTTTTTTCTTAGTATCATTGGCCATTAGATTTTTTTTGAAAGAAATTAATTGACCTATAAGTGATTTACTTATCTCATATGATGGATTTAAGGCTGGTAATATTTCTGCTTCAGAGGTATTTATCCAAATCTCTTTTTTTACTAGTGACTTATTTGCTAAGGCAATGTCTTCAAATAAATTTAAAAATTTAAATTTGCTTAATGCATTTATTTCTATTGAGTTTTCATAATTTGAATTTTCTCTACTCAAACTATAAATGCCATGATTCAAAATTAAAATATCTATTTTTTTTAGATGTTTTATTAATGTAGATTCTTTCCCGCATTCCCATTTGATCCATTCATTAGGTGTTTCAAGATTTATTTCAGGATTAGTTTTACTATGAGTAAATCCAATAACCTTGTAACCTTTTTGTCGAAATAATTTTGTTAGTTCTTTCCCTAGTGCTCCCGAAGCTCCAGTTATGCCAATAGTTTTTTTATTTTGAATTGAATCAATCATTTTATTTTTTGAGTTTGCTGGAATATCCAAGAACTAAAATAAATCTACCTAAAAGAACATGTATTTGATTAAAACTCATAAATAAATGTTTGTTTAGTTTAAGAAAAAATATTATCTTAAATTTATTGATAAATAAATCTTCTAAATTATGAGCGATATATTATTAATTGGTTCATGTGAGCCATTTAGTGGTAAGTCTGCATTGGTTCTTGGTATAGCAAAAAGAATCTTACAGGAGAAAAAAAAAGTACGCATTGGTAAACCTCTCGCAACATGTATAGAGCTCACTAATCTCCCGTCCATGTCTTATGAAGGATTAATAGATGATGATGTTAAGTTTATTGGATCTACGTTAAATATTGAAGAGGAAAATTTAATTTCTTCAGTAGGTTTATTGGATAATATTTCAGCTGAAAAAAGAATCTCTAATAAAGATTTACTACCAGGAAAAGGTTTTGATCAAATTAAAGAATTGGTTAATGATGATTTTGAAGGCTTAAATATTCTTGAGGCAGCTGGAAGTCTTCATGAAGGAATGATTTATGGATTAAGTCTCCCACAATTAGCTGAGAGCTTAAATGCGAAAGTTTTAATTGTGAATTTATGGGAGGATTGTAAAAGTGTAGATGCATTACTTGATGCGAAAAAACAATTAGGTGAACATTTAGCTGGAGTGGTATTGAATGCAGTTTTACCTCAAGAAGTTGGAAAAGTTAAAAGTGAAATAATACCTTCTCTTAAGGATATGAATATTGAAGTATTTGGAGTCATGCCTAAATCACCACTTCTTAGGAGTGTCACAGTTGGTGAACTTGTAAGAAGATTAAATGCAGAAGTAATTTGCTGTCCCGAAAAAGATCAATTACTTGTTGAAACATTAAGTATTGGTGCAATGGGCGTAAATTCTGCTATGGAATTTTTTAGAAGACGACGTAATATGGCTGTAGTAACTGGAGCTGACAGAACTGATATTCAACTTGCAGCCTTGGAGGCTTCCACACAATGCCTAATCTTAACTGGTTTGGGAGAACCTCTATCGCAATTGATTCATAGAGCGGAGGAATTGGAAGTGCCAATTTTAAAAGTGGAATTAGATACTCTTGCCTCCGTTGAAATTATTGAACAAGCTTTTGGTCATGTAAGGATTCATGAATCAATCAAAGCTTCTTATGCTTTTCAATTGGTTCAGGAACATGTCAATTTAAAAAGAATTCTCGAAAAAATAGATTTTTCCTGCAAATTTTCAGATAAATGCTAATTTCAAATATAGGAACCTTTTTATTTTGAGTCGCTCTTTAGATCTACCAGCAACTGAAGGTGTTGATGCCTTAGCTCAAGAACTAGCAAAACTCCAGGATAATGGTAAAAGGAGGATTGCATTTTTAGGTACTAGACATGTACCAGTTATCGATATTCATTTGATCGAGTTGATAGCAAGATCATTGGCAGAGGAAGGACATAGTATCCTTACTTCTGGTTCGCAGGGTGTAAATGCTGCCGTTATAAGAGCTGTTTTAGATATTGACCCTTTATTATTAACTGTTTTATTACCACAAAGCCTTGATAGGCAAATACCTGAAATAAAGGACCAACTTGAAAGAGTTATTCATTTGGTCGAAAAAAGTGAAAATGATGAATTACCCTTGCCTCTTGCCAGTAGCCTTTGTAATCAAGAAATTATTAATAGGTGTGATCAATTAATATGTTTCGCCTTCCACGATAGTGAAACCTTGCTTAATAGTTGTAGATGTGCTGAAGAAATGGGTAAAGTGGTAAGTTTGTTATTTTTTGATTAAATCAATTCATTTCCTCTCATCTAAATATGATTTATGCTTAAATTATTTATCTTTTAAAATTTAAGATGGCTGAAAGTTTTTCATTTGATGTGGTTTCCGATTTTGAGAGGCAGGAATTGGTCAACACTTTAGATCAAGTAAAAAGGGAAGTTTCTCAGCGATACGATCTAAAGGGCACAGAAACTTCAATTGATTTAGATAAAGAAAATATTTTTATAACCACAAATAGCGAACTAACTTTAAATTCTGTCAATGATATAATTAGACAAAAGGCAATAAAAAGAAATTTATCTTTAAAAATTTTTGACTACGGTGAAATTGAAATAGTTAGTGGTAATAAGGTGAAACAGAAAATTTTATTAAAACAAGGCATTAATCAAGAAATAGCAAAAAAAATCAGTAAGAATATTAGAGATCAAATAAAAAAAATTAACGTCAGTATAAACGGAGAAACTCTCAGAGTTTCTAGTAAGAGCAAAAATGATCTTCAATTGGCAATCAAGTTTATAAGTGAGTTGGAAGAGTCTTTGAATATTCCTCTAAAAGCTAATAACTTTAGATAAAATCTTTAATAAAGCAATTTTAAGATATGGAAGATTATACAGAATCTCTCATGAAATCATTGATTAAGAAAGTAAAAGAATATCCTCGTTTTTCGAAAGAAGAAATAGAGAAATTTTGTTGGATGGCAGCACATGAACATAAACATGGAGTTTTACCCTCTGAATATGACATTAGGGAAATAGATGAGGACCTTTATTTGAAGCTCCTGCAAGAATTCAAATCAAATATCTAGCAAGTAATATCCATATTTCTTTTTACAATTATTAAAAAAATATTTTAATTAAATGCTTTATTAATGCACTAATTCGTCTGTTTAAATATGATTAATTAAAAGAAAAAATTTAATGTCTACATCCTTTAAAAATGTCACACCAACAGGACCCGGTGGAACAGCAACATTATTGATTGTTTTGTCTTTTACTGGCTTTCTTTTGCTCACCCAAGCCCTCTTTGTTGTCCCTTCTGGACAAGTTGCAGTAGTAACAACATTAGGTAAAGTAAGTGGTCCCTCTAGAAGAGCTGGTTTGAACTTTAAACTTCCTTTTATTCAGTCTGTATATCCATTTGATATCAAAACTCAAGTTCAACCAGAAAAATTTGAAACTTTAACTAAAGACCTTCAGGTTATTAGGGCTACAGCTACGGTTAAGTATTCAGTAAAACCAAATGAAGCAGGAAGAATTTTCGCAACAATTGCGAGTAGAAACAGTGATGTTTATCAAAAAATTGTTCAGCCATCTTTACTTAAAGCTCTAAAATCAGTCTTTTCTCAATATGAGCTAGAAACAATCGCTACGGAATTTGCAGTAATTTCTGAAAAAGTAGGGGATACTGTTGCGCAAGAACTAAATTCATTTGATTATGTAGATGTTAAAAGTTTAGATCTAACTGGCTTAGAGATTGCAGAGGAATATAGAGCTGCTATTGAACAAAAACAAATAGCTGGTCAGCAACTATTAAGAGCAAAAACAGAAGTAGAGATTGCTGAACAAGAAGCGCTTAGATATGAGACACTAAATAGAAGTCTCGACGATCAAGTACTTTTCAAATTATTCCTTGATAAATGGGACGGTAGCACACAAGTTGTTCCTGGCCTGCCAGGTTCAGAAGGAGGTAGTCCTCCAGTTATAGTTGGTGGTAGAAGATAATATTATCAACTTTTCTTAAACATTTAACAAATCACTTATTCTATTAAGTAAATCTATATTGAATTATTTGTTCTTTATAGCATTAAAAGATTGATCAAAAGCTTCGATAGTTTTATCAATTTCTTCTTCGCTATGAGCGAGTGATGTGAAACCAGCTTCAAAAGGACTTGGAGCCAAATAAATACCTCGTTCAAGCATCTCTCTGTGTAACTTCCCAAAAAGTTCAGCATCATTTGTTTTTGCTTCATCAAAATTCCTGACTGGTCCATCACATAAGAAGAAACCAAACATAGCACTTACACTGCCACCGTTTATAGAGATCCCATTATTTTCTGCTGATTGAATTATGCCATCAATTAACCTCGAGGTTGTTGCTTCTAATTTCTCGTAAGTGCCTTCTTGTTTGAGTAGCTCAAGAGTTTTTATTCCGGCGGTCATTGCGAGTGGATTTCCGCTCAAAGTTCCTGCTTGGTAGACAGGTCCCGAAGGAGCGACCATTGACATAATTTCTTTCTTGCCTCCATAAGCTCCAACAGGTAGACCACCACCAATTACTTTGCCAAGTGTAGTTAAATCAGGTGTAACCCCAAATTTTTCTTGAGCTCCTCCATAGCTGATTCTGAATCCAGTCATAACTTCATCAAAAACTAATAAAGATCCATTTTCAGTAGTTAATTCTCTCAACCCTTCTAGAAATCCAGGCTCTGGAGTAATAAAGCCAGCATTTCCGACAATAGGCTCAAGAATTACCCCCGAAATGGCATCGGGATTTTCAGAAAATAATTTTTTAACTGCTTCGAGGTCATTGTAAGGCGCAGTAAGTGTGTTGGCAGTTGTTGTTCTCGGAACACCTGGAGAATCAGGCAATCCTAAAGTGGCTACACCCGATCCAGCTTTCACCAAAAACATATCTGCATGACCGTGATAACAACCATCAAACTTAATGACCTTATCCCTGCCAGTAAATGCTCTCATTAGCCTTAAAACAGCCATACAGGCCTCTGTGCCACTATTGACAAATCTGACCATTTCTACAGATGGGACAGCATCTATAACCATCTCAGCGAGTTTATTTTCTAAAATGCATGGAGCTCCAAAGCTAGTACCTTTCTCAATGGCTTCCTGTAAGGCTGTTATAACTTCAGGGTGAGCATGTCCACATATAGCTGGTCCCCAACTTCCTATGTAATCAATATATCTATTTCCATCAATATCCCAAGCGAAAGGGCCTTTAACCCTATCAAAAACAATTGGCTGCCCACCGACAGACTTAAAAGCTCTCACTGGAGAGCTGACTCCTCCAGGCATTAATCCTTGCGCTGCTGAGAAAACCTCTTCTGATTGGGTACGATTTAATATGTCAGTCACAATTTAAATTGATAAAGCTTTGAGAAAAATTTTGTCATGTTCTAAATTAGAAATAAGTAAAAATTTTGTCAATCAGGTTGAAATTCTACATTATGATATTTTTATCGCGATTTATTGGATTGTAAATTGTTAATTTTAGTGAATTATAATAAAAACTAAAAATGCCTTATATAACTCTGTATTAGTAAGCGTTTTCAGACATCACAGGCTTCCTTTTTTTTTTTTTTTTATATTTCGAAGAAATCATCATCATCTTCAAAATAACCTGCATTTATGTCACTTAAATCAAGATTTATCATCACTGGGACATGATCACTTGGTCGTAAATTTGACCTAGGTAAGCTGTCTATAACACAGCTTTTAAGTTTCGATGTTAGTTCTCTACTGATATATATATGGTCTATTCTCCAACCTTTATTTAATTCATATGCATTATTACGGTAATCCCACCAACTCCAATGACCGGTGTTCTTTTCAAAAAGCCTGAAAGAATCTATTAATTTTCCTTTCAGAACATTATTAAGTGCAGTTCTCTCTATCTCAGATGCCATTATTCCACCGTCATACTTAGTTGGATCATGAATATCTAAATGAGTTGGGGCAATATTGAAATCACCCATCAAACAAATTAATTCTCCTTTTTTTTCTAACTCATCCAAAAAAGAAGCTAAACAACTCAACCAATTAATTTTGTATTTGAATTTGTCGGATTCCATAGAAGAGCCATTAGGTACATAAACATTTATGAACTTGATCCCATTAAAGTCGGCCGAAATTAATCTTTTTTGATCTTGGAAAATTTCAATATTTTGATTAGATTCTGAATCATCATAGAATCCTTTTTTGATGTTTTTGGCTTTTATTTTTGAAATAATAGCCACCCCATTATATGACTTTTGCCCGAATACCTCTACCGAATATCCCAATTTTTTAAAAGGATCTACTGGGAAATCATCATCTACCACTTTGGTTTCCTGTAAACAAAGAATATCAGGGTTGACTTGATTAATCCAATCTATTATTTGTGAAAGTCTCGTTCTAATAGAGTTAACATTCCAAGTTGCTATTAACAAATTTTCAACAAATTATGTAAGATAAAATTAGCAGAAAATTTTTAACAATTAAGAATTCTGAAATTAAATAAAATGAAAAATTATTTTTTAAAAAAATTTATTAAAACAATTCTTTTAGTAATTGCTTTATTATCCCTAAAGGCTGATTACTCAAAAGCTGAATATTTAAAAGAAGAATTACAAATAGATTCATCAACTAAATTAGAAGATGATAAATCAGCAATA
Source organism: Prochlorococcus marinus (assembly GCF_001180305.1). Taxonomy (GTDB): domain Bacteria; phylum Cyanobacteriota; class Cyanobacteriia; order PCC-6307; family Cyanobiaceae; genus Prochlorococcus_A; species Prochlorococcus_A marinus_K. The sequence goes on from NZ_CVSX01000040.1 coordinate 144,816, forward strand.
CCTAGTAATCCATTTGAAATTGTAGAAATGCTTAGGAGAATGAATAGTATGAATGATGCAACTGATCCCTCTGATGCTTTAGACGATGCGTTAAAGTCATTTAATGACTTGGAGAAAAAATAAGAAATTTAATACTGTAAATTGTTATCTAAACCTTTAAGATGTTAAAAAATCCTATCCCAAGAGTTTCTAATCAACTACAATATAGAGCAATTGGTATTGTAAACGGTAAATTTATACCTGATAATTCTGATCAGTTAAATAGAGGTTTTATAACTGATAATAAAGGTGAGAAGATTCAAACAGTTATTTTAGGAAAAGCATTATCCCTTTTAAAAAAGCATATTGATTTAAAGAAAAGTTATTTTTGGATTGTTTATCCCAAGAATAAAAATACTCAAAATTTGCATTTGCAGGTTGCGGGCATTTGGGATCCTTATCAACTTAATGATTTCCATAATGATTCATCAAAAACAAACTTTTCGAAATTATTAGAGGAATTAGATTTAAAAGATAATTATTTTTCAGTAAGAGGAGAATTGGTTTTTGTAAATACCCAAAAAAAAGAAATCGTGATTAAGGTTTATTGTTCATCAAAGCTTCAAAATTCAAAAATGAAAAATTTTAAATTAGTCATAAAAGGGGAAATTTCTCTAGAATTTCTTAATAGTTTTGTCAGCCTAGATGTTTCTAGAGAAGGAAATTCATTGAAATTACTAGATTACCAAGTTGTAGAAAAAAATCTTCCCAAAAATAACTAGAATGAGGCGTCTAATATCATCTTAATTTTTACTGATCAAGAAAAATAAGACTTATGGAAGATATATTTATTGAATGTTGTCCAGGGATTGCTGGAGATATGTTGTTAGGAGCTTTTTATGACTTAGGTGTGCCAAAAAAGGTCATTGAACAGCCACTTCTTGACCTAGGATTAAAGAATCTATATACACTAGATTTTGAAGAATCAAAAAGTTGCTCAATACGTGGGATTAAGGCGAAGGTTGAGAATATTGGTGGCAGTAAGATTAAAAGAAATTGGAGAAGTATTAAAGAACTTATTCTAAATGGCAACTTAGAAGATAAATTACAGCAAATCATTTATGAAGTGTTTGAATCTTTAGCGAGTGCGGAAGGAAAAGTTCATGGTATTAGATCTGAGGATGTCCATTTTCATGAAATTGGCGCAATTGATTCTTTAGTTGATATCGTAGGTGTCTGTTCTGCATTAAATTACTTAAAACCAAAAAAAGTTTATTGTAATGAACCCATGCTAGGGAAAGGTTTTGTCTCAACTGAACATGGTAAATTATCTGTGCCGCCTCCTGCTGTAATAGAACTTCTAAGGAAAAAAAATATTAAGGTTCTTAATAGCTTTGATTCTATTCAGGGGGAATTATCTACACCAACAGGCATTGCTTTACTTTCTAATTTAGCTGACTATACGCAACCTCCTTCAAAGTATTCAATTAATTCTTATGGAGTAGGTATTGGTAACCTGAATTTTTCATTCCCCAACTTGGTTAGAGTTTATAAAATTTCTTCAGTTGAAGATTCTTCTATTAATCAACAATTCAATCCAAAGTGCGAAGAGATTTCTGTTCAAGAAGCATGGATCGATGATCAAACACCTGAAGACATATCCAACTTTGTTGAAAAACTTAGAATTGAGGGTGCTTACGACGTTTCTTATCAAGCTATAAATATGAAAAAAAATAGAATTGGATTTTCTATTCAAGCAATCTTGCCAATTGACAAAAAAGAATATTTCAGGCGAATTTGGTTTGATTATTCCAATACTATTGGAGTTCGTGAAAGGACTCAATCAAGATGGATATTGCTTAGAAGAAGAGGAGAATGTTCAACCATTTTTGGGAATATAAAAGTTAAACAAACTTTGAAACCAGATGGATCAATTACGATGAAACCAGAAAATGATGAAGTTATGAGATTAAAACTAAAACATAAAAAATCAACTGTCGAAATAAGAAAAATAATAGAAGAATCAAGTAAAAATTTTAAAGCATTAGAAAACTGGCAATGAGATTAAAAAAATATTCTCTTAATTGGAAATTTTTTAAAAAAATTGATTTTACTGCTATTAAGAGTACTTTCTTCATATCTAGTTTATTGTATTTTTGTATTTATTTTTTTTATAATATTGACCAAATTTCTTTTGATATCAATTTAGAAAAAAATGGTATTAATCTATTTTTATCTTTTTTATTTTGCGTTTTAAGTATTTTTCTTAACGCTTACTCATGGAAGTTTATAGTTAAGTGGTTTGGTAAAGAATGTAAAGGATATAATCTAGTCTCCTTTTATGTTTTAACTAATATTCTTAAATACGTACCGGGAGGAATTTGGCATTTTGTTGAAAGGTTTAATTTTATACAAAAAATTACTAATCCTCAGATTGCTTTTTGTTCGACTCTAATAGAACCTTACTTTATGTTGAGTTGTTCTTTTCTGTTGGCTTCATTAGGAGTAATTTTTTCACCGTTGTATTTTCTTTTTATTTTGCCTTTAGTATTCTTAAATAAGGAATTAATTTATCTTGTATTAAAAAGATTAGAAACTCTTAAAGGAAAAGCCTTTAATATTATGAGGCTTGAAAATTCAAAGGAACAATTCGAAGAAAGAATCAATATTTCATCGTTTTTTCCTGTCAGAGCATTTTTACTTGAAATTGGCTTTGTTTTATCTAAATTTATTGGCTTTTATATTTGCCTAAATTCTTTTTATATAAACAATAATCTCAACATAATTTTTTTATTAGTAATTTTTTCTTTGTCATGGTCAATAGGTTTGATAGTCCCTGCAGCTCCAAGTGGAGTTGGTGTTTTCGAAGCGTGTCTTCTTTTTCTTGCTGGCAGAAATATTCCTCAAAATGTAATTCTTGTAGGCTTAATTTACTTTAGGGTAATATCTACCTCGGCAGATTTATTCTTAAGCTTTCCTTTTTTAATAAGAAAACTGGTAAAAAGGATTTAGTTTTTTTTCTCTAAACTCGGTATCAATGCAATTGAAGCAATAAGTCCTAAAGTCATAATAAAAATTGCTGGTAATATTGCCTCTACCATCCTTTCATCTCCAGCATATTGATAAATTCTTACGGATAATGTATCGAAATCGAATGGTCTTAATATAAACGTTAAGGGTAATTCTTTTATCGTATCGACAAAAACTAAAAGTGAGCCAACAAATATTGGTCCTTGCAGTAAAGGTAGATGAATCTTTTTGATGATTCCCAACCAGTTCTCTCCTAGTCCAAATGCAGCTTCATCAAGACTAGGAGAAATTCTCTCAAGACTTGAATCAATAGAACCTTTTGAAATAGTCAGAAATCGTACAAGATAACCCCAAATCAGTAAGCAAATAGCGATGAAATTAAATTTTGAAGAAGAAATACTTATTAAAGATAAAGCTAATACTGTTCCTGGAATTGCGTAGCCTATTCCCGCAATGTTTGTAGTAAGTCTAAGTAATAGATTTTTATTTGGCCTGTTAGCTAGGGAAATTACTAAAGAAAATAGTATCGTTATTAATGCAGTAATAAAGCCTAGACCAATAGTTCTGAATGATAGGGTAAATAATTCTATAGATAAGCCTTTTTGGATTTGATCAATATTGAGAAGAACCCAAAAGCAAGGTATTCCAAAAGAGAAAGTTGGAGGGAATAAGGATATGATTATCGCAAAAAAGGCTCTATGATTTTTTAACTCCCATCCTTGTGAATCTTGTGAAGCTGGATTTTCACTCCACCTTTTTGATTTTTTTCTCGATAGTTTTTCTAAAATAATTAAAGTCATAATTATTAATAAGGCTACTAAAGATAATCCAATGGCACTTTTTGGATTGCCCTCAATTATCCAGTTTTCAGCTATGCCTGTAGAAATACTTGGAATATTTAACAATTCAAATGTACCTAACTCATTCATTACTTCCATACACATCAAACTTATTCCTGTTATTAAAGCTGGCAGAGCCATTGGAAAAGCGACCTTAAAGAAACTCTTCCAAGGCCCAACTCCTAATCCTCTACTGGCATTAATTTGATTAATTCCAAATTTATTAAAACTTTCATTAGCAAGAATGAATACATAAGGATAAGTAGAAATTGAAAGTATTAATACCCCCCACCAAAAACCAGTTACTTGATAGCCAAAAATACTTCCTAAATCCTGTAAAACAGCTGTTATTAAATACGCTGGTGCAGCAAGTGGAATTAGCTGACAAATACGGAGAACTTTCCTGAACTTGAAATCACAATTTGAAAGTAACCATGCATTCAAGGTTCCTAAGCCACCTCCAAAAAAACTTATCAGTGCTAAAAGTTTTAAAGTTCCTAGAACCTCTTCTCCTCCAGCTATCCCCAATGAAAAATTCCCACCTAACACATATTGAAATCCTTCAAGAAGAAAATTTGAAATTGGAATGATTACTAAAAGTGCAAGAATTAACGAAATGATATAAAAAACTGTTAATTCAGATATAGTTCTTTTAAATTCTTGAATAAGTTTTTTCAAATTATTAATAAAATCCTATTTTGTAATCTAATTTGAATTAAATCTACATGATGAAAGTTGATTCTTAATAGTTTGATGATCTAAGTCTTTCCCAATTAATACTATCTTGTTTGATCTTTCCTTTTTCCATTCATCATCATCTAAAGAAAATCTTTTTCCAGATAGGTGAAAGATATGTTTTCTTTCACTTTCCATAAACCATAAGATACCTTTTGCTCTAAAAACATTTTGTGATATTTGATTATCTAAGAAATATTGAAACTTCCTTAAGGAAAATGGTTCTAGTGTTTCATAAGAAACTGATGTAAATCCTTCGATATTATTAATTAAATCGTGAGAATGAGAAGAGTGATCATGAGAATGAGAAGAGTGATCGTGAGAATGAGAAGAGTGATCATGAGAATGAGAAGAGTGATCGTGAGAATGAGAAGAGTGATCGTGTAAATTATCTTCTAAATGTTTTTTACCCTTCTGTAATTCAAAAGTATCTGTCTCAAAAAGACCTACGCTCATTATTGTTTGTAATCCAACCTTACTATTGATTGATCTTAAAATCCTTGGCTCTTTTTTTATATTATTGATAAATTTTTCTATTTTCTTTAATTGTTCTTCTTTTACTAAATCACATTTATTAAGAAGAAGGATATCTCCATATAAAATTTGAGAATATGCGACAGATGTATTGTTAATTTCAAAATCAAAATTTTCTCCATCGATAATAGTTATTATGGAATCTAATCTAACTTTTTCTCTGAGATCACCAGCGGCAAAAGTCATAGCTACTGGTAATGGATCTGCAAGACCAGTCGTCTCCACAATTAAATAGTCTATTTTATCTGACCTTTCTAAAATTTTAGATACTGTATTTAATAGTTCGCCATTGATAGAGCAACATATACAGCCATTATTTAATTCGATCATATCTTCTGAACCTTCTATTATTAAATCATTATCTATTCCTATTTCTCCAAACTCATTAACTAAAACAGCTGTTTTAATACCAATTTGATTTTTTAATATATGGTTTAGAAGAGTTGTTTTGCCAGAACCTAGGAATCCACTAATAATAGTAACTGGCAGTAACTTTTTAGACATTGTGACTGATTAATGTTTGTAAAAATTTGAGGTTGTAATTTTATTGACCGAAAATTTTATTGATTTCCGAAGCCAATGTTTGATCGAGATTGGTAATCCCTCCTAAATCATGTGTATTTAATCTAATTATTACTTTTGAATAAACATTTTCCCAGTTAGGATGATGATTATATTTCTCGCAGACTAAAGCAACTTTAGTCATAAAAGAAAAGGCTTCAATAAAATTTGTAAAATTAAACTCTCTTTGAATTTGTTCAGACTTAATTTCCCAGCCAGGAATTTTGACAACTAACTCCTTCAACTCTCCATCTTCTAAAAGGTAAGGTTCCATTTAAATAAAGACTCTATCTTTAATACATTATAAATATTTTAATTTTTCTCACCAATAATATGTACATTAATAATTCTCTCTTTTTGTTCAAATCTATGTTCCCATAAATAGACTGCTTGCCATGTGCCAAGCATAATTTTACTGTCTTGGAAACTCAAAGATAAACAAGTGTTTGTTAAGGATGTTTTAATATGAGCTGGCATATCGTCAGCTCCTTCTTGATAGTGTTCATAGAAAATCTCCTCTCTATTTTTTGAGAGAGTTAAGTAGGAATCGCATGGAACTATTGATTGCATGTATTTTTTTAAGTCCTTTAGTACATTCGGATCTGCATTCTCATTAATAGTTAAGCTGCAACTAGTATGAAGTGAAGTTACATTGAAAATGCCAGAATGAAAATTATTTTTTTTTATAAAAAAATTTAAATCTTTTGTGATGTCGATAAAACCTTCACCATTGGTTGAAAATTTTAATTTTGAAAATATTTGTTCCATATACGTTAAAACTTAATTAATCAATATCCTATTATGGATAAAGATGCATGTTTTACTGCAGAAATTAAAATTTTTATCTTAAGATAAATTTAATTTCCATTTAAATCTTTGGCTGAAACTCATTGGAATAATCTGGGTGCTTACCTTAAAGAAACACAAATATTAGGTTCAATCCAAAATACACTTTATTGGGATCAGAATACTGGAATGCCAAAGAAAGGTGCTTCTTGGAGGTCTGAACAACTTACTTATATTGCAAAAGTATTGCATGAAAGAAATTCTTCCGAGGAATTTTCTAATTTAATACAATCTGCTAAAAATGAACTAGCAGATATTGAACGAAATTCCGATAATCAACTTTTCATAAAAGATAAAAAAAGAAATATTAGTCTTTTATTGAAGGAATTTGATAGAGAAAGAAATTTAGATCCTAAATTAGTTGAGTCTCTAGCAAAGGCAAAATCTAAAGGCTATGAAAGCTGGCAAGAAGCTAAGGAAAAATCAGATTTTAAAATTTTTCTTCCTTTCTTTGAAGAATTAGTTAATTTGCGGATTGAAGAGGCAAAACAAATATCAGATCAATACTCACCATGGGAAACTTTAGCCCAACCCTTTGAGCCTGAATTAACTTTAAAGTGGCTGAATAAAATGTTTCAGCCTTTGAAAGATACTCTCCCAGAGATGATTAGAGGGATTTATAAATCTAAGAAATATCAATGGGATTTGAGTCCTGAATCTCAACATAATTTATGTTCTCAATTACTTGATGAGTTTGGGAGAGATAAAGATATAGTTGTTGTTGGTAAATCTCCCCATCCTTTTTCGATTACATTAGGGCCTAATGATTACAGGATTACTACAAGAATTGTTGAAGGTGAACCATTATCAAGTTTTTTAGCAACTGCGCATGAGTGGGGTCATTCTATTTATGAGCAGGGTTTGCCATCTCAAAGTCATCAATGGTTTGCTTGGCCTTTAGGTCAAGCAACCTCTATGGGTATTCATGAAAGTCAATCTTTATTTTGGGAAAATAGAATAGTTAAATCCAAATCTTTTTCAAAAAGATTTTTTAACAAATTTGTTTCGGCTGGATGTTCTCTTAATAATTATTTAGAACTATGGAAATCTATTAATCATTTAGAAGCAGGATTAAATAGGGTTGAGGCGGATGAATTGACTTATGGCTTACACATATTAATAAGAACCGAACTTGAAATCGATTTAATTGAAAGAGGGTTACCTGCTGAAGATATTCCAACAGAATGGAATAAAAGATATGACGAATTACTAGGAATTAAACCATCTAATGATTCAGAAGGTTGTCTTCAAGATGTTCATTGGAGTGAAGGGGCATTTGGATATTTCCCCTCATATTTGTTAGGACATGTTATAAGTGCGCAAATATCTTCTCAAATGGAAAGAGACATAGGTTTGATTGACAACTTGATTGAAAATGGTGAATATCAAAAGATCATCTTTTGGTTAAAAAATAATATACATAAATATGGCAGATCAGTTAATTGTATGGAGTTGGTAAGAGCTGTAACTAGTGAAGAACTATCGCCAAACTATTTTATTAATAATTTAAGGTCTAAAATAAATGATTTTTGCTGAAACATTACTTTTAAAGAATTTGGTTAGGTGTGAGGATGTAAGATAAACAAAAATAATTTCTTGATGGCAAATCTAAATCAGCCCCCAAGCAGGGTTACCCCAAATTTATTGCACATACTAAATGCTTTTACTGACAGCTCAAATACAATAATTAACACTATTGTTGAATTGAACTCTAATACCATAAATAAATATGAATTAATTACAGAAACGGGCCATCTTAAACTTGATAGGGTAGGTTATTCATCACTTGCGTATCCTTTTGCTTATGGATGTATTCCAAGGACATGGGATGAAGATGGAGATCCGCTTGATGTAGAAATTGTTGGGGTAACTGAGCCATTGATACCAGGATCTATTGTGGAAGCAAGGATTATTGGGGTGATGAAATTTGATGATGGTGGAGAGGTCGATGATAAGGTAATAGCGGTTCTCGCAGATGATAAAAGAATGGATCATATCTCAAGTTATGAAGACCTTGGAGATCATTGGTTAAAAGAAACAAAGTATTATTGGGAGCATTACAAAGATCTAAAAAAACCAGGAACATGTACTGTCAATGGTTTTTTTGGGATAGAAGAAGCTGTTAAAGTGATTAAAGATTGTGAAGAGAGATACAAAAAAGAAATTGATCCTAAATTAGTAGATTAACTAATTTTATTTTTCTCTAAATTTTTCAAATATTTCATTTAGTATTTCTTCGGCACCTTGCTGCTTTAATTTTTTAGCTAGTTCTTTGCCTACTTCTTCTGGATTATTAATATTGCCAATATATTGATCTTTAATAAGCCTTTCTCCATCAAGAGATGCAACCATACCAGTAAGGCAAAGTTGTTCATTCTGAATTTTACTATTGACACCTATTGGGACTTGGCATCCACCTTCAAGCTCTCTTAAAAAAGCCCTTTCTGCTAGACATCTTTTACTGGTAGGTTTATCTTCTAAGATATTGATAATTTCTAAAACTTTTTTATCATCAGATTTACATTCAATGCCTAGTGCTCCTTGGCCAACGGCATGAAGGGAAACTTCACTTGGGATAATCTGGTGAATTCTTGATTCAAAGCCTAATCTCTTTAAACCAGCGGCCGCAAGAATTATACAATCAAATTCTCCTGCATCTAATTTTTCAATTCTTGTAATAACATTTCCCCTGATATCTTTGAAAACAAGATGTGGGTACTTATTTCTTAATTGTGCAAGTCTTCTTAGGGAGCTTGTTCCAACAATCGAACCTTCAGGTAAGTTTTCTAATTTATAACAGTCATTTTTTTTGTTTACTACTAAAGCATCTGCAGGATCCTCCCTTTTTGTAATGCATCCTAATTTAAGGCCATTAGGCAAATTGGTTGGTAAATCTTTAAGAGAATGTACTGCAATATCTGCTTGACCTACGAGCATTTGTGCTTCAAGTTCTTTCGTAAATAATCCTTTGTCGCCTATTTTTGCTAACGCTACATCAAGAATTTTATCCCCTTGAGTTGCCATGGCCTCCACTGAAACCTCTAAATTGGGAATATTTTTTTCTAGTTGATCTTTAACCCATAAAGTTTGAACCATGGCTAGTTTACTTCTTCTACTAGCTATTTTCAGTTTAAATTTAGTCATTAAATATTGTTTTGAGTTTGGATTAAATTTAATTCGAAACTATTTTAAGCTATTCTTTTGCAACTTTCCAAAGCTAAAAATTATATTTAACTATTTTTATTTTATGTATTCTTTTAAAACCCCATTTCGATTTGGATGTCTTAACTTTCTAAGGGCTTTTGCTTCTATTTGTCTAATTCTCTCTCTTGTTACATCGAAGATCTGTCCAATTTCTTCAAGAGTTTTCATTCTTCCGTCATCAATCCCATATCTCAACCTAAGCACATCTCTTTCCCTTGGACTTAAAGTTGCTAAAACTCCTTCTAAATCTTCTCTTAATAAAGTTTTAGAAACATCTTGCTCAGGATTTTCTATATCAGCCTCTATAAAGTCTCCAAGTCTTGAGTCTTCTTCCTTACCTATTGGAGTTTCTAAAGAAATAGGTAGCTGAGCACTTTTTGCTATAAATCTTAATTTTTCAATTGTCATTTCCATACTCTCAGCTATTTCTTCTTCACTAGGCTTTCTCCCAAACTCTTGGCTAAGTACTTTTGTAGTTTTTTTAATTCTTGAAATTGTCTCATATAGGTGAACTGGCAATCTAATTGTCCTACTTTGATCTGCGATTGCTCTAGTAATGGCTTGGCGAATCCACCAAGTAGCATATGTAGAGAATTTGTAACCTTTTTCATGGTCAAATTTTTCCGCTGCTCTAATAAGACCCAAACTTCCTTCTTGAATTAAATCTTGAAATGATAGGCCTCTATTCATATATTTTTTAGCAATAGAAACAACTAATCTTAAATTCGATTGAACCATTTTTTCTTTGGCTCTTCTTCCTAAAAGAAGTCTCCTTCTAAATTTAGGAAGAGGCATATCTATTAATTCTGCCCATTCTCTAACTGATGGGAAATGACCTTTTTCTGATTCATATTGAGTCGCAAGCTCTTCTAATTGGAGCAAATCGGCAATTTTTCTTGCAAGTTCAATTTCTTCATCAGGCCTTAGAAGTCTAATCCTACCAATTTCTTGGAGGTAAACTCTTATTGAATCTTCAGTGTATATACCTTTTGGACCAAGCTTGATATTCCCAAGCCCTTTATCTTCTTCATCAGAATCGCCAAATTCATTATTATTATTTTCGATGCTACTTTCGCTAAAATCAGAAGATGACTTTAAATTTTGGTTATTATTAACATCTTCGACGATTGTTTCTAAATTATTATTAACTTTTTTATTAATCTTTTTTTTGGAACTAGGCCTAGAATTCTTAGATTCTGCTGCGACAGGACACATAATTTACTCCTTTCTACGGTGAATTTAACTAGATAAAAATTTATTTAGGGCTAATTTGTACATTTAGTAGTAAAAATTACCTTAATTTTTTTTAAAACTTTTTCGAAAAATGTGAATAAAAAAAGTTTTTCTAAATTGTTGAAAAGTTTAAATAGTGCTATAGATTACCTAAAGTAAAGTGTCTTGGGATTTCTCAGACAGGCAGATCAGGTTCTGAATTTTCATTCAATGATCAAAGCTTCATGTCTCCCTTAAGAGCAGGATACTTACAATGTGCAAAAAACACTTTGTGGAATGTTCAACAATCCAATACTAAGAAAAAGTTTTGAAGCCGGCAAGTAATCAGTTATTAAATATCTCCTATAAATTGGAAATTTTGCTTGATGTAGGTAGTAGTAATGAAAGCTTTTACTATTTAGATGGAAATAATCTTGGAGCAGAAGTTGGAGATATTGTAAGTGTGAGACTAAGGGGGAGATTATTGAATGGGTTGGTGATCTCCAAAAAAGACTTTTCGACAATCAATAATGATGAATCAAATATTACTGGAGGAAAAAGCATTAGATATTTGTTTGTTGAAAGTATTTTGCAGAAAAAAATAATTGATAAATCTTGGAAAGAATTGATAGACTGCCTAGCCTCTTTTTATATGGTTAGTAGTTTAAAAATGTTTAAAACTGCATTCCCTCCTGGATGGATTGGTAAATATAAAAATTTCTCTAAAGGTTTAAAAAATCAAATATGGATTGAAACTACAAAAGAATTTGATATTAAGAAAAATGGATTAACCAAAAAAGAATTTTTTTTAATGGATACTTTATCTAAAAAAGGCAATTGGCAAAGTGAATTAATAAAGTCTGGTTTTAATTACACTTTAATCAACTCAATGGTCAGTAAAAATTATCTTGCTAAATCTAAAAGAAAAAAAAATATAAATAGTAAATTAAATTCCTTTGTAAAAGATCATATCGCAACGAAAAAACCAAATCTTACAAATGAGCAAAAAATTGCATTTCAAAAATTTCAAACAATGAAACCAGGAGATGCATTACTTCTTTGGGGCGAAACAGGTTCAGGTAAAACAGAAGTGTATATGAGAATTGCAGAAGATCAATTTCTTAAGAAAAAAAGTTGTTTGATACTAGCCCCAGAAATTGGATTAATTCCTCAACTTATTGATAGGTTTAGTAGGCGATTTAATAATGTCGTTTACGAATATCATAGTAATTGTTCTCCCGATCATAGAACTTTAGTTTGGAAGAAAATTATTAATGCTAATGAACCTTTAATAGTGATAGGTACAAGGTCGGCAGTTTTTCTTCCAATCAGAAATCTGGGATTAATAATAATGGATGAAGAACATGATGTTTCTTATAAGCAAGATAGTCCTATGCCTTGCTATGACGCGAAAGAGATTGCTATTGAAATAGTAAAAAGGAATTCTGCAAAGTTAATTTTTGGGAGTGCAACCCCATCAATGAAGACCTGGAAAAAGTGTATTTTTGAAAGGAATTTTAAATTGGTAAGAATGATTCAAAGGATATCCAGTAATGAGACTCCTGAAATAAAAATTATTGATATGCGTGATGAGTTTAAGAAGGGAAATATGAAAATTTTTTCCAATGAATTATTACAATTGCTTCCTCAACTACGCTTAAAAAAAGAGCAAGCAATAATCTTGATCCCTAGGAGGGGGCATAGTGGATTTTTAAGTTGTAGAAATTGCGGATATTTAATAAATTGCCCCAACTGTGACGTTCCTTTATCAGTTCATCTCGGATCACAAGGGAAAAAATGGTTAAGGTGTCATTGGTGTGATCATAAATCAAGATTGATCAATCGTTGTCCAGATTGTCATTCAACTGCTTTCAAACCTTTTGGAATTGGTACTCAAAGGGTAATAGAGTTTTTAAATGAAGAATTTCCTGACTTAAGAGTACTTCGCTTTGATAGAGATACAACTTCAGGAAAGGATGGTCATAGAGATATTCTTTCAAAGTTTTCTAAAGGTGATGCTGATATTCTTGTCGGTACTCAGATGTTGGCAAAAGGTATTGACATTCCTAATATTACTCTTTCAGTAGTTATTGCAGCAGATGGGTTGCTTCATCGTCCAGATATTTCAGCAGAAGAAAAATCATTACAATTATTTTTACAAGTAGCAGGAAGGGCTGGCAGGGCACAAAAAAAAGGGAAAGTAATTTTTCAAACATATAAACCTAACCACCCGGTTATTTCGTATCTTAAAAAAAGAGATTATGAAAGATTCTTAATTGAAAACTCGAGATTGAGAAAGGATGCTAATTTATTTCCATTTTGCACAATTTGCCTACTTAAATTATCAGGTGAAAATTATGAATTAACTGAGTCAATTGCAATAAAATTAGCAAAATATCTACTCAGTTTTTGTGAGAAAAAGAACTGGAAATTAATTGGTCCTGCGCCTAGTTTAATTGCTAAAGTCGGTAAAAAATTTAGATGGCAGATTTTAATACATGGCCCTGAAGGAACAAAGATACCTTTACCTGATAGATCAATATTATGGAAACTTATTCCAAAAAATGTTTTTTTAACAATAGATGTTAATCCAGCAGAGTTGTAATTACTTTGATGGAAGTTGAGGTAAATCTGTGCCTAACTTAAATCTATAGAATCTTAATGAATATGCCAATATTACTGTTATTAAGATAATAGATATCCCGATCAATAATTTGTTGAAGCTCCAGAAAGAAAATTCGAGAATATTCAATTGACTAGGATTTAGTTGCCAAATTATAAGATTTTTTGAGATTTCTAAATTTGAATTATTTTTACTTATGAGGTTAGCTTTATTTGGGTGAATAATTTTGATAATAAGTTCTAAATCATCAATACTTTCAATAGAGTTAAGATCTATAACCATCTTAAAAAAATATTTCTTAAAAAAGATGAAGTTTTTTTGATTACTATTGATCTCTAAATTTGTTATTCCTCCGGCCAACTCTCCAGCAGTTTTTTGGATTATTTTAAGAACTTTCTTAGTATTATCAAGATTGAGATTTTTATTTTTTAGGGAAAAACTTGATTCTTCTTGAGAAATTTCTGCATCAGGAAAAATAGCTTTGATCTTCTCTTCAAATTTTATCTGCCAAGGAAATTTTTTAATGTATTTACTTTCTATTACAAGATTATTTGTTATTGAATCAAGTTCAACAAGATTAAGAGTGTTTTCAACTTTAACGCAGCCACTTAAAAGTGGAATTAGTAATAAAAGTATTAAAAATATGATTAGTGAAAAGCCCTTCTGAAATGGTTTTGTTTCGCCAGTTGGAATATCATGAACATTGATAAATTTTTTTCTTTTGACTACTGCTTGTTTTTTGCCTAGTGAGTTAAGAGATTGTTTATTTAGTAATGAAGGACTTTCAAATTCAACGTTCCAATTATTTGGTTTTTTAATATCTGGAGAATCTATAACTTCCATTAAATATTTGGCATTTTCTCTCGTCTTGTTATCATAAGATTTCAAAAGTTCTTTACAAAAACTTTTCGCCTCGTCTTTCTTGTTGATACCACAAAGAGCAGTTATTAAAATTGTTCTTAAATTTACTCCCTCTTTACTTGATAAAGGAAATGATTCAATTATTGGTAAGAGAAATTCAATACAATAATGATAGTCGCCTTTAGCTAAAGCAAGTTCTACTATTTCTAAAACTTGCTCATAAGTTTTCATAAGTTAGGCGACTATCATTGTACCAATTCCAGAATTTGTGAAAATTTCAAGCAGCAATGAATGTTCTATTCTTCCATCAATTATATGAGCTGCTTTGACCCCTTGAGCTAAAGCTCGTATGCAGCATTCTGTTTTTGGAATCATACCTTCAGTGACAATTTTTTTATCAATAAAATTTCTTGCCTCTTTAAGATTCATTTTTTCAATAAGACTATTTTTGTTATCTTTTTCCTTTAAAATCCCTTGCGTATCGGTAAGAAGAATAAGTTTTTCTGCATTTATTGCAGCAGCAATTTCTCCAGCAGCAAAATCTGCATTAATATTATGGGAAATACCCTCCATGGTTGAACCAATACTGGAAATAATAGGGACGTATCCTTTAGAAATAAGTGGATCAAGTATTTCAGGATTGATTTTTGTGACCTCTCCCACTAACCCATGGCTCCCATCTCCTAATTCTCTAGATTGAATTAAGTTGCCATCAAGACCTGATATTCCAACAGCTAAGGATCCAGTTTTATTAATGCCTTTTACAATTTGTTTGTTGACTCTACCCATTAGGACCATCTCAACAATTTCCATTGTTTTTTGATCAGTAATTCTTAATCCATTTTCGAATTTAGGAGATATTTCTAATTTCTTTAACCAATTATTAATTTCGGGTCCACCTCCATGAATTACTATCGGACAAACCCCCACGGTTGATAAAAGTGCTATGTCTCTGAAAAAAGCATTTTTTAAATCATCATCCTCCATAACAGAACCACCATACTTGATAACAATTTTTCTACCTGAGAAACTTTGTATATATGGAAGTGCTTCACTTAATATTGATACTCTTTGAGAATCATTCATTATTGAAAATCATTAAAACTTGATTGAATTGAGAAATTAGGTTTTTACAAATATATCCCTATATTCAATAAAAAAGAATAAAATCAAATTCTTTTTTATTATCGTCGATAATAAATTCGGATTCAAGACCTTTGACGAAAAACCTGTTTAATCTTTCTTGTTTTTCAATCCATTTTTCTAGAGGGACAGCGTTTAATTCGAAACGCATTCTGAGACCATTTTTTTCTTCCTTTGTAATTTCTTCTATTTCTTTTAGTTGAGGGGGATTATCTTCGTCCCATAAATTTAAAGATTCTAATGAAGATTCAAGATGAGCTTTTATCCCATACCTCCATCTTGTAACATCTTTAACTAGTGCTGTTAATTCTTTTGGTCTATTAAATTTATTTGTCGCAAAACTTGTCTTGTCAAACAACTCTACAGGAGGTATTTCGGAAGTCTTTAAACCTAATCCAATTAGAAAAATAGGTACTCCATAAAAAAAAGTAGGTACACTTAAATTTACTGAATCTGTAAAATAAGCAGTCATTCCAATAAAAGCTAATATACCCCCAGTGGTTACGATTAAGTTTCCAGGCGATAAGTATTTCTTCATTTTGATTTAGTAGAATGTGTTTTAAAAGTGTTAACAAGTATCATGCAAGATCCTAATACTGCAAATCAAGGAGATTTAATTTTTAAACTTGATCAAGATAGGGCATGGCTATTAGAAAATCTTGATAAGGGTAAATGGCCAGAAATCAGAAGCGAACTTGCTGCGCTTGAAAGAAAAATAAGCAAATTAATTATAAGTGTTCAAGAAAATAATGTTGATATTTGATTTAAAAAGGTATCTCGTCAACTTCGGGAACTAAAGGTGAACTATCCCAACTAGATTTTTGGGTGCCTTCTTTATTTTCGAATGACTCATTATTTTCTTTTTGATCAGGCTTGATAACATCAACTGGCGATATTTGATGAATCTTTGAAGCTGTTAGTTCTGGTTGCTTTTCTTTTGTTCCGTCTTTTCTAGTGACAGAATTCATCTTTAGACGTCCTTCAACAACAATATTTTGCCCCTCCTTAAGTTCATCTACCATTTCTTGGGCAATATTCCCCCATCCTATGATCTTGAGATCCCTAGTTGGATCTTCACTACGTAATCCTTTAAAATTAACAATCATTTCTGCAATTTTAGTTTGGTTTTCTTTGGTATACCTCATTTGGGGAGCGCTATTAATTACCGCCTGAATTAAACAATGATTCATTACTTACTATTTAATTAAAGACATACTGATGCAGAATCAAGAAAAATGCCACGAAAATGTTTGGATCCTATCAGGAACTTCTGATGGACCTGTAATAGCTAATAGGCTTCTTGAACTTAATTATTCAGTTTTTGCAAGTGTTTTAACTTATAAAGCAGGCCAATCTTATATTGAAAATCCAAAGTTACATATCATTACGGGTAAATTAAATAACAAAGATGAAATAATTAATTTCATAAAAAAAAATAAAATCAAATGCGTTGTCGATGCTACTCATCCTTTTGCCGTGATAATTTCTAAAAATCTTAAAAATGCATGTAAAGAGATCAATACACCTCTCTTACTATTTGAAAGAAAATCTTTAATAAATAACACCAATAATTTTTTTTATATTGATGATTTAAAGGATATAAATAATGTTGATCTAGAAAATAAGAATATTCTTCTGGCGATAGGATCAAGATTCCTTAACGATACAGCTAATTATTATATGAATTGTAAAGCAAATGTATTTACAAGGGTACTTCCAACTTATGAGGGTATAACAAAAGCTTTTGGATCATGTATTAAAAATTCAAATATAGCGATACTCGAACCAAGTAAAAATAATGGAAGGATTTTAGAAAAAAAACTTTGTGATTTTTGGAAGATAGATTATGTTCTATGCAGAGAATCTGGAAGTTATTCTCAGAAAAACTGGGAGATTATAGTTTCTAAAAGTAAAATGAAGTTATTTTTGGTTAAAAGGCCGAAAGTTAAAAATGATTATTCTTACTCTTTTAATCAGTATCACAATTTGATAAATCACATAATTAAAACAAATATTGATGTTTAATTCATTATGGAAGTATTAGTTATGGTCACAACTGAATCAAGTAGAAAAACTGCTTTGCGAATGGCTAAATTACTTATACAAAATAAACTTGCAGCTTGTGTTTCTATAAAGCAAATTTTTTCAGTATATGAGTGGGATGATTGCATTGAAGAAACTAAAGAGTTTGAAATTACAATAAAAAGTAAACCAGAATTTAAAGATTATTTGATTCAGTTCTTAAATGAAATTTCTACATATGATGTCCCACAAATTATTTACAAAAAATACTATTCTGAGATGAAATATTTTGATTGGATCGACAAGTCTATTTGATTAAAATTCTTTTATTAACTCTTTAAAGTCTATATTGGATCTTGATCCTAATTGTGTAATTATTTGTCCAGCACAAATTGAACCTATCTCTCCACATTTTTTTAGGGAATAATTTTTTATTAATCCATGAATAAATCCTCCTGCATAAATATCTCCAGCTCCTGTTGTATCAATAATCTTCCCTTTCGTAATTGACTTAATTACTTCGACAACATTTTTGTTAATTATGAGAGAACCATCACTACCTAAAGTTACTACGACTAATTCACATAAGGAAGATAGATCTTTTTTGCAATTTTCTAATTTATCCTTTCTAAATAGACTTAACACCTCGGATTCATTGCAAAAAACTATATCTACATAATTATCAATTAATTCCAAAAAACTTTCTCGGTGTCTATCCACACAAAATGAATCAGACAATGACAGAATTATTTTTGTATTTGATTTTTTTGCAATTTGAGCGGCCTTAAGAAAAGCATTTTTAGCTAATTCGCTGTCCCATAAATACCCTTCTAAATACAAGTATTTACTTTCCTTGAGTACACTAAAATCTAAGTCTTTTGGTTCAAACTCTATAGATGCTCCTAAGTAAGTGCACATAGTTCTTTGTGCGTCAGGTGTAATCAAAATGATTGAATGAGCTGTTGAAGCACCCTCAATAGTTGGCCGAGTATTAAATATAGTTTTACTTTTTTTTATATCTTCAGAAAAGAAATTTCCAAATTGATCATTTTTCACCCTTCCAATAAACTGCACATGATTACCTAATTCTGCCAAACAAACAACGGTATTTGCTGAGGAACCCCCTGATATTTGTTTGATCACTTTGCAATTTTCCAACAATCTCTGAGATTCATCAGAATTAATGAGATTCATTGATCCTTTATCTAGATTATTTATTTCAAGAAACTCATCTTCAATATTCACAATAATATCTACTATTGCATTGCCAAGACCAATGAGATCAAACTTTTTATTATGTTCAAAATGTCTAAAGGATCCCTTCATTAATTTGAAACCAAATTATCTTAGAAGTGCTCTTTTTGGACCATGAATTGGGTCTTCAATTACTATGGTTTGATCTCTATTCGCACCCAACGAGACGATGGCAATTGGAACTTCCATTAATTCAGCTAAAAACCTAAGATAATTCATAGCATTCTCAGGGAGATCAGATAGTTTTCTGCAATCTGCGGTTGAACATTGCCAACCTTTTAATTTTTTGAAGATTGGCTTACATTTTTTTAAGTCATCTGAATTTGTAGGGAAGTAGTCTATTTCCTCTCCATCGAGATCATATGCAACGCAAACTTGAATCTCATCTAACTCATCCAACACATCTAGTTTAGTAACGGCTAAACAATCAAGACCATTTACAGATACTGCATATTTACCAATAACTCCATCAAACCACCCACATCTTCTCCTTCTACCAGTAGTGGTTCCAAATTCGCTTCCTCTATCACAGAGTTGATCATTAATACTTCCTTGCAATTCCGTTGGGAAAGGCCCCTCGCCAACTCTTGTGGTATAAGCTTTTGCGACACCTATGACTCTATCAATTAAAGTTGGACCCACTCCAGCTCCAATACATGCCCCTCCTGATATGGGGTTTGATGAGGTAACAAAAGGATAAGTCCCATGATCTAAGTCAAGTAGAGTGCCTTGAGCACCTTCGAAAAGAATATTCTTCTTGTTTTTTGAGGCTTCATGGATAGTCCTCGTACAGTCAACAACATGCTTTGATAATCTTTCCCCATAGTCAAGATACTCTTCAACAATATCTTCTAATTTAAGTGGTTTAATTCCATAGATTTTTTCTAGTAGACCGTTTTTTTCTCTTAATGGAATTTCGATCACATCACTTAGCCGTTCCTTGTTGAGCAAGTCTCTTATTCTAATGCCATTTCTTTGTGACTTATCCGCATAAGTTGGCCCAATACCTCGACCAGTTGTCCCTATTTTGTTTGAACCTCTATCAGCCTCCATCGCTTCATCTAATATTCGATGGTAAGGCATTGTTACATGTGATGTTGATGAAATTTTTAATCCTGAGATATCAATTCCATTATCAATTAACATATCAATTTCTTTAAGTAAGATTTTTGGATCTACGACAGTTCCCGACCCAATTAGACAAGAAGTATTTTTATAGAGAATCCCTGAGGGAATTAAATGTAATTTTAAGACTTTATCATCCACAACTATAGTATGCCCTGCATTTACTCCCCCTTGATAACGTACGACAACATCAGCCGAACGACTAAGTAAATCGGTTATTTTACCTTTTCCTTCGTCACCCCATTGGGCTCCGATAACAACAACATTAGCCAATTTTAGAAGAGCATTAATTTTGTGCGAATATTTAATATATTCAAAAATCTTGGTTTACTTTAAAAAAGTAAATGAATTGTATCAACTTTCTCTAAGAACCATTTTTTCAGCAAGAGAAAATTCTTTGGTTAATCTCTCTTTAAGCTTATCTGGTAAAGGTCTAGTTGCAAAGTTTTTGTAATGGCCTGCCATAGCATTTAATGCTGTTTGCATGGTGGTAAATGATTGAGTTTTGTTAACCATACCTCTATTTCTATATCTTGAAATATAGTCAGTTATGAGGGTAAGAGCTTCACTTCTTACATCATCTTTATTTGGAGAATCTTTTGGAGTATCGACAGCTGTTTGTAATGTTTTAAGAACTGAAATTGTATCTTTTGCGTAGTCTCCTGTCATTGAGGTTTTTACAGCTATAGAAGGTGAACTAAATAATGTAAAACTAACAATTAAAGAAAGCGCAAAAGATATAGCTTTGGTAAGTTTTTTAAAATTTAATTCTGATGTCCATTGCAATAACATAAATTAGCTCCAAGAAATTTAACCTTAAGAATCTCTATTGTACATTATTTCTGATTCAGAAATAAATGTCTTCAACAATTTATCGGTACTAATTTTTAATTTAGTATTATTTTTTCTACATATAAGCTCTACTTCTTTGTTAACAGAATCTCTTCCAATAATTATCTGAAAGGGAATACCAATTAATTCAGCATCTTTAAATTTCACACCTGCTCTATCATCCCTATCATCAAGTAAGACGTCGATTTTATTATTTAAAAAAACATTATATACTTGCTCAGTAAGGTCTTTTTGAATCGGATCTTTTAGGTTTGTTGGAATAACAATAACTTCAAAAGGAGAAATTTGTATTGGCCAACAAATGCCTTTTTGATCATGATTCTGTTCAATTGCAGCTTGGGCTATTCTTGTTACGCCAATTCCATAGCAACCCATCCATAAATTTTTTAATTGACCATCTTTATCAGAAAATTTAGCATTTAATTTTTCACTATATTTTTGACCTAGTTGGAAAATATGTCCAATTTCTATACCTTTTTTTTCTTCGAGTTCCTCATCATTACCATTTTTTACTTTATCTCCTTTTTTAGCATTCCTTATATCATCGATTGTATAGTCTTTTGAAGAAAAAGAAAATTCCTGAAAAACCTTATGGAAATTAACTTTATTTGCTCCACTTATAAATTTTGAAAGATTACATGCAGAATGATCTACTATTCTAGTCCATTTTTTATTCCAACCAGAATCGGCTTTAATGATTTCATTATCTAAGTCTGGCCCAATAAAACCTAGGGGAAAATTAACTAGGTTTTTTTCAATAATGTTTTTGTCTTCAATTTTCTGAAGCTTAAGTAGGTTGGAATTATGAAGATTATTTATTAAGTTAAAAAGCTTTACTTCATTAATATGTTGGTCGCCTCTTATGCAAGCAAGAATTGGAACCTCTGATTTACTTTCAAGCTTTGCTAGGAAAACTACAACCTTAACAATCTGACTAGGTTCAAAATTATTATTTTTACAAACTTCCTGGATAGTTTTTTGTTGAGGTGTTTCTAGTACTCCCGAAATACTATCTTTTAATGGTATGGGTTGAGAGGGTATTGAAACAGCTTTTTCTATATTTGCTGCATAAGAACCGCTTTCAGTAAACAAGATAGAATCTTCTCCAGCATCTGCTGTGACCATAAATTCCTTGGATGAGGCACCACCAATAGCTCCACTATCAGCTTCTACCCCTACTGTCTGAAGTCCACAAGATTTAAAAATATTGGAATAAGCATTGCCCACCTTTTCATAAAATGAAGCTAAATCGTTCCCTGAAGAATGGAAAGAATAACCATCTTTCATAATAAATTCTCTACTTCTCATTAAGCCAAACCTTGGCCTTATTTCATCTCTAAATTTTGTCTGAATTTGGTAAAAACATTGAGGTAACTGTTTATAGGAATTGATTATTTCTGATGCAATGCTTGTTATCACTTCTTCGTGAGTTGGGGCTAAACCAAATTCTTTCCCTTGTCTATCTTTGAGATTAAACATTATTCCTTCCCCAGCAGTATATCCTTCCCACCTTTCACTTTTTTTCCATAAATCCGCGGGATGAAGTTGCGGTAAGAGAAGTTTCGTGCAGCCAATACTATTAAGTTCCCTCTCGATTATTGTGGAAATTTTTTCAATTACTCTAAGCATTATTGGCATGTATGCGTAAATCCCGCTGTTAACTCTCCGAATGTAACCAGCTTTTAAAAGTAATTGATGTGAAATAATTTCAGCTTCAGAAGGTGTGTCACGAAGTGTCCCCAGAGGAAATGAGGTTGTCACGCGCATACAAATAAATACTTAATAATAATTAATTTTATCAATTAAGCTAAAAAAAAAATTTAAAGTGTCTTGAGTCCCTCAACGCGGCTAGTCTAGAAGTATTCTTTCTGCTAACTTCTTCAGTAATAAAGTTCAAACTCTTTTAAAAAGTTCATTATTTCTAATCATTTTCTTAAGTTCATGGTAAATATAGATTCCAATATTTCTAGCGAAGAGGAATTAGTGGGTATTGATGAAGTACAAAAATTCCTAAACAGATCAAGAGCTTCTGTTTATAGGTATACAAATACTGATATTAGAAATCTAAACCCTAGCTTTAATCCAAGAAAATTAAATCCTGAATTTAGGACTGATCAAAAAGATCCTTTAATGTTTCATCCAAATGAAGTAGCAAGATTTGCAAAAGATATCTTAAGAATTAAGGAGGTTACGGTAGAAGTATTTAATACACCTTCATCAGCGGCACAAAATATTATGGTACAAATATTAGAGGAACTAAAATCCATAAGGTTGTTACTAGAAAAAGAATAATTAAAAATTACTAATTAATGTTTTGATTTATTGACATTGAGAATGTAGGATAATGTTGTTCAATTATCTCCTTTAAATCTACCAATTAAGAGTTCTTGAGTTACACGAAATCAAAACACTTTCTAGCAAGTAAATTAAGCGAAGGATCTTCTCTTGGTTCCACTTCAAGTGATTTTGAAAAAGACGATGATGACCACTTAAGTATAAGGAGTTTATCAATAACGTCTTTAGGTATTATTTTTGCTTTTCTGACATTTTTGTTGCCCTCAATAAGTATTTTAATTGGAAGACCTTATTATCAAGACAAAGAGGTAATTTCTATTCAAGATTTTAAAAAAGATGGATCTTAGTTCAATACCTCCATCTCCAATGAAGGGCATAGTAAATATTGTTGTAGAAATACCTGCAGGAAGTAGGAATAAATATGAATATTGTTCTGAGGCAGGAATAATGGCACTAGATAGAGTCTTACATTCTTCAGTGCAGTACCCTTTTGATTATGGTTTCATCCCAAATACCCTTGCAGAAGATGGCGCTCCTCTTGATGCAATGGTGATAATGGATGAGCCTACTTTCGCTGGATGTCTTATAAAAGCAAGACCTATTGGAGTATTGGACATGCATGATTGTGGTGCATATGATGGAAAACTTTTATGTGTTCCTAACGCTAATCCTAGGCAGTCAAATATAGTAAGTATTAATCAAATTGCTCCTAATCAACTCGAGGATGTTGCAGAGTTTTTTAGAACTAGTAAAGGACTTGATGGTAGAACAGTTCAAATTGATGGTTGGAGAGATTTTGATGTAGTTGAAAATCTATTAAAAAATTGCACACCACTCAAAAAGAAGAATTTTAAGTTGCTTAAGAAATCAACTATTAGTAGGGTAAATTGAAAAAAATAATTTTTTATAGTTATTTAAAATGTTCTACTTGCCGAAAAGCCTTAAAGTGGCTTGATCAAAAAAATCTCGAATATAAATTAATTGATATCGTAAAGGAACCACCAGTATTAAATCATTTAAATCTAGCTTTAGAACAATACTCTTTAGAAAAAAAAAGAATTTTCAATACGAGAGGAAAAGCATTTAAATCGATAAATCTTGATATTTACTCTTTGTCAAGAGAGGAAATTATTAAACTTCTTTTGAGTGATGGCAAATTAATAAAAAGACCATTTTTGGTTTATGAAGAAAAAAAAGTAATATTAGGATTTAACGAAATTGAATATGCCAAACAATTTATGTAGTGTTAAAAAATCAAGTCTTTAAATAATTTATGAATGCTTCTACTAAAAGTTTTTTAAAAGAATGGGGTTTACTAATTCTATTAACTTTTTTTGTTTCTTCTTGTAGATCTTTTTTCGCAGAACCTCGTTATATCCCCTCTGGTTCAATGCTCCCAGAATTACAAATAAATGATAGGTTAATTATTGAAAAGTTATCTCTTAGGAACTCTTTACCAAAAAGAGGAGATATTGTAGTTTTTAAATCTCCATACTCATTTGATAAAAAATTAATTTTATCTAGATCTAAGGCTTTACCAAGCAAAAGATATTGTTTTTTTATGAGTTTCCCTCCAATGTCTTTTATACCCGGTTTTAGGGATCAAGCTTGCGATGCATATATTAAAAGAGTAGTTGCACTTCCTGGGGAAATTGTAAGTGTAAATTCTAAAGGCGAAGTAATAATAAACAATAAATTAATCTCTGAACCTTATGTCTCTAATAAGTGCTCATTATCCCTCTTTCATGAATGTGGTAAATTTCAAAATATAAAAGTTCCTAAAGATCATTTTTTGGTTTTAGGTGATAATAGGGCGAATAGCTGGGATGGAAGATATTGGCCTGGAAGTAAATTTCTTCATAAAAACGAGATAATTGGAAAAGCTTATTTAAGATTCTGGCCTCTTAGCAAAGTAGGCTTTTTCAATAAATAAAGCCTTTTTTCTTAATCTGACTTCATTAAAATAAATTAATAAAAAGGGTTTTAATTCAAAGTGCTCCAGAAGCCGTTGAATCAATTATTCCTCCTAGATGTGTTGTAATATTTAGAGCGCTAATAACAGGAGGCTTATTGGGATCCTTAAAAAGGTCAATAATAGTTATTCCGCCATTACCTTGTTTTATCATCCAAATATTTGAATAATTAATCCCAAGGATATTGCAAATTAAAGTTTTATTGACTGCATCATGAGCAACCAGAAGGCATAGATCATTATCCTTTTGAGATAAACAAATTTTGTCAAAAGCTTCTACTGACCTTTTTGATACATCTTTTATAGATTCACCTTCGGGCATTTTTACTTCTTCTGGTTTATCATGCCAATTTTTTAGTAAAGCAGGCCACTTTTCTCTGATTTCTGTTTCCAATTTACCCTCCCACAATCCATGACTAATTTCTACAAGTGAATCTATTCTTTCTATTTTTAAATCTTCTCTATTTTGAAGGATTATTTTTGCAGTCTCATAAGGTCTATGCATAGAACTTGAAAATGCCTTATTGAAAGGAATTTTTCTTAAATATTCAAAAGTCTTTCTAGCTTGATCTTTTCCGTTTTCATTTAAAGGGATATCAATTTGTCCCTGGAATCTTCCTTCTTTGTTCCAGTTAGTTTCACCATGCCTAATTAAGAATATTCTTGAATCTCCAATTTGATTTGGAATATTTTTATTCAGATGGGATGTTTGATTTAAGCATTCAATTTGGGTTTTAAAGGATTTATCTTTCCTTGAAATATTGAGTATCGAGAAAGAGGCATTTTCTAATCTTATTTTCCTAAAACCTTGCTTAGGTTTTCCTAATAACAACAGGATTAAACATCTTAGAATCGCATTATGTCCCACAACTAAAATATTTATATCCTCTTGGTCTTGATAAGTTTTTAAAATACCTTCTAAAAAATTTGTTGCCTGATAAAACAACTCTTGAATTGGTTTATAAGTTTTATTATCATTTCTTTTTAAGATTAAATTTTCTGGATCATTTTTCCATATAGGGTAGATTGCTGGAAATTTATTTTTTATTTCATCAATTTTTAGACCAGACCATTCACCAAGATCTACCTCTAGCAAATTATCATCAAACTCAATATTTTGTTCTTTATTGAAGGTCTTCTTGATTGTTTTTGCGGTCTCTGCGGCTCTTACAAGTGGGGAAGAATAGATTTTATTGAAGCTTATTTTTGATAATGCTTTTCCTGCTTTCAGAGCTTGTTCGTATCCTTCATCAGTTAATAATGAATCATCTGTTCTTCCTTGAATTAATCCTTTTGCGTTGAAACTGCTTAGTCCATGCCTCACTAAAACTAATCGTATAGTCATTATATAAATTTGAAAATTAAGATAATTTAATCATCTCATGGCGTGATTAAAATAGATATATAAATATTAGAATTTCAATGATAACTATGATTATTTTAAAACAATATAATAAGTTATGATCTTTAAAAATATTTCTAAGTCAAAACTCTCTTTAGCTTTTATTTCTATAGTCATTACTTTTTTTGTATGGCAGCAAGGCTTAAGAGATAGTTTGAATAGACCATCTGTTTCATTTGATATAAGTCAAAAAGAGCAAGAAATTGCTGAATTATCGGTTCAATCAATACCTGTAAATCTTAAAAAATTTTTTATCATAAATGAACCTATTGATCAAATAAATAAATCACTCTCTGAGGTCTCATTTGATGAACTAACAGAAAGAAATAAATTAATACGAATAATTTCTTCAGAAGCAAATGATCCCATAATCTATAAAAATATATCCAAAGATTTTGAAAATAAAAACTTTAAGTTACTGATTGATGAGATAGAAAAAAAATCCATTAATAATTCATATACACCTAGTTCTGACAAATTTGATTTATATAAAGGAGATAGATTTTTATATCACCTTTTAAGCCAGAAATTTGATTTTGACGATAGTTCATTAATAACAAAATCATTTTCAAGAAAAATGTTTTTAAAAATATTAGCCATCAGACTAATACCAATTTTAACAATACTTCTTGGCTCAATCCTTGCTTTAAAAATATTGTGGACCACCATATCTTTGAAAAAGTTTGGTTGGCAAGAAACTAACTCCTTAGATTTAGAATTAATAGATATGGTTTTATTAATTGCAGGGGGGTTTGTTGTATTAGGAGAAGTTGTATCACCTTTGTTTTCTATCAGCTTAGTTGAACTTTTTTCTAAAAATATCTCCAATGAATTGACTCAATCTTTAAAAATATTCTTTGGATATCTTTTTATGGCTATTCCGCCATTGGGAATAGTTTATTATCAAATTAAATCTTTGAATGGTGAATTTACTTTTGAAAAGGATTATTTACAGTTCAATTTCGTGCCAATAAAATATTCAATTGTTCAGGGAATAAAAGGTTGGTTAACAATAGTTCCTTTTGTTTTATTGATTTCTTTAGTTATGAATAGCCTGATCGATAATCAAAATGGTAGTAACCCTTTGCTGGAAATTGTTCTTAATAATAATAATTACTTTTCATTTTTTCTTTTATTTGTAACAACAACTTTATTAGCTCCTCTATTTGAGGAGATTATATTTCGCGGTATTTTACTACCAACTCTTTCAAGAGATTTTGGAGTTATTTCGGGCATCGTAGTTTCAGCTTTTATTTTTGCATTAGCTCATTTAAGTTTGGGAGAAATGCCTCCATTATTTGTGCTTGGTATTGGATTAGGAATTACAAGAATTGCTTCAGGGAGTTTGTTCTCTTCGGTGATTATGCATTCTTTATGGAATGGATTGACTTTCTTAAATTTGTTCTTATTAAGGACATAAAGAATTTAAATTTTTACTTGCGGATCAAACGAATAGATGTTTATTTAATTAATAATACTTCTTTCATTTAAAAAATAAATCCTAGATGAAACCTTATGGGAATCAACTCAATTATAAAAAAAATATTTCATATGAAAGTAAAAAAAATTATGAAAAAATATCTACAATTAATATCAAATTTATAAATAAAATTTTCGATACAATAAATATTTCTCTCTTGGTGTTAATTTCCACTTTATTTTTCTTATCTTTTGATAGTCAAAGAAAATGGTCAAATACATATAAAACCTTATCTAAAACAAGAGCTATCAATAATAATCTCATTGATTATATTTCTAAAATTGAGGAATTTTATATTATTGAACTTGAGTCGCTCAATTCTTACAGAAAAACTAAACCTGCAGATTTAATCTATCTAGATAAACCTGTAGAAAAAAAAGAAAGTTTATTTAAGAAGAATTTAAGTAGTTTTATTGAAGGCTTTAGTGATAGCAAATATCAAAGAGGATATTGATGAAAAAATACAAAAAAATTGTTCGTTTAATACCCCTTGATCAAAGAAGATTTAAATTTCTCTATATTTTTAGCTTACTATTAATATTTTGTTTGTTTGGTAGATTAGTTAAATTGCAAGTCTTTAACGCCTCTGATTTGCAAAGGAAAGCTAGATTAATCCAGTCTTCTAAAACTAACTCCTTAAAAAAAAGGAGATCAATTGTTGATAGAAATAATAGACTAATTGCTTACGATAAACCGCTCTATAAATTATGGGCCCATCCAAAATATTTTAATTTTCCTGGGGATTCAATTAACAGAGTTCGAAGTATTGAAGAAGTTACAGAAAAATTGTCACATGTCTTGGATATCAATGATGAAATACTCCTGAGAAAATTTAATAATAAAATGAGTGGTATCATGCTTTTGGATAAAATCTCCGAAGAAAAGGCAGAAAAGATTAAGAACCTTCAAATAAGCGGACTTGATTTGTTTAAATATTCGCAGAGATATTACCCACAAGGGGAGCTTTATTCTAATCTTGTTGGTTTTGTTAATGATGAGAATATAGCTTCAGCAGGTTTAGAGCTTCATTTAGATAATCAAATTAAAGTTTTTAATAAAAGTAATTTAATCAAAAGAGGAGGAGATGGCACTCCTCTACCGGATAATTCAGCCCCAGGTGATTTTATTTCTGATTATAAAAGTTTAGGCCTAACTATAGATTCAAAATTACAAAAAGCCTCATTCAATGCATTGTCAAAGCAAGTAAACAAATGGAAAGCAAAAAAGGGATTTGCCATAGTTATGGATGTAAATAATGGTCAAATTCTTTCCTTGGTTGCGGTCCCGTCATATGATCCAAATAAATTTTGGCAGTATGATTCTGAACTATTTAGGGGTTGGTATTCTCAAGATTTATTTGAGCCAGGTTCAACATTTAAACCTATTAATCTTGCCTTGGCTTTAGAAGAAAAAGTAATCCAGAAAGATGGAGTAGTTGAAGACATTGGAAAGATTAATGTTGGAGGATGGACACTTTATAATTGGGATAAAAAAGGTAATGGATATATTGACTATCCAAAAGTTTTGCAGGTTTCAAGTAATGTTGGGATGGTAAAAATAATGCAAAATTTAGACTCCAAGATTTATTGGGATTGGCTAAAAAATTTAGGTATAAATAAAAATTTAGAGACTGACTTATTTGAATCAACTGCTGGCCAACTAAAAAGAAAAGATTTATTTGTAAATCAATCAATTGAGTCTGCTGTAACTTCTTTTGGTAAAGGTTTCTCAATCTCGCCACTTAAATTAGTTCAACTTCATGCCGCTCTAGCAAATGGTGGTTTTGAAGTGACTCCTCATGTAACTTCAACTTTCAAAGAAACATCTAATAGGTATCCAAAAAAACAATTTTTTTCACACGAGGCTTCTAAAACCGTTCTTGAATGGATGGAGAGCGTAGTTGATAAAGGTAGTGGATCTGGAGTAAAGATAGAGGGTTATAGGATAGCTGGGAAAACGGGCACTTCTCAAAAAGCCTTAAATGGATCGTATACAAGCAAAAAAGTTTGTAGTTTTGTCGCGACCTTGCCAGTTAATGATCCAAAATATGCTGTCCTTGTTGTTGTTGATGAGCCATCTAAATCATATGCATATGGTTCGACTGTCGCAGTACCAGTTGCAAAAGAAATTATCGAGAGTTTGATAGTAATTGAAAAAATACCTCCTAAGATTAAAGATCAAGGAATGATTGTTAAAAAACCCTAAAATTTTACGATTTTATAAATATTTAGTTCACTATCTGATGATTTCATCAACAATAAAGGCTAGTTTGTATATATATATATATGATTATCTAGACATGAAATCTATTTTAGAACAATTGTCTTCAATGACTGTTGTTGTTGCTGATACTGGAGATTTAGATTCGATAAAAAAATTTCAACCAAGGGACGCCACCACCAATCCATCGCTAATACTTGCGGCTGCAAAGAATCCTCATTATGTAAAATTGATTGATAAAGCTTTAGAAAGTTCAGAAAATGTTTTACCTCAGGGATTCTCTGAAATTGAACTAATTAAAGAAGCTGTAGATCAAGTTTCAGTCTTTTTTGGAAAAGAAATATTGAAAATTATTTCAGGGCGCGTATCGACAGAAGTTGATGCAAGACTGAGCTTTGACACCGAGGCTACGGTAGAAAAAGCGAGAAAATTGATCAATCTTTACAAAAATTTTGGAATTGGAAAGGCAAGAATTTTGATTAAGATTGCAGCAACTTGGGAGGGAATTAAGGCGGCTGAAATTTTGGAAAAAGAGGGAATTAAGTGCAACCTAACTTTACTTTTTAACTTCTGCCAAGCCGTAACTTGTGCTAATGCAAAGATAACTCTTATTTCCCCGTTTGTTGGCCGTATATTGGATTGGCATAAAGCAAAAACTGGTAAACCTAGTTTTGTTGGTGCTGAAGACCCTGGTGTTATTTCGGTTACACAAATTTACAAGTACTTTAAAGAAAAGGGATTCAAGACAGAAGTAATGGGAGCAAGTTTTAGGAATCTTGATGAAATAAAAGAATTAGCTGGTTGCGATCTTTTAACAATCGCACCTAAATTTCTTGAGGAACTAAAAAAAGAAAAGGGAGAGTTAATTAGAAAATTAGATGTAAGTACCCCAATAAGTAGTTCTATTGACTACGAATTTGAAGAAAAAGATTTTAGATTAAGTATGTTAGAAGATCAAATGGCGAGTGAGAAGCTTAGCGAAGGTATCACTGGATTCAGTAAGGCTATAGAAGAATTGGAAGAGCTACTACTTAAGAGGTATTCAGAAATTAAAAATCATAAATTAATTTCTGCTAACTAAATTTTAGTTCTAATTGAGATAGAATTAAGTCTCACTTTTTGTTAAAAGTCTTCTGATAACCCTTTTTGCAATATCTTCATAAGTCATTTCTCCTGATAATATTTGAGCAATACGTTTGGGTGCTGTTTTTCTTTTGACGCCTAATTTGTATCCAGTTTTTGGAAATCTATAAAATACCTGAGCTATTCTTCTCCCCCAAACCATTGATTTCCCCCAAATGTCGTTAATTTTTTTCGTATAAAGATTTAAATCATCTAGTTTTCCTGATAAGCACTGATCTATATATTTTGTAGCATAAAAACTGCTGATTAAAGATGGTCTAATTCCTTCAGCTAAAAATGGATCACATAGGGATGCTGCATCTCCAACCGCTAAAACTTTGTCACCATTAATTGAGTGGAAGCCATTCCATATTCTCAGTTTCTTATTAATCGTTTTATAAGGAAAATCATCAAAACCGAAGCTTTTGATTACTTGTTTATTTATAGACTGATTTTCCAAGAGACCATTATTTATAAAAGTACCTAAACCAATATTTAAGCTTTCTCTTAGGGGGAATGCCCATGCAAAACCATATTTTATAAATCCAAACTCAAATCTAACTGCATCTTTAGGTATTTCTCCTAAACCTCTCAATCTTAATGAGATTGTGTTTGCAAATTTTGGTTTTCTTGGCCCTAAATTGAAATAACTTGCCCATTTCGATTGGGACCCATCTGCAATTACGAGAAATTCTGCAATATATTTTATTTTGTTATTGCAAGAAATTTCCCATTTATTATTTTTTTTTATGATTTTTTCTATCAATAATGGTCTCATTATCTGAACTCCATTTCTTAAGGACTCATTGAGTAATAATTGATCAAGCTTCTCTCTTTTTATAATCCAAAATGGCGATTCACCAGTCAGATCAGCAGTGACATTATCTGAGGCATTCCATCTAAATTCAACATTCTTAATTTTTGATTCTATGCAATCTTCTATATTTAAAGGAAGAAATCTTTGCATTGAAGATGCCATCCCACCTGCACATGGTTTGAAATCTTGGGATTTTTCTTTTTCAATAATTAAAACTGAATATCCTTTCTTTGATAGGTTAAGAGCCGTGGAAGATCCTGATAAACCTCCACCAATTATCACAACGTCAAATCCTATCAAACTTTTAGAATTTCCTTCTCTTTCTCAGATAATTTAGTTTCTATTAAAGCAATATATTTATCAGTAATTTTCTGAATTTCAGATTGATTATCTCTCGATTCGTCAATAGAAATTAGGCCATCTTTTTCTTCTTTTTTTTCTTTATCAACAGCATCTCTTCTGATATTTCTCAAAGCTACTTTCCCTTCCTCTGCATATTTAGAGGCTAATTTACAAAATTCTTTTCTTCTTTCTTCTGTTAAAGGAGGAACATTTATTCTTATTACTTTCCCATCATTATTTGGAGTAATACCCAAATCACTCATAGAAATAGATTTCTCTATCGCTTGTAAACATGAAATATCGAAAGGTTGTATTGAAATTGTTTGTGAATCAACAGTGCTTATACTGGCAAGCGATTTGATTGGTGTTTCTGCTCCATAGTACTCAACACTTACTCTATCTAACAAGGAAGCATTAGCTCTACCTGTCCTAATTGTATTAAAGTTTCTTTGCGTGGCTTCAACACTTTTATTCATATTTTCTTGAATTTCTTTTTCTTTCATAATTAAAAAAATTAAATGATCTTTAACTAATTAAAGAGCCTATTGGCTCACCAGCAACAGCTTTAGAAATGTTCCCTTTTTTGAATATATCAAAAACCATAATTGGGATATTATTATCTTTGCAAAGTGCAATCGCAGTACTGTCCATTACTGCAATTTCATCACTAAGAACTTGTTGATAACTGAGAGAGGAATATTTTTTTGCATCTTTAAATTGATTAGGATCACAATCATATACTCCATCAACTTTAGTAGCCTTCATAACAACTTCAGCGTTTATCTCTGCTGCTCTCAATGCTGCCGTAGTATCAGTTGTAAAAAATGGATTCCCGCATCCACCTCCGAAAACTACAACTCTACCTTTTTCTAGGTGCCTCATAGCTCTTCTTCTGATGTAAGGCTCAGCAATTTCCTGCATTTCGATTGCTGTTTGCACTCTGGTCGCAACTCCTACTCTCTCAAGACCATCTTGAAGTGAAATTGCGTTCATTACTGTTGCTAGCATCCCAACATAATCAGCCGTCGCTCGATCCATTCCGTCTGCAGATCCTTTTAGCCCCCTAAAAATGTTTCCACCACCAACAACTATTGCAAGTTGTACATTATTTTCGACTACTTTTGAAACATCCTCTGCAATTGACTGAACTATAGCAGGATCGATACCATAAGGTTTTTCACCCATTAGTGCTTCGCCACTAAGTTTTAAGAGAACTCTTTTGTAAGTCATTCAATAATCGTACTTTTAAGACCTTAGCAAGTAAATGTGCCAAATTTATTTTTTGTTCTGATATTGCTTGCGTCTTTAAACATTTCTAAACTTGCCTAAATAAAATTCAAATAAAAATTTACTACAACTAAAATTCAACACACTTTTGTGCTTTTATTCCTTGTTCTTTAAAAGGATGTCTTATTAGTTTCATTTCTGTAACTAGATCAGCATATTTGATGATTAAATCAGATGCACCCCTTCCAGTTAAAACAATATGATTTTTTCTATTATTTGAGCTTTTTAAAAAAGTGATTATTTCTTCGGGTGCAAGATAACCAAGTTTTGTCGCAATATTAATTTCATCAAGAATGATAAGTTTATAAGATTCGTTTTGTATGTATTTTTTGGCTAGTTGCCAAGCCTCTTGAACTAATTGTTCATCTCTTATTCTGTCTTGTGTTTCCCAAGTAAAACCTTCTCCTAATGAATGCCAAGATATGTTTGAAGACAAATTTTTAAGTGCTTTTTCTTCTCCAGTAGTCCAGCCTCCCTTTATAAATTGAATGATTGCTACTTTATAGCCATGCCCTATCGTTCTTAAAGCCATTCCTAGAGCAGCAGTCGTTTTACCCTTGCCATTCCCCGTAAAAATAATCAATAATCCTTTTTTTGTTTTTCTAATTTGAAGTCTTTCGGCTTGAATATCTTTTCTTTTCTGCATTCTTTTTTTATATAAGATCTCATCACTCTCTGGTGATAGTTTGCCTCCCATTCCCAATTTATTTGCTTGATTATCGAGGTTGAATATTTTCTCGGAAGATGAAGGTTTTTCCCGCATATAACTCTAGATTTTTATTTAATTATTATAGTTCTTTAAGTATTTTTAGCCCTCTTAACCTTTAAAAGTGCATTATTAACTGCCTGTTGTTGATCTCTTTTAGTAATCCAGTGGTGATAAGTTTGAGTATGAAGACTGACTGAATGTCCCATCATTCTTGCAGCAACAGTATCTGGTAAATCATAAAAAATTGTTCTCACCGCCCAAGCATGCCTGAGGTCATAAGGTTTTATTTGTAAAGAGTAACGTTTAAACTGATCTGTAATTTTTTTTCCAATATTTTGTAAGGTTGTGATTTTCAGGTCTCTATTAATATTTGGTAGTAATTCTGGATTTTCACCAAGTTTTAATAATTCGAACTTTTCCACCCATTCAGGATGAAATGGCCAAACTTGATGTTCTCCAGTTTTCGTAGTAGGTAAAACTCTAATAATTTTATCCCCAAAATTAGTTAGGGAACTTAAATCACAAAAAAATACTTCATGATTCCTTAATCCATATGTAGCCATCAAACCAAAAACAAATTTCCAAGATTTGTTTGGTATCATTTCCCAAAGTTTTTCGATTAATTCGTCTGTGGGGAGATCCCTAAATCCTGCTTTGTTTAGACCATATCCTCTAGAATTTAATTTCCAATCTTCTGGTAGTTGAATTTCCAAAAACTTAGCCAAAACACTGAGAGAAGTAGCGCATTGTTTTCTACTTCTGCTACCTTCCCTGTAACTTTCAAGTGTTTTTTGAAATATTTTTTCTAAAGCTTCATTTTCGTGATCATTATAAACATCTAGGATTCTTTTCAAATACGGTTTGTAAGAACTTCTCCAAGTGGTTTTTCTTGTGCTGGTTCGAAAATCACTTTTGTTTTCTTTAAAAAAAAATTCCTCAAATTGATTTAGTCTATTTGGGAATTCAAAACCATCTTTTATTTGCTTTTTATAAGGGTTGCTTATCCAATTAATCCAATCAAATTGGTTCAATTCCAATTGCAAATTGATTAATTGTAATTTTTTTTTGGCCTCTTCTAATCCAGAAATATCAGCCTTTAAACCAAGAGATATTCTTTGAATTTTAAAGTTATTTTTATCTTCTTTGGAGGGTAGTGAACCACGAATATTTAATTTCTCTCCTCTTTTCTCAATTTTAAGCTTACTGCCCTGAGTAGCAAATTTATCATTAACATTATTAATTTCCTGAATTAAGTTCATTTACTTATATAATTGACCATATGATGACGTTTTTAATGTTGATTTTCAATCTTCATAATTTTTAAATGGAAAAAATAGGCGTCTTACTAATGAATTTAGGAGGGCCTGAACGCATTACCGATGTAGGCCCATTCTTATACAATCTTTTTTCTGATCCAGAAATAATTAGGACTCCTTTCCCTTTTTTTCAAAAACCATTGGCTTGGTTAATTAGTACGCTTAGGAGTACTACTTCACAACAGGCTTATCTTTCTATAGGTGGTGGATCACCTATCAGAAGGATAACTGAACAACAGGCAAGAGAATTACAGGCTAAATTAAGGGACAAGGGGTTTAATGCCACTACCTACATCGCTATGAGGTATTGGCATCCTTTTACAGAATCTGCAATTGCTGATATGAAAGCAGATGGCATAGATCAAGTTGTTGTAATACCCTTGTATCCGCATTTTTCGATAAGTACTAGTGGTTCGAGCTTTAGAGAATTAAAAAAATTGCGAGATTCTGATGATGAATTTAAGAAGGTTCCAATGAGATGTGTAAGGAGTTGGTTCAGTCAATCAGGCTATTTAAAGTCTATGGTCGAATTAATTTCTGAACAGATTTCACTTTGTGAATCACCTTCAAAAGCCCATATATTTTTCACCGCTCATGGCGTTCCTAAGAGTTACGTAGAGGAAGCTGGAGACCCTTACAAGCAACAGATTGAAGATTGTTCTTTATTAATTATAAATGAGTTGGAAAAATGTTTAGGTCATAGTAACCCTCATACTCTTTCTTATCAAAGTAGAGTTGGTCCTGTTGAATGGTTGAAGCCTTATACGGAAGAAGTGTTAGCTGATCTTGGGAGGTCAAATGTTAATGATCTAATTGTGGTACCTATAAGTTTCGTTGGAGAGCATATCGAAACGTTGCAAGAAATTGATATTGAATATAAAGAAATTGCTGAAAAGGCTGGTATTAAAAACTTTCGGCGAGTTAAGGCTCTAAATACTCATCCTACTTTTATTGAAGGTCTTAGTGATCTAGTTATTTCATGCTTGGAAGGACCTCTAATGAATATAGAGGAGGCTTCTCAGTTACCTGAAAAAGTTAAACTTTATCCTCAAGAGAAGTGGCAATGGGGTTGGAATAATAGTTCAGAGGTGTGGAACGGAAGGGTTGCAATGATTATTTTTCTTGTGCTTTTTATTGAACTTATTTCAGGCTCTGGACCCTTACATAAATTGGGCATCTTATAAAGAAAAATTGATATTTATTTGAAAATTTTTAAATTTTTTAAAAGATTTTTTTGAATACATTTCTGACATTACATTTCTAAATTAGGCAAAAGTATTTAATTGAGTTTAATATTTATAGTAAATATTGAATTTCTTTAGTGACCCTTACTTCGAGATCCTTTTCAAAGGGTAGTTCAAAAAATGAAAACCCAGTTTGGATAACTGGTGCAGATGCACTAATGGATTCTTTAAAAATTCATGGAGTAAAAGTTATATTTGGATATCCTGGTGGAGCCATACTACCAATATATGACGCTGTACATAAGGCAGAACAAGATGGTTGGTTAAAGCACTATATGGTTAGGCATGAACAAGGTGGTTCACATGCGGCTGATGGATATGCAAGATCTACTGGTGAAGTAGGAGTATGTTTTGGAACCTCAGGCCCAGGAGCAACAAATTTGGTAACTGGAATCGCCACTGCGCAAATGGATTCAGTCCCTTTAGTTGTAGTTACAGGTCAAGTCCCAAGACCTGCTATAGGGACAGACGCTTTTCAAGAAACTGATATTTTTGGCATAACACTTCCAATAGTGAAACATTCATGGGTAATAAGGGATCCTTCAGATATCGCGAAAGTAGTATCTGAGGCTTTTTTTATAGCCTCATCTGGAAGACCTGGCCCTGTTTTAATTGATATACCCAAAGATGTAGGTCAGGAGTTCTTTAATTACCAAAGAGTTTTGCCTGGTGAGATTATTCCTAAAGGATTTAAAAGGAATGGAGAAATTAATGATTGCGATATCAACAAAGCAATTAAACTAATAGAAGATTCTGAAAGACCTCTTCTGTACGTAGGAGGTGGTGCAATATCTTCAGGAGCTCATGATGAAATAAAAACTTTGGCAAAGAATTATCAAATACCTGTTACCACAACCTTAATGGGGAAGGGTGCTTTTGATGAAAAAGATAATTTATCAGTAGGGATGTTAGGAATGCATGGAACTGCTTATGCAAATTTTGCTGTTACAGAATGCGATCTTTTAATTGCTATTGGGGCTAGATTCGATGATAGGGTTACAGGAAAATTAGATACTTTTGCACCTAATGCAAAGGTAATTCATATAGATATCGACCCAGCAGAAGTTAATAAAAATAGACGTGTAGATGTTGCAATTGTTGCTGATGTTTCAAAAGCTGTTCTGAAAATCAATGAACAATCTCTAAAAAACAAATTTACTTGTCGTACGAAAAACTGGTTAGAAAAAATTGTTTTTTGGAAACATAAACACCCTTTATATGACCCGCCTAAAGAAGGAGAAATTTATCCTCAGGAAGTTCTTTTAAAAGTGAGGGAACTTTCACCAGAAGCTTATATAACTACAGATGTAGGACAACACCAGATGTGGGCTGCTCAATATCTTAGGAATTCTCCGAGAAAATGGATTAGTAGTGCAGGCTTAGGAACTATGGGTTTTGGATTGCCAGCCGCAATTGGAGTAAAGGCAGCCTTACCTAATTCAGATGTAATTTGTATTGCAGGAGATGCAAGTGTCTTAATGAATATTCAAGAATTAGGAACCTTATCTCAATATGGTCTAAAGGTGAAATTGATTATTATCAATAACCGCTGGCAAGGGATGGTAAGACAATGGCAGGAAAGTTTCTATGATGAAAGATATTCCTCATCTGATATGAGTTGCGGTGAACCTGATTTTGTAAAACTTGCTGATTCATTTGGAGTTAAAGGGTATTTAATTTCTGATAGAAAACAATTACAGAATGAATTAAAAAATGCGCTTGATCATGACGGTCCTGCCTTGATTAATATCCTTGTCAGAAGAGGTGAAAATTGTTATCCAATGGTTCCTCCTGGTAAAAGTAATGCTCAAATGGTTGGATATGTTAATTGTGAAGATTAATTTTTTTAAATTCCTCATTTTAAAAAATTAATTTTAAGATAATTGTAAAAACTTAGATATTTCTGAATTGAAAAATTTATCAAAAATTTTAATTATAATCTGTTTGATTTTTCTAAATCCTGTAATAGTAAATTCGGCCGAAATTCTTCAAATTAAAAGTTCAAATACTATTTTGGTGGGGGATCAAAATAGAAATATAACTCTTGGATTATTTTGTGTAGATGTAAATGAAAATGATGAGATTGAAGCAACTAATCTACTTAAGAGTGAATTCCCGAGGGGGAGCAAAGTGAAAATAAAGCCTTTTGGTTTCAAAGAGAATGTTTTGATAGCCAAAGTTTTTAATATTAAAGGTACTAAGGAGATGACGGAATTATTGGTCGCCAATAACTTAAGTAGTGAAATTTGTCCAAGTTAATTATCTTTATGAGCAAATAAGATTCCATTGTCTTGAGATTGTTTTGCTCCTTCTCCAGGAATAAAATTCATTATTGAATTTGTATGTGCATAAATTTGAGATGTCTATATTTGTATGAGGGATGTTCTCATTTAAAAGTTGTCGATAGGCAGATCTTTTTAGATCAAGTTGATTTAAGTTTTGCACTCTGAAGTGATTTGAATCATTAAAACAAAAATCATTTTTTGTTTTAGTCAATTTGACAGTTATGTTTTTGTTTTCTGCCTTTCTATAAAATTCTTTGAGAGTAATTTTATCAACTAGATAATTTTCCTTGGAAATCGCTGGTCCTATTGCAACAAGTAAGTCATCTCTAGATGTCCCAAAAGTATCGAAAATTTTTACCAGATTTTTTATTATTTTTTTTTCTAAACCTTTTCTTCCACAATGCAAGGTTGCTACATTTCTTGTCCTTTTATCTGCAAAAAATATTGGCATACAATCAGCAGTATAAACCCATAAGTTTTGACCGCATTTATTGCCAACAAGACCATCTGCATCAGTCTTAGTTCCTTTTTGCGAATGAGATCCAAACACTATCACATTACTGTGAATTTGATTGGAAACACAATTTATAGAATTTTCATTAAAGTGATTCCCTAATAATTGAAGAAATTTCTCAGAGCAAGACTTCGTGAAGTATGCATGTTTGAAATTATTTTGCCTAAGAATAGGTGATGAATAATACTCAAATTTTTTGTTTTGAATATAAATTTCATCTTTTGAGAAATATATTTCTTTGTAAGGAATAGTTCCTGCTCCTAAACTGAATTTATGTAATTAATTCAATATCTCTTAAGATCCAGAATCCTGCAAATTTTTCGATATACGGCGTTGACTGTATGGAAATAAATTGATAACCAAAAGAATTTTTTTTATTCTCTAAAAACTTTGTATTCAAAATGTTTGCATCTTTTTCTGGTAAATCAGTTACCAGCCACTTATCATCTTCTGAAGCTTCAAGTATTAGTTGGTTCTTATTCATGACTAATTTAATAGGTTCTAAACAACTGAACCATGCAGAAAGTGCTAAAGATCTATCTTTGCTAAAAAGTCTTAATCCTGGAACTAAGTAATTATCGTCTAAATCTTGCTGAATTGGGAAAATATCTCCAAATTCTATAGGCCAATTGTCTGCTGATTTTAATTCGCCAATTGATATTTCAGAGATAGTTAAAGCATCACCCCTCACTGCCTCTGGCAGAGGTTGAGGAGGGTTTTCCATTTTAGAAGAAAAAGTAGGGGCTAATACACCTCTTACATAACCTTTTTCCTTTGGATAAATCTCTTTCTCGAGAAATTCGATTCTATCTAATAAATCGTAAGTTCTCCTACTTACAATAGCCTCAATACTAAGGGCCTCCAAAGATTTTTTAATGATCGATTTCATTGACGACCTCCAGAATCGAACTATTGAAGGTTTCTCCCACCCTTGTTTTTTTGCTTCACTTATTGCTTCATTTAGTGCTTTTGTAAGCCATACTGAGTTAACTTCATTGGCAGGGCATTTTTTATTCCAAAGAAAAATATCTTCTGTCTTATAACTTCTTGTAGAGCAAATAATTAACTCCCACCTTTTTTTTCCGTTTGATTCAATAATTGGTCTTGAGTAAAAGTCTAATTCCCAATCTGAAATTTTTAATTTAAGACTTGACTCTATTTTTTTGTTGATGTTCATTTATCTTGTTCTTTTTTATCGAAGAGTGCTTTAGTTTTTAATGCTCTTTCTGTGGCTTCTTGCATAACTTTTTGCTTATCAATAATTAATTCTCCCGCAGAGTTTTCCAGGAGTGCTGTATTGAGACCAATGCGCCCTTTTTCGAGGTCAATTTCAGATATCAAAGCTTTTATAATTTCCCCTTCTCTAAAAACTTCTCGTAAAGAACGAATCGATCCATTTGTTAGTGAGGATTGATGAAGAAGTCCACTAGCTCCCCCTAAATCAATAAAAAAGCCATATGGTTTTACAGCTAAAACTTCTCCTTCAATTAATTGACCTAATTCTAGAGTTGTAATTTTAGAAACTAATGAGGCTTTCTTCTCAGAAAGAACTAATTTTCTGGATTCTGGATTAACCTCAAGAAACGCCACTTTTAGATTTTTGCCAACAAAAGATTGATAATCTTGACCATCTTCAAGTTGGGATCTGGGGATAAATCCTCTTAATCCATCTACATCACAAGTAAGCCCACCTCTGTTAAATCCATTAATTAAAACGTTAATTAATTCTCCATTTTTTGCGGAATTTGATACTTTCTCCCAACTTTGCCTAAGAATTAATGCCCGAGCGCTCACTGTTACCATCCCATCAGCATTTTGTTCTTTGATAACCAAAACTTCCATTTCAAGGCCTATAGAAAACTTTTCTTTAAAGTTAGTTATGACACCCAAACCACATTCTTTTTTGGGCATATAACCAGGTGCCTTCCCACCAATGTCAACATATAATCCATCACTTTCGATTGCTATAACCTTACCTGAAATTGTTTCTCCAGTTGCCCCAATTGGCTCATTTGCATTTAAAGCCTCCAAAAAAGCACTTTCATCAAAATCGAATTCATCAACTGTTCTTTCTAATTGAAAATCTGTATTTTGCTCAGAAAAATTAAGCGGTCTATTTAAGTCTTGTTGAGTTAAATCTTTTTGAGAAATATCATAATCCTTAGTCTTTTCATTACTGTCTTCAATTTCTTTTACTGAATTATCTTTAATGATTTGAGGTTTGATTGCAATATTTTCTTTTTTTATATCTTCTTGCGAAATGTTTTGCTCATTGTTTATTTCTTGAGAATCTTTCTTGCTTAAGTGAAGTACTTGAAGAGGTTTTTTATTGCCCTTTGGTTGGATATTATCTTGGGCATTTTTATTACTTGCTCCCATCGTAGGTAAAATAAGAATAATTAATTATTAACATACTCTAAATGTTAGTACTCAAAATTAAAATTAATGAACTTTAAACCAATATCTAATAAATTTGAATATTTAAATTGGCAAGAAATTGAGAGTATTGCGAAAGAAAAAAGATCAACAGTGATTTGGCCATTTGGAGCTGTTGAGCAACATGGACCTCATTTGCCCCTTGCTACAGATAGTATTTTTGTAGATGACATCATTAGCGAAGTTTTTAAATTATTACCTGCCGATATTCCATTAAAAAAACTTCCAACTCAATATATTGGGTTTTCGCCAGAACATAAAGGTTTTGCTGGGACAATTTCACTTTCCTCCAATTTAATAACCTCAATGATTAAGGAAGTCGGAGGTCAATTATCTGAAATGGGTTTTAAAAGATTGATACTAATAAATGGACATGGAGGTCAAATCTCACTACTAAATACAGCAGCAAGAGAGCTAAGAAGTTTCTCCCCAGGGATGGCAGTTTTCCCTTGTTTTTTATGGAGTGGTGTTAATGGATTAAGTGAATTGTTAACAAAAACTGAGATCGAGGATGGGCTTCATGCCTCTTTAGCTGAAACAAGTTTGATGCTCGCTTTGAAACCAGAATTAGTAGGTAATGAACGTCCAAATGATGGCAATAAAGGACAAATCCCAGAAGGCTGGAGTCTAGAGGGGAATGCGCCAACTGCTTGGCTTACTGACGACTTCAGTAAATCAGGCGTTATTGGAGATAGTAGAGGAGCAAATGAGTCTTTAGGAAAAAATTTAAAGGAATTATTGATTAATCATTGGTTCAAATTGATTATGAATCTGGTGCAATCAGATTGGCCAAACAATTCTTAAATAAGTTTAAGTAAAAAATGTGACTTAACAATTGAAACTATTTTCATGATATTTAAATAAACTCTCTATAATCATGTAATATTCATGCATAATGAGCTAAAAATTACTGACATGCAAACTCTAGAATCAAATAAAAAAACTATTGAAGAATCGATTAATCCGATTTCTTCAGATTTACCTGACTTCACCACTGATTCTTATAAGGATGCATATAGCAGAATAAATGCAATTGTTATAGAGGGAGAGCAAGAGGCTCATGATAATTACATTTCAATAGCAACTTTAATTCCAAATGAGTTAGAGGAATTAACTAAATTGGCGAGAATGGAAATGAAGCATAAAAAAGGCTTTACTGCATGTGGAAGAAATTTAGGTGTAGTTGCTGATATGGATTTTGCT
Organism: Prochlorococcus marinus; assembly: GCF_001180305.1. Classification (GTDB taxonomy): domain Bacteria; phylum Cyanobacteriota; class Cyanobacteriia; order PCC-6307; family Cyanobiaceae; genus Prochlorococcus_A; species Prochlorococcus_A marinus_K. Next base: position 188,280 of record NZ_CVSX01000040.1, read on the forward strand.
AAAAAATTCTTTTCAAAATTACATGGTAATTTTCAAGTTGCTCTTGAAAAAGGAAATTTAACAACATGTCTTTTAATACAAGCCATCTTAATTGAAGCATTTGCAATTTCTGCTTATAACGTCTACATAAGAGTCGCGGATCCTTTTGCAAAAAAAATAACAGAGGGAGTGGTTAAAGATGAATATCTTCATTTAAATTACGGTCAAGAGTGGCTTAAAGAGAATCTATCAACTTGTAAAGAGGAATTAATGGAAGCTAATAAGGTTAATCTTCCGTTAATTAAAAAGATGTTAGATGAAGTAGCAGATGACGCATCAGTTTTAGCTATGGACAGAGAAGAATTGATGGAAGAATTTATGATTGCTTATCAAGATACATTGATGGAAATAGGTCTAGATAATAGAGAAATTGCAAGAATGGCTATGGCAGCTATCGTCTAATTACATTTCTAATTAACTAGGGCTTTTAATAATTAATCAAACCTATTTAAGTTGTTACCTCTGTGCTATTGTTCATAAGATCGTATAGAAACCATTTATAAATTTTAAATGTTTGGGTTAATAGGCCACTCAACCAGTTTTGAAGATGCAAAAAGAAAAGCTTCGATGCTAGGCTTTGATCATATTGCTGATGGCGACTTGGATGTTTGGTGTACTGCTCCTCCTCAGCTTGTTGAAAATGTAGAAGTTAAGAGTGCAACTGGAATATCTATTGAAGGTTCTTATATAGATTCGTGCTTTGTTCCTGAAATGCTTTCTAGGTTTAAAACCGCTAGAAGAAAAGTTCTAAATGCCATGGAACTAGCTCAGAAAAAAGGGATCAATATTACCGCTTTAGGAGGATTTACTTCTATTATTTTTGAGAATTTTAATCTTCTTCAGCATAAACAAATTAGAAATACCTCATTAGAGTGGGAAAGGTTTACTACTGGCAATACTCATACCGCCTGGGTTATTTGTAAGCAACTAGAAATAAATGCTCCTCGCATTGGAATAGACCTTAAAAAAGCAACTGTTGCTGTAATTGGTGCTACAGGTGATATTGGTAGTGCTGTTTGTAGGTGGCTTATCAATAAAACTGGGATTTCAGAACTTCTTATGGTAGCAAGACAACAAGAACCTCTAGCGCTTTTACAAAAAGAATTAGATGGTGGCACCATAACAAGTTTGGATGAGGCATTGCCTCAGGCGGACATTGTTGTGTGGGTTGCAAGTATGCCTAAAACTATTGAAATTGATACTGACAACTTAAAAAAACCATGTTTAATGATTGATGGTGGATACCCCAAAAATCTTGACGAGAAATTTCAGGGTGAAAATATTTATGTTTTAAAAGGAGGTATAGTAGAGTTTTTCAACGATATTGGTTGGAATATGATGGAACTTGCGGAAATGCAAAACCCTCAGCGAGAGATGTTTGCTTGCTTTGCAGAAGCTATGATTTTAGAATTTGAAAAGTGTCATACAAACTTTAGTTGGGGAAGAAATAACATTTCCCTTGAAAAGATGGAATTTATTGGAGCAGCTTCTTTAAAGCATGGTTTTTCCGCCATTGGACTTGATAAGCAACCTAAAGTATTAACTGTCTAAATCATGGCTAAACGTTACCTTCTTGATTTTGAAAAGCCTCTTGTTGAACTTGAGAAGCAGATAGAGCAAATTAAAGAGTTAGCTAGAGATTCAGAGGTAGATGTTAGTCAACAGCTTCTACAGCTTGAAACCTTAGCTGCTAGAAGAAGAGAAGAAATATTTAAATCCCTCACCCCTGCTCAAAAGATTCAGGTAGCTAGACATCCTCAAAGACCAAGTACTTTGGACTATGTTCAAATGTTTTGTGATGACTGGATCGAATTACATGGAGACAGAAATGGTGGCGATGATATGGCATTAATTGGGGGGATAGGTTCGATAAATAATAAACCAGTGTTGATGTTAGGGCATCAAAAAGGAAGGGATACAAAGGAAAATGTAGTAAGAAACTTTGGGATGGCAAAACCAGGAGGTTACAGAAAAGCTCTTAGATTAATGCAACATGCAAATAGATTCGCTTTGCCAATTCTTACATTTATTGATACTCCTGGAGCTTATGCTGGTTTAAAAGCTGAAGAACAAGGCCAAGGTGAAGCAATTGCAAGAAACCTTCGAGAGATGTTTGGATTGAAAGTTCCAATTATTGCTACTGTCATTGGAGAAGGAGGTTCAGGAGGCGCACTTGGAATAGGTGTCGCCGATAGGTTGCTAATGTTCGAACACAGTGTTTACACGGTTGCTAGTCCAGAAGCATGTGCATCAATTTTGTGGAGAGATGCTGCGAAGGCACCAGAAGCGGCATCAGCACTTAAAATTACAGGCAAAGATTTACTTAAATTAGGTATTATAGATGAGGTTTTACCAGAACCTTCTGGTGGGAATAATTGGGCTCCTTTAGATGCTGGTAATACATTAAAAGAGGCTATTGAGAAACACCTTAATGCTCTACTTCAAATGCCTGAAGACCAATTAATTGAGGAAAGATACAAAAAGTTCAGGGTTTTAGGTAAATTTATCGAAGCAAATAATATTGAAGAGATTTATAGTGAAATCCCCCAAAAAACTGAATAACTTGAAACTAGCTTTTATAACGGGTGCTACGAAAGGTATTGGTAGATCTACCGCAATTACTTTTGCTAATGCTGGCTGGGATTTAATTTTACTTTCCAGGAATATGGATTTAATGGAAAAACTAAAGAGCGAACTGTTGACTACTAAATCAAAAATTAACCTAGTAAAGTGTGATTTATCTAATCCTCTAGAAATAGAGCATCGCGTTAAAGAGGCAATTGAGAAGTATGGATGCCCTTCAGTATTGATAAATAATGCCGGTTGCGCATTTAATGGCCCTTTAGTTGAAATGGGTTTAAGTCAATGGGAACAAACTATTCAAATAAACCTCACAAGCGTTTTTCAAATTTGTAGTTCAATAATTCCTCAAATGAGAAAAAATGGTGGTTTAGTTATAAATGTTAGTAGTCATGCATCTTATAATGCATTCCCCCAATGGGGAGCTTATTGTGTTTCAAAATCTGCATTGGCGATGTTTACTAAATGCTTGAGGGAGGAGGAGAGATCTAATTCAATAAGAGCGTGCACAATAACTCTTGGTTCAGTAAATACTCCTCTTTGGGACTCCGAATCAATCAATTCTGATTTTGATAGGACTTCTATGCTCTCCTCAAAAGAGGTATCAGAAACTATTCTCTATATGGCTCAAAAACCTGAATCACAATTGATTGAAGACTTAACTTTAATGCCCTCTGGAGGAGCCTTCTAAACATTCTGTTAATATGCCTAACCTTAAAACAGTGATTTTTTTTAGTGCTATTTGAACCCGATTGAACAAGAGAATGTGATATAGTATATAAGCAATTAAGCTTTTGGAAGATACAGTTAATTAAGTTGCATACAATTTTCTGTTTAGAATTTTATGACCTCTACATTACCCAACGATAATATTAGAAACTTTGACGACCAGATTACTAATAAACTAATTTCTGAAATTATAAGAGACAGAATTAAGAGTTCTGGTACAAGATTTAGTGCGAACGATAATATTTCTGATTTTATAAATCCTGGTGAATTAGAAATTTTAGAAAAAGAAGTAGCCTCAAGAGTTAAAGACCTACTAAAATCCCTCGTAATTGATGTTGAGAATGATCATAATACTCAAGAAACTGCTGAAAGAGTTTCAAAAATGTATCTAAACGAAGTTTTTAAAGGCAGATATCATGATCAACCGAAAGTAACAAGTTTCCCAAATGACAAGAATCTTGATGAAATTTATACAGTTGGCCCTATTTCTGTAAGATCTGCATGTTCACATCATTTAGTTCCAATTCTAGGAGAGTGTTGGATAGGTATTAAACCTGGAAATAAAGTCATAGGACTTTCAAAATTTGCTAGAGTTGCTGATTGGGTTTTTTCAAGACCTCATATTCAGGAAGAAGCTGTAATGATTCTCGCGGATGAAATTGAAAAATTGTGCGAACCCAAAGGTCTAGGCATTATTGTCAAGGCCCAGCATTATTGTATGAAATGGAGGGGAGTTAAAGAACCAAATACAAGTATGATTAATTCTGTAGTAAGAGGCGATTTTAGACATGATTTAAGTCTAAAACAAGAATTTTTTGAGCTTGTAAAACAACAATCTGCCTCCAATAATTACTAATTCTTTTTTAAAAACTTAATTAAAGCTTCCGTTTTTTTTATATCTTTTAAACCCGGAGATATCTCAATACTGCTAGAAATATCTAATCCATTAGGTTTGATGTCTCTTATGATTTCATCAATCCATTCGATTGAAATTCCACCCGCTAACCACCAAGGTTTGCTGAATTCTATATTTTTGAGATAGATAGATTTTATTTTTTTCCCTGAACCACCATAAGTTTCTCTATTCCAAGAATCAAGTAATATGGCATCTACAAATTCTTCGAAAGGCTTTATTTTGTCTAAATCCTTTTCCGATTTTATTCGAAAAGCCTTCCATAGGCCAATATTTGGTATTTTTTCCTTTATTCTTTTGCAGTAATCAATATCTTCATCTCCATGTAATTGAATAATGGTTTCACTTGGACAGCCTAAGAAATTTTTAATAATTTCATCTATAGAACAATTTTGTACTACTGATACCCTCTCAATTTTCGGATATAGACTTTCTAGGGTTTTGAAAATTTTTTTCTTTATTTCAGCTGATACATACCTTGGTGATTCTTCCACAGAAATAATGCCAATAGCATTTGCTCCTAATCTTGCAACTTCAAGAGCTTGTTCTTCTGAAGTTAGTCCGCAAATTTTAACTAAAGTATTAGTCTTGGGCATATCCTTATCCTGTATGTAAAATTAATATTATTGATAAATATAGCGGAGATTATTTTTGAGAAGTTGGCAAATTTTTAAAATATGGGGAATTCCCTTCAAAATTCATCCTTATTGGTTTGCAATTCTCTTTTTATTCTCATGGAGTATAAGTAATCAGGTTAATTTAGCCTCAGGTGATATTTATAATACTAAAGAAGCTTGGATTATAGGATTTTTAAGTTCTTTTTTCTTGTTATCATCAATTATTTCTCATGAGGTTTTACATACTTTTGTTTCCCTTAATCAGGGTGTAAAAATAAAAAAAATTACTTTTTATTTTCTGGGCGCAGTTTTACAAATAGATAAGTATTGTCAAACTGCTTTAGGTAATATAAAAATCGCAATAGTTAGACCTCTATTATGTTTTGCAACAGCATCAATTCTGCTATTAATTAGTAGTTTAAATGCATCGCAAGAACTTATATCCATCAATATAATTTCTAGAGTAGGTATATTAAATTTATTCTTAGGCTTCTTAAATTTGCTTCCAATTGCTTCTTTAGATGGAGGTAATTTATTAAAAAGTATCATTTGGTATTTCTCAGGAAGTAAGAGTAAAGGAAGAAACTTTCTTAATAAATTAAATTTATCTTTATCTTTTTTAGTCCTAATATTTGGGTTATTTTGTTTATTTAGATTTAACTTTTATTATGGCTTTATTCTTTCTTTTTTAGGTTTGTTTGGAGTTAATTCCTCAAAATCAGAAAGTCAATTTTTTAAAATTGAAAACATACTTAAATTTAGTAAAGTTTCTGAGCTTAAATTAAAGCCTTTGAGAAAAATTGAATTTGATTCAAATTTTTCAGAATTAAATACATTAATAAGACATAAAAAGGATTCATTAGATAAATATTTTTTTATTACGAATAATGGTAGATGGACTGGTTTTGTTGATGAGAATATTTTAAAAACTGTCTCGATGAAAAAATGGGAACGCAACTTTGTTGGAGATTTTAAGAGGCCAATTGATAGTTTTGTGAGTGTATATAGTAACGATAAATTATGGAGAACCATAGAGAGACTTGAAGAAACAAGTGAAGGATTAATATTAGTTCTCAATGCTGCTGATATCCCCCTGGGGATAATTGATAGGTCTAAAATTGGAAACTTTATATTGAACAAGTTAGGCTTTAATTTGCCTTCGGAGATTGTCAACAAATTAAATTATAAAAATAATTATCCCTTGGGAATTGAACTTCCAAGAATAATTAATTCAATGAAGCAGAAAGGAGATCTTTAAGAATTTGTGGCATAAAAATTTTTTAATATTTTTATTATCTATGGCAATATTTTGAACTCTATATTTGATTTGTTTTCTAGGAATGAATTTCTTAAATGTTTAATTATTTCATCATTTGTGAGTTCTAGATTTACTCTCGGTGGAGCTTCTTCTCTAAATAATTTGAACCACAAATCTTTTGAAGGATTTGTTTGAATCTCTCCGTGTTGTAAGAATGCGCTTTTTTTACGATATTGGGCACTTCCTATCCTTTTATAACCATCTTCATCAATTAAATCTGAAATTAATGAAGAACTAAAGCAATTTGTTTTAATGCTTGATTTTCGTAAATTACCATTTTGCAAGTTTAGACCTAATTCTCTAAAACTTTTAATTAACCAATTATTAACCATTTCATAACTTAGGATTTTGTAGTAACTTTTTTTAAATGTTAATGCATATGTTATGCCCCCTGAATGCAATACTGCCCCCCCTCCGGAGGGACGCCTAACTATGTTAATTTCCCCATTTGATATTAATTTTTCCCAGTGACGAGGAATGTCTTTTTGGTGATAGCCAATTGAAAGCCAATCCCCAGTCCAATAGTAGAATCTTAATGTAAGAATTATTTCAGGATTAGAAATTGTTTGATCTAAAGAATTTAAGTCAAAAGACATTTGATCTAATCCAGGTAAATTATTTGTAGAAAAAATTAAAGCTTTATTTTTTATTCCCAAAATTAACTCTTATAGATTTAGTTATGATAATTTTCAATGATTTTTTTCTTTCAATTTGTTAATTACGTAACATCATTTTGTAATAGTGTTTCAAATCGCCTCTTTTCAGAGGAGAATATAGGAAATAATTTTTTTACCATGGAGTCAACTCAAACAATAAATTTAATTGCACTAAGCCTCATAGTAGTTATGCATGCGGGAGTTTTAGCACTTAGGCTAGGAATCAGTTTAGGTAGAAACTAAAGTTGATTAGTAAATATACATTTATTAGGTAATAATATAATAAAACTGAATTTATTCGTTCAGTAGAGATATCGAGTTCTAAATTTGTCAAAATCTTTTTATAAAAATAAAACTCTGTCCAAAAAACATTTTGATTCTGCATTAAAAATAAAGCAGGATAAACAAGAACATTTTGTATCTTTAGTTTTTTTAAATATAAAAATTTGTTTTTCCCTTTTAGCAATAATAAGCTTGATCAAACTTGGATATAGTTCCAAAGTTAGGTTAACCAGATTAAGGGAAATTCAAGAATCATTTTCATACGAAAAATATCGATTTAATGTTCTAGCAACTAGGTTTGATGATTTATTTTCTTTTGAAGGTGAACAAAGATTTATGAAGGATCAGGATCAAATAATTTCTAGGGACATTATCAGGGTAATATGGCGTTGATAAGGATGATCTAGAATCTGTTTACTTATCATTTTTCTATTAACTTTTTTGCTAGTGAGTAAGAACATTAAGGGTCTAGTCCTAATTACAGGAACAACTTCAGGAGTTGGATTAAATACTCTAAAACCTCTATTGAGATATGGATGGGAGGTTATAGCTGTTAATCGATCTAATGAAAAAGCTATAAAAATAGCTGAAGAATTTTTGACAAAAGAAGAAATTAAAAATGTTCATTTTATAGAAATAGATCTTTCTAATTTGGATGAGGTAAGAAAAGGTTGCGATCAAATATTGGAAAGATTTAAAAAACCAATTAATTCTCTTATTTGTAATGCTGCAGTTTATAAGCCGAGATTAAAGAGACCTGAAAGATCCCCTCAGGGTTTTGAAAACTCAATGGCAGTGAATCATTTTGGGCATTTTCTTATGATAAGCCTTCTTATTAAAAACATTTTATCTTCAGAAAGAGAAATTTTTCTAAATGGAAAATCTACCTTTTTCAAGCCGAGAATTACAGTATTAGGAACTGTTACAGCTAATTATTCAGAACTTGGAGGGAGAATCCCCATACCTGCCCCCGCTGATTTAGGAGATTTATCTGGATTTAAAAATGGTTTTTTATCTCCAATAAGTATGGCTAACGGAAAAAAATTCAAACCTGGCAAGGCTTATAAGGATAGTAAACTTTGCAATATGGTGACAGTTCAGGAATTATCAAAAAGATATCCTAAAGAGAAAATTATTATTAATTCTCTATATCCTGGATGTGTTGCTGACACAAAACTTTTTAGAGATACCCCTTGGTTATTTAGATTTCTTTTCCCGATATTTCAAAAATTTGTAACTAGAGGATATGTTTCACAAAGATTAGCAGGAGAGAGGGTCGCTGAAGTGGCAACCTATAAAAAATATGCTAAATCTGCAGTCCATTGGAGTTGGGGAAATCGTCAAAAAAACTGGAAGAAAAGCTTTTTCTCAGAAGTTGTCAAAAAGAATAGTTGATACAAAGATCTCTAGACAAACTTATGATCTAACAAAACAATTGGTCGGATTAGATTGATTAAGGCTAATCAAATCCTAATAAATCAAAAATTTCTCTATCTTTAAGAGGATTGCCTTCTAAAGGTTCTACGTTTTCAAGCATATTTTTGGCAAGAGATAAATATTCATTCTGAACTTCAATTACGTCTTCAGTTGGTTCCATTTCAAAGATTGTACATTTTTTTAGTCTTGATCTTCTGATGGCATCTACATCTTTAAAATGAGCCATAGTTTTTAGACCTGTTCTTTCATTGAATTTATCAATTTGGTCTGTATCTTTTGATCTGTTTGCTACTACCCCGCCTAACCTTACCTTATAATTTTTTGCTTTTGCTTTTATTGCAGAGACTATTCTATTCATGGCAAATATTGAATCGAAGTCGTTTGCAGTGACAATTAGGCAGTAGTTCGCATGTTGTAAGGGAGCGGCGAAGCCCCCGCAAACAACATCTCCAAGGACATCAAAAATAACAACGTCAGTATCTTCTAATAAGTGATGCTCTTTTAAAAGCTTAACTGTCTGGCCAATCTGATTGCACCAGATTCATAATCAATTTGAACCAATGATTAATCAATAATTCCTT
>NZ_CVSX01000041.1 GCF_001180305.1 Prochlorococcus marinus
GTGGCAATTGCTCGAGCTTTATCTGCTAACCCAAAACTTTTACTAGCCGATGAGCCAACTTCAGCTTTAGATAGCGTCACAGGTAGAGAAATAGTATCCCTTTTAAGAAAACTAGCTAAAGAGCAAAATTGCTCTGTACTTATGGTCACTCATGATCCAAGAATTTCTGATATGGCAGATAGGATATTAAATATGGAAGACGGTAAAATATATAGTGCCCATGGTGAGCTAGTATAATTAAAAGTAAAAATTTTCATGTCTAAGAGAAGGAATCTAAAAAAAGAGAAGCAAGAACGTAATCGAGCTTATGCTAGAAAGTTCAAAAAAAGGAAATTAAGAACTGATGGTAGACCTGATGGTGGAAATGTTACAGGTACAGTAAATAATGGAGGGGCGGCTGATTAGTAAATATCTTTTTTTATCCTTTTGGATTCCTATTATGCATATTTAAAGCGTGATCATGAATGTAAGTATTGTTATCCCGACTTACAATAGAAAACCTATATTAGAGAAATGTCTCGTTGCGCTTGAGAATCAAAAGTTAAATTCAAATATCAGTAATTATGAAGTAATAGTTGTTGATGATGGATCTACTGATGGAACAAGCTCATGGATAAAAAACAATAAAGCTAATCTGCCTCACGTGGTTTTATATCAACAAAAACATGGAGGACCCGCACTGGGAAGAAATCTTGGTGTAATTAAGTCAAAATATGAAATTATTATATTTATTGATAGCGATCTTATCGTATTAGATAATTTTATAACCAGTCACGTGGATAAATTACTTTTCTACTGGAATAAAAATGACAAAAAATGTTTTACCTATGGATCAGTGGTTAATACATCTAATTTTCTAAATCCTCAGAGTGAAAAATATAAAATACTGGACAAATCTTTTGCTTATTTTGCTACTGGGAATGTTGCTATATCTAAAGAATTAATTTTAAGCGTAGGCTTATTCGATGCTTCTTTTAGTCTTTATGGTTGGGAGGATCTAGAACTTGGAGAAAGATTAAGAAAAATAGGAACAAAATTAATTAAATGTCCAAATGCAGTAGGTTTTCATTGGCATCCACCATTTAATTGCGAACAAATAAAATCATTAATAGCTCAAGAAAAAGAGAGAGCAAAAATGGCGTTAGTTTTTTATAAAAAACATCCAAATTTAAGGGTCAGATTTATGATTCAATTAACTCCTCTTCATAATTTACTTTGGCATATTCTTTGCTTGGGAGGACTCATCAGTGTTGAGAGAATCCTTCCTTTGTTGCGCTATCTAGTTAATTTAAGAAGAAATAGACTCGCTCTTGAAATACTCAGGATCCCTTTAAATATGATTTACATTAATCAGTTAACTAAATCAAGATAAAAAACTTTTAGAAATACACATCACTTGCTACAATTATTAAAAATTAAATCCACACATCTGACAGTTTCGGGTGATTTATTTAATATAAATTCCCCGTCGGATGGAGGCTAACCCGAAACCTTTTAAATTATGGCTGTTGTATCACTATCTGAAATGATGGAAGCTGGTGCTCATTTTGGGCATCAGACTAGACGTTGGAATCCCAAGATGTCTAAGTATATTTATTGTGCGAGGAATGGAGTACATATAATTGATCTTGTGAAAACTGCGTTGTGTATGAACAACGCATATAAATGGACGAGAAATGCAGCAAAAAGTGGTAAACGGTTCCTTTTTGTCGGCACCAAAAAACAAGCATCAGATGTTGTAGCCCAAGAAGCTACTCGTTGTGGAGCTGCATATGTAAATCAAAGATGGCTAGGAGGCATGTTGACAAATTGGACAACTATGAAAGCTAGGATTGAAAGATTGAAGGATCTTGAAAGAATGGAAAGTAGTGGTTCAATTGCGATGAGACCTAAAAAAGAAGCTGCAGTTTTAAGGAGAGAACTTGAAAGATTACAAAAATACTTAGGTGGACTTAAAGGCATGAGAAGATTGCCTGACGTAGTTGTTCTGGTTGACCAGAGAAGAGAATCTAATGCAGTACTTGAAGCTAGGAAATTAGATATCTCATTGGTATCTATGTTGGATACAAATTGTGATCCAGATTTATGTGAAGTTCCAATTCCATGTAACGATGATGCTGTTAGATCTGTTCAACTTATTTTAGGACGACTTGCAGATGCCATAAATGAAGGCCGCAAGGGTTCTAATTCCGAAAGAAAAAATTAAATTTCAATTTAAAACTTACTAATTACTTTTTTTATTAATTCAATGGGAAACATTACAGCAAAACTTGTAAAAGATCTTAGAGATAAGACTGGCGCAGGAATGATGGATTGCAAAAAAGCACTAAACGAAACCGATGGAAATGTCGATAAAGCTTTAGAGTGGTTGAGGAAAAAAGGCATAGCTAGTGCCGATAAGAAATCTGGAAGAGTTGCTGCTGAAGGCTCAATTGGTAGTTATATACATACTGGTTCAAGAGTAGGCGTTCTACTAGAGTTGAATTGCGAAACTGATTTTGTTGCGAGAGGCGATATATTCCAATCTCTTTTGAAAGATGTTTCAATGCAGGTAGCAGCCTGCCCGAATGTTGAGTATGTCTCAATCGATGAAATCCCTGAAGATGTTGTGGAGAAAGAAAAGCAGATTGAAATGGGTAGAGAAGATTTATCAGGTAAACCAGAACAAATTAAAGAAAAAATAGTTGAAGGGAGAATAGCTAAAAGACTAAATGAACTGGTTTTGCTTTCACAACCTTATATTAAAGATAGTTCTCTTTCCGTTGAGGAGCTTGTTAAACAAGCAGCTGCAAAAATTGGAGAAAATATAAAAGTAAGACGCTTCACAAGATATACTTTGGGTGAAGGTATTGAAAAAAGTCAAATGGACTTTGCTGAAGAGGTTGCATCAATGCAGTCAAATTAGTTACTTTGAATATTTTGAATAATTGCGTAGATTTAGATAAGATCAATTCTCAATTAAAGAGAGCAGAGATTCAAAAAAGTAAATTAATCTGCAATATCTATAGGGAATATGAACTTTACCTGAGAATTGTAAGAGATTTACTCTCTAGTTCTGTAGAAAAAGGAATTAACCAAATATGTAGCTATCCACCAACTAAAGACAATTTATTAGATGCAAATGAATTTTTTGGCCCCTTTGAAAAAAATATAAGTAACCAAATTTATACTTATTTACCTTTATTAACAGTAGAACAATTAAAAATAAATATAGTTGAAAAAAACATTCAAAAAGAGATTAAATTTAATAATTTAGGAATTTTTAAGAAAGCAAATGATTACCAAAAAGAAAGATTTCTTTCTGATTATAATTTTCAACTAGAAGAATCTGTTCAGTTCCAGATTAGTGAGGACATTTCAAATAGATCTGAGTATTATCAAGCTGAAAGTAATGAGAAATTCGTTTCAATCGATTTAGATAATAATGACCATAGTAATTTTTTTTCTAATAACAATATTATTGAAAATACAGGATTAGAAAAACAGTTTATTTCATCCCTACTGGAATTATTAGAGGAAGTTAAGAATGATAAGACAAGTTATTCAGAAAAAAACAAAATCAATCAACTAGATACTTCACCTAAACATCAGAGCCTTAAAATTTTTGATTCAATTGACATGTCTTTGGAAAATTTACTATTGGATTTTTCATACGAAATTAATCAAGAATTATTTAAAGCTAAATTAATTAAAAAGATTATATCTAAAGATTCCTTTTATTACTTAGTCAGCAAAAAATTGATGCTAAAACATCCATATGCGTTTGTTATTTATTTCGAATTCAATGAGAATTATTCAACGACAAATAGCAAAAAACCTCTAAAGATTATTTTCTTTAATATATCTACCATTGAGCTTGAATTTAAAAATTTAAATCTTTCTATCCAAAGGAACAAAATAAATGAACTAAAAAATCAATTTCAGCGTTTGATTAAAAAAGAGACATACTGGAGGCAAAAAGAAATAACTTTGAATAGGATACGATGAAAAAGATAACTCTTTTCACTTGTGAATAGTTTTAAGAATAATAATAAATTAATTAAAGATTGGATAAGAACCCTTCAGAAGTCTCTAACAATTGAAACGGAAAACAAATTCATCAATACATTAGGAAGAAAAAGATATTTTAATGATTACTTACATCAATCACTGACAAAATTAGATAATCTAACTTTACCAGAAGAATATTTGAGTATATTTAGTGATTTTTCCAGAAAATATTATGAATACGATCAATTGGATGTTCTTCAAAGGAAAAGGTTAATTATAGATACAAGAAAAAGTCTCTATAAACTTGGTAAAACTTTAGAAATAGATACTTCTAAAAGAATTTCTAATACTGTTTTTCTAAATAAAACTGATTCAAGTTTATCTCTTGATTCAGATATTTCATTAATAAAAAATGTTGGCAAAGTTTATAAAAATAAGCTTAATGAATTAGGCATCTTTTCAATAAAAGATCTAATAAATTATTTCCCAAGAACTTATTTAGATTATACAAATAGAGTTAAGATAAAGAATTTGAAACCAGATAATTTATATACGTGTATTGCCAATATCAAAAGATTTTATATTTATAAGAGTAAAAAGAACATTAATTTATCAATAATGAACTTTGTAGTTTCTGATGAAACATCTTCAATAAAAGTTACAAAATTTTTCTTAGGCAAGAGATTTAGATCTTACTCCTTCTTATCCTCTCAAAAATCTTTGTATACTCCTGGAACTAAATTAGCAATATCAGGTAAGGTTAAATTCACCGAGTATGGCAAATCTTTTGTAGATCCGCAGCTTGAAATTCTTAAGGATAATAATGACAATTTTAATTTCTCAGGAAAAATTTTACCCTTGTATTCATTAGCAGAAGCGTTATCAAATACGAGTTTTATAAAAATCATAAAAAAGATACTAGTTTATGCAAAAAAATATCCAGATATTTTAAACCAAAAACAACTTGATTCATTATCTTTATTATCTAAAGGAGAGTCTTTGATTAATATTCATTTACCACGAACTCAAGAAGCACTGATTGAGTCAAAAAAACGTTTGGTTTTTGACGAATTGTATCTTTTGCAAATAAAGTTCCTGCTTAGAAAAAGAAAGAAAAATAAAAATGTAATTGTTAAACAATTTCCACAAAAAAAATCTTTACTAAAAAAATTTATAAATACCTTTCCTTTTGATCTAACAAAATCTCAAGTCAATGTTTTAAGTGAAATTAAGAAAGATTTATCTAATCCCTTACCAATGTCAAGATTGCTACAGGGGGATGTTGGAAGCGGTAAAACTATTATTGCAATTGCATCTCTTTTAATTGTTAATGAAAAAAACCTTCAAGGTGCTTTTATGGCTCCAACTGAAGTATTGGCAGAACAACATTATAAAAATTTATTAAAGTATTTAAACCCACTTTTAGTATCAGTTGAACTTCTTACTGGAAATACTACTCAAAAAAAGAGAAAAGAAATTCTCTCGAATTTGAGTAATGGACAAATTGATATCCTTGTAGGTACTCATGCTTTAATTGAAGATAAAGTTATCTTCAATTCTTTGGGGATGGTAGTAATTGATGAACAACATAGGTTTGGAGTTACTCAAAGAAATAGATTACTCAATAAAGGGGATAATACCAACTTGTTATCAATGACAGCAACACCAATTCCAAGAACACTTGCACTTTCAATTTATGGTGATTTAGATGTTAGTCAAATTACAGAACTTCCTCCCGGGAGAGTTCCTATTAAAACAAAAATAATTTCAGAAGATCATTTAACTAATTTGTTCAAAAGTGTTAAAGATGAGGTCAGTAATGGAAGGCAAGCTTATGTGATTTTGCCTCTTATAGAAGATTCAGAAAAAATGAATTTAAGTTCTGCAAAGAAGATATTTAAATATCTATCAGAGGAAGTCTTTTTTAAGGAAAAAGTTGGGTTATTACATGGCAAATTAAATTCACAAGAAAAGAATGAAGTTATTAATTCTTTTTTAAATAATGAAATTAATATATTGGTTTCAACTACTGTGATTGAAGTTGGAATTGATGTGCCTAATGCCACAATTATGATTATTTATAATTCGGAAAGATTCGGATTGTCACAGCTACATCAACTAAGGGGGAGAGTTGGTAGGGGATCAACAAAATCATTTTGTTATCTGGTAACCTCTGATAAAAATGGATTAGAAAACAAAAGGCTATGTGTTTTGCAAAAATCAAATGATGGCTTTTATATTGCCGAAAAAGATTTGGAGTTTAGAGGTCCCGGACAGATCTTAGGATATAGACAATCTGGATTGCCTGATTTTGTACTAGACAATTTACCAAACAACAAATTTCTAATTGAAAAGGCTCGTGAAGAGGCTATTAAGGTTGTTAGTAATGATCCTGATCTAAAGGATAATATAGTTTTAAGGAATATCATAATTAATAATTCTGATAATAAATTTATTCATGATTTCTTGAATTGAAAATTATCATTGTCATTTTTTTTAAATATATGCAACTATAGATTAATTGTAAATTTTATTTGAAAGTTTGGAATAATATACCAATTAAAGATAATGGAGATCAACTTATAGCTATACCTAGCTACTTAAAAGTTGTAGATCCTCACCCTTACTTTCATTTAGGAGCACCTTACAAAGATCGAAATTCTATTTGGAAATTAAGAGAGGAGGTCGTTAATAGATTAGTACAAGTAAATGACTACTTGATATCAAAGAATAGTTTTTATCTTTTAATTTATGACAGTTGGCGACCTTTAGAAGTCCAAGAATTTATGTTCAAAAGAGCATTTTTATTAGAGTGTGAAAAATCGAATAATGATGTTTCTTTAAAAAATATGAAATCCTATCCATCTATTTTAAAAAAAGTTGAAAAATTTTGGGCGTACCCTTCTTACGACCCTAGGTGTCCTCCACCTCATTCAACTGGTGGAGCATTGGATGTTTGTTTATCTGATAAAGATGGAAATCTTTTAGAGATGGGAGGCGAAGTTGATCAAATGGATGAGACATCAAATCCTGATTATTATAAAAACATAAAGAATGAAGAAGCAATTATTTGGAATGGTAGAAGAAATTCTTTGAGGGAAATTATGACCAAATTTGGATTTGCGCAACATCCAAATGAATGGTGGCATTTTAGTTATGGTGATCAATTATGGGCTTGGAGAAATAAAAAAGCAAATGCTATTTATGGAAAAATATAAATTCACTTAGACTGCATTTAGCAAATTCAAAATAAACTTTTCATCTTGCGAATTTATAAAATCTCCAAAATCTAAATCTGAACTGTTTTTCCAACAGTCAAATAATGGTTGAATAGTTTTTTCTAAATCATCTAATTCCATTTTTTGTAAGAATGGTTTTGCCAGCCTTTGTAGATTTTTACTTCCCCCCAACCATAATTGGTATTTGTTTTGACCACTACCTACAAGTGCTAATTCTGCCATATAAGGTCTTGTACATCCATTTGGACAACCTGTCATCCTAAATAGTATTGTCTTTTCTATTTTCAGATCTAATAGTAATTTTTCAATTCTTTTTAATACATCAGGTAAAATTCTTTCTGCTTCTGTCATCGCAAGACCGCAAAGCGGTAATGCTGGACAAGCTAAGGCATGTCTTTGTATTTCATTAATGTCTTCTAAATTGTCGTATCCAATATTTGCAAGATCTTTTTTGATCTTACTTTTATGTTTATTTACAATATTGCAAAGTAAGATATCTTGATTAGGTGTAAGTCTCAAATCAAGATTATATTTTTTTACGATACTAGCAATAATATTCTTCTTTTCCCCGGATAATCTCCCTGATAATAAAGGTAACCCTACGAAATATGAAGTTTTATCTTGTTTATGCCAGCCTAGATAATCAATAAGAACTTGTTTAGGTTCTTTTCTGATATTTTTAATTTCTTTTTTGAAATACTTTTCTAAAAGTAACTTTTTGAACCATTTAATACCTTTTCTGTGAATAAGGTATTTCATTCTTGAATTTTTTCTTGATTTTCTATCACCATAATCTCTTTGAATAGCCACAATGCTTTGTATTAATTCAAAAATATCTTGCTCTTCAACATATCCAAGTGGATCTGCAATTCTGGCGAATGTTTCTTCATTATTATGTGTGCGTCCCATGCCACCTCCAACATAGAAGTTGCAGCCTTCTAATTTCCCATCTTCTGAAGTAAAAGCAACTATTCCGATATCATTAGTAAGAAGGTCAACTGAATTATCTCCGGGTACAGTAACAGCACATTTGAATTTTCTAGGTAAATAACTTGATCCATAGAGGGGCTCATCTTTTATTCCGCTAAATACATTGTCCTTAAATTGAAGTTTCCTTATGGCTTCAATATCGTTGTCGGGCTTTATGGTGTACTCTAAATCCCCATCAGCCCAAAGCTCTAAAAATGTACCCTGTCCTGCCATTGGAGTGAGGAGGTCTGCAACTTTTTTAGCTAAAGCTCTTGCAATATTGTATTTTGGCGAATCAAATGGGGCTGCTGGGGCCATTACGTTTCTATTTATGTCTCCACATGCAGCTAATGTTGAGCCCATTGAATTCACAATTGTTCCTATAACTTTTTTTAGATTTTCCTTTCTAATCCCATGCATTTGAAATGCTTGCCTTGTTGTTGCCCTAAGTGATCCATTACCTAGCTTGTCAGCTAATTCATCTAACGCTAAAAATAATTTTCCTGGTATTTCACCACCTGGACTTCTTAATCGAAGCATCATTTGCCAATCTTTACTTTTGCCAGGCTTTCTATTTTCCCTATTATCTTGTTGATAACTACCATGAAATTTCAATAATTGAACAGCATCATTAGTAAAGTGATCGCTATCATTTATTAATTCTGTAGCAAGTGGTTCTCTAAGAAATTGGCTACTTTTCTTGAAATTTTCAAACTTAGATACTTCTAATCCATTTGCCAAACAAACTGTTTCTTCTTTGGCAGGATCTTTTTTCTTTTTTACTTTCTCAACCTTGATCAACGGACCAAAACATATCTCTTTTTATACATTAGCGAAAAGCTTATTTAACTGGTAGTAAATTATAGTAATAGGAGTTAAAATTTTTTCTTGTCTAAATATTTACTTGAGATTGGAACCGAAGAGTTGCCAGCCAAATTTTCTCATGATGTTCTAAATCAATTTAAATCTTTAATTGAATTTGAATTGAATAAAAAGTTAATCAAATATAACAATATATTTGTTACCTCTACACCGAGAAGGATAGTTCTTCTTCTAGAAGGTTTAGTAGATTACGCAGAGGATAAGACGATATTAAGAAAAGGACCTAAAGCAAATTCTGCTTTTTCAGATGGATCTCCAACTAATGCCGCTTTAGGATTTGCAAATAGTTTAGGCATAGAAGTAGGTGATTTAGAAATAAAGAATACAGAAAAGGGTGACTTTGTATTTGGAAAGAAAATTGAGAAGGGGCAATCAACAAGAATTTCTTTGTCCTCAATTATTACCAGAGTAGTTAAGTGTCTTCAGGGCCCTAGATTTATGAAGTGGGGATCTGGGAACTTAAAATTTTCAAGACCTATCAGGTGGATAGCCTCTATTTATAATGATGAAATTCTTGATTTTGTATTGGATGAATGTGATCCAAAAATTCAAATAAGCAATATATCAAAAAGTCATAGATTAATAAATGAAGTTTTTGAAGTTCAGAATCCTGATAGATTTTTTGAATTATTGAAACAAAACAGAGTTTTAGTTAAACGACACGAAAGAAAAGAAAAAATTGAGAGTCTAATAAATCAAACATCAAAATCACTTAATCTGAAGCCTGACCTCTCCGAAGAATTGCTTAATGAATTAACTGATTTAGTTGAATGGCCAGATTTAGTTATTGGTAAATTTAGTGATGAATTTCTTAATCTTCCTCTCGAAGTTCTTTCAACTGTCATGAAAAATCATCAGAGATATGTGCCTCTTTTATTAAATAATAATAGTTTTTCAAAGCTAGATTTAAGCTCTGAAAAAAATATTAGTACAACTTTTTTGGTAATTTCAAATGGTCTTGAAGAATCTAATAATAATATTGCCAAGGGAAATGAGAAAGTCTTAAGGGCAAGGTTTTCAGATGCAAAGTTTTTTGTAGAAAGTGATAAAAAAGTTTCTGCAATTGAAAGAAATAAAAAACTTGAATCTGTTTCTTATTTGAAAGGGTTGGGAAATATTTTTCAAAGAGTAGAAAGGATAGTTGAAGTCACTAAAAAAATTCTCATAATTTTAAATGATAAGTCCTTAGAAGAAAAAATAATAATAGAAGCTGCTAGATACTGTAAAAACGACTTATGTAGCGAAATTGTCTACGAATTCCCAGAGTTGCAAGGAATAATGGGAGGAAAATATCTCAAGAATGAAGGATATAGTGAGGATATTTGTTTAGCTGTAGCTGAACATTATTTACCTTCTTTTTATAAAGATGATTTGCCTTCTACAAAATATGGTGCATTAGTTTCTATCTCTGATAAGGTTGAAACTTTAATAAGTATATTTATTTCTGGTAAACGTCCAAGTGGATCATCTGATCCTTATGCTCTTAGAAGAAATTTGAATGGAGTAATTAAAATTATTTGGGACTATAAACTTGATTTGCCTTTAGATAAGGTATTTAACGAAGTGATTGAATTTTGGAAAATCTCATTCCCTAATTTAAACTTCTCAAAAGAGAAAGTTTTAAATGATTTAAATGAGTTCTTATTTCAAAGAATTGTTAGTCATCTCGAAGAAATTTCATTAAGTAAAGAATTAATAAAGGCTATTTGCTTTTCTGGGGGATTTTCTGAAAAAAGAATATTCAATATAATTGATTTAAAAAGTAGGATCGAATCAATTGTCGAATATCAAGAAGAAGAAACTTTTGTTGAAATCAAAAAGGTGATTACAAGGGTAAGCAAATTAGCTAGTAAAGGTAATCTTTCAAGAGAAGTTTTCTCAACAAGCAATTATGTAAACACAAATCTTTTTGAAAAAGATTGTGAATTTAAAGTTTTTAAATTTATTGAAGAATTAGAAAAAAATTTTTCAAAAGATTATTGCAATTATTTAGAACTGCTAAATATGTTCGAGATTAATATAAAAACTATTGAGGAGTTATTTGATAATGAAAAGGGAGTCCTAGTAATGACAGAGAATATAAAAATAAGAAATAATAGACTCAATTTATTGAGCTTTATTAGAAATTATTCTTTAAAAATTGCTGACTTCACACTTTTGAACTCTTAACTTTAATACCTCCCTTTATTGAGTAATTTTCCAACATTTTTTCTACTTCCTTATTTTCTCTAACGGCACTATCAACGGGTTTATATTTTAAAGGTGCTAAGGCTTTACCTCTTAGAATCGAACCAAGTGTAAGCATTGTGATTTTGAGTTGTTGCAATGGTTTCATGGAGACAACTCTTTTGTATAAATAACTATCAAAAGTAAGTCTTTGCACATCCATGTCATCACACATCTCAACAAAGGCTTCTCTAGCAGAATCGTTTCTGTAAAAAATATTTTGAAGTATTTCTAGTACCTTATAAGTTGTGCCATATTTTTTATCCCATTTTTTAAGATAGTTTTTTAAGTCTTTTTCGGACGGAATTACTTTACCGTTTTTTGATGCTTCAACAATTTCTTCAGCACACATTCTCCCACTTTTTGCAGCGAAATAAATACCCTCGCCAGAACTCTTTGTTACATAGCCTGCCGCATCCCCAACTAATGCCATTCTCCCAACTACTCTTCTTGGTCTTGGATGCTCTGGGATAGGATGAGCTTCCACCTTTATTACCTCACCATTAACAAGTCTTTTTTTTGCTCTATTTCTAACTCCTTCTTGAAGCCCTTTTATTAATGACTGATTTTTTTGCATTGTTCCAGTCCCAACTGCAACATGATCATATTTTGGAAATACCCACCCATAAAAATCAGGAGAAACATCCGTACCAACATACATCTCAGCAAGATCTTCGTAGTAACTCATTTCTTCTTTAGGCAATTTAATTCTTTCCTGAAATGCAATAGCAACTTTGTAATCTCCTGCATCCATTGCTTTCGCGACTCTACTATTCGCTCCGTCAGCTCCAATTAAAAGGTCAACAGTAAGCTCTTTGAGTGCCCCTTTTTTATCTCCATTTGTAAAATCTGAGTAGGAGAGTTTATATGGCCCTTGATTGTTATCGCCGGTATCAATTGAAGTCACTAAACCATTAATTAATGTGGCACCAAGATCAGAGGCTCTGTTACGCATAAAAGCATCCATTACCTCTCTTCTACACATTCCAATAAATTCTTGATCGCTTTCCCCATAAACTCTATCTAAGCTTATATCTACCTCTCTATTTGAGGGGGATATCATTCTCATATGCCTTACTTTCCTATCAATAATGGATTCTGGCAAATCAAATTCCTCTACCATGCAAAGAGGAATAGCTCCTCCACATGGTTTTGCATTATCTAATTTTCTTTCAAAAAGCCAAGTTTCTATTCCGGATTTAGCAAGTATTTCTGCAGCACATGAACCACTTGGACCACCACCAATTACAGCTACCCTCAACATACGAAAAAAAATAATAGTGTATATAAAACCTACCTCTTTTTTGGTTCTAAAGGTGCATTTCTTAAAATAATAGTTAATATCGAAATATGTTTTAAAAATTATCTATAAATATTGGAACAAAAAAAAGATATAAATCAAATTGACATACCTTTCGCCAAGAGAACTTATCTTGATAATAATAAATCAACATTTTTAAAAAAAATATTAATCTTCTCTCCATTTCTTTTTCTTATTTTTTCATTAATTTTTTTGCGATTTTTAAGAACAATAGAAGGAACATCCTTTAATATTCTAAATCCTCAGAATGATATAAACCAAGACCATAGAATTTTTGGCCATTTACCTTATGAAGAGATTCCGAAGGAGAAATTAGTTTTAATTGAGCCAAATATTGAAGTTCATATTGATATGCGTGATTCTCTCCTAAATATGAGAGAAGAAGCGCAAAAGGATGGGGTATACTTAGTTTTTTTGAGTGGATATAGATCAATAAATTTGCAAAACGAGATTTTTTATTCTTTAAAATCTATTAGAAATCAAGAAGCTTCAGAGAGAGCTAGAGTTTCAGCCCCTCCAGGATATTCTGAACATAGTACTGGTTTCGCCATTGATTTTGGTGATTCCATGAGAAGAGATACAGACTTTGAGATCGAATTCGAAAATACTGATGCTTTTAGGTGGTTAATAAAGAATGCAGCTAAATATCACTTTAAACTATCTTTCAATAAAAATAATAAATATATAGATTACGAACCTTGGCATTGGAGATATGAAGGTTCAATTGAAGCTTTGAAAGTTTTTGAAACTTCAAACAGGTGAATATAAATCAAATTGATTAATTAAATTTTAGAATTTTGATTATGTTTTTCTAAGTCTTGAATGGAAATTTTCATTATAAGCATCCTTTGAGTTAGCCTTAATATAATTAATACACTATTTGTATAAATTTTATAAATGTCATCTTCGTTAAAAGAAATTAGAAATGTCGCAATTATTGCTCACGTAGATCACGGGAAAACAACTCTTGTTGATGCATTGTTATCTCAGTCAGGAATATTTAGAGACAATGAAGTTGTTCCTACATGTGTAATGGATTCCAATGATCTTGAAAGAGAAAGAGGAATAACAATACTCTCAAAAAATACTGCAGTTAACTACAAAGACACCAGAATTAATATTATAGATACACCTGGACATGCAGATTTTGGAGGAGAAGTTGAGAGGGTTTTAGGAATGGTTGATGGTTGTTTACTTATTGTTGATGCAAATGAGGGGCCGATGCCTCAAACAAGATTTGTTTTAAAAAAAGCATTAGAGAAGGGACTAAGGCCAATAGTCTTTGTAAATAAAATTGATAGACCAAGAGTAGTACCAGAAATAGCAATTGATAAGGTTCTTGATTTGTTTTTAGAATTAGGCGCTGATGATGATCAATGTGATTTTCCTTATCTTTTCGGAAGCGGACTGTCTGGTTTCGCTAAAGAAGAAATGGAATCTGATAGTGATAATATGATGCCTCTTTTTGAAGCTATTATTAGACATGTTCCACCTCCAGTAGGGGATTCAAAAAAGCCTCTTCAATTACAAATAACAACTTTGGACTATTCTGATTTCTTAGGCAGAATTGTAATTGGGAAGATTCATAATGGAACTATAAAAAATGGTCAACAAGCAAGTTTAATTAAAGAAAATGGAAAAACTATAAAAGGTAAGGTAAGTAAACTACTTGGATTCGAGGGATTACAAAGAATTGATATAGATGAAGCATTCGCAGGTGATATTGTTGCTGTTTCAGGTTTCGACGATGTTAATATTGGTGAAACCATAGCCTGTCCCGATTCTCCTCATCCGCTTCCTTTAATAAAAGTTGATGAACCTACCTTGAATATGACATTTGTTGTCAATGATTCTCCATTTGCTGGTAAAGAAGGGAAATTTGTAACTAGTAGACAATTAAAAAATAGATTGGAGAGGGAACTTTTAACAAATGTTGCACTTAGGGTAGAAGAAACCGATTCTCCCGACAGGTTCTCAGTCTCAGGAAGAGGAGAATTACATCTTGGGATTTTAATTGAAACCATGAGAAGAGAAGGGTTTGAGTTTCAAATCTCACAACCTCAAGTAATTTTTAGAGAAATTGATAATGTGGAATGTGAACCTATAGAGACTTTGGTTTTAGATGTGCCTGAAGTGTCTGTTGGTTCATGTATTGAGAAACTCGGATCGAGAAAAGCAGAGATGAAAAACATGCAAACAAGTTCAGATGGGAGAACTCAATTAGAATTTATTGTTCCTTCAAGAGGGCTAATTGGATTTCGTGGTGAATTTGTTCGGATAACGAGAGGTGAAGGTATTATGAGTCACTCTTTTTATGAATATAAACCTAAAGCAGGAGACTTTGAAACTAGGAGAAATGGAGTTCTTATAGCTTTTGAGGAAGGTGTTGCTACATTTTATGCATTAAAGAATGCTGAAGATAGGGGAGTTTATTTTATTAAGCCTGGAGTTAAAGTTTATAAGGGAATGATAATTGGAGAAAATAATCGACCTCAAGATCTTGAGTTAAATATATGTAAAACTAAACAGTTGACTAATATGAGGTCTGCCGGAGCGGAGGAACTTGATACTTTACAGTCGCCTGTCGATATTACCCTTGAAAGAGCACTCGAATATATTGGCCCGGATGAAATGCTGGAGGTAACACCGAATTCAATAAGAATGAGAAAAATTAAAAAGAAGAAGAAAAATTAGTAATTAATTGCATGATTGATGACAATACAAAAAGTTTTAAAGATTCCCTTTTCAATGCTTTAAATCTATTTAATAACCATAAATGGTATGAAGCTCATGATGCTTTTGAAGAAATTTGGAATTGTGTTGATGGTGATGAAAGACAAGTTATTCAGGGGATTTTACAAGTGTCTGTTTCTCAGTTTCACTTAAGTAAGGGTAATTTAAATGGAGCTACTATTTTGTTGGGAGAGGGTTTAGGTAGAATAAAAACTAGAACTAAGATTAATTTAGGTATTGATCTTGAATCCTTCTGCCTATGTTTGGAAGATTTATTGAGAAAATTACAATATAGGGAGTCATTAAATGACAACGATAAGCCTTTCTTGAAACTTCTTTGATGAAAATGAATTTATATTTCTCATTATTAAAATTTTTGCTTTATATTTCATTTTTTTTTCAAGAAAATAATATTAATTTTCGATATAAAGATAGATGAACTTAAAAATCAAAAATGTATCTCTTTCAATTAAGGGAAGATTAATTGTAAATGATGTATCCATAACTGTAAATCCAGGAGAAATTGTAGGTTTAATGGGGCCAAATGGTGCAGGGAAAACTACCACTTTTAATCTTGCAGTTGGGAATTTAAAACCTGATAAAGGTGAAGTTTTAATGAATGGTAAAAATATCACCAATTTTCCACTGCCAATAAGGTCAAGGCTTGGTTTGGGTTATTTAACTCAGGAGGCGAGTATTTTTAGAGATTTAACTGTTAAGGATAATATAGATTTGGCTTTGCAGAATTCAACTCATAGTCGAGCAGCAATTAGAAATAGAAGAGAACAATTAATTAATGAATTTAATTTGAATAATTTTGTAGATAATTATGGCTATCAACTTTCTGGAGGAGAGAGAAGGAGGTGTGAGATAGCCAGAGCACTCACAGTTGGTAAAAAAGGGCCTAAATATTTATTACTAGACGAACCTTTCGCTGGAATAGATCCACTGGCTGTTAATGATTTAAAGAAACTAATTTATAAATTAAGTCGTGATGGCGTGGGTATACTGATTACAGACCATAATGTAAGAGAAACTCTCCTAATTACTAACAAGTCATATGTATTAAGTGAAGGAAAAATTTTAGCCTACGGATCATCAAGTGATTTAGCAGTTAATCAAATAGTAAAGAAGTATTATCTCGGAGATAATTTTAAACTTTAAATTTCTTTTGCAAAACAAATTAAAACTTAATTATTAAAGATTCACTCATATATGTATGATTTAATTTATTATTTGTTTGTCATTGAATAAAAAATTGGATAAATTCTCTAGAGATGGGACTAGATAATCTTCTTAAAAATTTAATATACGACCCAGTCTCAGTTTTAGGTCTTTTAACCTTTTATATTTTATTAGTTAATTTCCCATTATCTTTAAGTGCAGTTTTTAAAAATAAGTCTTCGTTTTTAGTAAGGTTCCTTACAATTCTTGTGAATTTATTTATTACATTTCAATTGCTTTTTAGATGGTTAATTTCTGGACATTTCCCAATTAGCAATTTGTATGAATCTCTTTATTTCCTTACTTGGGGCATCACAATAGGACAACTCTTGATTGAGAGAGAGTACCAATCTCCAATAATCCCATCAATCGCTATACCTATTGAGTTATTTACTGTGGCTTTTGCATGTTTTGTTTTGCCTGACGATTTGAAATTATCCTCCAATTTGGTTCCTGCTTTAAGATCAAGTTGGTTAGTGATGCATGTTAGTGTCGTAATGCTTAGTTATGCGGCATTAATAATAGGTTCTTTGCTTTCAGCTTCTGTTTTGTTTGTTAATAAAAATAAACCACTTCAAATTCGAAGTAGTTCTATAGGTATAGGAGGGTTGAAAATCTCTAATAAGTATCCTTTAAATCAAGTGGTTGAACCAATTGAATTTTCTCATTCAGAAGAATTAGATACATTAAGTTATCGTTCCATTTTAGTTGGTTTTGTTCTTTTGACTCTGGGTTTGATTACAGGTGCCGTTTGGGCTAATGAGGCATGGGGAACATGGTGGAGTTGGGACCCAAAAGAAACATGGGCATTTATCTCATGGTTATTCTATGCAGCTTATCTTCATATGAGAATAAGTAAAGGGTGGCAAGGAAGAAGGCCGGCATTATTAGCAACTTTTGGTTTTGTAGTGGTTTTAGTATGTTATTTAGGAGTTAATTTCTTAGGAATAGGTTTACATAGTTATGGGTGGATATTTGGGTAACTTCATCATCTACAAGAATATTCATTGAGGCTCTGAAAGGACCTTCCCATTTTGTGCTTCTTGCGCAACCTTTCTAAAGTCATCACATCCCTCTTTCAATGTTGAGTAAGCAAACATCCCACTGCCTGCAATAAAACAGTTGGCACCAGCATCAGCACATTGTGAAATTGTCCAATTTGCTTTTATTCCCCCATCAACTTCAATGTCGACATTTAAGTTTTTTTCGATAATAAAGTTTCTTATTTTTCTGATTTTATTTAGCATCGTTGGTATATAAGCTTGTCCACCAAAACCCGGATTAACTGTCATAACTAGCACATGATCAACCATATCCATTATGTTTTCAATCATTTCAAATGGAGTATGAGGGTTTAATGCAACAGAAGGAGATCCTCCTAGATCTCTTATTCTTCCGAGAACTCTATGTAAATGAATATTTGCTTCTGCATGAGCTATTACTACTCCTGGTTCACCATTTGCTCCTTTTGTAGCGTTTACATAAGATTCAAGCATAGTTTCACAATTGTATTGGCTTACCATTAATTGAGTTTCAAAAGGGACATTGCAATATTTTCGGCATGCAGCAATCATCTCAGGACCAAATGTAAGATTTGGAACGAAATTCCCATCCATTACATCAAACTGAATTCTGTCTACCCCAGCCTCCTCAAGCTCTTTCACACAATTCCCCATATTTGCCCAATCTGCTGGTAAAACTGAAGGAATTATTTGAATTGGTCTATTGACACCAGCTAAAGTAGTTTGATTTGACAAAGTCATTTTATTTTTAAAATATTTAATAAAGATACTATATTTAGTTGTTAATTCCTAATTTCAAGTCACGGCCTGATAAAGTAACAGCTGTAAAGAGTTAAAAAAGCTTATTAGCATAATAATTCTTATGAAATTTTTAAAATTTTATGAGATCATACTCAAAACCTTTTAGAAAATCCTCAAAAATTTAATTGTGAATCAAACTTTAATTCAAGAAATACTCGAAGTCGTCGAGCAAGCAGCAATTGCCTCAGCAAAACTAACAGGACTTGGTCAGAAAGATGAAGCTGATGCTGCAGCTGTAGAAGCAATGAGATTGCGAATGGGCAAAATTGAAATGAAAGGAAAAATTGTTATTGGAGAAGGGGAAAGAGATGAAGCACCTATGCTTTATATAGGTGAAGAAGTAGGAAGTGGGAGTGGACCAGGAGTTGATTTTGCAGTTGACCCTTGTGAAGGAACTAACCTTTGTGCGAATAATCAAAGAGGTTCTATGGCAGTTTTGGCAGCCTCTGATACAGGTGGTCTTTTTAATGCTCCTGATTTTTATATGAACAAATTAGCAGCTCCTCCTGCCGCCAAAGGAAAAGTAGATATTAGAAATTCAGCTACTGAAAACTTAAAGATACTTAGTGATTGCTTGGATCTCTCAATAGATGAATTAACTGTTGTTGTAATGGATAGAACAAGGCATAAAGATCTTATTAAAGAAATTCGAGGATGTGGTGCAAAAGTACAACCGATTTCTGATGGTGATGTTCAAGCTGCTATTGCATGTGGTTTTGCAGGCACTGGTACACATTGCTTGATGGGAATAGGTGCAGCACCAGAAGGTGTTATTTCCGCTGCTGCAATGAGAGCGTTAGGTGGCCATTTTCAAGGTCAACTAGTTTATGATCCAGCAATTGCTCAAACTTCTGAATGGGCAGATTACACAAAAGAAGGAAACATAAAACGTCTAAATGAAATGGGAATAACCGATATAGACAAAATCTATGAAGCTAATGAATTGGCATCAGGAGAAAATGTGGTGTTCGCTGGTAGTGGAATAACTGACGGACTACTTTTTAATGGAGTTAAATTTGAAAGGGATTGTGTTAGAACAAGTAGCCTAGTAATTAGTACGTTAGATAGTACTGCAAGATTTACAAATACTGTCCATATAAAAGATGGTGCTAAGAGTATCAGTCTTTAAAAATTCACTTTTGATTTTATGCATATAGTTGTCGTCGGACTTAGTCATCGCACGGCACCTGTCGAAGTCCGTGAGAAGTTAAGTATTCCAGACCAATCCATAACAGAATCATTGAAAGCTTTAAAAGCTTTCAATGATGTATTAGAGGTGTCAATTTTAAGTACATGTAATAGGTTAGAAATATATGCGCTAGTAAAGGATAAAAATACTGGAATTTCATCTATTAAAGAATTTATATCAGATTATTCTGGAATTATTTTTGAAGATTTAAATCCTCATCTTTTTTGCTTTAGACAAGAAGATGCTGTTTTGCATTTGATGAAAGTCTCGGCAGGATTGGATAGCCTAGTTCTGGGCGAAGGACAGATACTTTCGCAGGTTAAGAAAATGATGAGATTAGGTCAAGAGAATCAATCTACTGGACCTATTCTTAATAGATTATTAACTCAATCAGTTAGTACAGGAAAAAAAGTTAGATCTGAAACAAATTTAGGAACTGGTGCCGTATCAATTAGTTCGGCAGCGGTAGAACTTGCCCAATTAAAAATTGGACAAGAAAAAGGTGTTGATACACTTGTAAGTTTGGAATCAGAGAAAGTACTTGTAGTTGGAGCTGGACGAATGAGTAGGCTTTTAATAACTCATTTAAAGTCAAAAGGGTGTCATAAACTTATTCTTGTTAATAGAAATATTGATAGAGCGTTAAATCTTTCAGTAGACTTTCCCGACTTAGAGATTATTTGTAAAGGGTTAAACGAATTAGATGAATACATATCAATATCCTCTCTGGTTTTCACCAGTACAGCGGCCGAAGAGCCGATAATTGATCTTGCTAAAATTGAAAAATTGAATTTGAGTAATAAAATTAAATTTATTGATATTGGTGTACCGAGAAATATATCTAATGATGTAAAACAACATCAATTTGTAAAATCATTTGATGTGGATGACTTACAAGAGGTAGTTTCAAGAAATCAAGAATTTAGACAGAAAATTGCAAAGGAAGCAGAATCTTTAGTAGAAGAAGAAAGAATCATCTTTTTGGAATGGTGGGCAAGTTTAGAGGCAGTTCCAGTAATTAATAAACTTAGATCAGATTTGGAGTTGATTAGAAAAGAGGAATTGCAAAAAGCACTTAGTAGAATGGGCCCAGATTTTTCTGCACGAGAAAGAAAGGTAGTGGAAGCTCTGACTAAAGGTATTATTAATAAAATACTTCACACACCTGTTACAAAGTTGCGAAGTCCTCAATCAAGAGAAGAAAGACAAGCTTCTTTGAAAATTGTTGAAAAATTGTTTTCTTTGGTAGAAGAGGATGAAAATAGTTAAATTTCTTTATTTATATTAAGTTTTTATATTGATTTATCGAAATACCTTTGTAAACTGACCATTCCTATTTCTAATTTTGCCCATAATCAGTTACTTTAAATAGTTGTATCTCTACCTCCATTAGATTGAATGAAGCGTGTGTTGGCCATCATCCTCGGAGGAGGAAAAGGTTCTCGACTTTACCCTTTAACAAAAATGAGGGCAAAACCTGCTGTTCCATTAGCAGGTAAGTATCGTTTAATAGATATCCCAATTAGTAATTGTATTAATTCAGGCATAGAAAAAATGTACGTATTGACTCAGTTCAACAGTGCATCTCTAAATAGACACATAGGAAGAACTTATAATTTAAATGGCCCTTTTGGTCAAGGATTTGTTGAGGTTTTGGCCGCACAACAGACTCCAGATAGTCCAAAGTGGTTTGAAGGTACTGCGGATGCTGTTAGAAAATACCAATGGTTGTTTCAAGAATGGGATGTTGACGAATATTTAATTTTGTCAGGAGATCAACTGTATAGGATGGATTACAGTCTATTTGTTCAACATCATAGAGATAATGGTGCTGATTTAACGGTCGCCGCTTTGCCTGTTGATGAATCTCAAGCAGAAGGTTTTGGCCTCATGAGAACAGATGATTTAGGAAATATTAAAGAATTCAGTGAAAAGCCATCGGGGGATAAGTTGAAGGCAATGGCAGTGGATACTTCAAAATTTGGATTAACTGAGGAATCGGCTTCCGAAAAACCTTATCTTGCCTCTATGGGTATTTACGTTTTTAGTCGAAATACTCTTTTTGATCTTCTAAATAAATTTCCTAATTATACAGATTTTGGAAAGGACATAATCCCTGAATCTCTTAAAAGGGGGGATGTTCTAAAAAGTTATGTTTTTGATGATTATTGGGAAGATATCGGAACCATTGGAGCATTCTTTGAGTCAAATTTGGCGTTGACTGAGCAACCAAAACCTCCATTTAGTTTTTATGATGAGAAATTTCCAATTTATACAAGACCTAGATTTCTCCCTCCTTCTAAACTTGTAGATGCTCAAATTACTGATTCAATAGTTTGTGAAGGTACAATCTTGAAGTCATGCAGTATTTTGCATTGTGTTTTAGGTGTAAGAAGCAGAATTGAAAGTGATTCTGTTCTTGAGGACACTTTAGTGATGGGAGCCGATTTCTTTGAATCGCCCGAAGAAAGAAATGAATTAAGAAAAGGAGGTGGAACTCCACTTGGTGTAGGTGAAGGAACTACTGTAAAAAGAGCAATTCTTGATAAGAATACAAGAATTGGTGATAATGTCGTGATCATTAATAAAGATAGAGTAGAGGAAGCAGATAAGCCAGAATTAGGCTTCTACATCAGAAATGGAATTGTTGTAGTAGTTAAAAATGCAACTATTGCAAACGGAACTGTTATTTAAATCTTTTCGATCATTTTTCGCTGACATAAGTATTTTTTTTGAGCAATTTTGTTGAGTTGTAGGCACACTATATTTATTGAGTTTTTTAATTTTTTATGTCCAAGGCACATTTTGGTTTAATAGGTCTTGGTGTTATGGGCGAAAATTTAGTTCTTAACGCAGAGAGAAATGGATTTTCTAGTGTAGTTTTTAATAGGACTTATTCAAAAACTGAAGAATTTTTACAAGGTCGTGGCCTTGGGAAGAACATAGAAGGAGCTAAAACTCTTCAAGAATTTGTTAATAAGCTAGAGAGACCTAGAAGAATTCTAATGATGGTAAAAGCTGGACCCGCAACAGATGCTGTAATTGATAATATTTCTGGATATCTCGAGGAAGGAGATTTATTAATTGATGGCGGTAACTCTCAATTTAAAGATACAGAAAGAAGGGTGAATACTCTTGAAAGTAAAAGTTTTGGATACATTGGAATGGGAGTCTCTGGTGGTGCTAAAGGAGCTCTAGAAGGCCCAAGCATGATGCCCGGTGGTACTAAGGCTTCATATGATGCGATAGAAAGCTTATTAACAAAAATGGCTGCCAAAGTTGAAGATGGACCATGTGTTGCATATGTTGGACCAGGAGGCTCTGGTCATTTTGTAAAAACTGTTCATAACGGAATTGAATATGGAATTGAACAAATACTCGCAGAAGCTTATGACCTTATGAAGAGAGTTAAAGGTATGAATGGTCAGCAGATGTCAGAGGTATTTGGTATTTGGAATAATACTGATGAATTAGCTTCTTATCTTGTTGAGATAACAGAGATTTGTCTAAATACAAAAGATGAGATAACTGGAGATGATGTAGTAGAGAAAATATTAGATAAAGCTGGCCAGAAAGGTACTGGATTATGGACTGTTGTAAGTGCTTTAGAACTGGGGGTATCAGTCCCAACTATCTATGCATCTTTAAATGCAAGAGTAATGAGTTCTTTAAAAGAGCAACGTAGTGAGATTGAAAAAACAATTCCATCTAAAGAGATAGAGGATTTTGATTTGGGAAATATATCAGATGGAATGAAACCTTTGTTTGATGCTGTAGTCCTAGCCACAATTGCTAGCTATGCCCAAGGCATGGATATTTTAAGAGAAGCATCTGCAGTATATAAATATGGTTTGAATATGCCGTCAATTGCTCAAATATGGAAAGGTGGTTGCATAATTAGATCAAAATTATTAAGTAAAATTCAAGATGCTTATAACAAAGACCCTAATCTAAAAAATTTAATTTTTGATGATTGGTTCAATAAAGAAATTGCGACAAGATTAGATAACTTATCTAAAGTAGTTTCCTTGTCTACAAAAGCTGGTATACCAGTCCCATGTCTATCCAGTACTTTAGATTATTTGAATAGTTATAGAACTAATAGACTTCCTCAGAATCTTGTTCAGGCAATGAGAGACTGTTTTGGCTCTCATACATATGAAAGAGTTGATAAGGAAGGTACTTTTCATACTGAATGGATGAAATGATTGAAAAGGCCAAAAATGGATACACCATAAATATATACAAAGACAAGTTAGAACTATCAGGTGCTGTTTTTAAGTTTATTAAGAGTCAAATTATTAGTACTTTAAAAAATAAAGAAAGGTTCAAATTTTGTGTAAGTGGAGGTTCAACTCCTAAAGCTGTCTATCAGCTCTTATCTAATAGTGATCTTAGATGGGATATGGTTGATGTTTTTTTAGGAGATGAAAGATGCGTTGATCCAAATTCAGAATTAAGTAACACTTTAATGTTGAAAAATTCATTGTTAACTAATTTTGGATCAAAAGCTTTTTTTTATGAAATTTTCAATGATTTAAAGGCTGATGATGAAACTACAAAAAATCAATTTATTTCTAAATTGTTTGAGAAATGCGGATCAAACCCTCCCTCATTTGATTTAACTTTATTAGGTCTTGGAGATGATGGTCACACAGCTTCACTATTTCCTTATCAAAAAAATAATAATGTAGATGATTTTGTGATTTTTAATGAAGGCAAAGGATTAAAACGAATTTCATTAACTCCAAAGGTCCTTTCAGCCTCATCAAAGATAGTCTTTTTGGTAAGTGGAGCTAATAAAAGAATTGCTCTTGACAGGTTATTAGATGAAAAAGAGCCTTTTGATAGAACACCATCAAAATTAATAAAATCTATTAATCAAATTTCAATATTTTGTGATCAAGAATCAGCAAAAGAATTAGAAATTTAGTTAAAGTCTTAAAATAATTAGAATTATTAAATGAGTAAGAAAAAATTTTTATTCCAGAAAAGGGAGTTCGATGGTTGGAAAACATTAAATGATACTGTTATGGGCGGATCAAGTTCAGCTTTTTGTGAAATTTCTAATTCTGGTCTGATATTAAAGGGAAATATTGTCGAAAAAGCAGGAGGATTTGTTAGTTGTAGATCGTCAATATATAAACCTTGTTTAAACGTATCTGAGTATTCATCCTTTGAATTAAATATTGATGGACAAGGAAGAACTTTTAAATTTGCTGTCGCTTGTGAAGATGCTTTACTAGGACTAACTGAATTTATCCCAGGTGGTCTCAGGTGGATTAAATCATTCCCAACAAAAAAATTCGGAACAACAAATGTTCAAATTCCTTTTAGTGAGCTAAAACCTTCAGTAAGAGCTAATAAAGTACGTTTTCCATTTAAATTTAAGCCATCTAAAATCAAAAGATTGCAACTACTACACTCTAAGTTCGGTGATGATGGATTACTTAATAATGAGTTTAAACAGGGTTCAATAAAAATTTTAATTAAATCAATAAGTGTTATTTGAAAATCCACCTAAAAATATAGAGAGTTTAATCGCTAAGTCAGCAGATTTAACAAATAAGCCTTTTGTTCATTCTGTCGTAAAAATAAATGGTGAATACGATTTTGAAGAAGAAGATATTGATTTAACAGTTAATATTTTATGTCGAGATAAAGAAGGTAAAAGATTAGAAATTTATGATCTTGAATTAGAACTTTTTAAATCTAATAAAGAGTTGGTTTTAGTAATCTCTAAGCTTAATTTCCCTGATGAACCAATATTATGGTGTGGAGTTAAAACATTATGGATGGATAGCAATAACGGGAAAAAATGCAACTCACCAAAATACAGCGCTAGATTAGAAAATTTAGCAAATAGGATAAAAAGTTTTATTGATTAAGAAAATAATCTTTGAACTGATTTATAAATCAGTAACAGCCCCTAAACTTGATGTGCTTACGATTCTCGAATATTTTGAAAGAATTCCTCTTTTGTATTTTTGTATAGGTTTTACCCATTCTTTTTTTCTTTTTTCTAATTCTTCGTCAGATAAATCAACTTCAATTAGTTGTTTTACTGCATCTACTGTAATTAAATCACCTTGTTTTATTAGAGCAATATTTCCTCCAACAGCAGCCTCTGGAGCTATGTGACCCACAACAAGACCATAGGTACCACCGCTGAATCTGCCATCGGTAATTAAGGCTACTTTCTCTCCTAGCCCTTGACCAACAATCGCAGATGTTGGAGCTAACATTTCTCTCATGCCTGGACCTCCTACAGGACCTTCGTTTCTAATTACAACAACATCTCCAGCTTTGATATCGTTATTTAATATCGATTTTAAACAATCCTCTTCACTTTCAAAAATCTTTGCTGGACCTGTTAATACAGGGTTTTTTACTCCGCTAATTTTGGCTACAGAACCCTCACTCGCTAAGTTGCCTTTTAATATCGCTAGATGTCCTTTTTTATAAAGAGGGTTATTTATATCTCTTATGACATTTTGATTTGTTGGAGGCTTATCTGGAATATTCTGTAAGTATTCTGAGATTGTTTTGCCTTCAATGTTTTTGCAATCACCATAAATTAATCCTGCATTCAAAAGTATTTTCATTACTTGTGGAATACCACCTGCCTTATGAAGATCCACAGTCACATATTTACCACTAGGTTTAAGGTCACAAATAACGGGCACTTTTTGTCTTATTCTCTCAAAATCATTAATGTTGATATCTATTCCTGCAGTATTCGCAATAGCTAAGATGTGCAACACCGCATTAGTTGATCCGCCAATTGCCATAATTACTGATATGGCATTTTCAAATGCTTTTTTAGTCATTAGGTCTAGAGGTCTTATATCTTTTTCTATTGCAGAAACTAATATCTCAGCACTTTTATCTGCACTTAGTTCTTTTTCAAGATCTTCAGCCGCCATAGTGGAGCTGTGAGGAAGACTTAACCCTAATACTTCAATAACCGCAGACATTGTATTAGCTGTAAACATTCCTCCACAACTACCCGCACCAGGAATACAATTTTTCTCAACTTGTACTAACCTTTCTTCATTAATTTTGCCTGATGTTAATTGTCCAACAGCTTCAAATGCACTAACAACAGTAAGATCTTCTCCATGCAATTTCCCAGGCTTTATTGTCCCCCCATAAATGAAAATTGAGGGAATATTCATTCTTGCAATCGCAATCATGGCACCTGGCATATTTTTGTCACATCCACCTATAGCAAGTACTCCATCCATACTCTGAGCATTGCATGCTGTCTCAATTGAATCAGCAATAACTTCTCTTGATACAAGGGAATATTTCATGCCCTCTGTTCCCATAGAAATGCCATCACTTACTGTTATGGTCCCAAACATCTGAGGCATCCCACCTGATCTCTTTATTGACTCTTCAGCTTTTAGAGCTAACTTATTTAAACCCATATTGCATGGTGTTATGGTGCTGTATCCATTTGCAACTCCAATAATAGGTTTATTAAAATCTTCATCATTAAATCCAACAGCTCTTAACATCGATCTGTTAGGGGATCTTTGCACACCTTGGGTTATTGCAGATGATCTGAGTTTATTCATATTATTTGTGAACCTTTTTTATTCTATTGCCCCAACTCTTCAAGTTGCTTCCTCACATCAGCAATTGCAGAATTAAGTTGTTCAACTTTCTTCTCCAGATTTTCTCCTTCAACTTCATTTATATTTTCATTTGAATCAATCGCTTCAGAGCCATCTTGAATTCTAGAGGAATACATCATTGCTTTTTGTTTTTTTTCCTCCTTTCTTTTGTCTGCTTCGGATATTAACCACCAAGCTAGACCTGCTGCTCCAATAAAGGCACCGCTTATTAATGATAAAAGATTATTTGAAGACGAATCTCTGTATTCAGACATTGGTTAAATATTTACTCCTATATTCTATATTAGTTCTTATCTTGAAATATAGTACTTAATCGCGATAAAGGATTCCCTATACCCGGTAATAATGATTGTGTTATTTCGTCTTCCTCATCTATGCAAGAAGTGTAAATTAACTGATTAGGGAATAATTTCGCAATTTCATTTAACCCTTTATTTGAGCAAATAGCAGTTATTAAAAGAATCCTATTTGAATCAACACCTAATTCCTTTAATTTAATTAAGGTTTCTAATGTTTCTGATTTCGTCGTTATTTGTTCTGAATAAAATATAACTCCTTCATTTGATTCAATTGTTTTAGGAAGTTCTCCTAATGAGAGGGTTGAGTTAGGAATTACTTCTTTAGATCCAAACCAAAGAGATAACCCTTCGGGCAACATTGCGAGTACTTTTATTGGATAATCATTATTAATAAAGAATCCATCTGCGTTCCCGTTATCAGTATTTATTATTTCTTTTTTATATGGTAGCCAATTACGTAATGCTTCATATGTAAGCCATTTCCCTAGTTGCTCATATCCTGTGGAGTACAAAATATTTGGAGTATTTTTTTCTCGCAATATTGAAAGCCAATGTTTTATTAATGGATGAGGAGGAACAATAACCTTTAGTGACATTGCCATATATTTTCCTTTAAGATAGTCTTACAAACTTTAAATACTTAAGTTCTAAAATACAGTTTTATTATGATTAAATCAATTGTTTTCCCTTCACTAAAAAATGCATTAATTTCTTTTTTGTTCGTTGGGATTTTATTTTTTAATTCTGTAAATTCTGCATGGGCCAAAAGACCTCCTGAAATTAGAAACCAGCAAGACCTTAATTTAGAGCCAGATATGCATGGTCAAGATTTAAGCGGTAACGAATACGTTAAATTTGATCTGAATGGGTTTAATTTCAGTGAAAGTAATTTAGAAGGCGCGGTGTTCAATAATAGTAAATTGCAAAATTCAAAGTTTAATGGAGCCAATTTAAGAGATGCACTAGCTTATGCAACAGATTTTACAGATGCAGATCTTTCAGATGTTAATTTTACAAATGCTTTATTAATGGAGAGTAATTTTGAAGGAGCAAAAATAGATGGTGCAGATTTTACTGATGCTGTTCTTAGTCGTACACAACAAAAACAATTATGTGCGATTGCTAATGGCACAAATAGTTCTACAGGAGAGAGTACAGAATATAGCTTAGGTTGTTAATTATCAACGATGAAAAAAAAAATACCAGTTATAGTTGTTTCGGGATTTCTTGGTTCAGGTAAAACAACTTTTCTAAGATACCTATTAAAAGAGAGTAATAAAAAATTTGGTTTAATAATTAATGAATTTGGTGATGTTGGAATTGACGGTGATTTGATTAAAAGTTGTAATAAATGTGATGAATCTGAAAAAGACTGTGTAATCGAATTAAACAATGGATGTTTATGTTGTACTGTTCAAGATGATTTTGTTCCATCAATAAAAGCTCTCCTAGAATTTAATCCTCCTATCGAATCAATAATTATCGAAACTAGTGGCTTGGCACTTCCAATTCCCTTAATTCAAGCACTTAACTGGCCTGAGATTAGGTCTTTCATCTATCTTGATGTTGTTGTTGGTATCGTTAATGGAGAATCAATGCTTAATGGTTCACCAATTAATGATTTAAATAAAATAACAAAACAATATAATGAAACAGATAAAATTGATCACAACTCCACTATAGATCAACTTTTTGAAGAGCAACTAGAAGTTTCTGATATCGTTTTAGTCTCTAGAGCAGATATCTTAAATGATGATCAGTTTGACGTTGTAAAAAATAAAATTCAAGGAAGTTTGCACTCATCTACACCAGTCCTTAAATCTAAGAATGGCAAAATTGATTTGACCTATTTATTTGATTTTAATTTTAAAAAAGAGACTTATAAAGAATTTTTAACTGAAGAACATGACCATAATCATGTTGAACTTGTATCAGATTCAATTAAATTAAATCATTTCCTTGAAAAAAATGACTTTGAAAAGGAGATGTCAAAAATCTTGGATGAATTAAACATTCTTCGAATAAAAGGTCGTATTTGGATACCAAACAAATCATTGCCTTTACAAATACAAATTGTTGGAAAGAAAATTAATACTTGGTTTGAAGAAGCTCCAGACAATTGTTGGAGACCAAATGATAATGCTGGGCTTGAATTAGTAATAATTTCCTTTGATGAAAAATCTATAAAAACTTTCAATAAAAAAATTAAAGAGAAATTTAAGATTTTAAGTAAACCAAAAATAGCAATTTGACATTATAGTTAGCTGTCGGGATACTTAAATAGTAGACAGCCCAAGATGGAAAATCCAAAAATCGCTTTAAAACAAATAATCTCTGACGAAGTTACATCAATTGAAAAAATAAAATGTTCAAAATGTGGTGGGGCTGGAAATTTTAAATCACATGAAAATACAAGAAGAACTTGCTTAGTATGTTTTGGTAGAGGCTACATAAACATCTAATAACTCAAAAAACCTTTAGGTAAAAATATTTGTTTATTAATCAATAGTACTTTTTATTAAAATTTAAACTAATCTTCTAGTAGAAATTAATTTTTAATTGGACCAATTTGCTGTAAAAGTTTTTGTAAGACTAAGACCCTCAGTTTTAGATCCAGCAGGGGAAGCTACTAAGTCTGCCTCTATAAAACTTGGAGCCCAGGGAATAAAATCATTACGTATAGGAAAAATGATTGAAGTAAAAATAGAAGGTAATGGTGAAAAAGAAGTAAGAGAAAAAATTGATTTATTGTGTGATAGGTTATTCGCAAATACTGTTATTGAAGATTATGAGTATTCACTAGAAAAATTATAAGATGGATAATTTTACTGTAGGAATTGTTGTCTTCCCTGGTTCTAATTGTGATCGTGATGTTTCATGGGCATTGGAAGGTTGTTTAGATATAAGAACAAAATATTTGTGGCATGAGTCTTCAGATTTAAGTGATGTAGATGCAATAGTTATACCTGGAGGATTTAGCTATGGTGATTATTTAAGATGCGGAGCAATTGCGAGATTCTCTCCATTAATAAATGCTTTGGATGAGTTTGTTAAAAGCGGGAAAAGAGTTTTAGGAATTTGTAATGGGTTTCAAATTTTGACAGAATCAGGATTTTTGCCTGGTGCTCTTGTTGCAAATAAAAATCTTAATTTTATCTGTGATGACGTTGAACTGGATATCGTTTCTTCAAAAGGAGGGTGGTTTAATTATTTAGATGAAAAACAAACTATTAAGTTGCCAATAGCGCATGGGGAAGGGAGATATCATTGTGATTCTGATACTTTTAAAAAACTTGTAGATAATGAATTGATCGCTTTGAGATATAAAAATAATCCCAATGGATCCGCATTCGATATCGCAGGTATAACTAATGAAAAGGGAAATGTTCTAGGTTTAATGCCTCATCCAGAGCGGGCATGTGATGAGATGATTGGTGGGACTGATGGTCTCTTTACATTAAAATCATTAATATCGAAATAAAAAAAGACCCCTAATTTTGGAGGTCTTTTTTATTTAATTTGGGAAGAAATTAAACAGTAGCTTTTACTTTTGGATCTAAATCGCCTTTTGCATAAAGATCAGCAAAATAATTAGTGCTGTTTTGTTTGATCTTACTTGCTTGACCTTCGCACCAGAACTGCTTGTATCTATCAAGACAAACTTGCTTCATGTATTTTCTAGCAGGCTTGTTGAAATGTCTTGGGTCAAAGTTTGCTTTATCAGCAAATGCCGCCTCTCTAACCGCGGCAGTGAAAGCAAGTCTGTTATCTGTATCGATGTTGACTTTCCTTACTCCATTTCTTATTCCCTCTTGAATCTCTTCAACAGGAACACCATATGTTTGAGGAATTTCACCACCATATTTGTTAATGATATCTAACCATTCTTGAGGAACTGAACTAGATCCATGCATTACAAGATGGGTATTTGGAAGTGCTTTATGAATTTCAGCAATTCTGCTTATTGCAAGAACTTCTCCTGTAGGTTTCCTTGTGAATTTATAAGCACCATGACTTGTACCTATAGCAATAGCTAATGCATCAACTTTTGTTTTGGCAACAAAATCTGCAGCTTCATCAGGATC
Organism: Prochlorococcus marinus; assembly: GCF_001180305.1. Taxonomy (GTDB): domain Bacteria; phylum Cyanobacteriota; class Cyanobacteriia; order PCC-6307; family Cyanobiaceae; genus Prochlorococcus_A; species Prochlorococcus_A marinus_K. The sequence continues at coordinate 31,624 of NZ_CVSX01000041.1, forward strand.
AGTCAAAAGCATGTCAGTAGAAAGTTCACCTTCAAATCCATGACCATCTTCTGCTTCACCTTTCCCTGTTTCTAATGAACCTAAGCAACCTAATTCTCCTTCAACACTAACTCCAACTGAATGAGCAAAATCTACAACTTTTTTAGTAACTGCAACATTATATTCGTAACTAGCGGGTGTTTTTGCATCGGCCTCTAGAGAACCGTCCATCATTACTGATGTGAAACCATTAATTGCTGCTGAATAGCATGTTGATGGCTCATTACCATGGTCTTGGTGCATTACCACTGGAATATTAGGATATGTTTCTGTAGCGGCAAGGATTAGATGACGTAAGAAAATTTCTCCTGCATAATTTCTTGCCCCTCTTGAAGCTTGGAGGATAACTGGACTATCAGTTTCATATGCTGCTTCCATGATTGCTTGAACTTGCTCAAGATTATTAACATTGAAAGCTGGAATACCGTAACCATTCTCAGCAGCGTGATCTAAAAGTAGTCTTAGTGGAACGAGGGCCATAATTAAAATAGGTTAAATGCTATATAAAGCATATGTTTCCGCGAGTTTAGTATAAAGAGGTATCAAATGTCACGTCATTAGATATACAAAATACTAAATTAAAGAAACTAATTTTATGACCCAGAGTATATTTTTAGGATATTTTTTTGTTAGTAAGTGTAGCCTGCCACAAACAATTGCTCATCAGATGAAGGTTGAGATCCTGCTACATAGGCACCTTTTGAAGCTTCAGAGTTTGCCTGGGCTCTTGCTATTAATGCTTTTTGCCCCCCTTCAACGTCGCTTCCTTTCCAGGCCTTTAAGCATGAGTGCTGTAATGCTCTTCCATAGGAGAATGAAACATTCCATAAAGCTTTCCTGTAAAGAGTGTTCATATTATTTAAGTAGACAGAAGCAGCCTCTTCGCTTAACCCTCCTGATAAGAAAACTATTCCAGGAACAGATGCAGGAACGCACCTTTCCATAGTTCTTATTGTCATTTCAGCAACTTTCATAGGATCAGCCTTTGTTGGACAATCTGCTCCATTAACAGTCATAGAAGGTTTTAATAGAGTTCCCTCTAGAAAAACTCCATTTGCTTGACAGGCAATATAAACCTGTTTTATTACCTCTTCTTGGACTTCAGCAGTTTTTTCAATAGTATGGTCGCCGTCCATTAAGATTTCAGGTTCAATAATTGGTACCAAACCAGATTCTTGAACGGATCTTGCATACCTTGCTAATCCCCAGGCATTCTCTTGAATTGATAGTTTTGAAGGACAACCATCATTTGTAATTTGCAGAACGGCTCTCCACTTTGCAAATCTTGCGCCTTGTTCATAATATTTTGCTGCTCTTTCAACTAACCCATCTTGTCCAGAGCAAAAAGTTTCTACATCTCCTCCTCCAGGAAGTGGATTTAGACCTTTATCGACCTTTATACCTGGAATAATACCTAAATCATTTAGTTTCTTAACCATTGACTCACCATCTTGGTGATTCTGATAAAGAGTTTCTTCGAAGAGGATTGCTCCACTTATATACTTCCCAAGACCTTCTGTAGTAAAAAGCATTCCTCTATATGCCTTCCGATTGTCTTCAGTATTCTCAACGCCAATTCCAGCAAGTCTTTTGCCTACTGTTTTAGTAGATTCATCTACCGCTAATATCCCTTTTCCCTTAGAAGCTAGTAATTGAGCATTTTCTTTAAGCTCATTTTTGTAATAATTTAAAGCCATTCTTTATTAATTTGGTTCAATTGATTTTTCCAGAATATGAAAAAAAAATAAAATAAATCCAATACTTTATCGGGTGATAATTGCTACTTATGAATGTATAGCCTTAAATTTTGATATTTAATCCACTTTTCGAAGATTCTCTTAGGGCTTCGCAAACTTTATGGCTAGCAAGTCCCTCACATAAGCCTGGGATTACTGGTGTTCTATCAAGTATGCTCCTAGCCCATAAATTTTGAATTCTTAAAACTGGAGCTATTCTTCCATCAGTCCATGTTTTTTCAAAATTAAATCTTGAATCTGCAGTTAGATTTTGTATTTTATTTTCGTTGTTTGAATATTTCAAATTAAAACCATGGACATAATCTTTTTGGTTCTCGCTTTTAAGAATAAGTGAACCTTCGCTTCCATATATTTCTAAACTAAATCCTCTACCGTTTTTAGAAATCGATGATAAAGATACCTGACATGGAATAAGATTCGAGCTGTAGTTTGATATTTCTACATTGGCTAAACATACATCTTCACTCGTAACATCATTTAAATCAGATGAATTAGCTAGGGGTCTTTTTTTGATTGATGTTGTTAACTTGCCAGATACATTTATTGATTCTCCAAAAAACCAATTCAACATGTCGAATGCATGAGTACCTAAGGCGCCAATAACTCCTCCACCTTTTTCTTCCAAAGAATACCAATTCCAAGCTCTTTTAGGGTCGGATCTGCTACCCATTAACCAATCTAATTTGACTAAATATATTTCTCCTAAAATATTTTCATCAATAAGTTTTTTTGTCTGAAGGAAAAGGGGTACCGCTCTATATTCGAAATCAACACATACGCTTAAGTTATTAATCAAAGATATTCTCTGAAGCTCTTCTATTTCAGAGGACGATATTGAAACAGGTTTTTCTAATAGCAAATTTTTATTATTCTCAAGAGCTTGTTTTGCTAATTTAAATCTTGATTCAGGAGGCGTAGCAATAATAATCCCATCAATTTCTTGAGATTTAACTAAGTCTTCCCAATCATGAAAAAACTCTAATCCAGTCTCTTTTTCTAGAATTGATTTTTGTTTTTTGTCATAATGATAAATAGCAACAGGAGTTAAATAATTCGACTCTTTTAACGCTTCTAAATGTACTTTTTTACCAAAGCCTAGTCCAGCTATTGCTATTTTTAATTTTTTATTTTTAGAATTCATTATTATCCATTTATAAACTCTGAACAGCTATTTTCAATAACTACATCTATTAGTTCATCATTATTGGAAGTTTGCCATTTTGAATTGAATTGATGTATTCCATTTATGGATGTATCTTTAAACTTTTTTTCATCGCAATTAATTCTCATTACATAAAGTGATAACTGTCCATCATCATCAGAATTAGTTGGATTTTTGAAGAACTTTGTTAAGACACTTATTTCACCATTTGAAAGCGACTTAATACTGCCTTTATCAAGCCATTCTTTCCCTTCATTATTCTCTTTTAGTAGGACCCAGTCAACATTTCCTATTCCAAAAGAATATGGAGCAAAATTTAAAATGAAAAACAATAGGCTTAAAGAAAAATAAAAGAAATTTGAAATAATTCTCATTTTACATATTTGCTTTAACAAGTTCTTTTACACCATGAATTTTTAAAATTTTAGTCAAAGTATCCTTGAGATCTTTCCTTTTAACTATTACATCAACAAAACCATGCTCAAGCAGATATTCAGCTGTTTGAAAATTATCGGGTAATTTTTCTCTTAATGTTTGTTCTATAACCCTTCTTCCAGCAAAACCAATAAGTGCTTTCGGTTCCGCCAAAATTAAATCACCTAACATTGCAAAGCTTGCTGTTACCCCTCCAGTGGTTGGATGAGTTAACAAGGGCATATAAAGAAGATTTTTTTCTTTATGTTTTTTTAGTGCTCCAGATATTTTTGCCATTTGCATGAGACTTAACATACCCTCTTGCATCCTTGCCCCTCCTGATGCGCAAACAATAAGAATTGGAAAATTTTCTAAAGTTGCTTTCTCAATTATCCTTGTAATTTTTTCACCAACTACTGAACCCATGGATCCTCCCATAAATCGAAAATCCATAACAGCTAATGCTAAAGGCATTGAATTTACAGAACAGATACCTGTTACTACTCCATCTCTTAAACCTGTACCTGCTTGACTTTCTTTAATTCGATCAGCATACGCTCTTCTATCTTTAAAACCTAAAGGATCTGTAGGACTTAGTGAACTATCAAACTCCTTGAATGAATTGTTGTCAGCAATTATATTTATCCTTTCATCGCTATTAATCCTATTGTGGTGTCCACAATTACTACAAACATTGAAATTTGAAATAAGGTCTTTTCTATAGGCTACTTGCGAACATTCTGAACATTTAACCCACAAACCATCTCCCTCATCAGTATCTTGCGAAACTTTCCCAACAAATTGATCTTTACGCCTTGCGGCAAACCAGTCGATTAATGACACAACGTTTTCTGTTTTTTCTATTTAAATCTAAATTAGGTACCTTTATCAAGAAAGATATATAAAAATTTGAAATCCTCTAGATTAATAACTCTTCAAAGTAAAAAATATAATGATTTGAGTTGATAATCGAAATTTATTATCCTTTATTTTTCTCCTCAATCATTTTATGAATTATTGGAGTAAGAATAAGTTCCATTGCGAAACCCATTTTACCTCCATTTACAACGATACTAGTGGGACTTGACATAAATGAATCGTGAATCATTCCAAGCAAGTATTGAAAATCAATTCCCCATTTCTCTCTTGCCCCTTTTCTGAAATGTATGATCACAAAGCTCTCGTCAGGAGTTGGAATATTCCTGCATATAAAAGGATTGGAAGTGTCAATTGTGGGAATTCTTTGGAAATTAATATCAGTTTTACTGAATTGTGGACAAATGTGATTTATATAATCAGGCATTCTTCTCAATATTGTATCCACAATGGTTTCAGCTGAATAACCTCTTTCTGCGTTATCTCTATGGATTTTTTGAATCCACTCTAAATTTGTTATCGGAACTACGCCAACAAGTAAATCAGCATAAGAAGCTACATTGTATCCATCACCTTCCACTCCGCCATGTAATCCTTCATAAAAAAGTACGTCTGTTCCCTTAGGAATATCTTCCCATGGAGTAAATTGGCCTGGTTCTAATGATGTCCCAAGTCTTGTATTGTGTTCTTCTGCTTCTTCAGGGCTATGTAGATAATATCTTTTCTTTCCTCCACCAGTTTCACCATAGATTTTAAAAAGTTCTTCTAGTTTGTCAAAAAGATTAGCCTCCGGTCCAAAGTGAGAAAAATTTTCGCCTTTTGAAAGAGCCTCTGCCATAGCTTTTTTCATGGGCATTCTCTCAAACCTGTGATAACTATCACCTTCAACTACAGCGGGAACAATATCTTCTCTGGCAAAAATATGCTCAAAGGCTCTTTTTACTGTACTTGTTCCTGCTCCTGAAGATCCTGTTACAGCGACTACTGGATGACGTTTTGACATTTTTTAAAAACAATATCTAATGATTCTGACAGGTCATATGCCAACTTTATGTTCAACTTAAAAATATTTTTTTATTTATTAATTTTTTTTTAAATTTCATCAATTATTTTATCTCCGATTTCACTGCAAGATAATACTTCTGAAGATCCATCAGCTAAATCGGGTGTTCTATATCCTTTTGACAAAACTTTATCAATGGCAGTTTCTAAATTTTCTGCAGCTTCTTCTTCATTTAATCCAATTTTTAACATCATGGAAGCGGATAAAAGCATCGCAATAGGATTCGCTATGTTTTTACCAGCTATATCAGGAGCCGAACCATGAACAGGTTCAAAAACTCCTGGGCCATTATTGTTTAGAGAAGCTGATGGAAGCATGCCAATAGAGCCAGTTAACATTGCAGCTAAATCGCTTAAAATATCACCAAATAAATTACTAGTTAAAATTACATCAAATTGAGCAGGATCTCTAACTAATTGCATTGCTGCATTATCAACGTACATATTACTTAAAGATATATTTTTATCTTTTGAGGTAATATTTGAAACTGTATCTCTCCACAATTGACTAACCTCAAGAACGTTTGATTTATCAACAGAACATATTTTTTTATTTCTTTGGTTTGCGATTTTCATTGCTATTTCAGTTATTCTTTCTATTTCGGCAGAATCATAAACCATTGTATTGAAAGCTTTAGGCAATTTTGTATTTGTTATGTGTCCTCGTGGTTTTCCAAAATAAATACCTCCTATTAATTCTCTAACAACAATAAGATCGACATTCTTTACGACTTCTTTTTTTAATGAACTTGCTTCTAAAAGAGATTTTCTTATTTTGACAGGTCTGATGTTTGCGAAAAGGTTTAGGGAAGATCTTAACTTTAGTAATCCACTTTCTGGTCTTAATTCTCTTGAAAGAGAGTCATATTTAATATCTCCAACACACGCTAAAAGTACTGCATCACTTTTTTTGCATTCATCTAGTGTCTCATCTGGAGCAGGAGTTCCATATTTTTCATAAGCTATCCCTCCAAATAATTTTTCAATAATTTCAATTTCGAAATCATAATTTTTTGAAATCTTTTTTAAAACTTTTTTTGAAACTTCTGAAATCTCTGGTCCAATTCCGTCACCTGACAATAAAACAATCTTATATTTCTTCATTTAAATTTTAGTTTAATAGAACAATAAATTATTGCTTGTCTAATTGTCTAAGTTTTTTTGCTAATTCTGGTAATTTTTTAAAAATGCTTGAACTCTTTAGCCATGATTTGTTATCCATGGCAGGGAAACCACTTATTACCTTGCCGTCTTCTATGTCACAATGTATCCCGCATTTAGAACTTGCTATGACATTATTTCCAACTATTACTCTATTATTGATACCTACTTGACCTGCCAAAATAACCCCATCTCCAATGTTTGCTCCTCCAGCAATGCCTACTTGAGCTGCAAATGCGCAATTCTTACCAATTTTAACTCCATGACCTATTTGTACTAAATTATCCAACTTTGTCCCCTCATCAATAAAAGTAAATCCTACTGAGGGTCTATCAATACAACAATTCGTTCCAATTTCTACAAAACTCATTATTTTTACACCACCTTTTTGAGGCATCTTTACCCATTTGCCATCTTTAGGAATAAAACCAAATCCCTCTGATCCAACAACAGAATTTGAATTAATTATACAATTATTTTTAAGAGTGGTATTTTCGTAAATAACGCAATTTGGATGAATTATATTATTATCTCCAATGCGAACATTTCCTAAAATTGAAGATCCAGGAAGAATATGATTATTGTTGCCAATTACAGTATTTTCTCCGATATAGACATTAGGTCCAATATGACAATCTGCTCCAATTATTGCTGTTTTATCTATAACGGCTGAAGCGTGAATTCCTGGTTTGAAATTGATCGTTTTATATAAACAGTTCAATACCTCTGCAAATGCAATTCTTGGATTTTTAACGATTATGTTTGATATATTGAGTTTTTTTAGGACATTAACGATTTCATTGTTGTTAGTGGTTATTATTGCTGATGCTTTAGTTTGATCTAATTTTTCTTTAAGAATATTATTTTCTTCTAAAAAAGATATTTGATGATTAACTGCAACATCTAATGATGCAGCATCATCAATATTTAAATCTTCAAAAATATTGGCACTAATAAAATTTGAATTTCCTTTTTTTATTAGATCAATTAAATCACTTAAAAGCATTTTTCAGTTTTAATTTTTTTCTAAGAGAGAGCAAGAACATCTCTGTGCACGACAATTATCGAGGAGTTGTTGTTTTCTTTATTATTTAAGATACTTCTTAATTTGTCACTACTTATTGATACTAAACCTTTTGCAACTTCTTTATCATTTGTATTTACGATTTTAACTGCCTGATTAACCGTAAAATTTCCTTCTACATTCTTAACACCAACCGCTAAAAGTGAGGCACCTTTTTTTTTAATTGCAAAAGAAGCTCCATCATCTAAAGTAATTGTCCCTACTGTTTGAATTGCATGAGAAAGCCAACTTTTTTTGTTTCCTATAGGTTTTTCTACTGGAAAAAATAAAGTTCCAATTTTATTATCATTAAAAATTTCAATTAAGTTTTTTTTATTAGTACCATCAACTAGTTGGACTTCAACTCCTCCTTTTGTTGCTATTTCTGCAGAAATTAATTTTGTAGAAATTCCTCCTGTCCCCCACTCATTATTTGAGTTTTGAATATTTTTATCTTTAATTTCTTTTAATTCACTATTATGAACTTCTTTAATAGGTTGCGCATCTTTATTATTACGTGGATCTTTTGAGTATAGATTTTCAATATCGGTTAATAAAATAAGCTTATTAGCATTTATAGCTAAGGCAACTAAAGCAGAGAGAGTATCATTATCTCCATATTTAAGCTCTTCATTTGCAACGGTATCATTCTCATTTACTATTGGAATAACATTCAAATCGATTAATTTTTTTAAAGTTTTAGAAGCGTTATTAAAGGATTCTCTTGAATTGAAATCAGCTTTAGTTATTAAAATTTGAGCAATATTGTGACCTAATTTATTAAATACTTTATCGTACAAAGACATTAAATTAACTTGACCTACTGCAGCAGTAGCTTGAAGGGTACTTAAATCATTTGGTCTCGTTTTAATATTTAATTTTTGACAACCTAATCCAACGGCTCCACTAGTTACTAAAATTAATTTGTTCCCTTTTGCAAGAAAATTTGTAAAGGATCTAGAAAGGGTTTCAATAACTTCTTCAGTGGATGTTTCCTCTGTTCCTCTTAAAATACTAGTACCTATTTTTATAACCCAAGTTTTCATTTTATAAAATGACAAATTAATTTTTCTATTTTCAAAGTTAAATTAAATTTTATAGGCAATCCTTCTCTATTTAATCGCTTAACTAATATTGTTTTAATATTACACCTATTACCAACAATAATATCTGTAAAAATTCTATCGCCAATAATGGCTATATTTTTTGGCTCAATATTAATTTCTTTAATAACAGACAAAGTTACTTTTTTTCTTGGTTTTGATGCATTGTATTTGTACCTTAAATTTAATTCTTTCGCTATTTTTGCGATTCTTTTTTTTGATGGATTATTACTTATTAGATATAAAGAGAAAAGTTTTTTAGATTCTAATATCCAATTTTTTACAGCTTTTGGAATCATATTTGATTTTCTATTTACTAGAGTCCCATCCACGTCTAGCAATAAAGAATGAATTCCTTTTTTTTTCAAATCAGATTGAGAAATCGCATATATTGGTAAGTTTGAATCCCAATTGACACTTAGGATAGATCTCATTTATTTTAAGAACTACTTTTTTCAAGTTCAGTTTCAATCAATGGTTGAATTCTATCAAACTCATCATCTTCAACAAGTAAGACACTTTTATCTTTTAATTTACCTACAATGAAAAATGGATCTAATGGGATATATAAACCATATTCTTGATCAAAAAGATTAAAATTAACAAGTAATTCATAACTCTCAGTATCATCATCGATGTAATCTTCTTCTAATTCATCATATATTGGTTCTTCAAGTTCTCCTGATACAGTTAATGTAACTGCTGATCTAATAAGCTTTAAATCATGTTCTTGAAGAACCGCTTCAGCATTTTTTAGAATTTGTTCATTTTTATCAATTTTCTCAATTAATTCAGGTTCATCTTTTTCATTTATCTTGAAGAGACTAACAGGAGTATCAACTGGTGTTAATAAAGCATATTCTTGACCTTCAACACTTACTAATTGTTCAAGATAACAAAATAGTTCGTTTCCATTAGAGTCATTTAGTATTAGTGTCTGTGCATCATAATTATCATTTGTGTTGGTTTCTTTCATTTAAAAATTATCAATCCTTTTTAATACTAATATTTTATTTGATGTTTACCAGTTAATTCTTCTAATTCAGGACCTTCTTCGATCCATTGTTCAAGTAATATTTTTGCTGAAAAACTATCAATTAATCCAGATTTATCTTTTTTTATTCCAAATCTATTTGAAGATTCCCAAGTTGAACTATGTTCATTTACATAAGAAAATGGAAGCTTTAATTCATTTGAAAGTAATTGACCGTATTTTTTACAATCAATAGCTTGAGTGGTCATTCGACATTCCTCATCAAGTGGAATACCCACAATAAAACCAGTCAAATTTAATTCATCTATATGATTTCTAATTATTTTAATCTCTTGATGATTTTCAAACCTATTTACTGCTGGAAGTATATTGGATGTTATGCATAGGGGATCACAATAAGCTAATCCTATTCTTTTAATACCTACATCTAAACTCAAAATTGATTTGGGTATTGGTTTGCAAAATTTCACTTTGTTTTTAATGGAAAAGGAGATGGATATGGATTACCTTGTGGACTTAATTTTTCAAAGATTGATTCCAAAGATTGGTTTATTTTATTTGCTTGTTTGGCTTCATTTTTGATTATTGTATTCCTAATAAGAATAATTTCTTGATTTTTTTCTTTGAGATTACATTCTTCGAGAAAAAGATTTAATTCAGAGTTTTCTTTATAGGTTTTTAAATATGAAACTGGAGATTCTTTAAAAAATCTTTTTATAAATTCTTTTAAAATAGAATTGAATCTTTTTTCCCAATATCTACTTATAGTTAAAGTATAAATTTCTTCGTTTTGATAATTTATATCTTTTAAAATTGTACATAAAACAGAATTTTCATATATTAAGGCTCCACTTTTAGAGTTATTTCTTTTAATAATGTCGTCTTGATCAAAATCTAAAATATTTCTTATTAAGGGAGATTGATTTGATCTTATGAAATTTACTATTTTCAATATATTTTGTTTATTAATGTTTTGGAATTCATTCATTAATACATAGCCATTGGTATTTTGATTTAAAGATTTATTTAGATCACAACCATCCCAAAGTATTATCTCTCCTAAAGGTTGAAAGCCTAATTCTCTAGAGTTTGATATGAGGTCAATATTTTTTATATCAGCGTTAATTATCCAACTTGAAGTTTTGATGTCTTTTATTGAGATAGATTTTTTTATCAATCCTAAAGTTAATTGTTTATCTGTTAAAGAACACTCGCTATTAATTGTCTTGGGCTTAGATATTTTTAAGCAAGTCTCTTTTTTGTTTAAAGGAAATATATTCAAATAACCAATAATTTCTTTTCCTGATATGGCAATTATGCATTTATTTTTATTTTTCTTAAGATTATTTAAAAAAATTTTTAGGTCATCAAAGGTATTTATAATTGCCATCTTTAAGAACCAATTATTTAATTCTTTATTTTTGATATCTATTAAAAGGTTAATGTGCCTTATATGGAGTTCTTCAAAAGTTACTTCCATTCCTTTTTTAGATTTAAAAGAGTTAGTGATATCTTTTTTCATTTACTTTTTTTCTCTTATTAACACTATAGGAGTTTTTTCATCTCCATTGCCAGCTGGATTAGATATTAGATTTTTTTTCAGTATTTTATTTACTGTCTTATTTGAACTAGCTAAAACTTTTACACCTCCAAGATCATTAACATCGACTACTGCAACATCTATATTTAGATATTTCGAGACCTCCTTACAAAATAAATCTGCATTTAGAGGACCCATAACTATACTTTTGTCGTAAGGTGTGACTGTACCACTTATATCATCAATGAGAGATGATTCTGAACCTGTTAATCTATAAAACATCCCCTTAATACCAACTAATTTAAAGATAAATCCAACAATTAATGCAAAGGTTATTCTTGTGATTCCAATTCTATTTATTAATAACTGCATTCCGCAAGCTGTTGCGAGACTGCTTGTGGGGTGAAAAAAATAACAGAATGCTTTCGAAAATAAACTATATTCTAAATTTTGAGGGGCAATATATCTATTTTGCATAATCGCAAGCGGGCTCTCACCAATTGTTAAAATATCATTTTCTTCAACAATTCCTTTACAGTATTCAATCACAGTATTTACTGGGTTATCAAAGCAACCAAGTAAATCAGTTTTAATAGCAAAAGCCTTATATTTATTATTTATTGATATTTCAAAAACTTCTTTCGGCCTTTGTTTTTGATTATCTAAATTAATCAAGAAACAATCCTTATTTTTTGAAATACCAAAATGTCCATAGTCCTCCCAAAATACTTTAAGCCATAGATATTTTATTTTTTCTCTAAAATTATTATTGCTAAATTTATACTTTGTTCTTAGAAATAATTCTGAATTTGACTTGATAATTGTTGTTGGCCAATAATTATTTAAATTCTTAAATTTTTTATTCTCATCGATATAAATATGTTCTTGATAGTTAAAATTTTGGCAAAATTCGTTACCTTTATTTTTGAAAAAATCTAATTCAAAATTTATATTAGATACCATGGTCTCTTTGGTTTTACTTGAATTAGTTATTTTTAAATCAATAGTTAATTCGTTTAAACCATCCCTTTTTTTGATTTTGTAACTTATTGGTACCAGATTTAATTTTGATTTTGGTGAGTTTTTAATATAAAAATCTGAAAGAATTAAAAAAATTAAAAGGACTAAGAGGATATTTATTAATATCATTTTTCTAAATTATTTTTTGTTTTATCTTCTTTTTCAGAAATGATGCTGTTGTATTCATTAAAACTCTCAAGAGAAAATTTCGTGTCTTTTATATCAATTCCTTTTAGTTCTCCTATAACATTGTTTAATTCATCAATATTAATCATTCCATTTTGATCATATTTAACTTCACCATCACCGTTTATAATAATGGTTTGTGGAATTAATCCGTTCCAATAATAATTAGGTTCATTTGGAAGATTAGACTTCTCTTTATCCTCTAATTCATCAGTAGTTAGAGCAATTATATCTATATTATTTCTCCATATCAAATCTAAACCAGATATTATGGGAGCCATAGCTTTACTATCAGAGCTGTCATCAAGATAAAAAAATAATACTGCGACTCTTTTATTTTTTAATGATTCCTGAAGAGTTGTTTGGGGAGGAACTATTGCACCATTACCTGCATATATAGGAAAGATGTTGCCATCGTAACTATTAGAATCTCTAGAGGCATTTGCTTTATATGGACTTAAGAAAATTAATGCTATTAGGATCCATTGAATTATTTTCATTTAAGTTTAAAAACTTACTTTGAATTTGATCTTCCTAATCCTTGTAGGATTCCTTTTCCTACTAAGCCTATTGCTTTACCAACGACCTTTGTAAGGAAAGTTACGAAAAGATTACCGATATATTTTACCGCAACTTCTAACTGCGGTGCTACGGCATCTCTTATCTCAACTAACAATGTAACTTGTTTTTGAAGCCATTCTAGATTCTCTAATTCTTTCTCCCTATTTTCATTTTTAAAGTAACGGGTAAATTTATTATCAATAATATCTATATATTCACGTTTACTCTCATACAAGTAGATAGGCATATAAATATTGTCATGCCAGCGATTGTAGTTATTGATATTATTTCTAAATCTTTCAAAATTTCTTGTTGATTGCAATTCGGGATTTATCAGTACAGTTCTTAATTCAGGCCAGGAAGAACAAATATTAAAGATTTCAGAAGCTAATAAATTACAATTCCTTATTATCCAATTTGAAATTATATTTTCAAGGATTAAAAACGATTCTGTTTCATATAGAGGTAGTAATTTCCCATCATAGTCAAGAGCTTCGTTTTTAATAATTGGCTCGATAAAAATTATTGATTCATGAGATTCTTTATCTATCTCTTCGCAACTAACTTCATTATAAATAAAATCATTTATTGAAATAGATTCGCTTCCTTTTTTTAATCTAAAATAACTATCCGTAATATTTGAGATTGTATTAACTTTAAGTTCTTTTATAAGAGAATTTAAATCATCTTTATAATCTTTCTCTTTATAGTTTTCCTTAATATTTTTTACTAGATTATCTAACTCATCTAACATTTTGCATATTAGACGCGAGATAAACTCTTTCTTTATCCCAGAGAGAATTATTGATGAATTATTAAATTCAACTTGTAAATTAGATAAGCAATATCTTTCTTTAAGTCTTTCAAAAATTAAATTCCATATTTCTAAAGTATTTTTATTTTTAATGAATACAGTATTCTTATTTTCCAGATTTATTTTATTTTCAGTATATACTGCCTCTGTATAAAGTTCTAGTGAATTACCCCATAAGAAAATAAGAAAAGATTTAGCAGTAATAAGTTCTCTTAATCTTCCTTTTAAAATAAATTTATAAAATTCTGGAGTTGAATCAGAATTTGCATATTTGAATATATAGTTAATCTCAGTATCTATTTGTTTCAGACCTGAAGTTAGAATTTTTTGACTAAAAGAGAGAGGCTTATCTTTTTTTAATTGAACCCTGGAACTATTTTCAATATCAAATACCCTTCCGCCATTTAAAATGGTATTGATAGATTCAAGAACTTTTTCAGCTATGGGATTTAGAAGAAAACCTTCAGCATTTAACGATGGAGAGTTTTTCCCTTCATAAACAAGATCGCCAGAGAGTATTATAAGAAACTTTGACTCATCATATCTTTCTCTTAATTTTAATAATTCTAATCTTATAAGATCTTCTGATTGGAAATTAAGAACATTCCATATAACTAAATCCGGAGTTTTATCATCAATTCCATTATTAAAATTAATATCTAAATTTTGGTCTAGTGATGTTAACTTAAGCGACAAAGATTCTGCTATTAAGCTTGGAGCAATAATCAATATCGATTTTTTTGAAATTAATTCCAATACTAGATTTCTTATCTCTTATACAAAATTAACTAACAATTACTGTAAATACCAGCCTTAGATCAATTTTTATACTCTTTTAAGCGTAGTAATTTCTGTTTAAATCAAAGTCATTTAATCTCTTTGATGACAATACATTATTCGCTTCGCTTATTTTAAATTTGTTTTCATAGAGAGCTTTACCTACAATTACGCCAAAGAGACCAAAATTTTCAAATTTAACTAAGGATAATAAATCAGAAATTGAACCAACACCTCCTGAGGCTATTACTGGAATATCTGTAATTTCAAGGATGCTTTTTATGAATTCTTCATTTGTTCCTTCTAAAGTTCCATCTGTATTTATATCTGTAACAATAAAACTAGCTATTTTAAATGAAGAAAACTCCTTTACTAGATCTGTAGCTAAAATATTAGATTGCTCAAGCCAACCCCTTGTACTAACTTTTCCATCTTTTGCATCTACTCCAACAATTATCCTGCCAGGAAATTTATTTGATAAGTCTTTAACTAATTCTTTATTTTCTATTGCAGAGGTTCCCATGATAACTTTCTCAATACCATAAGAAAATAATTGCTCTATTCTTTCTTGAGACCTTATCCCCCCACCTATTTGTATGGGTATGTTAACTGTTTCTACAATCTTTTTTATTGATTTATCATTTGTTGGGGATCCAGTTTTTGCAGCATCCAAATCAACTATATGTATATATTTTGCTCCTTCGCTTTCCCAAAATTTAGCCTGCTCGTGTGGTTCTTTTGCGAAGTCTTTTCTTTTATTAAAGTCGCCCTTAAAAAGCCTTACACACTTACCATTCATTAAATCAATTGCTGGTATTAGTTCCATAGAATCATCCTTTTCATTAATTACTTCTTAGTAGTACTATTCAATATGTAATTCTATTTAAGATTACTACTTCAGTTAAATATTTTTTGAATATGAAAATTCTTGTAATGGGTGGTACTAGATTTGTTGGCAAGTCTTTGGTAGAAAAGTTATTAAGTCAAAATCATGATATTGATATTTTTACGAGAGGTAATAAAGCTAATCCTGAAAAAACAAATTTAATTAAGGGTGATAGGAATAAATTAGAAAGTATACATAAGCTAAGAAATAAAAAGTATGATGTTGTTTATGATATTTCTGGACGAGAATTAGAACAAACAAAACTTCTTATAGAAAATTTAGATAACTCTTTCCAGAGATATATATATGTAAGCTCTGCAGGTGTTTATAAAGATAATTGTGAGCTCCCTTTATCCGAAGTTGATCCAATCGATCCAAATAGTAGGCACAAAGGAAAGTTTGAGACAGAAAATTGGTTGATAAACCAGAAAATTCCTTTTACAAGTTTTAGACCTACTTATATTTATGGACCAGGAAATTATAATAAAATTGAAAATTGGTTTTTTGAGAGGTTATTTACTAAAAAATCTATACCAATCCCTGGTAGTGGGTCTTTAATTACTCAGCTAGGCCATGTTTCGGATCTAACTGATGTAATGATTAGGTGCATCAATTTTGAAAATTCTAAAAATAATATTTACAACTGTTCAGGTGAAAAAGGAGTAACAATAAAGGGTTTAATTTATTTCTGTGCGAATGTTCTTGGATTAAACCAGAATGAGATTTTTTTAAGAACATTTGATTATCAAAAATTAGATCCTAAATCTCGAAAGGGATTTCCAATTAGATTAAATCATTATCAGACAGATATCTCTAAGATAAAACGTGATTTAAAGTGGGCACCAACTTTTGATTTGCTTAATGGTTTAAAGGATAGTTTTGCGAAAGATTTTAATAATAAAAAGAGTGAGGAGTTTGATGAAAATTCAGATCATATTCTTTTTAATTCTTAAATAGCCTAATAAAGTCAGAAAAGTCATGATAAATCCTAACCAATAAAAAATTAAAGCTAAATTATTCAATAAGCTTATTTTTAAAGGTGTAAAGAAGGTGATTACTGAAATAAAAAAGAATAATGTTTTAAATTTACCTAACATAGATGCTGGTAATCCGTCTTTTGTAGAGTTCCTCAGGCTAGAGATAATTAATTCTCTAAATAAAATTAATGACAAAGACCAGAAGGGTATTAAATTATTTTACAGAGGAAGATTAAAGGAATTAAATAGAATATTTTATCGCTTAAGGGATCAAGGACAGCTCCTAATCTGGTTTTAAGATTAAATTTCCTTGCAATTAACCCGTCAAAATAATCAGTTAAACCTCCAATAATAATCAATATAAATACATAAAAAGGTCTGTTAATTTCTAAAAAAAAGTATTAATGGAAATACAAGGAAAAGGCGAGATATCGATAATAAGTTGGGAATATTCAATGCCAAATTTTTAAGAGTTATTCTTAATAACAAATTAGTTTTTGTATATAAAAAATATATTACACTCTCACCAAGCTTAAATTTTTAGTAAAGGTTTTAAATGGTTTTTAATGCTAGATTCTATAATTTAATTTAAATCTAAATCCTAAAGATTATAAACTCAACTTCTTTTTATGATTGATGATGTTTTATATTACAAAATTATTACTTATATCTAATGCAACCTCATAGCCTAAAGCTATCTCCAGAATCTGATTTGATAAATTCAATTAAAGAATATTCTTTATCAAATAATTTATACGGTTATGTTTCTGGAGTGGTTGGTAATCTTAGAAAAGTTTGTATTCAATGCCCAGGAAATCAAGAGATAAATAAATTTGAGGGAAATCTAGAGATAGTTTCCTTAAATGGACATTTTAATAAAGGAAATGTTCATTTGCATTTGAGTTTTGCAGATGAGGGATGTAATGTCTTTGGCGGGCATCTTGAGGAGGGATGCATTGTAAAAAAAGGTACTGATATATTATTACTTTCTTTTGAACTAAAGATTATTAATATCTCAAGTAATGATTTATTAAAGAATGAATCACGTGTAAAAGCATATATTTTAAAGGATTGTCCTTGGTCTAAAAGAGCAATTAGGTTGCTTAATTCTTTATCTGTCCCCCATGAAGTTAATTTAATAGACAATGATGAGAGCTTTCAACAAATAATGGCTCAGAGTAGCCATAATACCTTCCCTCAAATATTTTTGGATAATAAATTTTTTGGAGGATATGATGAGCTTTCAGAACAAGCAAAATTGGATAACTTAATTTCATTTAAGTAATATAAATTTTTTAACTATCACGATTAGTCAGCTTTTCAGCAACTAATTCGTCCTCTAACTGCTTTATTAACCTTGATACAAGACTTTGAAACTCTGGTTGACAGCCTTTAAATGCAGCTTTATGTCTTATTGGCTCATTTCTAGTTCTTAAATCAGTAAGCATTAATTGTAATGCGTCAATTTTGGGATTTATTTTCATAATTTATATATTTACATCTTTTAAATCATTTGCATAGCTTTTTTAAAAGATATCTTTTTATTATCATTCGAACTTGTAACTTCTATTAATTTATTTATGGATGCTTTGTTTTTTTAAGAATTTATACAACATTGCGCAACTAATCTTCTTGGGATTGATCCATTAATTTGACCATCCTCCTTTGAATAATTTATATTTTCTGATTTAATATCTTCATTTTCCTTTAATCCTCCAGGTCTGATAATAGTCCATTCGAAATTTGAATTTCGTAGAAAGTTTTCACCTACTTTCTTCCAAATAAGTATTAAACCAAATAAGTTTAATGGGTGAAATAATTTACCAGTACAAAGGGAACTAACTAAAATAACTCTTTTAATACCAACTCTTTTGCAACTCTCTAATTGCCTGTATACCCCTAATGCATCAACCTTTGCAGGACCAGTTAAATCCAAAGATGCTCTCGCTCCAGTCGCAATTATCAAAGCATCAATATCTTTTAAAGCTTTATCAAGTTCTCCTTTTTTGTCTAATGAAACTCTAATTGTTTCTAAACTTTCTAGTCCTGCTGATACTTTTGAATTTTTTCTAATGATTTGCCTTACTTTATATCCTTTCTTAACTGCTTCTTGGGAAATTCTATAACCTGTTTTCCCCGATGCTCCAGTAATTGCTATTTTCATGATTAAAAAATTAATTTAACTATTATATAAATTTATTAAGGCTTTTTACATATAAATTTCTTTTTTCTTTTGGGATAAAGAGTGCGACATAAATAACATTTTGTTCCATCACAGCCTCTTGCTGTGCAGAATTCTCTGCCGTAAAAGATTATTTGCAAATGTAAGGTATTCCAATCATTAACAGGAAATATTTTCTTTAGGTCTTTTTCTGTTTGAACTACGCTATCTCCATTTGATAGACCCCATCTTTGTGACAACCTGTGTATGTGAGTATCGACTGGGAATGATGGAATTTTAAACACTTGAGACATTACAACTGATGCTGTTTTATGACCTACCCCTGGAAGAGATTCAAGCTTCTCAAAAGAATCTGGGACAATACCATTATGCTTCTCAATCAATAGTTTAGATAAGTTATAGATGTTCTTTGACTTTTGATTAGATAGACCTAAAAATTTTATATATTCGTAAATGCCACTAATACCTAGCTTCATCATCTTTTCTGGATTATCTGCAACCTTAAATAAGCTTTTTGTTAATTCATTAACTTTCTTATCTGTTGATTGCGCACTTAAAACTACGGCGACTAGAAGTGTATATGCATTTGTATGATCTAGGGGGATTGGAGGCGATGGATATAGCTTTTTGAGTTCTTTGCTTATTATTTTTGCTCTTTCAGACTTTCTCATTAAATTTGAAAAATAAATGGTGTATAAAATTATACAAGGAATATTTTAGATGAATATTTTCTGCTAACTTAATATATTTAAATAAGAAGAACTTAGTGAAAAATGATGCGTTAATAATTGATGATTTGCATCATAAATATGATAGGCAAGAATGTGCGAATTGGATATTAAACGAAATTAACCTGAAAATTGAAAATGGCGAATTATTAGGTTTGCTTGGCCCCTCTGGTTGCGGAAAAACTACTCTTTTAAGATTAATCGCAGGGTTCGAATATCCCTCTAAAGGGAGGATTTCTCTAAATGATAAGGAAATTTCAAGTAGAAAAAAAATTCTTAGTCCTGAGAAAAGAAATATTGGTATGGTTTTTCAAGATTATGCACTTTTCCCTCACCTAACTGTTTTTGAAAATGTAATTTTTGGTTTGAAAAATAAAAAAGACAGATCTAGAGTTGATTATTTATTAAAAGTTTTTGGTCTTGATAGTTTTGTTGGAAGGTACCCTCATGAATTGTCTGGAGGTCAAAAACAAAGACTCGCAATTGCGAGAGCCCTTGCTCCAGGTACAAATTTCATTTTATTAGATGAACCTTTTTGTAGTCTTGATATGCATGTCAAACTAAAATTGAGAAGTGAACTCCCTAATATTCTAAAAGGTTGTAATGCAAGCGGACTTATGGTTACTCATGATCCGGAAGAAGCAATGTCAATTTGCGATAAAGTAGCCGTTATGAATGATGGAAAAATACATCAAATTGATACACCAATTAACCTTCTAAATAATCCCAAGACCATATTTGTTAGTAGTTTTATTTTGGGCAATAATATTATTAATCTCAAAAAAAATGGTGATTCATATATTTCTTGTTTAGGTGAAATAAATAGTTCCGAGTATTTGAAAAATACAAGTATCAAAAGTATGTCAATTTCGCCTAAATTTATTTCAATTAAAAGATCAGAATCTGGTGATGCGATTGTTATATCTAAAGAGTTTCTTGGAGATTTTCTTGTATATAAAGTATCTATTAATGGAAACATATTAAGGGTTAGAACTGATATAAATAATCTCCTTAATAAGGGTGATAAATGTTTTCTTTCTATTAATAAAAATAGTTATTATTTTTTGTATCCTGGAGCATATAAGGAATATATATAGTCTTCTTTTATAGGCAATTACACTTGCCCCCCTTCCAATTAGAGCATTTTTTCTTTTTACATTTCTTTTTTTTACTTTTATATATTTTATTTGTTAATAGCAGTTCAGAAAAACTGTACTGTAAATTCATTTATAGTATTGAGATTGATTTTCATTATCATATTATTTAATTTAATTTAAAGGATTAATAAATTACTAATTTATACAAAATGTTGTATTATTTAAGTATTAACTTATTGAGCTATGAAAGAAAATAATCTAAAATTAAAAAATTTAATTAATTTTGGTCCATCTGGAAGAGCTGTCGCGCAACCAATTGACAAAAGTTTATTGGATAATATTTTTGAACATTTAACAATGGAAAGATATGCCAATGTTCAATATTTTTCTATATACATCTGGTTCCAAGAACGTGATTTAAATGGATTTGCTTCTCATTTTCTAAGTGAATCACAAGGTGAAATGGAACATGCTCAGAAATTTGCAGATTACTTAATCGCAAGAGGACAAAGCGTAAAATTAGATGAAATACCTGCACCTGTTCAATCATGGGATTCAATAGAGAATCTGATTGCTTATTCTTTCAAAATGGAGGCAGATTTAACTTCATCTTTGCAACAAATTTATTCTATTGCAGAAAGAATTTCAGATACAAGAACCAATGTATTTTTAGATCCAATTATTGAAGCTCAAACAAAATCAGAAGATGAATTTGCAAACATACTTGGTAAAGTAAAGTTTGCTTCTAATCAACCTTCTGCAATTTTATTGATAGATAGTGATTTAAAGAAAAAATAGACTATTTTCAAATTTATTTTCATTCAGTGTTCTTTTCGTTATTTCAACGAGTAAATTAGAGAAGTTAATTTTCTCAATATTATTTTTATTTAAGAGTTCAGCTATTTTATAAATTTCATGAACTCTTTCATAAATAGTTTTGTTTTCAGAAAATAACCTTTCTTTTAACGCTTTGTTTTCGGTAGTTTTGAAAGAATGTTTTATATTTCTGAGTCTGTTTGATAAAACATCGACTTCCCTCAACAAGTTATTAGTTAGTGATTGTGATTCCTTCATGTTTTTATAATGGTGATGTTTCAATAAAAGAAGGCGCAACACTTACTGTTTGGGTTCCAATAGGAGCTAATAATAACTCTGATGATCTTAATTTAGAGATTAATCTTGTTGAAGTTACGCGTGTAGAACCGATTAATTCACCAATCCTTTCATGAGTTAATCTGAAGGGTAACTCAC
This sequence comes from Prochlorococcus marinus, assembly GCF_001180305.1. Classification (GTDB taxonomy): domain Bacteria; phylum Cyanobacteriota; class Cyanobacteriia; order PCC-6307; family Cyanobiaceae; genus Prochlorococcus_A; species Prochlorococcus_A marinus_K. Next base: position 53,274 of record NZ_CVSX01000041.1, read on the forward strand.
ACCATTGTCCACATCTTCTCCCTAAACGATTTACTAATATTGAAAACAATGCTTGTAATCTTTGTTCTGCATTGCCTAAGTGTCTAATCCTAAGAAGTTGCAAGGTCCATTCATTTACTGCATCGAAACCGATATTCTCATCAATATTCACATTGCTGTGAAACGATAAATCTGTTAATGCTTCAACACAGACACCTTCGCTACATAAAAGGTCCGTTCTTAATTGGTCACCTGATTGCAAAAATGCCAGTGTCATTCCTTCTGTTTCTTCACATGGGCAATAGACTCTTGCAATTCCACTTTCAACTTCTAGGCATGTGCCTTTTGGTCTTGATGAAGGGTCTATTAAAACGGATTGCCCAGTTATTATCCTTACTGATTTTGACGGAGATTCTCCATAACTATGGAAATTCATTAATAAAAATATGATAATGAGAATTATTATCAATTATGCACTATAAATTAGCTTATTGCAATAGATTCTCATTATCATAACATTTCTGAAGTTTTTCTTTACATACTATTTGTGAATATAATTTAATTAGAATTGCTGAATTTTTTATTTTAGATGAACGCAAATAGAGTTTGTTTTAATTGTGGAAGTTCTTCGTTCGTTTCTGACCGATCTTTAGGAGGTAAGATTGTATGTTCTAAATGTGGATCTTCTTCATTTAAAAATAAATCCTCTTCATTTTTAAAAAGTAGAAAATTAGTATTTCTTGCTATTGCGATAGCTATTTTTATAATTGTTATTTAGATAATCTGTTTATATTCCAAAGTCCATTATTATTAGTTAACTCTACTTGAATACCAAATAACTTATTAAGATTTTCACTATTTATAACCTTATTTGGATCTCCATCAGCGATTATTTCGCCATTTTTTAGCATTATTACCCGGTCATAAATTTTTGTAATCATTGAAATATCATGAGTGACGCATAAAATTTTAGTATTTAATTTTGATAATTCATTAACCTTATCAATTACAAAAAACTTTGATTTATAATCAAGATTTGCAATTGGTTCGTCTAGTATTAAGATTTCCGGTTTTTTGATTAATGCCCTTGCAATGAGTGAAATTTGTTTTTCTCCATCTGATAAATAGGAAAAATTCTTTTTAGATAAATTAGAAATATTCATTTTCTTCATGATTTTTTCAACCTTATAAGAATCTCTTTCAGATTTATTTTGTACGTAACAATATCTTCCATATAGCCCACTTAAAATTAAATCAAAAACTTTTAAATTTGGATTTATCCTACTTTTTATATCATTATTTACAGTACTTATTTTATTTCTTAATTCCCATAAATTTATAAGTTCTTTGCCAAATATCTTCAGTTTTGATTCTTTAGCTACTACTGGGTATATGTTTCTATTAATTATTTCAATTAATGATGATTTACCTGAACCATTTGGCCCAATTAATATTACATTCTCTGAGTGCTTTATCTTTAAATTTAAATCTTTAATTACATTAAAGCCATTTTTAAAACAATTTATATTTTTTGCGTCAAACCAAAATTTATTAAACACTAAAACTTATTACTCCAAAATATAATCAATTGAATCGAGCTTAAAATAAATATAAAGAGATAAAGCCAATTCAACCATGAAGGTCTATTTACTTTCTTCATAAATTATATTATTAACATAAAAAATATAAGCGGCGCAGCAAACCTTACAAATGTTTTTCTAATAATATCTATATTATTTGCAATTTCTAACTTCTTTATCTCAGGAGGATATTTCAATATCACTTTGTCATAGACATCAAGATTTTGGGTTTTGTTAATATTTTTCCATGGTTCATCTTTATCTTCAGACTTCTTATACCACTTCCAAAAATAATTTATTATCCTGTCTTCTCCCAATAATTTTATTTCATCCTTACTTATAAATCCCATATCGTGATTATATGTTTGTGTTTTTAAAATCATATAATCCTCATCGAATATCTTATAAAAAATCTTTCTTTGAGTCTCCTTAAATAATAAGAGGTTATTAAGTAGTTTATTTTGTAAAAATTTCCTATAGTGTCTCACTATTACTCTTGCTTTGTTGTTCCCAAGAGGAATATGATCTAAAACTTGTAAATATCTTGATGAAGAAGGATCTCCTTTGTAAATTAATATCCTTCCTGGAGGTATGTATTTTATCCGAATAAATTCTTTTGTAGGGTCATTCTTGTAATAATAAGTACTTTCAATGTATTTGGGATTAATATTAATTTTCTGGTTAAAACTAACTAGTACGTTTTTATTTACATCTTTATCAGGGATTGTATCGCCATGAACCCAAAAGATATGAAGTATATCTAGGTGATTTTCAATAATCCTTGACCAATCACACTTGAAATCAACTAATACCTCCTCAAAGACATAATCCTTATGTGTAAACCCATTTTCATATAATTCGTAGTTACTTATAGGTGTATCTTCACTTATGCTATTTAAATCAGTCTCAGATTTTTTAGAAAAATGTACAAAAATATATCCATTTTTTTCTGAAGTTTTGTATTGAGATAAATGAATTCTTTTGGCGTAGTTATCGTAGTTATCATCAACTATATGTCGACATGTTATTCTGTCTAGATTTTGGCAACTTCCTCCAGATGAAAACTTAGCTCCATGATATGGGCAGGTTATTACTCCATCTGATAATGTTCCTCCAAAAAAGGAGGCTCCTCTATGTGGACAAATATTTTTAATGCACCTAACGTTTTTATTTTCATCTCTATAAAGAACAAGAGGTTCATCATAGAGCGAAAAATAATATAGTTTATTTTTTTTAAGTTCTTTAGAGGGACAAATTGCATACCAACCAAATAAACCTATATTTAATTCTTTTTGATTTTCTCTAATATCAAACGAGTCAATTTTTACTACCGTTCCTTTTTTAAATGGCTTAAGAACGGTATTAAAGTCTTTTGATTTAAAAAAATTAATTTGTCTGTTTTCCATAAATTAATTTCTTTTTTTAAATGACTGTTTATCTTTCGGAACTATAACCCAAGTAAATAATCAATTTCTTATAAAAAGAAAATTCTCTATTATTTGTAGCAATAATTATCTAGTTCTTGAAATATATTGAGCTCCAGTGATATTTATGTATATTTATTTCATGTTTTTTGTATCTTTTGAGATTCTTTCAAATTTTTTATGTAATCAATAGCATCATCAATAGTTTTGTGGAAATTACATTGGCCCAAATAACAACCTATAAATCTAAGGAATTTTCTCTTGCCACCACTAATTTCATATCTATGTATTGTTCCGCCATCAATAGGGGCATATATAAGTTCTGGTAATGCCATATTAATTTTGTATTGAATAATTAATTAAACAATAATTCATGTTCAATTACATTTCCAGAGTTAAATCCATATATTTAATAATAAATTTACTTATTTCTGGATAATTATTTACTGAATGCCAAAGTAGTATTTATTTTTATTAATAATAGAGATAAATTATAAATTATCACAAAGTATTTAGACCTTTTTAGAACGATTACCATATTAATTCAAACTTTTAAATAAATATTTATAAATTTTTTATCTTTCAAAAAGATGAAATAGCTGTTAAGGTCAACAAATTTTAACTTCTATAATTTTTGATAAATTATATTTTACACAGTTAATTTTTAAACTATATTTAACTAGCAATTTATGAAAAACTAATGTTCAAAAAAGTTTTTATGATATTCATTTTTACTTTGCTTCTTCTATTTATTAGTCCAGTTTACTCTTTAGATACTTCCGCTCAAACTCTTGAAAAGTATACCAAAAAGATTTCTAATAAGTTTACTAGAACTTTCTGCAACACTAGCAAATTCGGTATTTCTTATGAAGGAGCTTTAGCATTCGCCATTGGAGAAACTAATAAGGAATTTAAAAATAATAAACTCAATAAGTTGATAGATTATTCTCTACTAAAAAACTCTATAGTTAATGATTTAGAGAATAATTGTCAGGTTTATGATTTCTCTATTAATAGCTTGGAAAATTTAAAATTTAACTAAAAAAATTAAAATTATAAAAGTCTTATTTTTTACCTATCCAATCATTGGGTTTCTCCATCATCCATTCGAAAACCCCTTTTGCATCAAGGTTTTTAGATGAATAAATAAACAAAATCGGAAATATTAAAATTACTGCTAGAATCACTGCCGATTCTATTTTACCGATCCCCATCTCAGTTAATGTTAAGGCAAAATAATTAATCATTAATTTTATTGATGTAATATTTATTTCCAAATAATTTATAAAAAATATTTACATTATTCACTATCTTATAAAAAATCTTAATTGTTTATAGTGAATGGATATTTGTATAAAGTACCTATTTTATTGATTAAGACTTTTTAATAATTTAAATAATATGCAACTGATTGATGGTTATGAATCATGAAATTATTTTTTTCACACCTATTATTGCAGTATTGATTGGATTTATAATTTTTAAAATTTTAAAAAAAAGGAAAAGATCAGCTAAAAGTATTTATAAATTAATAGATGATTTAGAAAAAAAATATATATATTAATCTTTTTCCCAATATTAAATATTAATCAAATTCTATCCCAACTTCTTCTTTTAAATCTCTCTCCAAATCTGGAAGATGAGGTTCAACCCAATGATCTTTATTATCTATACCAGCTGCATTTACATAATCCATAATATGTTGATCCACTTGCTTGTAGAGATCATGCAGATTTAAATCCATACGAATATCATGTGCGATTTCAGATACTTGCTTTTCTGTTAGACAATGATCTGGGTGAAGTAAATCACAACATGGAATTCTCTTCTCAATCAATTCATTTAAATTGATTTTTATTTCGTAATCTTGATGTACAGTCATTAATTTTATAGCTTTCTTGTAATTTTAATAATCTTTAAGGTTTTGTATATCTTTAGTCAAGAAATAAAGTTCTAAAAAACTTTACAGAATTTCTAAATAATTAAATAAATAGATCTAATTAAATAAATAGATCTTCCAAGTCTTTATACAAATCATCATTTTCTTTCTGGTTATCCACAGGGTCATGGAGATCTAGTGAAACTTCTTTTTTTGAGTTGTAGTAAAGATATCCAAGAGCTCCTTAAAGAAAGGTTATTGGTAAAATCATTAGCATTTAGTTGACTTGCGTTGAATATAGTGCAACACTTATTACAGTCAAGTGCTGAACTTTTATTAATTTTTAAATGCCTACCAAGAAAAAAAGAGTTGGTTTTATTCCCAGAGAAGATGTAATGAGACTAATTGATAAGTTGAGCATAGAGAACAATTTAAGCAATTCGAAAATAATAAGTATTCTGGTGGAGGAAGCACTTTCTATAAGAGGTATATTTATTAATAAAAATGTTAATGTAACTCAACCATATCAACTGAATCAGAATAATTCTCAAAACTTAACTGATACTTCTAATAGCTTTATAGATAATGCAAAATTTTCAATTAATACTAAAGTAGGAAATCATTTTAATCCTATCAAATCAACCCATTTAAATGAAGCAAATCAAGAGCCTTTTGACTTGCAAACTTATAAAAAGTTTTTATCATTCCTTAAATTTCAGGAAATGATGGATAAATACGAAAATTAAAAAGTGTTGCTAAGTGCAGAACTGTGCGATAAATTAAAAATATATTTATGAGGGATTTACTTATTAGATATTATTTATCGCCGATTTTAAACCTAAATACTATTAATTTTTAAAAATATTTATTCCTATGAATTCATCTCTCCCAGTTTTATCTATAAATCTACTCCCTCCAGAAAAGTTATATTGTAATTTTAGTTATTGGAGTTCTTTTTTTTCTCAGGATATGCAAATTTTATGGGATAGAGCTCATGGAGTACCTTTAGAAAAACTGCCGAAAGGAGTTTCTGATATGATTTTTCCGTATTTATTGCTTGCACTTTCAGACTATAAGACATCTCAAATAAATAAAATGAAAGGAATAGGGTTAGACAATCTATTAAGCCTTTGGTTTGATAAGTACTTATTAAATAAAAATGGTTACTTCGAGCTAATTAAAAAATAATTTTTAAAAATAGCTTATTACATTATGAAATTTAATTGATACATAAAATTTATTGCAATTTAATCTTTTTAAGTGATTTTTTTCGAATTGGCACATCAATAGCCTCGCTTAAAATTAATTAAGTTGTTTAATCATGATTTATTTAAATTTCTTTTTAGGAAATATGCGTATTAATAATTTGATAATGCTAACTAGGAGAGATATAAAATAAATAAAAGCGAGATAAATGAAATTTAATTCAAAGACCCTTAGCTTGATATTAAATCTATTATTCTGCTTATTTATATTCATGATTTAGATAATTATTTTTTAATTCGTTTATTTTTTAATTTAAGAAATTAATATTCAAATTTTGTTGACTTTTATTGTTAATCGGATGATAATAACGAAAATAAAAATTTTATTGTGAGTCCTCTTTTAGATACTTTTGACGATTTTGTTGATGATCTCCTCTTATCCGATTTAAATTTATTGAATGGGGAAATTGATCTTCTACTTATGCAAGATTTATTTAATTCAATAGATTTGGAGCTTATAAATAATACAGATATTCAAGATAACGAATCATTAGCTGCTTGATTTTTATGAAATTTTTTTACGAAAAGTTTTGGGTACCAGTTTTAGGTTTTATTCTGTCAAAATTTGTTTTTTTAATAGAAGGTAAAAAGCAAGATTCTAAAAATAAAAAACTAAATTGATATATAATTTTTCGCGTATAGTATTTCTAGATACATAATTTAAGTCAATATATTTTGATAACAACAAAAGTTGTACTTTAATTCTATGAATATATGCATGGTTGATATATAAAATAATTGCTTTTTAGCAAATTTAAATGAACAAAATTAGTATGTTGAAGCCATATACAGTTTATTACCGTGATTTTCAAAATATAAGATTAGAAAGTTGTTTTTATGCTTATGATGCTTACGAAGCTAGAACACTAGCTATGGAATTTAATAAATATATTAATGAGCATCCAAATAGTATTGACCTTATAAGATGTGAAAAATGAATAACATTTTCTAGTTATTTAAAAATAATAACTATTTAAACACTTAAGAATTTATCAATAACTGTTTGACTTAACTCACTAGTGTTCCCACTTGCAACAATTCCACCGCGTTGCATGGCATAATATCTATTTGCTTGCCTTACAAAATGCAAGTGTTGTTCAACTAATAACACACCAATTCCAGTATCTCTAATTATCATATTAATTGCTTTTTCAATGTCTAAAACTATATTTGGCTGAATACCTTCCGTTGGCTCGTCAAGCAATAATAGTTTAGGTTTTCCTAATAATGCTCTTGCAATAGCAAGTTGTTGTTGCTGACCTCCACTGAGATCTCCTCCCTTCCTCTGTAGAAAGTCTTTTAAGATTGGGAATAAGTCATAAATAAATGGATCAATTTTTCTGTTCTTAGATAATCCACCTGGTAATGACTCCATTCCTAACATAAGGTTCTCTTCAACTGATAAGTAAGGAATAATTTCTCTGCCTTGAGGAACATAAGCCATTCCTTTTCTAGCCCTCTGATGAGGCGCCCTTCTATTAATATTTTCTCCAATCAAAAAAATATCGCCTTTTTTTTGCCTTAACAAACCGATAAGTGATTTTAATAAGGTTGTTTTCCCAACGCCATTTCTTCCAATAAGACAAACCATTTCTCCTGATTTAACATTTAAATCTACGTCTCTGAGAATATGACTTTCGCCATAATATGTATTAAGTGATTTGATTTCCAGTAAATTTTCCATAATTAATCCTCAGGTCTTCCTAAATAAACTTCAATAACTTTTTGATCTTTTTGTATACTTTCCATTGTTCCCTCGCATAATACTGTCCCTTGATTCAATACTGAAACATTACTATCCAATCTTCTTATGAATTCCATATCGTGATCTATTACAACGACTGTATTTTCTCCAGATAAAGATTTTAATAAATCAGCAGTAAGATCAGTCTCTTCATCAGTTAGGCCAGCAACAGGTTCATCTACCAACATTAGATCAGGCTTCTGTCCAACTAACATAGCTATTTCAAGCCATTGTTTTTGACCATGAGATAAAGAACCAGCTTTTGAATTCACTTTTTGGGTTAAATTAATAATTTTCAAAAGTCGTTCAATCTCATCTAGCTGCTCGGCTTTAATACTTTTATTTATTAGATTAATGGGACTTTTAGGAGTTGTTACTGATATTTCAAGATTTTCTTTTACCGTAAGATTTTCAAAGATTCTTGGACTTTGAAACTTTCTCCCAACACCAAGTCGAGCAATTTTATGCTCCTTTTGACCAACTATGGATTTCCCTTTAAAAATGACTTCACCTATGGATGGTTTAACTTTTCCTGTTATTACATCAAGAAATGTTGTTTTACCTGCCCCGTTGGGTCCTATTACAGCTCTTAATTCTCCTTTTTTTAAATTTAAATTTAGTTTGTTGAGAGCTAAAAAACCCTCGAAACTAACAGTAATATCTATTAAATTTAGAAGATCTTTATTATTCATTATTCTCCTCCTTATTGTTAACTTCTAAGCTTGGATAGGTTTCAATCTTCCTTTTCAAACCAAATCTTTGAAGAAGATTCCTGGGACCATCTCCTTGAACCCATCCTAAAACTCCTTCTGGCAAAGCTGTTACAACTAAGATAAATAACCCTCCTTGGATAAACATCCAGCTAGCAGGTAAAGCTTCACTTACTAGACTTTTTGCATAGTTGATGAAAACTGCTCCTAGTATCGCTCCCAATAAAGTTCCTCTACCTCCAACAGCAACCCATATAACCATTTCTATAGAAAAGGGAACTGTCATAAACTGAGGTGATACTATTCCAGACTGAACAGTATATAAAGCTCCCGAAATTCCAGCTAGACCTCCAGCAATAGAAAATATTATTGTCTTGAATATAACGGGGTTATAACCTGTAAACCTAACTCTTGGTTCATCATCTCGTATTCCTATAAGGATATTTCCAAATCTTCCTTTAACTACCCACTTTGCAAAAAACCATGCGGTTATTACTAGTATGGCGGTTATCCAGAAGAATATTCTCTGCATAGAGGCAGAACCTACCATCTGACCAAATAGTTGTGTTACATCTGTTTTTAATCCATTTGTTCCATTTATAAGTTTTTGTTGTCCATTAAAGAAGTTAAAGAATACAAGAAGGGAAGCTTGAGTAAGTATAGAAAAATAAACTCCTTTGATTCTATTCCTGAAAACAAGAAATCCAATTAAACCTGCAACCAATGCTGGAATTATCCAAATAGCGAAGAAGGTGAAAATTGGCGATCTAAACGGTTCCCAGAAAAATGGCAATTTTTCAACACCATATAAAGCAAAAAATTCAGGAATATTATTTGGGAATTCAGAAGAACTGGTTATTTGTAAATACATCGCTGCACAATATCCACCAAGGGCAAAAAATATACCTTGTCCAAGACTTAATAAACCTGTATATCCCCAAATAAGATCAACACCAAGAGCAACTATCGACAAAGATAAGTATCTACCAAGAAGATTTAATCTAAATACAGGGAGTAGAGTTGGTGCAGCAATAATTAAAGCTATTAATATTATCCAGAATGATAATACTATTTTTTTATCAAATTTAATTTTACTTAGGGACATTAGTTTTCAACCATCCTTCCTTTTTGCGGAAATAAACCTGTGGGTTTAAATTGTAAAAATATAACTATTAATGCAAATATCATTACCCTTGCCATACTTGTTGTTGCAAAAAAGTTGATTGTGTTTGAGAGAGGTAAAGGCATATCCGGCCATATTGATAAGAGCCTTCCAGCTCCAATTAAATCCGTCATTATTCCTATCCCAAACGAGGCAAATACAGTTCCTAATAAATTTCCTACCCCTCCAAGAACTACAACCATAAAACAACCTACTATATAATTTCCTCCAACATTTGGTCCCACAGAACCTAAAAGTGATACTGCTACTCCAGCAACTCCTGCCAATCCAGATCCAATCCCAAAGGTTATTATATCTACTTTTTCAGTAGATATACCAAGGCAGTCACTCATTTGTCGGTTCTGAGTAACTGCTCTAATACGCATCCCCCAAGCACTTTGATTTAGAAATAATGTTATCGCTATTACAGAGATTAGAGTAATGATAATTATCATTAATCTTGTTTTAGGAAATGCAGTTCCTAAAATTTCTACTTGACCCCTCATCCATGAAGGAGCTGTTACATCAACATTACGAGCACTTGCTCTACTAAGTTTGCTTACTGTGGATGAGATTAAGCCACCGGTCAAAACTCCAGATAAAGCAGCAAATATCCAAGAACTAAATTTAAAATATTTGAAATTTATTGATTCTTTTATTTTTTGGGGAAACGTTGTTGGTAAAAATAAACCAATTATAAGACTTATAACAAGACCGGTCCCATAAGCTAAAGGTACACTTCTAACGAATTGTTGAAGAATCAAGCTTACGCCCCAAGTGGCGAGAAGAGTTTCTAGTGGACTTCCATAAAGCTTCCTTATTATAGTTTTTTCTAGAAGGATACCTACTACTCCACTAACAATAAAAGCAAGGAAAATCGAGACTATTATATATGAATTATAGAAGGGTTTTAATATAGGTAATTTGAAAATTAATTGTGTAACGTATGTTGTGTAAGCTCCAAGCATCATAAGTTCTCCATGGGCAAGATTAATAACACCCATAAGACCAAAAACAATCGCAAGACCTAATGCAGCGACAAGTAGTACAGATCCGATCGCAACACCATTAAAAAGACTGTCGAAAAGTAACTCCAATTTGAAAAAGAAAATATTTGTTTATATAAAATAAAAGGAGGTGTGAACCTCCTTTTATTTTGAAGCATAGTTTTTAATTAAATTAAAGCCTATACTTTTCTCCTTTTTTAGGATCTGTCCAATCGCATGCAAATCCTTTTGAGCTTGGATGCTTTTGATTCCATGCTTGAGGAAGAACAACTCCTGTCTCTTCAAGAATTGTAAATCCACCCTCTGCATTAATCTCTCCAATTCTTACTGTTTGAGATAAGTGATGGTTAGGCATAACTTCAACTGGACCTTGTGGTGCATCAAACTTTTGTCCAACTAGGGCTTCCCTTACAGCGTTGTCGTCAAAAGTTCCAGCATCTTCAACTGCTTGTTTCCATAAGTAAACCATGTTATAAGCAGATTCTTGAGGATCAGCTACAACACGATCTGCTCCCCATCTTTTCTTGAAACTTTTAGCAAATTTCTTAGATGCAGGAGTATCAATTGACATCATGTAGTTCCAAGCCCCGTAGTGGCCTTCAAGGAACTCAGGACCAATTGTACTAATCTCTTCTTCAGCAATTGAATAGTTCATTACGTAGTAGCCCTTCGAAGGTGTGATACCTGCGTCTTGAATCTGTTTGAAGAATGCAACGTTTTGGTCACCATTAAGGGTATTGATGATTATTCCACCTTCAGGAAGCGCCTTTTTGATTTTAGAGATAATTGGAGCAACTTCAGTGTTCCCTAATGGAAGGTAATCTTCTCCAACAACTTTACCTCCTAACTGTTTGACCTGTGCTTTTGTGATTGTGTTTGAAGTTCTTGGGAATACATAATCAGAACCTACAAGGAAGAAATCTCCACCAGCTGCGGGAGAACGCTTATACATGAAATCTGTAGCTGGTTCTGATTGTTGGTTTGGTGTAGCTCCTGTGTAAAAAATGTTGTTAGAACATTCTTGGGCTTCATATTGAATTGGGTAATAAAGGAAAGCATCCTTTGATTCGTAGACTGGTAACATTGCTTTTCTACTTGCAGATGTCCAACCACCAAATACGACAGGAACTCCGTCTTGGTCAATAAGTTTCTTGGATTTTTCAGCAAAAGTAGGCCAGTCAGAAGCACCATCTTCAACTATGTATTCTATTTTGTAGCTTTTGCCGCCAACCTTAACACCACCAGCAGCATTTATCTCTTCAATAGCCATTTTTTCAGTATCAACAAGTGTTGATTCAGAAATTGCCATTGTTCCAGATAAAGAATGTAAAATACCAACGGTTACTGTGTCATCGAAACTTCCGGAGGTTCCACCTCCACCACATGAAGTAGCTGTAACAGCAAGTGAGGCAGTAGCTAATCCTGCCAAAATGCGCCTTGAAATTCTCATGAATTAGGATAAATTAGGTAATTGACCCTCATTAGGGGGATAAAGTAAAAGTTATTAACGAGTGAGGATTCGTTTTGTATCTGTCGTAACTTTTTGTTGAATCCAATATATTAGAAATCAACATCTTTCTAGTTTCGATTGTTGGGTATATGTGATTCTAAAAAATGAGTTATTTCTTCAACACCTTTGCCGCTACTAAGGTTGGTAAAAAACCAAGGTTTCCCTTTTCTCATAAATTCCGTATCACTTTTCATAATATTTAAATCTGCACCAACCATATCTGCTAAGTCAATTTTGTTTATTAGTAATAAATCTGACCTTGTTATCCCTGGGCCCCCTTTTCTAGGGATTTTGTCTCCAGCAGATACATCAATCACATATATTGATAAATCTACAAGTTCTGGACTAAAACTAGATGCTAAATTGTCACCTCCACTTTCTACAAAAACAAAATCTAAAGGATTATATTTATTTTCTAAATCTAAAACTGCGTTTTTATTTAGGGAACAATCCTCTCTTATCGCTGTATGGGGACAACCTCCTGTTTCTACACCAATAATCCTTCCTTCTTCTAAAACTTTTTTATTTATTAGAAAGTTAGCATCTTCTTTAGTGTAGATATCATTGGTGACAACAGCTATCTCATAATTGTTTTTCAGGCTTAAACATAGAGTCTCTACTAATGCAGTTTTTCCTGAACCTACGGGGCCAGCAACTCCTACTCTCAATTTGCTACTCATAAATTAATTTCTAAAAAGTTTTGTATAAAGGTCATTATGATTTTGTTGTGCCATAGCTAAACCTACATTGCCAAAATAGATGTCATCAATTTCTTTGTCCATAATTTCTTTAGAAATTTTTGAAATTATTGCTAATAAATCTTTCTGAATTAATTGTGCTTTTGTTGAACCAATAGGAATAATCCTTAATGCTGCACTAAGTTGGTTTGCACTCCACGCATAGAAAAAATTCTCAACCATTTCCAACTTCGTAATTTCAAAACAATAACAAGCCCAACTCCACGCTAGAGGCCAGGAGTTTTTTTTATTTTTTTTATATAGATATTCAAATCCAAATTCTTTGTTTAAATCAAAGAGAGATTTTGCCATTTGAGTTTGTTGTTCTCTCAATTCGACCGAGTCTTTTGATGAGAGGATCCATTTATCCAAACTCAATAGCTTATGCAAATTACTTTTTAAATTTTTGCCTTGGTTTAACTCAATGAAAATATCAAAAAAATCTAATAATAGTTTTGCATCTAGTCTAATCTGACCAATTTTTAGTTCGTTTATGATTAAATCTTTTACCGAATTTGAGTCTTTCAAATCTTTATTATTTAGGTAACTCTCCAATCCCTCGGAATAACAAAATCCTCCAACTGGTAAGTTAGGGCTTATTAATAAATATTTTAATAAGTGACTTTTACTCATGACTGTGGGCACCTCTTTCCGGAAAAAATTTTTTTTGGGTATTTACGATATCAACATTAAAATTTTTAAGCATATTTTCAATTACGTAATCATCTTTTGTTAGAAGAATATCTTCTTCAATTTCTACTTCTACATGCCTATTTCCTAGATGATAAGCAGTTTTAATAAGTTCATTTTTAGAATTGGAACTTATTTCAATTAAATTTTCTGTTTTGGCAATTATCTCTACATAAAAATTGGACACATTGGTTAAAAGAAAATCTCCATCATTTAATTTACCCTCTCTAGGTAATTGTAAAATTATTTCTTGATCACAATCAGTTAATCTTTTACCTCGTAAGATTCTTCTTTCATCTGAACTTAGGGTAAGTTTTAAAAATGAACCTAGTCGAGGTTTTTCCTTAATCCAATCAGTTACAACTATTTGTTTATTAATTCTCATAATCAAAATTTTTGGTTACTTTAATTTAGTAATTAAAGAAAACAATTTATGATTAAAACTTCTTGGGAAGGTAATTGTTTCTTAAATTTTTTTAATAATAATGCAAGTTTAGGAAATGTTGGTAAAACAATCTTTAATTCTAAATCTACTTCTCCTTACAAGTTATTAAAGTCTACTCATGATCAGGAGGGCAGATGCATTTTACCTGTTCTTCATACTGCAGGGGGATTGGTTGGTGGCGATTTACTTGAGTTTGAGGTAAATCTTGAAAAAAACTCTAAGGTATTGTTGACTACTTCTTCAGCTCAGAAAGTATATGGATCAGTTGGGATATCTAAAATCAATCCAAAAGGAACTTTTTCAAAGCAAAAAAATCTTATAAATATTCTTGATAATTCTCATTTGGAATATCTTCCTCAAGAAACAATTATCTTTGCGAATGGTTTATATGAGCAAAAGTTTAAAGTATCTATTTCAGAAACTTCAAGTTTTTTATTTACTGATTTAATAAGGCTTGGGAGATCTTCTTCCGGAGAATCTATTGAGAGTGGAGTTTTTAGATCTAAATTAGAAATTATGAGAAATAATGATTTATATGATGATTGGGAATATGTTGATCAAATTGAATTATCGAAGGCAAGTTATCTGGCCAAGTCAGGTATGGATTATATGCCTGTATTTGGATCTTTAATTTGGATTTGTGAAAAAGATTTTTCTAAGTCAAAAATAAACAATCTTGTAGGAAATATAAAAAAGATTTTCAATGAAACTGATAATAATTTATCTATTGGGATCCTTGAAAATGGAATCTCTATAAGATTCCTGGGGAGTTCTTCTCAAGAAGCTAGGAAATGTTTTTTTTGTATTTGGAAACAAATTAGGTCTGTTAGTGGATTTTGTGAGCCAAAATATCAAGGTGTATGGCCTTTACAAGATTCTATGAATTATTAATTATGTTCAGAAAGAACCTTTTTTAAGAATTTATAGACTAATTTTTTATTATGCATCTTTCACCTCAAGAAAAGGATAAATTATTGATTTTTTCTGCTGCACTCTTAGCTGAAAGAAGGCTTAGTCGAGGTCTTAAACTTAATTATCCTGAAACAATTGCTTTTTTGAGTTTTCAAGTTCTTGAAGGAGCTCGAGATGGGAAAAGTGTAAGTCAATTAATGTCAGAGGGAACTACCTGGCTTTCAAAATCACAAGTTATGGAGGGCATTCCTGAAATGGTTGATGAAGTCCAAATAGAAGCAGTTTTCCCTGATGGCACAAAGTTAGTTACTATTCACAATCCGATTAATTAGTTATGAGTAATTTAATTCCTGGCGAAATAATTCCTAAGCAAGGTGAAATCGAATTAAATCTTGGTAAGGATGTTAAAACAGTAAAAGTTTCTAATTCTGGTGATAGACCTGTACAAATTGGATCTCATTATCATTTTTTTGAAGCTAATAAGGCTTTAATTTTTGATCGAGAATTAACACGTGGTATGCGTCTTGACATTCCTGCAGGAACAGCAATTAGATTTGAACCTGGAGATACAACTGATGTCAAATTAGTTCCTTATTCAGGGTTAAGAATTGCACATGGTTTCAATTCATTGGTTAATGGTTCTTTAGATACTTAAAATTATGTCCTATAAAATTGACAGAAATACTTACGCGCAAACTTACGGACCCACTACCGGAGATAGAGTAAGACTAGCTGATACCGAACTTTTTATAGAAGTAGAAAAGGATTTAACCACATACGGAGATGAAGTTAAATTCGGTGGAGGTAAAGTTATTCGAGATGGGATGGGACAGTCTCAAGTAAGAAGATCTGATGGAGCTGTAGATACCGTAATAACTAATGCTTTGATCGTAGATTGGTGGGGAATAATTAAGGCTGATGTGGGCATAAAAGATGGAATGATTTTTGAAATTGGTAAGGCGGGTAATCCTGATATCCAGGATAATGTCGATATTATTATTGGTGCATCAACAGAAGTAATAGCTGGAGAAGGACATATTCTCACTGCAGGTTCAATAGATACCCACATTCACTTTATCTGTCCCCAACAAATTGAAACAGCACTATCCTCAGGAATTACAACCATGTTGGGAGGAGGAACTGGACCAGCAACTGGCACAAATGCCACTACTTGTACTCCAGGTTCTTTTCATATCTCAAGAATGCTTCAATCTGCAGAAGCATTCCCCATGAATTTAGGATTTTTTGGAAAAGGAAACTCAACAAATGAGTGGAATCTGATTGATCAGGTTGAAGCTGGTGCATGTGGATTGAAGCTTCATGAGGATTGGGGAACAACTCCCTCTACAATAAATTCATGTCTTAATGTTGCAGATAAGTTTGACGTTCAAGTATGTATTCATACTGATACTTTGAATGAGGCAGGCTTTGTTGAAGATACCATCAAAGCTATTGCAGGAAGAACTATTCATACTTTTCATACCGAAGGAGCAGGTGGAGGTCATGCGCCAGATATCATAAAAATTTGTGGAGAAAAAAATGTTCTTCCAAGTAGTACAAATCCTACAAGACCCTATACGAGGAACACATTAGAAGAACATCTTGACATGTTAATGGTTTGTCATCATTTAGACTCTAAAATCCCAGAAGATATTGCATTTGCTGAATCAAGGATCAGAAGAGAAACTATTGCTGCTGAGGATATATTGCATGATATGGGTGCCTTTTCAATTATTGCTAGTGATTCTCAAGCTATGGGAAGAGTTGGTGAAGTAATTACGAGAACTTTTCAAACCGCTCATAAAATGAAAGTCCAAAGGGGACCGCTATCGCAGGATTCTGATAGAAACGATAATTATAGAGTAAAGAGATACATTTCTAAAGTCACAATTAATCCTGCAATAGCTCATGGTATTGATAAACATGTTGGTTCTATAGAAAAGGGAAAAATTGCTGATTTGGCGTTATGGAAACCTTCCTTTTTTGCGGTAAAGCCTGAATTAGTTGTTAAGGGAGGATCTATAGTTTGGGCTCAGATGGGTGATGCAAATGCTTCAATTCCTACTCCAGGTCCTGTACATGGTCGTCCTATGTTTGCAAGTTTCGGCCAATCTCTATTTAAGAGTTCTTTGACTTTTTTAAGTAAAAATTCAATTGATCAAAATATTCCAAGTAAATTAGGCTTACAAAAGAAATGTATTGCCGTAGAAAATACCAGAAATATCAATAAATCCAACTTAAAACTTAATAGTAAACTACCTAATATTTCAGTCGATCCTCAAACTTATGAAGTTTTTTCTGATGGGGAACTTCTTACTTGTGAACCACTTAATGAGGTCCCAATGGCTCAAAGGTATTTTTTACTTTAGAAGTTTTTAATTAATTCTTTCTGATTTGTCTTTATATCTTTTGAACCAGCAATAGCCAAATCTTCCTGTAGTTTATTCTCACAAGATAGAACTCTTGACCAACTTGGTAACTGCTGAGTAGTTGGGCAAGCTAGGTAATCTTCTGTAGCAGGTCTCAATAGTTTCGCAAATTTTTGTACTGATAGTTCTTCTTCATGCCTATCATATGGAAGTTGATTGACTGCAGAATCTAATCCAAATTGTTTTACCCTATCTTCCCCAACTCTTTTGTAGAGAACTTCTAAAGTTGCCAGTTGAGTGCTAGTTAAGGTCTCGGCTTGATGCTCCATTAAACCTCTTAAAACACTTGAAAGTATTTCTGTACACATTTTTTGCAATCCTTCTTTAGAGGAATCACCAATATTTTTATGTTTATGATCAAATAAACCTAGGTCAACTTGGGCTATTTTAGAAGTTCTTACGTTTCTATAAACCTCTGATAATAAACCTATTTCTAAACCCCAGTCACAAGGTATTCTTAAATTCATAGCAAGATCTTTAGTAAAGGCGAACTCTCCTGCTAATGGATATCTGAATGATTGCAGATACTGTAAAAAGGGACCCTTACCAACTAACTGCTCAAGACTTGCTAATAAAGGCCCCACAAATAATCTTGTTGCTCTGCCTTGTAATTGATTTGTTTCTAAAGATAACCTACTGTAAAAAGCTTTTACATATGATATTCCATATGATTCATCTAGAAGTGGAAGTATCATTCTTGAAGGATACAAAGGACTAAAAGTTCTTATATCAGCATCAAAAAGAGCAACAACTTCTGATTTTCTAGTCGCAACTCCTATACCTTGCCAGACAGCCCATCCTTTACCTGGGGTTCCTAAAAGTTCTAGACCATTTTTTTCTTGGCTTTTTAAAAGCTCTATTACCGATTGAGAATTAGTCCATTGAACATGAACTGGAAATGGCATTGATTCAAAAAACAATTTTGCTGCTTTAACTTGCTCAACAGTTTTTGCAGAGAGAGCAATAACTAATTCATTTAAGCCTGTAAGGTTTTTTAAAACTTCTCTTATATCTTTTAATGCTGGACGCTCAAACTCTTCATATAAACATGGAATTAAAATACTAGTTGATCTTTTTTTAAGACTTTTGTTTAATTCTTTTAGTAAATTTTTTGTAACTCCATATTCATGTATTGTTGTGATTAACCCTTGTTGAAAGTCCATTTTCTAATTGATGTGCAGAATAGTATTAATACTTCGATGATTTTTTCAAAGTGAAGCAAATTGATTCAGAGAAAAAATTAGATAGATTAAAAGTTGATAAATTGTTAAAAACAATTTATTCAAATAATACTACAGAAGAAATTAATTTTATTTCAAATCAATTATTACAGATTTTAGATGATTTCTCAGAGAAATCTGCTTATGAAGAAATAAGAGATAAGGAAAGTTGGAATGAATCTCATTCGGTTTTGATAACTTATGCAGACAGTATTTATAAAGATGGCGAGGCAACATTAAAAACTCTTAGGGAGTTGTTAAGCAAACATTTTGGCAATTTATCTAAAGTTGTGCATATTCTTCCTTTTTTAAGATCGACAAGCGATGGAGGTTTTGCAGTCTCAAGTTATGATTCTTTAGAAGAAAAATTTGGTGGTTGGGATGATCTTAAAAGTATTTCTAAAAATCATGATTTGATGGCTGATTTGGTACTAAACCATGTTTCATCATCTCACCCATGGGTTCAACAATTTATTAAATCCCAAGAACCAGGAATATCAAATGTTTTTTCGCCTGAGAGTAATCTTGACTGGTCAAAAGTAGTTAGGCCAAGAAGTTCATCATTGTTTTCTCAAATAAATACTGAAGATGGACCTAAGCAAGTTTGGACAACTTTTGGTCCAGATCAAATTGATTTGAATTGGCATAATCCAAAAATGACTCTTGAATTCTTAAATTTAATTATTACTTATTTATCTAACGGAATTAAATGGTTCAGGCTTGATGCTGTAGGTTTTATTTGGAAGGAATCTGGGACAACATGCTTACATTTGCCAAAAGCACATTCAATTGTGAAACTCCTAAGAGTTCTTTTAAATAATCTTCTTGATGATGGAGTTCTAATAACCGAAACTAATGTGCCTCAGAAAGAAAATTTATCTTATCTTATTCAAGGTGATGAAGCCCACATGGCATATAATTTTCCATTGCCTCCTCTTCTCCTAGAAGCAATTATTACTTCAAGAGCTGATATTCTAAACTCATGGATTTTTGATTGGCCTCAATTACCTGAAGATACTACTCTTTTTAATTTCACTGCATCCCATGATGGTGTTGGGTTAAGAGCTCTTGAGGGTTTAATGAACGAAGAGAGAATAAAAGATTTATTAATTAATTGTGAGAAAAGAGGGGGATTAGTAAGTCATAGACGTTTATCAAATGGTGATGATATACCTTATGAATTGAATATTAGTTGGTGGAGTGCAATGGAAGACTCCAGTAGAGATTCTAAAAGATTTCAATATGAGAGATTTATTTTGAGTCAATTAATAGTAATGGCTCTGAAAGGAGTCCCTGCCTTCTATTTACCAGCATTACTAGCATCAGAAAATGATATCAAAAGTTTTTCTAAGACAGGTCAAAGAAGAGACCTAAATAGAGAAAAGTTTAAATCAGAACATCTTTTATCCGTTTTAAATAATTCTCAATCCAATGCTAATAAAAATTTAAAATATCTTCGTAATGCTATGAATGTCAGATCAGAATTAAAGCAATTTCACCCTTGTTCGGAAATGGAATGTTTGTCAAAAGGTAGAAGCGACATTGTTGTAATCAAAAGAAGTAAAGGTCCTAAGTCTGTTTTTGCAATTCATAATATGACTGAAAATAAAATTAATTATCAATTAAATGATAATGATTTGCCAAAAATAATTGATAATGATTTCAATACTCAAGATTTTTTAACATCCACTAAATACAATTGGAAAAATATTAGTCTTGATCCTTTTCAAGTTATTTGGCTTGGTGCTCTTTAAATATGATAGAAAATTCCTCTATTTGGGTTGTGAGTGATGTAGATGGTACTTTAATGGATCACTCTTATGATTTAACACCAGCTAAAGAAACTATAAAAAAACTACAAAAATTCTCAATACCTGTAATTCTTTGCACAAGCAAGACAGCATCAGAAGTGAGGGTTATTAGAAAGGAACTAAATTTAATAGATCCCTATATTGTTGAAAATGGTGCGGCAATATATGGTGAATCTCTTAAAAGAGTAAATGGAGAAATTATTCTTGGGATAGAATACGAATTGCTCGAAGAAATCTTAAATTTAATTTCTATAGAAATTGATTACAAACTTACTCCTCTTAATAATCTCACTGATCATGAAGCCACTGAGCTAACAGGTTTAAAAGGCAACTCATTGAATTTAATGCGTGATAGACATTGGAGTATGCCTTTTTTAAATCCTCCCAGTTTTTTAGATAAAAAAATTACTAACTGTTGTAAAAAATTTAAAGTTGATATTTTTAAAGGGAATAGAATGAGTCATCTATTATCTAGAAATTCTAATAAAGGGAAAGCAATAGATGCTCTTAAAAAATATTCGAATATTAAAAATATAAAAATTATAGGTTTAGGTGATTCTCCAAATGATTTACCTTTACTTTTAAACTCAGATATTAGAATAGTTATACCTGGGAAAGAAGGACCTAACTTGAATTTGATAGATCAATTAAATGATTTGGAATTTATTTTAGCTTCTGAACCAAATGGATATGGTTGGAAAAATGAAATCAATAAATTATTAAATAAGCTAGAAATTAATTAGAAACGTGAAAAATTTAGATATTAAATTTCCTATTGATAAATTTGAAAAATTAATTATTGATATTGGTTGGGAATCATTGAATGAATGGGTACATTTTTGGAATAATCAAAAAAATATCCTTTCAATTGATCAATATTGGAATAATAAGGTAAACGATGATTGGATTTGGGGTTTAGCTTTACCTCTTTTGTCTCAAGCTTATAAATTTAAAAATAATTTTTCTTCTAGAAAAATTATTGGCATATCAGCTTTACCAGGAACAGGTAAAACAACTTTAGGTAATTGGCTTGAAGCTATATCTTTGAAATTAAATTTCAAAGTGTCTGTTATTTCAATTGATGATTTTTATCTCCCTTCAGAAGAAATGAAACTGGCAATTATTAATAACCCCTGGAATGTTTCAAGAGGGTTCCCGGGTAGTCACTCAGTAGAATTAATGTATGAAAAATTATTGAATTGGAAAATAAATGGTAATTTAAACGTACCTGTTTTCGACAAATCATTAAGAAATGGCTTAGGAGATAGATCACATTGGAGATTAGATAATCCTGATTTATTAATAATTGAAGGATGGTTTTTGGGAGTAGAACCTTTCTCAGGTGAAGTTAATAATCAAGTTATAAATTCAGTGGCCTTGAGTCCCCATGAAACTTCTTATAGATTTATCATTCAAAATAACTTGGCCAAATATTTAGATGTTTGGGGTTTAATTGACAATATTTGGCAATTAAAGCCATTGAAGTTTGAATATATGAATATGTGGAAGACAAATCAAGAAAAAGAAATGTTTTTAAAGAAAGGAAATGCCCTTCAAGATGATAAATTATCTAATTTTTTGAGAATGCTTAATGTTTCTATTCCAAGTGAATGTTTTGATGTTATTAATTCTTATGCATTGTTATTAATTGATCAAGAAAGAAATTTAGTTGAAGCTGGTCTTAATTTGCAGTAAATACTAATTTTCTTTTTTTTCAGTAATTTTTTATACATTTTTTATACTTCTAAATGTTGTTAAATGACTTATATTTTGTTGATTAGAGATGGTTGAATTTACTTACAAAAATGAAGCTTGTAGAATGGTTGTCTTGAGATGCATTGGTCCATCAAATTTTTTTTTAGAGAGGGTCTTATTCCCAACTGATATTCTCACTTTTATGGCCCCAGAAGATTCTAGAGTTGAAATTTGGGGAAATGAATTATATGGACCTAAATTAGAAGAGAGAATAAGAATTTCTTCTGATAATGAAGATTCAACGTTGGTTGCTTAGAATGGAAATTATTAAATTGTCTTCGAGTCAAAATTTTTTACAAATACCTATTTATTATTGATATTATTTAACTAGTTTTGGTATTTAGATGTTTTATTTTTCTTCTTTTGCAATAGGAGGTTTTGTCCCTTCTGCTGCAGTCGCTGGCGTTTTACTTTTAGTAGGTTTAGGAGCTTTCTTTTATCTTGGTATTAAAGGACCAACAGATTATTAAAGCTGAATATTAAGAATTTGGTTATTATTTTTATTTATAACCTTATTTAATACAATTTTTTTGGTTATGGATTTAACAACTATTCTATTTATACTAAGTTTACCATTCGTTTTATTAACTATTTATTTTGGTACAAAAAATGATTTTTACGAAAGTGAAAATTATGAGGGTGATGGTTGTGCTCATGATGTTAAAAGGTAGTTTTATTTTTTATCTCCATTAAATACACAAGTCCATTTGCTATCAAATTGCCAAACAGGTTTGTAAATTTCTTTTGTGATTTTTTCTCCTGCCTTATTACATGTATCCAAGTCTCTCATGGGTACAGAATACAAAGATGGACTAGTTATCCCACTAACCTCAGGCCTTCCTCCTGGCCCTTGTCTATAAGTTCCAATTATCAACAAATAATTCGCCTGCACATTATTAGAGAATATTAATGTAGCAGAAAAAAATATTATGGATAAAAAAGATTTTTTTTTCATTTTTTATTTGCTTTTACCTATTAAATGTAAGGTGTAAATTTTAAATTGCTATTAATAAATTAGGAAATTTTAAAAACTTTGGAATATTTAGAATTTATATTATATGGCTTAATTCAGGGATTAACAGAATTTATACCTGTTAGTAGTACTGCTCATTTAAAAGTAATATCACTATTTTTTGGAGTTGATGATCCTGGACATTCTGTATCTGCAATTATTCAAATGGGAAGTGTTTTAGCTGTTATCTGGTACTTTAGAAAAGATATTTTTAAATTGAAGAGACTTTCTTCAAAAAAAAATTTTAATTATCTAAACTATAAAAAGTTATTGAAGTCAATTTTTATTGGAACTTTACCAATAATCTTACTTGGAGGAACCATAAAATTTATTTTCCCATATTTTTTTGATAGTGTGCTTCGTTCCAATATATCAATAGCAGTTGTTTCTTTTCTTATGGCTATTTATATGTACATAGCTGATATTGCAAAAAAAGTATCGATAAATTTAAAGAACTATAACTATTCAGATAGTTTATTAATAGGTATTGCTCAAGCTTTTGCAATTTTCCCAGGTGTTTCAAGGTCTGGAATTACTATTTCCACAGCTTTAATTTCTGGTTGGGAAAGAAGTGATGCAGCAAAATTTTCCTTTCTTTTAGGAATTCCTGCCATCTCTCTTGCCGCTATAGTTGAATTTATTTCTTCATTCAGTGAATTTAAGTCACTAAGTTTTTTCCCTCTCATTGTTGGACTCGCAACGACATTTTTTTCTTCATTATTTGCAATTGATTTCTTGTTAAGGTATTTTTCTTCAAATGGCTTGAAATTATTTATTTTCTACCGGATTGCATTTGGCCTAGTAATTCTTCTAAATTTATAATATTTTTTAAAAATAATTTTTAGTAATTATGCTAATGTTTAAAAAAATTTTTATGAATATTTTTATATCTTTCCAGTTAGGTGAAGTTGAAGTTTCAAACCTAACCATAGCAGTACTAGTGTTTTTTTCATCATTTACTTTTATAGCTGTTGGAATAAGTTCATATAAGCTATACAAATCTCTTATTAATGATGAAAATAAATGATCGGAACGGCGGGATTTGAACCCACGACCCCCACTACCCCAAAGTGGTGCGCTACCAAACTGCGCTACGCCCCGTATTAGTACTATAAAGATAAGTTAGTTTTAATTGTAATTTTTTATACGTTTGTTATCAGATCTCAATACACACTTGTCAACTTCCCAATTAAAATTTTCCCATACAGCATCATTTAATTTGAAATTACTTCCAGTAAAACTCTCTAATTTTACTTTTGTAGGAGATGCAGAACAATACTGCCTACTACCTGGTGATGCAAGATATTGTTGATGGTATTCTTCAGCATAATAATAGGTATCAATCATTTTTATTTCTGTTTCAATTAAACCATGACTTTTTTTATTTAGTTCCTTTTGGTATTGCGCTTTACTGGCTAATATAATTTTTAAATTATTTTCATTTTTATAATAAATAGCAGACCTATATTGAGTTCCTATATCATTACCTTGTCTGTTTTTTTGTGTTGGGTCATGACACTCCCAAAACATTTTTAATAAATCACTAATATCAATTTTGTTTTTATCCCAAACAACTCTTACAACCTCTGAATGACCAGTTGCACCTGAACATACTTCATAATAAGTTGGATTAATTTTCTCACCACCAGCGTAACCCACTGAAGTTGTTATCACCCCAGGAAGTTTCCAAAAGCATTTTTCAGCTCCCCAGAAACATCCACAACCAAATACTATTTCATCTTCCAAATGATTAGGATCCTTTTTTATATCTGTTTTTAATATTCTATGAATTGAATTACTATGGTTATTAATAGATGATTTTTCATTATTCATAATACTTTTTAGAAACTTAAACATATTTTTAATTTTTATATCATAAATTAAATTACCTAATTTTAACTTTTAATAATATTAGTAGCTAATTCTCTTTCCCAAAGTTTTTTATATAATCCGTTTTCTTTAACTAAATCAATATGTTTACCCTCTTGTACTATTTCTCCTTTATCCATTACCAAAACCCTATCACAAGTAGCAGCGACAGATAGTTGGTGACTAATCATTATAATTGTTTTATTACTTTGTTCTCGCATTTCATCAATTATTTTTGCGGCGGTTTTGTTGTCTACACTCGCTAACGCATCATCAAGAACAACGATATTAGAATTTACAAGTAATGCTCTTCCAAGTGCTGTCCTTTGCCTTTGTCCGCCACTTAATGTAATACCTCTTTCGCCAACAATAGTTTTAAACCTTTGAGGAAAATTATTAATATCATCGATCAATCCAGCTTTTGTTGCACTTTCCTTGATTAGAACTTTAGAAGCGTTTGGTTGCCCAAAACATAGATTTTCTGAAATCGTTGAAGTAAATAAAAATGCCTCTTGAGGAACAATAGCAATATTTTTTCTAAGATCATTTAACCTCAAGGATTTTATATCAATATTATCTAAAAATAATTGACCATCTGGAATTTCAATGGTTCTCCCAAGAGATTTTGCTAGTGTCGTTTTGCCGCAGCCGACTGGTCCAACAATTGCAACAAGTTCTCCAGGATAAATTTTAAAATTAAGATTATTTAGAGAATTAAATTTAGATCCCTGATATTTTATGGTTAAGTCTTTTGCTTCCAAAAAACCTTTAATCTCCTTTTTTAGATATTTAGGATTTGACGTATCTACAATATTAGGATTGTTTTGGAAGATTTCTTCCACACGATCTAAACTTACTTGACCTAATTGGAAAGTATTTAATGTAAAACCCAAAAGAGCTGTTGGGAAAACTAGCCTTTCTACATAAAGTATTAAAGCAACTAACCCACCTATTGATATGAATCCACTTTGTAGTTGATAAGTTCCTAATCCTAATAAAATTAAGAGTGAAATTGAGGATATACCTTGTAATAATGGAAATAGGGTACTCGCTGTTCTTGCAAGTTTTATCGCAGATTTTTGATAGGAATAATTATATTTATTGAATTCTTTCTTCTCAGCTTCTTCTTGTGCATAAATTTTGATAGCGCTAATCCCAGAAAGATCTTCTTGTATGAGATCACTAAGTTTGGATAATGCTTCTTGTTGAGCTCTTCTTTGGTTTACCATTCTCCCGCCAAATAAGCTAACAATTCCAAGAATTAATGGAAAAATCATTAATGATGATATCGTTAATGTTTTGTTGATCGAAAACATTGACGGAATAGTAAAAGAATAAGCCAAGACAATATTGCATAAACTTAAAACAGTAAAACCTAAAAGCCTTCTTATGTTTTCAACATCGCTCGTAGCTCTACTAATAATGTCACCACTCCCTTTTTTCTGAATCCATTCTGGATCTTGAATAAGCAAATGATCGAAAAGTTTCTGACGAAGATTAACCTCAACCTTTCTACCTATGCCAAAGACAATCTGTCTTGAAAATAATCTTATTAGACCCATACATGTAGCTAGAAATATTAACCATAAAGATTTAGAGATCACAAATTCTGAAGAAAAGCCATTTTGTAATTGGTCAATTATGTTTTTTACTTCTAGAGGTATTACAACACTCAATATATTAACTATTAATAAAGCTAAAGCCCCGTATATAAATTCTTTTTTGTATGGCCTGAGATATTTAGATAAAATCTTGAACTTTAAATTTTCCATTTAAATTTGCCGATATGATTAAGATAATGTTTCATTTTTAAATATGTGAGCTAATTTTATAAATGATTCAGTATTTATTTATGAGTAACGAACAAACTCATCCATTACATGCAACAGATAGGAACATTATAGATTCTCTTATTACTAAACAAAAACCTGAAGATATCGATTTTATTAATTTAGCTAGATTAATAAATCGGTATTCAAATTTTCCTGGTGAAACTGAAATTAAAAATGATATTGAAAAAACTTTAAATTTTTGGAAAATTAGTAAAAATCAACTTTTTTCAAAGACAAAAGATATTTGGTCAAGAAGTTTTAGGCCTTCTAATACAAATAAAGATTTAGTTGGGTCAGGTTTTGACACCTCAAATTAAAATTAATCTGCATATTCTTCAAATAGATGTCTTCCAATTTTTCCAACGTCGAAATACTAAACATTTTGTTAGAGGGTAAAAACCTTGATGAATCAACTTCTAGATCGTTAATGAAAAGATGGCTTAATGATGAGATATCTGATGTTCAAACTGGTGCTTTTTTAAGTGCTTTAAGAGCCAAAGGGTGTTCAGGGGATGAATTGTGTTCTATGGCTCAGGAACTTTTAAATGTTTGTGAATTGCCTTTAGCTAGACCAAAATTATTTATGGTGGATACTTGCGGTACTGGAGGAGATGGGGCTAATACATTTAATATCTCTACTGCAGTTGCTTTTGTTGCTTCATCTTGCGGTGTAAAAATTGCTAAACATGGGAATAAAAGTGCTAGTGGAAAAGTTGGCTCTGCAGATGTTTTGCTTAACCTTGGTCTTAATTTAAATTGTCCCTTAGACAAAGTTATCTCTGCTGTTAATGAAATTGGAATAACTTTTTTGTTTGCCCCTGTTTGGCATAAATCACTAATAAAACTAGCTCCTTTAAGAAAGGCCTTAGGAATAAGGACTGTATTTAACCAACTAGGACCATTGGTAAATCCTTTAAGACCTAATGCACAAGTACTAGGTGTTGCTTCTGATGATCTTTTAGAACCTATGGGATCTGCGCTATTAAAAATGGGAATGAATAGAGCTATAGTAGTTCATGGTTCAGGTGGCCTTGATGAGGCCTCACTTCAAGGAGATAATAAATTAGTCTTTGTTGAAAATGGTGAATTAAGATTTTCTAAAATCAATATTTCAGATTTCCACCATGAAAATGTTTCAAATGACCAGCTTGTAGTTCCTGAAGGAGTAACTAACGAAGAAATATTAAAATCTACTTTAGATGGTTCTGGACAAAAATCTCATAAAGAGGTTGTTGCATTGAATACCGCATTAGTTTTCTGGGTTGCAGGAATTGAGGATGATTTATTTAAAGGCTTTAATAAAGCTTTATTTTCAATAAATCATGGTAATCCTTGGAAAAATTTTTTACTACTAAAAAATTATTTATCTTCAAATGAATTAATTTGA
The DNA here is from genome assembly GCF_001180305.1 of Prochlorococcus marinus. Classification (GTDB taxonomy): domain Bacteria; phylum Cyanobacteriota; class Cyanobacteriia; order PCC-6307; family Cyanobiaceae; genus Prochlorococcus_A; species Prochlorococcus_A marinus_K. The sequence continues at coordinate 81,633 of NZ_CVSX01000041.1, forward strand.
AATTTATGATTAATCCCTATAAAAAAAACGCAAAATTAGTTTTAAGTAATGGAATTATATTCCCGGGATTTTCTTTTGGAGCATCGGGGACAGCTGTTGGCGAAATTGTTTTTAATACTGGCATGACTGGATATCAAGAAGTTATTACTGATCCAAGCTACTATGGGCAAATATTAACGTTCACTTATCCAGAAGTTGGAAATACTGGCATTAATAATGAGGATTCAGAGTCTAGTAATAGTGTTAAAGGAATAATTGTCAGAAACTATTCATCAAATAATAGTAATTGGAGATCTTCAAAGACTTTTGAACAATGGTTAGTTGAGAAAAACGTCATAGGTCTTTGTGGAATTGATACTAGGGCTCTTGTTAAAATCTTAAGATCTAATGGCTCAATGAATGGGGTCCTTACTTCTGAAGATAAAACTATAGATAGTTGTTTAAAGATGATTGATGAAACTCCAAAGATGGAGGGTTTGAATTTATCAAAATTAGTTTCAACTAAACAAAAATATCTATGGCAAGATACAACAGAAACAAATTTTGATGTTAGAAAAATATATTCTGAAAATAATAAAAAACTAAAGATAGTAGCAATTGATTTCGGAATGAAAAAATCAATTTTAAACAGATTAGTCTCCCATGGTTGTGAGATTTTAGTTTTGCCTTCTAAATCTTCTATAAAAGAAGTTCTATCTAATAAACCCAATGGCATTTTTTTCTCGAATGGTCCAGGCGATCCATCCTCTGTTACTGAAGGTATAGATTTAGCAAAATCATTAATTGAATATGGTGAAATACCCATGTTCGGAATTTGTCTTGGGCATCAAATATTTGGATTGGCTTTAGGTGGTTCCACTTATAAACTTCCCTTTGGACATCGTGGTTTAAATCATCCTTGTGGTAATAATAATAAAATTGAAATTACTAGTCAGAATCATGGGTTTGCTATCGATCCAAATTCACTCTCAAAAGAGAAAGTCAAAGTAACTCACTTTAACCTAAATGATAATACTGTTGCTGGATTGGAAGTTAATAATAAGCCAATATTTAGCGTTCAATATCACCCAGAAGCAGGACCTGGTCCACATGATTCAGATTATTTATTTAAAAAATTTGTTTCTCTAATGTTAGAAAGATGTTGACATATTGTTTTCTTTTGATTTGATAATTACATTTGATACTTTAATTTTTTGGAGGAATTAGACCATAGAAGATTTCCAGAAGTTAACGGTCTCTTTAAGAGGAAACCTAGAAGTAAAAACTAATATTATTGTTTTTACTTTTAAAGGACAACTTGATGCATTTTCAGAAAAACAATTTAAAACTTATTTGACTAATAACATAAAAAACGAACTTCCATTCGTTATTGATCTTTCAAAAATTGATTTTCTTGATTCCTCTGGTCTTGGAGCTCTTGTTCAAACTGCTAAAGAATGTAAAAAGTTAAAGTTGGGTTTCTCAGTTGTTGGAAATTCGAGAGTTGCTCAAACTATTAAACTTGTTAGATTAGGTGACTTTCTTAATCTAAAATCGAGTCTTGATGATGCATTAAACTATTTAAAAAATTGAATTATTGGATTCAGAATTTAGTCCCCTATGGATCGCCTGAAGAGATAGGCGTTATTCAACTTGCTTGGCTTGGGGATTCAGTATGGGAACTTCACCAAAGATTAAGACATGTTCATTTTCCTTTAAAAGCAAAAGAACTCCATTTATCAGTAGTAAACGAAGTTAAAGCTAAATCTCAATCAAAATCATTAAGTCAAATTGAACATTTATTAAATACAAATGAAATAGATTTAATTAGACGTGCTAGAAATAAAACAAAGAGATATCCAAAGTCTTCAGACCCTACAATATACTCAAGAGCTACTGGTTTTGAAACATTGATAGGTTGGCTATTTCTAAAAGACCCTAAAAGATTATCAACTCTTTTTGAATATCTTGAAATTAAAATGCAATAATTTTATGAAAAACGTATCTAAAAATAATTATTCAAAAAAAAATAATAAACAAAACAAAAAAGTTTCTAGTTCCAACTTTAGTACTAAAAATAAAAATTCTATAAAGGATTTTAGATTTTCAAGGCATTCTGCAAAAAATAAAAGTCCTGATATTTCAAAAGAAAATGATAAAAATAGAGGTAACTTTTCAAAGCCTAATAGAAGAACATCATTAGTTAAATCTAATTCAGAATTTTCAAAAAATACTTCAGATATTTATAAAGAGAATGCAAATAAAAGAAATTTTGATGATTGGATATGGGGAAAACACTCTGTTTTTGAGGCTCTTATTAATGAAAGAGCGATCAATAGGATTTGGTGTACTTCAGAAATATTTTCTTCAGAGAAATTTTATATTCTGCTCAAGGGACTCAAATCAAAAGGTGTTCTCATTGAAGAAGTTTCTTGGAATAGGCTATCTCAATTGACATTTGGTGCTGTACATCAAGGCGTGGCATTGCAGCTTGCATGTTCTCAAACCATATCTTTAGAAAAATTAATTGACTCTTCTAAAAAGAAATCTGCAAATCCTATCATCTTAGCTTTAGATGGAATAACTGATCCACACAATGTTGGAGCGATCATAAGATCTGCAGAAGCATTTGATTGTAAGGGTATTATCATTCCTCAAAGAAGATCCGCTGGGTTAACCGGAACTGTTGCAAAGGTTGCGGCAGGAGCCTTGGAGCATATTCCTGTTAGTAGAGTAGTTAATTTAAATAGAACACTAACTGACTTAAAGAAAAATGGTTTTCTTGTTATCGGATTATCTGGAGATGGTCAATTATCGATCTCAGATTTCCAAGAAAAAGCCCCATTGGTGGTAATAGTAGGAGCTGAACATAGAGGCATTTCTTTGTTGACTCAAAAAAAAATGCGATTTCCTTTTAAGGATTCCTCTTAAAGGTAAAACATCAAGTTTAAATGCCTCGGTGGCAGCAGCTATTTCTCTATTTCATTTAACAATTAAATAATTTTTTATTTTTATTTGAAAATTTTCTAGGTTCTTTTAAATATTGTTGTTTCAATACATTTATATATATATTCAATATTTATTGAATTTTTAGTACAAAATTGTATAGAATTTAACAAGAAAGTATAGTCTGAATAGACTAATAAAATTGATTAGAAACTTTGGAAACAAACTCGGACTAGCTTGGTGGGCTAAAATTGAGACCGAACAACCTTGTAATACCTATTGGTTTGGTCCATTTATCACAAAACGAAGTCTAAAAGAAAATATGTCTTCTTTTATTGATGATCTTAAAGAAGAAGGTTCTTTAAATATTAAACACAGTATTATGCGTTGCAAAAAAGAAGAACCATTAACTATTTGATTGACCCAAAATTTAGAAATAACCTAAGAAATGGATTTTAATTCTTTAAGAAGTGAAATTAAAAAGAAAAATGTCTCAGTTAAGGAATTAGTTAATGAATTTTTTTTTAAAATAGATTCTAAAGATTCCGAAATTAATTCTTATATATGTACTACTAGAGATATAGCAATCGAGCAAGCTAAAAAAATAGATAAATTAATCCAAAAAGATGAAATACTTCCTCCGTTAGCAGGAATCCCAATAGCCATTAAAGATAATATTTGTACCAAAGGAGTCGCAACTACTTGTGCAAGTAATATGCTCAAAAACTTTGTAGCACCTTATGAGTCGACAGCTTCAAGTAAATTATGGTCTTCAGGCGGTATTTGTTTGGGAAAAACAAATCTTGATGAATTTGCAATGGGAAGTTCGACCGAAACTTCTCTTTTTGGTGTGACTTCAAACCCTTGGGATATAAATAGAGTTCCAGGTGGGAGTTCTGGTGGGAGTGCTGCTTCAGTTGCCGCTGGATTATGTGCTGCTGCTATAGGTTCCGATACAGGAGGATCAATAAGACAACCAGCTTCTTTTTGTGGCGTTGTAGGACTGAAACCAACCTATGGCAGAGTAAGTAGATGGGGACTGGTTGCATTTGCTAGTTCTCTTGATCAAATTGGACCAATTACTAATACTGTCTCAGATGCCGCTGAAATCCTTTATTCAATATCTGGTAAAGACCCCTTTGATTCAACATGTCTTGATAAACCAGTTCCCAATTATATTAAAAATCTAAATAAATCTATAAAAGACTTAAAAATTGGAATTATTAAAGAATGTTTTGAACATCCAGGCCTTGATAAGGAAGTTAAAGTATCTGTTCTTTCAGGAGTTGAGAGATTTAAAAATTTAGGAGCCGAAATTATTGATGTTGAATGCCCTAGGTTTAATGACGGAATTGCAACATATTATGTAATTGCACCCTCTGAAGCATCCGCAAATTTGGCTAGATACGATGGTGTTAAATATGGTTACAGATCGGAAGAATCTTCTAACCTTTTAGACATGACTTCAAAAAGTAGAGCAGAAGGATTTGGAGATGAAGTTCAACGAAGAATACTGATAGGAACATATGCTTTATCAGCTGGATATAGTGACGCTTATTATAAAAAAGCACAGAAAGTTAGAACATTAATAAGAAAAGATTTTGATAAAGCGTTTAATAAAGTAGATATTTTACTAACACCTACTTGTCCAACTACTGCTTTTTTGAAGGGTGATTTTGCCAATGATCCACTTTCTATGTACTTGTCTGATCTTCTGACTGTTCCTGCAAATTTAGCCGGTCTACCAGCTATAAGCATCCCTTGCGGCTTTGATAGAAATGGTTTACCTATAGGACTACAACTAATAGGCAATGTATTGGAAGAAGATAAAATATTGAATGCAGCAAATATTTTTGAAATTGATGCTCAGGTAATTACCAATAGACCTTTATTTTAATTTTGTATTAATAATTAATTTGTAATCACAAAGTATAGATCTTTTATAAATTTTCTCTATCTTATATATATAAATTAATTAAATATGGGTTTCGTTCCTCTTCATAATCATAGTGACTACAGTCTACTTGATGGAGCAAGTCAAGTTTCTAAAATTGTTGATAGAGCTTGTGATCTTGGAATGGATTCTATCGCTCTGACGGATCATGGAGTTATGTATGGGGTTCTTGATTTAGTAAAAAAGTGTAAAGAGAAAGGTATAAAACCAATTATTGGTAATGAAATGTATGTGATTAATGGGTCAATTGACGATCCTCAACCCAAAAAAGAAAAAAGATATCATTTGGTTGTTCTGGCTAAAAATTATACTGGTTATAAGAATCTAGTTAAGCTAACTACTATTAGTCACTTAAATGGTATGAGAGGTCGTGGTATTTTTTCTAGACCATGTATTGATAAATTTCTTTTAAATAAATATAAGGATGGTCTTATTGTTTCCACAGCATGTCTTGGTGGTGAAATACCTCAAGCTATCTTAAAAGGAAGAATTGATATAGCAGAGGAAATAGCACTTTGGTACAAAAAATTATTTGCAGATGATTTTTATCTAGAAATTCAAGATCACGGTTCTATTGAAGACAGAATTGTAAATGTGGAATTACTAAAAATTGGTAATAAACATCAAATAAAAGTTATTGCTACCAATGATGCTCACTACATTTCAAATATGGATGTTGAAGCACATGACGCTTTACTCTGTGTATTAACAGGAAAGCTGATAAGTGATGAAAAGCGATTGAGATATACAGGTACAGAATATATTAAAAGCGAAAATGAAATGCTTGAACTTTTTAGAGACCATATAGATGATGAATCCATAAAAGAAGCTGTAAACAATACTGTAGAAATTTCTCAAAAAATTGAGTTATTTGATTTGTTTGGTAAATATAGAATGCCAAAATTCCCTACTGAAGAAGACTATGATTCATTTTCTCTACTAACACAATTAACTAATGAAGGTCTATTAAAAAGACTTAAAAAGAACAGTCTTAAAGAAATTGATGATAATTATAAAGAAAGACTATCTTCGGAATTGAAAATTATTAAAGATATGGGTTTCCCTGATTATTTTTTGGTTGTTTGGGACTACATCAAATTTGCTAGAGATAACTCCATCCCAGTAGGACCAGGTAGAGGTTCTGCAGCAGGATCATTAGTCGCATATGCTCTACAAATCACAAATATAGATCCTGTTGAACATGGATTATTGTTTGAAAGATTTTTAAATCCTGCTAGAAAGTCTATGCCTGATATTGATACCGACTTTTGTATTGATAGAAGAAATGAAGTCATTGATTACGTTACTGATCGATATGGAGAGGATAAAGTTGCGCAAATAATAACTTTCAATAAAATGACTTCTAAAGCAGTTTTAAAAGATGTTGCGAGAGTTCTAGATATTCCTTATGGAGAAGCAGACAAATTGGCTAAGTTAATACCTGTTGTAAGAGGTAAACCCTATAAGCTCAATGAAATGATTGATAAGAATTCTCCAAGTCAAGAGTTTAGGGATAAATATGTAAATGATAATAGAGTGAAAAAATGGATTGATTTAGCTTTAAGAATTGAAGGAACTAATAAAACATATGGTGTTCATGCTGCAGGAGTAGTTATTGCATCAGAACCTCTAGATCAACTTGTACCTCTTCAAAGGAATAATGAAGGTCAAATAATAACCCAATATTCTATGGATGATATCGAATCACTAGGGTTGTTGAAAATGGATTTCTTGGGTCTTAAGAATCTTACGATGATTGAAAAGACGGTTTCTCTGATTAATCAATCCACAGGAAAGATAATAAATATTGATGATTTACCTCAAAATGATTGTAAAACCTTTGAACTTATAGGAAGAGGAGATCTTGAGGGAATATTTCAACTTGAATCTTCTGGTATGAAACAGGTTGTAAAGGACTTTAAGCCTAACTCTCTTGAGGATATTTCATCTATTCTGGCTCTTTATAGACCGGGCCCATTAGATGCTGGGCTCATACCTAAATTCATAAACCGAAAAAATGGGAATGAAAAGGTTGATTTTCCTCATCCATACATTAAGTCAATTCTTACTGAAACCTATGGAATTATGGTTTATCAAGAACAAATTATGAAAATTGCTCAAGATCTAGCTGGTTATTCTCTTGGCGATGCTGATTTACTTAGAAGGGCAATGGGAAAAAAGAAAGTATCAGAGATGGTAAAACATAGAAATATTTTTGTTGAAGGCTCTATGAAAAAGGGTGTGAATGAGAAATTAGCGAATGATCTTTTTGATCAAATGGTTTTATTTGCAGAATATTGTTTTAACAAAAGCCACTCAACTGCTTATGGTGCAGTAACTTACCAAACTGCATTTTTAAAAGCCCATTTCCCTGTTGCATATATGGCAGCGCTTTTAAGCGTTAACTCTGGTTCCAGTGACAAGATGCAAAGATATATTTCTAATTGTTATTCAATGGGTATAGAAGTTATTTCACCAAGTATTAATTTCTCTGGAATTGATTTCACTATTAAGAATAATCAGATTTTATTCGGGTTATCTGCTATCAAAAATTTAGGAGATTCTGCTATAAGAAACATAATTGAAAATCGTAAAAATTTTGGAATTTTTAAATCTTTATCAGATTTTTGCGATCGATTACCTACTAATGTTCTAAACAAGAGAAGTCTTGAATCTCTTATTCATTGTGGAGCACTAGATGAGTTCTCTAGTAGTAATAATAGAGCTCAACTATTGTCAGATCTCGAACATGTCGTTGAATGGGCGGCTTCTCGTAATCGTGATAGATTATCCGGACAAGGAAATCTATTTGACTCTAAAGAAGAATTTTCTAAAGCAACTTTTTCTGATTCACAACTTGTAAAAGTTGATGATTATTCACTTATTGAGAAGTTAAGGTTAGAAAAGCAGCTTCTAGGCTTTTACTTATCTGATCATCCACTAAAACATTTAACTAAACCAGCTAAACTTGTATCTCCAATAAGTATTTCTCAATTACAAGAAACTAAAGATAGAACTAAAGTTTCTTTAGTTGGTATGATCCCTGAGTTGAAACAAATCACTACAAAAAAAGGAGATAGGATGGCTATAGTCCAGTTAGAGGATCTTACTGGAAGTTGCGAAGCAATAGTTTTTCCGAAAACCTATGTAAGATTATCAGAATTTCTTTTGACTGATACAAGACTATTGTTGTGGGGAACTATAGATAAAAAAAGCGACAAGACCCAATTAATAATTGATGATTGTAGAGAAATAGATAATCTTAAATTACTTATTATTAACCTTGATAGCTCTCAAGCTTCTGATGTGAGAGTCCAAAATACCTTAAGAGACTGTTTAGTTAAATTTAAACCTGAGAAAGGTAAATGTGGAATCAAGATTCCGGTTTTAGCTGCAGTAAGAAATAAAAATAATGTTACCTATGTTAAATTTGGTGAGCAGTTCTGTATAGGAGATATCCAAGGAGTATGCAAACTATTAGAAAATAAATCATTCCAAGTGAATTTGAAATCTTTAGTTTTGTAGATTAATTATTATCCTCAAAGTTTTGACTCGCAGGTTTGAAGGCTGCTTTCGCTCTTTGTATATTCATTGTGATGTTTTCAATACCGAATAATGATCCAGGTTCTTTATCCCAACTAGCTGATAGTATTCCAAAACTCAATCCTGCTAGACCTAATAAGAAAAATAAAGCAGAAATTGCAATTGTTGATGAAGGAGGTATTTCAGCAATATTTTTGGTAACTATGATATAACTCACTACAAATACTGACATTCCCATTATTGTGGGTATTCCCGCGGTGAAAAAAATTCTTCTTGCCATCCTATCAGCTACGTATTTAGGAATACCACTTGTTGATCGTTTTGGGGCAATTAATTTTTCAGATGATTTTTCTAGATTGGAAAAGGCTGTTTTTTCAGATAAATTTTTTTTCTTTTTAAATATTTTTTTTTTGGATTGTTTTTTTTTCATTGATAGAAATCAGCCTCTGATTCCAATTTTCTTAACTAAATCTTGATATTTTTGAAGATTTTTGTCTTTTAAATAAGTTAATAACCTTTTTCTTTTGCCAATCATTTTTAATAATCCTTGCCTTGAAGCAAAATCATGTATGTTTCCCTGTAGATGGTTACTTAATTTAGAAATTCTTTCAGAAAGCATTGCTACCTGTACTTCTGCTGATCCAGTATCAGTTTCATGCACTTGATGGTTTTTAATAAGCTTCTGTTTTTCTGCTGTATCTAATGACATAAATTTAGTTTCTTTAGATCTATATTACTATGTTATATGACTATATTACTACTATCTTTATCTAAATAATTCATTGCTAACGTCAATAAATTTTCAAATGAAATTTTAATATCTTTTTTGGTAAGCCTATCAGTTTCTTTAATGATTATTGGTAAAATACTTCTAATTTCATTCTTGGTATAACTCAAAGACTTTAATGTTAATTGAATGTCTCCTACTATTTTATTTATTTCACTATCTTCAATATGATATTGATCTTTAATTATTGATTCCTCAATTTGAAATTCATTTTTAAATTTACTTTTTAATTCTAAAATTAACCTTTCACTCATTTTTTGTCCTATACCGGGTATGGAAGAAATTAATTTTTTGTTTTTTGTATTAACAGCATTAATTACTTCACTGATAGAAAATTTATTTAATATTCCCATACCAATTTGAGCACCAACTCCACGAATACTCAAAATTTCAATAAAAAATTTTTTTTGATCCTTCGACGTAAAACCAAATAATAAATCAGAATCTTCTTTCTTGATATGTTTTATCCAGAGAGTTAAATTTTTTTTAGAATGTGAATTGGTTTTTAATTTAAGAAAAAAAGACTCTAATATTTGAATTTCGTACCCTAAACCTTGACAATTTATTAAAGCAAAAAACTTTTGATTTATTTGCCATGATTCAACTAGTTCTCCGTTTATCCAACTAATCAATTAACCACCATCCACCTGACATCCAATTAGCGCTCCTGCTGTCCCACCAGCGGGAACTGCCCAAAATCTGTCCTTCCCCCTTGAGGAAGATAGTGCAATTCCAGCACCAAGAATACCTCCAATAACAGAGCCTTCACTACAGTCATTATCATCTATTTTTTGAGATTTACTTTGACCTCCACAAGGTATTTCAACGTCAATTTCATAACTTTTTACGTAGCCTGGATTTGATTTCGTTCCAGGAATATACTCTTCTCTATACTCAGTTCTTGTACAAGTTACCGACTTTGGGGTTGTTGCTCTTACTTGGACAATGGGAGAAAAACAAAATAATAATGCTAAATAGTAAAATTTCACCTTTTTTTTTACTCTAATAATATTCTATGCCCTTTTTATTATTTTGGTAGTGGATATAATAGTTCCTAATAAAACTAGTGAGGCACCTAATAAAAAATTCATGTTTATTATTTCTCTAAAAAATAATATCCCCCAAATTGAACCGAATAAAACCTGTAAATAGTTAATTGTTGATGCTTCAGAAGCAGGTAAATTTTTTAATCCTATAGTTAAGAAAGTCTGACCTAATTGAGTAAATAAGCCAATCCCTATTATCCAAACTAATTCATTCCAATTTGGGGTAACCCAGTTGATTAATACAATTGGTAATAAAGTAATAAGAGAAACAAGTGGAAAATATTCAATAATTACATAAACATCTTCAGTAAATGAAAGTTTCTTAACTGTAACGTAAGCCAATGCGGTGAATATTGCTCCAAGAAATGCTATCAAAATCGATAAATTTTCAATTTCAACGTTTATATTTGATAATTGGTTTGGATTTAATATTACTAATATTCCAATCCAGCCAATAATTAAAGCAAACAATATATTACGAGTTATTTTTTCATTTATTAATATCCCAGCAAATATAGATATAAAAATAGGATATGTGTACTGAATAACGGTAGATATACTAAGAGGCATATTTCTTATTGCATAAAAAATACAAACTAAAGCTAAAGTTCCTAAAAAACCTCTTAAGAGAAGTAATGGTTTGTTTTTGCCCCATGGATTTATATTTTTTAAATTTATTATGAATAATGTAATTATTAAACTTAACAATGATCTGAATAAAACTAATTCATAAATAGGTATCCTTTTATCAATATTTTTTACGCACAAAGTCATCAAACTGAAGAAGAATGAAGCAAATACTAAATTATACTTATTCAATGAATTAAATTTTTTTTCTAATTCTTCGATATTTATCATTTAAAAAAATAGTTTTTTTGTGAAATTAAGTAGATTCTTATTTGATTTTGACCTATAACAATTAAATCATTATTTATTATTTGATAAAATCTCAATGGTTCATTCTATACACCCAAGAACTATTCAAGAGGTTAAGGAAAAAGCAGATATTGTTGACGTTATATCTGAACATATTGTTCTTAAGAAGAAAGGCAAGGAATTCGTTGGGATTTGTCCTTTTCATGATGATACTAAGCCATCTATGACAGTATCACCAACTAAACAATTCTATTATTGCTTTTCTTGTGGCGCTGGTGGTAATTCTATTAAATTTTTAATGGAATTTACTCGTGCAAATTTTTCAGATGTTGTTCTTTCTCTTGCAAAAAAGAATAATATTAATGTTGAAAATCTTGAGGGTCCCCAAGTAGAGGCTTATAAAAAACAATTATCTAGAAAGGAAGAGCTTTATAAAATTTTAAGAGTCACTAAAAATTGGTTTAAGTCTCAATTAAATAATTCTCTAGGTGTTGAAGCTATGAAATATTTGACATCGAAGAGAAACTTGAATAATAAAATTATTGATGACTTTGAATTAGGTTTTGCACCAAATTCATGGAATGATTTATTTAACTATCTATCCAAGGTAGAAAAATTCCCTATTAATCAAATATTGGCTTCAGGTCTTGCAATTTCTAAAGATAATTCTGATAAGATTTATGATCGTTTTAGAAATAGATTAATCGTTCCAATACATGACATGCAGGGTCGTGTAGTTGCCTTTGGTGGAAGATCTCTTGATGGACAGGAACCCAAATATCTTAATTCTCCTGAATCAGAGATATTTGAAAAAGGGAAAATGTTGTTTGCATTTGAGAAAGCATCTAGTTATATAAGAAAAAGGGATAAAGCTATTATTGTTGAAGGATATTTTGATGTAATTTCTCTTCATTCAAAAGGTATTGCTAACTCTGTAGCTTCTCTCGGTACCGCATTAAATAAGTATCAAATTTCCCAACTATGTAGATGTACAGATAATAAAAATATAATCTTGAATTTTGATTCTGATAATGCGGGTATATTAGCTACAAAAAGAGTAATAAAAGAAGTCGAAAGCTTATCTTTACATGATCAAATTAATCTTAAGATACTTCAACTTAATGAGTTTAAAGATCCTGACGAATTTTTGAATAGTCATACCCCTGAAGATTATTTTAATTTAATTGATAATTCATCCTTTTGGATTGATTGGGAGATTGATCAGATCTTTAAAGATAAAGATTTAAGTAAGTCTGAAAACTTCCAGAGCGTTATTTCTTCATTGGTAAAATTGTTGAGCAAATTACCTCAATCATCAACAAGAACCCATTACTTACAAAAAGTTTCCGAAAGATTGAGTAAGGGACAAGCAAGATTAGCGATACAGTTTGAACAAGATTTAAGAAATCAAGTAAAGGGATTTCGTTGGCATGGTAGATCAAAAAAATTTGAACAACCCAATGAAATTTCTCGACGTGAGAAAAATGAATCGGAAATAATTTTTTATTATCTACATTGTCCTGAGCTTCGGCTTTTTATTCGCGATGAATTTCTTAAAAGAGAAATTAATGGTTTCAATACTAACTATATTCAAAATTTGTGGGAAGCTATCTCAAAAATCGAACAAAATAATTTTGGTTTAAATTATTTAAATCAATTAAAACAATCAAATAATCAAATTCTTCAAAAAGAGTTATCTGCCATTAACCTCATTTCACTTTTACCTGACTACTTAGCTCTTAATAATCCTGATTCATCAAATAAAGTTAATAGTTTTGTTAACCCAAATGAATTGTTTTTAACATTGCTAAGTAATCCTAAAGATAATTTACTTGGATCTTTATCACTTCTTGAGAAATATAATTCGTTAAAAAGATGTAGACACTTGATCGAATCTTGGGGATCTCAAAGATTAAAAACTTTAGAAAATTGTATATCAATCTTGATTGATAATCCCTCTTCTGGTTTATCAGAAACTAATAAAGAGATCGATGATCTTTTTAAGGATTTAAACTCAGATGCTATAAAATTTCAGGAATTATATTATTTAGAAAGACAACACATGAATTTTTTAGATAAACAACGCTGTGGTAATTTCATTTCTACTTAAGATTTTTAGTTTAAATTTATAAGCAGTATTTTTTAATCATGTTTTTTACCTTTTTTGGTTTGTCTTCAAGGATATAAGCTTCTACTTCTTTTGCATAACTTCCTGAAAACTTAGAAGTAGAGAATTCTAATGCTCTCTTCTTGCTTGGATTTAATTTATTTTCTAAATCTTTTATATCGCCTACTGTTGTATTATTGTTGCATTTTTGTATGGCATGAGTCGCTTCATGTCTTAATGCTTTTCTTATTGCTAATTCTGTTTTGAAGTTATCTTTATTTGGGTTTCGTTTTATATTTCTATAATTTGTTTTTCTTTTTGCATTTTCAGTACATATTATTATTTTATTTTCTTCAAAATTATGAAGTCCTTTTATTTCTTTATTTATTAAACATTCAATTTTATTTTCTTCAACTGTGTAATTTATTTTCATTAACAAGTTTAGAATCTCTTTATCTAATTTGCTTAAAAATATAATAAATTCCATTTTTTTTTTTTTTTTTTTACTTTACTATAATTGGGATCTGTTCTATATCAGTTGTAGATGAGCGACTTAAGAAATTCTTATTAATTGTCCAACTTTTTGGGTTTTTTGTAATAGCCCATGTAATTGCATTGTTATTAAATCTTCTATTTAATGAATCAATAGTTCTCATGAGACTTGCTGATTTTTTTAGTTCTTTCTGAGATTTGTAATTTATGATTGACTGCTGTAAATATTCGCTATTATTTAAACCCTGCATTAAAACTCCAGCCTTTGAAAATTTATATTCGGGATTGTAAATTTCTTTAGATAATTCAACTACTATTTTTAAAATACTATTTGTGTCATCTGTTGCATTTGTAAGTTTTCTATGAGCACTTCTTTGATAATTTTGACTTGAATATTTACTGGTTCTGGCAAATACTCTAATATCAGATGATTGCAAATTCAGACTTCTCATTTTTTCAGACGCTTTTATTGCGTGAGTCGCCAGTGCTTGAGTTAAGTCTTCTAATTTGGTGACAGGAGTACCGAAACTCCTGCTTACTTGGATTTCTTTTTTTGATTTTTTACCTTCTTCTATGGGTAGACATTTATGACCTTTAAGTTCTAACTGCAATCTTTTCCCTACAATGCCTAGTTTCTTAATGATTTCATTTTCTTCCATATCTCGTAATTCTCTCGCATTTTTAATACCTTTACTTTGTAACCAATTAGAGGTTTGTTTCCCGACTCCCCAGATCTTATCTACACTAATTTTTTTCAAATAATTATTCTCATTGCTGGTTTTAGCTAAATCAAATATTCCAGCCGAATAATCAATGTTTTTAGCTAATTTATTCGCAATTTTTGCTCTTACTTTATTTTCTCCTATTCCTACTGTTATTGTAATCCCTAGATTCTGATATATTAATGATCTTACGTTTCTTGCCCAAGGATAGAGATTTTTATCATTAGGTCTAGAAATAGATATAAATGCTTCATCTATAGAATAAATCTCTATTTGTTCGCAGCAGTTTTTCAGTAAATTCATTAGTCTTCTACTCATATCCCCGTAAAGCGAGTAGTTTGAGCTTAAAACTGCTACATCTAATTTATTTAATCTTTCTTTGACCTTAAAATATGGGGTCCCCATTTTAATTTTTAAAGCACGTGCTTCAGGACTTCTTGCAATGATACATCCGTCATTATTAGATAAAATTACTACTGGTTTATTTCTTAATTGAGGATTAATATTTTGTTCGCATGACGCGTAAAAGTTATTAGCATCTATAAGAGCTATCGCATCAATACTTGAAATTTTCATAAATAGCTATGTATTGAATAAATGACAACCCCCCATATCTGTACATCAATATGGTCTTTAAATCTAAAATCAGGATAATTTTGATTTTCTGCTTTTAAATATAATTCATTATTTTTTGTAGATAATCTTTTTATTGTAAATTCCCCGTCTATCATGGCAATGATAATATTCCCTGGCCTGGCTGTTAAACTCTTGTCTACTATTATTAAATCTTTATCTTTAATTCCTGCATTTATCATTGAGTCACCTTTAACTCTAAGAAAAAAAGTGCTAAACGGATTAGATATTAAATGTTCATTTAAATCAATATTTTCTTCTGTATGGTCATCTGCAGGAGAAGGAAATCCTGCTGATACTGAATCTGCCAATAAGGGGATTCCAAAAATTTTAGTAGTTGAATCGAAAGAATCCAAAGATTAAATTAATAGTATATATGTACTATATAATAAAAAAGAAGAAATTAGTTAGTTGTTAAGTTTTTATAGATTAATTTTAGATTAAATTTAATTTTTTTAAGAACGATGATAAGGGGAGTTATTAGATATAGAAATAGCTCTATAAATTTGCTCGATTAGGATTAATCTAGCTAATTCATGAGGAAAAGTTAAAGAGGAAAGACTTAGAATAATATCCGAATATTCTTTTATATCCGGACTAATTCCATCAGTATCACCGATTAAAAAATTAATTTTTTTGTTTTTAAAATTTAAGAGTAAAGAACTTAGTTCAACAGAATTAAACTGCTTACCTTCTTCACTTAGGCAGATAATAATATTGTTATTAGATCTAAGATTTTTTATATTAAAAGTCTTTATCTCATTAATGTTAAGTTCAGGCATTCTTTTTTTGTATTGATCAATTCCATCTCTAATCCAAGGTTTCTTTATTTTGCCAATAGCATAAATTGTTAATCTATTACTCTGAAGCATAAGTAAAAAATAAATTTAATTATTCATCTAGAAGATAATTAAATTCATCATATAGTTCCTCTTCAGTTGTAAGTTTATTAGAATAGCTAGATTTTTTAGAAATCGAATTAATTTGATTTAGCTCACTTTTTCTTAATGAATGATTAATGTTAGAAGTCTCTTCTAGAGATTCAGAATTATCAATTAAGGAATAAAAAATTTTATTGGGATCATCTGATTTAAGTGTATTTTTAGTTGAACTATCGTTATCATCTCTTTTTATGTAATTACTTAAATTATTACTATTATTATTTAAATTTTTATTTTTTTTATATTTATTGAGTTTATCTAAATTTTTTTTTGATAAGCTCATGATATAAAGTATTAAATAAATTCATATTTAATTTAAACATATTATTTATCTTTTAGATGAATTCTAAAAACTATCAACAAAAAAAAAGATTTGGACAACATTGGTTGGTAAATAAAAAAATATTAGAAAAAATAAAGGAAGTTGCTGATCTTAATGAAAATGATTTTATTTTAGAAATTGGTCCAGGTAAAGGAGCTTTAACATCTAAGTTATTAGATTCAGAAATTAAAAAATTACATGCGATTGAATTAGATAAAGATTTAATAAATTTATTAAATGATAAATTCAAAAATAATGATAAGTTTTCACTTCAGCAGGGAGATATTCTTTCTGTAAATTTAGATTCGATTAATAAGAAGATTACAAAAGTCATTGCAAATATTCCCTACAATATAACTGGCCCAATTTTAGATATTTTCATAGGGCGATTGGGGATTATAAGAAACTATAATTACGAAAAAATAATTTTTTTAATGCAGAAAGACGTTGTAGATAGGATTTTGTCAAAAGAAGGTAGTCCCAATGCTGGTGCACTTAGTGTAAGAATGCAACTCTTGTCAAAAATAAATAAAATATGCGATGTACCGCCTTCATCATTTCTTCCGCCTCCAAAAGTTTTTTCTTCTTTAGTATTTTTCGAACCAATTAAAAATGATTTAAGATTAGACATTAGTCTAGAAAAATATATAGATAAACTTCTTAAAATTTCATTTAATTCAAGAAGAAAAATGCTTAGAAATACACTTAATTCAATACTTTCAAATGAAGAGATAAATGAATTATCTGAATGTTCTGAAGTTTGTTTTAATTTAAGGCCACAAGACATTTCAATTGACCAATGGATTAAGCTTGCAGAAAATTGTATTAAAATTAAAAAATAAAAATTTTAGTATATGCAAGATTTAGCTAATAAAAAAATAATTATAAAATCTTCTGCCAAGATTAATTTGCATCTTGAGGTTATCGGTAAAAGAAAGGATGGATTCCATGAGTTAGCAATGATTATGCAAAATATTGATCTTTCTGATTATTTAGAATTTCAAATTAATAATGAAGGTTTAATTAAACTTGAATCTGATTGTAATGATTTAAGCTTATCAAGTGATAACTTAATTGTTAAATCGGCAAATCTTTTAAAGAATAAATCAAATATAGATTTTGGTGCGAATATATTTTTAAAAAAAAATATTCCAATCGGTGCAGGATTAGCTGGTGGATCCAGTAATGCAGCCGCAACATTAATTGGTCTTAATAAATTATGGGATTTGAACTTAGATCAAGAAACATTATCTTCATTAGCATCAACTTTAGGATCAGATATTCCCTTTTTTATAAATGGAGGTATTCAATTATGTTTTGGAAGAGGCGAAATTTTGGAGAAGTTAGATTCAAACTTGGAATATGGAGTAATTCTTTTAAAAAATCCAAATGTAAAAGTATCTACTGCTGAAACTTATAAAAAATATAGCAATAGATTTTGTGATCAATATCTTACTAATAGAGAAATGATTGAGAACATAAGAAAAAATTTAAGAAATAATGGTTTAAATAACTTAAATTTTGATAATAAACATTTAACTATAAAAAACGATTTGCAGTTAGTTGTTGAAAATGACAATGATTCTGTAAAGCAGGCATTATTTTTACTTTCTAAATTAGATAATTGTCTGGCATTTTCAATGAGTGGATCAGGCCCTACATGCTTTGCACTCTTTAAAGATATAGAGACTGCTAAGAAAGAATTAAATGCAAATACTAAATTATTTGAAGATAAAGGTTATGATTCATGGGTTTGCACTTTCCTTGAAAAGGGAATAACATTCATTTAAATTTTTTATGTAAAATTCTATTGTGGCTGATAATATTAACGAGAATATTGAACAAAATATTCCCGAAAAAGGACCATTAAATTTTATTTTTGGATCATTAACCAGTTTTTTATTATTTATATTTTTTTATTTTTTAAGTAATAAAATTGCAATATATTTTTCAATACATAAACCATCTAATTCTTCTGAAATAGTCCAAAATATTTCTTCTAGTATTAACACCTTAATAATTGGATTATCTTTTTTGCTTACATTTTCTTTTGCTTTTATAGGTATTGGACTTTTTATTGTATTTATTCGCAGTTTTTTTCTGAAGAAAAGTTGAATTGCCAATATTATAAAAAAAATACTTTCTTTGAATGTCTTTACATGACCTAGAGCTTTTAATACTTTTGCTTTCACCAGGAATGATTTTGTCAATATTACTACTTATAACATTTGCTGAAGGAGGATAAATTAATCAAAGTGGTAGGATTATATATGTGATTAATTAGGTAATTAATTTTGGCTGGAACATTATTATTCAATGCTTTGAAAGAGGCAATTGATGAAGAAATGGCAAATGATGTAAATGTTTGCATTATGGGGGAAGATGTTGGTCAATATGGAGGATCTTATAAGGTTACTAAGGATTTATATGAAAAATATGGAGAATTAAGGGTCTTGGATACTCCAATTGCAGAGAATAGTTTTACGGGTATGGCTGTAGGCGCAGCAATGACTGGTTTAAGGCCAATAGTAGAAGGAATGAATATGGGTTTTTTGCTTTTAGCTTTTAATCAGATATCAAATAATATGGGTATGCTTAGATATACAAGTGGCGGAAATTATAAGATACCAGCAGTAGTAAGAGGACCTGGAGGAGTTGGTCGTCAACTTGGTGCTGAACACAGTCAAAGACTTGAAGCATATTTTCATGCAGTTCCAGGTATTAAGATTGTTGCATGTAGTACACCTACAAATGCTAAAGGTTTAATGAAAGCAGCTATAAGAGATGATAATCCTGTTTTATTTTTCGAACATGTTCTTCTATACAACTTATCTGAAGAATTACCTGAGGGTGACTATATTTGCGCATTAGATCAGGCTGACGTTGTAAAAGAAGGTAAAGATATTACTTTATTGACTTATTCAAGAATGAGACATCACTGCCTAAAAGCTGTTGAAGAATTAGATAAAAAAGGAATAGATGTTGAGTTAATTGATTTAATAAGTTTAAAGCCATTTGATATGGAAACCATCTCAAAATCAATAAGAAAAACAAATAAAGTAATTGTTGTTGAAGAATGTATGAAGACTGGAGGTATTGGTTCAGAATTAATTGCCTTGATAACAGAAGAGTGTTTCGATGATCTTGATGCAAGACCAATTAGATTATCTAGTCAGGATATTCCTACTCCTTATAATGGAAATCTTGAGAATTTGACAATAATTCAACCACATCAAATAGTTGAAAAAGTTGAAGAATTAATCAGTGGGAGTATATAAGAAATGAAAAGAAGGCAAGGTTGGCTTTTTTTTATTATATTTCTGCTTACTTTATCTGTTTATCTTTTAATAAATTATCCCTTACAGTTGGGATTGGATTTAAAAGGTGGTTCTCAACTTACACTTCAAATTATTAAAGAGGAAGGGAAGGTAACGAGGGATGAACTTGAAGCAGTTAATTCTGTTATAGATAAACGTGTTAACAATTTAGGGGTTTCCGAGTCAAACTTACAAACCCTAGGTAGTGATCAATTGATTTTAGAATTACCTGGAGAACAAAATCCATTAGTTGCTTCAAGGGTTTTAGGTAAGACTGCTTTATTAGAATTTAGAACTCAAAAAGAAGGAACATCTACAGATTTAAAAACCTTGCAATTTCAGAGATTGAGTATTAAAGAATTAATTAAACAATATTCTTCTGTAGAAAAAAGTCAATATGATGATAATAATTTAAAAATTATTCAAGATGATCTTAAAAGAATAGAGCAAGAATTAAATTACTCTTCAACTAGTAATAATTTATATGGGAAGTTAATTGAAATTAAAAAGTATGTTGACAAAGAAATTACTAATTTATTTATTAAAACAGATTTATCTGGTAAGGATCTTATTAACGCAGGAAGGAGACAAGAACAAACAAATAGTAATTGGGAAGTTTTATTAACTTTTAGTAATTCAGGAGGTGAAAAGTTTGCAGATATTACAAAGTCAATTGCTGGAACTAATCGACTATTGGCTATCATTTTAGATGGCGAATCAATAAGTGAAGCCAGTGTTGGCAATCAATTTTCTAATACTGGTATTACAGGTGGGTCAGCAACAATAAGCGGTAATTTTAATGCTGAAAATGCTAGAGAGTTAGAAGTTCAGCTTAAGGGAGGTTCATTGCCATTACCAATAGAAATAGTTGAAACTAATACCATAGGAGCTCTGTTGGGCTCCAATAATATTTTAAAAAGTCTTTATGCCGCTATTAGTGGATTAATTTTTGTGGGTATATTTATGATTTTTAATTATAGGATTTTAGGTTTTGTTTCGGTTATATCTCTAGTTCTTTATGGTTTCTTTAACTTAGCCCTATATTCATTAATTCCTGTAACTTTGACTTTACCGGGAATATCTGGGCTTATACTAAGCATTGGTATGGCTGTTGATGCAAATATTTTAATATTTGAGAGAATTAGAGAAGAATTATATGATGGCAATACTCTTACAAGGTCTATTGATAGCGGTTTTCAAAGAGCTAATTCATCCATAGTTGATGGCCATATTACAACTCTTCTAAGTTGTTTTGTATTGTTTTTATTAGGAACAAATTTTGTAAAAGGTTTTGCGGCAACATTAGGCATTGGAGTTTTAATAAGCTTGTTTACCTCATTAAATTGTTCTAAAACTATTTTGCGTTTTTTTACAACATATCAATCTTTAAGACAAAAAAATCTCTATCTTCCAAGGAGTAATTTTTCAAATTAAATTCATTATTTCTAATTTTCTCATGAAATACAATCTCGAATTAATAAAAAATAAAAGAAAGATAATTGGTTTCTCATCTGTTCTTTTATTTTTGAGTCTTTTAGGAATTTTATATTCTACTTTTTATACTTCTTATAAGAAACCTATAAATTTAGGGATGGATTTTGTGGGAGGAAATGAAATAAGAATAGAGAGAGTCTGTGAAGAAGAATGTTCTAATTTTTCACCTGATTCAGTAATAAATAAGTTAAAAGAGATCTCTAAAAATAAAAATGTTTTAAATAATATTAAATTACAATTCCAAAATAATAATAAATTAATTTCTATCAGAACCTCTTATTTGAGTATCGAAGAATCAAATAATCTTATAAATAATCTTGATAATATTGTTGGGCCTCTAAATTATGCGAGTAAGGATTCAAGATTAATAGGACCAAAGCTTGGAAAAAGATTACTTACTAATTGCGTTACTTCATTGTTAGTTTCTTTATTTGCAATATCTTTATATATAACAATTAGATTTGATAAAAAATATGCATTATTTGCTCTATTAGCTTTATTCCATGATTTAGTAATTGTTTTCGGTATATTTTCCTGGTTAGGAATTATATTATCCGTCGAAGTAAATAGTTTATTTGCTGTGTCATTGTTAACCATTGCTGGTTATTCTGTAAATGATACCGTTGTTATATTTGATAGAATTCGTGAGAATTTAAAATCAAAGAAAGAAGGTTATAACGAAGCCATTCAGTTATCAGTTAACGAATCATTTAGGAGAACAACGTTTACCAGTATTACAACTCTTTTCCCTTTATTAAGCATAATTTTGTTTGGAACTTACTCACTATTTTGGTTTTCTTTGGCCTTATCTTTAGGAATTATAGTTGGAAGTTATTCAAGTATTTTATTAGCTCCATCTTTGTTGCTGAAAGATTGAAAAGAACTTTTTAATTTTATGAAATTAAATTACTATTTGATAATTTTATTTTCTTTAGTTTTAATAGATCTTTCTACTGAATTAAGAATATTATTTGATCATTTTACTTTTAATTCATTATATTTTGCTATTGGTAAACATCCCTTAGCATTCTTTATACTTTTTTCATATCCATATTTATATAAAAAATTAATAAAATAGTTTTTAAATATCTTTTAATGATTCTTTGATTATAACCTGTATTACTAAAGCTAATGGAAGAGATAGTATTAAGCCTAATGGACCAAAAATAAAGGTGAATCCAAATTGTGAAATTAATGTTATGCCAGGAAG
The DNA here is from genome assembly GCF_001180305.1 of Prochlorococcus marinus. Taxonomy (GTDB): domain Bacteria; phylum Cyanobacteriota; class Cyanobacteriia; order PCC-6307; family Cyanobiaceae; genus Prochlorococcus_A; species Prochlorococcus_A marinus_K. The sequence continues at coordinate 104,002 of NZ_CVSX01000041.1, forward strand.
TAAGTTTGCTTTTTTCTTCATTATAGATGGCATTATAATATAGCTTTCAATATTTTGAATGATTACATATGCTCCTAATACGGCAAGTGGCTTCCAAAAATTATCTAGTAGTGCAATTGAGATAGGAAATATACCACTTATAACTGGACCTATATTTGGAATTACATTAAGAACCATTGCTATTAAGGCATTTGAGACAACATATTTGACATCTAATATAGATAAAACAATTAATGATAATAAACCTACTGATAATGAGCTTATGACCATAGAAAAGGTCCAATTTGCTAAAGCAATATTGCATTTTTCCAGAATATTTCTAAATTTGTTGCGGTAATTTTTTGGTATTAATAGAAGTATATTTTCTTTATATTGTTTTGGTTCAATAGAAATCATCAAACTAACAGCTAATACAAAAATTAATTTCAAAAGACCTGAACCTAGATTTCCCGCTATATTTATTAAATTCTTAAAGCTTTCTTGAATAGCTTTTGCAATAGTTGAGACATCTGGAATGGTAACTACATTATTTATAAGATTAAATATGTCTATAACGTTTTCTGATTTTTCGCCATAAAACAAGTTATTCAGTTTGTTTAGATTTGTATTAATCAAAATATTTATTTTTGATAAACCATTTGGAATATCAATTAGTATTTCATTGAATTCTTTTATGAACGGAGGCAATACAAGAATAAAGATAGTAAATATTATTACAGATATAACTGTTAATACAAGAAATAATGAAAGTGATCGAGGAATTTTCAACCCCTTTTGCATTTGATTACATAAATTACATACAATATTTGAAATTACTAAAGAACAAATAATTAGAAGTAGAAAATCCCTTAAAGTCCAAATTATTATAGAAGTGATAAATATTACTACTAACTTGAAATATGATGAACTACTCAATTTTCGAATATTCTAGTTCTTTTCAGAATATCCTAATCCATTTGATTTGGCATAACTATTTGCAAATCTCATAAATCTGTCAAAGTCTGATGTGTTCTTCCAAATATAAACTGCTTCTAAAAATATTGGTTCTCCATCAACAAACTTCACTTTAACTTCCCTAGTTAGTATTACGCCTTCGGAATCAATCATACGCATACCAGTGATTTCTCCATCTGTAATTGAAGATAATGCCTGAGGTTTTTCGAACAAAAATAATGCTTGACCGGTAGTACCATCTTTACTTCTAGTCAGTCTTATTTCAGGCACTACTGGCTCATCAGTTCCCTCATAAAATTGTATTTTTGCAGTTTTATTTGCTGTCATAATATTCGGTTAATAATTTTTTATCTTAGGAAATATTTTTCACATTCGTTTGTAATTATTTTATAAAACATTATTTATTAACTCTAGAATCCTTTCATCATATTTTTTATCGGTTAAATCCAATAACTTTATATTTGTTTTGCCAACCTTTTCATATTCATAACACTTATCGTAATAATCTAGTACTGATTTGCAAACTACATCCCATTTCTCATTATTTATTGATTCTAAAGCTATTTTTGTTCTTTGCGGACCTAATCTTTTTCTTATCCTTAATACAGATTCTTGGAGTTCCTCTTTCTTAAAAACACTATAAGTATCTATTAACTCATCTAATCTGTTAGATTCGCTTCTTAAAATTTCGATTCTCCTAGAATATTTCATCTGATTGAAGAATTCATGAGGAATTTTACATTTACCTATATTTGCACTTTCAGCTTCTACAAAAATATTATTAGAAAGTTTAAAAGAGTTTAATTTTTCAGCAATTATATTTTCAAATTGTTCATTTGAAGGTTGTTCTTTCATTCCTAATCCTCCAAATGTACTTCCTCTATGACAAGCAAATCCTTCAAGATCAATTGTTTGATATTTATATTTCTCTAGTAATGATAATAATCTTGTTTTCCCTGTTCCTGTTTTTCCTCCAATAACTACTAGATTTAACTTTTTTGAGAAATTATCCAATACCCATCTTCTATATATTTTGTATCCACCATTAAGTGTTATTGGATTTAATTTAAATTTTTCTAATAGCCAAGCAATGCTTTGTGAACGCATTCCTCCTCTAGAGCAATATATTCTGATAAAAAATTTATTATTTTTATTAGTAATATTTTTATAAGAATCAATACTCATGAATAAATTATCAAGAATTAATTCCATGTTTTTTTCAAAAAACTTTAATCCCTCTATGACTGCTTTTTTTCTTCCTTCTTTTTTATAAATCGTGCCAATTATAGCTCTCTCATCATTATCAAATAATGGAATGTTAATAGAATTAGGCAGGTGTCCTTTATAATATTCACTCGGGCTTCTAACATCTATAAGTGGTCCTTTAAAACTTCTAAATTTCTCTAGTTCTTTTCTTTTGGAATACATGGAAAGTTTTTATTTTTTTAGATTGATTTTTTAAAATGAATAACAAAGAACAAGATAACTATAGTAATGCTACATTAGATCTGATAAAAAAATTTGTAGATTCTAATCAAAGAAAAAGATTAAATTCATTAACTCAAATAGAATCTGAAGTCGAAAATATTTTTAATCTTGGCTCGTCACTGTTTGATATCTTTGATAGTGATGGAGATGACTGGGCTGCTGGTTGGATATTGCAAGTTTTAAAAAAATATAAACCTGAATTCTTTGAAAACTCTAAATTCAATAATTGGTTTAATACATATTCAGATATTGATATTTATTATAATGATTTACAATTGATGTTGGTTGAGCAAAAATTTGAAGAAGCAGATAGATTAACAAGCTCATACCTGCGAAAGTTAGCTGGAAAATTAGCTGAAAAACGTGGATATGTTTTTTATAGTGAAGTTAAGAATATGTCAGGTAAAGATCTAGAGACAATAGATAGATTATGGACTATTTATTCTACTGGTAGATTTGGATTCTCAATTCAAGCAAAGATATTAAAATCAGTAGGTAAAAAATATGAATTAATGTGGCCGAAAATAGGTTGGAAAAAAGAGGGCTTATGGACTAGATATCCTGGATCATTTTGCTGGTCATTGGATGCTCCTGATGGACATATGCCTTTAATAAATCAACTAAGAGGAGTAAGACTTCTGGACTCCATCCTACGCCATCCTGCAATTGCAAAGAGACATAATAATATTCTTTAAATTGAGGTATTTAATAAGTTAAAATTTAGAAAGTATCAAAATATTATTATGTCCTTATTTCGGGGCAAAAATATTTTAAAAAAATTTTTTAAGAGACCAAAGATTAACTGGTCAAACTACGAATTCGAATCATCATTACAGTTAAATGAATTTGTCGATCAATTATTAGAACCTATAAAAAACTCTCAATCGAGCTATCTTATAAAACTTGGTTTACATGAGGCTCTTGTTAACGCAGTAAAACATGGCAATAAATTAGATCCTAAAAAAAATATTAGAGTAAGAAGAATAATTACTCCTAATTGGTGTGTTTGGCAAATTCAAGATCAGGGTAGTGGTTTAGAAATAATAAAAAGAAAATACAAATTACCAGACAAAATAAGCAGTGTAAATGGCCGTGGCCTATATATCATTAATGAATGTTTTGATGATATTAGATGGAGTAGTAAAGGTAATAGGCTTCAGTTGGCTTTAAAAAGGTGATTTTTACTAGGGCAAGGTCGATCTACGTTAATTTCTTTTAACCATTTAATACTTTCTTCTATATACTCGATAGTTTCCTTTTCATTACAAGAGATAATTAAATGGCACAATCCTGCAGAAATAAGTTCTGCAGATCGTTTATATTTATTGCCTTTATCTTTATGCCATTTAGTATGATCAATCTTTAATTTGTTATTAAGACTTTGAGCAAGCTTAATAGTATCTTTATCCCAGTAGGTCATAGAAGTTTTTGTTTACTTTACAGCAGACCATACTTTGGTCATAAAAAATGAATTTGATTTTACATCTTTAAACCCTACTTCCTCTATTTTAGAATCTATATCCTCTTTTATGTAATCACAATAAAAAGGCTCATGAAAAGATTTATAGAAGCTTTCCATTACTGATGTAAAGTCAGGTGAATCACTTATTTGAATTGAATCAGCTAATACTAATATTCCACCAGGTTCAAGAACTCGAAAAAATTCATTTAATACTTTAGCTCTAATTGTTCTAGGTAATTCATGAAATAAGTAAACACAAGAAATGCATTGAAAACTATCATTTTCAAAAGGTAATTCTTCAGCATTACCTTTTATTAACTGAATTAAATCTCCATCTAAATCAGAAATATATCTACTTGCTTCCTTTAAATATGAATCAGATAGGTCAAGTCCTGTAATTTTTTCTTTAGGAAATGCGGCTCTTAGTTGTTTTAATGTTCTTCCTGATCCTGTAGCAACATCAAGAATCTTTATAGAACTTTTTTTTCTATTGCTAAAAATTTCAAGTCCTTCTTTTATCGGCTTAATTATTCTTCTCCTCATTGAGTCAGCACTTCCATTGAAAAGTATCTCTACTTGTAGGTCATAAATGCTTGCTGAAAAATCTGATAAATAACCATCTGTTTGATGATGAAAATTTCTCAAGTAATATTGAGGATAATTATCTTTATCAATTGATTTTGGAAGATCATCAAAATTTTGTTTTCTGCGTCTATCCCATGTATTAGGCATATCGAGCCAAATTTTAGGATATTGAGTTAGATATCTAAGCCATGGCTCGTCAAATAATAATTTTTTTGGATAAATATTTTTTTCTGCATCATTCCAATCTTCTTCTCTTAAAATATCCATTGAGTTTTGTATTTGTATTAGAAGATCCTTATCTATATCAAAATTTTCAAGCTTCGCATCGGGAAGAATAAAATTCATTAATCTTGAACTGATCTGCTTATGAGCAAAACCTGCAATGCTTTTACTTTGCTGTAGAGTTTTATATGCAATTTTTGAAATAGATTCCCTAGCCATTTTTCAATTTATATATATATATTCCAACAAAAAAAAAATCAATTTGAGAATATTTTGTGATATTTCTCAAATTGATTAATTTAAACTTGTGTGTCTTTTAGTTATGCATCGTAATACATGAAGAATTCATGTGGATGAGGTCTTTGTCTTAGTTGTTGTACCTCTTCGTATTTTATATCGATAAAGTTATCAATAAAATCTTCAGTAAATACACCGCCAGCTAATAAATATTCCTTATCTGCTTTTAGGGCATTAAGTGAGTCATTAAGAGATGAAGGTACTGTATCAATTTTTGCAAGTTCATCAGCTGGAAGTTCAAATAAATCTACATCTACTCCATCACCAGGATCAATTTGATTTTTAATTCCATCAATACCAGCAAGCATCATAACGGAAAATGCTAAATAAGGATTTGCAAGTGCATCACCTGATCTGAATTCTAATCTTTTTGCTTTAGGGCTTGGACCTGTTAAAGGTATTCTTACTGCAGCTGATCTATTACCCTCAGAATAAACAAGATTCACAGGTGCTTCGAATCCTGGAACCAATCGTTTGTAACTATTTGTAGTTGGGTTAGTAAATGCTAAGAATGATGGTGCATGTTTAAGTATGCCCCCAATGTACCATCTTGCTGTTTGAGATAAATTTGCATATGCACCTTCACCAAAAAATAGTGGCTGGCCACTCTTCCAAAGACTTTGGTGAACATGCATTCCAGTTCCATTATCGTTAAATACAGGCTTAGGCATAAACGTTGCTGTTTTACCATATTTTTTAGCAACATTCCTGACAACGTATTTATAAGTCATTACGTTATCAGCTGAATTTATTAACGAATCGAATTTCATTCCAAGTTCGTGTTGACCAGCACCTGCAACTTCATGGTGATGCTTTTCTGTGGGTATTCCTAATTCACCCATGAGTAGAAGCATTTCAGACCTTATGTCTTGAGCTGTATCATTTGGTGAAACAGGAAAATAACCCTCCTTATATTGAATTTTGTATCCTAAATTTCCTCCTTCTTCTATTCTCCCTGTGTTCCATGGAGCTTCTACAGTATCCACACTATAAAAACAAGATCCTTCTTTTGAGTCATATCTGACATCATCAAATAAGAAAAACTCTGGCTCGGGACCGAAAAATGCAGTATCTGCTATTCCAGTAGATTCTAAGTACTTTAGAGCCTTTTGTGCTAATGATCTTGGACATCTATCATAAGGTTCACCGCTTCTAGGCTCTTGAATAGAGCAAATCATACTAAGAGTTTTATGTTTATAAAATGGATCAATCCATGCTGTACTTGCATCAGGAACCATTGACATATCAGAGGCATTAATAGCTTTCCAACCTCTTATTGATGATCCATCAAATGCTAATCCTTCGGTAAATGAATCCTCTTCAATCATGTCTGATGTAAGAGTTAAATGTTGCCACTTACCATGAATATCTGTGAATTTCAAATCGATGAGTTCAATTCCTTCGTCTTTAATTTGACTTAAAACATCTTGTGGAGTCTTAGACATAACTTTTGTAATACCTTTATATATAATTAATAACTTGATGATTCTTATTATGTATCAACCGTAACTTTTTTAAATACTAGATGACTTCTTTTAGTGTTTCAGGTTATAAGTTTAATATTTGTTTACTTAAATATTTAAATTGAATTAATTTCTTTAAATAAATATCGCTTATGTAGAGATATTAGTTTAATTTAAGAGTAATTAAATGTAATGCTTTGACGGAAGCAAAACTTATTTCGGCTTTAAATGAAGAGAATTTATCTCATTTATCAAAGACTTATGTTCCCTCTAGACTTTTATTAGGTCCTGGCCCATCAAATGCACATCCGGAGGTATTAAAAGCTCTATCTCTAAATCCGATAGGTCATTTAGATGAAGCATATATTTCATTGATGTCTGATGTACAAAAACTTCTCAGATATACTTGGCAGTGTAATAATCGAGTTACTCTCCCAATGAGTGGAACAGGTAGTGCTGCGATGGAAGCTTCGATAGCAAATTTTATTGAAGATGGTGAAAAAATTCTAATTGCTAAAAAGGGATATTTTGGGGACAGGTTAGTTGATATGGCAAATAGATATAAAGCTCAAGTTGATGTTATTGAAAAACCCTGGGGTGAGGCTTTTTCTTATGAAGAAATTAAATATGAAATAGAGACTAAAAAACCTGCCATATTTGCCATTGTCCACGCTGAAACATCTAGTGGTGTTCTGCAACCCCTTAATGGGATTGGTGATATATGTAGAAAAAATAACTGCTTGTTTTTAGTTGATGCTGTTACATCTCTTGGCGCATTAGAATTATTGATTGACGATTGGAAAATTGATTTAGCTTATAGTTGCAGTCAGAAGGGCTTAAGTTGTCCGCCAGGATTAAGTCCTTTTACTATGAATAATAGAGCTGAAGAAAAATTAAGTTCAAGAAAAACCAAAGTACCTAATTGGTATTTAGATTTATCTCTTTTAAATAAGTATTGGGGGTCTGATCGTGTTTACCATCATACAGCTCCTGTAAACATGAATTTTGCTATTCGTGAAGGTTTACGATTAATTGCTAATGAAGGTTTAGAGAATGTTTGGAATAGACATAATGCTAATGCCAAGAAACTATGGAAGGGTTTAGAAAGTCTTGGAATGGAGTTACATGTATCAGAGGATTATAGATTGCCAACTTTAACCACAGTTAAAATTCCTCCAGCAGTTGATGGAGATGGTTTTAGAAATCATCTTTTAAGAAACTTTGGAATAGAAATAGGAAACGGACTTGGTGAATTATCTGGTAAAGTGTGGCGTGTAGGACTAATGGGTTTTAATTCATGTGATGAGAATGTTGATAGATTATTAAATCTTTTTGATACTGAATTAAAGAAATTTTCTATTTTTGAGTCCTCAACTTTTTGAACCAAATCTGTAAAATTTGACTGCATTCTTTTTCTAGAATTCCTCCAATTATTACCATTTTGTGATGTGCACTTTCATGTTTTGACAAGTCAATTGAGCCACCCAATCCCCCTCTTTTCTTATCGTAAGCCCCAAAAATAACTTTACCCATACGTGCTTGAATAAGAGCAGAGGAACACATAGTACAAGGTTCTAAATTTGTGATAAGAGTACATTCATTAAATCTCCAATCATTTTTTATTAGCGATGCCTGCCTAAGCGCCATTATTTCAGCATGACCTAATGGGTCTTTATTTATATTTCTCGTATTAATCCCTCGCCCGATACATCTCTTTCTCTCATCTAAAATTATTGAACAGATTGGTAACTCTACTTTTTCAATTTCTTTTGATCTCTTTAATATCGATTTCATCCACATTGTGTATTTTTGATTATTTATTTCTTTCTGTTGATCCTTATTACTATTTCCATTTTCAAAAATATAGCGCATTTACCTATATTGAGAATAGACTTATTAATAGATATCTTATCTGATGACTGAAGAATTAATTAATAATAAAGATATATATTTCCCTTCATACTTAGGGACTAATGACAAATTGATTACTCTTCTTAATAAAGCAAGTCAAACTCTTTGCGACTGGTACTCTAAAGCTGATAAAAATGGCCCTTTATCTTTTGACGAGAATTTCAAGTGTATTATGCCTGAGGAGGATGGCAATTCTGCAGAAAAATTATTTTCTGAAATTGAAACTCTTTTGAATAATTCATTTAATCCTGTCCATCCTGGCTCTCTAGCTCACCTTGATCCCCCACCTTTAATTTTTTCTATTTTAGGAGATTTAATAGCTGCTGGTTTAAATAATAATCTTCTTGCTTACGAGTTATCTCCAAGTGTTACTTTGCTTGAGGAAGCATTATGCAAATGGTTTGCTAAAAAAATAGGATTTAATGATTCTGCTGGAGGTATAGCTGCTAGCGGAGGTACATTAAGTAATCTCAATGCACTTGTAGCTGCTAGAAATATTTCTGGATTAGGTTCTGATCCTAATTCTGTTTTACTTGTTAGTGAAGATGCTCATTCATCCTTTATTAAATGTATAAGAATAATGGGTCTTGATTCTGCAAATCTTGTCAGGATTAAAACTGATAATCAGGGTCGTATGGATATAAGCAATCTCAGAAAATCTTTAGATAGATGTTTAATAGAAAATAAAAAGATTTTTGCTATTGTTGCAACCCTTGGAACAACTGTAAGAGGAGCCATTGACCCTATTAACGAAATAAGTGAAATATGTAAAGAAAGAAACATATGGTTACATATCGATGGTTCTATTGGAGGGATTTTTGCTGTGACTTCTATTCCAATAGAAGGTTTAAATTATATTAATCAGGCTAATTCGATAACGATAAATCCCCAGAAAATAATTGGTATAACAAAGACTTCATCCTTGTTATTGGTTTCAAATATTAATACTTTAGTTAATAGCTTTTCTACTGGACTTCCATACATATCATCTAAAGATAATATTTTAAATAGAGGAGAAATAGGAATTCAAGGTTCAAGGCCTGCAGAAATTATAAAACTATGGCTGGGTTTACGTTTTTTAGGACTGAATGGAATGGAACATATATTAAAATCTTCAATTAAAAGAAAGAATTTTTTTATAGAAAATATTAGTAAAAATAAATATGAAATATATTCAGGTCCTTTACATATTGTTTCATTTCTTCCAAAAGGACTTTCAGCAAAAGATACAGATTTATGGACTCAAACTAAAGTTAATGAATTAATGAAAAATAATTTTATGCTTTCTAGACCAAAGTTTAAAGATAAATATTACTTACGAGTCGTCATGGGAAACTACAATACAAAAGATTCTCATATTAAAGAACTTTTAAAATTTTTAGATGCTAATCAATGAATATCGGCAGATCCAAAATTATTGCAATAGTAACAGGTTTTATATCTATAGCCATTTGTATTGCTTACTTACTTCTAATAACTATTTTTGATTTTAGAACTTTTCTAAATGATCAATTATCAAATTTTACATAGGAAATGGAGGCAATCTTTTATTTGATTTAAAAAATTTTCTTATTTCAATTTTTGAAATAGCTTCTTTTACGAAGATATTTAATATCTCTTCTCTCTTACTTATTTTGTATATCTTATCTACAACTTCTTGAATTCCTCCATCTCCCCAATCTTGCCCATTTTTAAAATATTCAATCAAACTTAGTCCTACTATTCTTATTAACCACCCTGCTGTAATTGATTGTATTGATTTAGATATTATTATTTTAGTCATACTTGTAGCTAAAGCAGGAGAAAGAATTGCAAGGCCACCTTTTAGTATTCCTTGTTTAGTCAAAGTGCTTATCAATGATTTAGATAAATCTTTTGCATCATTTTTAGTAAGTTTTATTTCATATATCTTTGATAATTCCATTATCATTTGAAGATTAACCGAGGTAGTTGTCAGAAAATCAACAGCAGGAAGCGGATTAACTAGTATTACTCCTCCTGTTATCCACATATATTTTTTAATTACTTTATTTGACATTAAATATCTTTGTTCTTTTAAGAAATTCTTACTTTTAATTCCTAACTTATTAGAGCGAAAAAGTATATTATCTGCCAATAACTCCTCACCATTATTATCGAGAATTTCAATTATTTCTTTGAATAAACTTCCTACTTCGGGAAGGATATTTAAGGCATCTGATTTTGATTTTATATAAGGATATTCTTGAGTTACTGCAATAGTTTGAACAACTGAAATTTTATTTTTACTGGCTGAAGTTATAGAAATTATATTTTCTTTTATGAGATTATTTTCATCTCTGGATCTTAAGTCACATTTATTGAGGACTATTATTATTTTTTTTCCAATTTTCAATAATTCTTTAATTAAATAATTTTCGTATTTATTTATGTCCTGATCTAATACAAAAAGAACCAAATCTGAATTTGATGCTTGTATGATTGTTGCTTTTTCTCTTTCTTCACCTGACTTAGATGGTTCAAATAATCCTGGAGTATCAACTATATTAATATTTCTTTTTAAAATAGGAATACGAATTTTATAGCTATTAATTTGCTTTGTCGTACCTATTTTTGCTGAAGTTTGTCCGACAATATTTTTCAATAAAGATCTTGCTATAGATGTTTTTCCTGAGGAACCTGCTCCAAAAAGAGTAACATTATAATCTCCTGTTCTTAACTGCGAATCTAATTTATTTTTTTGGAAATTTAACAATTCCACTTTTACTTTATCGTTAATTTTCTTATTTATTTTCTCGATTCCTTCTAAACTTATCTTGGCCGCACCATATGTGTTTTTGAACGAAAGTGTATTCTTTTTATTTTTATATATAACTTTATAAACTATTTTCTTAAATAATTTTTTATCAACCTTATAAAAGGTATAAATAATTATTATTAAAAATAAAATGGTATAAATATTTACTAATCTTGTTAATAATGAAATTAATATATATAGAAATAAAATAAAGATTAAATATTTTATATACTTTAATTTAAGGTTAATCATATCATCACTTGTTTTTAATAATGCTATAAAGTAAGAAGATAAAACCAATATTAATAGATATGTCAGAGATATTAAATACTGGGAAATTAATAATATTTAAATTTATAAAATCAATTACAAAACCCTTAAATATCCTATCAATTCCATTTCCAATAGTTCCTCCAAGAATAAAGCTATAGGAATAAAATTCTAGTTCGTTTAATGCATTTTTCCTTAATATTAAATAAATAAGTAATATTGAAAAAATAATACTTATTAATGATAAGAATAATCTATTTCCACTAAAGATATTAAATGCAGCTCCGTAATTTTTTACAAAATCTATTTTAAATAATAGAAAATCTTTATTTATAAATCTTTTTGCATTATTAAAAATTAAATATTTTGTAAATTGATCTATTAAAATAATAAATATACTTAAAGATAAAAAAAATAATTTAGTTTGTATTTTAATAATCATTATTTGCTATTTTTTAAACTTTTTATAGGTTTAATAAGTAATAATAGTGGGAAAAGCATAAAAAAATGATATCCTATCTTTCCAATAGAATATTTCCCTAGATTATATAAAAATATATTATATTCACGGTAAAATATTATTTGTATAAAATTGTAGATTATTCCAGTAATGTGCATAGCACATATTGCTGTAAAACCATTTTTTAAAAAATTGCGAGCATATAATCTATCTCTGTTATTTAAATTATCAATTATTTTGATTAAAGGATACATACCCAATAAATATCCAAAATTTGGACTAAGCAAATATCCTATAGAACCTCCTTCATGAAAGACTGGAAGTATAAATAAACCTAAAAATATATATAAAGAAAGCGCTCTATAAACAACTTTTTTATGATACATAAACGTTAGTAGAATTAAAGTTGGAATTTGCCATGTAACAGGAATTTCAATGTTATTAATAGATCTATCGATAAATGGTAGTGGAATATAAACAGGAATCATCGTTGTAATTACAAGTGATTGAAGACTCACAAGTATCTCAATTAACTTATAAAAATTGAGCATGATTATAAATTTTATTTATAAACTTCTTAATGCAACAATTGGATCTAATTTAGAAGCTCTTTTAGCAGGTAAAACACCAAAGATTAAACCTATTGATCCAGAAATGATCATTGTGGAAAAAGTTGTTGTAATTCCAACAGATGCAGGTAGCGGTGTTGTCAAAGATAAAAGAAAAACACCTGATAATCCAGTCGTTGTTCCTATTAATCCTCCAATTGTTGATAAAATCAATGCTTCAATTAAAAATTGAATTAATATATCTGACTGCTTAGCACCTATTGCTTTTCTTAATCCAATTTCTTCAGTCCTTTCACTAACAGAAACGAGCATAATATTCATTATTCCTATGCCTCCAACTACTAAGGAAACTGCTCCAATACCTGCCAATAAAAATGTTAATCCACTTGTGATGTTAGTTACTATATTTAATGCATCTTCTTGTGATCTAACTGCAAAGTCATCATCTCTTATTATTTTATGTCTTTGTCTTAATAAATTAGTAATTTGAAATTTAGCAGCACTGGTTGAATTTTTATTTATTGCTTCCACACTAATGAAACTTAAACTTACGCCGTATGTAGGATCCTTACCAGTAATCCTATTTACCATTGTGGTTAATGGAATATATGCATTTTTGTCTTGATTACTTCCAAATACAGCACCTTTTGGTTTTAATATTCCGATAATTTCATAAGTATGATCTTTAATTCTAATTTTTTTCCCAAGTGAAGAAGATTTATCTTTAAAAAATTCGTCTTTAAGATCAGGACCTATTACTACATAACTTCTTGCACTATTAACATCACTTTTTGATAAAAATCTGCCCTTATCTACTTCAAAGCTTCTTACTTCAAGAAATTCAGGAGTAACTCCTGCAATTGATATATTTAGGCTTTTAGAATTTGATTGGACTATTTCATTTGCAGAAATTTGAGGAGCAACTTTTTTAACTGTGGGGACTTGATTACTTATTGCTACTGCATCTTCTAAAACAAGGTTTTTAGGGAATGAAATACCTCTCCTTCTTGTGTCATTATTTCCGGGAACAATGAATAAAACATTTGCACCTAAATTACTAAGTTGGTTTTTTGCTAATGTTTGAGCGCCTCTTCCAAGTCCAACAAGTGTAATAACTGATGCATTTCCAATAATTATACCCAGCATTGTTAAAGAACTTCTCAATTTGTTCGATATTAATGTTTTAGTAGCCATACCTAAGGCTTCTTTTATTGAGATATTCCTAGACATATTTATATTTGTCTATTGCTTCATTATCATCTTCAATTTGTCCCATGTATATACCACCTTCATTTAGTTGCAAGGTAATAAGATCACCATTACAAATTTGATGTTCATCTAAATTTTCTAAATTACAAATTGTTGAAATCTTTTTATTATTTTTATTAAACAACGCGTAAACATCATTTACATTTTGGTTTGTAACTATACCCGCAATATTTTTACTTAGTGGGATATTTTCCATTAATTCCTCGGGAACAAATAATATTTCCCCAGGACAAATTAAGGAAATATCAAGTTTATTCTTTATTATTCTTGCTTTACCTGTAACACCAATTTCCCCTATTGAAATTCCTCTTGAAACAATTTTTCTTACTAAACCGACTTTTATAAGATCTGTAGAGCCGCTAATACCAGTTAATGTGCCTGCTGTTTGAACAACTAAATCTCCTTGTTTTAGGATACCCATCTCTTGGGCAATTTGAGTAGCAATACTAAAAGTTTTTGCTGTTCTTTCATCATTGTTAACTACTATTGGAGTCACCCCCCAAACAAGTTGCAATCTTCTCGCTACACTCCTTTCTGTAGTTGTTGCCAAGATAGGTGTTGGTGGTCTGAATTTGCTTACATTGCGAGCTGTAGAACCTGATTTTGTTAAAGGTATTATTGCTCCTGCTTCTAGTTGTCTCGCTATGTTACTTACTGCTGCACTTATGGCATTTGGGATTGTACTAGGTAAGTGACTCTCAATAGCTTTAAGTGGATAATCCCTTTCAATTCTTCTTGCTATGGTTGCCATTGTTTCTACTGCCTCTACTGGATAATCGCCAACAGCAGTTTCGTTTGAGAGCATAACTGCATCTGTTCCATCCAGAATTGCATTAGCAACATCACTAACTTCTGCTCTTGTTGGTCTTGGGTTCGAAGCCATGGAATCAAGCATTTGAGTTGCTGTAATTATAGGGATACCTAAAGAATTAGCTTTTCTTATTAATTCCTTTTGTAGAAGAGGAACTTCTTCAGCAGGCATTTCTACACCTAAATCACCTCTAGCAACCATTACACCATCACATAAAGGTAATACAGTATCTATTTGATCAATTGCTTCAAATTTTTCTATTTTGGCGACAACAGGAGTTGAATGTCCATTTTTATTTATTAAATCTTTTATCTCATTTATATCGGATGGATTTCTTACGAAACTTAGGGCTATCCAATCAACTCCCTCGGATAAACCGAATTTTAAATCTTCTTTATCTTTTTCTGTTAATGCTTTTACTGATAATTGTACGTCTGGGAAATTAACACCTTTATTATTTGAAAGTACCCCCCCTACAGTTACTAGGCATTCTAAAAGATTAGCTTTTATATCTACTTTTTCTACAACCATTTCTATTTTGCCATCATCTAATAGTATTCTTTTCCCTTCGCTAACTTCTTGAGAAAGTTTGTCGTAGGTCACATTCGCAATAGTATTTGTACATTCGACTTCATTAGATGTAAGCGTGAATTTATCACCTTTTTTAACTTTTACTGGACCATCCTTAAAGCGCCCTAATCTTATTTTAGGTCCTTGAAGATCTTGTAATATTCCAATATCAATATCTAACTTTTTTGATACTTCTCTAATTGTTTTTATTCTTTCAGCATGATCTTTATGATCTCCATGTGAAAAATTTAATCTGAATGTTGTAACTCCAGCTTTAATTAAATCTGCGATTATCTCTTCAGATTGTGTTGCAGGACCAATAGTTGCTACAATTTTTGTTCTTCTTTTTAAATCAATATTCGACATATATAGATAATATTGCTAGATATAAATAAATTTACCATACCCAAAGTTAGTTATTTAATTCATGGATTTTAAAACTTATCAGAAAAAAGCAAGAGAAACTGCACAATATCCAAATTTAGGCTCTAACAATATTTATCCAACTCTTGGATTAGTTGGAGAGGCTGGTGAGGTAGCAGAAAAAGTAAAAAAAGTTATAAGAGATAAAAATGGAATATTTGATAACGAATCAAAATTAGGAATTAAAAAAGAATTAGGAGATGTTTTGTGGTACATATCAAATCTTTGTACAGAATTGAATTTTGATTTAGAGGATGTTGCATTACAAAACCTTGAAAAATTAAAATTGAGAGCTTCTAGAGGGAAGATTAGTGGTTCCGGGGATGATAGATAAATTTAGCTATAGCCTAAGCTTGCATACTGTAGATTTGTAATTAAGTTTTGAATAACATTTAAAAGTAAAAAAGCTAATAAAGATGAAATATCAAATCCACCTATTGGAGGGATGATACCTCTAAAAATATTTAAGTAAGGATCTGTGATAGAAGTTAATGCAGATAAAACACCATTACTCCAATCGATACCAGGAAACCATGTGAGTAGAATTCTTATTATTAATATGAAGGAGTAAATTGATAAAGTTTGCCCCAGAACTGCAAAAATTTCGGATAACATCTTCTTATCATGATTTATATTATTCTAACATTTACTTATTATTGTTGCTTATTATTTCTCCTTCCTATTTTTGAGATATATTCATTACTCACTGCAAAAGTTTGAAAAAACTTTTCTGATAATGATAACCAATATGATCTACCATCTTTTTGCTTGCGTTTGACTATAAACTTCTTTTCTAATAATTCTTTAATATGATCATAAGCCCCTGATCCACGAAGAAGTATAAGATCCGATTGAAGTATCTTTTTTTTGATTGCTATGGTAGCCAATGTTCTTAATTCTGATGTTTTCAAATCAGAAGGAAGTAATTCATCTACGAATTCATTAAGATTAGATCTTAATTCGAGTGAAAAACTATTATTAACTTCATTTAATTCAATTGCTGAATTTTGATTAGAGTATTTATTTTTTAAATCTTTAATTGCATCACTTATTAAGTTGATATCAGAATTAGTAATTTCTGAAAGTTCCTTTTTTGTTATCGGTCTACCTTTTAAATATAGAACAGCTTCAACTTTAGTAACTATATCTATATCTGATAGTTGTGTGGTATTTAGATCAGATTGATTAATTTTATTTTGCCGAAATCTTTCCTAATTTAACTTATATTTAATTTGATGCACTAAGAAATAATTTGTATGTATCATTTTGAGTTTCATCCCAGAATTTATAGCCTAGAATCCCTACAAATTTTTTCCACTCTAAAATTTCATTTTTATCGATTAAAACCCCAATAACTATTTTCCCTACATCAGCACCATAATTCCTGTAGTGAAATACGCTTATCGACCAATTGGATTTCATGTTATTTAAGAAATTTATTAATGCACCAGGTCTTTCAGGAAATTCAAATCTGTATAAAAGCTCCACAGAGTTTTTATTATTCATATCCTTAAAATTCTTTGGTAATCTACCACCTACCATATGTCTGAGATGATTTTTAGATAATTCATCATCACTTATGTCAATAAATGGATATTCCGAATTTTTAAATGCATTTAATAGATTTTTTTTATCAATTAACCCATCGACTTGTACTCCTATAAATATCTGGGCAGACTTAGAATTCGACATTCTGTAGCTAAATTCTGTTAAATTTCTATTATTGAGTAACTTACAAAAATCAATTAAACTGCCAGCACGTTCAGGGATTTCAACAGCCATCATTACTTCTTTACACTCTCCAAGTTCTGCTCTTTCAGCTACAAATCTAAGCCTCTCAAAATTCATATTTGCACCACATGCAATCGCAACCATTTTCTTATTTGAATAATTAGAATTAAAAATATCTTTTTTCATTCCTGCAATTGATAATGCTCCTGCTGGCTCTAATATCGATCTAGTATCTTCGAAAACATCTTTTATTGCTGCACATATCTCATCTGTATTAACCCTAATCATCTTATCTATATATTTCATTCCTATATCAAAAGTATTTACTCCTACTTTTTTAACAGCGACTCCATCTGCAAACTGTCCTACTGAGGATAATTCAACAATCTTTGATTCTTCCAAAGATTTTGACATGGCATCGGCATCTTCAGGCTCAACTCCAATTATTTTAACTTCAGGCCATATTTTCTTTATGTATAAAGATATCCCTGATATCAATCCACCTCCTCCAACAGCTATATAAATTGCATAAGGTTTTTCTTTTAATTGTTGTTCGAGTTCAATAGCTATAGTACCTTGTCCTGCTATTACATCTGGATCATCAAAAGGATGAATAAAACATAAATTTTTTTCTTTACTTATCTTTAATGCCTCTTTGTATGTTTCATCATAATTATCTCCAAATAAAATAACTTTTGCTTTTAATTTTTTTACTGCGTTAATTTTTACTAAAGGAGTAGTAGTAGGCATGAATATAGTCGCTTGGCAATTTAACTTGCGGGCGCTCATCGCAACTCCTTGAGCGTGATTTCCAGCACTTGATGTGATTACTCCCTGAGCAAGTTGTGATTTAGTAAGCTTACTCATTTTGTTATAAGCCCCTCTTATTTTGAATGAAAATACATCTTGAAGATCTTCTCTTTTTAGAAAAACTTCATTATTCAGCGTATTACTTAAATTAAGAGCTTTTTCAAGTGGTGTTTTTTTTGCTACTTCATAAACATCAGCCTGAAGTATTTTTTCAAAATAATCATTCATATACATATTTTTAGCATTATTTATTAATCTAATAAAACATTACATGATCTATTTCATAAAAAATTCTCATTTTGCACCTCGGCGTTTTAGATTATATAGATATTCATATTTATATAATGTTATTAAGTGAGTTAAGTCATCCGAATGAACTACATGGCTTAACAGTTTCACAATTAGAGGAAATTGCTTGTCAAATTAGAGAAAGACATCTTCAAGTTGTATCTACAAGTGGTGGACATCTTGGACCTGGATTAGGGGTAGTTGAATTGACATTGGCTCTATATCAAACGCTTGATCTAGATATCGATAAGGTTGTTTGGGATGTCGGTCATCAAGGTTATCCTCATAAATTAATTACAGGGCGTTTCAGTGAATTTGATTCTCTTAGGCAACAAAATGGAGTAGCTGGATATCTTAAAAGAAGTGAAAGTAAATTTGACCATTTTGGTGCAGGTCATGCAAGTACTTCTATATCTGCTGCTTTGGGAATGGCAATAGCGAGAGATAGAAAAGGTGAAAAATATAAATGTGTAGCTGTTATTGGAGATGGAGCGTTAACTGGAGGAATGGCTTTAGAAGCTATAAATCATGCAGGACACCTTCCAAATACTCCACTAGTCGTAATACTAAACGATAATGATATGTCTATATCTCCACCAGTTGGAGCTTTATCATCATATTTAAATAAGGTGAGACTAAGTCCACCATTACAGTTTTTATCAGATAGCGTTCAAGAAAGTGTAAAAAATATACCTTTAATTGGTAAAGATATTCCTGAAGAATTAAAAAATATTAAAGGTAGTGTGAGACGATTGGCTGTACCAAAAGTTGGAGCTGTCTTTGAAGAACTTGGATTTACATATATGGGACCAATTGATGGTCATGATATTGAAAATTTAATTAATACATTTAATGCTGCCCATAGACTAAAAAAACCTGTGCTCGTACATGTTGTTACAACAAAAGGGAAAGGCTACCCCTATGCCGAGGCTGATCAAGTTGGATACCATGCACAATCTGCTTTTGATCTTACAACTGGGAAATCTATTCCATCTAAAAAACCTAAACCTGTTAGTTACAGTAAAATCTTTGGTCAGACATTATTGAAAATTTGTGAACAGGATAGTAAAGTTATTGGTATAACAGCAGCTATGGCTACTGGTACTGGATTAGACATACTTCAAAAAAATATACCTGATCAATATGTTGATGTAGGGATAGCTGAGCAACATGCTGTTACTCTTGCAGCAGGAATGTCGTGTGATGGTCTTAAACCTGTTGTCGCTATCTACAGTACTTTCCTTCAAAGAGCTTTCGATCAATTAATTCATGACGTAGGGATTCAAAATCTACCTGTATCGTTTGTGCTAGACAGAGCTGGGATAGTTGGGGCTGACGGTCCTACTCATCAAGGTCAGTACGATATCAGTTATATGAGATCGATACCTAATTTTGTCTTAATGGCTCCAAAAGATGAGTCTGAATTACAGCGAATGTTAATAACATCAATTAACCATAAAGGACCTACAGCTCTAAGGATACCCAGAGGTTCTGGATTAGGTGTAGCGGTTATGGACGAGGGTTGGGAACCCTTAAAAATAGGAGAGGGTGAAGTATTAGAGGAGGGAAATGATATTTTAATTATTGCTTATGGGTCTATGGTAGCTTCAGCTATTCAAACGGCAGAAATCCTAAAAAGTATGAACATTAATGCGTGTATTGTAAATGCAAGGTTTGTAAAACCTCTTGATGAAAATCTTATTATTTCTCTGGCAAGCAGGATTCAAAAAGTAGTAACTATGGAAGAAGGAACCTTAATAGGTGGATTTGGTTCTGCTATCGTTGAATTATTTAACGATAATGAAGTAAATATTCCTGTATACAGAATCGGTATACCTGATGTTTTAGTAGATCATGCTTCACCTGATCAGAGTAAAGAAAAATTAGGTCTTATGCCTGATCAGATGGCAGATAAAATAATTAAGAAATTTAAGTTAAATAATTAAAAATTTAAAATATAAATTTTTATAAAACACCACGTGATGCTAATCCTAGAATTGCTCCAATCCCGAAAATATGCCCTAGGCAATTAGCACCTACAACTGATGCGTGACTTAACCCACCATAGAACTTTGAATTAGGTATTTCAAATCCTTCATTAGGTTTTCTTATTGTTGCTCTAGCAATTGCATAAGCAAAAACATTACATGCAATCATTACGACGGCACACTTTGGAGACCAAGAAAAAGTTGCTGGATCTGCAGCTGCAAATAATGTAGTAAACATAAAAAATCGTTATTTTCTACTATTCTCTAATACTTTTACCTAAAAAACACAAAATTGTAAAAGGTCTTAAGAGTTGTTTACTTCTAAGCCATTTAACAACTTTATAAATCCAAACAAAATAACAAAATCACTTAGAGTCAAGAATGATTCTGCTAAACCATGCAGGAAGTCAACCTCAACAAGGGTTTTATCATAGTAATTTAGTGTGAAGATAGATACCAATATAGTTATCAATACGAATAATACAGTTAAAGAAAATCCCATTTTTACAAAATTATTAACAGATTTAATTTTATATAAGTAATACAAAAATATTGCATATGGAATTATTGATACAGCGAATAAAAATGTGTTATCTATTGAACCTAATTTATTAATAAATTTTAAAAATAAATCATTCATAAGTCTCTTTTCCTCTATAAATTATTAATGCGGCTAAGGCTAATGTTGAATTTCCCATAAATGTAAATATTCCTTGAAGTGTTACTAGACCGTAAAGAATTTCTTGATTGTCATAGATATGCCAAGTAATCGCACACATAGCACCTATTAAGTTTGGGACCATAGCGATGCTCAACCAAAAAAATAAATTATATTTTTTATATGTAGAAATTTTGTTTATGACTAATATGGCAAATATCCATTCTATTACTGAAGAAATATGTATTAACCAAGTTCCAAATGATAATTCGTGCAAAATTTATACTTTTTTCTTTAATACATTGAGAACTTCTTTGGCATGATTTATAGGTAAAACACTAATCCATCTATAAGAAATTTTCCCATCGGGAGAAATCAAAAAAGTATTTCGATCTGAGAATGGAGGAATCCAGGAACCATATTTATCACTAATAATTCCGTCAGGATCAGATAATAAAGTGTAGTTAATAGATTTCTCGCTGCAGAAACTTTCGTGAGAATTTTTATTATCAGCACTAATGCCAATAATTTCGGTATTATATTTTGAAAAATCTTTTTTTAATTCCGAAAAACCCTTAGCTTCCAGAGTACAGCCTGATGTAAAATCTTTAGGGTAAAAATAAATAACAAGCCATTTACCTTTGAAATCACTTAATTCCCAAATTGTTTTTGTTTTTATGTTTTTATTAAAACCTTCTAATTGAAAGTTTGGAGCAATATCTCCAACTTCAGGAGCAAAATCAAAAGAGAAGGCTGAATTACTATTAAATAAAAGAATAAAAGATATTAATATACTTCCAACTAAATTTCTCATCAAATTTAGAATTTTTTTAAATCAACTCCATTTGATTTGGCAAACTTATCTAATCCTACTTTTTGTACAGATTTTAGGGCTTTGGTACTTAATTTTATATTTATCCATTTTTTACCTTCATCCCACCATAGTCTCCTTTTTTGGAGATTAACTTGTTGCAATTTTTTTGTACGAATATGTGAGTGACTCACTGCCATCCCGTTATTAGCTTTTGCACCAGTCAGTTCGCAAACTCTTGACATATTTTTTATGTTATATCTTTAAAAATTTTAACACATGACTTAATTTGATGAATTAAGTAATTCTGAAATTAATTCGGCATTATTATTTTGTAAATTAATTATCTGTTCTTGATCTAAACCACCAACGGAAAGCTTAGCCATATCATAAACATGATTAGCAATTTTAGATGCCAATGGATTTTCAATAGGATCTTTTTTATCAATAATAATTTTGTTGCCTGTAATTTTATTAAGACCAACAATAAGTGGATGCTCTTTGTTAATTAAGAGCACATGATATTCAGGTAAGCCAGGCATCTTTTGTTCCATGTAAGCGCCCATATCATTAATTCTTCTCATTTGTTCTGGAAGCAAGATCATCGCAGGTGGAGCATCTTTACTGGAAAGTGACTGAACTTTAACCGTTACTTTCTCATTGTTAAGTGCCTTAACAATCGTATCTCTAAGATTATCTGTATTTGATTTGCCATCCTTATCAACAATTTCTTTAGACTCTTTATCTTCTAGTTCATTTATTTCAGAATCTACTCTTTGGAATTGATAATCTTCATTTTTACTTTCAAACCATGGAAGAAATTGTGCATCAATTAAGGGATCTGATTTAATAACTTCCTTATTATCAGATAAACAGATATTTAATGCACTTGACTGCGCAATCAAATCTGAACAGTAAATTATTTTTTTAGAATCATTTAACTTATTTCTTTCTTTGTAATTTGCGAGTGTTGTGAAATACTTATCATTGGACTTGATAAGGGATTTATTATCAATATCCTTTGTTACGTCTTTCTCTGTATTTATTATTGTTTCGAAAATTATACTTTTATCTACTAAATCAGCAAATTTTTCATCTTCGATAGCACCAATTTTAATAAAAGCAGAGATGGAATCCCATATTTCTGCATAAAATTCTGGAGAATTTTTTATCAAGTCCTGCAGTTTATTAGCGATTTTTTTTGAAATAAATGATGATATAGACCTTACTTTTCTATCTGTTTGTAATGCACTTCTACTAACATTCAAAGGTATATCTGTAGAGTCAATAACTCCTCTTAGAGGTAAAAGGTATTTAGGTACTATCTCTTTAATTGAATCGCTCACGAATACTTGATTGCAAAATAGTTTTATTTCTCCCTTTTCCCAATCAGCTCTTCCTGACAACTTAGGAAAATACAATATTCCTTGTATGTCATAAGGATAATCTGTATTGAGATGAATCCATAACAGTGGATCTCCTTGGAAAGGATAAAGGTATTTATATAACTCAATATAATCTTCATCTTTTAATTCACTGGTTTGTTTTCTCCAGGGAGGATTTTTTTTATTAATTGTCTCACCTTCAAGTAACACATCTACTGGCATAAAGTCACAATATTTTTTTATTAGTAATTTAATCCTTTCAGGCTCGATAAACTCTTTTTCTTCTTCAAGTAGGTGAAGTATCACATCTGTACCAATAGTTTCTCTTTCTGATTCTTCTAACGTGAAATTTGGCGATCCATCACAAGACCATTTGATAGCTTTTGATTCCCCAATTGCTGATTTAGTTAATATATCAACTCTATCTGCCACCATAAAACTTGAATAAAAACCTAGTCCAAAATGACCTATAAATTCATCGTTATCTTTTTTATATTTTGTTAGGAATTCTTCAGCACTAGAAAATGCAACTTGGTTTATGTATTTCTTAATCTCTTCATCATTCATTCCAATTCCATTATCGGAAATTGTTAAAGTATTTTTTTCACGGTTAATTGTTATTTTTACTTGAGCCTCCTCATTATTTTCGCAATCACCTGCCATAGAGGCCATTCTTCTTTTACTAATTGCGTCAACACCATTACTAACAAGTTCTCTTAAAAAGATTTCATGGTCTGAATATACTGCCTTCTTGATAATTGGGAATATATTTTCGGTATTAATACGAATTTCGCCTTTTTCCATTTAAATAAAAATCAAACATACAAATCTTATTTCTTAAAAACTAGTTAATCAAGTTTAATTAGGAGTATTCTCCGAACAATATTTGAATTTTAAAGTAATATAAATTTTTAAAAGTTTTTATTTAACCCACAAAATCTCATTACAATTATTTTCTTTCATTATTTGATTAGCTTTAGTTAAGTCATCGCATGGATTTAAATGTAAGACAGCAATATTTCCTCTTTTTTGTTGAACTTTTTGTTCATTCAACCCTTTTTCTAACAAATAAGCATCTTTAAACATCAATAAAATCTTTTTTTTATCTGAATTTTCTTCCTTAATTAAATTTCTTAATATGTCTACTGAAATTGTAAATCCAATCCCATTAAATATTTTCTCATTAGGACTATAGAATCTTACTAACTCATCATATCTCCCGCCTTTTGCGATGACGCTTTTATTTTTACCATTATCCCCTATTAGTTGAAAAACTATTCCTTCATATAAATTCAAGTGAGGTTGAAATGTGGGATCAAGTTGTAATTTAACACCATATCTATTTGATATTTTTGATAATGTTTCAAATAAAAAATTTAAGTCATCTAAAGTTTTACTAGTGCCATATATAGTTTTTAATTTTTTTAATATTACAATTGGTTCTCCTCGTGTGAATAAAAGATCTTTAAGTATATATTTATCATCTTCTTCTATTCCTAATTTAGATAAATTATCTTGATCAAAATCAACAAGGCTTTTCTTAATTTCTTCAAAATTATTATTCTTATATTTGTTCAGTATCAAGTCCATTATTTTTGTGGTACTGACTAGTAGAGATAAATTACAACCATCCTTCAAATTAATATTATCGATTGCATCAAACAATATATTAATAACTTCAATTTCTGGACATTTTGTATCATATCCAATTAATTCAATTCCACTCTGCAGTTTCTCCTGTAACTTAATAGAGTTTTTATTATGTTTTTTATCAAAGACCATTCCATTGGTGAATAATCTTATAGGTCTTTTTTTATTTATTAATCTAGTAGATGACAATTTAACAATAGATGTTGTCATTTCTGGCCTAAGACATAATGAATTGTTACTTACTATTCCCACAACCTGATTTTCGTCAATAACGCCACGGCCTTTTATCGTCTCTAAAGTATTTATAAATGATGGTGAAACTTCTTCGTAACCCCATAGTTTATAAATACTATTTAAATTATTTATGATGTTTGAGTTATTTTTTACATCGACTAATTTAATTTCCTTTATATCTGTCATTTTAATATTTTACGAATTTTAGGTATAGAGATTTTTTTTAAATGGAGAGACTTTATCTAGTTCATTTTTTAATTCAATTTCAAGGCTGGGAGAACAAGCTAAAATTCTTCCTGAACTTAAATTAAATTCGCCTGATGGATAATCAGAAATAATACCACCAGCCTCTTTAACAATAATAGCACCGGCCGCTAGGTCCCATACTTCTAATCCTCTTTCCCAGTATCCATCTACCTTACCTGCGGCAACAAATGCTAGATCAACTGCTGCTGCTCCTCCTCTTCTAACTCCTCTAGTTTTATGTGTTAAGTAACAAAATTCAGCATAATTATTATCCTCTGTCTCAAATCTGTCATAAGAAAAACCAGTTACAAGTAGACTATCAGTAAGATTAGAGGGATTCGATACTTTAAGTTCGCTTTCATTGCAGAATGAGCCTAAACCTATACAGGCTGAATATAGTTCATTTAAATAAGGTACTGAAATAGCCCCAATAATTGGCTTATTTTTATATACAAGACCAATAGAAGTTCCAAAAAAAGGATATCCATGGGAATAATTTGTTGTACCGTCTAATGGATCTATACACCACGTTAAATCCGAAGATTTGTTTAATTTTCCCGATTCCTCAGCATTTATAGAGATGTTTGGTGTTTGTTCTAATAAATATTCTTTTATTTTATTTTCAACTTCCAAATCAACATTGGTAACTAAATCACCCTTCCTACCCTTTGATGATATTTTCTGTATTTTATTGTAATTTACTTTTAAAATTTCATTACCAATTTGTGCTGATTTCTTAGCTATTTCATACAAACTGGAAAAGTTTACTTGATTTGCAAGTACATCTATTTCACTTAATTCAAACATGGTAATTAATCTTCCTCAAATTCCCAAGGAGGCGCAACTCTTGTATTTCCCCTGCCAAAATATTGTCCAAATTGTATATCGTATACTTCATCTTCATATGTAGTTTCTACTTCAAGATCTGAAGTTGCTTTAGCAACACAAAGAAGTGCATAACCTTTATCTTTTAAGGCTTGAGATACACCCATTGCTTCAGGTTGTTGCAAAGTACCAGATATTATTTTAACTGCACAACTTGTACAGCAACCATTTCTACATGAAAATGCAAGTTTGAAACCTTTCTTCTCAAATTCCTTAAGTATATAATCATCACTATTAACCTGCTCTTGGTATACCTTTCCTGTTTCTTTATTTTTAATAGTGACTGTGAAAGTCTTTTTCAAATAACTTTCCTCAAAAATGGGATGATAAAGGGTTAAAATAATTATATTGGGAGAGGTGGCCGAGTGGTTGAAGGCGCAGCACTGGAAATGCTGTATAGGGGAAACTTTATCGAGGGTTCGAATCCCTCTCTCTCCGTTTTATATTAGTTGATTTTGGTTGATTACATCAACAATTTTGTCTGAAAAGTACTTATAAAGATAGATAGTAATCAGTTTGATAGAAAATAAATAATCTTATTTATTTAAATTAAGTTGAAAATATTTGATTTTTACTATTATATGTAAATATCTAAGATAAAAATTAAGTAAATTATTATTAAATTTTGCTTTAATTTAGCGATCTAAAATCATGGGTCAAATAGTTGGAATTGATTTAGGTACTACTAACTCTGTAATCGGAGTTATAGAAGCTGGTCGTCCAATTGTTATTGCAAATTCTGAAGGGTCCAGAACTACACCATCAATAGTTGGTTTTACAAAAGATAAAGAAATAGTAATAGGAGACCAAGCAAGAAGACAACTTGTATTAAATCCAAAGAATACCTTTTACAATTTAAAGAGATTTATTGGTAGCGACTGGGACGAACTAGATGAAACAAGTATTTCTGTTCCTTATAATGTCAAAGCAAACAATAGTGGAAGTGTAAGAGTTCTTAGTCCTAATACAGAAAGAGAATATGCTCCTGAAGAATTAGTTAGCTCGTTAATTAGAAAATTGATTAATGATGCTGAAACATATTTAGGAGATACTGTTGACTCAGCTGTAATTACAGTCCCTGCCTATTTTAATGAATCACAAAGACAAGCAACTAAAGATTCTGCAATATTAGCCGGCATCAAAGTAGATAGAATCCTAAACGAACCTACTGCAGCCGCGCTTGCTTATGGCTTTGAAAAAAGTTCCTCTAATAATGTTTTGGTTTTTGATTTGGGGGGTGGAACATTTGATGTTTCATTATTAAAAATTTCTAATGGAGTATTTGATGTAAAAGCCACCTGTGGAGATACTCAACTTGGAGGAAATAATTTTGACTCAAAAATAGTAGATTGGCTTGCCGAAAAATTTATTGATAAACATGATATTGATCTAAGAAGAGATAGACAAGCCTTACAAAGATTAACTGAAGCTGCTGAAAAAGCTAAATGTGAATTATCAGGATTAAATAAAACAAAAATATCATTACCATTTATAACTACAAGTAAAGAGGGGCCACTACATATCGATGAGACATTAGATAGAAAAATATTTGAATCACTATCTCAAGATCTATTAGACAGATTATTAGAACCCGTTCAAATAGCCTTAGATGACTCTGGATGGAAAGCTGAAGACATTGATGAGGTGGTTCTTGTCGGAGGTAGTACAAGAATCCCAATGGTTCAACAGTTAGTCAAGACACTTGTGCCGAATGATCCCTGTCAATCTGTTAATCCAGATGAAGTTGTTGCAATAGGCGCAGCTATACAATCTGGCATAATTAGTGGTGATTTACAAGATTTATTACTTAATGACGTCACACCTTTATCGTTAGGTTTAGAAACAATTGGCGGTCTTATGAAAGTACTTATACCTCGTAATACACCAATACCAGTTAGACAATCAGATGTTTTTAGTACATCAGAAGCTAATCAATCATCAGTTGTCGTTCAAGTTAGACAAGGAGAAAGGCCACTAGCTTCTGAAAATAAATCACTTGGTAAATTTAGATTGTCAGGTATACCTCCAGCTCCAAGAGGAATCCCACAAGTTCAAGTTGCATTTGATATCGACGCTAATGGTCTTTTAGAAGTTAGTGCAACTGATAGAACAACAGGCAGAAAACAAACAGTTACAATTTCTGGAGGCTCTAATTTAAATGAACAAGAAATTAATTCTATAATTGAAGAAGCTAAATCAAAAGCTAAAGAAGATAGAAAGAAAAGATCTGTTATTGATAGAAAAAATAGTGCATTAACTCTTATTGCACAAGCTGAAAGAAGACTAAGAGATGCCTCTTTAGAATTTGGACCATATGGAGCTGAAAGACAACAAAGAGCTGTTGAATTAGCCATAGAAGATGTTGAAGAATTTATAGATGATGATGATCCTCAAGAATTAGAAATTTCAGTAAGTGCTCTCCAAGAAGCATTATTCGGTTTGAATAGAAAATTTGCTTCAGAAAAGAAAAATGATAACAATCCATTGCAGAATATTAAAAATACATTTGGTTCAATAAAAGATGAGTTGTTTTCAGATGATTATTGGGATGATGACCCTTGGGATAACCAAATGAATAGAAATTATAGAAATTCGAGGTATGGTAATTCTAGGGATGATGATCCATGGGACAATGACTATTTCCTCTAAAAAAGACTATTTGTCGATTTTGGGTTTATCCCATGATTTTGACGATAAAGAACTTAAAAAAGCCTTTCGAAGTGAAGCAAGAAAATGGCATCCAGATTTAAATAAAAATGATTTAAATGCGGAAGAAAGATTTAAATTAATTAACGAAGCGTACGCATTCTTAAGTGATCCAAATAAAAGAAAAGAAAATTTAGATGAAAATAATCAAGACGATTACGAAAATAATAATTTCAAGACAGGTTTTCCTGATTTTCAAGATTATCTAGATTCGCTATTTGGATATGAATATAGATCTAAGAATTACGAAGAATACAATAATGATCCATTTGATGATGAATACATAAATATTGATAATGATGAATTTAATAAATACGAATACCCTACAACATCACCAGAAGAACCACCTCCAGTAAAACTACACCAAGATATTGAAACAATTATTGAATTAAGTCCTGAAGAGGCCTTAAGCGGAGCTTCTATTTTAATAGAACTTGAAGATAAAACTGTTGTAGAAATTGACACCCCTCCTTTCGCTGGAGATGGTTGGAGATTAAGACTTGAAAATATTGCAAGGGGCGGGAAAGATCATTATTTACAGTTAAAAGTTCAAACAGAAACCGGTTTAAGAATTGATGGATTGAGAGTTCTATATAAGTTAGAGTTATTTCCTCATGATGCGCTTCTTGGATGTGCTGTAGAGGTTCCTACTTTGAATGGGAATGTCACCTTACAAGTACCTCCAAAATCATCTACAGGTAGAATGCTACGTCTGAAGGGCAGAGGTTTAAAATTCAAAGATAATGTAGGTGATCAATATGTTGAAATCTTGGTAGTGATACCTGCTGATATTAATGATGAAGAAATTGCTTTATATACAAGATTACAAGAATTATCACTTTCTGATTCTTAATCAAATATTATATAAATAGAAAAATCGTTATTTATGAACATATTTGTTCTTTTATATAATTCAGGAACAGATAAGGAAGGAATTCATTCAATCGAACTAAAAGGCAGGACCATAGTTCTTATGTTTGAAGATAAGGATGATGCAACACGATATTGTGGTCTATTAGAAGCTCAAGATTTTCCTTTACCAACAGTTGAAATGATCAACATTGAGGAAATAAAAGATTTCTGCATTAAATTAGACTATGAATACAAATTAGTAGAAAAAAATTTCGTACCTAAAACAGCAGAAGATAGGTTGTTAATTTCACCACCACAGAAAAACCTAGAAGTTGAAAATTGGGAGGAAGACAAAAATAGTAAAAAAGATAACATTGATATAAATACCATTAAGGAAAACCTTGAAAAGTTGCTTTAGCTATTAAAATATCAGAACAATTATTAAACAAATAAAACATGACAACTGCATTATTTGAAACAGAAGTAGGGAACATTAATATTGAATTTTTCTCTGACGACGCACCTAATACAGTTAAAAACTTTACGAATTTGATTAGTGATGGTTTTTATGATGGTCTAGCATTTCACAGAGTTATTCCTGGATTTATGGCTCAAGGTGGATGTCCTAATACTCGTGACGGAGCATCTGGTATGCCTGGAACTGGAGGTCCTGGATATAATATTAAATGTGAAATTAATTCCAATAAACATTTAAAGGGCTCACTTTCTATGGCTCATGCAGGAAAGGATACAGGTGGTAGTCAGTTTTTCATAGTCTATGAACCTCAGCCTCATCTCGATGGAGTTCATACTGTTTTTGGTAAGACTGATGATATGGATGTAGTACTAAAGCTTACTAATGGTTCAAAAATTCTAAAAGCAACTTTAAAATAGTAAATTAGCCTTCAAAAACAATACTAAATGTCTCTTTATCTAAATTAAATTTTCTTGTAGATGAATATAAGATTTCATTATTAATAGTAAATTTAGTATTGATTAATTTGATGCTACTTTTTGGGTGTAATGCCTGTTCTATGTTTCTAGAAACAATAATTCCAATCTTTGTACTATTTTCATAATTAGATAAAAACTGAATAAATAATTCTATATTCTTTATTTCTTCATCAGTAATGTTGGAATTGGTTCTATTCTGATCATGCAAAATTCTCCAAACTAATTTTGGTCTATTCCAAAAAGCCAATAATCTTGGAGTACTCTCTAGTTTGATATTAATGTTCTTATAGCTACAGAATTTAATAACGTCATTTCTTATTGGAACTAGATCAATAGAATTATATTTACCGTCAAGAAAAATTGAAATAAATGGATCGATATTTCTGTAATTAGAATTATCTTCATCAATCATATGCCCTAACTTGGTTTTTTTTACACTCAAATATTCTGCATTATTATCGTTTGGACAAATAACCAATGGAACTCTCTCAATAACTTCTATTCCATAACCACCTAGTCCAGCAATCTTTCTAGGATTGTTTGTAAGTAATTTTAGTTTTTTTATCCCTAGATCGGTTAATATCTGTGCTCCTACTCCATAATTTCTTAGATCAGCTGGAAAACCTAATTTTTCATTAGCTTCTACAGTGTCTAATCCACCATCCTGTAAACTATAAGCCTTTAATTTATTTATAAGACCAATACCTCTACCTTCTTGTCTCAAGTAAACAACAACTCCTTCTTCCTCCTTTTCTATTCTTGATAATGCAGCCTCTAACTGGGGTCTACAATCACAACGTAATGATCCAAAAGCATCACCAGTTAAGCACTCTGAATGCATTCTTACTAGTACAGGTTCGCTTAATTTGGAAGATTTTTGTTTAACTAAAGCAACGTGCTCTGAACCATCAAGTTCATTAACATATCCATAAGCTTTGAAATTACCAAAAATACTTGGAAGTACCGCATCAGATTTTCTAAATACAAATCTCTCAGTTTGAAAACGATAACTAATTAAATCAGCTATGGATATTAATTTCATTCCCCACTGTTTTGCATATTCTTTTAGTTGTGGAAGTCTTGACATGGAACCATCAGGATTTTGTATTTCGCAAATCACGCCAGCGGGATAAAGACCTGACATTGCCGCAATATCTACTGCCGCTTCAGTATGACCTGCTCTTTTTAATACTCCACCTTTCTTAGCTCTTAATGGGAAAATATGTCCTGGCCTTCTCAAATCGTCTGGTTTTGTACTTGGGTTTATAGCAACTTGAATTGTTTTTGCCCTGTCTTCAGCAGAAATTCCAGTAGTAACATTATTTTCAGGTCCAGCATCAATTGATATCGTAAATGCTGTTTGATTTTCATCTGTATTTCTATCTACCATTAATGGTAAATCTAAAGAGTCAAGTTTTTCACCTTGCATGGCTAAGCATATAAGACCACGTCCCTCAGTAGCCATAAAATTAATTTGCTGTGGAGTTGCAAATTGAGCCGCACATATTAAATCTCCTTCATTTTCTCTTCTCTCATCATCTACAACAATTATGCATTCACCATTTCTTATAGCTGCCAACGCATCGCTGATAGGATCAAATTCAATTTTAAAAGATTCATTTATATCCAAAATTGTTCCATTATTTGATTTGGGACTTGTTTCTTTCATTATTCCTATCAATATAGAAAAATAGTGTTTTAGTTACCTTAAATTCAACACTTTATAATCCTATCTCAAAGTCTGCCAATTTAAAGAAATGAATGTTGCAATAGTAGGTGCTACAGGTTACGGCGGTATTCAAGCGGTAAATCTCTTAAAGAAAAATAAAAAATATAAAATTTCATTTTTAGGAGGTAATAAAACATCTGGATCAAAGTGGAATGATAATTTCCCTTTTATTTATCTAGATAATGATCCTTATGTAGAAGAAATTTCAGTTGATAATATTTCAAAAAATGCAGATGTTGCTTTGCTTTGCTTGCCAAATGGTTTATCTTCAACATTGACAAGGCAATTATTAGATAGAGGACTTAAAGTTATTGATTTATCTGCTGATTATAGATATAAGTCTTTAGATGAATGGAAAAAAGTATATTCCAAAGAAGCTGCTATTTATAAAAGGAATGATGATGATTTATGTAAAGAGGCAGTTTACGGACTTCCTGAAATAAATAAGGAAGCCATTTCAAAAGGAAGATTAATTGCCTGTCCAGGATGTTATCCAACATCTGCTCTTATTCCATTAGCTCCTTATCTTTCTCAAGGAATTATTGAAAATGAAGGTATAGTTATTGACTCTAAAAGCGGAACCTCTGGAGGTGGTCGAGAACCTAACCAAAAGCTACTCTTATCAGAATGTGGAGAAGGTCTATCAGCATACGGATTGATAAACCATAGACATACCTCAGAGATCGAGCAAGTGGTATCTTTAATTTCTGGAAATAAAATTGAACTGCTTTTTACACCTCATTTAGTACCAATCTCAAGGGGTATGCATTCGACTATATATGGGAGATTAAGAGATCCAGGATTAACTTCTGATGACTGCAGAATTCTTCTGGATAATTATTATAGAAATTTTAAAAATATTAAAGTCTTACCTGTTGGTACATTCCCATCAACAAAATGGGTTAAAAATACTAACCAAATTTTACTTTCTGTTAAAGTTGATAATCGAAATGGAAGAATAATTATATTATCTGTAATTGATAATTTGTTTAAAGGTCAGACTGGGCAAGCAATTCAAAATTTAAATATTATGTGTGGATTTTCAATGGATGAAGGTCTTGATTTAACTAATAATTTTCCATAAAATTACTTCTTATCAAAAAACCAGCAAGTGAGATTGAGTGAGGTAAAATTTTATGCTCAAGCATTTGTATTCTTTTGGAAAGTGATCCTATATCATCATCATTTCTAATTGACAATGCAGCTTGCATTATCAATGATCCACTATCTACCTCCTCTTCAACAAAATGTACTGAACAACCAGTTATTTTTGAACCATTTAATATTGAGTCCTTTATCGCAGAACCACCTTTATATGCTGGAAGTAATGAAGGGTGAATATTTATTATCTTATTCTTAAATTTATTAATAAAAAATGGAGTAACAATTTTCATCCAGCCTGCCATAACCACAAGTTCAACATCGTATTGAATTAAAGTATTTACAATTTCTAATTCAAATGCCTCTTTTTGCAGAAAATCTTTGTCTCTTATAATTTTGTAAGGTATTTTTTTACTTTCAGCTCTCTTTATGCAACCTGCATCATCTTTGTTAGTTATAAGAACTTTTATATCTATATCTAATTCTCCTTTTTCTGAGAGATTAATTAATTCCTGAAAGTTTGTTCCTTTCCCAGAAGCAAGTACACCTATTTTTAATTTAGGGGAAAATCTTCTAAATTCAGATATCTCAGGCGAAATTATGTAGTTAAATGATCTATCCAAAGTTTTTTTTAATCCAATAATAAATTCATATCAAATAAAAAAAACCCTCAATTTGAATTATTTCTATTCAAAAACATATTTATATGAAGATAATAATTTAAACAAATTTAAATGATTCAAATCTATGTACTATTCGTATAGATATAATTGAGTAATAAATAAAAGAAACAAATATATAAAATGAATGGAGATTTAAACTCTTGGGATAAATTTTGTAATTATCTTTGGTTTGATAAAAAATTAAACATTTGGTTAGACATAAGCAAAATTAATTTCACAAGTAAAGAGATAAAAAATTTAGAAGATAAATTTATAGATGTTTTTTCATCAATAAAAGAATTAGAAAATGGTGCAATCTCAAATATTGATGAAAATAGACAAGTTGGACATTATTGGCTTAGAAATCCATCAATTTCACCCTCTTCAAAAATAGGAGAGGAAATTAGAGCAGATATTAATGCAATTTCTGAATTTGGAAAACAAATTTTAAATGGAGATATTAAGAATAAGAATAATCAGAAATATACTGATGTTCTATGGATAGGAATTGGTGGAAGTGGTTTAGGACCATTACTTATTACAGAGTCACTGCAGATGTGTTCTAGAGGCCTAAATTTTTCTTATATCGATAATGTTGATCCTTTCTTAATTAGCGAAAAGTTAGAAGAGTTATCTGAAAAATTATCGACAACATTATTTGTAGTAGTAAGCAAATCAGGTGGTACTCCTGAACCTAGAATTGCTATGGAAATTATTAAAAGTCACTGCGAAAACAATTCTCTTGATTGGAATTCTAATGCTATAGCTATAACTATGAAAGATAGTAAGTTATTTAAAAAAGCCACTTCTGAAAATTGGTTAAAAATATTTAATTTGCAAGATTGGGTTGGAGGAAGAACTAGTATTACAAGCTCTGTTGGATTACTTCCATTAGCTCTTATTAACGAAAATATATCTGAATTTATTAGAGGTGCATCATTAATGGATGAAGCCACACGTATAAGTGATTTTAAAAATAATCCAGCAGCACTATTATCATCCGCATGGTATTTAACCGGAGATGGTATTGGAAAGAGAGATATGGTTGTATTACCTTATAGAGATCGGTTACAGGTATTTAGTAAATATCTCCAGCAATTAGTAATGGAATCATTAGGAAAGAAATTTAATAGGAATGGTGAAGTAGTTAATCAAGGTATTTCCGTTTTTGGTAATAAAGGATCTACAGATCAACATGCTTATGTTCAGCAACTGAGAGATGGTATTGATAATTTCTTTTGTATTTTTATTGAATTATTAGATTCACCTTTTACTAATATTTTTGATGAAAAAGAGAATCCTAAACAATATCTTTCGGGTTTTTTGCAAGGAACCAGATCAGCACTCTCTAGTGAAAACAGACAAAGTATCACTATTACATTAGAAAAGTTAAATTGTTTTTCACTAGGAGCTTTAATCGCTTTATTTGAGAGGGCTGTATCCTTCTACGCTGAATTGGTAAATATAAATGCATATGATCAACCTGGAGTTGAAGCTGGAAAGAAAGCAGCCGCAAATATTATTGAGTATCAACAAAAAGTAAGTAATTTATTAGATGAAGGTGGAGAATATTCTATAAATGACATAACATCATTATTTGATAATTCAGTGAGTGAACCTATATTTTTCATACTCCGTGAAATGTGTTTTGGTAATGATAATTATTTAGTTAAGGGCGATTGGTCAAACCCAAATTCATTAGTAATTCAAAAAATAAATTCTTAAACAACAATATTCATAATTTTTCCTTTAATAATAATTATTTTTTTTATTTCCTTATATTGAGTCCATTTTAATATGTTTGGTCTTTTAAGAGTCAATTCTTTAATTTGATCTTCACTCATATCATTATTAATATTTACTTTATCTCTAACTTTTCCATTTACTTGTATTACTAGTTCATATGAATCTTCCTTTAGTGCCTCGGCATTAAATGAAGGCCAGTGTTCTAAATGCACAGATTTTTTAAATCCTATAAGATGCCATATTTCTTCTGCAATATGAGGTGCAAATGGAGCCAACAAAATACAAAATGTTTTTAAAGCATCAATTTTTAAATTATAGTTTACGTCATTAATTGAATTTGATAATGAATTATAAAACTTCATTAGTTCTGAAATAGCAGTATTAAATTGGTTATTTAATATGTCATTTGAAATTTCTTTAATAGCTATATTCATTGACTTTATTATAATTTTTTCTTTATCTGGACATGAATTAGATTTACTATTTATATCTTTTGCACAATTTATATAAAGCTTCCAAATCCTACTTAAAAATCTAAATTGTCCTTCAACATCAGTATCTCCCCATTCCAAATCTTTTTCTGGCGGTGCTTTAAATAATATAAACATTCTTGCGGTATCTGCTCCATATTTTTTAATTACTGATTCAGGGTCAATTCCATTATATTTTGATTTAGACATCTTCTCGAAAAGAACTTCGAGTTTTGTATTGTCAATTGGATCTGTAGGATTTGATAAGTCAGTAATATCGTAAGGAGAAACATATTTACCCGTTTTGTTGTTTTTATAGGCTGCTGCCTGAACCATTCCTTGCGTTAATAATTTTTTAAATGGTTCATCAATTTCAAATAGTTCATTATCCCGCAAAGCTTTAGTGAAAAATCTTGCATACAACAAATGCAATATTGCATGCTCTACTCCTCCAACATATTGATCTACAGGCAACCACTTATTAATTTCAATCTTATCAAAAGGCTTATTTGAGCATTTAGAAGATGGATATCTTAAAAAATACCATGATGAACACATAAAAGTGTCCATAGTATCAGTTTCTTTTTTGGCCGCTATTCCACATTTTGGACATGTTGTATTTATCCAATTATTATTATCACCTAAAGCATTAATCTTGTTATCGGAGATATCTATATCTTTTGGTAATGCAACAGGTAATTCCGATTGTTTTAAAGGAACAGATCCACATTTTTTGCAATTAACGATGGGAATCGGACATCCCCAATATCTTTGTCTAGATATTAACCAATCTCTTAAACGATATTGAATCTTATTTTCGGCCCAACCATTATTTACTCCCTCCTCTGAAATTTTTAATTTAGCAATAGTATTTGCTATCCCATTGTATTGAGTTGAATTAATAAGATATCCATTTTCCAAATAAGCTTCATCAAGGTCTTTAGTTTGTTTACATTTAGCCTTTATTATTACCTGTTTAATATCAATATTATTTTTTTTAGCAAATTCAAAATCTCTTTGATCATGAGCAGGCACGCCCATAACAGCGCCTGTTCCGTATTCATCGAGAACATAACTTGCAACCCAAATAGGAATAGGTTCAGAATTAACTGGATTTATTGCTATTAAGCTAGTTTTGATTCCAATTTTTTCAAGTTCATTATTTTTATTATTTTTCAAATATTGCTTAAGATTTTCTATATCATTTATAGTTTCTTTATCAGAAATATTTTTAATTAACGTATGATTAACAGAAATTGCTAAATAAGTTACTCCAAATAAAGTATCTGGTCTCGTTGTGAACACAGTTATTTTCTTTTCTGGATTAGAATTTATATTGAAATTAATATTTGTACCAATTGACTTACCAATCCAATTATCTTGCATTATTTTTACTCTTTCTGGCCAGTTATCTAATTTTTCTAAATCCTTCAATAACTCATCCGCATAATTGGTAATCCTTAAAAACCATTGCTTTAATAATTTTTTTTCAACTACAGCACCAGATCTCCAAGATTTCCCCTCTGAGTCAACTTGTTCATTTGCTAATACAGTATTATCTATAGGATCCCAATTAACTTCTGATTCCTTTTGATATACAAGTCCTGCCTTGTATAATTCTAAAAATAGATATTGAGTCCAAATATAATAATTTTCATCACAAGTTGCAAATTCCCTATCCCAATCAACTGATAGTCCCAAAAGCTTTAATTGTGACTTCATATGAGAAATATTTTTTTTGGTCCAGACACTTGGACTAATTCCTCTTTCAATAGCTGCATTCTCAGCAGGCAAACCAAAAGCGTCCCAACCCATTGGATGTAAGACAGATTTGCCCTTAAACCTTTGGAACCGAGCTATTAAGTCTGTAATAACATAATTTCTAACATGTCCCATGTGGAGATTTCCTGAAGGGTAAGGAAACATTGACAAGGCATAAAATTTATTGGTATTATCTGTTATTTCATCGGTTTTGTATAAATTGTTTTCCGTCCATATTGACTGCCATTTTTTTTCTATTTCTGATGGATTATATAAATTGGAATCAGCCTCATATTGTTTATCGGGAGAAATCACTTAATTTTTATTTATTAAATTATTATTTTAATATCCATTGTATAAAATAGAAATAGATTGTTAAAAGTAATAATTTATAATTAAAATTTAAAATATATGATCTACAAATGAAAAATATAACTTTTGAAAAATATCAAGGTAACGGAAATGATTTCATAGTAATCGATTCTAGAGGAAATGATTTATTTAAAAATTACAAGACAAATAAAATATTTGATATAAAAAAAATTTGCAACAGACAATTTGGCATTGGAGCAGATGGTGTGATTTTTATAGAAGAACCTAATGAAGATAATTATGCAAAAATGATAATCTTTAATTCTGATGGTTCTGAAGCACAAATGTGTGGAAACGGAATTAGGTGTTTAGTAGAGTATCTCCATGTAAATGATTCAATGAATAATAAAAATATAGAATATAAAATTGAGACTAAAGCGGGTTTAAAAATTGCAAAATATATAAATGATGAAATTACTGTAAAAATGGGAGTTCCAATTTTGGAAAGTCAATATATTCCAACAACAATAGAAAAAAAAATTAATTCAATTCCTTCACATGAATTTATTGAGAATAATTTTAATAATATAGGTTATGCCGTAGGAATGGGAAATCCTCATTTAATATTCTTTGTGCAAGATATAGAGTCAATTGTTCTTTCCAGACTTGGTCCTATATTTGAAAAAAATGAATTATTTCCAGAAAAAACTAATGTACATTTTTGTCAAATATTAAAAAGAGATAATATCAAAGTTAAAGTATGGGAAAGAGGTGCAGGTCCAACCTTAGCCTGTGGAACAGGTGCCTGTGCTATTCATGTAGCGGCTTATAAATTAGGACTTTGTAATTCTCAAACCATAGTAACTTTACCTGGCGGTAATCTCAAAATTGATTGGTCAAAAGAGGATTGTGAAGTTATGATGACCGGAAATGCTAAAAAGGTTTTCTCAGGATCATTGTTAGTAAATTAATGGAAAATAATTTTATCTATTTAGATAATGCATCTACAACTCCATTATCTAAGAATGTTTTAAAAATAATAAATTCAACTTATAGAAATTATTGGCATAACCCTTCATCTACATATGAGCTTGGGATAAGATGCTCTACATATCTTGAAAAAATTAGATCTAAAATTGCTTATATATTTGAAGCAGATCCAGAGGATATAATTTTTACATCTGGTTCTTCGGAATCAACAAATATTGTATTTAATAATATTTATGAGAACTTTAAAAATGGTAGAGTTGTCATTTCAAATGTTGAACATCAAGCAACAATTATTTGTGCTAATAAACTAAGAAAACAAAATTGGGATATTTATGAATGGACGGTAAATAATGATGGAATTTTAAATATTTCTAATATCGATAAAATTTTAACCAATGAAACTAAGCTTTTATCAATTATTTGGGGACAAAGTGAAATTGGTACTATACAACCTGTTCAATTTATAGGTTCCAAATGTGAAGAATTAAATATAATGTTTCATTTAGATGGAACTCAAATACTGAGTAATGGAATATTCAGTTGGAAAGATCTTAAATGTGATTTTTTAAGTTTATCTGCTCATAAATTTGGAGGTCCAAAAGGTATCGGTATTCTTTTAACAAAAGAAAAATCTAGACAAATTTTAAAAAATAAAGACATATCACTTACTCAGGAATTTTCAATAAGACAAGGTACACAATCTTTACCATTAATTGCTGGAATGTATCAATCACTAAAGAATATTAAAGGAAAAATAAAATTATATGATTACATAACTGAATTTCATTCTAATAATATTGATAAACTTAAAAATTATTTTTTTCAAAAAATTAACGATAATAATAATATAAAGATTACTGGTAGCATTAACCATAGACTTCCGAATCATATTTCTTTTCTACTATTAAAT
The DNA here is from genome assembly GCF_001180305.1 of Prochlorococcus marinus. GTDB lineage: Bacteria > Cyanobacteriota > Cyanobacteriia > PCC-6307 > Cyanobiaceae > Prochlorococcus_A > Prochlorococcus_A marinus_K. Next base: position 144,411 of record NZ_CVSX01000041.1, read on the forward strand.
AAAAAATTTGAGCCTATAAGGGCCTATAAGATTGTTAATTTCATGTCAAAAAATAGAATAGCCATAAGTAGTGGAAGTGCTTGTTCAAGCTCATCTGGGAAACCTAGCTCAACCCTTAAAAATATTGGTTTAAAAGATGACGAACTATATTCAAATATTCGTGTTAGTTTAGGTACAACAAATAATAAGTCAGAAATAGATAAATTTTTAGAACTTATTCAAATATGTATTGACAAATTTTAATGGAAACTAAATGCAGACTACCTAAAGATTTAAATGAATCTCTTAGAAATATGGAGGATGCAATTATTCCTAGTTTATTAGATTCAAATAAAAGATTTACTATAGAATTTAACTTTGAAGGATTGAAATTTAACAGAATTGGGATAACTATCTATAAGATATTAGCTAAAAATAATAATGTATTCATAACATTTGCTGATCAAGGTGCTGTGGCTTTGGCTCAAAGAGACTATCCAGATATCAAAGATAAAATCTTTACTTTTAAATCATTTAATGAATCAAATAATATAAATAATATTGATAGTGCAATGATATCGATACTACCTCAGCCATATGATTTCGATTCATTTGAACCTATGTCTGATAATTATCAAGGAACCCATTATTCATTAAATCCAAAATTTGAAGATGCAAATATTGGTATAGGAAGTGTTATAAGAGAGAGACGTAAAAACTTTGTAAAAACATGGCAAAATATTTATTTTCTTCAACCTTTAAATAAAGGTGCTCTTATGCATATTTATCCAAATAACTGGTTGCTTTTCAAAGAAGAAAACAAAAAATATTTTTTTAAAAAAGAATTTGAAATTAAACCAGACAATGAATCGATATTTGTAAATTTATAGATTGAATGTGAAAAAAAAAACTTATTCATTTTTCTCAGTTGTTATTTTATTAGTAACATCTACTTTCTTAATAAGATATTTACTAACAAATCAGAAAATAACTATTTTAAATAGTATTTATTTTAATTTCCCTGGAATAATTAATAAAAGTAAAAAATGTCCTAGTTATGATGCTTTGTTAAATCAAACGCTAGATGATTCATTTAGTGTATCAATTATCGATAATAATGGGACAATAATTAGTTCATATAATGAAGAAATACTAAGGTTGCCAGCATCAAATCAAAAATTATTCTCTTCAGCTTATGTTTTAAGTAAATATAAATTAAATAACAATTTAAAAACTTCCTTATTAAAAAAAAATATAAATAATTATTATTTGCTGGGTCAAGGTGATCCAGATCTGAATTATGAACATATAATTGAACTAATTTCAAATGTTAAAGAAAATAAAATTATTAACTTTAATATTGTAGAAATTGATTCAAAATTAAATTGGCCTAATGGTTGGACAAATACAGATAAACTTTACGATTATGGTTCTCCAATCACATCTCTAGCATTAGAGAGTAATCAGAATAAATATGAAGATATTTATGCTTTAAAAAATTTTATTAAAAACCATTTAAAAAATAAATTTCCTAATTCAAAAATAAATATAGATATTTTAGATTCAGAAAAAAATTTTTATTTAAAAAATATAGCTGAGATAAATAAAATATATTCAACTCCAATTATTTCATTATTAACTCTAATTAATTCTGAAAGTCATAATTTTACAGCTGAATCTCTTTTTAAAAATGCCTCAAATACATGGAACGATAATGACTATATAAAATTAAAAAAATGGTTAGAAAATAAAGGTCTTCCAGTAAAGAATACATACTTTGCAGATGCTAGTGGATTGTCTAGAAAAAATAAAATTACAACAAAGTTAATTGTATTATTTTTGGATAAAATGAGATATTCTTATGATTTTGAAGCTTATCAATCCACACTCGCAATTATGGGAGTAAGAGGTACATTATCTAAAAGATTTGTAAATACTGAATTATCCGGTAAATTTTTTGGAAAAACTGGGACTCTTTCAAATGTCTTTGCATTATCTGGCTTTTTATATAAAAATGAAAAGCCAATAATTATAAGCATTATCCAAAATTCTAATAATATTAATAAAGAAAAAGCTTTTAAATTATTAAGTGATGTTTATTACTTGAAATCTTGTAAATAAAAATATTATTTAAAATATTCTTTTAAATCCATTTCAACAAAAGGGGATACCATGTGGTTAATCTCACCCCCAAATTTTGCTACTTCTTTTACTAAAGAACTACTAAGAAAACTATAATTTGTATTTGTCGATAAAAATATAGTTTCAATATCATTATTAAGAGATTTATTTGTATGAGCAATCTGAAGTTCATACTCAAAATCACTCATAGCTCTTAAGCCTCTTAGAATAAGATTAGCTTTTAAATCATTTGCACAATCAACAGTGAGTCCGGAATAAGAAATAACTTCAATATTAGGTAAATGAGAAAGAGAATTGTTTATTTGTAATATTCTTCTTTGAAGATCAAATGTTGGTGTTTTAGAGGTATTTTCTAAAACTGCAACTACTAGATTGCCAAAAATTTTATCAGCCCTTTCTATTAAATCAATATGGCCATTTGTTAAAGGATCAAAAGTACCAGGATAAAGAATTTTCATGAATTTATTATGATCGAATAAGAAATTTAGTTAAAATAAGTTTATTAGATAAATCAATTATGACATTAAATCTAGAAGCAAAAAAAATCTTATTAAGAAAAATACCTCACGGATTATTCATTTGTGGAGTTAGAGATGAAGATAAAAATGAAGTAAATGGATTTACTGCTAGTTGGGTTACTCAAGGTTCCTTTACTCCCCCATTAGTCGTAATGGCAGTTAGAGCAGAGGGTTCTAGTCATGAAATAATAAAGTCCTCGAATAAGTTCTCATTAAATGTGCTCAAAAGTGATCAAAAGGATCTAGCAGCTGTTTTTTTTAAACCCCAAAAAGCATTAGGAGGAAGATTTGAATCTGTTGAATTTAATTTAGGTGAACTTGGATTGCCTATTTTAGTTGATAGTGTTGGTGGCGTTGAATGTAGTGTGGTTGGAAGTGTTATTCATGGTGACCATACAGTTTTTGTAGGAGAAGTTCAATCTGCTTATTTGAATAATGATGTTGACTCACTAAATTTATCTTCAACGGGTTGGAATTATGGAGGTTAATCATCATAAATGAGTAATTCCTTTATAGAAACAATTAATAACAAATATAATTTTAAAATTGAATATAAATTAATTAATAATAAGAAATTATTAAAATCAAGATTATCCGAAATTCCAAACTCATCTGGTTGTTATCTTTTTAAAGATATAGATAATAATTTACTTTATATTGGTAAATCTAAAAAACTACGTAGTAGAGTAAGTAGTTATTTCAATAATTTTTCAGATTTAACTCCAAGATTAAGTTTGATGGTTCGTCAAATAACTGAAATAGAAATTATAGTCACAGATAGCGAATATGAGGCACTAAACTTAGAGTCCAATTTAATAAAAACAAACAAACCATACTTTAATATTCTTTTAAAGGATGATAAGAAATATCCATATCTTTGCATAACTTGGAGTGAAAAATATCCTCGAATATTTATTACAAGAAGAAGAAGAAATAGAAATAATTTAGATAGATATTATGGACCTTATGTAGATGTCGGATTATTAAGGAGAACATTATTTACCATAAAAAAGATATTTCCACTTAGACAAAGGCCAAGGCCTGTCTATAAAGATAGAACTTGTTTGAATTATTCAATAGGAAGATGTCCAGGTGTTTGCCAAGAAATAATATCATCTGAAGATTATAAAAAAATAATGAAACAAGTATCTATGATATTTCAGGGAAGAAATGATGACCTAGAAATATTTTTACAAAAAAAAATGATGCAATTTTCAAATGATTTAGATTATGAGAATGCAGCAAAAATAAGGGATCAAATTTCAGGTTTAAAATTATTAACTGAATCACAAAAAATATCAATACCAGATTCCTCAATTAATAGAGATATCTTTGGAATAGTTTCAGAAAAAAATGTAGCTAGTATACAAATTTTTCAAATGAGATCTGGTAAGCTCATTGGGAGAATTGGTTATAGTCAAAAATTAAATAATGAAGATGAAAATCATATTTTACAAAGGGTATTAGAGGAGCATTATATGAATGTTGAAGGCGTAGAAATACCTTCAGAAATTCTTATACAATATAAACTTCCAAAACAAACAACCATAGAGGATTGGTTAACGGAGCTAAGAAAAAAGAAAGTAAAAATTATAATCCCAAAAAGAAATAATAAGCATGAGACTGTAGAGATGGTTTTAAAAAATGCGAAATTAGAATTAGAGAGAATATTAAATGGGATACAAGATAATGAATCATCAATTGAGGATCTTGCACAAATACTTGAATTAAGCGAACAACCTAAAAGAATTGAGGGTTATGATATAAGCCATATTCAAGGTACAGACCCTGTAGCATCACAAGTCGTTTTTATTGATGGTATTCCTTCTAAACAGAATTATAGAAAATATAAAATTAAAGATCCAAACGTTTTTATAGGACATAGTGATGACTTTGCTTCGATATATGAAGTAATACATAGAAGGTTTAGAAAATGGTCAAGATTCAAAAAAAGCGGAGGGGATTTCTCAATATTAAATGATAAAACTAATAGCAAATTAGAAAATGAACTTCTATCAGATTGGCCTAATTTAATAATGATTGATGGAGGTAAAGGACAATTAAATGCAGCTATTAAAGCATTAAAAGAATTAAATCTTGAAGAAGAAGTTAATATATGCTCTTTGGCAAAAAAAAATGAAGAAATATTTATGCCAGGCTTTAAAAAGTCTCTTGATACAGATGAAAATCAAAAAGGAGTTCTTCTACTAAGAAGGATAAGAGATGAAGCACATAGATTTGCATTATCTTTTCACAGAAATAAAAGATCTAAGAGAATGAATAGATCACAATTGTCCCAAATCAGAGGATTAGGGCCATCGCGAATAAGAGAATTGCTTGAGCATTTTAAATCAATAGACGCTATAAGAATTGCTAGTAAAGAGGATCTAACAAAAGTTAAAGGACTTGGAAATAATTCAGTAAATGATATATATGATTATTTTCACGAGTTATAAATATTAATTAATTTTTGAAAAATTGATTTCTTGATATTGATAAATATAACTATATTAAAATTATATTAATAAATTAATCTAGTAATTTGACAGCTGAAGCATATCTCTGGTTTAAATCACTTCATATTATTGGTGTAATCGTTTGGTTTTCAGGACTATTTTATTTAGTAAGACTTTTTATCTATCATGAAGAATCTAAAAATATGGATAATGAGTTAAAAGTTGCTTTTAATAAACAATACTCCTTGATGGAAAAAAGGTTAGCGAATATAATTACAACTCCTGGGATGATATTAGCTTTAAGTATGGCTATATGCATGGTTATTATGCAGCCAAGTTGGTTAAGTGAGAAGTGGTTGCAAATTAAAATTTCTTTTGTTTTGGGATTAGTAATTTATCATTCTTATTGTTACAAAATAATGTATTCATTACAAAATGGCACCTCAACCATTTCAGCAAAAAAACTAAGATTATTAAATGAATTACCTACTTTATTATTATTTATAATTGTACTCTTAGTTATTTTTAAAAATAATTTTCCAACCAGTATTGCTACATGGAGTGTAGTTGGACTAGTTATTTTCATGTTGGCTTCAATACAATTATATGCAAAGATTAGAAAGAAAAATGAGAATTCATTAAGTAATGAATAGGGACGAATTAATAAAATTAACTTCAAATATAAATAGATATAGTTGTCCTAAAAATATTAATTTTCACTGTCATACAAAATTCAGTGATGGGAGTTTAGAACCGCATGAACTTTTAGAACAAGCTTATAAAAATAACTTAAAATTTTTATCAATAACCGATCATCATACGATTAAAGCTCATGAATATATAAAAAAAAATAATATACTCAAAAATTATCCCAAAGAATCTTTTACATTAATTTCGGGAATAGAAATTAATTGTTTGATTCTAGGATGTTTAGTACATGTAATTGGATTGGGAATAGATATAAAAAGTAGACACCTTAATCCCTACATCCTTGGAGAATCTCCAATAGGTAATGATTTAAATATTAAATCAGTTATTAAAGCAATAAATTTAGCTGGTGGTTTGTCATTTCTTGCACATCCAGCGAGATATAGGATTCCCTTTTATAAATTAATTCCAGAAGCCAAAATACAAGGCATAGATGGCATAGAAGTATGGTACGATTATGATCTTAATGAAGTATGGAATCCTAGTTTATTTGTATGTTCAGAAATAGATAAATTAGCAGATAAATATTCAATGCTAAAAACATGCGGAACAGATAGTCATGGTCTTACACTATTAGGCAGATAATTCAAAATTCGTTCTTTTCAATTATTGCATCAGTATTAATAATTATTTCCTTTAAATTTTCAATGATATCTGAAGAACAATTATTCCACATTTTTCTATTGACAATCTCAAGTAATCTTTGTGCAATATCTCTCAAAGCCCATGGATTATTCTCTTGAAAGAAATTCTTAAGATCCTTATCACATAACCATGATTTATAAACTTCCTCATAACACCAATCTGATACTACTTCAGTAGAAGCATCAAAAGCATATAAGTAATCTAGTGTTGCTGAAAATTCAAAAGCACCTTTATATCCATTATCCTTCATTCCATTTATCCATTTAGGGTTAAGAATTCTTGAAATAACAACATTATTAATTTCATCTTCTAATTTTGAAATTTTAGATAATCCAAATTTAGATAAATCACCATGATACATTTCAGGTAATTTACCGGTTAATTTTTTTACTGCTGATGATAAACCACCCTGAAATTGATAATAGTCATCAGAATCTAAAATATCATGTTCCTTATTGTCTTGGTTATGAACAACTAACTGCACATTTTTTAAGGCATTTTCTAATGATTTTTTATCCTCTATTGGTTCAAGATTCTCACTATAAATCCACTTACTCCAATTAAGATATGATTCTCCAAAATCATCTATATTTTCCCAATTAGAATTTGAAATTAGTTCTTGTAGACCAGCTCCATATGAACCTGGTGCTGACCCAAATATACGATTAATTGTATTACCATCCTTTAATGCTCCAGCAAGAGGGTTAAATTTAGCACTCTCATTAAGATTAGATATTAGATTTATTGCTTTAGATGTTAATTTGACTAACTGAGGAAATGCATCTCTAAACATTCCCGAAATCCTTAATGTAACATCTACTCTTGGCCTATCAAGAACAGATAAAGGGATAATTTCTAATTCAACTACTCTTCTAGAAGATCCATCCCAAATAGGTTTTACGCCTAATAAATATAATATTTGACATATGTCTTCTGCACCATTTCGCATGGTGGATGTTGCCCATACAGAAATTGCTATATTTTTTAAATCTTCTCCATTTTCTTGTTTGTATAAATCAATGATTTGAGTAGCAGATTTACAACCAACACTCCATGCTGATTCAGTTGGCAGTCCCCTAGAATCAACTGAAAAGAAATTTTTACCAGTGGGTAAAGCTTCAGTTTTACCTCTCGTAGGTGCTCCAGATGGACCACTTTTTACATATTTGCCATTTAATGAATTAATAAATGATAATTTTTCATTAAATGAAGAATTAATAATTGGATTTAGTATTTCATTTTTTAATAATAAAAAATAATTATTATGTTTTTTATCATTAAAGAGATAGTCTATTACTTTCTGATTTTTATATTTGTCTAAATATTTTATATTGGTTTTCTTTTTGTAAAAAAACAAATAAATAATATATTTTGCTTGTTGTTCCAAAAACTCAATAGCCATTCTAAAACTTAAAATTTTTTTGTTTGCAAACCTCAATAATATTTTTTTATCTTTTTCAGTTAACTTTTGATCATAGTTATTTGTCCAAGGATTTAAATCTAGTTTTAAATTTTTTGCTATATATTGAACAACACCAATCCGGCTAGAATTTGGTACTCTTGCAATACACAAGAATAAATTTATTTCATTAATATCATTCTGCCTATTGCCAAATACATGTAAGCCTGTTCTAATTTGCGATTCTTTTATTTTGCAAAGAAAGGAATCAATTTCTTCTATTTGATTTTTATTCTTTAAAGTAATTTCACTAAAATCTTTTTTAATTAATTCAAAAATGGATTTTTCTATTATCTCAATACGATTAGAATTTAATAATTTTGCTTCAAAATATTCGTCTAAATAACTTTCTAATAATGAATATTTTCCATATAATTCTGACCTATCCAAAGGAGGGGTTAAATGATCAATAATTGTGGCAGCAGTTCTTCTTTTAGCTTGGGATCCTTCTCCGGGATCATTTACTATAAAGGGATATATATTAGGTATTGCTGGACAAATAATATTTGGAAAACATTTATTGCTAAGACCTATAGATTTGCCAGGTAACCATTCCACAGTCCCATGTTTACCAATATGGCATATAGCATTTGCATTAAAAACTTTTTCAATCCAAAAATATTGTGCTAGATATCTATGGGGAGGTGGAAGATCGGGAGAATGAATATCTCTATCAGTGTTGGCGTCATAACCACGTTGAGGTTGAATTAATAATGTTATTTTTCCAAATCTAAGACCATTTATTGAGAAGCCTTCATTATCTAGATCGATGGCATCAGATGGTTTACCCCAACGATTTAAAATAATATTTTTTGGATCAATTTCTAAATTGTTCCAATATTTTAAATATTCACTAAGTGAGAAGAAATCTAATGGTTCATTATTTTGAGATTCAATATCATTAGTTCTAGTTTTTATAAGCATTGACATTAATTCCGAAGAATCTTGAGGATAATTACAAGATCCCAGGTCATAACCTTCTTCTTTTAACCAATTAAGAATATTTATTATTGAAGATGGTGTATTTAGACCAACGCCATTACCGATTCTTCCATTCCTTACTGGATAATTACTTATTACTAAACAAATTCTTTTATCAAAATTATTAAGATTCTGAAGTTTTACATAATTTTTTGCAAATTTTGAAATCCATTCAATCCCTACTTGATAAGCTTTGTAAGAAGTTATTTCACTATAAAGTGTATTTTTTTTTGATATTATTTCTTTAAAAGCAGAAGGAGAGGTAGTAATTCTTCCATCAAATTCGGGAATAATTATTTGCATTAATAAATCAGATGAATTCATTCCAATTGATGAATTTAACCAATTTTTTTTTGATATATTAGAAGAAAGAAGCTGTAAAATTGGGATTTTAAGAGAAGTAAAAATATTTGTAGAATTTTCAATTAAATCATTATTTTTGATTTGAGATGAAGAAAATGAAGTAGTGGTAATTATTATTTTAATCTCTTCTTTTTTAAAAATTTCTATTAATTTCTTTTGAATAATCTGATCTTTAAGAGTTGAAATAAAAAAAGTTTTGGGTGATAGTCCGCATTTTCTTAACTGCAAGTTAAGTTTTTCGTTTACATCAATTTCATTAGCCAAAAAAAGCGATTTATAGGATATTATTCCTATCTTTTCTCCTTTTTCAATTTTCCAATCATACAAATATGGATCTGCATAAAAAGAAATCTTCAAAAACTCATTAGGAATTAATGTTTCATCTTTCTTTATATAATTTAAACAATTAAGAAATTTTCTATAATTATCCAGTCCTCCAGATCTTAGTAATTTAGAAATATTTAATGCTACATCTTTATCTATACTACTAATTTCACATAAGGAAACTTCCTGATCAAGGGTACCTGATAGTATTACTAACTTCCTTTTTTTATCAATTGCTTGCCAATTTAAGAGTTGTTCAATTCCATAGTTCCATGTACCTTTATCTCCGAATAATCTTAGTACGACAACTTTTGCATAATTAATTGTTTTTAAAAAATAATTATCTACTTGAGCTGAGGAATTTAAATTAGTTATTTCTAAAGCTCTAATATTATTTTTTAATGATGCAAATTCTTCTTCTAACAATAAGTTTGATAAGAGATTTAAATCAGCTTTGACACTTGTTATAAAAATAAAATCTGCAACTGGTTGCTCTATTAAATCATCCTTATTCTTTTCATTTCCTGCTATATTCAATATCCTGTGCATTTTTATATATAAATAGGGTTTAGAATACGTGAGTAGGATAAAACTAGTTTACCTTAATTAAATAAACTAAATATGCATGAATTTCTTCCATACGCCTGGTTCGAAGGTAAATGTATTCCATTTAAAGAAGCAAAAATATCAATAGCTACTCATGCACTACATTATGGTACTGCTGCATTTGGAGGAATGCGAGCGATACCTAACCCTAAAAATAGAGAAGAATTCCTTTTATTTAGAACTGATAAACACATAAAAAGATTAGCTCAAAGTGCAAAATTACTCTTAACTGATATTTCTGAAGAATATATTTTTAAAGCCTTAGAGGAAGTTATAAAAAGAAATAAGCCAGAAAAACCTATTTATATTAGACCATTCGTATATACAAGCGATTTAGGTATTGCTCCAAGGTTACACAATATTGAAACAGATTTCTTTATGTATTGTATTGAACTAGGAGATTATCTATCCCCAGATGGAGTTTCTTGTAGAATGAGTAGTTGGACTAGACAAGAAGATAGATCTCTCCCATTGAGAGGAAAAATAAGTGGAGCTTATATTACTAGTTCATTAGCTAAAACAGAAGCAAGTTTATCGGGTTTTGATGAAGCCTTGTTATTAAATTCAAGTGGGAAGGTAAGCGAAGCTAGTGGTATGAATTTATTTATTGTAAGGAATGGCGACTTAATAACTCCCGGTGTTGATCAAGATATCCTTGAGGGTATTACTAGAGCAAGTGTAATTGAATTAGCAAAATCTTTTGGAATAAATGTAATTGAAAGGCCTGTTGATAAAACAGAATTATTAATAGCAGATGAAGTTTTTCTAACTGGCACAGCAGCAAAAATTACTCCAGTTAAAAGAATTGAATCAAGTGAATTAAATGGTGAAAGACCAATAATGAATAGATTAAAAAGTAAGCTTATAGAAATAACAGAAGGTCGTTCTCAAGACTATGATAATTGGGTAACACGAATTTCTCTAAAATAAATTAATTTTGCCTAAAAATGGAATCTTTCAGAAACTATTTAAATAGAGATGAAAAGCCATTAATAATTTTTGACGGGGGTACTGGAACATCTTTTCAGAACTTAAATCTTACTGCAGACGACTTTGGAGGCAAAGAATTAGAGGGTTGTAATGAAAACCTTGTTTTATCCTCACCAAAGGTAGTTGAAAAGGTTCATAATTCATTCTTAGAAGCAGGTTGTCATGTTATAGAAACTAATACTTTTGGAGCCTCATCAATAGTTCTTGATGAATATGATATTGCGGATAAGGCATATGAGATAAATAAAAATGCTGCTTTAATAGCAAAAAAGGCTGCTACCAAATATGCAACAGTAGATAAGCCAAGGTTTATTGCTGGCTCAATTGGACCAACAACTAAATTACCTACATTAGGACATATAGATTTTGATGAATTAAAACAATCATACAAAGAACAAATATATGGTCTTACAGATGGAGGAGTTGATCTTCTTTTAATTGAAACTTGTCAAGATGTATTACAAATTAAATCTGCCTTATTAGCGTCTAAAGAAGTACTTGATAGTAAAAAAATAGATATACCTATTATGGTATCTATAACAATGGAAACAACAGGTACTATGCTTGTTGGATCTGACATCGCCTCAGCATTAACAATATTAGAGCCATTTAATATAGATATCCTTGGACTGAATTGTGCAACTGGTCCAGAACAAATGAAAGAACATATTAAATATTTATCTGAAAATTCTCCTTTCGCTATAAGCTGTATTCCCAATGCAGGACTTCCTGAAAATATTGGTGGCGTTGCTCATTACAGATTAAAGCCAATAGAATTAAAGATGCAGTTAATGAATTTTATATATGACTTTAAAGTTCAATTAATAGGTGGATGTTGTGGGACAACACCAGAACATATTAAATATCTTTCTTCAATAATCGATGAAATTACTCATAACGAAAGGTCTAACAAAATTGGTAATAACAATTTAAGTGGTTATATTCCTTCTGCATCATCAATATATAATTCTGTACCCTACAAACAAGACAATTCTATCTTGATTGTAGGAGAAAGATTAAATGCAAGTGGATCTAAAAAGGTAAGGGAGTTATTAAATAACGACGATTGGGATGGACTAGTTTCAATTGCTAAGCAACAACAAAAAGAAAATGCACACGTTCTTGATGTGAATGTTGATTATGTAGGGAGAGACGGAGTGAAAGATATGAAAGAAATAACATCAAGACTAGTTACCAATATAAATTTGCCATTAATGATTGACTCTACAGATGCTGACAAAATGGAAAGTGGATTAAAGTCAGCTGGTGGTAAATGTATTATAAATTCAACAAATTACGAAGACGGCAATGAAAGGTTTGATCAAGTACTAAATTTAGCCTTAGGGTATGGTTCAGGTCTTGTTGTAGGAACTATTGATGAAGATGGAATGGCAAGGAATGCAGATAAAAAATATAACATTGTAAAACGAGCGATTAATAGAACAAGAGAATGTGGCTTGTCAGATTATGAGCTATTTTTTGATCCATTAGCTCTGCCAATATCTACTGGGATTGAAGAAGATAGATTAAACGCTAAAGAAACAATTAATGCTATATCAAAAATTCGTGAAAATTTCCCGGATATTCATATCATACTGGGGATATCAAACATTAGTTTTGGTCTTTCACCATTATCAAGAATTAATCTAAATTCAATATTTTTAGATGAATGCATTAAAGCAGGATTGGATTCTGCTATTATCGCACCAAATAAAATCTTGCCATTATCAAAAATTTCTGAAGAAACTAAAAAGCTTTGCTTAGATTTGATATATGACAAAAGAGAATTTGAAGATGATATTTGTATTTATGATCCATTAGTAGAATTAACAAAGGCTTTTCAAGATTTATCTATTCAAGATTTCAAAAAATCATCTTTAGAAAATAAAAACCTAACTCTGGAAGAAAGTCTAAAAAATCATATTATTGATGGAGAAAAAATAGGATTAGAGGATCAATTAAATAAAGCGTTAAAAAAATATAAACCCCTTGAAATAATTAATACTTTTTTACTTGATGGCATGAAAGTTGTAGGAGATTTATTTGGTTCAGGTCAAATGCAATTGCCATTTGTACTCCAATCAGCAGAAACAATGAAATTTGCTGTTTCAATTTTAGAACCATATATGGAAACTGTAGATGAAAACATATCAAATGGAAAACTCTTAATTGCAACTGTCAAAGGCGATGTTCATGATATTGGAAAAAATTTGGTTGATATAATACTTACAAATAATGGTTATGACGTTATAAATCTTGGAATAAAGCAAGATGTTTCAGCAATTATAGATGCACAAAAGAAGCACAATGCAGATTGCATCGCTATGAGCGGATTACTTGTTAAATCAACTGCTTTTATGAAAGATAATTTAGAGGCTTTTAACAATGAAGGTATTAGTGTACCAGTAATATTAGGAGGCGCAGCCTTAACCCCAAAATTTGTAAATGAGGACTGCAGCAAAATATATAACGGAAAAATATTGTACGGAAAAGATGCGTTCACTGATCTTAAATTTATGAATGAATATATGGATAATAAAAAAAAGGGTAATTGGTCAAATACAGAGGGGTTCATTAACAATGATGGTATAAAAATTAATTTAGCCTCATCAAAGTCAAACTCTCAAGTTGTTAAAAGATCAATATCAACAAATATAGAGACTTATAAATTAAATTCAAAAGAAAATTTTATAAGATCTAAATTTATTAATGAAGAAGAACCAATTCAAGCTCCTTTCTTGGGAACGAAAGTCTTGAACGACTTTGATATAGATTTAAAAAAGTTAATTTTTTATTTAGATACAAAAGCTCTTTTTAGCGGACAATGGCAAATAAAAAAAGGAAAAAACCAAAGCGTAGATGAGTACAATAACTATTTGGATTCATACGCTAAACCATTGTTAGATAAATGGTTAGATAAAATTATAGAAAAAAAACTTATCTCACCCAAAGCAGTTTATGGATATTTCAGATGCGGGAGAAAAGATAATAGCATCTTCTTATTTGATGAGAAATCATTAAATAAAATTTCCCAATTTAATTTTCCAAGACAAAAATCTGGGAATAATCTATGCATAGCAGATTTTTATTGTGATTTAAAAAATGATAAACCGATAGATTTATTCCCTATGCAGGCAGTAACGATGGGAGATATTGCTAGTGAGTATTCTCAAAAATTATTTAAAGAAGATAGATATAGTGATTATTTAATATTCCATGGACTTACAGTTCAATTAGCAGAAGCTCTGGCTGAGTATGTCCATGCATTAATTCGTATTGAATGTGGTTTTAGGAATGAAGAACCAGACAAAAATAGAGAAATACTAGCTCAAAAATATAGAGGTGCTAGATATTCTTTTGGCTATCCTGCATGTCCAAAAGTATCTGATTCAAACATACAATTATCATTGTTGGATGCAAAAAGAATAAACCTGACCATGGATGAATCTGAACAACTTCATCCAGAACAAAGTACTACAGCTATCATTTCACTACACTCAAAAGCAAAGTATTTCAGCGCTTAAGCTAAATTTTTAGTTGTTTTCTAAATATTCAATAATTTCTTCCTGTAGTTCTTCCATCGTTTCATTATCACCCAAATCAAGTCCCTCACCCGCGGCATCCTGTGTTAACTCAAGATAATATGAAGCACCATCACTAGATAAAAATTCTAATGCTGAAGTTTCATCACTATCTTTAAAAGCTTCATAAAGAGCTTTAAATGCTATGTTTTCAGTAAAGTCCCAATCCATATTGAAAAAAACCTTATTAGAATTATTACCTCCTTACCCCCCATACTCGTCAACCTTTTTTAAAGAAATGTTGGTGTTTTATTATTATTAAAAAAATCTATGACCATAAATAATCAAAATCAATTAAATGTCCTGGGAGAAAAAATTGAGATTTGCAGTTGCGCACCTATGACAGGGTGGTTCAGAGATGGTTATTGCAACTATGACAAAAATGATGGAGGGAATCATTCCATATGTTGTGTAATGGATGATAATTTCCTGAAATATAGTAAATCACAAGGTAATGATTTAATAACACCCATGCCTATTTATTCCTTCCCAGGACTAAAGGATGGTGATCATTGGTGTATTTGTCTTGATAGGTGGAAGCAAGCATTATTAGACGGTCTTGCACCAAAAGTCATATTAGAATCAACGAATATTATAGTCTTAGAATCTATACCTCTGGAAAAATTGAAAGAATATCAATTTAATAAAAAATAATTACAAGTTTATTTTTTTTTTTAAAATGATTATGATAATTTTTTTTAAATGAGTTTAGAAATATATTGGAAAAAAGCACTAGAACAAACAAGGTTATCAATTGATGGTGATTCATTATATCCTCTCAAAACTGATATTATTACAAAAGATTTATATGAAAAAGACGATTTCATAATTAGGAAAATAGATACTTCAAAATTTAATAAAAAAAAAATTTATGGTCCTAAACAAAATCCATTTTGTCCTTGGGAAAAGATACTAGAAATTGATAAAATTGGTGATAATCATCAACTAATATTAAATAAGTATCCTGTACAAAAAGGTCATATTTTACTTATTACAAATGAATGGAAACCTCAAAATGGATGGTTAGATATTAAAGATTGGAGAGCGATCCAGCAAGTTAATAAAGATACTAGTGGATTATGGTTTTTCAATAGTTCTCCAATTGCGGGTGCAAGTCAACCTCACAGGCATTTTCAACTTCTGCGTAGATCTAAAGATGAAAAATCATGCCCTAGAGAAAAGTGGTTTTTAGACATGAACTCATATCAAGATCTAGATAGTAAACTTAAAAAAAATATTATTGTATCCAAATTTAATTTTTCAGAAAATCCATTAATTCTTTTTGAATTATACTTAGAATTATGCAAGAAATTAGGACTTGGGGACCCTATTAGTGATAGGAAACCGACTTATCCTTACAATATTTTAATAACTAATAATTGGATCGCTATTATAAAGAGAAAAAATGATCATATTCATGGTTTCAGTATTAACGGTTTAGGATTTGCAGGATATCTATTAGTAACTGAAAAATCAAATATTAATTATTTAAAGAAATTTGGCCCTGAAAAACTTCTAGAAAGTTTTGTTTGAATACTAGTTAGTTACTTCAACTTCCTTATCCCTGCTTATTTGGCTTTCTAGAACTTCTATAGATGCTGTTACAGAAGCAATTTTACGTTCAAGTGAATCCTTAATATAATTAAGCATTTCTAATTTCTTATGTTGATAAAAACTCTTTTTTTCTTTAGATGATTTGAAATAACAATTAAACATTTTTGTTTTTATTATAAAAACATACTTAATTGACTTGTGACATGAAAATAAATTGGTTTTAATTTAAAAACAATATTTCTTATGGACTTTCAATTTTTTTTGAATAAAATTAAATAAATTCCATACTATTAAAGAAAATATTATTGAATATTCCTGAAAATTCAAATACAAAAAGAATTTCAATTGATTTACCTGAGGAACTAATTTCCAGGTTTGATCAATTACGAAAAGAATGGGGATTTAGAGCAAGAGGACCTGTAATAGAAAAGATTCTTAAAGAACTTCTTCAAGAAGATGATTTACTACCTAAGAACCAACAGCAAGAAATAGACTTTAACAAGAAGAATAATAATGAAAATTTAAATATTGATGAAGATACTGCATTGGTATTAATTAAATCAGATCTAAAAAAAGAAGTTAATGAGAGATCTTTGAATAAAAAATTTACAAATAACAATCAATATCAAGAGATAGCACACTCAAACATAAGCCTTCCCAATTTTGTTGAACAAAAAGTAAAGAGTCTAAGAAGAAGTATTAATAGTGATAAATTAAAGGATAAAATTAATGATATTCAAATTAATACAATTAAAGAAACTGAATTAATAAAATGTCGAATTGAGTTAATTAGTCATTGGAAAACCTTATATGGATCAGTTCCTAATGATCATGTAGTAGAAGCTTCGATGGATTGGTTTGAAAGGGATATATGGCCAAATATTGATGGAACTGAAAATCTGCCATTTACGTGGAGTGCGGCCAATAAATTAATGTCAGAATTATGCCCATTTTGGATAAAGAAAAATCCATCCCTTGAAATAGTTTTATTAATGATTGGCGTTTTAGAAGACCCTTTTGCTACATCAGATCTGATAAATAGAATACCAACACTTATGAGAAGGTTTGTAAGTAGATTTAAGAGAAATAATAGATCAAATTCATTTGAAACTTTGGACTCAACAATGACAGTACATGGAGCACTTAAATTATTGAATTTATCAACATCAGCAGGATCAGCTCATACATTCCGTAAAATTAGGGAGGCCTATAAATCAATAGCCTTAGAGACACATCCTGATGCTGGAGGTTCAACAGATCAAATGAGAAAATTAAATGAAGCGTATCAATTGCTAAAAAATCTATATAGAAATTAGTATACTAATTCTTAAATAAGACTTATTATAAGTCTAGTTAATAGTCTTATATAAGATAGCTAATAAGTGTAAAATTTCTTATTTTCAACAATCATTTTTCTTAAATTTTATGGAGACATTTATTATGTATAAATAATAATTAAAATAAAAAATCCATTTTAAAAATAAAAATTTCATTGTATTGTACTTCTTATATAAGACTTATAATTAGTCTATTATGAAGTCTCATATTAGATAAGTAAGATAAAATAATTTATCAATTCGAATGAATTATCTCAAAATGTTTAATGCCTGGGAAAAATTAAAAATTGAATAATTAATTATTAAAAATTGTCCTTTCAACGTCCAAGAAATTAATAACGGATAAAAAGCCTTGCAACAAAAAGCTTTTATGTCCTACGGTACTGCCTTAAAGACAGTACTACTTAGATTGTAGCTTTTCAATGGCAGTTTGTTTATCAATACTAGGGATATCATTTAACCCGTTAGCATCAAACCAAGGAGCGCTAGCCCAGTCAAATCCTTCCCCAAAAGTGTTATCTGGTGAAGTTACATACCAATGACATGAAGCATCTGGTATATCAACAGAACATTTAGACCAATCATCTGACCACTGAGGCACTTGTACCCAAAGTACTGAAGATAGAAGTATAGATATTAAATTGATCATGAGGCTTATCATACAACATTAATTAATTTTATAGGATTATTATCTATCTAATATAAGAATTATATATAGACTAAATAAGAGTCTTATATGAGACAAGCAATACAATTAATTTCTTAATTTAGTATTAAAACATTTTTCAACATTAGAAATGATATTTGAATGTATTGATGTAATGTCCGAGTCAAGTAATGTTTTATCTTTATCTCTATAAGATAATCTAAATGTATAACTTATATGATCATCTCCAAATTTAGTATCTTCAAAAACATCAAGTAAATCTACATCCTCTAGAAGATTTTTTCCTGTTTTTCTAATCTGTGATTTTATTTCGCTAATTAAAAATTTCTTACTGAAAACAAAATTTATATCCCTTTCCATTTTCGGAACAATTGGGTATTGCTTATATATTGGAATCCATTTATTCTTTCTTGTACTAGCTCCCAAAAGATTAGAAACATTTATGTTAAATAAATAAACTTTTTTTAATGCCTTCTTTTCTAATATTAGCTTGGGATGTATTTCACCAAAATAACCTGCATCTTTCCCTTCAATAACTAATTTCGTTGTTCTTCCTGGATGAAGAAAATCAATTGAATCAGTGGGTTTATCCTCAATTTTAATGTTCAAAGATGATAAAGCCTCCTTTAACTTTCCTCTGGCCTGGTAATAATTAAGATCGCTATCCTTGCCGGAATTTATCCATTTTCCAAATTTTTTATTTCCATAAATCGCACCATTCAGAACTTCTTCTTGAATGAACTCAGTTTTCTTTTGAAAAACATTTCCAATTTCAAATATATAACAACTTGCTTGTCCAGCTTTTATATTACGGTTCACTATCTCCAAATGCTCTTTCCAGATATTATCTCTAAGACAGCTTGTTTCTAGTAATAAAGGATTAGAAATCTTTATAAGTTTTTCATTATCTTCAGGAACAAGAGAGTAGCTTAGTACCTCGTTAAAACCATTTTCTATAAAACCATTTTTTACTTTTCTCAATGCCAACTGTTCTGATGACAATTTTCCAGGCTTAATTGGATTAGGCAGTTTTAAGTCGAATCTGTCATACCCTATTAATCTTGCTATTTCTTCAATTAAATCTATTTCTCTTATTAAGTCATGTGATCTATTAGGAATTACTGTTACATCCCAGCCATATTCTTTATTCTTTAAAGTACAACCTATGAGTTTTAATTTATCAACTATTTCATTATCAGATAAATTTCTTTTTTCAAATTGATCGTTAATTATTAATGGGCCAAGAATTTTATGTATTCGATTTCTTCGTAGTTTGATAAATATATCCTCATTACTTATTAAATGGGAAGTATTGATGATTGGTGAATTAATAGAAAAATATTTTTCTAAAAGATTAATTGCCCTTGTTACTGCACTTATTGTATTTTTTGATGAAATTCCTTTTTCATACCTGCTGCTAGATTCTGTTCTTATACCAACCGCCTTTGAAGATTTTCTTATAGTAACTGGATTAAAAACAGCGCCTTCAAGGTATATAGATGAGGTTGTATTAGTTACAGAAGTCTCTAAACCGCCAATCACCCCAGCAATAGCTACCGGTTTATCACAACAAGTAATAACTGTGATATTGTCATTTAATTCATATTCTTTACCATCTAAGCAAATAAGGCTTTCGTTATCCTTGCCTTTTCTTACGGAGAAATCTTCTGAAGAAACTTCCTTACCAATTAATTTTGACAGTTTATCTTTATCAAACGCGTGCAAAGGTTGACCTTGTTCTAAAAGAATATAATTTGTCAAATCAACTAGAAGATTAATAGATTTTATACCTGATTTTTCTATACGGTCTTTAAGCCAATTTGGCGATAATTTCTCTCCATTTACTCCATCAATGCAACTTATTGTGTAAATGCAACTAGATTCTATAGCCTCTGGACAAAGTTTAATCCCCTTAAGTAAATGAATATTGTATTTATGGTTTAATTCTGGAAAATTTAAGGTGGATTCTAAAAGGGCAGAAATTTCACGGGCTATACCTATAACAGACATTCCGTCAGGTCTATTAGCTGTAATGGCTAAATCATATATAAAATCATTTAATTGAAGCAAGTCAGACCCTGGAGTGCCCAATTCATGTTTTAAGGCTAAATCTTCATCAATAATCTCTATCCCTTCGCTAGAGTCCTCTAAACCCAGTTCCTGCAATGAACATATCATACCTTCACTCATGACACCTCTAATTTCACTTCTTTTAATAGTTAAATCAACAGCATTTAATTTAGCGCCTACAGTAGCAACATAAACATAAATATTTGGTTTAATATTGCTCGCACCACAGATAATTTGTAAATTCTTTGAATTACCAATATCGACTTGGCAAATTGAAAGTTTTTCAGATCCTTCGTGTTTTAAAACAGATAATACCTTACCTAAAACAACACCATTTACATTTTCTGAACAATCTTCTAATGATTCAACCTCAAATCCACCAATAGACAATTTCTCAGAGAGATCTTCAGGAGTAGAAGTAATTTCTACTAAATTTTTCAACCAATTTTGAGAAACTTTCATAAATATATTATTCAATGAAGATAAAAGAAATGAGTATATCTTCAAAAAAGTTTGTTGAAGATGTACAATAGAAAATTATACAATAAAGTATTAATTAAAATGGCTAAAAAAGGGACAAGAGTTGTAGTGACCCTTGAATGTACTGAAGCTAGGACAAGCACAGATCCTAAGAGATCTAATGGTGTCTCAAGATATACTACTGAAAAGAATCGTAGAAATACAACTGAAAGATTAGAACTAAAAAAGTTTAATCCTCATTTAAACAGAATGACAATTCACAAAGAAATTAAGTAATCAAATCAAATTTAATCATGTCTAATTCAATTTTTAAAAAACAATTATCACCTATAAAACCTGGTGATCCTATTGACTATAAGGATGTAGAACTACTAAAAAAATTTATAACTGAGAGGGGCAAAATCCTACCAAGAAGGATGACAGGTTTAACCTCTAAGCAACAAAGAGATCTTACATTAGCCGTAAAAAGAGCCAGAATTGTAGCTCTTTTACCCTTCGTAAATCCTGAAGGATAATTTCATACTTAATGTAGTCGGCACCATAGTAGATATCTAAAATATTTGAAAGATTTAACTAATTTAAAAACATATATCATTGACTCTGATGATCCAGATGAGGTTGATGACGCAATTTCTTTAGAAACAATAGAAGGGAATATAAAACATTTATGGATACATATTAGTAATCCATGCAAACTTTTTTTGCATGACTCAAATATTGATTTAGATGCAAGAAGGAGAAATAGCAGTTTATATTTAATTGATCAATATGTCCCAATGCTACCTAAAGATATTCTTGAAAAGGCTAATCTTGCTCAAAATAAAATTTCAGAAACTATAAGTGCAGTAATTGAATTCAATGAAGATGGATCAATAAATAGTTATAAAATAATTGAAGCATTAATAAAGCCAAAATATCAATTAACATACGAAGATGCAAATGAAATATTAGAGTTAGAACCTAAAGAAGAAATTGAATTAATTGAGATCAAAAATTTATTAGAAAAAAGTATTACATTCAGAAAGAAAAAAGGAGCAATTATTTTTAACAGTCCTAATAGTAAAATTAAACTATATAAGGATAAAGTTATACTAAATAAATTAGAAAAGTCATTATCACAAACTATTGTTGCAGAATCTATGATATTAATGGGTTATGTAACAAGTTTATTTTTAGATAAATATAATTTAGCAGCTGCATTTAGGGTTCAGAAATTAAATTGTAATCCATCTGAAATACTTGCTAGATACAATGATAGTGAAATTAAATATATAATATTAAAACAATATATGGGAAGAAGTTATATAACAACTAAGTCTGGAATCCATGAATCACTAGGACTTAAAATGTATGTACAATGTACTTCACCACTTCGAAGATACCTTGATTTAATTATACAAAGACAAGTCTATAATAAAATTAATAATTATGAACCCCTTAGTATAAATTCAGTCTCTAAGATTATTGACTATTCAAAGAATAGACAAACAGAGAACAACAACATATTTAAAAATGATAAGTTAAAGTATTTAAAATTATTTTTTAGGAATGAAAAAAACCCGATTTATAAAATAATATTTGTTAAGTGGATAAATCACAAAAGAAATATAGCATTAGTTTTTTTTCCAGAATATTCATTAGAAATACTTATTACTCTTTTTATATCAATAGAAATATATAGTAATAAAGTATATAAAGTAAAACACATTATAAATGATAATAATCTTTTAGAGTTTATTTATTAATTAAATAATTTATAAAAAATCGCGTTATAAGATTAAAAAAATTTCTGTTAATATTAATAAAAAAGCTTTATGAGTTTTATCATTACTACCCCATTATATTATGTGAATGATAAACCTCATTTAGGAAGTGTATACACAACAATAATTTGTGACTCGATAGCTAGGTTTAAAAGGCTTATAGGTGAAGATGTTATTTTCATAACAGGTGTTGATGAACATGGTTTAAAAATACAAAGAACTGCAAATGAAAAGGGTATTGAACCAAATGAACATTGCAATGAAATCTCAGAAATTTTTAAAATTAATTGGAAAAATTGGGATATATCTTTCGATAAATTTATAAGGACATCTTCAAAAAATCATGAGTTGGTTGTTAATGAATTTTATGAAAGAGTAAAAGAATCTGATGATATCTATATGGGAGTTCAAAAAGGTTGGTATTGTGTCGGTTGTGAAGAATTTAAAGATAATCCAGAAAACTCATCAACATACAAATGTCCTATACATCAAAAAAATCTAGAATGGAAAAATGAAGAGAATCTCTTTTTTAGGCTTTCAAAATATCAAAAAGAAATTGAGAAAATAATTAAAGAACCATCTTTTATAGAACCAATAGAAAGAAGGAATGAAATTATAAATTTTGTTTCTAAAGGTTTAAAGGATTTTTCAATTTCAAGAACAAATGTCTCATGGGGAATTCCTGTTCCTGGCCACGAAAATCATACTTTCTACGTATGGTTCGATGCTTTACTTGGATATGTTAGTGCTATTAGTTCTGATGCAAAAGATCATTCTTTGGAAAAATCAATTAATGGAGGCTGGCCAGCTGATATTCATTTAATCGGTAAAGACATACTCAGGTTTCATGCTGTCTATTGGCCTGCTATGCTCATTTCTGCTGATATGCAAGTTCCTAAAAAAGTTTTAGGACATGGTTTTCTCACAAGAGAGGGGCAAAAAATGGGTAAAAGCTTAGGGAATGTACTCGACCCTGAGCTTTTGCTTTCAAAATATGGGAATGATCCTGTAAGGTGGTATCTAATTAAAGATATATCACTAGGAAATGATGGAGATTTTCAAGATAAAAGATTTGTTGACATTGTCAATAATGACTTAGCCAATACAATTGGTAATTTACTGAATAGAACATCATCTATGTCCAGAAAATGGTTTGATAATAAAGTGCCAAATATCGAAAAAGTTTCAAGTGATAATAAATTGGAGAATTATGCCAAAATTGCAGTTGAAAACTATATTCATAATTTTGATATCTACAAATTAGATCTAGCCGCCAATGAAGTGCTTAGCCTAGCAATTAATACAAATTTGTATTTGAATGATAATCAACCATGGATGTTAATAAAAGAAAAAGATAATTTAAATCTTGTTAAAGAAATTATTTACAACGTATTAGAAAGTACAAGAATAATTGGATTATTATTACTTCCATTACTTCCAGAATTATCATCAAAAATAAATAAGCAACTTGGCTCTATATATAAGAAAGAAATTCCTTGGGAACAACAATTAAAATGGGGAATATTAATAAGTAATTCAGAACTCCCTAACCCTACTCCAATAATAAATAAGCTTGAGTATGAATAACATATATAGATTAATATTTATAATTCCAATTTTTATTCTTGGATGTACTACCAACGTAATTGAAGAAAATAAAGTAACAAAAAAAATAGATAATTTAGATTTGAATATTTTCTCTAAAAGTGGAGATAAAAAATACCACATAAAAAGTCCATATTCAATTTACAACAATATTAAAGATGAATTTCAGTTTAAAAAAACAACTATAAATATTTTTTCTGATGGTAAAACTAAATACGTTGTCACTTCGGATGAGTCAACATTATCAGATAACAATAAGGTTCTTGAAATGAGAGGAAATGTCAAATTAAAAACCATTGTGCAAAGTGATGATTATTTATATGCAGATAAATTCATTTGGAATATAGATGAGACAAGCTATTTATTAACGGGAGACATAAAATACGAAAATAAAAATGTTATATTAACTTCTGGAAAAGCTAAGTTAGGCGTTGAAAACATAATCGAATTTTTTAATCCAGTAAAATATGTAATTAAGGATGATAAAAATGCTAATTTTTTTGAAACTAATTCAGAGAATGCTTACTACGATATTGATAAGGAGTCTCTAAGCTTTAAAGCAAAGGATAATAGAGTACGCTCAAAAATATATTTTTAAATATTATTATCTAAAAAAATATTATTAACTTTTTTCGACCAATTCTTAATCCATTTTTCATCAGATTTAGTAAAACATTTAGCACTCCATCCTCCTATTAATATAAAAGCCCTATTATTTATTGGTACAACTAAAATTGATGGAATATCGGAACAAAAATTTAAAAATTCATCTCTTCCAGGATAAAATTTAGTGTTTGCCAATGATATTATTTTCATATCATTTATTGATCTCAAACAAGTTTCTCCAGGGTTAAAATCATTACTTGAAGTAATTCCTCTTCTCAATATATTTACTCCATTATTGTGAATTAATATTGATGCCGCCGCGGTAGAAGTTAATATTGCTTCAGATCCCCATGCAAGTTCATTAATTACTTGATCTGGAATATTTTTGTCGAAGATAAATTTATTTTCTCCTTTGAGATCAGCTCTCTCACCAGCTAAAGGTTCAAACTGTTTAAATAAAAAACCTATCAGTATTATTATCAATGAAGCTATTGCGGCTAGCACCTGAGCCCTCTCTAGCTCAGGAGTAATTCTTTCTATAGAAAAAAAATTAGCTATTTGAAAAAGGAAAAGTACTATACCAATCAATATTAAAGATTTACCATTGAATCCCATATATAAAATATGCTAATTCTATTGAATTTATGAAATTATTATATTAGTTAGTAAGTTTAATGATACTCAAACATATAGTTTTTAATATATAATTGATCAAAACACTTTAAAATGAAATTAAAAATTAATAAATATCTTTTATCTATTATCTTCGCAGTCCTAATATTTACAATTCTCCCTACAACAACATTTGCAGAAGGTTTAGAAAATATAAATAGTTTTTTTGGTGTTACACAACAAAAGACTATTATCAATTACGAAAAAAGTCAGCCTTCATCTATTGACAATCCGGTAGTTGATCCAAACTTTAACGTCATGAGATCCAAAGATACTGAAAGTTCAACAGCTACATATATTGTTATTGGTTTGTTAATTGCTGCTACTATTATTCCTTTAGCAACATGGTGGTACTTCTCAAAATAAAAGAGATTTTATGAATGGTAATAATCATAGTCTTAGCAATAAATTTTCTAATATTATTTTTATTACAGGAGGTACAAAGAGTGGCAAAAGTGAATTTGCTGAACATCTAGCAAAGAATATCGAGAATTTATCATATGTTGCTTTATCTAAAATCAACATTGATGATAAAGAATGGCAGAAAAAAATTAGTTTACATCGAGAAAGAAGACCAAAAGATTGGAAATTAATTGAGACAACAGATCTTTTAAATACATTAAGAAAAGAAGTTGGTCCATTACTCATAGACTCGATTGGTGGATTTGTTATGGAAAGTATTGAAAAAGAAGATAAAGAATGGTCAAAAAAGAAGTATTCACTTATAAGTCATTTAATGAAAAGAAAAAGCATAACAGTTATTGTTGGAGAACAAGTAGGTTGGAGTTTGGTCTCAGAATATAAAATTGGAAATACTTATATTGAAAGAATCGGCGATCTCCAAAAAAGAATAACCAAAATATCTAAAGAAAATTGGCTTGCAATAAACGGCAGAGCTATCAAAATAGATGAAATAAGTTTAGAAATACCTACTTAAAATTGGAAATTGCTCTTTTTGAACCTCGAATCCCCCAAAATACTGGAAATATCGCAAGGTCTTGTGCGGCTTTTAATATACCTTTAAATCTTATAGAGCCCTTAGGTTTTAAACTTGAAGATAAATATTTAAAAAGAGCTGGATTAGACTATTGGCCATTAGTTACTATAAAAAAATTCGAAAATTTTGATAAATTTTTTGAGTCAAAATCAACAAATAGAATAATTTCTTTTAGTAAAAAAAATGGGATATATTTAAAGGATTTTAAATTTGAAGAAGACGATATTTTGTTATTCGGGAGAGAAGATTCAGGCTTACCAGATTACATTATTGATAAAAGTGAATTTTTAATATCAATATTCATGCCAAATCTTCAAACTGAGTCAAATGAGCAGAAAGGAGTTAGGAGTTTAAACCTCTCTGTAGCATGTGGTATTGCTATATATGAGGCTCATAAACAAATAAATTTTCAAAATCACAATTAAGTACAAACAATGTCTTACAATATTCGCATGTCTCGGTAGCTCAGCTGGTTAGAGCGGCGGATTCATAGCCCGCAGGTCGCGTGTTCAAGTCACGCTCGAGACATTTAGATAAATGGTGATTCACTTTCATAGTCGAAATTTTAATTATGTAAATTCAACTTACAAGCAAAATAATGGTCAATTCAATTAGTATAGATATAGATTCAAAGAAAGAAAGAGTAAAGTTCCCAGAAGCAAGGGTTATAGTAATTGATGATACTTTTAATACGTTTCAACATGTAGCAAATTGTCTTCTTTTAATCATCCCTGGGATGAGTGAAAAAAGGGCATGGGATCTAACCATCAATGTAGACAAGTTAGGTTCAGCTGAAGTATGGAGAGGAAATCTTGAACAGGCAGAGCTATATCATGAGCGACTTGTCAGAAAAGGATTAACTATGGCACCAATTGAGAAAATATAAAAATATTTTATTATGACGGAGGTTTTTGGCATATTAATTTGATCATTTAAATAGTTAAAATATTTTCAAATATAAACATAATTAGGTGTGACACCTCTTATTCTAATATGTTATTTTGCTTCATAACCTTCTTAAAATACTTAAACTCTATAAATTCGTGCATCATTTTAATATCTTCGGAGGATACTTTTTTATTTAAAGTATAAAAATCAGAATTATTTGGTGAAATACTTTTTTTGGATGAAGATTCTTTTTCAAAGTAATTATTTATAAAACTTGGCATATCATCTTTATTTGTAATAAAGGTATCACATAACATTCCCCGAGACCTTAATGCTTCTTCAACCAATAAACCAGTAATTTTAGACTGACTAAACTCATTAGCTCTACATAATTTATCAATAATGTCATGAACTTCTTGTCTCGGCAAAAACCCAATTCTTTTTCTTTGAGAGGGCATAATAATAAAACTAAAGTGTCACACTTGCACATTATAAGTGTTGCACTATATTTGAATCAAGTCAATTAATTTTTTATGCATATTTTAATTTTACCTGCAGGATTTATTCTTTGGTATTTAGCTTATAAAGCAAAACCAATTATTAATGATGAAATTTCACTTCAGTGGGAAGAAAGGAACACAAATAAAAGGAACAAACTTTCAAATATAATTAATGAAAGCATTTAAAACTAATTACCAACAAATTTTGACCATTCCTTATGCTTAGAATCTAGATCTGAGATCAACTGTTTTTGATAAATATATTTAAGTTGATTTTCGTTAAGAGATTTTTTTGTAATAACCATCTCGTGGGAGAAAAAATTAGGAGTGTTAGAGCTACAAATTGTTTTTTTGATATCCATTAAAAATTTTTAACTAATATTTTTATATGTTTTATCAGACTTAAGACAGGAATTTTTTATGTTTTTTTTATATTTGCTTAATATTATTTTGGCAGGTTTGTAAAAATTATAAATTTATTAATTAAAAAAGGTTATATTGAAGGAAATATATTATTTAACTATGAATCTAAAGGAGAGAGGTATAACTATTGGGGATTTACTAATAATTTTTATAATAATTGTCATTTCTTCGTTATCTCTTAAAGCACTAAAAAAGGATAAGGAAACAACATTTAATCAAAGTCCTCAAGAAAAAATATCTTATGATATTAATTTGTTATCAAGAAAAAATTTTACAAATTTTATAATATAAATATATAAATTTTATAAGGTCATATTGAACACTAAAATTTATTTGAATTATTTTAATAGAATTCAAATAGAAATTATAACGAAAATATTTTTTATTTTATGAAGTAATTATTGACTTGAATTAAAACTTTCCCATTTTAAATTATCTTTTAAATCTTTAAAATCATTTGATAAAGAAACTAAATTTACCATTTGAAGGACTTGGTTTTTATTTAGCCTATCGATCATTATAAGTTTATTGAGCATTTCTAAAACAGATTTATCATTTATATTCATTCCAAGAAAAAAACTTAAATTTTCCACTTAGTCTATCTAAAAAAATAATAATTTTATAAATTTAATATTTTTATTTGTAAGTATAAAAAATAATTTATAAACTCATTAAACCTCATACTCTTATTCATCCGAGAAAATATAGAACTCATTTTCTTAAAAATTCGTTTATTGTAAAAATAAAAAAAAATGAAAAAAAATTCTAGTAAAGAATATTTGAATAGAGAAGAAGTAAACGAAATGATTGAATCAGCTATTAGAAGGCACAATAGAAGATCAACTATAATTTCAAGTGTACTAGGATGGATATTAATAGGAGGTTACTCATTTGGACTATTTCAAGCAGTACAAAACGTATAATTTACGCTTTAAAGGGTTGAATTAGTGAGATGATAGATTAATAAAAGATATTGTTTTTTTTATGAGGGAATATATTAAGGCAAATTTATCAGTTATTAGAAAATATTTTAATAAAAGAAAAAAATTTATATCTAAATTGAATAATGACTCGATAATGGAAGAATTCAAAGAATGGAGTAAAGATCCAATACCAGAAATAGAATCAATATGGACTTTACCTGACTTGACAAGAAATGAAAGATTAAAAAATTTTTGTCGCTCAATTAAAAAAGAAATAAAATAATATTTCAACTACCTAGTTGAATATGGTTTATTTTTAAGTAAAAGTAACCAGCAAATCCAACCATATTCAATATTAATACGAAAATCCAAGCACCTACTGGTTGTTTAGAGTCGAACTTTTTAATTTTAATTTTATTCTTTAGCCTTTCAATGTATTTAGCCATAATTAAAGTTATTGATTAAAGAATAATTTTAATTATAGTGAGTTGAATTAAGAGGAATATTAAATAAAAATAATTTCATCTCAATTTTTATTTTCGAGCCTTTTAATAGGATATTTTATTAATTCCTTTTTTAAGTTTTTTAAAAGTTTATTATGATTCAAAATTGTAAACTTTCTAGTAAAGGAATAATGCCAATTCATTGAATTTGAAAAAAACTTGCTAATTTATTATCTATAAAATTATAATACTCTATACGGTCATTAAGACCTAAAATATTTTAAATAAGGATGAATCTTTCATGAGCTTAAGAGTTGGACAAGAAGCACCTGATTTCAGTGCTACAGCAGTATATGATCAAGAGTTTAAGGAAATTACACTCTCAGGTCTAAGAGGTAAGTGGGTTGTTTTATTTTTCTACCCACTAGACTTTACGTTTGTATGTCCAACAGAGATCACTGCATTTAGTGATAGATATAAAGATTTCTCATCACTTAATACAGAAATACTTGGAGTATCAGTAGATAGCAAACACTGTCATTTGGCTTGGATACAAACCCCTAGAAACGAGGGTGGGATTGGGGATATAAGCTATCCATTAGTCTCAGACTTAAAAAGAGAAATCTGCCAGGCATACAATGTCCTTAATGATGATGGTGAAGCAGATAGAGGTTTATTTCTAATCAATCCTGACGGAATAGTTATGCACACAACTGTAAATAAAGCCCCTGTAGGTAGAAATGTTGATGAAACGCTAAGAATCCTTCAAGGGTATCAATACGTTGCGGCAAACCCTGATGAAGTATGCCCAGCAAACTGGACTCCAGGCGAGAAAACAATGTTAGAGGACCCCAAAGGTAGTAAAGAATATTTTTCTGCGCTATAGATTTCTAAAAAACTTCTAAGAAAATACTGAATAAAAAATAATTATAAAAAAATAAAAAATAAAGATTTTCAAAAAGTTGACCATTTCTCCTTTAATAGGCATAGAAATGGCCCAGTCACTTAAATTAGATTTATATGACAGAAAAGACCATATAAAATAAAATATTTCTATTGCTATTAAGTTAAACACATTAATTAAATTAATGTTATTTAATGGATAATATTTGTAGATATGAAATTGATCATCAATATTAATATTATTAATTTGGAGATACCATATAAAAATAGAAATCAAAATGAAATTTACTAATATTAATTTCTTAAAGAGAATTCTAAATTTCCTAAAAATTAAAAAAATAGCAATAAAAAATATCAAAAAATTTAACTGAAAAATACCGGGTTGTTGAAATTTAATTCCCTCGAGAAATAAATTAGATATAAAATCAAAAACTAAATAAAAATAATCAACTATTAAGTAAGAAAGAGATAGTAAATTTATCGCTACTAGAAATAATAAAGTTTTCCCTTTAATTATTTTTTTACTGCTAATACTATTATTGTTAAATTTATAGTATGTGAAGTAATTTAATGAGTTTAAACATATCAGAATAGGACATATTATACCACTCAAAAAGTAAAGAATTGAATAAATAGAAACAACATTATTATTGAATAAATATAAATTAAACCATTGTTTTTGAACAAATGGAATAACAAGCAAGAATGAAAGTGTAATAATCAAACTTGATGAGTTGTTTTTTATTATCAAGAAAAAATTTATTTATTTTTTAAATTTAAAACAATTAAATCAAACTTTCAACATTTTAGAAGTTGTTAATTTAAAAACCTTCTTATCTATAGTTTCCTGATTTAAAAGTATATCAACTAATTTATCGAGTAAGTCTCTATTTCTTTTTAATATTTTTATTGAGTTATTTAATGAAATTTTAGAAATCTTTATGATTTCATTATCAATTCTAGAACTAGTATTTTCTGCTATGAGAGGCTTTCTTCTAAATAATCCATCTCCCAAAAACATTTCATTATTATCAGAATCCATTGAAATTGGACCAATAATTGAAAATCCGTATTTTGTAACCATTTCCCTTACAATATTCGTCGCGTAAGAGATATCATTTATAGAGCATTGCGTTATTTCACTTTCACCAAAAACTATCGTTTCTGCCGCTCTTCCAGCTAGAGCAATTTCAATTTTTGAAAATAATAATTTTTTTGAAATCAAGCCACTAGAAATTACATCTTCGTCAGGGCATATTTTTGTATATCCTCCTATAGATCCAGATCTAGGTAAAATCGTAATCTTTTCAACTGAATCAATTCCATTTTTCACTGCAGATACAATTGCTCTGCCTACCTCGTTATAAGCAATAATTTTTTTCATATTTGGAGAAGTTATTAATGTACTTCTCAGGCCAATAGTGATTTTATCAAGAGCATTTTCTATATGATGATCACTGATTAATTTAGATTCATCCCTTGCACAGTGAATAGCACTCTCGTTCATCAAATTTGCAAGATCTGCTCCTGAAAATCCAACCGTTCTAGAGGCCCAATATCCTAAGTCAACTTCGCTTGATAGTGGTTTGGAAAGGGAGTGAACTGAAAGAATTTTTTTTCTACCATCTAAATCAGGAAGCATTACTTCAATCTTCCTATCAAATCTACCTGGTCTTAATAATGCTGAATCCAAAATATCTGGTCTGTTTGTGGCTGCTAAAACAATAATCCCCGAATTATCAGCAAAACCATCTAATTCTGTTAGAAGCTGATTAAGGGTTTGTTCCCTTTCATCATTTCCACCTCCAATCCCAGAACCTCTTTGCCTACCGATAGAATCAATTTCATCAATGAAAATTATACAAGGAGATTTTTCCTTAGCCTTAGAGAATAGATCCCGAACGCGGCTCGCACCAACACCAACAAAAAGTTCTACAAACTCTGATGCCGATATTGATAGAAAAGGCACTCCTGATTCACCTGCAATTGCTTTAGCCAATAATGTTTTACCTGTTCCTGGTGGGCCAATTAGAAGAACTCCTTTAGGAACTTTTGCTCCAAGATTTTCAAATTTCTTAGGTTCTTTCAAAAATGTTATTACCTCTTTTAATTCCTCAGCGGCTTCAGGTACACCAGCTACATCATCGAATCTCGTTTCTACATCATCAATAGTTACAAATTTAGCTTGATTTTTGGTAAAACCAAAGGCTCTGGATGCCAATTTTGATGTACTCCTCAGAATTAAAACTATAGCTAATATGAAAATCAGGAAAAGACTTATTGAAGCAAATGAATTAGCCGCTGATGCTTCTTTTCTACTATTATTAATAGTGAGATCCACCTTATTTTCAGTAGCCTTTTCAAGGATTAGTTGATCGTTGTAAAGGATCGGTATTTTAAATTTATCGCCATTTTTATACAAAACATCAATTTCTCTCTGCCTAGGATAGAAAAATATTGATTCTATTTTCCCCGTCTCTATATCCTTTAGAAGATCCGAATAACTTGATTTAGAATCTGAATATGAGAATTTTGATCTAAACACTAATCTTTACAAGTGATTAATAAAGCATATATGCTTATTTAAAAAATTGACGTATATAAACAAAATATACTCAAAAGTTTTGGAGTTAACCAGTTAAAGGTTATATTATTATGAGGAAATAAATAAACAGAATGGCTGTACCAAAGAAGAAAAAATCAAAGAGTAAAAGGAACCAAAGGCATGCTGTCTGGAAAGGTAAAGCATCAATAGCAGCTCAAAAAGCTATATCTTTAGGTAAATCAGTTTTAACTGGGAAAGCCCAAGGATTTGTTTATCCTATTGAAGAAGAAGAAGAAGAAGAATAGCTTTTAAGATCCTAATTTAAATGCCTCAAGTATAACGGCATAAATTGCACCTATTCTTAATTTATCAACTACGGTCCACACATAATAAAATTTTGAACTTGAGGGAGGTTTTATTCTTATAATGATTTCAATAAAAACAATAATTATTGGGACCATAATCAACTCATTTTTACCTTCAGATATAAATTTTGTAAGAAAATTTGCGAATAAAAAATAACCTGTCAAAACAGAAATTAGACCAATAGATTTTGTCCTCCAAGTATCACTTAGAAAACCAAAAAATAAATTATTTAACTGGTAGGTAATTCTTGAAAAATTAGTTTTTTGCATTACTAAAAGAAACTAAATAATCATTCAGAAAGTTATAGTCAACATATGTTTTTTTTAGTTTAGGGCCTTTAATTACATTTGCCACATTATTCTCATCACCAAGATTATCTAAAATACAATCTAATTTAATATTTTCCTCAAGAACAATTGGGATATTTGAAGGAACAAAAATTGTAGGCAAGTTAGCGGCTAAAGATGATTTCAACCCTGGATTGGAGTCTTCAAAAACAATTGAGTTGTTTTTGTTTATACCACTTAATTGTATTGCCTTTAAATATGGTAATGGATTTGGTTTCTTTAATTCAACGTCTTCACTTGAAATTACGAACTCAAAAGGGTTGAAGTCATTAAAAAGATTTTCAAGAAGTAGATTGACTTGATTTCTTGAACTTGAAGTAACAATAAATTGTCTTACTTTTTTTCTATGCAATTCATTTATTAATCTAAAAACACCAGTTTTGAAACTTACGCAATTTTTTTTTATAATTTCTAAATAATGAACCTGCTTTGTTTCATGAATTTTGAGAATTAAATCTTCTGAGAAATCATCGTTATTCGATTTAGCGTAGTAGGCAATCCTATTTTTGCCCCCATTTATCTTCAAAAGTTTTATGTATTTATTAGTATCCCAATTCCATTTAATACCAAGGTCATGGAAAGCATTATTAAAAGCAGGTAAATGAGCTTCTAATTCAGTGTTTGCGATGGTACCATCTAAATCCCAATAAACACCCTCCAGATACGACACCAAAAAGAATTTCTTTTATTTACGGTAAAATACAAGAGCAATTATTGCTGGTCCTGCTAACGCAACTACAGCTAAAGGAATAAGTGTTGCCATGATTAATGAATATGTTTTGTGATACTATTTTTACAAATAAATGACGAAACTGTACTGATACGTTACAAGATTGAATTAAATTATGAAATCATGGACATGTATAGAAAATTGTGGAGCTTGTTGTAAATTCGACTTGAACGAAAGAAGTGATTTGGCTAACAAACTAAATAAAGAAGATATAGCTTTGATAAATTCGATGACGGCTAAAGACGGTTGGTGTAAAAACCTAGACAGAGAAAGTAAAAAATGCTTAATTTATGAAACCAGACCACATTTTTGCCGAGTAAATGAATTTTCAACTGCATTTAAAGGATATTTGAAATCTGGTGATAAATTTTTAATAGATTGCTGCAAACAACATATTTCATCAAATTATGGATTCCAAAGTAAAGAGATGAAAACTTTTAGAATTGCTGTCTCAGGAAAATGAATAGTAAATTAGAAAAAAAAGAAAACAATATAGAAAAAAGTTTTTTTTCTATATTCATAACGACTTTTACAACAATTTTTATTGCTGAACTTGGCGATAAAACTCAGATAGCTACATTAATGCTCTCTGCTGAATCGGGCAGGCCAATAATTGTTTTTCTTGGAAGTTCTCTAGCATTGATAAGCTCTAGCATAGTAGGAGTTCTTATTGGTAAATGGGTATCAAAAAAAATATCTCCGAGTAAATTCGCTTTATTTACTGGTGCTTTAATGATAATGATAAGTATATTTTTAGCTTATGAAACTTTCAAAAATTATTTATAAATGGTTTTAAGTTTATTACTATCAACATTTTTAACCGTTTTCATAGCTGAATTAGGTGACAAAACTCAACTAGCTACTTTAACTATAAGCGGCACTTCAAATAAACCATTAGCAGTTTTTCTAGGATCTTCTTCAGCACTTGTTTTTGCAAGTTTATTAGGAGCGTTAACAGGTGGTTCTATTTCAAGTTTTTTACCTGAAGTAGTTCTTAAGTCTATAGCTTCAATTACATTTTTTATAATTGGTATAAGGCTTTTTATCAACTCTTTCACCATCGTAAAAGAAGAAAAAGAGGAGAAAGAAAATAATTAGTTTTAAGCTTGTATATAAGATGTAATAATAGGGTATATATTAATTAATTAATTAATAATTTTCATTCATCCCATGTTCACAACATCTTCGATAATTGATTATCTTAGTCAGTCTGAGGGATTAGAATATAAAAAATTATGCAGATCATTAAAAATAACAAAAAAATCAGATAAAGATAAATTAGATATCGCTTTAACTGCGCTAGAAAAACTTGAAATAATTAATAAAAATGCAGAAAATGAGTATACTTGCAAAAAAGATGGCAATCATATTGTCGCCAAAATAAGATGTAGTAGCAAAGGTTATTGCTTTGCGGTAAGAGAAAACAATACGGAAGATATTTATATCAAAGAAAATCTACTTAATTATGCATGGAATGGAGATAAGGTTTTAGTAAGAATAATCAAAGATGGATATAGAAGAAGATCACCGGAGGGCATAGTTGATTGTATTCTTGAAAGAACAAATCAGATACTTCTTTCTAAAGTAGAGATTTTAAATAATGATGTATACGCTATCCCTATAGATGATAGGATTCTTTCAAAAATAAAACTTCCAAAAGATGATAAAAAATATACTTATAAACCAGAAAATAAAAATATAGTTGAGGTCGAGATTGATAGATTTCCAATAGGCCAAGACGAAGGATTAGGCCATGTGATAAAAGAACTACAACTTAATAATAACGAGGAATTAGATACGGATTTTGTTTTATCTAAAAGCAATATCTGCAACATTGGTAATGAAAATCTTATTGAACCAAAGAAGTTAGAAAAAAGAGAAAGAATAGACTTATCAGAAAAAAACTCTTTTTTGTTTAGAAGTTGGAATTCTGATAATTCTCCTATGCTCCCTATGATTCAAATAGAACAGGGTAAAAATAAAAATACTAAATTATGGATACATACAAATAATGTCGCAGAAAGATTAGATTTTAATAATAAAAAATCCTCAGAAATATTTTTAAATGGCTTTGAATCCTTGCCCTTATTGAATAGTTGGCAAAACTACCTAAGTGAATCCGTAAGGAATGCCTCAAAATTTGAATTAGGTGAAAAGAAAGAAGCAATAAGCCTTTGCTTGCATCTAAATGCCGATAATGAAGTTATTCAATGGTCATTTCATCTCGCTTTAGTAAAATGCTCTCTTATCGTTGGAAGTGATCATACAGACGCGCTCCTATCAAGAAAAAGTAAAACAAGAATAACCTCGAGGTTATTAAAACCTATAAAGGAATATATCGAAGATTTAGATAAAATATTGGAGATTTCAACTTCATTCAGACAAAGGCATTTGCTAGATGGCCAAGTTGAAATCCCTCAGCCACTTAATAAAATAGAATCATTAAAAGAATTTTTTGTTCACAACCCAGCTGAATATTCAAAAGGATATTTTGAACCATTAAAAAAAGAAGATTGCCAAACATATCTCTCCCCAATACTATATGAAGCGAATTTAATATGGTTCAAACATTCAAATCAATATAACCTAAAAAGTGCAATATATTACTCAAATGGAACAGATAATATTAATGCAAATGAAATTATAAAATATTCAGAATTTGTCAATAATGATATTGAGCTTAATGAAGAAGGTAATTTATCATTTAGCCAATTAATTAAGTTATGCAGCGATGATAATAAAAAAAGAGTTTTACATAAATTATTAATTAATGAATTTAAGGAAAATCAATTAAGTCTTAATTCTGAATCTAAATATATTAATGATTCAGAATACCCATATATTTCTCCATGGACAGTTCCGGGATATGACTTTTCTAATTTAATTAATCAATATTGTATTTTTAATATGATAATAAATGGAAGGAAATCAAAGAAAAATAATATTGATGAAATTAATATAGTAGAAAGTAATTCATTGAAGCTTGTAAACTGGGATATATTTAATTCATCAACATCAAAGAATCTAGATATATTATTTAGCAATTTTATAATAGATAAACTTAACGATTACAAAAACAAAGTAAAACAATATAAATCTAATATGATAAGCATAAAAAAGGTAAGAAAGGCAGAAAAATTATTAGGTAATATATATAGCGGTTTAATCTTATCAGTCCAAAGTTATGGTTTTTTTGTTGAGTTATCAGAACTAAATGTTGAAGGTCTTGTACATGTAAGTACTCTTAATAATGATTGGTATGAATATAGATCAAGACAAAATTTATTGATTGGAAGGAAATCCAAGAAATCATACAAAGTTGGAGATTTAATAGAAGTTAAAATAATAAAAGTCGATATTCTTAAATATCAAATTGATTTGGAATTAACTTAGTTAAATTTTTAATAAACATATCATGAAACTATCAACCTTAATAAAAAATAAAATTACTTTTTAGAATGAATTTTAATAAAAGAATTTTTTTATTTTCCCTTTTTTTTATATTAATTTCTCAAATTTTCTTATATTCAAATAATCGACAGAAGACTACATTTAGATATTTTAAATGGACTGTCCAAGAAGTTAGTATTGGCAAGTTAATAAGTATTTCATTTTTTTCAGGTTTATTTATTAGCACTTTTTTAAATACAAAAATTTCAAACATTAAAACAAGCAGTTTCGAAAGTATAGAAGAAAATTATGAACCGATAAATTATGAAGAAGATAATAAACCTAATATTGATATGCCTCCTCAAAGAGATATCAGAGATTCCCAACCAACAATATCTGTTAATTACAGAGTAGTAAAAAATACTAAAGAAAATGAGTTGAATAGTGAACAAAATTATTCAAATAATATTAACGACAAAGAAGATTGGTATAAAAATGAAAATGATTGGTAGGGAGGTTGATAATTTAATTTATAAAAAATGTTTTTTTAATTTATAATAAAATAAATAAAAATATTTTTATGGAAGAAAATTTAGAACCAAATATAGAAGTTAATAATGAATCAACGAAAAGTAAAAATGATTCTAATTCGTCAGAAATAAAAGATAACAATGAAAATGAAAATAACAATTCCGCAAAAAGTAATTTTGTTTCTAAAGTTGATATAAAAAATGATAATAATCCATTAGATAAGCCTAGTCCTAAGCCCAAAAAAGAACTTCCTATAGAGAAAAAGCCATTCCAAGATTTTATTAAAAATCATTTGATTCCTGCTTTGATTGGAGAAATTAATCAAAGAGGATTTGAAATAAACGAGATTAATCTCAAAAATACAAAAAGACCAATTGCAGAAGATAAGTGCTGGGTAATAAATTGTGAAATTAAGGATACCTGCAGTTTTTGGCTATCTTTTGAGAAGGAAGACATTAGTT
The DNA here is from genome assembly GCF_001180305.1 of Prochlorococcus marinus. Lineage (GTDB taxonomy): Bacteria > Cyanobacteriota > Cyanobacteriia > PCC-6307 > Cyanobiaceae > Prochlorococcus_A > Prochlorococcus_A marinus_K. The sequence continues at coordinate 183,364 of NZ_CVSX01000041.1, forward strand.
CTCTTAAAAGTATTTCTTTATCGAAGCCAAATCAAAAACCCAGCATTATTGAATCATTCCTAATTGACGAAAAAAGAATAACTCTTAATTTAATTATTTCAAGAGTTCTACAGAGATTAAACGGGCAAAAGCTATTAGGTGTTAATTAAACATAAAAAGAATGACACCTAGTTAACTTTTCGCTCGAAAATTCAAATAATAGTAAATAATAGTATTAACAAATCAAATAAAGATGTCACAATCAACTATTGAATCTAAAAATAAAAAAGATTTAAATAACGGCAAGGTTCCAGCAAAGGAAACAATTTTGTCTCCAAGGTTTTATACAACAGACTTTGAGGCAATGGAAAACATGGATTTATCTATAAATGAAGAAGAATTGGAAGCTATATGTGAAGAATTCAGGAAAGACTACAACAGACATCACTTTGTAAGAAATAGCGAATTTGAAGGGGCTGCAGACAAGCTAGAACCTGAGACCAGAGAGCTTTTTGTTGATTTTCTTGAGGGAAGTTGCACTTCAGAATTTTCAGGATTTTTACTTTATAAAGAGCTTAGCAGAAGAATTAAAGACAAAAACCCTCTTCTTGCTGAATGTTTTGCTCATATGGCAAGAGACGAAGCTAGACATGCAGGTTTCTTGAATAAGTCAATGAGTGACTTTGGATTACAGTTAGATTTAGGGTTTTTAACAGCTAATAAAGATTACACTTATTTCCCACCGAGAAGCATTTTTTATGCCACTTATTTATCTGAAAAAATTGGTTATTGGAGATACATTGCAATTTATAGACATCTTGAAAAGAATCCTAATAGCAAAATTTTTCCATTATTTAATTACTTTGAAAATTGGTGTCAAGATGAAAATAGACATGGTGATTTCTTTGATGCATTAATGAAAGCTCAACCACGTACGGTAAAATCTCTAAGTCAAAAAATTACCATTGGAGGATCTACCTTTACACATCCTCTATTTGACTATTTTCATAGATTTAGATATTTTCTAAACAATCTTCCAATAACCTCTAAATTATGGTCAAGGTTTTTCTTACTTGCCGTATTTGCAACTATGTATGCTAGAGATTTAGGAATCAAAAAAGATTTCTACAGCTCCTTAGGGTTAGATGCCAGAGATTATGACCAGTATGTTATTAATAAAACAAATGAAACTTCTGCTAGAGTATTTCCTGTGGTACTAGACGTTTATGATAAATCTTTTTATGGAAGGTTAGATAAAATAGTAGAAAATAATAAGGTTCTTTCTGATATTGCAAGCAGTGATGGAAATAAAGTATCTAAAACTTTTAGAAAATTACCTAAATATTTATCAAACGGTTACCAGTTATTAAGACTATACTTATTAAAACCTCTTGATAGCAAAGATTTCCAACCTTCGATTAGATAATCTTTATACAGAGAAGATTCATAGACTCAAATGCTTTCATCACAAATCAAATCAAATGAAATAGTTTTTGGTAGTTGCAATAAAGATTTGTTAGAAGAAATTATTTTCTACGGTATTGGACTTGGCGCTGATTTTGTAGAAATATTTATAGAGAATACCGATAACACAAGCGTGTTAGCTGAAGATGATTTTATTACAAGTGTAAGTCCATCATTTGGAAGGGGTGCTGGTATTAGAATCTTCAAAGAAAAAAAAGATGGATTTGTAAGTACAAATGATTTAACAAAGCATGGCTTGATGAGATCGGTATCTCAGGCTATTGAGATGTTGGACATAATGGGAAACAAGAAACGAGAAGTATTTAACGGATTAAAAAAAAATAGAGACTATAGTTTATCCAAGAAAAAATGGATTAACGAAGTTCCATCTATCCATGAGATAAGTGAAAAACTTTTAGTTAGCACAAAATCTCTAAAAAAAAATAATAAAATAATAACTAGAAAAGGAAGTTATTCTAGAAATCTGCAGGAGGTAATTATAGCCTCCAGCGACGGAACATATGTCTCAGATATTAGGTTGCATCAAACAGTTGGGCTCAATGTAATTGCTAGTGATGCCCAATATAGATCTAGTGGAAGTAGAAGATTTGGTTCGTCAGGAATGCCTAATGAATTCAGATTATGGGATCACGAAAAAGCAGCTAATGATGTGTTTGAAAGCTCAATGAATATGTTATATGCAGATTATGTTGATGCGGGACAAATGCCTGTTGTATTATCTAATAAATTTGGTGGCGTTATATTCCACGAAGCCTGCGGTCATTTACTTGAAACTACTCAAATAGAGAGAGGAACAACACCATTTGAGAATAAATTGAATGAAAAAATTGCACATGAATCTGTAACAGCAATAGATGAAGGGATATCGGAAGGATCCTTTGGTTCATTATCAGTGGATGATGAAGGTATGGAACCCGAAAAATCAGTTCTTATAAAAGATGGCATTTTAAAAAAATTCATATCGGACAGGGCAGGTGAATTAAGAACTGGCCATAAAAGAACAGGAAGTGGAAGAAGACAAAATTATTCTTTTGCTGCAGCTTCAAGAATGCGAAATACTTACATAGCTCAAGGTGAGCACTCGAAAGAGGATTTAATCAATAGTATTAGTGATGGTCTTTACTGCAAATCAATGGGTGGCGGCAGTGTAGGTGCTACAGGACAATTTAATTTTGCAGTAGAAGAAGGATATCTTATCAAAAATGGAAAATTAACTACTCCAGTGAAGGGAGCAACTTTGATTGGAGAGGCTAAAGAAGTTATGCCAAAGATATCAATGTGCGGAAATGACCTCGAATTAGCTCCTGGATTCTGTGGATCCATTAGTGGAAGTGTCAACGTAACTGTTGGCCAACCTCATATTAAGGTTGATTCAATCACTGTTGGCGGAAGATAGGTTATGAATTCAAGAGAAATTACAACTCAAATCTCTAGAGCTGCAGATATACTAAATCTTAAAAAATGGGATTATGGTGCAAGCTTTTCTAATGATTATTCTGTACAAGTAGATAAAGGTGAGGCTAAACAACTTAAGGCATCACAAAAGCAAATTTTAACTTTAAGAGTTTGGAACGAATCTAATTTAGTTGGCATTACAACAACAAGTGATATCAGTGAATCTGGTATTAAAAAGGCTCTAAATCAAGCGAATATTGCATCTGATTTTGGTAACAAGAATGAAAGAACAGAATTCTCACCACTAGCCAAGGATCCTATTGTAGTTAAGGATGCAAAAAAAAGAAATCCTGTTGGAATTAAAAAATTACTAACGCTATTAAGAGAAGCAGAAGTAAAACTTCTAGAAAGCCATGAATCCATAAAATCTGTTCCTTATAATGGCCTATCTGAGAGTTTTTATGAAAGAGTTTATGCAAATAGTGATGGTGCCTTTCGGAGTTACACAAAAAGTCAAGCTGCACTTTATTTATATGCAAGAGCAGAAGAGAAAAATAAGAAACCTCGTAGCTCAGGTTCTGTAAAACTTGGATATGGAGTTGAAGATATAGATATAGAGTCGTGTATTAAAGACGCTTCTAATAAAACAATTTCTCATTTAAATTATTCATCTATTAAAACTGATAAATATTTAATATGTTTTTCCCCAGAGTCTTTTTTAACGATCATTAATGCCTTTAGTTCAATGTTTAATGCTAGAAGCATTTTAGATGGAGTTAGTTTATCTAATAAAAATTCTATCGGAGAGAAGCTAACAACAGAAGCACTTAATATTTATGATGATGGTCTTCACGAAAAGAATGTATCTTCATCACCATTTGATGGAGAGGGAACTCCTACCAAAAAACTATGTTTAATTAAAAAAGGTAGAATTGCAAATTTTATACATTCTGAATCTACTGCAAGAATATTTAAAACAACCCCCACAGGCCATGCTGGACTAGGATCAAAAGTCTCAGTAACTCCTGATTGGATAGTAGTGGAGAAATCAGATGAAAACTATGATCTAAAAACTTTATTAGATCACTCAACTTATGAGGGAGAATTTGTTTATATTGAAGAATTAAATGCAATCCATGCAGGTGTAAGAGCAAGTCAAGGTTCGTTCTCTCTGCCATTTGATGGATGGCTTTATAAAAACGGTAAAAAAATCTCAATAGATTCTGCCACTGTAGCAGGGGATATCAAATATCTTTTGAAAAATATAGTAAATATTGAATCAATCCAAGAGGTAACTACAAGTGGAATTTCTCCACATATATGGGTAGATGAATTATCAATAACCGGTGACGCGTGAGAATTATATTCTGGGGAACACCTGAATATTCAATTGCGAGCCTTGATATTTTTATTAAATCTAAGCACGAAGTAATTGCAATAGTTAGCCAACCTGATAAGAAAAGATCTAGGGGAAATAAATTAATACCTTCACCTGTTAAAAGCTATGCCGAGCATGAATCTATAAAAATTTATACTCCAGAAAAAATTAGGGGCAATATACATTTTATAAATGAACTCAAATCACTATCTTGCGATTTATTTATTGTGATAGCTTATGGAAAGATTTTACCCAAAGAGATATTAGAAATCCCAAAATATGGTTGTTGGAACGCACATGCTTCATTACTTCCAAAATGGCGTGGTGCAGCTCCAATCCAATGGTCACTGATGAAAGGCGATGAATTTACTGGAGTAGGAATTATGAGAATGAATGAAGGACTAGATACTGGCGATATATTGTTGGAAGAAAAAATTAAAATAGATGATAATGATAATTTAAGTTCACTAACGAATAAACTTAGTATTTTATCTGGAAAATTATTATTAAATGCAACATCACTAATCGAAGAAAATATTTATAAAAATACTAATTATCAATTAAATAAGCAAAATAACCTTGGAAGAGAAATTACATACGCAAGAATGATTGAAAAATCTGACTTTAAAGTAGATTGGGGAGATGAAGCAATTGAAATTTATAGAAAAATAAAAGCATTATACCCACGAGCAAATACGACATTTAGAGGTAAGAACCTAAAAATAATTAAAATTAAAGTTTTGAGTAGTGATGAAATTAAGAATGAAAAATACGGTTTAATTAACAATAACTCAAAACCAGGTATTATTCTTGCTGTCATAGAAAATGGTGGAATAATAATTTCAACTAAAACTGATCCGATTATTTTGCTAGAAGCAAAACTTGAAGGCAAAAACATATCTAGCAAAAAGCAATTGATACAACAGTTAAAGCCATCAGTAGGTCAATATTTCTCAGATTAAGTTTTAGATTCCTTTTTAGAGAATCCCCACATGAATGCAAAAAGAATCAAAATATAAAAATAATAATCAGGAAGAATAGACTCTTCAATTAACGTATTTATTAAAAGTTTAATCCCAACAATTAAAATTGCTACGTAACCAGCTGTTTCTAATCTAGTAAATATATCCAGAAGTTTTAAAAAAATCTCGGATGTAAATCTCAAGGCTAATACGCCAATTACTGCTCCAAATATTATTAATATGTATTGATCGCTGATGGCTACTGCAGTAGTGATACTGTCTATGGAAAAAGCAAAATCAGTAATTGAGAGAAGTGCTACAACCCTTAAGAACCTAAAATTATTTTTATCATTGTCTATGGCATTTATATCATTTTCTATTTTAGAATTAAATAAAATATTAGAGAAGAATAGATATATTAAATAAAAACCAGCAAACACCCTAATAAAAATAAATCTTAGAAGAACATTAGATAATATGATGAGAATAATTCTAAATAATAAAGATATTGTTATACCAATATTTAATGCTCTTGACCTTAATTCCGAACTGTCGAGGGATTTAGTAAGAGATGCTAGTGCGACTGCATTATCAGCAGATAATAATAATTCTAGTGCAATTAATATTGGTAAAAGTGTAAAGATTTCGTACCAACTGTCTACTTTATCTAGTGTGGGTATAAAAGAATTTATTGCAGCTGAATCCATCAAATATTATTCACATTCATTATAAAATCTAATATAATATGTCGAATAATGGTAATCAAGATAGATAACTATAAATGAGTTTAAATACTTTAGTTAATTATATTTCAAACTCACAAATTACATCTGAATTAATAAAAAGAATTTCAAAAAATAAAGAATTAAATATTGTTGGTTCAAGTAGATATGCAAAATCAATAATCTTAGATAGCATCGCAAAGAAAGAAGATAAAAATATATTATTAATTTGTCCTAATATAGAAATTGCCTACAAATGGATTGGCTATTTTGAAAGTATAAATGATAAAGCAGTTTTATATTATCCACCAACTGAGCATCTACCATACGCATCAATTAATAAATCCAAAGAGATAGAATTTACTCAGCTTACTGTTTTATCCAAATTAATAAAAAAAGAGAAAAAAGGACTAAATATTGTTATATCAACAGAAAGATCACTACAACCTCATCTAATAAATAAAAACTTGTTAATTGAAAACAAGATAGATTTGCAAAAAGGCGTTCAAATTGAGATTCAAGAATTGGCAAATAAACTTACTTTGCTTGGATATACAAAGGAAAATGTAACTTATGCAGAAGGGTGTTGGAGTAGGAGAGGCGAAATAATAGATATATATCCTGTTAATAATGAGTTTCCTATAAGATTAGAATTTTTTGATAATGTAATTGAGAAAATAAGAGAATATGATCCAAATACACAAAAAACGTTCGAAAGTATAAATAATATTGAAATAATACAAGCAGGATTTGATTTACTAATAAAAGATAAGTTAAATAAATTATCTACTAACAGTACTTTTAATTCGGCAGATATAAATAAAAATAATCTTGATCGTTATTTAGGAATAATTGAAAAATATCCCTCAAATATATTAAATTTCATCAATAAGGACACAATTCTAGTAATTGATGAATTAGATGATTGTAAAAAATTTTCGAACAATTGGTATCTTGATTCAGAAAGTAATTTTGATTATTGCTCAAATGAAATAAATGAAAATCTTAAAAACAATAATATTAATTTAAAGGTTAAGCCCAATTTGCATTTAAAGTTTGAGGAAATATTAAATTCAATCGGGAATTTTAATATAATAAAATTTTATGAATTTGAATCTAAAGACAATATTGATAATAGGTTTTTATTAAACGATAAAAGATTAAATTCATACTCTAAAAATATAGGAAAGTTATCCAACGATATAAATAAAAATATAAAAAATAAAGAAAAAGTATGGATATTATCAGCACAGCCTTTAAGAACTAGGACTTTACTTTTTGAGCACGAATGTAATGCAAACTTCTTAAACAATCCTAATGATATTGAGGAGGCATTTAAGTCGATTAATAAATCAACTCCTTTAATTATAAAAAATAAGAACAATTATGAAATCGAAGGTTTCTATCTTCCGATATGGAAAGTTGTCCTTGTAACGGATAAAGAATTATTTTCACAACAATCTCTTTTTAATAATGTATTCATAAGAAGAAAAAAACGAAGTACCAATTCAAATATAAATGTGAATAAAATTAGTCCAGGTGATTTTATAGTTCATAAAAATCATGGGATAGGAAAATTTTTAAAAATAGAAAAAATTAATATAACTGGAGATTCAAGAGATTATTTAGTAATTCAGTATCAAGATGGGAAGATAAGTGTTGCAGCTGATCAACTAGGTAGTGTTAACAGATATAGATCAAGTGGAAAAATAAAGCCAAAAATAAATAAATTAGGAGGGACAGAATGGGAAAGAATAAAAGATAAAAATAAGAAACAAATAAAAAAAGTTGCTATCGATATCTTAAAACTTTATGCAAAGAGAGAAAAGTTAAAGGGGCACATATACCCAGAAGATGGACCATGGCAAGATGAATTAGAGGAATCATTCCCATATCAACCGACCCCAGATCAAATTACTGCTGTAAAAGAAATAAAATCTGATATGGAAAGCGATAAGCCAATGGACAGGTTAGTTTGTGGAGATGTAGGATTTGGCAAAACAGAAGTCGCTCTTCGGGCTATTTTTAAGGCTATTACATCAGGCAAGCAGGTAATATTATTAGCACCTACAACAATTTTAGCTCAGCAGCATTGGAGAACACTAAATAATAGATTCTCTCCTTACCCAATAAAAGTTTCATTACTAAATAGATTCAAAACCCTCAATGAGAGAAAAGAAATCTTTGAAGGATTAAAAAATAACAAAATTGATTTAGTAGTAGCAACGCATCAAATTTTAGGGAAAGAAATAGAAATAAAAAACTTAGGACTACTTGTTATTGATGAAGAACAAAGATTTGGAGTAAGGCAGAAGGAGAAAATAAAAAAATTTAAAAATAACATTGACGTTTTAACTCTATCGGCTACACCAATTCCAAGAACTCTTTATATGAGCTTATCTGGACTAAGACAAATGAGCTTACTTAATACTCCTCCTCCATCAAGAAGATCAATAAAAACATATCTATCTGAAATAGATATGGATGTCATAAGAACTGCAATTAATAAAGAACTTGATAGGGGAGGGCAAATATTTTATGTTCTACCTAAAATTTCTGATATTGATCAAGCTGTAAGCAAATTAGAAAATATGTTTCCCAACTTAAAATTTATTGTTGCTCATGGACAAATGAACGAAACAGAACTTGAAAATGCAATGATTGCTTTTAATAACGGAGAAGTTGATCTCATGATATGTACAACGATAATAGAAAGTGGACTAGACATCCCTAAAGTAAACACAATAATTATTGAAGATTCCCACAAATTTGGACTTTCACAACTTTATCAACTAAGAGGAAGAGTTGGTAGAAGCGGGGTTCAAGCACATGCTTGGTTATTTTATCCAAATATAAATAAAATTAATGAAGCTGCAAAACAAAGATTAAAAGCAATAAAAGACTATTCGGAATTAGGAAGTGGATACCAACTGGCAATGAAAGATATGGAAATAAGAGGTGTAGGGAGTTTACTAGGAGAAGAACAGAGTGGAAAGGTTAATGCTATTGGATATGATTTATATATAGAGATGCTTCATGAGGCTATCTCAGAAATCAGTGGTCAAGAAATTCCAGAAGTTAGCGACACACAAATTGATCTCCCAATAAATGCATTTATACCAGCGACATGGATATTAAACAGAGAAGAAAAGCTTGAAGCTTACAAATCTGCAACTGAATGCTCAAATAATAACGAATTAACTGAATTAGCCACAGACTGGGTGAATAGATATGGAACATTACCCAAACCAGTTGAGTCTCTTATTATGTTGATGAAATTAAAGTTACTTGCTAAAAAATGTGGTTTTAATAAAATAAAGCTCAAAAAACCAAATATAGTTATAGAGACAAAATTAAAACAATCAACTTTTAAGATACTTAGAAATTCTTTATCAAGTAGTATTCAAAATAAATTTAATTTTGATCAAGGGGAACCATTTTCGTTAATAACGATAAGGGGTTTAGGAGTTACTGAAATTCAAAATCAAATTGATCAATTAATGTTTTGGTTTGGAATATTTGTTAAAGAAATAAACAATTTTGAAAAAGATCTTTCATTCAATAAAGAATAAATTATTAAATAATTAATTAAAATCCGCGAAAGATTTTAATTTCGGTTAGGGTCATAAAAATCTTTACATTTTATGGGTGAATATATAGATATCGGAATTCAAAATTCTGCTTTACCCTTGACTATAATAATTTCTTCAATTTTTCTAGGAATATTTGCTCTCTTTGGAATAGAGACAGAAAATGATGACGATGATTCTGATTCTGGAAGCGGCGGTCTAATGCAACCAATTTGAAATTATTTATAACTAATTTTTTTCGTTTTTCTATTAAAAATCCTTAATAATCTATTTAATGACCCTATAATTAAAATTACAGAAATAATAAATATAATAAAAATAAATATTATCAACAAAATTAAGTAAAGTTCTGAACTAAGATCAATAACTAGTGAAAATGATTTATTTAAGGTTGTTGGTAAGTTTTGTAGAAGAAGAATTTTATTCGGTATCGAATAAATTATGTAAATTAATAAGAGACTCAAAAAAAACATAGAAGCTGATTCAGTAAAAAGTCTTCTAATTGATTTTCGTCTCAAAGGGAATTTCTTTTTAAAAATATATTTATTAGATTTCTTATTTACATTTGGGATATTTAAATCTGCCATAAGAAATTTAAGAACGATTAAAAGTTATTCGTAAATAAAATTACCCAATATTAACGTTTTTATATTCTATAAGCTAGAAATTCCTTATTTTGTATTCAATAGCTCATTTTTATCTTTATCATCTACATTATTATAGAAATAAATAAAAGTAGAAGAAAATAGAATTAAAGAAAAAATTGAGATAACAGGTGGTAGAAGTAAATTTAAAAAATTAACTTTGTTATTTAACCCAAATCTAAATTTCTTAGGAATATTTTTTAAAGCAGTAGACTTTTTTATTCTGACTTTTGATGATTCATTTAACTGGTCAAAACAATTAATAATATCTAACAACAACGAGTTTCCAATCTTTATAACAAGTGGTTTAACGTCTAGTTTAGAGCTTTTGAGAACAACATTATGTATGTAAAGATTATCTGCTTTTATGTCAATTAAATTTGACTCATATAAAGGTATTTGACTATTAATAAGAAGGTTCGAATAAATATAAAATGCATCCATAATTGGGCCTAAGTGTTCAATTTTACCTTCAATAAGCGGTTTATCAATAATGGTTAATTTCCATTGGGAAATTATTGATATTTGATCTTTATTTTCATTATTTGAATAATCTGGCAATCCAATTATTTCGAGACTAACTGAAGATTGATTAAATAATAAGCTATTTTGAATCATGTTAAAAATTTAATAAAAAATTTTTCATTTTTTGATAACCACCATTAGAAATACAAAGAGATAAGGTAAGCAAAGATATTATAAGAATCTCATCATTTTCAGTTTGATTTATTAGCTTTTTTACTCTCATACTATTTACGTTGAACCTCTCGTTAATTAACGCTATAAATCTCTTTTTAAAATTATCCCAAATAAGAGGATTCTTTTTAGGATCTTCTTTGGACTGAAGTATCTCTCTAATATAAGGATATAAATATCTTGACATTTCAACGGAAATTTTAATCAGAGCGTCAAATTCCTCTAATTTAATATTGTTATTAATATAAGATTTTCTTAATGGATTATTATTTCTTAGTTTCCAAATAGTAACTTTATTTGGCAAAACATCATTTAATTTGAGTGTATTTGATAAGGCGTAAAGTGATTGTATACCATTTAAATCTATGGTCTCTAAAACTATTAATAATAAATCAAGCTTCTCTATAGATTGTCTTGATATCTGATTTCCTTTTAATAAAACAGTAATTGTTCTTGATTACGCTGTAATTGAATTATAACAGAATTACTATTGCATTTTTTTAAATAAAAATGAATATAACTTATCAAGTTCTTCTATAGTGAGCATTCCATAACTCCATAATAAGATTGGTAATGGAGTGTTATTTCTTATTGATAATTTTAGAGCTAGTTCAATTGATGACTCATCCAAACCTATTTCATTAAGTAAATAAATTATCATAATTTCAGATATATGATTATTCATTAGTTTTATTTTATTCTCGAATAAATTAGTGATTTAGTCATTTGATTTAATACTAATTTTCTTATAAAAATAAAATTATTTAAAAGTAAAAATGAAAATTTTCTAATTGGAAACAAAAATAAGTTTCTATTTGCAAAAATTGAAATCAAAGAATCAGTTATTAGCATAGTGAAAATAATATCTAAAATTCTGCTCGAAAGATATTTAAATTTAAACAAGATCAAATCCATTTTAGTAATAGTAAAATTTTTATTAAAAATATCAAAAATAGTATTTACGTCTCTCCAGCAACTATTTAGACCCTGACCACCAACAGGATGAAATGTGTGAAATGCATCACCTACAAAAACTATCTTTTTAAAATTAAACAATTGAAGATTCAAGGATAATGAAATAGGAAATATATTAAATTCCCCAATTATTTGATCAAGTTTCCAATCTTCAGGAAGGATGGTTGATAAATTATCCAATAAAAAATTTTTTTCATAATTTAATCTTTCAATAGACTTTAATGTACTGGAAGTCCAGATTACTTGATATAAATTTTTTTCTAAGGGTAATAAAGCTAATGGGCCTTCTTTTCTAAAAATTTCATAAGCACGCTTTTCACGATTACCTCTTAGAGAAACTTTAAAAGTTAAACAAGACTGATTATAAGATTTTTTTATATCAACAAAACCTAACAACTTTTTATCAAGAGAATTTGCTCCTGTAGAAAAAAATTGATAATCAAATAGTATTTTTTTATTTAATAATTTCTGTGGTGTCATAAAAAAAATATTTTCATAATTATCAATCTCTCGAAAAAAAACATTCATAAGATCAGAATGTTTAACTACCCAGCCAATATTTTTAGTTGAACTTATATCATCATCTAAATCATTGAAAGATAAATTAGTAATAGAAGAAGTTAAGCTGTCTGATATTGAAAGGGTATCAAAGCCAAATAAGTATGGTTCTAATTTTTCCCAAATTCTGAATTTACATAAGATTTTCCTTGTAGAATGAGTTATCGCATAAGTTTTATTTTTATTTATTAATTTATTTCTTGTTAATAAATCAGTTAAGAAAATATTGCAACCAAATTTTGAGAGTGCAATAGAAAGTAGCAACCCAGTTGGACCAGAACCAACAATTCTAAAATTAAGCGTATTTTTCATTAGAATATAAACATCATCTATCTATTGATATAAATATAACAAATTTCCTCAAATGCTGGTCTTAATAAATAGGGGTATTCACCAACCCATAAATTGATATCTGGTAACCATGCATCGGTCAAATAAAAATCTCTATCAAAATTCCGGTTATTAGAAGTTAATAAACACCTTATATTAGAACCAACTCTAATTTGACTGTGCCTATTTTCCATTGGGAAACTTAACTTTTCTAAGTAACCATCTTCATCTTCTAATTCGAGTACTAACCAAGTCCTTTTATTTTCTATCAACTCTAATCGACCTTGCCTATTAGATTGTTCTCTAGAACTCTCGATCTTCTCAGTTTTGTAGATATCTGATACATAACCATCAAAAATGGAAAAAAATTTATACTTTCTTATTTGCAAATTTTTTCTACTTGATTCAAGAATTGGACCCCAAATGATATATAAAAAGAAAGCCACACAAACCAATAACCAAAAATTATTTGTTTGGTCTCCTGTTGAACTAATAATTAATGATAGAAATCCGCCAATTGAAGAGATAATAACCCTTTGAAGGATTTTTCTTGGATTCCCCAAAGTGTATTTAAATTGACTCCCAGTACCAACAGCAGGAATAAGTTTTGAAATTTGATTTGAATTAATTGGAAATAGCATTTTAAAAAATCAATTTTTCAAGTCCATAAACTAAAGATTCATAATTTCCTATTTTTTTTATAGCCTGTAAAACACCTGGCATATAAGCCTTTCTATCAATGGTGTCATGCTTAATTGTATAAGTTTCGCCAGGAGAGCCCATAATTACTACTTGGTGGGCTAGTAATCCTGGTAATCGTATTGAATGTATATTTAATCCTGAATCTCTGAGGCCTCCTCGCACACCATTCAAAGACTCAGACTCTTTCACTAAACTCTTATTAAATTTCTTTGGATATTCTTCAATCATTTCTGCAGTTTTTATACAAGTTCCACTAGGAGAATCAGCTTTTTGATTATGATGCATCTCAATTAATTCAATATTGTCATAAAACTTTGCGGCTACGGATGCTGCCTGCTGAAGAAGAACCATTCCTACTGAAAAATTAGGAATTATTGCACAACCAATAGATGCCTTCTGAGCAAAAACAGACAAATCTTTTATTTGCGAAGGAAGAAGTCCTGTAGTTCCGACCACAGGTGAAATACCATATGCGATAGCTGATCTAGTATTTTCATATACAGAATCAGGATGAGTAAAATCAACAAGAACAGGGTTTATGTTTTCATTTCTATAATTTTGACTAACAGAACACAAAGTTCCTTCAAAATCGTTAGAAACAAAAACATCACAATTTTTTACCTTCAATAATTCAGAAATATTTGAGCCATTGTTCTTTTCGTTTATGTCGATTGCTGCAACAAGTTCACAATCTGTAGAATTTAATACTGTATTCACAACTTCGCTACCCATTCTGCCTAAAGCTCCGGATACAAGTACTGGTATAGGTTTTTTAGAATTTTCAATCATTTTTTTAAAAAATTTTTTTTTAAAGGTTGTTACACGCTATTTATATTGCACACAATAACGTCTTTTCATTCGTAGGCTGATAGAAATACTTAAAGAAAATCAATGTTTACGCAGGTCCGCTCAGCAAACCGCAGAGTATCTCCTGTTGAGGATAACAAACACAAAGTTGTAATAAAAGCAGTTTATGTTGTCCTTGAGCCACAATACCAAAATTCCTTAACGGAAGCCGCAAAGTCAATAAATAAGATGGATGGACCAATAGGTATAGATCTTAGTGGCTATCTTATCGAAGAACTTAGAAATGATAGTAATTTTGAAGATTTTAAAGAAGATATAGCTAATGCAGATATATTTGTCGCATCTCTAATTTTCATTGAAGACCTTGCTCAAAAAGTGGTTGATGCAGTATCTCCATTTAAAGACAAACTTAAAGCATCAATTATTTTCCCCTCTATGCCCGAGGTGATGAGATTAAATAAGCTAGGTTCATTTAGTATGGCCCAACTTGGTCAATCTAAAAGTATTATTGGAGATTTAATAAAAAAGAAAAAAGAATCTGATGGAGCAAGCTTCCAAGATTCAATGTTGAAGTTATTAAATACGCTACCTTCAATACTTAAATATCTACCAGTAGAAAAAGCTCAAGATGCTAGAACATTTATTCTGAGTTTTCAATACTGGTTAGGTGGTACAACTGAGAACTTAAAAAACTTCTTGTTAATGATTTCTGAAAAATACGCTGTTTCAGAGATCATAAAAGGTCAAATAGAAGAATTCAAAATTCAAGACCCTGAAACATTCCCAGATTTAGGAATTTGGCATCCTCTTGCTCCATGCATGTTTGAAAGTCTTAAAGAATATCAAAATTGGGAAAATAATAGGAAAGATATAAGTCCTAAAAATGACAAAACACCAACAATAGGATTAGTGCTTCAAAGGAGTCATATCGTTACGGGAGATGATGCTCATTACGTTGCTGTTATACAAGAATTGGAATACAGAGGAGCAAGAGTTCTACCTATCTTCTGTGGAGGTCTAGATTTTTCTAAACCAGTTAATGAATTTTATTATGATTCCATAAATAAAGATCAACCTACAGTAGATGGAGTTGTATCTTTAACAGGATTTGCACTAGTTGGTGGGCCAGCAAGACAAGATCATCCCAAAGCTATTGAAGCCCTAAAAAGGTTAAACAGACCCTATATGGTTGCACTTCCATTGGTCTTTCAAACCACACAAGAATGGGAAGATAGCGATCTAGGTTTACACCCTGTTCAGGTAGCACTTCAGATTGCAATTCCAGAGCTTGATGGTGCTATTGAACCTATTATTCTCTCAGGTCGTGATGATGCTACAGGTAAGGCGCATACACTCCAAGATCGAGTTGATGTAATAGCTGAAAGAGCAATAAAATGGTCAACTTTAAGAGTAAAAAAAAGACAAGACAAAAAATTAGCCATCACAGTGTTTAGTTTTCCACCAGACAAAGGAAATGTTGGCACGGCAGCATACTTGAATGTTTTTGGTTCAATTTATAGAGTACTTCTTGAAATGAAATCTAAAGGATATCAAATAGATGAGCTTCCAAGTAATTCAAAAGAATTAATGGAAAAAGTAATAAATAACCCTGAAGCGATGGATGGCTCTCCAGAGTTAAATATTGCTCATAAGATGTCAGTTAAAGAATACGAAGAATTCACACCATATTCACAAAGACTTGAAGAAAATTGGGGTAAACCTCCCGGGAACCTAAATAGTGATGGTCAAAACCTTCTTATCTATGGAAAACATTTTGGAAATGTTTTTATAGGAGTTCAGCCTACATTCGGTTATGAGGGAGATCCCATGAGATTGCTCTATTCAAGAAGTGCTAGTCCTCATCATGGTTTTGCTGCTTATTACACGTATGTAGAAAAAATCTGGGGGGCCGATGCTGTTCTTCATTTTGGAACTCACGGCTCACTTGAATTTATGCCTGGGAAGCAGATGGGTATGAGTGAAACTTGCTATCCGGATTCTCTCATTGGATCATTGCCTAATTTGTATTACTATGCGGCGAATAATCCATCTGAAGCAACAATTGCGAAGAGAAGAGGATACGCTTCGACTATTAGTTATCTGACTCCTCCAGCTGAAAATGCAGGACTCTACAAAGGACTTAAAGAACTAAGTGAACTCGTTGGTTCTTATCAACAATTAAGAGAAAATAGCAGGGGTATTCAAATTGTGAATGCAATAGTTGAGACTTCTAAACAATGTAACCTCGACAAAGATGTAGAGCTTCCCTCAAAAGACGTAGAAGAACTTTCAATTGATGAAAGAGATTTATTTGTTGGCAATGTCTATAAACAGTTGATGGAAATTGAAAGTAGATTGTTACCTTGCGGTCTTCATACTATTGGAGAAGCTCCAACAGCAGAAGAAGCTGTTGCAACACTTGTAAATATTGCATCTTTAGAGAGAGAACAAGAAGGATTAAGATCTCTTCCAGGATTACTCGCAGAATCTATCGGTCTAACTATTGAACAAATTTATGATGGTAATAATAAAGGTGAACTTAAATTTGTAGAGTTAAATGAAAAAATCATAAAAACAGCAAGAGAGTCGATTTCTGCGATGGTCAACTCTTTAAAAATTGTTGATGGCAGAGTTTATTTAGAAAAATCACTTCTTTCCAAACTTTTCGATTTACTTAAAGTTTTTGGTCTAAATATACCTACCCCTTGGCTAAGCGTCTGCAGATCAAATGAATTTAATGAAGTAAATCAGAAGGAATTAAATAAATTATTTGATTACTTACTTTTCTGTCTGGAACAGGTCTGCGCAGATAAAGAAATGGATAGCCTCATTAAAGCACTAGATGGAAATTATGTTTTACCTGGACCAGGTGGAGATCCTATAAGAAATCCAGGTGTTTTGCCCAGTGGTAAAAATATCCATGCACTTGATCCTCAATCAATCCCAACTACAGCAGCAGTAGCTGCAGCGAAATCTGTTGTTGACAAATTAATTGAAAGACAAAGAGAAGAGCAAGGAACTTGGCCTGAAACAATAGCTTGTGTTTTATGGGGTACTGATAACATCAAAACTTACGGAGAATCACTCGCACAAATCTTATGGTTTGTTGGGGTTAAACCAAAACCAGATTCTGTTGGAAGAATTAACAAACTAGAATTAATACCTTTAGAAGAACTTGGTAGGCCAAGAATAGATGTAGTAGTTAACTGTTCAGGAGTATTTAGAGATCTATTTATTAATCAAATGGCTTTAATAGATCAAGCAGTCAAATTAGCAGCTGAAGCTGATGAACCATTGGAATCTAATTTTGTAAGGAAACATTCACTAGAACAAGCAGAAAAAGAAGGCACTTCTATCAGAGAAGCATCAGCGAGAGTATTCTCTAATGCAAGTGGAAGTTACAGTTCAAATGTTAATTTAGCCGTTGAAAATTCAACATGGGAGGAAGAAAATGAATTACAAGAAATGTATTTATCTCGCAAAACATATGCTTTTAATGCCGATAATCCAGGTGAGATGAATCAAAAAAGAGAGGTATTTGAGTCAGTAATGAAAACAGCAGATGTTACATTTCAAAACCTTGATTCTTCAGAGATTTCATTAACAGATGTAAGTCATTATTTTGATTCGGATCCAACAAAATTGATCAAGACATTAAGAGATGACGGAAAAGAACCAAGTAGCTACATCGCGGATACAACCACTTCTAATGCTCAAGTAAGAACACTTGGAGAAACTATCAGATTAGACTCAAGAACAAAACTTTTAAATCCTAAGTGGTATGAAGGCATGCTTAAATCTGGCTACGAAGGAGTTAGAGAACTTTCTAACAGACTTAATTACACTCTTGGATGGAGTGCGACAAGTGGTCAAGTAGATAATTTTGTATATGAAGAGACTAATGAAACATTTATAAATGACGAAGAGATGAGAAAAAGATTAATGGATCTTAATCCTAATAGTTTCAGGAGAATTGTTGGAACATTGCTAGAAGTCAATGGTAGAGGATATTGGGAAACTTCAGATGAGAATATAGAACAATTGAAAGAACTATACCAAGAGGTAGAAGATAAAATTGAAGGAGTCAAAGAATAATAAATTTATTATTTTCTGTAAATCCTATCAGCTACTTTTAGGATTTGATAATTTAGTTTGACGTTGTGAACTCTTACAATGTCAATATTAAATTGAGAACAAAGACAACTAATTGCTAGTGTGCCAATATCTCTTTCTTTAGGATTTTTTTCATTTAAAATTTCACCTATAAATCTCTTCCTAGATGCACCTATCAAAATTGGTAAATTCCATTTTTTAAATACATCTAAGTTTCTCAAGATTTCCAAATTATGAATGATATCCTTTGAAAAACCAATTCCAGGATCCACTATTATATTTCTTTCAGATATATTTTTTTCCAAAGCATTATTTATTAAATTATCAAGTGAGCACTTAACATCACTCAATACATTCTGGTAATTAGAAAGTTGATTCATATTTTGACTATTACCACGACTATGAGTTATGACGAATGGACAATTAAATTTTGATACAACATCTAAAATTTTTATATCTCTTCTTCCTCCTGTAACATCATTTATCCAATTAGCACCGTTTAAAAGAGCTTCATAAGCCACTTCAGAATTAAAAGTATCAATAGAAATTAAAACATCTGGAAATTGAGATTTTATTAATTTTAGATATGGGATCAATCTTTTTATTTCTATAATAGATCCAACTTCTTCAGCCCCAGGTCTAGTACTTTGAGCACCAAGATCAATAACATCAACACCATTACTCAAGAAATGATTTACTTGATCTAAAACTTTTTTTGAAGAGTTCAATTCCCCACCATCACTAAATGAATCAGGAGTTAAATTAATAACTCCCATAATTGAAGTTTTTCGGCCCCAGCCTTTTGGCCATGGATTTTTCTTATTGATAATTTGCAATTCTCGCGAAACTATTCGGATCTAGTGAAGACCCTCCAACTAACACTCCATCTATATCACTCATTGACATGATTTCGTCAATATTATTAGGTTTAACAGATCCTCCATATTGAATAATTACATCATCAAAACCTATTAATTTCCGAATCAAAGAACATATTTTATTAGCGTCTTCTGCCTCACATGTTTTACCAGTGCCAATAGCCCATATTGGTTCATAGGCAACAATTAAATTAGATGGATCTGTATTTTCTAATCCTTGTTCAACCTGTCTAGTAATAACTCTATCAGCTTCTCCTCTCTCTCTTTGTTCTAATGTTTCTCCCACGCAAACTATTGGGGTAAGTCCACTAGATTGAGCAAAAACTGCTCTTTTATTAATTTGTTCATCACTTTCACTAAAATATTTCCTTGGTTCACTATGTCCAACGATTGCATATGAGACACCATGTTCGAGAAGCATTTTTGGAGATATTTCTGCGGTAAATGCTCCTTGATCTTCCCAATGAATATTTTGACTAGAAATACGTAAATATTCAAAATCAGAGTGATCAGAAAATGTTGAAATAGCTGTAAAAGGTGGAGCAATAACAACTATACGATCGTCTTTAATGTTTTTTATTAAAGGAATAAACTCTTCTAAATAGGATTTAGCTTCAGCACAAGTCATGTGCATTTTCCAATTACCAGCAATTACAGATTTTCTCAAAATACTATCTCCAAGAAAAATATACTAATACAAAGTGAGTTGAATAAGCTAACTATTCAAAAATTAATTCATTTTTTAGAAATATTACTTTATCTCCCTTGTTTAACTTCCTTCCTCTCCTAGTCTCAATTACACCATTAACCTTAACAGAACCGGATTTAATAAAAATTTTTGCTTCGCCACCAGAAGATACCAAATTTTTCCATTTTAAAAATTGATCTAATTTCATTGTTTTATAAACTAAAAGAAATTGATAAAGTAATATTAATAATAAAATATAAAATAATCTTGAGATTAATACCTCCAATCAGACCGTATTCAAATAGATTTATAAAGGGTTTTATATGCATGCTTATATATGTTGCTTGCTGGCCTTTGTTAGCTTTTTTAGCTGGAAACCTCATTCCCGCAATAGGTTCTGGTGATCTACCAAGAGTTTCTAGCATAATAGTTAAGTCTTTATTAGTTTTTTTAATTCAAAAAACTGCACAATTTGGCCAAGATATTTTTATCGCAAAACCATCCTTAGAAATTAGTGAAGTAATGCGAAGAAATTTATTCAGCAAAATTCAAAAAATTAAAATGAAATCACTTGAAAAGATTTCAGCAGGAGATATTACTTACAGACTTACAGAAGACGCAGATAGAGTAAGCGAAGTTATTTATAAAACAGCACAGGATACCATTCCTTGTACTTTACAATTGTTAGCCGTAATAATCTATATGTTTTATTTAGATTGGTCACTCACATTATCAACTTTTTTTTTAGCACCATTGATTATTCTTTCAGTTAATAGTTTTGGGAGAAGAGTTTTATATGCATCTGAAAAAAGTCAAGATTCAACTAGTGACTTAGCAGGTTTAATAGGTGAATCGATAAATGGAATGTCAACAATAAGAGCTTTCGCTGCAGAAAATTGGATTGAGAATAGATTTTATAAAAAATTAAATATTAATAAAAATGCAAAATATAAAACTTTTAAATTACTTGCATTTCAGCATCCAGTTGTAGGTTTCGTAGAGTCATTTGGAATATTAGCAATATTAGGTTTAGGAGCGGCAAGAATTAACCAAGGCCTTCTAACTAGTGAAGAATTTAGTAGTTTTTTTGCTGCAATATTGATGCTTATTGATCCTATAAGCCATGTAAGTACAAATTTTAATGACTACAAACAGACAGAAGCATCAATAAATAGATTAAAAAAAATAAATCTTGAACCTGTCGAGGATAATACAGGAAGTTTAAAAAGGATATCAAATATTGAAGGCGAATTAAGTTTCAAGAGAGTTTACTTTGAATACAAAAAAGATAATTTAGTTCTTAAAAATATAAATTTAGACATTAAAAAAGGAGAAGTTACTGCTTTCGTTGGAGCTTCAGGTGCTGGGAAAAGTACTATGATGGCCTTGATTTTAAAATTTATAACGCCAACTAGTGGAGAAATTTTAATTGATAATAATAATTTAAAATTGTTAAATACAAAAGATATAAGAAAAAATATTGCACTAGTACAACAACAGCCTTTTTTATTTTCTGGAAAAATTATAGATGTTATAAGAATGGGCAGAGATTTTACCAAAGATGAAGTTATAGAATCAGCAAAAAAAGCAAACGCTCACAACTTTATTCAAAATCTTCCTAATAAATATGAAACGAATATAACTGAAAGAGGGTCAAATTTCTCAGGGGGGCAAATCCAGAGGATTGCAATTGCAAGGGCAATATTAGGGAACCCATCTATTTTACTTTTAGATGAAGCTACAAGTGCATTAGATGCAGAATCAGAATCAGAAGTTCAAGAAGGGCTTAATAAAGCCATGAAGGATAGGACAGTTATTATAATTGCTCATAGATTAGCAACTACACAAGAAGCAGATAAAATAGTTGTCTTCGATAAAGGAGAAATAATTGAGGTTGGTAAACATATAGATTTGCTCAATAAAAAAGGGATATATAAAGAATTATGTGAAAAACAATTGATAAAGAAATTATAATTCTATGTTATTTATAAAAAATCAAGCTTATGAATGAAACATCAAATGACTCTGGTAACCCAGTTCTAACTTTTGAAGGGAAGAAATATTTAATAAATGAACTTTCCAAAGACATAAAAGAATCTATAAAAGGCCTACAAATAGCGGAGACACAACTAAAAATGCATGAAGATACATTGAAATTACTTTCAATAAGCAGAAACTCATTAGCGAATCAATTGAGGGAAAAACTAAAAAATTTAGATTAAAGTTTTAACAATTATGAATCTCTTGAAGAGAATAAGTGTCGATTTTATTACTTCTCAAAGCTTTGATTGCTTTGATTGCTGCTTTGGCTCCAGGAATGGTTGTAAAAGTTGGTATGTTGTATTCTAAAGCGGCACGCCTTAAGTAAGCATCATCATGAAGTGCCTGAGAACCTATTGGGGTATTAATTATTAATTGAATAAGTCCTGAACGAATTAAATCCTCTATATTAGGTCTTCCTTCATGGACTTTGAGAACTTCCTCAACTTGAATATCTAAATCTACCAAGTATGCAGCAGTACCTTTTGTTGCTATTAATTTAAATCCTAAATTCAATAATTCCTTGGCTATTTCCTTCAGATTTTTTTTATCTAAATCATTTGTAGACAAGAAAGCTACTCCCTCGGAAGGAACACCATTTCCTGCAGCCAATTCTGACTTGGCATAAGCAATTCCAAAATCCTTCGCTAGACCCATTACTTCTCCAGTAGATCTCATTTCTGGACCAAGAAGTGTATCAGATCCAGGAAATCTTTTAAATGGCAAAACAGCTTCTTTTACTGCCTGATATTTTGGTGAAAATTCTTTTGTAAAATTTACATCTTCCAATGTAAAGCCTTGCATTAATTGAGTGGCTAATTTTGCAACTGGTTTACCGATAGCCTTTGAAACAAATGGAACTGTTCTAGAAGCTCTTGGATTAGCTTCAAGAATAAATAATTTATTTTCCTCATTATTCAAATTTGTCACTGCAAACTGTAAATTAATTAAGCCAACTACATCTAATCTTCTTGCAATTAATTTAGTCCAGTTTTTTACAGTATCAAGAGTTGATTTTGATAGGGATATAGATGGTAAACAGCATGCTGAATCCCCAGAATGAATACCCGCTGGTTCAACATGTTCCATTAGACCTGCAATTACAACCGAACCTTTTGAATCGCATAAAGCATCAACATCTATCTCAATTGCATTGTTCAAATATTGATCAAGAAGGATTGGGTGATCAGGTGATACTTTAACTGCCTCAGAAATATATTTAGATAATTCATTCTCATCTTTTACAATTTCCATGGCCCTACCACCTAAAACATAAGAGGGTCTTACAACTAAAGGGAATCCTATATTTTTCGCAACCTTTTGTGCTTCATTATGATTACGAGCTATGCCATTTAAAGGTTGACGAATATTTAATTCCTCAAGAATTTTTGTAAATTCCTCTCTATCTTCTGCTAAATCAATTGAGATTGGTGAGGTTCCAAGAATTTTTGATCTAGTATTTTGCCCATCATTAGATTTAAGCCACTCAAATAAAGGTAATGATAATTTTAAAGGAGTTTGACCCCCAAATTGAACAATCAAACCATAAGGATTTTCTACTTCTATGATATTGAGCACATCCTCCAAAGTTACAGGCTCAAAATATAAAATATCGCTTGTATCATAGTCTGTTGAAACAGTTTCAGGATTACTATTAACCATTATGGTTTTGTAACCATTGGTTGCGGCTTGATAAGAAGCATGACAACAACAATAATCAAATTCAATCCCCTGACCAATTCTGTTTGGTCCGCCTCCAAGAATCATGATCTTTTTTGATTTATTATTTTTTGAAATCTCACAATCAAATTTATGAGAATTTAAATTAATAAATGACTCTTCATATGTTGAATAATGATATGGGGTAGAGGAGGAGAATTCTGCTGAACAAGTATCTACAGTTTTATAAATAGGTATGATGTTCAAATCTTTTCTATATTTTCTTACTTCAAAAAAATCAGAATTTGTTAACTTTGCTATCTGTTGATCTGAAAATCCTAATTGTTTAGCTTGTAGCATTAAATCTCTATTTAGTTCAGAAAGTTGCTTATCTTTCAAAAAATTATTTTCAAAATTCAAGATATTTCTTAATTTTTCGATAAACCATAAATCTATATTTGAAACTTCATGTATGTAAGAATTAGTTTTCCCAAGCAACATAGCTTTTTTGATTATTAGAATCCTTTCAGATGTAGGGTTTCTTAAACTATTCCGTAATTGATTTTCGTTTTTTGAATCATCCAATGAATCACATTCCCATCCACTAATTCCAACTTCTAAAGATCTTAATGCCTTCTGAAATGATTCTTCAAAAGACCTCCCGATTGCCATTGACTCACCTACTGATTTCATAGCAGTACTTAATGTATTTGAAGTGCCTTTAAACTTTTCAAACGCAAATCTAGGGATTTTAGTGACTACATAATCAATTGATGGTTCAAAACATGCAGGAGTTTTTTTTGTTATATCATTAATGATCTCATCAAGTGTGTAGCCAACAGATAATAAAGCTGCAATCTTGGCTATGGGGAATCCAGTCGCTTTACTTGCCAAAGCAGAAGATCTACTCACCCGAGGATTCATTTCTATGACAATTACTTCTCCATTAATAGGATTTATTGCAAATTGAATATTACTCCCGCCTGTTTCAACTCCAACCTCTCTAATGATTTTCAATGATAAGTCCCTCAATCTTTGATATTCCTTATCTGTTAAGGTCTGTGCTGGAGCTACAGTGATCGAATCTCCAGTATGTACGCCCATTGGGTCTAAATTTTCAATACTGCAGACTATTACAACGTTATCTGCGGTATCTCTCATAACCTCTAATTCAAACTCTTTCCATCCAATAAGTGATTTTTCAATCAATATTTGATTACTTGGACTTTCCTCTAAACCGGTTTTACACAATTCGACAAATTCTTCAAGATTATATGCGATTCCACCTCCTACACCACCCAAAGTAAATGCTGGTCTTATTATAAGTGGATAGGAATTAATATTTTTTGATACTTCCTCGGCTTCAACCAGATTAGATGCTATTCCAGATGGGCATACATTAACATTGATTTTTTCCATCGATTCTTTAAACAATTTTCTATTTTCAGCTTTATTAATTGCCCTTAAATCAGCACCAATTAATTCAACATTATTTTTTTTTAAAAAGTCTGACTCTGATAATTTGACTGCAAGGTTCAAAGCAGTTTGACCTCCCATAGTGGGAAGAATTGCATCAGGTCTTTCTCTTAAAATGATCTGTGAGACAATTTCAGGAGTTAATGGTTCAATATATGTTTTGCTTGCAATCTCAGGATCAGTCATTATTGATGCGGGATTAGAATTTATTAGGATAATTTCATAACCAGCTTTTCTTAAAGCTTTACAAGCTTGTGTACCAGAGTAATCAAATTCACATGCTTGACCTATAACAATTGGACCGGAACCCAAAATTAGAATTCTTTTAAGATCACCTCTTTGAGGCATAATTTAAAACATTGATTTATCTCATGCTACTTATAAATCATCAGATGTTAATCAAGTTACTTGAAAAGCAACATTTGTTTCTATAGTATTGAAAGAAAATATTTTTTTATGAGCGAACTTCAACGACTTAAGAGTCTGTTGCCTCCAGAGAATGAAAGTTGGGTATTTATTGAAGCTGCAGCAGCAATAGACCCACCTTTAATAACTCTTGAGGAAATAGGTCGTGATGAAGTAGAAATACAAATAGACTTAGATAAATGGGACGACTTTGCTATTGACCATAGAAATTTACTATTTTGGCATGAAATAGGAAAAATTCAGAATGACTCAATACCCAGAGATGGATGGGAAATGGCAGCTCTTGCTATAGGTCTTGGAGGTGCCATAGGTGAGTTATGGGTTCAAGATGGATTACTTTTATTACTAGCCCTTGGTTTATCAAGTTTTGCAGGTTATAGACTATATTTAAAAAATAATTCTGAAAAAAAGCTACAAGATGCTATTTTTGCAGACGAAAGAGCTATAGATCTTGCTTGTAGATTTGGTTATAGTATCCCCAATGCTTATAAAAGTCTTGGAGGCGCATTAAAGGAGTTAATTGAGAAAACTAGAAAAAAGAAAAAAAGAAGTTTTTTTGAGAATAGATTAGATGCATTAAGAAAAAGTGCTGAAAAAGCAAGGTCAGAATTGTCTCAGCAAGAAGGTTCAGAAAAATCAGTCTCTAGCGAAAATGTTTATGGACAATAAAAGTTTGGTTTTAATGGCAGCTAAAGCTTGTGACGATAAAAAGGCTAAAGATATCAAACTAATAAAAATTGATAAAGTCTCTTTTATAAGTGAATGGATATTAATTGCAGAGGGATTATCTGATGTACAAGTTAGATCTATAACTAACTCTGTTGAAGGAGAGCTCAGAGAGAAGGCTAAAATTGAACCAATAAGAAAAGAAGGAGTTAGCGAGGCGAAATGGGCTTTACTTGATTATGGTGATTTGATTGTAAATATTTTTCAACCAGACATAAGAAAATATTATGATCTTGAATCATTTTGGAGTAATGGAGATAATCTTGCATTTCCATAATTATCATTTTATGAACGAATCTAAATGTCCTGTCCCTAAAGATCAACAACCTACAAATGAATTTATTGAATTATCTAAATCCAAAATTTTTTCTTGGCCAAAAACAAAAAAATCGCTAATTCTTGTATTAACTAAATTCTGGATAGGATCTTTTCTTATATTTGTTGTTATTTCTTCTGGAAGTATATATTTCAAAACATTTATTTTAAAATATATATTATTAAGCTTTTTCAGTAGCCTATCAATTCCTCTATTAATATCTATAAGACTTTATCTTGGTTGGAATCACGTATTTAAAAGATTAACTTCTGAAAGGGTTGAGTATGAAGAATCGGGCTGGTATGACGGTCAAATATGGATAAAGCCATTAGTTTTAAAAGAAAAAGAATCACTCATCGCCTCAATTGAAGTAAAACCAATTTTAAAAAATCTAATTCAAATTTTTTCAATTATTTTAATCTTAGCTTTATCAGGAATTTTGCTTTTTCAATATAGTAATTTTTAAATGAGTTCTAATTTCAAAAACCTTTATACTTCAAACAATCCGCCGTTACAAGCAACCTTAATAAGAGGATCGAACATTGAGTCAATTCATAAAATTCATGCTGTTATAAGTGATAAAAAAGGGAGGGTTTTAATGTGTGCGGGCAATCCAGAATATAAAAGTTTCATAAGGTCAGCATTAAAGCCATTTCAAGCTATACCTTTCGTTAGCAGTGGAGCTGCATCAAAAATCAATAATGCTTCCAAATCAATTGCACTAGCATGCGGTTCACATAGTGGGTCAAGACTTCACTCAAGGGAAGCCTTCAAAATTCTATGGGAATACGACATTGACATTAATAATTTGAAATGTCCAAAATTAAAAACCAGTCCGTTAGAACATAATTGCTCAGGAAAACATGCCGCTTTTCTCGCTACATGCAAAAAATTGAATTGGCCAATAGAGACTTATTTAAAGGGGGATCATCCACTTCAAAAAGAAATATTCAGAATTGTTTCGGAATTGCTTGAAATTGACATTTCTGAAATAAACGCAGAACGTGATGATTGTGGAGCACCAACACTTTATTTAAAACTTATAGAAATGGCTAAATTATATTCACTTCTTAGCAGTTCCCACAATGCTGAATTAGAGCAAATCAGCAGAGCCATGACTACTAACCCAATAATGATAAGTGATAAAAATAATTTTGATACCGAAATAATAACTTCTTCTCATGGACAAGTTATAGGTAAAGGTGGTGCAGAAGGGATACAGTGTTTGTGCAAGGTAAATGAAGGGATAGGATTAGCATTAAAAGTAGAAGATGGTTCAAAAAGGGCCAAACATGCTGTAAGTCTTCATTTACTTAAACAGTTGGAATGGATATCTGACTTAAGAATTCAAGACATTGAAGATAAGGTGTTTAATTTTCATGAAGGAGTGCGAATTGAAGTTAAAGGAAAATTAAAATTCCAAGAATCCTAAAGAAAAGGGGAAAAATAACACTTTCAGATGTATGCTATGTATATGACGCGGGGTAGAGCAGTCTGGTAGCTCGTCGGGCTCATAACCCGAAGGTCGGAAGTTCAAATCTCCCCCCCGCCACCATTTAGAAAGCAGCAAAAAGGCTGCTTTTTTTATTTGAATAATTTTAAATTTCAGTAATTTGTAAAGACCTTATAAAAATCGAGGATTTAATATCTTAAAAAGAGCTTTCTAAAAACTTATTAAAGATCCTTTTGCATCGAAAATTTCAAATCAACCCTCACTATTAGGCCAATAATGATAAAAAGTATTCCAATGTAAGAGTTCAGAGAAAGATCCAAAATTTTTTATTAAATTTCTATATTAAATAATAGCCCATAAATCATTGCTATTAAATATTCTCATAACAAAGAATAAAAAGCATGAGAAAGTTGTCTAGTATTTAATAAGGATTTTTAATGTAAAGTGATAACTGTATAGTGAAATCAATTAATTTAGAAATTAATGCAGAATTTACTACAACGCGATCTAGGGTCAAGCTTGTTATCGATAGCTGTCATCTTAGGTTGGTTAGGACTGTTTTTTGTATTCTTGAGAATATTAACAATTTTAATAAAAAGAATACTTGAAGCGATATTCAAAAAATCTTAATTATTGAAATAAATCAATAATATTGAATTAATCGCATAATACTTGAATCAATAAGTATAATAACCTAAAAAATGTTAATTTTAGATAAGGCAAAAATAGGTGATTCTGTTCAAATAAACTTAGAATTATCAAAGGATAGGCTTACTAAAGAAGTAGTTGATGCTATAAATGTTTCTTCTGTTGCTAAGATAAGTGATTTCAGAATAACCGACGGAAAAGGTATTGGGGTTATATTGAAATTATCTAATGGAAAAGAGCAATGGTTTTTTGAAGATGAAATTGACCTTCTAGATGAAAATGGTAATGTGGTTAAAAAAAATAATAATAAAAAAGAGAATAGTTATTTGATATTTGATTTTTTAAAAAGATTAAACTATCAAAATAAGAATAAGGTAAGCGAGTTACTCAATCCAATTAACTTTTTTCTCTGGCTGGTTGTATCGTTTAAAGATATTTTTTAATTAGTTAAAATTTTTTCTAAAATAAGACTAATTTAATTAAATTTATAATTTCCAGAAATTAAAAATTGAAATGGCACAAAATATTATCGCTGTAAAAAATTTATCTAAGTCATTTGATATCTCTTCAAAAGAGCCAGGCATAAAAGGAACAATTAAACATTTTTTTAGAAGACAAACAAAAAGTGTAAAAGTTATAAAAAATATAAGTTTTGAAATTAAAGAAGGGGAAATCGTAGGTTTTCTTGGTGCTAATGGAGCTGGTAAAACAACAATTTTAAAAATGCTTTGTGGCTTAATTTATCCAAGTAAAGGTTCGATTTTGGTTTCAGGCTACTTACCTTTCAGGAGAAAAGAAAATTTCCTAAAGAATATCACCTTGATAATGGGACAAAAGCAGCAACTTATTTGGGATCTTCCGCCAATTGAATCATTTTATTTGAATGCTTCAATATATGACTTAGATAAGTTTGAAGCTAAAAGGAGAATAAAAAAACTATCAGAAATGCTTGAAATTGATGAAGAGCTTTTCATACCTGTTAGAAAACTATCCTTAGGTCAGCGTATGAAGTCAGAATTACTAGCAGCTTTGATACATGAACCAAATATTCTATTTTTAGACGAGCCGACACTTGGATTAGATATTAATGCACAGAGAAATTTAAGAAAATTCCTTCAAAAATATAATAAGGAAACTAATGCAACGATATGCCTGACTAGTCATTACATGAAAGATATTACATCACTATGCAAGAGGGTTATATGTGTTCACGAAGGGGCTATATCATATGATGGAAAACTTGATCTTTTATTAAAAAAACTATCTCCCGTTAAAGAAATATTAATAGTTTGTCGATCAGAAAAGGATGCAATTAAATTAGAAAATTCAGGTTTTAATGTTAAAAATAAAATAAAGAATGAAATTACTATAAAAATTGAAAACAACTCAATTACATCTTCACTGAAAAATATCCTAAATAATTTTGATATTGAAGACCTTTTCATAAATGAACCACCAATAGATGAAATTATTGGAAGGGTATTAATTAAAAAAGATTATGATATCTAAATTGATTAACCGTAAAATATTCACCTTATTAAAAGTCCAATATTCAAATATGTTGGAATATAGGGTTGAAATTGCATTATGGGCAATTTCAGGAATTATTCCTTTTTTCATGTTAAACATCTGGACAAATAATAATCTAAATGAATCAATAAACTTTAGTGATGTTATGCTTTCTAGGTATTTCTTATGTGCTTTTTTAGTAAGACAGTTTTCTGTAGTTTGGGTTGTATTTAGCTTTGAAGAGGATTCTCTTATGGGGAAAGTATCTCCATATTTAATCCAACCTTTAAATCCATTTTTCAGATATTTTGCACAACATCTTGCTGAACAAATAACAAGATTTCCTTTCGCACTGATAATCGCATTTTTCTTTTTTATTTTAAATCCAGAAAGTATATGGATACCAAATTTGGGTATTTTATTCTTATCGATAATTTCGACTTTCTTATCTTTCTTAATTCAATTTTTAATTCAGTCAATAGTTGCATGTCTATGTTTCTGGACAGAGAAAGCATCATCGATAGAAAGATTATTATTTATTCCAACTTTATTTCTCTCAGGTCTTTTAGCTCCAGTAGTTTCATTTCCTGAATATGTTAAATCTTGGATTTATTTAACTCCATTTCCATATTTAATTGATTTTCCTGCGAACTTGCTATCAGGTAATAAAACCAATATTAGTGGAGGCTTAAGTATACAAATTCTATGGATAATTTTACTTTTCCCATTATTTAAAAAAATCTGGTCTGAAGGAACTAAAAAATATACTGCTATGGGATCATGAATCTAAGAAAATATCTAAAAGTTTATAAAAATTTTTTACATACTTCTTTTGCTTCTGAATTGGAATATAAGACAAATTTATTAGTTGATTTAATTACCGCAATTTTAAGTTTAATAGGGAGTGTTTTTTTATTATCTATTTTCTTTCAAAATAATAGTTATATTGGAGGGTGGAAATTTGAACAGGCACTAATAATTCAAGGTATTTATACAGTTTTGAATGGTATAACTAATACATGGTTCAATCCAAATCTTACAGAAATAGTTAAACATATTAGAGAAGGAACCTTAGATTTCGTACTTTTAAAACCTATTGATAGTCAATTTTTCATCTCCCTAAAAAAAATCACTCCATCTGGCTTTTTAGAAATAATTCTTGGATTTTGCTTATTGTTATACTGCATGAAAATCAATCAAATAAATTTAAATTTATCCTTTCTGACATTATGTTTAATTACTATAATCTGCTCAATTTGTATCTTATATAGCTTATGGTTTTTTATTTCGACAACTACTATTTGGTTTGTTAAAACATGGAATGCTACAGAAGTATTAAGATCATTTCTTTATATTGGACGTTTTCCTTTAAATTCATTTTCATTTTCCTTAAGAATATTTTTTAGTGTTTTCATTCCTATTGCATTTATAACTACAATCCCATCTGAAGTTTTCTTAGGTATTTCTCAATTATGGAAAATATTGCTTGAAGTTATTGTTGCTTTAATATTTTTATCTACCTCAAGAAAGTTCTGGCTTTTTGCATTAAAGTTCTATTCTTCAGCATCTAGCTAATTTTTATTTAATGCTCCTCTACAAAACTCTCGAATTTTTTGTTTACTTTTCAGATTAGAAAGTCTAGATAAATTTTTAAAATGAGTTTTTGATTTTTCCACAGATAAAAGTTTGCAGTTTAAATCAATCTCATAATTTCTTGAAATTAATCCTAATTTAACTGCTACATCACAAAGGATAATAATAAGAGTAATAGTAAATATTATCCCCAAAAAATGGAGAAATAACTTTGAATAATTTTCATTTTCAGTTTTTAATTCAAACTTCATTATTTAACTATATGCTCAGGACATTTAATTGCAGCAATTGCAATAGCAGTAACTTTGAAGTTTTCTGATTTCTCAATAACCTTTTTAACCTCTAATGGTCCAAATTTGTTGCTTGCATCACTATAAGAAAGAAGTAAAGATTTATAATTGTCATATCCTAAATTTCTATATTCACAGAAATTATTTCCAACATAGTTCAAAAGAGTAAGTAAAGTTAATTCAATCATTAATTTTTTTTAACTAACAATTCCCCTACGAATAATACAATGCATGATATTTTTAACAAGTTTAATTATTAAAAACACTTGAAATCTTGAAATATGATTTTTGATGATAGGCTTTAAATATCCATATTTAACTCACATTTACAAGAATCACAGATATAAAAACTATTAAAGCACTATCTGTAGTGTATCCTCAATAGTCTAATTGCACTACTGATAGGGGGTTGCATTTTTTAAGAAATTGGTTTAAAAATAAGGTTCCCCATCACCCGGCCCCACAAATGTGAGGCCTTTTTTTTACTTTCTTTTTGAATAAGGTTTTAGCCAGAAGTATTGTTGAATACAACTAGTAATTAATTAGAATCTAAAATAAAAATAAAGACAAAATGAATTTATCTTTATTAACTGCCACTGCTTTTTTTGGTCTTTTTTTGACCACAACTTTATTGGTTTTATCAAATAATTAATATATAAAAAGTTTAATTGATTTAATCAATAAGCTAATACCAACCAAAAGACAAACTGTTGTAAAAGTTTTCTTGATAATTTTATTTCCTTTTAATTTCGATAAATGAGCCCCATAATATCCCCCTGCGAAAGAACCAATAATTAACATTAACAATATATTTGAATTAAATTCTCCTACTTTACTCAAATAAATTGCTCCGGTAAAATTCCAGAAAATTCCAACAGTAAAGAATGTTAAACTAATAGCTTGCTGAAACTCCATTCCATAAGTTTTTATCAAAAGTATCGTTACAAGCAATCCAGTACCTGAGGAAATAGAACCATTCAAAATGCCTATGAGAAAAATAAAAATTAAAAAACTAATTTTATGAATTAAATTAAGTTTATTATTCTCGGATTTTAAACCTAAATCTGATTTTTGGAATGAGTAAATAGCTAATAAGATTGAAATTAGTCCTATAAATAAATATAAATATTGTTCTGATATATATTCAATGATAGAAGCCCCAAAAATCACTCCCGGCAAACCAAAAATTAAAATTTGCAAAGCAATAAATATATCAGATCCAAGAGATTTGTAATTTCTTAATGAACCTCCTATCCCTAATGCTACTGTTGCTAATTTATGACTAGCCAAAGCTTGATTATAAGGAACACCATATAAAATCAATCCTGGTAATTGTACTAGCCCTGCTCCTCCTCCAGAAATTGCTGACAAGGTATTAGAAAAGAAGGACAGCAAAAAGATTAAGATACCAGTAGGTAAAGAATCATTTATGTTTATTACTAATGTTGTCAATAAATAAAGCATTAAACCTGCATTCTTAATTTTTAAAAATCAAATATTTTAGTTTTTAAAAAACTTACGATTTTAATAGCCTGAAAATCTCTTTTTCAATAAGAGTTTAAAAAAATGTTATCATTAGTAAAAACTATCAAGTATTTTATGCATAGACAAGATGCAATTTACCTTGATCAACTATGTCCAAAGATAAGTAATAAAAATTGGAAAGAATCACTTCATAAGCTTACTAAATATAAGTGCATTTATTGCGGTAAACCATCAGAATCACTTGATCACCTTCATCCAGTGTCAAAAGGCGGAATAAGCACTACGAGTAATTGCGTTCCATGTTGTTTGTCATGTAATGGTAAGAAATCAGATTCCGAAGTTCTAGGTTGGTACAGAAAACAGAATTTTTATGATCCTAGAAGAGCTATGGCGATCAGAGCATGGTTTAACGATGATTTAAAACTAGCCTCAGTTCTTTTGAACTACATAAATTAAAAAATAAAATAATGAATTGATTAAGAGCAAAAAAAAATTTTTTTAACATTTAAATAATAATTCTTATTAATGTAAATAATAATTTTTTAATTTAATCTTCTCTCTTCAAAATAATTTTATGAGTTTCTATAAATCTCGATATTGGAAAAATCATCTTTCCACATTATTGGTGAATCTATAACCTTTCTCTCAGGAGATTTTACTGTAAAAATTAATCCAAACACAAAAAGAATAGTAATTAAGATAATTGTCATTACCAATTTGTCTGAAATATTATTCATTTACCTAGTTTATCTAGAAAAATTTTTGTCAGGAGTTGTTTTTTGGTAAATTTCTAAAAAATAAGTTTTAAAATAATCAACTCCCTCCTTTCCAACTAATCCAAATGACCATCCACAATCATTAACTACTTGGAGTGAAATTTGATTTGCCAAATCGTCTTTTTCAATCCACTTTTTTTGTGGATTGTATGAAAAAGATATAATGTTTTCTGTTTTTACAATTGCTGATTTCATTGCTTCATCTTTAGAAAAACCATTCCGAATACCCTTGCAATATTTTCTCGAGAAATTATTTGAGATTCTATTTTGTAGTAAACTTACGCTAGGGTCCGAAGTTTCAAATGCTAAACCTACTGGAGGGTTTATTAGATAAATAATAGATAGAAATAACCCTAGAAAGAAATTTAACAATAGCTAAAATCATTACTTATGACTATTATGATAGTTTTTTTTCGTTAAATTTTCAATCTAAAAATTAAAAAATTTTAAAGCAAAATTAAATTTCAATTTATTAAAAATTAAAAGTATTGCAATAAGTTCAGTAATAATAGTCAGAGCATTATTCAGATACTTAATTAAATGTACGAAACATTGATGACACTGTTATTTTTCCCAGATTGGACAAATGGACTACCCTCAGACTTTTTATTACTTCATTTTTTTGTTGGGGCTGTAATTTTTCCGTTCAATATGATCCATGCTAAAGCAAGAAAAATTGACAGTCAGAATCCACAAGAAGCTGCTAACGGGTATAAAAATTCTGACAATTCTAAATTCTTCGGTTACGAAGAAATCAGTTAGATTTCAACAAAAGTTTTTAAGGAATTACTTAATTGATGATAATTTCCCTAAATACAGCTTTAGACCTCAAAATTTTCAGTCCTAGTGAGCCTATAGGAATATTGATCCTCTTTTTAGGATTAATTTTTACAGGTATGATTTTTTATATTATTTATGCTGTAAGCACTAATAAAGAATCATTGGAAGATAAAAAAATAAGAACTAAAAAAGAATATTTACAACAAGAGAAAATAGGAAAATTATTTCCTAAGAAAAAATAAATTAAATTTTTTACTTATAATAAAGGAGTCTGTTTATGTTGTTGATTATCTAATCATTAGGTTCTAAAAACATAATTTAAGTTCTTTTAAATCAAACATAATTAAATAAAAATTTTTAACAACTATTTTTATTTAAGCTAATTTTATATCATGATTTTTAAAGCTGAAATATTTTCAAAACAAATAAAAAATGTTAAAAATAAATAAATCATTATGAACATTGGAGAACTCACCTCAATATCTATTTCTTGCTAGCGGAGTAAAGAATGAAGAAGGGTTTTGGGTTGTAGGAGTTAAAAATTCTGATAAAGATATCGAGGAAGATAAAAATCTTTTAGATTGCCATAGAAAAGAATTAATAGGAAATGAAACAGCAAAAGATATTCTTTACGCTATTAACTTAAACATAAATAATTTATTCAATGAACTAAGAAATAAAAATCACTTAATTAAAAGACCTTCCATTGGGATTTCTTTTGATATCCCACTAGATGTTTTGGAAAGTATTTTTGATTTTTGGTTAGATATTTATAAAGATCAAGAAGCTTGGGAAACTTGTATAGGTCTTCTTAAAATTAGAAAAAGAATTTCTCTAAAAAACCTTATAGAAAGCGAAAGTTTGAAAGGTAACTCTAAAAAATGGGCTATAAAAGTTGAAACATTACATACTTATGTCCCTAATTCACCTAGGATTGAGAAGTTAAATGATCCAATGTGGAAATAATACTACTATTAAATAATCAATTTATTTACTTCGTAAGATATTTAAGTAAAAATGAAATTATTTAATAACTAAAATGAACAAACCTTATTCTTTTAGTAATGATCAAATGAACGGAATTGTTGAAGATACTTACTCCAACATAATTAAAGAATGTGAAAATTTAAAAAAAAATACTAATTGCCCAAACGAGCAAGTAGTTGCACTATTAAGTGTAATCGCATCAAATTTCGCCACTACAAATGAAAAAAGCGAAAATTAAAATTATGAGTTACTTTACATGGAGCGAATTTGATAAGAGCGTAGAACATATAGCTAAGAAATGTAATCTTTTAGAATTTTCTGGGATATATGGAGTTCCACGAGGTGGTTTATGTCTAGCTGTAGCACTCAGCCATAAATTAAAAATTAATTTGATTTCAGAACCAATAAAAAATTCACTTATAGTAGACGATATTTATGAAACTGGCTATACATTAAACACCTTCAAAAACATTGAGGGAGCTAAGTTTTTTGTGATATTTAGTAAAAATAAACCAACATGGTGGAATAGCGTATATATATCAAAAAAAAGTGAGTGGATAGTGTTTCCCTGGGAAGACTCTTTAAATTCTCAAAGTGATCGAAACGATTACATTAAAAAAAGAGGCCTAAGTTGAAAAAGAAATTATATTTAGCTAATCCTTATGGATTTTCAAAACAATCTAAAAACTTATTGTATGAATTTATTAATATATTCAATAATTTAAATATAGAAGTTTTTGAACCTTTTGAAAGGTCAAAGGACATAATACAAAAAGACGATAACTGGGCATATGACCTAGCAGAAAGTAATTTTCATGATTTAAAAAACTGTGATTGTATTTTCGCAATTGTTAATGGAATTCCCCCAGATGAAGGTGTAATGATTGAATTGGGGATCGCAATTGCTTTAAAAAAGAAAATCTTTTTATTCAGAGATGATTTTAGAAATTGTTCTGATAATAATCAATACCCATTAAATCTAATGCTTTTTCTTGGTCTGCCTAGAGATAATTGGGAAAAATATTATTTTGAATCCTTGCAAGATATAAAGGATGATAAAAAAGGATTTGTGGAGTGGGCAAAAAAATAAAGTAAAAGTGAAATAATTGAGATAAAGATAAATTTAAAATAACTCTGGTAAGATGTTAGAATATGATTTATTTAGAAAATTTTGACTCAAGTTACAGTTGGAGAGAATGAGGGTATTGAATCTGCCCTTAGAAGATTTAAAAGGCAAGTATCTAAATCAGGGATTTTTGCAGATTTAAAAAGACTTAGGCATCATGAGACGCCTATAGAAAAATACAAAAGAAAATTGCAACAAAGAAGAAAAGCAAGAAGAAGATAACCTGCAATTTGGGATGTAGATTAATATTTATCTTTTATTATTACTTCTATAGTAAATTAAACTTTAAATAAGTCTTGTTATTTAAGTTTTTTTAGCTTCTTAACAAGATTTATACCGACACCAGATACTGCAAGAAGATCTTTTTCATCTGCAGCCATGATAGCTTTTGTTGTTTTAAATCCAGCCTCATACAAAGCCTTAGCACTTTTAGCTCCAACACCAGGCAGTGAAGTTAAGGAATCAAAATTTTTCTTTGAACTAACTGATTTTGATTTGGCTTTTGCCTTTGTTTTTGTTTTTGTTTTTGTTTTTGAAGATTTTGTAGACTTAGTTAGTTTTTTTTCTTTCTTTAAAGGCGTTTCAGAGATTACTGCACTTTTAAATAGAATTGATTTTAGTTTACCTAGAAATTTAGAAATCATTGCAATGTATAAGTAATAAAATTAAATTCTCAATCTATATATTCTATCAAACTCTAAGAAGAATTAATAACAAAAATAGATGATTGAATAAAGTTAATTTATTTACATTTATATAAAGACACATATTTAATATTAATGCAAGCTTATGGGCCATTGTAACTGATATTATGTTTTTAAAAATTTTTAGAAAAATGAAAATTGTACTTTTCCAAATTAAAAGTATTTACTTACTAATAGTAAAATGAGAATCTTAATAGAAATCAGAGCATATTAATGAAGCTTATATTTATAAGTGGTCCTTCTGGTAGTGGTAAAACGACCTTATCAAAACAAATAATAGGAAAAGTTAAAAATGGTATTATTTTGAGTACAGACAACTATTATAAAGTAGGGCTTATAAGTAAATTACTCTCAAAATTCGTAGAAGGTTATTTCGATAAAAGTATTAGCTTTAATTACAAACTATTTAAAAAGGATTTTAATTTTATTATTAATAATAAAATTTCCATACATGAGCGATCTTATAATTTCAAAAAGAAAACAATAAAAAGTAAATTAAACGAAATGAATAATGTAAATTATTTAATTATTGAAGGAATTTTTGCTAGGGAATTTTCAAACACATTATGTAATCAAAATTATTCATTTTTAGAATTAAGAATTAGTAAAAATGAGTGTATGAACAGAGTTGTCCAAAGAGATTTAAAAGAAAGGGGAAAGGCAAAAAAACAAGCTGAGGATGATTTCATAAAATCATGGAATATTTATAATCAGAAATTCAAAAATAAAAATATAAAAATTAATGCAAATGAATTCAATATCACAAAAAAAACTAATATTGATAAAGTTCTTAAAAAATTATTTGAATGATTTTTTAAATTTCTCATATAATTTTAAAGCACTAAAAATTGAACCTTCAATCCTCCCAAATCCTTCTCCTTCAAACCAATCTCCACAAAATCCAATTCTATATTTACTACTTAATTGTAAAGACAATGGTACTGCGCATCCACAAGGTTGTGAAGCTCTCCATTTCATAATAGAGATGCCCTCATTACAAATTAATTGATTTACTGAAGTATTATTAATAAACAATTTGTTGAAATTTGAAAATATTGTTTCTTTAAAAAAATCTTCATCTTTTTTATTTATATAAGAATTAATAAAATCTATATTTTTTGTATGTATTACGATTCCTAATTTGTTGTTATCTTGTAACTGAAAAATAACCCTCTCAAATTTATATTTATCCTCCAGATTTTTTTCTAAATAAAAATATCTATATTTCCGAGAATAAAAATCTTTATAACTATAATTTTCATCTGTATAGATTAAAAAAGTTAGCCTAGGAATAAATGATTGTTTATCCAGAAAATTTAAAAGCAAATCGATTTTCTTATCTTTCTTTTTAGGAATAGCTTTTCTTAAAGGAATTTTATTTATGTTCAATATTTTCAAAGACCTTTTATGTATTAATAAATTACTTGAGCAAATAAGATATTTAGATTTGAATTGATCTCCGTTTTTAGAAGTTAAATTCCATTCATAATCATTAAACTCTAAATCTACTATTAAAGTTTCAAAAAATAAATCAATCTTATCCCTTAAATTATTAAACTCAATTATCTTTTGGGATAACTCACCCATGGGGAAAGAAGAAACATAACTAGTCCCTGAACAAAATTCAGATTTCTTAATAGCATCTAATTTAGTTTCATCTGAGAGAGAAATTACTTCTGAATCGTCAATTTTAATAAATTTATTTTGTAATAATTCATCAATATAATTTTTTAATAGAAGATTATCTTTTCTATTACTTATATTAAAGTTTGGAGAACCATGGTTTAGTTTCCATCCTTTAAATCTTTTGCTTATCCTTGTACTTGATCTTCCCCCTAGTCCCCGCCCAACCTCAATTATTGCAATTTTTTTTGTAATGTTATTTTGAAGATATCTTGAAGCAAAAACGCATGCAGATATTCCTCCACCTATTATTAATAAATCATATGAAAAATCTCTTTTCCCAATTCTGGAATTACTAGACATTATCTCTAATTTTTAAAGAAACTATATAGATAATCAAGTTTGTCTGATGATGTAAAGTCAGTTTCAATTACCGGGGTAATATTATTGTTTTTATAAAAACAAACTAAATCTTTTGTAAAATTATTAAAGTCATATAACGAATATAAAAAATTTTCTGATATGTAAACTCCTTTCCAAGGACGAAATTTAAACCTAGCTATAAATTGTTTTGAAGGAATTAATAAACTGCCAAAAAGATTTATTTTTTCTTGTTTTGCAACTTTCTTAAGATAAGTCAACTCATTTTGAAGTGCTTTAATATCTGTTCCATATTGAAACCAAATTGAATTTATTAATCCAGAAGAAAGTTTCTTTTCAAATCTTTCTCTTTCTGAAGTATCATTATAATATTTTTTCAAATATGGATTATAAGCTATTCCTAATTTAACTTTTAAGTTTTTTTCTTCTTTTATTTTATTTAAAACATTAATTGCGTGAAAGTTTTTTTTCTTAATAGATCCTGACACAAGGAGAATTTCATAATTTCTATTTGAAAAAGAATTTTTTAAAAAATCTAAAAGAAGTTGGTATGAATTTTCTTTATTTTGAGAGTATTGATGATATAGACTATAGTGATACGTAACATTAAAATCATTGTAATTTTTTGATATAAATTTATTTGATAAATTAAAAAATTCCTTCTTGATGTTCCCCTTACAGGGTATGTTAATATTCTTTATTTTATTAAATTTACAAAATTTAAGTTTATTTTCTAACTGCGAAATATTTTTAAATGACAATTCAAATCTTAAATTACTAATCATCAATTAGTACATATAATTTATCTTAAATATCTTAACGAAAACATGCATCTGCTACGACTCTTAGTTTTGAGGTTACATTTTTATTATTACCCCTAATTAAATAGCTAGGAGAAACTTCCAATACTGCTTTAAAAGAAATTTTATCTTCTGCTGACTTTTCAATGATTTCATTGAAACATTTCCAATTCCTTGAAAGCAATATTCCTGGCCAGGATAAATAAAGACCAATAAAAACTCCTGAAAATAGAAACAAAAAATATCGCATATTTTAAAGATTTAACAACATAATCAATATTAACTATAAAAAGTACTAGCTTATTATAAAAATATTTAATTAATTTCTTGTTGTCTTATAAAATCATTTATTTTTGAAAGATTTTAATGAACTTGAGAGGTTAGAATATCAACAAAGTAATTTAAAAAAATATGGCAAGCCAAGATTATCTAATTGCGATAGCATTAATAGAGCAAAACCTTGTTAGAGCAATGCCTCTTGGAGGAAAAGAAGTTAAAGATAATTTAGAGGATCCAGAAAATTTCAAGAAACTTGGAGAAGAAGTTGTTCTAAATCTACTACTCAGAGTATTTCAAAGAAGTGATGAAGGTGCATTGAAAAGGGCCTCTGAAGATAGAGGGTTACTTTTGGTTCATATGCATCCTAAAAGAATGCAAAAAGAACTTCCATTTATTAAATCTGAATGGATAAGAGATGGAGATACACAACAATTCTTAAAATACCTTGGCAATCTTTCTAAAGAAGTATGGACTGCATCATTTATAAAGTACAAAGGTATTGAATTTACCTCAATCTCAAAAAATGAAGAAATCTAAAATACATATATAGATAATTTCTTTTTATAGGATTTCTTTCTTTAAATTATTATTCTCCTTTGAGACTCTAAAACACTTCTTACCATTACCAAAATCTATTGAGAAATATTCAAAATCATTTTTGACGTGCAATGCACAATTACCTTCAATACAAATACAAGATTTAATAATTTCTCTATTTATAACATCATTAACATAAGGTTCCCTATCTTTTTCTTCATCAAAATGTGGGCAGGCAATGCCTTCAACTATTCCTAAACAATCAATTATGGATAATTCTTCAGCATAAGAATCAGTTATACCTTTATCAAACCAACAAATAGCCCCAGCACTTACGCCACTCATAATAATTCCTTTTTCATAAGCATTTCGCAAAATTTCATGGAAATTCCATTCTTTCCAGACAGCTAACATACTTTTTGTATTTCCTCCGCCAACATAAATGATGTCTTGCGTTAAAACTTTATCTTCTAAGTTTTCTGTTCTAGAGAAAAAATCTATATGGCTTGTAATGCAATCTAGTTGAGAAAATGCTCTATAAAAATTTAGTTTGTATAAACTACTATCACCAGAAGCCGTTGGAACAAAGCAAATTTTTGGTCTTTTTTTATTATTTAATGAAATTATATATTTTTCAATTTCAAGAGAGCCTAAAGAACGTCCAAACCCTCCTCCACCAATTGCGACTATATTTTTACTAGGCATATTAAATAGAAGCTTTGATTATGAATTTAAGACAAATTACCATTAAAGATCAACTGGAATTAAAAAAGGTTTATTTTGATTCAATTCAATCTTTAGATGAAAAAATTTATAGTAAAGAGCAAAAAAGGGCTTGGTCAAGCCAAGCTTGGAATAATCTAAATTTTGATAAGTCAATAACTAAAGGGAAAGGATGGCTTTTAAGTGAACAAGGAATAATTATTGCTTTTGCCACAAGATATCCCATAGATAGGATTGCTTTATTTTACTGTAAAGGTAAATTCCAAAGAAAAGGTTGTGGCTCTAAATTACTTAATAAATTAGAATATGAAGCTAAAAAAGAAGGTTTAGATTCTCTTTCAACTGAAGCAAGCTTAATAAGTTATGAATTATTTCTTAAAAATGAATGGAAAATTATACGTAAAGAAAAAGTAATTATAAATAACATTTTTTTTGAAAGATATAAAATGACTAAAACTATAAGAGTTAATTAACTAATAGTGTCTAGCAAAAGTAAAAGATTAATTCTAATTCAAAGAGTTCTAATTTGGACGTTATACTTTTTTTCAGGAATTATACTTTATTCAAAAAAAGGTATTTTACCTTATACATTTATTACTTTTTCAAGAATTATTTATCCATTATCTATATTTTGGCTACAAATAAGATTAAAAAAAAGGACCAAATTCTTGCATATTGATTCAAAAATGACCACTTCGCAGTTATGGTTCAATTTATTGCCCGTTATTGCATCTCTATTAACTGTAATTTTTTCTTTAACTAATGCTTTTTTATATGTTCTAGGAACATCAATTAATTCTTAAATAAATTAATTATTTCCTAATTGGATTAGAAGATTCTCTCATAAAAAACATAATGTAAAGAAATTTGCCTTTTAAATATATTTGTTTAAATTTTAAATAGTGATCAATACAATCATGAAAAATATTTCATTAAAGGGAAATATTGATTTTGATAAAAAAAAAGATACTAATGATTATGAGTTGTTCTCTCTAAAAATCACAGATAGTTTATATAAAAAAGATATTGGAAAATTTCTTGAGACGCTCTCCTCTCACTTTATTTAGAAAAATATTTTTTTCTAATCTTCAAATTCAAACAGTACTATTGATAAATAAAAATTTAAGCGATAATAAGTAAAATCCTAGATATTCCCAATGCAATTATTTCTTGCTGACTGCCAATTCCCTGATATCGAGAATCAAGTAAAAGCTTATCAATTATTTGTGGAGGCTTGGGAAAACGGTGAAATTGCCAAATCAGATAAAACGGACAAATTTGAGATGTTATTTAGAGTGCATGCTCCAGGAGAAGGTAGGGTAGTTTGTTTATGTAAAGCACATAGTGATAAAGAAATTTTTGCACATTTTGCTCCATGGAGAGCTAAATTTGGAATACATATGGAATTTACACCTGTAATAAGTTGTCAAAATATTGTTGATTACCATAAGGATTTATTTAAAACTTTAGGGTAATTAGCTTAGATCTCAAATTTATCGTGATTAAACCTTTTCCCAATCTTGTCTCTAAAAGAAACAGCAACTTAGTAACTTCTAAAAAAAGCCCCAAAGAAGAAGAAAACGTTAAATCTAAACCATTAATAATATTTGGTTTTATTATCTCATTAACCTCTATATTTTTACTTTTATACACCATTAATAATAAATTTGGATGATATATGAGTATTTAGAACTATCACCTAGGGACAAATATGGTCTATTATTAATTTAAAAATAACTAACTATATGGCATTTAAAGAAGGGGGAATGGCATCAGGCCTTCTTATCATCGCAGTATCAATAATTTTTGCTGCCGGTTTTGGATTTTTAGTCTTGCATTTTGTCCCAGGGACTCCATTTTAGGTTACATAATTGAATTTAATTCACAAAATAACTTAAACATTAACTGTTTCTAAATCCTGCATTTGATTATCATCAAGATTAGATTTCTTCTTTATTCGATAGGCATAAACTAAAGATCCTAAAGCTATGGTACTAGAGGCAAAAATTCCTGATATAAGTATCAAGGCAAACAGACCTCCTATTAACCCCCCTTTTAATCTAAGCAAATTTGATTTAATTAAAAGTATTGATAAAAAAACAATAGTGGCTTTTAGAGAAGAGATTTTCAAAAAAGTAAATGGAACAAATGGATTCAACAACATTTCTTTGGCAGTATTTAATTTAGCCTGATTCTAAAAATAATTTTTAAAAACCGCATAAAAAAAGACTCAAATGAGTCTTTTAAAATGTATATTAAATTTGATGATTTATGCATCAGGGTCAAAATTCTTTAGGTTTGGACCAGCAACTAGACCAACAAGACCAAAAAGGACTAAAGAACCAATTCCAAATCCTGCTGCCCATGGATTGAAACCACCTAAAGCAAAAGAAGCTAATAAATTCATGATTTTAAACATAATATCTCCGAGTAAGC
Organism: Prochlorococcus marinus; assembly: GCF_001180305.1. Classification (GTDB taxonomy): domain Bacteria; phylum Cyanobacteriota; class Cyanobacteriia; order PCC-6307; family Cyanobiaceae; genus Prochlorococcus_A; species Prochlorococcus_A marinus_K. The sequence continues at coordinate 228,039 of NZ_CVSX01000041.1, forward strand.
ATACAGATTATTATGAAAAATATACCTATATTGAGACATTTCTTCGTAATTATGAGAATCTTTTAGCTATCCCTTTAAAAGAAATCCACAAAATTTTTATTTTTTGTTTTATTATCAAAGCAATACTCTTTTGTTGGAGTACTTTAAGAAGCTTAAAACTGTTTTTTTCTAATGACTTCCAACTATACCTTTATTTATGATGGAGAATGCCCTTTCTGCAATCATTTTGCTGAACTTCTAGAAATCAAAAGTAAGATTACTAATATTAAAATTCTTGATG
>NZ_CVSX01000042.1 GCF_001180305.1 Prochlorococcus marinus
TTTTATTGTGGCAGCTTGCGAAAATATGATAAATGGATCTGCAGTACATCCTGGAGACGTAGTTAAAGCATCTAATGGTAAGACAATTGAAATAAATAACACTGATGCAGAGGGTAGGCTGACCTTGGCTGATGCTTTAACTTACGCATCAAATTTAAAACCAGATACAATCATCGATCTTGCCACTTTAACAGGGGCAATTGTTGTTGCATTAGGAAATGATGTGGCTGGATTTTGGAGTAATAATAATGATTTAGCAAATGATCTAAAAACTGCATCATTCGATGCCGGAGAAGAATTATGGCAAATGCCTTTACAAAAATCTTATAAAGAAGGGTTAAAGTCTCATATAGCTGACATGAAAAATACAGGTCCTAGAGCAGGTGGTTCAATTACTGCTGCTTTGTTTCTACAGGAATTCTTTCACGAAGATATAAAATGGGCTCATATTGATATTGCAGGCACTTGTTGGACTGATAAAAATAAGGGGATTAATCCATCAGGAGCAACAGGCTTTGGAGTTAAAACCCTCGTTCAATGGATTAAAAATAAATAACTATATTAAAAATCATTCAGACCAAAGATTTGTTGTTCTAGCGTTAACCCCCCATAACTTATCCAATTTCTGATCTCTCCCACATGAGAATCTATAGAACTTATATTTTAATTCATTTCTCTCAGCAAAATCCTGATGATATTCTTCAGCCAACCAAAATTGACCTTCTGACTTTAGTTCTACAGATATCTTTTCTAGTGGCACATGCAGTTCCTTAGAAGCCGAAAAAAGTGCATTTTCTGCATCACTTTTCTCGATTGAATCTTTGTAAAAGATTACTGGCCTGTAAGAATCTCCACGATCACAAAATTGTCCCTTACCATCGAGAGGATCAATATTTCTCAAATATAGCCTGAGTATATCGGCTAAACTTAACAATTTGGAATCATAGTTAACCAAAACCACCTCTTGATGTCCTTCATGATTTTCGTAGGTAGGATTTTGTAAGTCTCCTCCTGAATAGCCACTTTGTACAGAATTGATCCCCTTTAATGACTCTAAATCATGTTCTAGGCACCAAAAACAACCTCCTGCAAGAATTAATTCCTCTGCAAAAGTGTTTAAAGGGTTAATTAATATTGAAAAAGCAACTATTAGAGGTAAAAAATATTTCATTTTTATATTATAAAGTTCAAATAATAGAATTAATAATCTCTTTAGCAGCTCTTTGAACTACACCCTCTGTGCCCAATTCTTTTTTTAAAAAAGCATAGCCTTTATTTATTTTTATTTTTTCTGACTTCCTTTCAAGTATTTTGCAAGATTTATAAAAAATTTTCTTTTCGTCAAAGTCTCTTTGTACAAATTCAGGGATTATTAACTTATTAACCAACAAATTTACAGGAGAAATAAATCTTACTTTGAAATTAAGAATTTTTTTAGCAATAAAAGCAGTAACCCTACTTACTCTGTAACCAACAATCTGTGGAATTCCATATAAAGCTAATTCCATATTAACTGTCCCTGATTTACAAAGAGCAATTTTTGAAAGTGAATAAATATAAGGCTTTAATCTTGCGTTATCATTTTGAGAAATCACTTGTCCTTTAACTTGATATTTTATTAAAGCCTTTTTGAATCTTTCATCAAAAGCTTTCCTACAGGAGGGTATATAGACCACTAAACTTGGATATTTTTGTTGTAATTTTCTAGCCACCAACATAAAAGTAGGTAATATATATTTCAATTCTTGAGGTCTTGATGCAGGCATTAAAAGTAATATGTTTTGATCTGGGCGAAGGCCTAGAACATATCTAGCATCTTTTTTTAGAGGAAGTTTTTTTGTTAAGTCAATCATTGGATGTCCAACCCATAGAACATTTCCACCCCTCTTTTTATAAAAAGCTGCTTCTTTCTTGAAAATCGCAAAAATTTTATCAGAAAAATTTATTAAATTTGTCGTGCTATTGTTCCCGACCCTCCAGGCCCATTCTTGAGGAGCAATATAGTAAAAAATTGGAATTTTAATCTTCGATTTTTTTAATTTATTTCCAATTTTTATATTGGGGCCCATGTAGTCAATCAAAATTAAACAATCTGGAGGATATTTTTTTAATAATTTATAAAATCTTTTTTGAATTCTTATTGTTGGAATAATAAGTGGTAAAGCCTCCCAAATTCCTATTGCACTTATTGAGGTAGTATCTTGAAGAATTTTTACACCTTCTTTCTTCATCCTTTCCCCACCTAATCCGCAAATTTCTAAATCTACAGATTTTCCTTTCGCTTCATCAAATAATGCTTTTGATATCAAACTTCCATGCAAATCTCCAGAGACTTCTCCAGTACTTATAAAGATCTTTTTTTTCATAAATTAACTAAAGGCATTGGTCCTCGTCTTTCTTTAGAAATTGATTCTTTTAAAAAACTGCATAATTTGGAAGATGAAAAATCTAATTCTTCTTTCATTGCTTTTTCTAATGAATATGAAATCGGATCATTAGATTTGAAGAGAAGATTCCAGGTTCTTTGGAGTAATTTTAAGTCAAAATTTTTGTTCCCCATTAAACCACTTCTTTTGATTCCAATCCTATTAAGGCCTCTCAATCTTCCAGGATGTCCTTCGGCCAAACAAAAAGGAGGTACGTCTCTATCCACTCTAGTCATTCCTCCAATCATCGCTAGATATCCAATATGTACAAATTGATGGATACCCAAACAGCCGCCAATTATAGCTTTATCTTCTACTTTTACATGCCCTGCGACTTGAACACTATTTGATAAAACAATTCCATTACCAAGTTCACAATTATGACCTATATGACTGTAAGCCATTAACAAATTATCACTGCCTATAACAGTTTGTTCTCCTTCATCAGTTGCCTTATTAATAGTTACGCATTCTCTAAAAGTATTATTATCTCCAATAATAACTTCAGTAGCAGCTCCTTTATATTTTAGGTCTTGGGGATCCAGTCCAATAAATACATTTGGGAAAACTTTATTATTACTACCAATTTTAGTTCTTCCTGTAATAACAGCATTTGGTCCAATTTCAGTTCCTTCCCCGATTATCACGTTAGGTCCGATAATGGCTCCTTGAGAAATTAAAACCCCATCATTTAATTCTGCACTGGGATCAACAAAAGCGTTTGGATGGACTGTTACACCACTTAAGCTTGACTTAAATTCAGTATTTTTATTCTCCATATCCTTAATCAACTAGTGAGAACATTAATTCTCCAGCACAAACCAACTTCCCATCAACGTGTGCCTCGCCTTTAACCTTGCCAAATCTTTGTCTTTTAATACTTAGTAATTCACAAGAAATTATCAATTGATCTCCAGGTACAACAGGTTTCCTGAATTTAACATTATTGATTCCTGCAAAGACAAAAAGTCCTTTTGGCAGGTCGGGCATTTGGGTTACTATTATCCCCCCGACCTGTGCCATTGATTCAACAATAAGGACTCCAGGCATTAAGGGCCTTTCAGGAAAGTGTCCTTGAAATTGAGGCTCATTTATTGTGACATTTTTTACTGCAACAGCTCGCTCCCCTGGGATATGTTCTATGACTTTATCCACAAGAGCAAAAGGATATCTGTGAGGTAATAAACCTAGTATGTTCTCAGAGGTGAGTTGATTCTTTTCCAAAACAATTAATGATGAAGTTAATTTTTTAGCGATGAGGCCAATAAAGCATTTAAAGAATGTGATCCTTTATAAACTAATATTTGAGCCTTAGGTAACCCTACCAAAGCCAAGTCCCCAATTAGGTCTAAAATTTTATGTCTTATTGGTTCATCATCAAATCTTAATGGTGGATTAACCCATCCATCACCATCACAAACAAGTGCATTTTCCAAACTTCCTCCTTTTATTAGTCCAAGTTCTCTTAATTCCTGGAATTGATCCTTAAAACCAAATGTTCTTGCTGGAGCAATCATTTCAACAAAGCATTTTGGATTCAAATCAACAACATAAGTTTGATTTCCAATTGCTTTATAGGGAAAACTTATGGTGGATATAATTGTTATTTTTTCGGAGGGGGAAGCCACTATAACTGAGTCTTCCTTATTTAATATTATTGATTTATTTATTTCTTGAAAAAAATTATTTGGTTTAGGTGCCTTTTTTATCCCTACATCTTCAAAAGCTCTAACCCATTGAATTGCTGATCCATCAAGTAGCGGGATCTCTTTACCATCAACCTCAATATGTATATAACTTAGCCCACACCCAGCCATAGCAGATAATAAATGTTCAATAGTATATAGATTTCTCCCTCCTAATTTAACAGCCGTACAAAGCATTGTACTACCAATTAAATCTTGTGTTAGCTCAAAAATTTCGTTGGGCTTATCTCTAAAAGAAACATAATATCCTTCTTTTTCATAAGAAGATATTGTAACTCTTGTTTTTTCTCCACTATGAAGACCAATCCCTTCTCTGGAGATAACACCAGCCAAGGTATAGCAAGAATCGTAATTAGTTGGCCAAGAAAACACTTAAAACTTCCATCCAACTCCAAGTGTATATCTCCAATCTCCACTTAAGTCCTTACTGGCAACATCTAATCTTAGTGGACCAATAGGCGTTTTTACTCCAATTCCCCCTCCTAGAGAATAACCAGAACCTTGTTTTTGTAGTAGTTTACCAGGTTTACCTGGGACATCCTTTTGAGTTCCTAAATCACTACCTGCATCAACAAATAAAGCTCCGGATATCATTTTCCAGACGGGAAATCTATACTCTACTGTACCCTCAACAAAATTTTTACTTACAGCTAAATCACAAGATCCCCAACCTCTAACAGATGATGTTCCACCCATACAAAAAGCTTCATAAGGAGGCAATTCTCCAAAAATAGTTCCAGCCTTAAATTGAAAAGCGAAGGTTTGAGGACAATCTTCACTAGTTACATCGCTAGACTTACATGCTTTGGTTAAATTTAACAATTTTGTTGGAATAAAAAATGAATACGAAGCTCGCGTTCTATTGAAAGTTGGAGAGTTATTACCCATTGAAACAAATTGTTCACTCCCGAAAGTTAATTTATTTCCTTGAGTTGGATTTGCAGAATTATTTAAATTATTTCTTGATGTGCTGGCAATTACACTTAGCAACTCATTTTCTTCAGGGCATGAGCCGTCATTTGGAGTGAATCCAAGACAGATAATATCGCTTATGTTTCCTGTTGTTGGAGTCAAATCACCATAAGGTTTAATATTTCCACTACCATCGATCATCTTCACTTTCTTAAAATTCATTCCTGCAAGAACTTTCCACTTGGCAGCCTTAAATGGATCCCCTCCATTAAGAGGCCTTGAAAAAGAAAATCCACCCCCAGTTTTTTCTAAAACTACTGATGAAAAAGTATCAGATGTTGTGGTATTAGTATCATTTACAGCATATATCCTTCCATTATTTTCACTCTTAAACTCTTGTGGATAATCCCTACTCAGAAAAATATTTGTTCTAAAAGAAGTTTTATGTTTATCCCCTTTAATCCATGGATCAGTTATTGAAAAATTATAAGTTGTAGAATATTCTCCAAAATTAAGATTTAAATTTGTAGACCATGCTCTACCAAAAGCATTTGTTTCCTGTAAACCAATAGAAGCAAATATACCTGAACCAGTGCTATAACCAATACCACCTGTCAATGAACCTGTTCTTTGCTCACTCAAGTCTAAAAAGATTATGACTTGACCAGGCTTTGAATTATCAGAACCAAGAGAAACTTGGACATCATCAAAAAGTGATGTGGCATAAAGTCTTTTTATGTCTTCTTCTAAAACTTTTCTATTAAATATTGTCCCTGGTTTTGTTTTTAGCTCTCTTTTTATGACCCATTCTTTTGTTTTTCCTTTTCTAGGTTTTCCATCAACCAAAGATTCTCCATCAGCTCCTATAAATCTCAACTCAATATCAGATACAATGCCTTCAGAAATGTTAATTGTTACTATACCGTCTTCGGAGATTCTGTCAGGGCCAGTAATTCTAGCTAAAGAATATCCCTCATTTTCATAACGTTTTTTTATTAACTCTATCTTATTTTGAAATTCATTTAAGTTAAGAGTTGTTCCATAATAATTATCAAAAATGTCATCTATATATTGATTGGAAATTATGGAATTTGTTGATTCAAGTTTAACTTTTTTCAAAATAGGATTAGGCACCACATTGACAATTAATCTCACTCCTAATGGACCTTCTTGAGATTTTATTTTTACTCCAGAAAACCAACCACTTGCATATATAGCATTGATATCTCGATTTAGAATTTTATTATCAACAATACTTCCTGGCTTAATGCTCATAGAATCATATGCAGCCAATTCGAGTTTTCTACCCTCAGGATGATTTTCCCAGCCCTCAATGATTATTTCTGAAATAAGAACACTTTCTTGGTTTTCTGCAATGAAAAAACTTTTCTCTTGTTTTGCATCAAACCAATTATTTTTAGAAATATCTATTTCTGAGGATATTAGAGATTGCCCAACTTTATTTGGCAAATACTTAGCAGCTAGTTCAGAGTTATTTGATATCAAGATCAACTGAGAAAAAGCAATATTTGAAAAAACCTTTCCAAATTTTGATAGATGACTTTGCATAGTTTTTTTGATTTACGTTAAATAAAGCATTTTTTATTGAATTGATTTAAATGAAATTGTTTATTCTTCTGTTAATTTCACTATAAGCTTCAATAAGACCACCCAAATCATTTCTAAATCTATCTTTGTCTAGACTTATTATCATATCATTTTTCTGTTGAAGATCCCATAATCTACAATTGTCGGGACTTATTTCATCCGCAAGAAGTATATTATTTTTAAAATCATAACCAAACTCCAACTTAAAATCTACTAACTGTAGCTGAATTTTTTTAAAAAAATTTTTTAAAATTGAGTTAATCTTTAAAGTAAGATCTATTATTAAATCTAAATCTTTAGAACTAAGAATCTTCATTAATTCAATCCTATCTCTTGTAATTAATGGATCATTAAGTTCATCATTTTTAAGATAAATATCAATTAATGGCTTTGCCAAGACAGTTCTAGGTTTAATAGTTGTTTGTTTACACAAAGAACCATAAGCAATATTTCTAAGAACAATTTCTAAGGGGATTACTTTTATTTTTTTTGCAATCATTGTATTTTCATTTTTAAGCCTAAGAAAATGAGTTGGAATATTCTTTTTTTTAAGATGTTCAAAAATTCTTGCACTTATAAGGCAATTAAGCTTCCCCTTCCCTTCAAATTTAGCTTTTTTTAACGCATTAAAAGCTGTAGCATCATCTTTAAATTCAATTATTACTTTATCTGAATCATCATGAGAAAATACTTTTTTTGCTTTGCCTTCATAAATCAATTCATATTTTTTATTCATTAACTTAAGACCTCATTTGATTACTAAAAGTACGATTTGTAATTAACATATTTATTAGAGATCAACTTTTAAATAGTTTATTTCATTTTAACTGATTATTGATCAAAACCTCATAACCTCCACTACAAATTTATGGGTATTAATTCAAAAAATTCTAAAAGTTTCAGTAGTTTAGAAAATGTTTTAATCATTGGGAATGGTGGCAGAGAAAATGCTTTGGCATGGGCTATTCAAAAAAATGAATTAGTCAAAAAAGTTTATTTAAACCCAGGCAACGCAGGAACAGAAAGAATCAATAAGTGCGAAAGAATAAAAATTGACATAAACAATAAAAATGAATTTGTCGAAAAACTTAATTTCTTAAAAATAAGTCTAATTGTAATAGGGCCAGAAATACCTTTAGCAAATGGATTAGCCGATTTTCTTCGAAAAAAAGATTATAAAGTATTTGGCCCTAACAGAGATGGAGCAAAGTTGGAATATAGTAAGTCTTGGGCTAAGGAATTTATGCAAGAAGCAAACATTCCAACTGCAAATTTTTGGAAAGTCAAAACTCTTGAAGAGGCCAAAAAAATTATCTATTCATCATCGACTCCACTTGTAGTTAAAGCAGATGGTCTAGCTTCAGGTAAAGGTGTTTTTGTTCCATCTTCAAAAGATGAGAGCTTTAGAGCGGCAGAATCAATCTTCAATGGTAAGTTTGGTAACTCTGGGAATATGGTTGTTTTAGAAGAAAAAATTGAGGGTCCGGAAGTTTCAATTTTTGCCCTATGTGATGGGAGAAAATACATACTTCTTCCAAGTGCACAAGATCACAAACGCTTAAATGAGCAAGATAAGGGTCCAAATACAGGAGGAATGGGGGCTTATTCTCCTGCTCCACTTTTAACAGAAGATTACCTTGATAGGATCATCAAAGAAATAATTCAACCTACAATAGATGAGCTTAATAAAAGAAATATAGATTACAAAGGCGTTATTTATTTTGGATTAATGATCACAAAATACGGGCCTAAAGTTATAGAATATAATTGTAGATTCGGAGATCCTGAATGCCAAACCATAATGCCTTTGATGGATCAAAATTTTGTATGTCTTTTAGAAAAATGTTCAATGGGAAATTTAATTGGTGATGAAAAAGTTAATATCTCTGATAAGGTAAGTGGTTGCGTAATTGCAACCTCTAAAGGCTACCCCAACGAATATAAAACTGGCTTCCCAATAAAAATAGGAAATATTGACTCTAATGATTGTCAAATTTTCGACTCGGGGACATCCTTAAGTAAAAATGGGGAATTACTTACTGATGGAGGGAGAGTCTTAAGTATTGTCTGTCAAGATAAAGATTTTGATATGGTTTTTGAGAAAGCATACAGAAATTTAAAAGAAATAAATTTTGATGGTATTTACTTTAGAAATGATATAGGTCATCAAGTGAGAAAAAAATTCAGGAAGGGGATTTAAACTTATGGCAGAAACCAAAATCCCAGAAATTAGAAAATATAACAAAGCCGATAAACAAGATATTAATAACTATTGGATTAATAGGCTTATTGCTTGGTGGGGTGGATTTAGTTTAAGAACTAAATTGTTAGCAATAGCAACTCTCGTTGTAAGCCTCTTAATGACAGGAATTACATTTTTTGCATTAAATAGCATTCAAAGAGATGCAGGAATGAATGATACGAGATATGCTCGAGATCTTGGATTATTGCTATCTGGAAATGTAACAGAATTAGTTGCTAATAACCAAAAAAAAGAAATTTCAAATGTTGCTGAAAAGTTTTGGAGATCTAGTCGAAATCTACGCTACATATTTTTTACCGATGCTGAAGATATTGTTCAACTTGGAATACCTATTAGTGCCACTCCAACAAGTTCAGATAGTCAGTTCCAGCTTACAAGAAGATTAAAACTACCTTCAGAATTAAAGAAAAGGCCACAATTTCCACTTGTCAGACAGCACGTTACACCTCAGGGTCAAGTAACAGATGTATTTGTTCCAATGTTATGGAAAGGAAAATATCTTGGAACTTTAGCTTTAGGAGTTACACCTAACAAAAAAGCATTAGCTAGTGCCGCACTAACAAGGGAAGTGACCATAGCAGTTTTTATCTCTATTTGGGTTTTAGTAATTCTTGGAGCTGTTTTCAATGCACTTACAATTACTAGACCTGTAAGAGAGCTAGTACGGGGTGTAAGAGAAATATCAAAAGGAAACTTTAAATCCAGAATTTCTTTACCTATGACAGGAGATCTAGGAGAACTTTTAAATGGATTTAACCGAATGGCAACTCAGTTAGAAAATTATGATGAGGCTAATATTGAAGAACTTAAAGCAGCTCAAATAAAGCAGCAATCACTTATAGCCACTATGGCTGATGGTGCAATATTACTGGATTCTCAAGGTAAAATCGTACTTACTAATCCGACAGCAAAAAGATTGTTTCGTTGGGAAGGTAGATTCTTAGAAGGAAAATATTTTTTAAATGAGATTCCAGAAATTTTATCTAATGACTTACATACAAATATAGGATCCATCTTAAACAGAGAAAAGGAGCAAGATGATTTAAGGTTTAGCTTAGGAGAACCGGCTAGAACTTTAAGAATTGTCTTGCAGTCAGTACTAGACACGAATAAAGTTGAGTTAAAAGGAATTGCTGTCACAATTCAAGATTTAACAAGAGAGGTTGAACTAAATGCTGCGCAAAATAGATTTATCAGTAATGTTTCTCATGAATTAAGAACACCACTTTTTAATATTAAAAGTTATGTAGAAACTTTACATGATTTAAAAGATCAGCTTTCTAATGAAGAACAAATCGAATTTCTCGGCATTGCAAATTCAGAGACTGATAGGTTAACAAGACTTGTGAATGATGTATTAGATTTATCAAGATTGGAGTCAGGGAAAATAATTCAACTAGATTCAATGGATATAAAACCAGCAATAGAACAAGCTCTAAGAAATTACAGACTTAATGCCACGGAAAAAAATGTTTCATTGGCACATGATATAGAAGAAAATATCCCTTCAATTCTTGGAAATTTTGATTTACTTTTACAAGTTTTTGATAATCTGCTGGGTAATGGATTGAAATTTAGTCCAAAAAACAGCAACTTAATGATTAGAGCGTATACTTGGCCAGATTCCTGCCCTGCTTTTCCTCCAATCAATAACAATGATGAGGGCCCTCAATGCGAACTAGTTTCGCCATTACCAAAAGTAAGAATTGAAATTGCCGATACAGGTTCAGGAATATCCCAAGCAGATCAAGAAAAGATATTTGACCGTTTTTATAGAGTGGAGAATGCAGTTCATACTGAGCAGGGAACAGGTTTAGGCTTATCTATAGTGCGAGGGATAATTGAAAAACATGGTGGGGAAATTCGCATGGCTAGTGAATTAGGAGTTGGAACAACCTTCTGGTTCGATTTAGCCTTGGAACAGTCTGATAAAGATGAATTATTAACTAAGACTATTAATAATAGAGATACTTTTTCAAGCTCTGAAATCAGCGAAATATTCTAATTATTATTACTTTCAAGCCCTTTAAAAACATTTTGAACATTTTGATCAGGAACAACCCTATGTGGAGCACCACTAAATATCTGTTCAAAGTTAGAAAAAGAATCTTTTATTTCTGGGCCTTTATTAGTGATAATAAATTCTCTTATGCGTTTATCATGCCATGATCCACGCATTTTAAAAACATTTAAAGCTCTAGCCATCTCTCCCTTGATTTCAACATACTGGAGCAATAGTATGGTGTCAGTAATTGTTGAAATATGAGAATCAGTAATAGAATGACTTCCCATGAATTCTTCAGCAGTATTAGTAAAAAAACCAGCTATCTCTTCTTGTTTTGTATAACCAGTCACTGCAATTACAAACTGTCTAAATGCATTCAAACTTACACCTCGTGCTAATGCCGAGAGAGAATCAATTGCCATTCTCTTAGGTTTAAATTGATTAATTTGCGTTTTTATAATTTGTAAGTGATCTTCCAAACCAGTCGATTCAGGATATGCACAAATAATTTTTAATAAACCATCACTTTCCATCTTTTCAAAATCTATTCCCCAACTAGTAGCGTTCCTTAGCAGTTGAGCCCTTGATTCTTCATATGCGAAAAGTATTGCTCTTTCATTATTGTTATAAGCATCTTCTACAAATTTTGATACAAGCATTGTCTTACCTGTACCAGTAGCTCCTGTCGCAAGGATAATTGAATCTTGAAAATAACCTCCTCCACACATATCATCAAGATCTTTAACTCCAGAACTAATCCTAATATTTGAAGATCTTTGCGTCAGTCTCATTGCTCCAAGAGCAAATACACTTATACCATCAGTCCCCATTGTAAATGGGTATTCTCCTTTCATATGTACTGTACCTCTTAATTTTAAAACTTCTAAAGTCCTTCTTCTTTTCTCGGACTCCAGAACATTTCTTAATAAAACAACATTATCAGAAACAAATTCTTCTACACCATATCTAGCAATAGGTCCGTAATCATCAACCCTTTCTGTGGTCATAACAGTTGTTACTCCAATTTCTTTTAATCTTGCTATGAGTCGAAATATTTCTCTTCTAACTACGTAAATAGCATCATATTGTTGAAAAACTGCAGTTATTGAGTCTATTGCAACTCTTTTAGCTTTATATTTTCTTATAGCGTAACTAATTCTCTCAATAAGACCTGACAAGTCAAAGTTGCCTGCGACATCTTGGCCATCAGGATCAGGAGAGGCATCTAATATAAAAAGCTTATTTTGATCAATTAGTTCTTGTAAATCCCATCCAAAGCTGGCGGCGTTTCTTATAATATCCAAAGGAGATTCTTCAAATGTGACGAAGATCCCTGGTTCATCAAAATTGCAAATTCCATGGTGTAAATATTGAAGCGAAAAAACAGTTTTACCAGTCCCTGAAGTTCCACTGACTAATGTACTTCGAGATACAGGCAATCCACCTCTACAAACATCATCGAAGCCCTCTATACCAGTAGGTAATTTTTGAACTTGCATTTTATTTGATTTTGTTAATTTCTTATCTTTCATAGTTTTTGCAAAGGGACTTAAATAAAATAAACTTTAAATTTATTTATAATTAATAAAGTTTTATATGTGTTATTTATCTCCACTATATTCAGTTTCAGTTAATTCATCAAAAAGTAGATCTAAACCTATTAAAACTTTTTCTCTGTCAGAAAGATCTCCAATTATTCTTCTAACTGGTGGAGGTAAAATTTTAGCTAAGGTTGGAGTAGCCAAAATTTTATCTTCTTCAGCAAGTTGTGGTTGTTTAAGTACATCTATAACCTTTAAGGCATAAACTCCTTTAAATTCATGTTCTAAAATTTCTCTTAAAGTATTTAAAGCTCTCATTGAATTGGGAGTATTCCCAGCAACATAGAGTTTTAAAATATATGTTTTTCTTGCTGCCATTAATTTGGTTCCTAAAATTGATATAAAAGATTTAAAACAACCCTTGACTTATTACACTACAAAATAAGAAAATAAACAAACAATTATGATTGCTTTTTTGGCTTAATCAAATTTTAAATTTGAGCCTAATAGCGTCTTCAAGATATGACAAATTCAAAAAAATCTACAAACGATTCATCTAAAAATAATGAATTGTACGCAATTGCGGAAACTTCAGGTCAACAATTTTGGTTCGAAGTTAACAGATATTATGATATCGACCGATTAAATGCAAAAGAGAAAGATAAAATAGTACTAGAAAAGGTTTTACTTTTAAAGGATAAAAACTCCATTACTATAGGGAAACCTTATGTTAAAGATGCAAAAATTGAATTAGAAGTAGTCTCGCATAAAAGAGATAAGAAAATTATTGTCTACAAGATGCGACCAAAAAAAAAGACGCGAAGAAAGATGGGTCACAGACAAGAACTAACAAGAGTTATGGTAAAATCAATATCAAAGGGTAATGGTTCCCCAAAAACTCCTTCCAAAAAGGAAACAGTTAAAAAGGAAGCTAAACCAAAATCTGAAAAATCTACAAATTAAACATTTCTAATGGCACATAAAAAAGGAACAGGTTCAACCAGAAATGGAAGAGATTCCAATTCTAAAAGATTAGGAGTAAAAGCTTATGGTGGAGAAAAAGTGACCGCCGGATCGATCTTAATACGCCAAAGAGGTACATCTTTCTTGCCTGGAATTAATGTTGGGAAAGGTAAAGACGATACCCTTTTTGCACTTAAAGAAGGTACTGTAAGCTTTGAAAGCATTAAAAGAAATTTAAGAAATAGAAAAAGAGTTAATATAGTTGCTTAATCTTCCTATATGCTCTAGTTGTTATAAGAATGGGATGAAATACCTCTATAAATTTTGATTGAAGTGTATTAAAAAAACTTTCCACGATTTGAATATCATCTATATGAAAAGGATATTCATTCTTTTCTCCTTTATAGAAATACCAATTAAGTAAAGAAATGGAATTGTAATCCATAATTTCATGGAAAACATCTATCTGAGAACTTGGATCTGCTAAATGTTCCAAAACATCAAGACAAATAACTGTATCAAATTTTGATATATGAGTATCTTTTATTGTTTTGCAAAAAGTAAGCTTTTTTTCAACTCCTAATTTCTTTGCTCTAAATTCAACAAATTTTCTATTGGTTTGATTAATATCTACAAAAAATACATGCTTTACCTTTTTAGACATAGCATTGGCCAAGGCATGCGTTCCAATCCCCCCACCAAAATCTAAAACCAAATCTCTAGAGAATTTCTGCTGAAGTTTTAAAGTATCAGAGATATAATCTTTACTTGTAATATGCCAAGCAGCTAAGTCTGCTAGATGTCTATCTCCTACAATATCCGTATAAAAATCTGAGATATTACCTAAAGAATCTCCAGGATGCGAATTAGCCAATTTCGTCCTAGCATCTCTAAGAAAATCATCTAAATCACATTTTTTAATTGATAAGAATTCCATTAAATGTGATTTCAAATTAAAAGCATCATCTAAGAACTCGTTTAATATTAAATTATCTGTTTTCAATTTCTTACTTTAAATTTCTGATATAAAAATCATAGGATGGCATTAAATTCTTATCAAAGTATTCTTAATATTAATAATGGAAAATAAAAATGGATTCTTAGTAATTAATAAAGAACAAGGCTGTACCTCTCATGATTGTGTTAAAAAAATAAGGAATTTACTAAATACAAAAAAAGTTGGACATACAGGAACTCTTGATCCAGAAGTTACAGGCATATTACCAATTGCAATTGGCAGTGCAACAAGATTTATACAATATCTTCCGCAGGAGAAAACATACATAGGACAAATTAAACTAGGTATCAGAACAAGCACTGATGATATTCAAGGCAAAATAATTAATAAAAAAGATTGGCCCAAAATTACTCATGAGCAAATAGATCAATATTTAAATCTTTTTAGAGGGAAAATCAAACAAATTCCACCAAAAGTATCTAGTGTACATGTAAATGGTGAGAGAGCTTATAAAAAATCTTTTAAAAATGAAAACTTTGAATTAGCACCAAGAGAAGTAAAAATATACGAGCTTTTATTAATGAAATGGGATCAAATAAAAGGAATCTTAGAAATAAAAATTAAATGTTCCGCAGGTACCTATATAAGATCAATTGCAAGAGATTTTGGGAAAGCTCTTAATTCTGAGGGATGTCTTTTAATGTTGGAAAGAACTGCAGCTTGCGGATTTGATGAAAAAAGTTCTATAAAAATATCGGATATGGAAAAAGATAGAGACAACATTAAAAATTTTATTATTCCCACAATTTCTGCACTTGATCATCTTTCAACATTTGCTTTAAGTAATGAAGAAGAAGTTAAATTTTGGCAAACTGGAAGAGCAATTAAAGTTGATCTTAATTACTTTAATGAAAGCAAAACCTTTGATCATAAAAATCCCATAAAAGTAATAGACAAAACAAAAACTCTTCTTGGAATAGGCTTCTTTAATGAAGAACAAATAAACATAAATCCAAAGTTAGTTCTTAATGCAAAATAATTTTATAAATAAAATCTCTTGAAAGGTTTTATTTTAACTCCTCTATAAAAATGTTTTAATATCTCCTCAGCTTTTTCTCCTTTATTAGCCATATATCTTGCACCCCATTGACTCATTCCTACACCATGACCAGATCCAAATCCTGACACTAATAAAATCTTGTCTGCGGTAGAGAAATTATTTAAGGAGCTTTTTGGAATTAATAATATTTGATTTATATTAATTATTGATGAATCTTTAATACTATTTAAAGCAACTATATCTTGCAAATTTACTTTATATTTATAAGCAATATCAAATAAATTATCACCTGCCTTAACAATATGGGTTTTAGGTTTATCTTCTAATGATTTAGTTTCATTATCTTCAAGAAATTTAAATCTTACCAAAGTACTTTTAAGGTTCATCCTTTTACGTATATCAACTCCTGAAATTTGCTCAGTCCCAGACTCACCATGAACTTTTGCATTTTTCACTCTGCCCGTACTCGTTACATTTAAAATTTCTATTTGTTTAATTCCTCCAATCATTGGAAAAAGTTTTTGCAATTGAGACTGTGAGAACTGTTTATTCCATGCAAGTTTGGGATTATTTTTATCAAAGTCTTTAACACTCGATAAATATGGATATTGATTTTTCCATACATCTTGACTATTTTCAGTCATACCAGCAGAACTACTATGAAATAAAGAATTAATTAATTTTTTGTTAAAAGTCAAAACTAATGATCTTGTACTTTTTACTGCCCTTTTAGTTTTATTTGTCCCCGCCTCTAGTCCAATATAGACCTGATTCTTATTCGTCGAATCAATATCATATATAGAATTTCCTTTTTGCCTCAAAGCATAAGTCCTAGATGCAATTGCTTGTGCTTTTAATGCTTCTATAGGCCATTTAGCAGGCATTTCTGAACCAACAACACTATCGAGGTACTTCTCAATCCCAATAACATTAACTACCAATATGTCATTATCACGTATGAAAATCTTCAATTTACCAGCGTATCTTTTTTGTCCAACCCAAATACCTCTTCTATCTGATGATCTCACTAAAAGTCTTTCGTTATTTTGCAAGTCATAGATTTTCTGTATATTCTTATCAAAAAATAAAGTTGTTCTATTATTTTGTTTTTTTAAAGTTAAACCGTTAATTGTTTCATTAGAAAATCTTTCACTCTTAATTTTCAGTGGAATTGACCTGTCTGCCCTAATTCTTATTTTTTTGTTTTTCAAAATTAGAACATTTATTATTGGTTCTGTTTGAGCTGAAATAACTTGAGGCTGGGAAAAACAAAAAGTTATTACGCTTAAAAAACAAAGTTTAAAAGTAGTTTTTATAATTTTTAATGTCACTTTGTTTGAAAAACAAATTTTGAAATTGCCTTAATATCCCTAAAAGTCTAGATTTAATCTAGATAAAAAAACAACAATATTATTATAAGTGAACATCACATTCCTAGGAACAAGCTCTGGGGTGCCAACATTATCAAGAAATGTCTCTGCCTTAGCACTAAAATTATCTCAAAGTGCTGAAGTATTTCTTTTTGATTGTGGAGAAGGAACGCAACATCAATTAATGCGAAGTAATATCAAATCTTCACAAATCAAAAAAATATTTATTACTCATATGCATGGTGATCATATCTATGGATTGCCTGGCCTTTTGGCGACCTTAGGATTATCAGGTAATAGTAAAGGTATTGAAATTTACGGCCCATTAGGGTTGAAAGGTTTTATCAATTCTGCGCTTAGTAGTAGTTTTTGTAAGTTGTCATATCCATTACATTTCATTGAAGTTGAAAATTTTGCATTAGAAAATAAAATTTTGTTTGAAAATAACCAAATCAAAGTTAATTGCGCCTGCCTTAAACATAAAATACCTGCTTATGGTTACCGAGTAAGCGAAAAAGACAGGCCAGGTATATTTGATGTTAAGAAAGCAGAAATGTTTAAAATTGCCCCTGGACCAATTTATTCCGAACTACAACAAGGTAAAAAAGTCGTATTAGCAGATGGGAGGTCATTTGACGGGAAAGAGTTCTGCGGTCCTCCTAGGAAGGGTGAAAGTTTTGTTTATTGCACAGATACAATTTTTAGCGAATCAGCAGTTTCTTTATCAAGAAATGCCGATTTACTTGTACATGAATCGACATTTTCAGAAGAGGATGAGAGCATGGCATATGAAAAATTACATTCCACAACGATAATGGCTGCTAGAACAGCATTATTATCAAATACAAAAAAATTAATCATTACTCATTTAAGTCCAAGATACACTAGTAAAAATACAATCACACCAAGCGATTTACTTAAAGAAGCAAAAAAAGTTTTTCCAAATACTCACCTTGCGAAAGATTTTCTAACTGCAGAAATTAAATAAACTGCTACAGTTCGTGATCAGTAGGGTTTTTAATGCCCAACCCATGGAATAATAGTCATATGTTTTCTATATAGATGTTGATCGAAATGGTTTCTTTTTTTTCATCACTACATCAGTCTTTTAAAAGACTACTTATTTTTCTTCCTTTAATTATTGGTTTACTTATTAACCCAATCTCTGTTAATGCACTTTATCCTAGTGATCCTTCATCAGTAGACGTGCTAAAGGAGGATCTCCATGGTAAAGATCTACAAAATACTGAATATGTGAAATATGATTTGTCAGGTCAAGATTTGGGTGAATCAAATCTTCAAGGAGCATATATGAGCGTAACAACCGCAAAAAATGCTAGTTTCAAGGGTGCAAATATGAAAGATCTTATTGCATATGCGACGCGTTTTGATAACGCTGATCTTTCGGATGCGAATCTTACAAATGGTGAGTTGATGAAAAGTGTTTTTGATGGTGCAAATATTAATGGTGCAGACTTTACTGATGCAAATCTCGATCTTTCCCAAAGAAAAGCTTTATGCGAAAGAGCTAGTGGCACTAATCCACAAACTGGAATCGATACAATTGATAGTCTTGAATGCACTGGTTTAAAAGGCTACATGCCTCCCAAACCAAAAGCTTCTTAAAAAATCACCTATTTTTATCTGGATAAATATTACCAGGCTCTTTTGAGCCTGGTTTTTTGCTATACCACCATTCTTGAAGATCAGAAGAAAATTTTCTTGAAAAAAGAGTAATAACTGTTTCTACAGGTTTTGAACCAGGCTCCAAAATCTCAACTGAGTAAGATGGGCATTTTCTAGAAGCCATATCTGCTACAAATCTAGAGCCTATTCTTCTCCAGCTAGGTTCTTTGCTTCTCCAAGCAAGTCTAGAACATGGCCAAGGTAACTCTTCCCTATCATATAGCCTGCAACAAGGTCCAATAACCCTGTAACTATACTGACCTCCATAACTTGATTGAACACTTCCGGTTTTAAAAAATTCAAATTTATTCATTGTCACAAAAAAAAAGCCACCTCTTTAGAGGGTGGCAAAGATAAAATAAAATTTCAACTAAAAAAAGTTAATTTTTATAATTAATACAATTCTTCCTCGGCATGAGTTGTAATGGTTACATCAGATGTTGGATAAGCTACGCAAGTAAGTACAAAACCAGCTTCTAGTTGATCATCATCTAAGAAACTTTGATCTGATTGATCAACACTGCCTGAAGTAACCTTGCCAGCACATGTTGAGCAGGCTCCTGCTCTGCATGAATAAGGTAGGTCAATGCCTTGTTCTTCAGCAGCATCGAGAATGTATTGATCATCAGGTACTTCAATAGTTGAATTTAAACCTTCACTTTCGCTGATGAGTGTAACTTTGTAAGAAGCCATTTAAAAAAATAATTGTTGGTAATTAATACCTATCAAATACATTTTTAACATTGATTGAGTCGATATGTGAGATTTTGAAGTAAAAAATGACACAATAAAATGTATTAATAGAGTATCTATAAGAAAAACTTATAGTTAGGTTAGATTGTTAACCTTTTGAGCCGAAATACAAACCCAATCTTGTCTAGTCGAGACATCCAATAATTTCAAGTTATTTTGAATTAATGTTTTTATAATTTGATTTTTTTGTGAATTTAAAATTCCACTGAAAATGACTTCCCCATTTTTTTTTAAACACTTATTAACATAAGGTATTATTTCCATTATCACTTCAGCAAGAATATTGCACAAAACAAAATCAAAATTATTGAATTGATATTTAATAAACATTTCGTCAAAATATCCTAAATATGTTTGGAACTTATTTAAGTTGCCGAAATTTAGTTGAAAATTAGAATTAGTTGAATTTATTGCTAAATAATCATTATCTATTGCAGAAACCTCATTAGCGCCAAGCAGTCTTGCGGCAACACTTAAAATACCGCTACCACTCCCAATATCTAATACCTTTTTATCAGAAAATAAAATATTCTCCATTTTTTCTAAACAAAGATAAGTCGAAGGATGACTTCCTGTACCAAAGGCTGCTCCAGGATCAATTTTTATGATTTGCTTATCTTTAAATTTTTCATTTAGATTTATCCAACAAGGCAATATCAAAAAATTATTTCCTACTAATTCAGGCTCCCAATATTTCTTCCAACTTGTCAACCAATCCTCCTCTTTAATGATACTCCATTCAAAAAATTGGCTTATAGAAGCATTAATCTTTAGAAGATTGCTAATTGTTTTTTCAAAACAACTTCTTGAACTCTCACCCCAATCATCAATTGGGAGCCATATATTCACTTCTTTTTCATTTTCATTTTTAAATAAATATTCAAATGAAAAACTAAATATTCCCATCTCATTTAATTTCCAAATAATAATTTCTTCTGAATCACTTTCTATGAGAAAAGTTACTTTATACCAATCTTTATTTGCCATTAATAGTTCAAGCCTCTTTATAAAGTAACTGGATTAGCGCTGGTAATTCCCTCTACTTCAATAATGGCATCAAGCAACTTATTAGGTATTGGATCATCAATGCTAAGAACCATAACTGCTTCTCCCCTAACAATTTTGCGCCCAACTTGCATTGAGGCAATATTTACATTGTTGCTACCTAATAAAGAACCCAACTTGCCTATAATACCGGGCATATCTCTATGCCTAGTAACCAACATATATCTACTTGGTGATACGTTAACTGGGTATTGATCAATACTAATAATTCTTAATTCCCCATCAGCAAAAATACTCCCCGCTACGCTATGGTCGCCATTATCTCCATAAGTCGTTAACTGAAGGGACCCGCTGGCAAATTCAGGCCTTGCCTCATCTTTATTCTCGACCACTGAAATACCTCTTGAATCCGCTTCTAGCGAAGCATTCACATAATTAATCCTATCTCCCAAAGCTTTACTTAGAAGGCCTTTCAGACTAGCTATTATTAATGGCTGGGAAGGATGTTGAACAAATTCACCTTGAAGCTTCACCTCGAGTTTTTGAATCTGTCCACCTGAAAGCTGGCTTATAAGCAGACCCATTGTTTCAGCTAACTGCAAGTGAGGTTTTAGACTATCCATAATATCAGGGCTCAAACCTGGTATATTAACTGCAGTTCTAGCAGATAAACCAAGCAAAACATCTCTGATTTGTTCTGCGACATCAACAGCTACATTTTCTTGTGCCTCCCGAGTAGATGCTCCTAAGTGTGGGGTAAGAATAAGATTCTTCTCTACCTTCAAAAGTGGTGTATTAGATTCCAAAGGTTCTTTAGAAAAGACATCTATTGCAGCACCTGCAATTAATGATTTATTTAAAGCTTCTGCTAATGCTTCTTCATCAATCAAGCCTCCTCTGGCACAATTAATTAATTTTGCGCTACTTTTCATGCTTTTAAGCACCTCTATATTTACTAAATTCTCAGTCTCTGGTGTACGAGGCAAATGCAAAGTTACATAATCGGATTGTTGGAATAAATCCTCTATTTCAGATAGTTTAACTTGTATTTGTTGAGCTCTTTCAGTTGAAACAAAGGGATCATATCCGTAAACTTCCATTCCTAATGCATTAGCAACTTTCGCTACATGAGCACCAATTTTCCCTAAACCTACTACACCTAATTTTTTCTTATAAAGCTCATTCCCAACAAATTTCTTTCTTTCCCATTTACCTGACAAAGTACTACTATTAGCAATTGGAATATGTCTAGATAAAGCCAACATCATAGCTATAGTATGTTCAGCCGCGGCTATTGTGTTACCTCCGGGAGAATTAACAACAAGAACTCCTTTTTGCGTTGCAGCCTTTACATCTACATTATCGACTCCAACTCCAGCTCTCCCAATAATTCTCAGTTTGCTTGAAGAGTTAATAACTTCTTCAGTCACTTGAGTACCAGAGCGGATCATTAAAGCATCATAATCTTTAATAATGGAAGCCAATTCAGACTCTGAGATTCCTATTTTCTGATCAACCTGAGCAACCTGTGAAAGAATATCGATTCCTGTTTGATCAATTGGATCTGTAATGAGAACTTTTGTCATTTAAGATTGGTTCTTTAATCTTTTACTTTAACTTAATCTATAGTGTATGTATCTTATTTTATTAATTTGAATAACACACAAACATTTGAGGATTGAAATTTGACAAAAAGTATTGTGATATTTGAAGACATTGATAAATGTATCCAGCTATTTGATGCTTTCAAAGAAAAATCAATTATGCTCTCTGAAGCTATTTTGATCCCACCAATAAGTGAGAAAATATCATCCGATGAAACAGAGTTGCTTAATACGAAAGCAAATATCTTATTCAAATCTCAAAATTTCGAAGATATAAGAATCTTAAATCCTAAACTTGATAGAAAGATTAGACAGAAAGATATGAGTAGATGGCTAATGCCATTTGGTTTTTTAGCTGGAATAGCTTTTTCTAATATGACAAATTTATCTACTTTCAGCATTCTTGGTTTAAATAACATTGGGGAATCTTTAATTGGAGGCCTTTTAGGAATGGGTTCAGGATATTTAGGAAGCGTTGTTTCTTCCGCAAGTATCAACATCAATAGAAATAAAGAGTTAAGGTCAATTATTAGTTTAAATAAAGAGGGTAAATGGCTTGTTCTCCTTGAAAATCAAATTGGATCTGAATTACCTTGGGCTTTGATAAAGCAATCAGAAGCAAAAGATATAATTTTTTTAGAAGGCTAAATGATTGACTTAAAAGAAATATTAATAAATTCAAACTGCAAAAAAGAAACTGAGGAATTAATCAATATTGCTAAGTTAGCTTACAAACACTGGGAAACTTATTGGACTGGATTTAATTCAACTTATATTTGCGAGGAGATTTTGAAAGATTTTGAAAATTTAAATGATTTCAAATTCTTTATTTATGGAGGATTCTCCTCTTCTCAAAGATCTAGAATAGCTTGTTTTAGAGGAGATAACATTCCTGAAGAGGATGCGCTAAAAAGTAATTTCCCAGCTCAAGGGATAAAAATTAATGGCAATTTTTTATTTGATAATGCTACACAAGACGACTTTAGATCCCTTTTAATTGAAAATGGGGTAAATAAAGTAAAATTAGGAGATATATGGACTATTGGCGATAGGGGGGCACAAGGGATAATTGATAATTTAGATATTGAGCATCTAGATGAAAAGACTTTTAATTTGAGAGACGTAAAAGTAAAAATTAATTTAGTTGGTATAGATGAATTACAAATACCTTCTGGAAGAACAAAAAAACTTGTTAATACAGTAGAAGCTTCAACAAGATTAGACGCTATAGCTTCAGCAGGTTTTAGGATATCACGAACCAAAATAATTGAAAGGATAGAAAATGGAATGCTCAAATTAAATGGAAGCAAAGTTAATAAGCCAACTATTAATCTAAAAATTGGCGACAAGCTAGAACTAGAAAATAAAGGATTTATTGAAATTCTAAATTTAGAAATCACCAAAAGAGAAAGATGGAAAGTTAAATTACTTAGAAAATGAAACTTAACCTGCTATTTTCTTATAAGGGGGATTTAAAATTCTTCAATTTGGGCGATTAGCTCAGTGGTAGAGCACTACCTCGACACGGTAGTGGCCACTGGTTCGAATCCAGTATCGCCCATTAACTTTCAGCGACCTAGCTTATATCCACAGAAAATAATTTCATTTTTTAGATTATTAAAAAAAGATGAAACTTAATCAAATAATTAATCTTCATAAGGGGCTTACAGCATTTGTAGTGATAGGCCTTATGATTTTTTTTGATAACTTTACAATCGCTCCCTACATTTATTTAGCTCTACATGGTACTTATGGATTACTTTGGCTTCTAAAAGAAAAGATATTCCCGGACCCCTATTTTAAAGAAAAAATCAATTTTTTAACTTCAGTTACTGGTTTTATTTTCCTTGGAAGTTACTGGGTAGCTCCTTACATTCTTATCTCATCTCAGAAATCTGTTCCAAATATTGTAATAGCTACATCTGTATCTATAAATATAATTGGTGTGTTTTTGCACTTTGCCAGTGATGCTCAAAAATATTTTTCTCTTAAATTAAAAAAAGATTTAATTAAAGAGGGATTTTTTAAAAACATAAGGAATACAAATTATCTTGGAGAAATACTAATTTATCTATCATTCTCCATCCTTTCAATGAGTTTCATCCCATTCGTGATTCTTGCAATATTTTTCTTCATAGTTTTTCTACCAAGAATGTTAAAAAAAGATAAGTCGCTGGCTAAATATGATTCATTCGAAGAATACAAGAAGAAAACTGGTTTAATTTTACCTAAATTAAATGCTTGAGAACAACTTACCAGGTTGGAGGCAAGATTTAAAATCTTCAAGGAAAAAAGAGGGAAAATCACCCTCTAACAGATGGATTCAGCTTGCAACAGTTGACGAAAAAAATGAACCAAGATTAAGAACAGTTGTTTTCCGAGGATGGCATAAAGATAGTTCAATGATTATTTTTACAGATAGAAGAAGTAAAAAAATTGAGCATTTAAAATCTAACCATAATGCAGAAGTATTATGGTTTTTCTTGAAAACCAAATCACAATATAGATTCAAAGGAAAAATAAGTGAATTAAGTGATAGCAAAAATTATTGGGATACATTATCAGAAAAATCAAAATCCTCTTGGTTTTGGGGATCTCCAGGAGAGAGAATAAACCCAAAAGTACAATCTAGTTGTGAAAAATTATCTCAAATACCTAAGTCAGAAAATTTTGTAGTTCTAAATTTTGAAATCGATTCAGTAGATCTTCTTAAATTAGAACAACCTATTCATAAAAGATATCTATGGGAAAAGATAAAAGGATGGGAAAAAATTGAAATTAATCCTTAAATATTTCTAAATTGTATATTTAAGTTGAAAAACATATAGCTATCGGTCAATTTTAAAAAAGAAGTATTATCTATATGAATTTCTCAGAAATTCCAGAAAATCCTGTTATTTTTTTATCTTGGGTAACAGCTATAGGACTATTTATAAGTCTTACCGAAGCGACAATTAAAATAAAACTTGAGAGGAGAAACAGTCATCGTAAAAGGTTAGAAATAATAAGTAACCTTTATCCCAAAAAATTAGCCTGAAGTATCTGAAAGTATATTCGCTTGAAGAAATTGAAATAAACCAACTTTACTTGTTTCATCTTTAATTTCAGTTGATTTAGAAGATTTTGATTTTGTGGTAGATATAATTTCTGCTTTATCTTCTGATTTCAAGATTCTAATAATTACTTCATCTAAAGAGAAATTACCAGGACCTGTTAAAGCTATAGAAGTAGCTGAAGCGAAATACAAAAGTAAAAGCTCCAGTAAAAAAATATTAAAACCTGAAGTAACAAGGGCGTGGTATATAGCGACAGAAATTGTTCCAACAATTGCTAAAGCTCCGAACCTTGTAGCTAAACCAATAATTAGTAACCAGCTACCCCCTATCTCTGAAAACGCTGCTATATATGATAAAAAGATAGGGAAAGGAAGATGTAATGGTCTGACAAAAGCATCAGCAAAATTTTCTATGTTTGCTAATTTCTCATAACCGTGATGAATAAGAACAGTTCCAGTTATAACTCTAAGAATTAATAAAGCAGTATCTTTGCTAAACGACTTTGTAAGAATTGTTGAAAGCACTATAAAAAAATTATCCTTAAGTAAAAATAACTAGTCACAGTATCCATCGTGGATTAAACAACAAAAGTCGCGCCTAATTAAGTATTTATACTTACTTTCTAAAGGATTTTTCTGGTTAAGAATTAAACTAGGTGAAAAATTATTTTTTTGAATAATTTTCGTATATTCTTTGGTTGATTTTCGGGATATTTTCTTTAAATTTAAAAAAGCCTTTTTTAGCGAATTTCCACGCGAATAAGTCTTCATCTCTCACAAGATTAAAGATTTTTATATCGTGCAGATTTTTAAACTCAGTTATGAAATCATAATTTTCTCCCACACCAGGATAAATAATATCTATTTGGTTAGTTTTTTTAAAAGTAATTTCTAGTGAATCTGGATCAATCTGTTCAACATTATCAAATTGCTCTATAAATTCAGAAACCAAACCTTGTTTAAATTTCAAAACAGACTCAGACAATTTAATTATTCTTTGTTCATTTTTTAGTAGGATAATAAATGCTTTTTTATACCTTGGAAGTAAACTTTTAAGAGTTGCAAGGTGAAGATCATTTTCAAACATAATAAGATTGTCTGACTTAGGGTCCATATTATTTTTATAAATCTCATCTTCTAATGGTATTTGATTCGATTCCTCAAGAAGAATTTGTTTGTTTATTATTTTTTCTGCATTAAATCTATTATTTGAAAATTTTCTAAGGTTTGATGATGAAAAAAGATATTGTTTTCCTTTAGTTTGCAATCCTCCCACCCATCTCCAACTAAGCAGATTAGATGCAGCATCACCATCAAAAAGATATTTAAAGAAAAGCTTTGCTCCCAGTTGCCAAGGGAGGCCCAAATTAAATATCCATGTACTCGCAAACCACATTCTTGTATGGTTATGCAAATAGTTGTACTGCTTTAGTTCAAGGACCCAAGAATTAAAAAAATCTATTTCTGTATTGCCATTAATTGCTTTTTCATATAGCTCATAATCAAAATCAAGATTTTTTTCTGAAATAAAATTTCGCCAAACTTTAGGTCTATTTTCCATCCACCCTTTCCAATAAACTCTCCAAAATATTTCTTCAACAAATTTAGTTGTATTTTTAATTTTGTACTTACTTTTAATGTCATGAATCAGATCATATTCCGATAATATTCTATGCGTAATAAAAGGTGATAATTTTGAAACTGAACTTTCTTTATTTGGCCCAAAGTCAAAATTTCTTAATTTTGCATAATCATTGATCTTATATTTCGCAAAATTGTTCCAGATATTTTGAGCTTCTAATAAAAATGTCATTTTCTTATAACTTTAAGAAATTTTTTTTGTATTGGTAGAAATTTCAAAAAATCGCCTACAAATTATCCTTAAAATCTTCTATTACACTTTTAAGTAAATATGTTTGATTGAAGTATTTAATTTAAACTCCTAATCCGTACATTTTATACTCTTAAATCACTCTCTTCGTAGGAGGATATTTACTTGTCAATTACTTTTTAAATCTAGTTTTAATTTTTAAATCTTCATTTAGATGATTTTTTCAAAAGATTTTTAAATATTTATCAAAATTATTATGAATAATTTATTAGTGAGAGATGTTAAGTATCTAGATGAACAATACAGAATAGGTAAAGGCATAATTTCCGATGATGCATTTAAGCAACTCGAGAAGCTCTTTTTACCTGTTGATCCAGGGTGCGATTACTTTAATCAAAAAAATATTAGACTTTTGCCAAAATTAGCTAAAGAAAACTATAAAGAATTTTTGGGAAGTTTATTAACAAAAACAAGATTAAGCATTCAACCAAAAATTGATGGCTGCGCTATTGCAATTAGATATATAAATGGCAATTTTAATAAAGCTATTACAAAAAAAGGATTTGATGTCTCAAGCAAAATTAAACAAATTAAAAATGTCCCCGATTATATTCCTGTCAAACGAGATTTTCAAATTAGAGGTGAACTATACGCTACAAACAAAGTTGCCGGAATTTCCCAAAAAATTACAAGAAAATACCTCAATGATAAGAAAGGGACTGGAGAAAGTCTCAGCTTTTGCTGTTTCCAAATACTTAATGGGAGACTTAATCAATATGAAACCCTTAACTATCTTAAAAAATGCGGCTTCAGCACCCCTGACAGTTACTTCACAAATCATACAAGCGAAATCCAAATATATAAAGAAAATTGGTTAGAGAGAAAAATATTTTCTAAATATCCAACTAATGGAATAGTCATTAAAATAAATAGTAGGAAACTACAATTACTTAGAGAGAAAAGTTTATCTCAAAATAATGAATGGCAATATGCAATTGAAAAATAAACTTAACTAGTAACTTCAAAAAGAGCTCACGATACTGACTTGCAGTATTTACACTAAATAAATAATTAAATTTAGTTTAGTTACAAAGAAATTTGCAAGATCACTAAATGACTGCCACTGTTTCAAGACCTAATATCTCCAACTGGGAAACATCTAATATTCCAAACCTTATAGGCAAAACCGCACTTATCACTGGTGCAAATAGTGGTCTTGGATACTACACAGCAAAAGCCCTAGCAGAAAAAAATGCTCATGTACTCATAGCATGTAGATCTCTTGAAAAAGCTAATAAAACTATCAATAAACTTAAAAGTCTTAATCCTGAGGGAATATTTACTCCTTTAGAATTAGATTTGTCAGATTTGAAAAATATAGTTGAAGTTCAGTCCAAAATTTTTGATGACTTTGAAAATTTGGACTTACTAATTAACAATGCGGGCATAATGCATCCTCCTAAAACACTTAGTGCCCAAGGATATGAAATACAATTTGCAGTTAATCATCTAGCCCATATGCTTTTGACCCTAAAGCTTCTCCCAATTATTGAAAAAAAAGAGAAATCTAGGATAGTGACAGTTACTTCTGGTGCACAATTTTTTGGTAAAGTTGGTTGGAAAAATCTAAAGGCAGAGAACTATTACAACAAATGGGAATCTTACTCCAATAGCAAATTGGCGAATGTAATGTTTGCTCTGGAACTAAATGAGAACCTTAAACACAAAAATATTCTTTCTTTAGCTGCTCATCCTGGAATAGCAAAA
Source organism: Prochlorococcus marinus (assembly GCF_001180305.1). Lineage (GTDB taxonomy): Bacteria > Cyanobacteriota > Cyanobacteriia > PCC-6307 > Cyanobiaceae > Prochlorococcus_A > Prochlorococcus_A marinus_K. Next base: position 28,514 of record NZ_CVSX01000042.1, read on the forward strand.
ACAAATCTCTTTACTGCTCAAAAACCTAAACCTAGTCCAATAGAAACATTCTCAATGGAATTATTTAGCCCTATTTTTCAATCTGCTGAGATGGGTGCTTTACCTCAACTCTTTGCAGCTACTTCACCAGATGCAAGAGGCGGTGATCATTATGGTCCTAAATTTAATTTCAGAGGTCATCCAAAATTATCTCCTACTTCTCCTTTCGCGATTAATAAAAAAGAAAGAAAAGATTTATGGGAAAAAAGCATTGAAATACTAAGTGACTTCTTATAAATTTTTCATTTTTACTAACTTTAGAAAATATTTCAAGATATGTAATTCACTCTCCGAGAGTTTCATGAATTCTGTTAAAGCATCATAATTTTTTTCATCAATTTTTTTTGACAATTGAATAAAACTATCATGGTTTTCATTAACAAAGCGCTCAGCAATCTGAGATGGAGTTAAACCCTTTTCAATTAATTCACCTGGAGCATTTTTCTCCCACTTTTCATAAAACCAAGAGAACCAGTATTTTGCTGTATTTTCTTCCATTAAGTAACCTACATTTGGCAAATTCTATAAACACTGAAGATTGATCTCATTATTGAATTAACCCTCAAACACATTTAATATAAATTCAATTATAAATTTAATGATAGATAATAATCATTTAACTAAAAGAAAAAATATTAATCTAGTAATTGGATTAGGTAAATCTGGATTTTGGGCTGCAAAGTTTTTGAGAAGCATCGATAAGAACGTAATTGTTTGGGAAAGCAAAGATGGGAAAGAATTCATAGAAACAAAAACAGAATTGGAAGAACTTAATATAGTAGTTTCTCTGAATAAAGAATTTGTGTTTGAAGAAATTAATCCCTTTATAAAAGAGCTTGAATCTGTTGTTGTAAGTCCATCAATACCTTATGACCATAAAACTATTATTAAATTAAAAAAAAAGGGAATTAAAGTAATTGGAGAAATTAATGTTGCATGGGAAATTTTAAAAGACACAAATTGGATAGGTATTACTGGCACTAATGGTAAGACTACTGTGACTCATTTACTAAGCCATATACTCTGCCAGAATGAATTATATGCTCCTTTTGCTGGGAATATTGGCACACCTTTATGTAAATATGCTTACTCCAAAAAACATGAAAAAATTGACTGGGTTGTAGCTGAATTAAGCAGTTATCAAATAGAAATATCTCCGGAAGTCAAACCTAATATTGGAATCTGGACAACCTTCACAGAAGATCATCTTGAAAGACATAAAACACTTGAAAACTATTTCAACATAAAAAAAAGCTTACTAGAAAAATCAGATTTTAGAATTTATAATTATGACGATGAATATCTTAGAAATCTCTATGATTCACTATCAAAAGGGGTTTGGATAACAACTAGTTTAAATAAATCAAATTTTATTCAATGCGATTATTGGATAGATGATCAATCATTCATTGTTGAGAAAGGAAACAGACTATTCAAAATTGAACATTTCCCTTTAAAAGGAATACATAATCTTCAAAATCTTCTATTAGCGATAGCAGCAGCAAGAAAAGTTGGACTATCTGCAATGAAGATTAAAGATTCATTATCAAATTACAGACAATTGCCGCATAGGATGGAGACAATTTACAAAAATAATGATCTGGAAATAATTAATGATAGTAAAGCTACAAATTTTGATTCATCTATTGCAGGAATAAATTCAATTGAAGGTCAAATAATTATTATTGCTGGGGGGAGATTAAAAGGCAATGAATATAGTGAGTGGATAAAAGTTTTAAAGAAAAAAGTTAAATGTGTTTTTCTTTTTGGAGAAAGCTCAAAAATTCTAAAAATGGCTCTTATTAATGAAGGCTTCAAAAAAGATATTTTTGAATTTTCAGAACTCAAAGAGCTTTTAAATTTTGTTTTTAATTATTTACGACATAACAGAGTTGGAACATTACTATTCTCACCTTCATGCTCTAGTTTTGATCAATTTAAAAATTATGAAGAGCGTGGAGATCATTTCAAGAAAATAATAAGTGAAAAAATTAAAGGTTAATAAATCCATTTCTTGTTCAAAATATCATTTTGTGATTTTCAGGTCGGTCATCACAACCGTCTACCCCCTAGCGAATATTCACTTAATTAGTTAGATTTTGACTATAAATTAACTACTAGCAATGAGTGAATCTAACAATTTACCTCAAGCAATAAGTCATAAAAAATTAAATTACTTGATGATGAAGGCACAAAAAGATCCTCATTTTTCTGATGCATTATCAGAAATTGAAAGCCCCGAACAAAGAGAATTTGACGGATTAATGGACAATTGGGAAGTTACAACCAAAAAGTTAGTTAAAGAGTTATCAAAAAGAAAAGAGAATTTGATTAAGGACAAATCGCCAAATTCTTTAATTGCTCTTGGTGCTATGGAAGTTCACCTTAATATGGCTTTGCAAGCCTTAAATGCATTTAATAAAGAAGTAGATGATTAATTTTAAACTATAAAGAGGGCATTGAAAATAAAAGAAAATCTAGTTCTTTTTTAGTATCTAAAACGATATCATCATAATCAATAACTTCAAAACCCAAGCCATCTCCAGAAGAGAGACTTATATTTGAATTAGGGTATTTACTTTTTAATAAAAGATTACCTTCTATCACTTGTATCCAATTATATTTATCGATTTTTAAGGGCAATTTTTTTTCTTTAATAGGTTTGTATTTACAACGCCATAAAGAAATATTTTGATTTATAAAAAGCTTATTATTTTGACCGTTTTTGTAATCAAAAATTAGATTGTCCCACGACTTTTCATTTAATGAAATTTGATCATAGCGAGGTTTGATATTTTCTTTTTGAGGGTATATCCAAATCTGAAACAATTTGCAGGTCTCATTTTCTTCGTTCTTCTCGCTATGAGAGATTCCAGTACCTGCAGACATAACTTGGACTTCATCTTTGTGAATTTTTCCAAGGTTATTTAAAGAGTCTCTATGGGTTATTACTCCTTTTATCACTACGGTAATTATTTCCATATTTGCATGAGAATGTGTATTAAATCCTGCTTTAGGAGAAATAATATCCTCGTTTATAACTCTAATTTTCCCAAAATTATCCCATTCTGGATCTTTATGCTCTGCAAAAGAAAATGAATGCATTGAATTTAGCCATTCTCTATGCGAACTAAATCTTTCATGAGATTTCCTAAGTTTAATTATTTTCAAAGACATATATGCTGAAAAATAAATATAGTATTCGTATAAATTAAATATGCTTGAAATTATAAATTATGAATAAGAGAAATTACTTTTTATTTATTTTTTAATTTTACTTGTGCTTTATTTGCTTTATTAATTATTTTTTTTGCTTCTTCTCTTGAAGAACATTTTTCTGCCTCAACATTTAAGTTTTTTAATTTATTTAATTGCTTAGAAATTTTCATATACGTTTAAATTACCAATTAGAAGTTAACACATATTTAAATGAATAGCTAAAAATAATGGCTTAGATTTGAATCATACTAACTAAAAATAGGATTGGAGGATGGAATTATCAGAACAGTATAGAGGATGTATTGGATTGTCTTTGATTGTTTTCTTAATTAAAAGCGGTCCAAGAGGATTATCAAAATTATTTTTCCTAATTGAGTTATATTGCATAATTTTTTTTGATATTCTTTTATTTCTATTTAGAAATTTTCCTTTGTTACCCCAACCCAACCATAAATCACAATTTATATTTTCAGACCAGTGTTTTAAGTTTTTATAAATATAATTATTGTTTAGATAACCAACAGGGTTATTATGATTAAAAAGTTTTTTTGGATTGCTTGAAATAAGAGCAAATAGATTGATTAATCTTACTTTGCCATAATTATTGTTTTTCGAAATTTTGATTATCTTTTTTGTTGTATTATCCAAGAAAACTGAATCTGACAATGAAGGATTTAAACCAATAAAAATAACTTCTTTTATAGATTTAGAAATCTTATAACTTAAACTCCATCTATATTGTTTGTTTTCACTTATTAAACAATTTCTTTCTAGAAATAAATTTTTCAACCTAAACCTACACCTCTAGCCATAAGAGTTGCAAACAAAGGTATTGTTGCAAAGCCAACTAATTCAGTGGTAATGATAAGTCTAAATCTCTTAACTAGGTTTTCTGAAATTTCAGGTAATTTATTTTTACTTATTGGAATTGCCCAGAGGATATAAGTTGTTGTTGGGTATAAAGAAAGTAAGCCAACCAAAATATAAAGCGAAACCTTTATCCAAAAAACAGGATTAGCCGTATAGAAATCGCCTCCTTGTCCAAAATATTTGACACGCAATATACCAGTGACTAATATTGCAACTCCTGCTAAACCATAGACCACATCTGCAATTATCATTGAAATCGTCTCATTTCTATTAAGGCCCACTTTAAGAGTCAACCTTTCATACAAAAGAGACCCGAAACACAAAATAATTCCTAAATAATGAACATATGCCACCAAAGCACTTTTAGCAATTTCGCCTGTAAATAAAGTTCCTAATAACATTTTCTAGTCAAAATTTATACAATCCTAACCACCAAATAAATAATTTGTTTAAAAATAGATTAATAACTTAAAAGCAAGTTTTTAAATCTAAGAATCTAAATACCTTTTTTGGCCATCTTCAAAAAAATCTTTTTTATTCCATACTTCGATTACATCTGGGAAATGTTTTTCCATACAATTATCACAAACCCCATGACTAAATCTAATATCACTAATTTTCGAAAGATATTTTTCCAAATGCATCCAATCGCCCTCCTTATTTTTCACTTCTCTGCAATATGAACATACAGATAAAATCCCTTCCTGTTTATGCAAATTAGACAATGCATCTAACAAGTTTAATGACTTTTTTCTAAGCTCTAAAAATGAAACTATTTGCTTGGACAATAATTCCATAATATTGAATTGTTGTACTGTTAGATTTCCTGGCTTTCTATCTATCACACAAAGTGTTCCAAGCTTATTACCATCATTATTTCTAAGGGGAAAACCTGCATAAAAACGAATCTTCGGGTCTCCTGTTACCAATGGATTATTTATAAATCTTTCATCTTGGAAAGCATCATGAACAATTAAGGGACTATTTTCCTTTATTGCATGGGTGCAAAAAGACCAATCTCTTTTAGTCTCTGATAATTGAAGTCCTACTTTGGATTTAAACCATTGTTTATCTTTGTCTACCAAAGTCATCAAAGAAATAGGCACATTACAGGTTGTTGCAGCAATTTTTGTAATATCGTCATAACATGATTCTGGCTTGGTTCCCAAAATCCTGTATTCTGCCAAAGCCTTTAATCTTCTTTCCTCTTCTTCTTTTTTTGATATAAGATTCTGCATTAATCTTCACCAATAATTAAAACTTTAAAATTAAAGTTTCTTCAAAAAACTTTTTCTTTCTAATACTTAATAAAAAAAAGATAAACTTATTGATTTGTTACTTATTGATTAGTTACTTAATGTTTTAACTTTGAGACTGCCATCCCAGCGATCCATCCACTTGTCCAACAATGTTGAAAATTAAATCCACCTGTGATCCCATCAACATCTAAAACTTCTCCAGAAAAAAATAATCCTGGACAAATTAAGCTCTCCATAGTTTTAAAATTCACTTCATTAATTTTTACTCCTCCAGAAGTAACAAATTCCTCACCAAATGGTCCTTTGCCCGAAATTATATATTTGTCCTTCATTAGAATATTTATCATTTTCTCTCTTTCATTCGCTAGTAAATCAGCCCATTTTTTCTCTTTATCAATACCTATTTTATTTAATAAAAAAATCCATAATCTTTTTGTTAATAGTGGAACAGGTCTACTGTTAATTAGATTCACCTTACCTTTATTTAATCTTAAATAGTTAACTTTTTCTTTTAACTCCTCATAACTTAAAGCAGACCATTTAATGATTAGATTAAATTTATATTTTTGGCTATAAAGTTCCCTTGCCGCAATTGATGAAAGTTTTAATACTGCTGGTCCACTAAAACCCCAATGAGTTATTAGTAAATCGCCTCTATTTTGAAAATTCTTATTGTTTAATTCAATTTCTATATCTATGCCCTTTATCGATACCCCACTACATTCATCCAAATTTGGTTCTTTTGTAGAAAAAGTAAAAAGCGATGGAACAGGTTTCACAATATTATGTCCAAGATTTTCAGCTAATTTATATCCGCTTGGATTACCTCCAGTTGAAAGAATAATATTTTTTGAAGCTATCTTAGCTTTTTTAAGACTAAAAATATTGAATATATTATCTGGAGTTTTTGAAATTTCTTTTACAAAAAATTTTGTTAATATCTCTACGTTTTTTGATAAAGCACTTTTTCTCAAACAATCAATAACATCTGAAGAAGAATTAGACACTGGGAATACTCTTAGATCTTCCTCAATTTTTAATTTTAACCCTTTTTTCTCAAACCAATCGTATACATCTCCAGCAGCAAAACGATTAAATGATTCCAAGAGCTGAATTCCACCTCTGGGGTAATTCTCAATTAGTTCATTCGGTATCCATGTCGCATTAGTGACGTTACATCTTCCCCCTCCACTAATCCTTACTTTCTCCATAAGTTTTGAAGTACCTTCAAGAATTATTATTCTTTTAACTCCATTTTCAGCAGCAGTTATTGCTGTCATAAAACCGGCTGCACCGCCTCCAACAACTGCCAAATCAAAAGGTTCCAAAAACTTATTATTATTATGCTTCAATCTGATAATAGCAAGGAGTTACAAAGAAAAATTACTCCAAAAACCATAAAAAAATAAATAAAAAACTTTTAAACTAAATAATAAATAACTGCAATTCACTAATTTTTAAATTTCTAAAAAAATCAACGCAGTCGTTATTTTTATGCTTTAACTTGAATAAATGAGTCTAATATTTTCTTACGTTAAATATTCTGAGGCCAGTTTTCCTATGACTGGTCAATATACTGCTCTTCTTTTAATAACTTCTGTTATTTGGGTTCTGCTTTGGTTCGGATATAGACAAAACAAGATAAATGATGAGATCAAGAAAAAAGAAAAAGAAGAAAGAATTAATGCGAAAGTTCAAAGAAGAAAGAAGTTAGAGAGTTTGTACCCTACTAATAAAAAAACCGTTTAAAGTAATCTCTAAGTAAATATGAAAAAAAATAATTTCAAATCACTAATTCAGTACTTACCAGGGATTTTGATTCTTATTTATGTATTCTTTTTAGCATTTACTCAATTTATAAAATAAAATTTTTAAAAATTATTCGTTTTGATTGGAATCCTTTCTGCTTTTGGAGCTGCTACATCATGGACATATGCGTGCTTTATTTGGCGCGCGCAAACTCAAAAATTTAAATCAATAGATATTAATTTAACAAAAAATATAATAGCTTTTTTAATTTTTATACCTGCTTTAATCAATCTAAGTTCTACAACTGCATTAAAAAACATATTTATACTACTAATTAGTGGAATAATAGGTATTGGTTTAGGTGATACTTTCTATTTAAAGTCACTACAAACAATTGGCACAAGAAAAACTTTATCTATAGAAACTCTTTCTCCGTTAATGGCGGCTTTGTCAGGAGAATTTTTTATTAATGAAAATTTAACAACTCAATCATGGGTTGGAATAATCATAGTAACGATTTCGCTATTCATAATTCTCAGAAAAGGTAACAATTTTAAAGAGGAAAACTCCTCTTTCTCAGAAAAAAATAACTTTAAGATTTTTGCTTTTCCTTTTTTATCAGTTTTATGTGCTGTTATTGGAGGTCTTTTATCAAGGATGGTTTTCCTTCAAAGCAATTTATCTCCTTTCCTTACAACTGAAATAAGATTATTAGGTGCAATAATTTTTTTGATTAGTCTAAAAGGATTTAAGATTAATTTTTTCTTAAAAAACATAGAAAAAAAACAACAAAAAAGATTTTTGCTTTCAATACTTCTTGGAACAAATATAGGAATATTGCTACAACAAGTTGTTTTTAAAACCCTTCCCATAGGAGTAGGATGGGCTTTATTAAGCACATCTCCAGTAATTTCCTTATTTTTTGCTAAGAATGAGGAAAGAGAAATTACCAAAAAAATAATATTTTTTACTTATTTTTTATTTTTTGGCTTGACATTAATAATTCTTTAATCTCATTTTTAATGTAAAAAATACTCATGTTAATAGAAATCAGATTAAATAAAATTAGCCTATAAACACTCAGAAACAATGAAAATTTTAAAGAAAAAAAGACTCGGCACAATGGAGGTTTATGTAATTTTTCTAAGCTGTATTTATGCAGGCTTTATAGGTTATAAATCTCTCTTAAATGTTTTATTTACTTGAAATTAATTAATTCTTTCTAATGATTTAATCAATTTACCACCATCTTGGTCATCATCATCGTTAGAAGCAAAAAATAAAAAAAATATCCCCAGAGAAGCTATAGATAGCGAAATTGACAATACAGAAAGCTCATCCATAAATTAAAGATTTTTTTTATGATAAACGAAAAAAAATAAAAGACAGTAAAGAAATACACATTCTAGAAAATAAGAATTTCTTTTATTTGTAAAATAAAAAACATATCCGAAGTATTTCATGAAAGTTCTAATATCTTCCCCCTGTAGTGCAAGTGTAATAATTCAGTATGGAATAAAAAGTTGGCCTATTTGGGAATGTGAGCCAAGCAAATTTCAATGGAATTACTATGATAAGGAAATTTGCTTAATTATTGAAGGCCAAGCGAAAATAAGTACCAAAAACGGTGACATTTACGTAATTAAAGCTGGAGATCTTGTTGAGTTTCCTGCTGGACTTAACTGCGAATGGGAAGTAACCAAAAGTATTAAAAAACATTATCGATTGGGTAGCTAAATTTAAGAAAAAAGATTTTTTCTTCTTTACTGTTAAGTCAATGTAGATAAAATATGGTTAATAAATAATTTTCAAGAAGGAAACTAATATTATGCCTTTTACTGATCAAGAATATTTTGAAGTTATCGAAAAGAACGAAATAGTAAAAAAGGCCTTTGAAAATATTAAGCAAATTTGCATTGATTTACAAAAACAAACAAATTGTCCTGAAGAAGATCTAAAAGATTTTCTTGAATTTATTTCTAAACAATGGAATAAGTAATAATTAACAAGCCTTTAAATACTAAATTTAAAATTTCAATTTAGTTTTCTGACACAATAAGTTCTAATCTAATTCCTTTTTTGGTTTTGTATTGATACTGGAAGTTCCCTTAGCAGCAGAAACGAAGAAAAAGAAGCCTACAATTCCTGAAATACCAAATATCGCAGCCAAAGGATCAAAAGTGAAAGAAAACATAGAATTTATAAAATCAAGATAAATAATAGTTTTTGATTCAAGATTACACAATTATTGTTAAGTATAAAAAATAACAATTGCAAGATTCATTATGTCATTTTTAGTTTCTTATCAGGGAGAAGAAAATTATTAGTAAGAATTAATATTTGAGTATGAAAATATCAATATATAACTAAGATTTATTCGTATGACAGAAAAAATTTTAAGAATATTTGCAGAAAATTAGAATATCAATACCCAATAGATCCACAATTGTCGTTTCTTTTAATTATTATTAGTAGATGACAGATTTATACTCAACCTCTTCTGCTATAACTCCTCTTACTGCGATTCTTTGGTGTTTATATCCTGTAGCTATATTAGTCATAATTGAGTTACTTCTTGGAGGAGGCTTTGATGATGATAATAATGACGATCAAGATGGCGGAATGCTAATACCGGCATATTCAAGATCAAATAGTTAATTTTGAAGTTGAAATTTAATTAATCCTTTAAATAATGTTATTTATGTGACAAATAATTTTGATACCACTTTTATTTCGTTAATAACACTTTCCATTTTAATTTTCTCCTCTCTCTCTTGGCTAGTCTTTAGGACTCTGAAAGAGGGAAGAAAAGCTCTTAAAGAAATAAATAAAGACAGATAATACCTAAAACAAAAAATTCAAAAATATAGAAATTTTTGGTAAGGATTATTTTTTATTTTCTTAATAACTGTTATCTAATAAAGTGGATTTTAATAAACAATGACTTTTCCTTATGAAATTATGGGATAATCATAAAAAGCTTAAATAAATATTAGAATTTAAGATATAGTTTGTTAACCCATTCAAAATTCATAGTTACCCTTTTTTTGAAAGGGGCTTTTTTTCGAAATTACCTTCATAAATAAAATGCATCTAAATTCTATACTTTATATTTTTTCTATCTCTTTATTCATATACATTATGGGTCTATTTTGGAGAGACATACCAAATCAAAAAAATAATTAATATTAATTTTGTTGCGTATAAAAAAAAATTAGGTTATTAATTTAATATTGGTTTTAATTTTTATATAAATGCTAAAAGAATCTTCAAATAACGATAATAAAAATACAATACGAGAAACAACTACTTTTTCAAAAGAAAAGATGATTTGCAAAGATGGATTCTGCTCATTACCAAATCAAGAAGTGATCCCAAAGCAAGATTCAAAAAAAATTAATTTATTTGATCCTATTTAGTAATTAAATAACATTTTGATAAATTTAAAAGAAATTTGATAATTTTAAATTCTTAGAATTTTTATTTATGCTTAAAAACTTTTTAAATGCATATATAGAGTTTTGGATTAAAGCTACAGACATAAAAGGAATCACGTCACTATCTGACTGGTGGTTCGTGCAATTAGCAAATCTAATAATTTCTCTACTAACTATCCCAATATTTTTAAAGACGTTCGGATTCAATGTTTATGGAATAGTTTGCATAATTCCTCAAATATCTATTGATATAAGAAGATTAAGAGATTTTGGAAAGGATTGGAAATGGATCTTTATAAATTTAATACCCTTTATCGGATGGATCTTGTGGTTCATTTGGTTAGGCTTAGGCAAAACTGGCAAAGGGAAAAATAAATTTATATAGAATTTAACTCTTTACTTTTTCTTATTTTTAAAATCTACAAATCTTATCTTTTTTTTTAATGCTATTTGCTTTTCAAGAATTTTAAAAACATGCCATTCGCATTCTGTTAATTTGAGAAACTGATTAAGTGTATCGTGATCTTCTTCATCAAAATCCTCGAAAACTTCTGAAATAGCATTACTATTATTAAAAATAAAATCCTCTGCTACATTCTTTGGATTTTTGCCTGATGCGAAATCCTGAAAAGCCTCATAAGAATTAAGTTCTCTCGTTAACCATTTAAACCATGGTTCATTTTTGTTATGTTTTTTATTTATGATTTTGTTCATAAAATAAATTTTTACTAACTTAATCATTATTAGTTATTCATTCATTCGCAGCTGTACAATTACTCATTCTTATAAATTAATTAAAATAAATCTTAATTTTTAAATATACATAATAGATTAAAGTGATTACCTCGATAATTTTTTCCTGAAAAAATATTTATTGTTCATTTTTTGTTTTAAAGATAGCTAAGATTAAATTTTCATAAAGAACATTGCAAATCCCATTTTATGACTTTCCTTCATCTCCAATTTTAATTATTGGTGCCCTTGGCATTGCGGTAGCAATAGCAGTTTTTTTTGTTGCATATCAAAAATATTTCAATTCGCCGCTTAACAGAGAGCTGAAAGAAAAGAAAAAGGCCTTAATTAAGGAACAAAAAGAATTAAATGAAAGATTAGAAAAGATTGAACAAGATTTAAAAAATTTATGAAACTAACAATTATTATCATAAAAAGCTTTAAAAATTACTTTCTTAAAATCCCTTAATGATCTCGAATTCAAGACCTTAATTTTTTTAACCAGAATTATGGTTTATAAGGAGTTATGGATAAAGATCATCTGATTGAGTTAATTTCTAATAGTCTCCTTTTCGAGAGTAAAGATTCTGATTCAACTAAAAATTTAAATGATTTTAGAAATTACTTAGAGAGATTGAATCTAGATCAATTGAGAACTATGTCTAAAGAATTTATTCTTTAATCAAAAACAAAACTTTTATTTTTTAATTTTGTTAATAATGAATACTATTTAAAAATGCCATTTTCAAAAAACAAGGAATATGATCAAAATAAATAAAAGTGATTTTTTAATCAAGCCATTTTTAAAAAGAGATAATTTTAGAGCTTTCTATCAAATTATATCTACCATAATACCTATAATTTTTGTTTGGTTAATTGTTCACCAAATAATAAATCATCCATTTTCATTATTAGTTAAAAGTTTTTTATTAATACCTAATGTTTTTGTTCTGACGCTACTTTCTTCTAGAACATTCTCACTAATGCATGATTGTGGTCATAATTCTCTTTTTGCAAAACGTAACTTAAACCGCTTTTTTGGATTTTTACTTGGGTTAGTAAATGGTATACCCCAGAAATCATGGTCAATTGATCATGCATTTCATCATAGAAATAATGGAAATTGGGAAATTTATAAAGGTCCGATAGATGTTTTAAGTCTGGAAGATTATAATTCTCTCTCAAAAAGAGAGCAAATATTTTATAAATTGAGCCGAAATTGGATAATGCTTTTTCCAGGGGGCTTTTATTACTTGGTTCTAAAACCTAGATTAGGACTGATCATTATTATTTTTAATTTCACTAAAGATATAGTGAAAGAGACTTTTTACAAAATAAAAAAAGGGGAAATTTCTAAACTTTTAGTTATTAATTCAAGAGTCAAGTCACCCTTTTCTGATTATGGAGATAATTCTAGTGAACTATTTGAATTAATAATAAATAACCTTGTAGTAATAATAGGGTGGATTTTTATGAGCAAATGGTTGGGATTAGTTTTTTTCTTATCATTTTATTCTTTGGTATTAACCCTATCAGCAGCAATTTTAATATGTGTTTTTTTCGTACAACATAATTATAAAAATGCATATGCTAAAAATACAAAAAATTGGAACATCGTCGATGGAGCAATTTTAGGAAGTAGCAATTTAGATATTCCTAATTGGCTCAATTGGTTTTTAGCAGATATATCTTTCCACAGCATTCATCATCTCTCTGAAAGAATCCCAAATTACAACTTAAGAGCTTGTCATAAAGCAAATATTCATTTGCTTTATCAATCAAAGTTTTTAAAATTAAGTGAAATACCAAACTGTTTCAAATATATTATTTGGGATGATAAAAATGAAAAATTAATACCAATAAGGTAATACCTAATTCAATTTTCTTCTGAATTTTCTTTTTACAGGAATACTGCTATACGAATGCATACCAATAGATGGAGGCAAGTCATTCTTTAAAGGATGCATAAAAGCGTTTGCCATACTCTCAAACATTTTCGAAAGCCAATTAATTACTGATTTCATTGAAATCTCTAAAAGAATACTTTTTTATCATCTAACTAAATTACTTAAAAGTAAATCAGTCTTTATGCTGATTTTTTTTAAAATATTGTTTGAAAAAAAATTTACATTAAATAATCAAAATAATTGTTTTTTTAGATTTTATAAAGAATATTATTAGAACCTTTTTAAGATTATCTAACTTAAATATTTATTTAGGAAATAATACTTATTTTTTCAAATTCACTTAATAAATTAAATTATTGATCATTATTTCATGCTATATCTCTATTCCAAATAAATCTAACAATATTATGAATGATTCATTTGTTTCTACCAATCAGAATACAGAAATAGATTCTATTAATTCATATTTTGAATGTATTACTGAATGCAGTATTGTGGATGGTCATCAAGAATGTATTACTCGTTGTTTAGAAATTCATTTAAAGGGGGGAGATCAAAATGAATAAAAAAAATTCACCACAAAGGAAAACAACTTTAAAATGGAACCCTAATGGAGAGCTTTCTTCAATTGATATGTTAAGGATTTTAGAGAAGATAGCCTCCAGTGATCTAAATCAGTGTGAATTAACCTGCGATTCTGATCATGTCTAGAGATTTTAATCCAAGAAGTTTTTAATTTATAAATTATTAAATAGACAAATAAATTTAACCTGGATATCTAAATAAATTATTTTGTAATTTCTTTTATGATAAGAACTTTTTATTAGACTAAATTTTTTGAGGAAATGAATCTAAATGAGATTCCACAATTATTTCTTTTATTGATTTTTAATCCTTATAATTTCCAAGCAATAAGGTTGCCTCGGCAAGATATTAATAGTTTATTATAAGGTTCTAAAAAAGATTTAGAACCCTTGCTAAAGCCTTTAAATTTATTGATTTTCTAGCTTTTTAGAATCCCTAACGTTTTTAAAAAATGTTTCACTAATTTCTTTTTTTGTTATTTCAATCTTTTTTACCATGCCTGAATTGCCATGAGTTGGACAATAATATGTCATTAACATCCATTTTTTGTCATTGTCCATGAGAAATAACCTCCCAGAAAGAAAATAATAAAAAACTATTTAGGATGAAATATTAAAAAATTGATCTTTTTTAATCTTTTTTTCTTTTTTGCTTAATGATTATTTATACAAAATTTGAAGAAATTTTCATTAAATAGATATAAATACGCATGTCTTTGAATAAAAATGCTGCTATTAATAAATATATTTAAAGTTATTTATGTCTTTAGAATCAATATTGATGGTTGTTGCCCCAATCTGTCTTTTTACTGTAGGAGTAATCGTTTTACCTATAATAGTTAAACCGCGTAAACAATCTGGGCTCCCAAAGAGATATATACGCGGTCTATAAATGAAATAAGGTATTAGGGGGCATAAATAAAAGTCAAAGGACAAGTTAATTGCATTGATCAATTGAGATATTTCGATAAAAATGACACATAAAATATTAGACTAAATTAAACTTGTTTAGAATTTAAATGTTACTCGTTTAAGTTTTTTATAAACTGAAAATATATATTGTTTTCATAATAAGAGCCTGTGATGGATAATAGAATATATAAATTCATTTTTATTTAATTAAATTCTTACATAAAAAAATTGAGCAATATAAATTTCTCAGGTCTTAAAGGCAAAGCGCTTGTAATAGAGCATAAAGATATTCCAAGCATAAAAGAATTTCAGGATGTAATCCCAAGTCACTATTTCACGTGTAATACCAAAACCTCTTTGAGGTATCTTTTACAATCAGTTTTAATTCAATCATTGGTAGTTGTAATAGGATTATCTATTCCATTTACGTCAAAAATGATCCCAATTTGGATCATTTACTCATTACTATCAGGTACCACAGCTATGGGATTCTGGGTAATTGCTCATGAATGCGGACATGGAGCATTTTCTAAAAACAAGACTTTGGAAACTATGATTGGATATTTACTACATTCTTTACTACTAGTTCCTTATTTTTCTTGGCAACGTTCTCATGCGGTTCATCATCGATTCACAAATAATGTAACCAACGGTGAAACGCACGTTCCTTTAGTCATTAAGGGAAATGGAGTAACTGAAAAGATTGGTGGAGAAAAAGAATTACATTTTTCAAATTCAATTGGTAAAAAAAAATATGGAATTTTTCAACTTTTTTTACATTTAATATTTGGCTGGCCTGCTTATTTACTTACCGGAAGTACTGGAGGTATTAAATATGGAACTTCAAATCATTTTTGGCCAATTAAACCATTTTCCAAAGCATTATGGCCATCAATATGGACTAAGAAAGTTTGGATATCAGATATTGGTATAGCTTTAACATTACTGAGTATTTTCTTAATTGCTTTTAAGTATGGATTATTTCCAGTAATGGCTATGTATATTGGACCTTTATTAGTAATTAATTGTTGGTTAGTAGTTTACACATGGCTCCATCATACAGATTCGGATGTGCCTCATTTTTCAAATACAGATTTTTCATTTATGAGAGGAGCATTTCTTTCTATTGACAGGCCTTACGGAAAAATCCTTGATTTTCTTCATCACAATATAGGTTCAAGCCATGTTGTACATCATGTTTGTCCTACCATTCCTCATTATCACGCTAAAAAAGCTACTCTCATAATTAAAAAAGCCTTCAATAATATATATCTTTTTAATCCTGATCCCATACCCAAAGCCCTCTGGAATGTAGCATGCAATTGCGTTGCAGTTAGGCTCGACAAAAAAGGAAATAGATATATCTGGCAATCTTCATACAATAGAAAATAATAAAATTAACCTTCTTTATCAATTTAATTGAAGCAAATCTGAAAAAAATATAAAAGAATTAGAATTAGACCCTTTTTTATCTTAGAAGTTTATCTTATAAACACTATTATTATGAGCGGAGACAATCTACATGGCAAGCAGCCCATCAAATTCTATTCAGAGAAAATAACTCTCACAAAAATGGAATTATTAGAATTACAGTTGAGTCTAGGCGATAAAGTTTCTAATTTAGATGAAAAGCACAAAGAATGGAGCAGAAAGCTAGCTGGTTGAAAACTCTATAAAATATCTTTTTTAGTTATAAATGCATTAATTCCACTTAATTGGAATCTTTTCGATAAATTATTAAAAAATTATTTGCTGGCATATTAATAATTTCTTGTTGAAAAAAACTATTTTTTTTACCCTCATCACTAACTTCCTCTAGATTTCTAATACCCCAAAGAGAATTTTGCATTTTTAATGAATTATCAAAAAAATAATTACTTTGACTTGTATGCTTATTATCAATTTTAAAAGGCCCGTATAATATCAAAAATCTTCCTTTATTAAGTAATTTACCTGACTCCCTGAAGAGAGCTTCAGTACAAGACCATGGTGCTACATGAATCATATTTATAGAAATTATACCTTGCAAAGAATAGATTAACTTGAGAGGGATCTTCCAAGGAATTTTTTCAACATCAATCATTAGAGGTTGAGGCATTTTTTTATTTAATTTTTCATAATCAATCCAAGAACTTATACTTTCTCGATGTATTGAAGCTGGATCACTTGTTTGCCATACTATTTTAGGAAAGCGTTTTTGAAAGAATACTCCGTGCTCTCCACTCCCACTACCAATTTCTAATATTGAACCATTTTTTTTTATAATTTTATAAAGTACACCTTCAATACTTTTTCTATTTCTTTGAGTTGCAGGAAAAAAAAGTCTCTTATCCAAAATTATCAAAATTAGGAAAAATAGTAAAAATAATATTTATTAAATACTTTTTCTTATTTCGCTTTTCTCAATTTTGGAGTTTTAAAAAACATTATTTTAAAGCTAAAGAACAATATTGAAGCAGTAAGAGCAGGAACTATGTAAAGGATTAAATCAGAGTTTATAAGAGAAGGGATTTTTGCAAAAAAATGATGCATAAAATAAGTAGTGAATGACATTAGTTCATATATATCTACTGTATTAATAGCAATAATTTATTATTTAAAAATATTATTTTATGAAAAAAATAATTAATAAAATAAAAGAGTCAACCTGTATCCCTACTAGTTGACTCTTGTATTTATATTAAATTAAATTCCCTTTAAATGAGGATTGAATCTTTAAAAAAATAGCTTTTACCTCATATTTTTCATTTTTAATTTATTAAGATCGGTAGGCAACATCAAAGAGCAGAAAGAGTAATATCTGATACAGTTTTGTCGCATATTTGATCTTCATGAGGCAATAAATGCAAATTCTTCAATAAAAGTTTACAAAAGTAAATAAATGTGTTATATTTGTTTACAATTAAAAATTTCAAAAATGACCCCTGAAGCAGAAAGATTCAACGGATTAGCAGCAATGCTTGGTTTCGTTGCAGCAGTTGGTGCATATGTAACAACTGGACAAATTATTCCTGGTTGGTTCTAATGCAAAATACTGAACCAAAAATTATAGAAAAAGAAAAAATTGTAGCTGAAAAGCTAAATGGAAGATTTGCAATGATAGGCTTTATCGCTCTTATTGGAGCATACCTAACAACGGGACAAATTATTCCTGGTTTTATTTAAATAAAAAACTACAATCAATTAATAGAACTGGATTAAAAATCTGGTTCTTTTTTCTTTAAATTAATAGAAATTCTGATTTTTTTTATTTCCCTTTCAAGTACAGTATTTAAAAAATATTCAAGAATTAAATAAAAGTTAAAGCAAAATTGTAAATTGATTTATGTTGATTTATCTTAATTTTATCTATTAGAGATTGGTATATTCGTTTAATACCTTAAATATTTTAGCTATTTGAGATGTTTTAAATTTGAAAAATAATAACTAAACAAAAAAGATTTAATCAACAATATCCAAAATTATCTAAGTAAAAAGTAGTTTTTTTCTAAATGTTTAAAAATATATATAAAGAAAAGTTTAAATTTACTTCTTTTGTAATACTTAATTTTATTTTTTAAATAATGCTATCTTATCTAGATAAATTAGGGACTAAAATAAATGAGAGTCAAACTTGAACCTGAAACTGCATTTATAGGAAAGAAATTTGCCTATATATTTTTTGGCATAATATTTTCTCTCAATTTAATAACCTTTATCTGGTTTTTGTTTTCTAACAAAATTTGATAGAAATAACTTAGCAAGCTTATAAAAATTTATTATATATTTTTTAAGAAAAAGTTGAATCAAATAAAATGATTTTTTTTTAGAAGATTCCAGGTATGATTTGACCTGTTGTTAGGTATGCTCCAATTAGTGCAACAAAACCAATCATTGCCCATCTGCCATTAACTTTTTCTGCATTTTGAGGATATCCATCATAAGAGACGGTTTCATCTACATAAGGCCTAGTTTCGGCAGGGAACATATTTTGTCTTCCACCTGATTCTGTGGTAACTCCTAATTTTGACATTTAATGTAAAAAGCTATTGTTAACTAAAGTAACATAATTATTAACTTATGTAAACAAAGATAAAAATATTGCATTAGAGACTAAATCAATAATTTTTCAAAAAAATTTACTTTAAATCTTTTCTAAATTGCTTCTTTTAATCTATATTTCTAAAATACTTACAAAATAAGCATTTATACTCACAGTAAGTAATTCTACTTATTACAATAGAACCAGCATTTAGGAAGTGCTTAGCTGGTTAAACTCAGGAATTCTGAATTTAACAAGGTCGTCATGAGCTTGCAGGTGGGATACCCGCAAGCTCTTTTAATTTTCGAAGCAAATGATTAATTAGATAATTTTTTGAATAAAACATTTTTAAAAAGCATTAAACCTGCCAAAATCTTATTTTATTGCTAAATAGAAAATAACATTAGAAGAATTTATGTCTTTAGATTTTATTCTTATTCCTGCTTGCATTTTTATTATTCTTTTTCTTTTAAATAAAGAAAATAAAATCTACAAAAAAAATCAAAAAGCTGAGTGATTTTTAAAAACTGGTTATTCTCGAGTTGATTTAAAATAGCAAACATTCATGAAAAGCTATGCTAAATCTTTACTTAAAATTAATTTCTCCCAATATAATTTTGAACTGTTAATCTGCACTAATTTTTGTTGGCAATGAATGCACTTGCATTCCTTTAATGATCTTGTTTCTTTCATTCATTTCCCTTTTTTTTTAATAAAGCAAATTTTCTGTATTACTGCAAATAAGAATATTATTTTTATTTAGAGATCTAACTATAAACATTATTCATCCTAACTAGAAATTTATATTGGTCTCCAAATCATTGATATTTTATAATGCAGGAAAAGATAGTACAAATTAAATAAATTTCTTTGGAACTTTCAATTCAATCACTTATTAAAAAAACTATTAATAAAATAATCGTTCCTTGGTATTCTTTACCTTTAATAGATAGATGGTTATTAGGGCAAATAATACCCCCAATGATCTTTGCCATTTCCGCTTTTACTGTTATTTCATTATCTGTTGGGGTAATGTTCGATCTCATAAGGAAAATAGTTGAATTTGGCTTACCTTTATTTTTAGCTTTAAAAGTACTTTTCTTTAGTTTGCCTAGCTTTTTAGTTTTATCTTTCCCAATGGCAGTTTTGCTTTCTACATTATTAGCCTATGGAAAATTATCTAGCAATTCTGAATTGTTAGCATTGAAATCCTTGGGTATAAAAACTTCACGAATTATTGCTCCAGCTATTGCTCTTTCAATATTTATGACGGGGTTAACTTTTTATTTCAATGATAATTTAGTTCCTGCAAGCAATAAGTTGGCTGAAAAAACATTAAGGGCAGGGGTAGGGAGTTCTTTTAGCGGTGAAAAAGGTAAAGACAATATTATGTTCTCAAGATACGGCTCTAGGATAAATGCATCAAGCAAAAAACCAACAAAAATAAATACTTACCTTACTCACATATTCTATGCTTCTTGGTACGAAAACAACGTTATGACGGGTGTTACGGTATTAGACTTTTCAAGAGAAGATTTTCAACAAATCTTGAAGGCAAACTCTGCAAGATTCGACAAAAAAAACTCATCCTGGATATTTTCAGATGGGAGTATTGTATCAATTTCTCCAAGCGGCGAAACTACAAATATTCAATTCAAGGAATATACATATCCATTCGTAGAGGGCCCCTTAGAGTTAGCCAAAGTGCCTAAAGATTCTAGTGAAATGACTTTAAAGCAGGCTATACAAGCAGAAAATATTTATAAAAAAACTGGAAACTTGAAGGAAGTTAGAAGAATTAAAGTCCGCATTCAAGAAAAATTTACCCTACCTTTTGCCTGCTTGGTCTTTGGCTTAATAGGAAGCAGTCTAGGATCTAAATCCAATTTAAGATCTTCAAAAAGTCAGGGCTTTGGATTGAGCGTAATTCTTATATTAATTTATTACGTAATGTCGTTTATATTTAGTTCTTTTGGAGTAAAAGGTATTTTAGCTCCAATTTTTGCTGCTTGGTTACCTGTCTTAATTTCTCTTGGAGGTGGACTTTATTTATTAAGAAAATCAAGTTCTTTTTAAGATTTTAAGAACATAAATAAAAATATACTTATTTAAATAAATTCTTTTTCAAGAAAAGATTCTTAGATCTTTATTTACTATCTATTTTGTGATAACCATACCAATCAGGATAATTATTTTCTTCAATAAATTTCTTATATGGAGTTAATTCTATTTTCCAATTATCTATCTTTTTTATTAGTTCACAATCATCGCAACTAATTACCGTTTCTAAAGAGGCAAGATCATCTTTATGCTTTTTTTTACACCCAATAAGCCATTTAGATTTAGCTATATTTTTTGCCTCTAATTTATTTGAAGCCACAACTAATCCAAACTCATGTTTTTCTTGCATTGAAGTTGGATCATAACCTCCAATATTGACGAACCATAAATACTTTTTGGTGCAACTTTTATTAGAAGATTTCTTGTTTTTGATTGCTAATTTATCAACATTTCGAAGATTTATTTTATAACCATCTAAATATTTTATTTTTTTATAGCTATCGATATGCAAACCTTTTGAAGACCCAAACCAATCCTTTCTTAAAGTATCGTATGTATCCTCAATTTTAGATCCGACGACCCATCTTACATCATGTAATTCAATATTAGCTTTTTTTAATCTACCTCCAAGAACAACTAAATAAAGAAAATTATTTTCTAATTTTTCCACTTTTAATAAATAAAGTTTAATTTGCCTTTAATTTAAATTATCCAGGATTATCTTGCAGATTTTTAATTTAAGAAATAGATTCTCTTAATTGAACCAGCCTTTTTTCTTTTCTTTAACTTTAGGCGCAGTTTGAATCTTGGGAGATTCGTCCACTCTACCTTTAATAATCATTAGGGGAACTATTGCCCATAGTGATAAAAATAATATCCAAAAAAGATAAATGTTCATAATTTTAAATTTTTATAGAATCATCTTAAAATCAATTAGATAAGATTCGTGAGTTTCTTTTTAAAGTTCTAATACAGATGTATAATAAAATATTTTTTTGAATTAAAGATAAATAAAATTCTAAAAAATATTATATAAATATTTGGCTAACTTCAAAAATATAAAGCAGAAATAAGGACTATTTAACAAATCAAAAAAATAATCGCACTCAATAAAACCACTGCTTTGCTTCAGTATATTTTGAGTGCATATTTATAATGACACGATAAAAATTTTTTCGTGAATCTTTATAAATCCAACTTTACTTATTTAAAATAAACTTAAAAATTAATAGATAAAATGAAAAAATGTGATTCATGTCATAAGCCAGATAAAATTCATTACAGAGTTAAATCCATAATTCATACGGACTGGATTTTTTGTTGTAAAGAGTGTTGGAGTATAATTTCTAAACATAAAAATTATTCCTATGGTGGCACTAGAAAGTCAAAATAATAAATTTTCCAGCGGAGTAACTTACAAAAAACAATTTAATTAGAAAAAGGATTTTAAATTTCTAAAAAAATTCGTTAATTTCTTTTTTTATAGATTTATATTCTAAATTAATATCTTTAATAAATTCGTCTACTTCTTTTTTTATATTTTTATATTCATTTATTTTTTGTTTACTTTTTTTATAGAAAATCGCTTCAAATTTACCTGGATTTGATACCTCAATCCAATATCCTGCTAAACAATAAATTCGGTTTGGCACAAAAGTTACAATAAATAATTTTTTAGAATTTTTATATTGATCAATTATCTTGTTAGCCAAATTACCTTTAGTTTTCTTAGTTCCAAATAGAGTAATATCTTTTGCTAAAGGCTTAAAATTATTCGATAGATTCTTACTGTTTTCTACTGAATTTCTAGAAATTATTTTTTCTAGAGAATAACAATAATCGAAAAAATTATTATTTTCTTTTTTTGAGGGATATATAGTTATGAGAGAACCAAAAATTAAAAAAGAAGTTAAAAGAAATTTCTTAAACATATTTATTTTAAGTTAGATTTTATTATTGCATAAATATAAAAAAAGCATTCTAAAAATAACTTTTAATGTCGTTTAAAAGATTCAAATTAATTTAAAAAAATTTCTATTAATTGAGCTTAATCTTATTATTAAACTTTAAAATTTTTTTGGACTAATTAAGTATTTTAAAACAAAATTTTTTCTTATAATAAACTCATGAAAAATTCTTTTTTAAAAAATAAAAGTTTCAGATCCTTTTTAGATTTTTTTTCAAGAGTATCAATTTCAGCAATATTTATCTCTGCCATACCAGGCAAAATAAATGATTTTGAAAGAACAGTTGAATATATTTCTTCAAAAGGTATTCCCGATCCCATTTCATCTATTCTTCTAGTTGGAGCGATTATATGTCTTATCTTAGGTTCGGGATTTTTTGTATTTGGAGAAAATCAAAAAATTGGTTCAGTCTTTTTATTACTATTTCTTATTCCAACAACAATAATTTTTCATTTATTCCCTTTCCATCAACGAGCAGTATTTATGAATCTAGGATTGATAGGTGGATTAATTATTGCGGCAATAAGGGAACCAAAATAATTAACTTAATTAAAGAAACCTAAATTTTTTTTTATTTTTTCTCTCTTAATTCTGGAAAGCATTTTGCAATATGAATTAATTCATAAAACTCATTGCATTCGTATTTTTTATTAGGAATCCCACTTCCTACATTTATGCCTCTTTCTTTCATCTTCTTTAATATCAATTCTTGTCTTTGCTTACTCGACAAAGACTTAAATCTTTTAATTCGTTCTTCTTTATTCACTAGATCTTAATTGATTTAAAATTTATTTTAAGGTTTTATCAATTAGCGATTCATTAAATAAGTAAGAAAGCCTGTAAATGTGAGTAATTTAAATCCAATAAAGAAAGGCAAATATTTTTTGACCTTTTTGCCAACGGGTAATAATTTGTTTAATGAATTGATCATGATTGACATTAAAATCTAATTCTTTCGAACATCTTAACGAATTTTTTTAAAATTATTCCATTTCGATTTGTACATTTTAAATAATAGGTCTAAGCTAGAAAGATTAATCCCCTTATTCTTTATGAATGATAAAGAAACAATAATTTCATTATTAAATGAGTTTGCTAATCCAAAAAAAATGGCTTCATTTTTTGTTGATAATGCAACTCCTGATTTTTTATTCATAAGACCTAGTGGTAATCCTATAGATGCGAAAGGATTCGCACAAATGATTAATGGTGATATTGTTCAAGAAAAGGCAGAAATAACCAAAATTCACCGATTCGAATTTTTAAGCGAAAACATAGTAATGTGCATTTTTACACTAGGTTCAAAATTTACTTATAAAGGAACTCCTAATGATGACTTACCAACAGTTACATCAATTTTTAAAAAAGAAAATAATGTTTGGAAAATTCATTGGATGCAAAGATCTACAGGAAATTCAGATTTATCTTTATGGGACTAGCGAAGTTAATAGCCCTGTTAATGGTCTTACTTCTCATTGGTAGCTCTTTTCTTGGTTTAATTATTTATTTTATAAAATAAATACATCTCATAAAGAATAACCATTAACTATTTTTTATTTAGAAAGCAATTACACCTTTTTGATAAGTAATTTGATTTTTAGGTAAAAATAAAAACTTTAGACAGACTAACACCTATATCTAAAGCTAATAAAGCAATTAGTAACTTACTCATTTTTTGAACTCTCAACTATTTTTTTGTAAAGTTCTTCAGAAATAGGTTGCATAACCTTTTAAAAATCTAATTAAAAAATAGTTATTTTAAAATTAATTTCTCGTTACTAAATATACGAATTTATGAATTTTTAAATAGGCAAAAAATATCTTTGCAATAAGTTTTTCTTATAACGTATTAATAAATACTGAGTTCAGAAACTTAAATAAATTTCAAAACTTTTTTTACAAACGAACTTAGAAATCTTATTTTAAGTAAATTGATCCTCTATAAGTAAGCTTTATTCCCTTTTGTTCAATGTTTCTACAATATACGAATGACTTTCCGTTGAAATACATGTTTACCATGATGCAGCTCCTGAAAACTTGCTCAAGTCCCCGTCCTATGGCTTGAGTCGTACTGCGGTCTATCAAATAGTAGATCGGACGATTTTGTAGCATTAACTACACTTAATTAATAGAATATTTATTCTTAGCTGTCAACTCTTATTAGAAAATAGGCTTCTATTTGAAATTAGATCTTTCAATTATAAAATCCTTAAAAAGAATCAATAACATACAACTACAAGTAACCCCTATAAATAAGGAAGTAAGTTCCTGCACAACTCAAATAGGATAATGTAGAAAACCCATTATTAATTTTCTAATATAAATTTTAGTTGAGTCTCTGCACTAAGAATATCAATTCTTCTCTTAAATAATTTAAAAAATCTAATTATTTTTTTCAAAATTAAACCTTCTTTTAATTACTAACAATCCTATTATTCATAGGATTAATATATCAATGAGCAAAAATACTGAATCAATTGATATGACTAAATTCATTAACAATATTTATACAAAAATTTCGAATATATACTATATAGCTTTTACTTTGCGAATTGACTTATAAGGACCTATTCAACGAAAGAATCGCAATTTACGATCCTGATACATTGCAGAGATATTTTTAGTTTGCTAAAAAGATAGAGCGGGCTAAGGTCTAATGCTCCACGAGGATTTAGTCCGCTACTTAAATAAATAAATTTAAACTTCTATCAAATAAATTAATAACCATATGATAAAAATATCTTGATTGCTTGATAAATTTATTTTGTATATTGCTATTACAAAATTTTTAAGGTTATTTGAATTAGTGACTAAATCCTCGTGGAAAAAGCTTTAGTTAACTTTTTTTACTCGTTATTAATGAGATCAGCCGCATCACATTATGGAGAATCGATAGTATCAGTAAAAGTTACTTATAATTCGATGAGAAATTATTATTGATTTTAATAAACTTTTTATTGAAGTCTTCTAGTATTAAATCTAATAGCTTGTTAAGAATTGACTAACTTATTTTTAAGTTAAATTGATCTCTTATCACTATTGCAAATAACTATGAGATTGTTACTGTGGCTTTTAAAGAAGATACTTAAATTTCCTAAAATGACGCAATTGAATAATTTTAATTCCGTCCAAGATAATGATGGTCTTATGTCGATAGAAGATCTAAAGGCTTTACGTCTACGAAAAAAGAAACTTGAAAGCGACAAAAAAGCCAGGAAGTATATCTTGGAGATAAATCATAGGTTTAAGAAAATGAAAAATAAAAAAAGTAATGAATTTTTTAAGAGTATGAACCCTTTTAAAAAGGTAGTTTAAATTTTTAATTTTTATTTTACGAATTTGTCTAAATTTTAGGTTTCACAGTAAAAGCTAAAAGGTGTTTCTTTGGAAGAGTTTCACCAAGAGGGGCTTATAGCCCCTTCTTTTATAAAGTATTTATTTGTTTGACAATCGGTCTAAAATTAAAAGGAACAAACCCCTTTGTTAAATGAATAGAAGATTAATAGCTGAAAAGATAATGACTCTTATTTTTTCCTTGATTAACTAATGAATATTTCACCTCATCTTCTAATTGATGCTGTAATACTTAGTAGTGCACTTACAATTACTTTGGTATTGAGAGCTAAAAGAAATTCTGCCATTAAAGAAAAAGAATTCAAATGATTTCTAATAAAGAAGAAAAAACATTTGGAAAACCCAAATTATCTAAAATCTGGAACTTTCTAATCTATGGAAGTTTTATAGCTATTGGAGTTTTCTTAGTTTATTTATATTCTGCTTATGTCTTTATAAATAAATGACTTACATGTACGGCATAGCGATTACTTATGGGGTTGTGAGTCTTTTATTGCTTGGTGGGTTTGCATACTTTACTTTTAAAATGAAACGCTAATTTTTAGTATCTCTCAAATAAAAAAATCAAGAGTGCTAATACCTAAAAAATAAGAGGGCATTTATTTGCCCTCTTCGAGTCGTATGCCCCTCGCTGTCCACAAAGTCAATGAAGTGCTTTTGACTCCTGAATTATTTCTACTCCTACTGAATGGAAAATGATAGTCGTAACAACCACAAAGTACTAATACTCGGGTAATAATACTCTATTAATTTCAGCTGAATAAGAGGATAATTAAGGAGTAGAGATATAGGAGGTTTTATGAGACTTACCACTCCATTCACTGCCCTAAGAAATGCAACTTCAGATATTTGGAGAATGCATGATTTCAATTATCAATTACCCAAAAAAGAATTAAAAAAATATTGGGAGCAAGAATGCAATGCGCATCCTACTAATAATCATTGCAAAATTTATTGTGATTAATTTTTGATCAATTTTTAGGTATTCTTACGCTTGTTTTTATATCTAATACGTACTAAATATCAGTTATTAAAAAGGAGGAAAGTAGATGACTAATTTAAGTTTAGAAATTCTTTTTTGGACAATTTTAATTTCATATCTTGGATTAAGATTGAATCAAACTTGGGATGGTTACAAGCAGCAACATTAAGGGGGAAAAATGAAACTACAAACACAATTTACTGTTCCCAAAAAAGATTTACAAGATCTTGATTACTACAGGAAAACGGAAACTTTAGAAAAAACTTTAAAAAAAAGTTGTATAGATTATCCATCTGAGGAAGATTGTTTAGTTTGTTGCAATTAACCAAAAATAAATAATTATAGTTTGCAAATAAATTTTAATCGTATTTGTTAATTCATTAGCGGAGAGGTTGAATTATGGAATTAAAATTCTGCCCTACAACTATTTTTAGAGAAACTCCCAAAGTAACTTTTTTTGATGCAGGCTTAGATTCAACTAATGGTTGTGATGTTGTTATTCATTCAGGAGAGGCTATATCTCCTCCAGATGAATTTGAGCATGAACAGTACTATGTGCACAATCATCAAATTGATCACAATTTAGTTATTACTGGTGAGCGAAAATTTATTTTGATAAATCCAGCTTGGGACGAGCCCCATCATGTGATTTATCTAAAAAGATCTATGGGAGCACTTGAAATCCCTATCGGAACTTATCACAGATCAATCTCTGGGAAAGAAGGGAGCATTGTTTTAAATCAACCTATCAGAGATAAATTTTTTGATTCAAAAAAAGAATTTATCCCTCATAAACTGAACAAATTAAGTCTTATTAACGCTAGAAAAAGTCCTCCCGTCTATTGGATTTGGGAAAATGATCAAATCAAAAGATTAATGTTTAATCCTTTATTTAAAGAAACTGCAAATTCAAATTGATATTAAAACTCAAACCCACTTCTCACTTAAATTAAAGAGGAACTTAATCATGAAAAAAAGAGTTATAGTTCTTGATACAAATGTTTTATTACATGATCCAGAATCACCTCTGCATTTTACCAATGAAAATGTTGTAATTCCAATTCAGGTAGTTGAAGAGGTTGATAGATTCAAAAGAGATCCTGGCGAGAAGGGACGAAATGCCAGAAGAGTTTCAAGATTATTAGATAGTCTCCGAAAAAAAGGTAATCTATCTTCGGGTGTAAAAATTAATGATAAATCTGAAGGGAAAATAAAAGTTGCATTTTGCAGAAAAGAGACTACTGATAGATTACCCTCAGAACTTAGTGACAGTAGTGGAGATAATAAGATTTTAGCTGTCGCTCTTGAAGAAAAAAATACCAAAATCTTATCAGACTTTCCTGAAGTCGTACTTATTTCAAAAGATACAAATTTAAGAATTAAAGCGGATGCTGTTGGTCTTAAAGCTGAAGATTTTACTAAAGATAAGGTTTCTTTAGATAATTTAGATAAGGGTTTTAGGGAAATAATTTCAAATTCAGATGAGATAAATAAGGTTCAAAAAGATGGGTTTATTCATACAAGAGATATTAAATCACAATTTGAACCATCTTTAGTTAACAATGAGGGGGTAATCTTGAGAGATAATTTAAAAGATAACCATACTTACTTAACAAGATATGATCAATCTGAGAAAAAGTTAGTAGGTCTAAATTTTTTAAGAAGATCAAATTTAGGTAAAGTAAAACCCAAGAATCTTGAACAAAGTTTTGCTTTAGATTTACTCCTGGACCCAAAAGTTCAATTAGTAAGTCTTGTAGGAAAAGCTGGCACAGGTAAAACTTTACTTGCTTTAGCAGTAGGGTTACATCAAGTTGCAGACGAAAATATATACGAAAGATTATTAGTTTCTAGACCTCCAGTACCTTTGGGCAAAGAATTAGGCTATCTCCCAGGCAGTCTTGATGAAAAATTAGCTCCTTGGATGAAGCCAATAATTGATAACTTAGATTATTTAACAAGTCCAAATTCAAATAAAAATGGAGCAAGAGTTAATCAAAAAGAAAGAGATACTAACTCTAAAAATTCATGGGAAGACTTAAAAGGAATGGGTCTCTTGGAAGTAGAGGCAATAAATTACATTAGAGGACGATCAATACCACATCAATTTATTCTTATAGATGAAGCCCAAAATTTAACACCTTTAGAAGTAAAAACTATCGTTACGAGAGCTGGAGAAGGAACAAAAATTGTTTTCACAGGAGATCCAAATCAAATAGATCATCCATATCTTGATTCTGATAGTAACGGATTAACTTGGTTAGCTAAAAAATTGTATGGTCAAAAAATAATTGGACACATAACTTTATCTCAAGGAGAAAGAAGTGATTTAGCAGAATTAGCGGCTGATCTTTTATAGAAAAAGCTCTTAATTTTTATATACAAAACAACAAAATGGAGAACGACATGAATGACAAATTTAAATGTGATTTTGAAAAAGAAAGAAGCAATGAGGTTGAATTAGTTGCAAGTAATTTAGAGGCAATTTTAAAATCTAGTACTTATAAACTTGCTCACGAAGATATTGAATTATTGAATACTGATGAAATGCGAGGGGTGAGGATGCTCCTTGAAATTACAAAGCCTGAACAAGTTATTGAAAAAGAAAATATAATTTCAACTATTATTGTCTTTGGAGGAGTCCACATATCAGAAGAAATTACATCCAAAAGAAGGCTAGATGATGCAGAAAAACTTCTTTCGAGTAATCCTAAATCTAAATCTTCAAAGATAAATATCGAGAGATTAAAAAATTTGCATTCCCTATCACAATATTATTCTGCAGCAAGAGAATTATCTAAATTAATCTCTCTGGATAGCAAAACAAAAAATCCTCACTCTCATGTAATAGTGACTGGTGGCGGACCAGGGATTATGGAAGCAGCTAATAGAGGAGCGTTTGATGCTGGATGTAAATCGATTGGATTAAATATAAGTCTGCCCAATGAACAACATCCTAATTCTTTTATTACACCAGGATTATGTTTTAAATTTAATTACTTTGCTATGAGGAAATTTCATTTTGTTATGAGATCCGCTGCTGCAGTTTTTTTCCCTGGAGGATTTGGAACTCTTGATGAATTATTTGAATTATTAACATTAAGGCAGACCGGAATGAAGAAGAATATTCCAATAATTTTATTTGGTAGAAGCTACTGGGAAAAGGTAATTAATTTTCAATTCCTATCTGATATGGGCTTGATTGGAGAAAATGATTTATCTATTTTTCAGTACGCGGATACAGCAAATGAGGCTTGGAACTTAATTAAAAATTTTTCAAGAGATTAAAATTATTAATTTCAAAGCCCCCAATTAACCTTTTACTTTCCAAAAAAGGGACTTTGATGGATAATAAATTTATAATTATTTATCGCAAAGATCAATCTATAGTTTGTCAATGAGCTAGAAAGTGAAATGTAGATGAATGACTTATTTTCGCCTCAAATCAATAAAAATGAAAAAAGAAAATTTTCTGGATCTTAAAGGTTTTGCTTAATAAATATTTAATCTAATGAAATTAAAAATAATTAGTTTTGGCAGCAATGATGAGTATATTAATTTGGCAGAGAAAACTGTTCAATCAGTCAAAAATCTTTATTCAAAAAGTGAAACTAAAGTTTTCAAACCTAAAGATCTTCCTAATGTTATCAATAATTATGCAAAATCATACAGTAAAGGATATGGATATTGGGTTTGGAAACCATATATAATTAGGGAAGCTTTAACTACAGCAACTACGGACGATATTCTGTTATATGTTGATGGCAGATCAGGGTTAAAGAAAACTGGCAAACCAATAAGGTGGTTAGATAATTTTATACTTGAAAATCATTTTGATATTGCGCTTTGGCAAATGATACACAAAGAAATGAGTTGGACAAATGGAGATATAATTTCTGCTTTTAGTCTAGATTTAGATTCGGAAATACTTAAAACTGGTCAATTTGCAGCAACTTTCCATGCTTGGAGAAAAAATATAAGAACACTTTCTTTTTTAAACGAATGGTTAAACTTTTTACTAAACAATCGGGATATATGCAGAGATGAAGATTCTAAAAAACTTAACCATAAAAAATTTATAGAAAATAGACATGATCAAAGTGTTTTTTCTTTGATGATTAAAACAAAAATTTCCAACAATGAATCTATAACTTTTAAGATTATGCAATCCAGAAAAATCTTAAATGATAATTTGCGACCACATTTAAAGAATCATCCTAATTAGAAACTTTCTTCGACTAATAATGTTCGATAAACTAAACAAAACGCTTTGGATTAAGCTGACTTTCGAAAAAAGTTAACAAAATACCATACCAGCAGCCCTATTTCCCGCAAATTATTTACTATGACTGAGATAAACTACTGGCTAATGAAAAGTGAGCCTGATGCATATAGCATAGATACCTTAAAAAAAGATGGAGTAACTTTATGGGATGGGATAAGAAATTATCAAGCTCGAAATTTCATGAGAAATATGAAAAAAGGAGATAAAATTTTTTTTTATCACTCTAACTGCAAACCTCCAGGCATTGTTGGACTTATGGAAGTGATAGATCTAAATATTGTTGATCCAACGCAATTTGATAAAGATTCTAAGTATTTTGATCCAAAATCGAAGCCTGAGAATCCGAGATGGGATTGTGTAAAAGTAAAATACCTTTCAACGTCAAATAAGATACTAAGTTTACCTGAATTAAAAAGTTTATTTAGTGAGGATGAGTTATTAGTGGTAAAAAAAGGGAATAGATTATCTATTTTACCTGTCAAAAATGACATAGCAAAGTTACTACTTGAAAAAATATAAAAAATTTAGTCCCTAAAATTCATTGAAAACATATTTCCAATATAAAGTCTCGTCAAATCCCTATTTTGAAATCCTTTTTGCATCAAAAATCCTGCAATAGCAGCTTGAAGTATTCTATATTGATCCCAATTAGGATGTTCCTCAACGAATTCTTTCATGGCTTTTTGAAGATTTTCTTGAAGTTCACATTTGAAACTAATTACATCATCTTTCTGATTTAAAACTATTGGATTTGCCTCATAATTTAATTCTTGCATTGCAAAAAACTGTTGGAATTGAAATCTACAAGATTAAGTTTTCTTCAAAATTATAAATTCGTCAACAGGGATTATTAATTAACAGTCTCACGTAATAGAACAATGAGAATTCAGTTATAATAGGGGTAATAATAGAAATTTAATTTCTAACATTAAATCTCAAAAAAATATAAAGAACTATTAAAAAAAAAAAGTTTTCCACATACTTTAGTTAAACGGTTATTTTTTAAAAATTCGCTGTGGAAAAATTGTGAAAAATTTTATTGGCAACGGGGAAATATTTTTCAAAATTTCCAATTTTATTTATCTTTTAATAGATTGATTCCCACATTTTTTTTATTTCAAAAAATAAATTTTGTGCTATTGGTATCGGCCAATACATTTCAAAAGATCTTGTTTGGTCTTGGCTTTCAAAAACAAACCTTAAACTCCATTCGTTTTTTTTTCCTTTTAATTCGATAAACCAAGGCAAGTTTTCTAATTCTAAGCTTATAGACTCTTCATCCATTAATTCATTCTGTATATCTAATAGTTGTTTATTAATTCTTATAAGTGAAAAATAAAGTGCATCAAACTCACTCCGCTGTAGCTCAATTGACCAATTATCAACCCCAATCAAAAAACAAAATTTACCTTTTTTAAAATCTTTTAGTAATCTCCACCTTGTTTGATCTTCTAGCAAAATCAACCAGGAAGTAAATCTGGTTGGTCCTGCTCATCGCTTAGTTCAATAATAGACCTTTGAACAGGTTTAATAGTTGATTCCTCTAGAAGTCCATCAAAATCATCAAAACGTCTCTGTTTAGCTCTGAAAGCAATTTTAACTGTAGTTAAATATCTGTTAGTTGATTTTCTTATTAAGCTTTCACCTCTTTTGGCAAGATCATCAGAATCAATTCCTGTATTATTTGATATGTTCATTTAAGATTTTTTTACTATAAGATATATTCTACAGTTTATTTGGCAGATTCAAAACATAAATTACAAAACGAACTTAATTGATTCATAAAAATTTCATATGGGAAAAGATTTATCTGGTACTCTCGCAATTGACTTAGGAAATACTAATACTGTAATTGCTTTTCAAGATCAAAAAGATAATAATTCTGTCTTAATTGAAATACCCAATATTACATCATCTCCAGGAGTTATACCTACAGCAGTTTGGTTTGAGGGACCTTCAAAACTTCTAAAAATTGGCATCAGTGCTTTAAAAATGAGAGATAATCATAACTCGGACTTATTCTTTCATTCGAATTTTAAAAGATTAATTGGAAATCCTATTGAAACAATTAATCAAAAAACCATATTAAAGCCAACTGAATGTGCAGAAAAATTTTTTAAATTTTTGTGGGCAAGTATTCCTGATAAATTTGAAATCACGCGTTTAGTTTTAACTGCTCCAATTGACACATACAAGGGTTATAGAGAATGGTTAGTTAATCTTTGCGGGGAAATATCTGTAGATGAGATTGCACTTGTTGATGAACCTACTGCTGCAAGTTTAGGTATTAATGTTCCATTTGGTTCCAAAATTATGACCCTAGACATTGGAGGAAGCACAATAGATATGAATATTGTCAAAATTGATGGAGGTGAAGGAAAATCTGGACCAATAGCTGAACTTTTAAAATTTAAAGGAAATGATGTCAGCTCAATTTCAAAACAAAAAATAAGATGTGCCGAAATAATCAGTAAAATAGGATCAAAAATTGGTGGTAAAGATATTGATCAATGGATAATTAATTATTTTATTCCAGATAATAAATATACAATTAATCTTTTAAAGGCAGAAGAAATAAAATGCAAGCTCAGCTCATATGCAATCAATTATGAAAATAAATATCCAATAAAATTATTAAGTGAAGACAATCAAGAAAAAGAATTTTACCTAAGTAAAGAAATATTTGAGAAGATAATAATTGATAATAATCTTCTTAATCACCTTAATTCCTTGCTTAAAGATTTATTAAATGAAGCAAGAGGCAAATTTTGCACAATAGATGACTTAAGCGCAATTATTTTAGTTGGAGGCGGGACCCAAATACCATTAATTCAAGAATGGATTAAAAAAAAGATTTCAAAAGTTGAAATAAAGTCCCCGCCACCTATTGAATCAATTGCTTTGGGGGCTTTAAAAATGACCCCAGGAGTAAAAATTAAAGACATTTTAAATAAAGGATTATCCATAAGATTATTGAATAGAAGAGAACAAAAAACCTTCTGGCATCCTATTTTTTGTAAAGGACAAACATGGCCTACTGAAAACCCATTTAAACTTATCCTTCAGGCCAGTAAAAAAAATCAGGAAATATTTGAAATAATAATTGGCGAAACAAAAAAAGAAAGAGAATATGATGTGATTTTTGAAAATGGATTACCAAAATTGTCAGAGGTTCAAAGTGAAGAAGAAATTATTAAATGGGACAAATCACCACTTAAAATCAAACTGAAAAATTGTTCTAATCTTGGAGAAGACAACCTAATACTTTTTTTTAGAATAAACAAAAAAGCTGATTTGTTGGTTAAGTGTTACGACATTCTAAATGAGTTTTTAGGAGAATATAATTTAGGAAATATTTTCTGAACTAAAGTTGTTCGATAAAAACTCCTTCTTCTTTATCAATATCATTTAGACGTAAATGAATATTTTCATTTTTACTGGTCGTTATTTTTTTACCGCAAAAGTCGGGCTGAATAGGAAGTTCTCTAAAACCTCTATCTATCATAACTAATAACATCACTCTTTTAGGTCTTCCCCATGAATACAAAGCATCCATTGCAGCTCTTATTGTTCTACCTGTATAAATCACATCATCTATCAAGAGTATTTCTTGTTTCTCAATAGGAGTAGGGATATCTGTTGCTTGTATCAAGCGAGTTCCAACCCTATTCTGATCATCTCTATAAAAAGTAGGATCAATTATCCCTTTTCTTATTTTTGTACCTGTCTTATAGGATAATTCTTTTTCTAAAACTTCAGCCAAGTTTATACCTCTCGTGGGAATACCTACCAAAAGAAGATTGTCTAAGTTTTTTACTTTTTCAATAATTTCGGAAGTTAAACGCGAAAGGGTTTTTCTAAGCTCAACTTGCGAAAGTATCACGATCCTTTTACTTTTATTAGGCATGATTTATCAACAAATAAAATACATTCAATATTTTTTAAATTAGCAAAAGCTAACCATGTTAAATATAAATTGTTAAAGAGTAGCGTTTAAAGCTAAATTTAAGATTGGATCACTTAATAATGAATTTGATCTAAATATGTCAAAGATTAGCAGCAAAAATATAAATAGATTAAATGCTCCCCAGAGTCCTGTAGTTCTTGCAATACTCGATGGATGGGGATACCGAGAAGAATTATCAGACAATGCTATAAAAAGTGCAAGCACACCAATAATGGATTCATTGTGGCATGCCTACCCTCACACTCTAATAAGCGCTAGTGGATCAGATGTAGGCCTACCAGATGGTCAAATGGGTAATTCTGAGGTAGGTCATCTCACCATTGGCTCTGGAAGAATAATCCAACAAGAGCTTGTAAGAATTTCAAATGTTGTAAAAAATAATCAATTAGGAATGATTAATGAGTTACAAGAGATTGCTGATTCATTAAAGAAGAGCAATGCTACTTTGCATATTACGGGATTATGCTCTGACGGAGGAGTACATAGTCATATTGATCATTTATTAGGTTTAATAAAATGGGCTTCTGAAAATGGAATAAAAAATGTTGCAATTCATATTATTACCGATGGAAGAGATACTCCAGCAAAAAGTGCATCTAAATATCTAAATCAAATAGAGTCCTGCATAAAAAAATTCAATACAGGAGAAATAGCCTCTATATGTGGAAGATACTGGATAATGGATAGAAATCTTTTATGGGAAAGAACAGAAAAAGCATATGCTAATTTGACTAATCCAGATGTCAAAATAACAGATATTTCTCCTCAGGATTATATAAAAAAGAGTTATGAAAATAACATAACAGATGAATTTATCGAGCCCATAAGAATTTCTAAAAATTACCTGAAAGATGGTGATAGTTTGATTTGCTTTAATTTCCGTCCAGACAGGGCAAGACAAATAATTCAATCTCTTTCAGAGAAAAAATTCTCCGAATTTAAAAGAAAAATTTTTCCAAATCTAGATTTAGTTACTTTTACTCAATATGACCAAAAATTCCCTGTTAAAGTTGCATTCCCTCCTGAATCTCTCAATAACTTTATCGGTCAAATAGTTTCAGAAAATGGATTTAAACAATACAGAACGGCTGAAACAGAAAAATATCCTCACGTTACATATTTTTTCAATGGAGGAGTAGAAATACCATTACCAGGAGAAGAGAGACATTTAATTCCATCTCCAAGAGTAGCAACCTATGATATGGCACCTGAAATGTCTGCTGAAGAATTAACTCTTAGTTGCTCTAAAGCAATTAAAAGTGGCAATTATGCTTTTGTCGTTATCAATTTTGCTAATCCAGATATGGTGGGTCATACAGGCAACATGGAGGCGACAATCAAAGCTATAGAAAAAGTTGATAAATGCATAGGTCAAATAGTAAATGCTACTGGAGAAGTAGGTGGAAGTATCCTTATAACTGCCGATCATGGTAATGCAGAGGTAATGAAGGGTCCTGCAGGAGAACCATGGACTGCGCACACTATAAATAAAGTTCCATTAATTTTTATTGAGGGTGAAAAAAGAAAAATCCCAAATATGGGGAATGAGATTTATTTAAGAGAAAATGCTGGTTTAGCAGATATTGCCCCAACTTTATTACAGTTGTTAAACCTCCCAATTCCAAAAGAAATGACAGGAAAATCTTTAATTAAAGAAATCGAATTAAAAGGTTATAATAAAGTTGTACAACACGTTTAAAGTCAATACAAATCTTTTAAGCAATGATTCAAATTCTCAGTTGGATATGGGTTTTTTCTGGAGTTCTTCTGATCCTTTTAGTTTTACTTCATAGTCCAAAAGGTGATGGAATGGGAGGAATAGCAGCAAGTGGAAGTACAATGTTTAACAGCGCAAGTAGTGCAGAAGCGTCTCTTAATAAATTAACTTGGACTTTTTTAATTATATTTTTGTCTCTCGCAATTATTCTTAGCGCTGGCTGGATCTCATAAAATCAAAAAAAAGGGATCATTTAAATGATCCCTTTAAAATAAATTTAATTATTTAACTATTATTTAGTTAATAATCAAAGTCACCGCCCATACCAGGAGCTCCTGCTGGAGAAGCAGAATCTTTTTTCTCAGGTAAATCTGCGACTATACATTCAGTGGTTAAAACCATACCAGCTATTGAAGCAGCATTTTGTAATCCTGAACGAGTAACTTTTGCTGGATCAACTATTCCAGCAGAAGACATATCAACGTATTCTCCGGTTGCAGCATTAAATCCATCATTGAATGGCTTAGATTTTACATTTTCAGCAATAACTGCGCCATTAGAGCCTGCATTTTCTGCAATTCTCATGAGAGGAGCAGTAAGTGATGCTTCAACGATATTAGCTCCGATTAATTCCTCTCCTTCTAAGTTTTTATCAGCCCAATCTTTTAGAATTGGAGATAAATGAGCAAGAGTTGTACCTCCACCAGGAACAATTCCTTCCTCAACAGCAGCTTTTGTGGCATTGATAGCATCCTCAAGACGAAGTTTTTTATCCTTCATCTCAGTTTCAGTTGCAGCTCCAACCTTAATCACTGCTACTCCTCCAGCTAATTTAGCTAAACGTTCTTGAAGCTTTTCTTTATCATACGAGGAGTCCGTTTCATCCATTTGCTTCTTAATTTGATCACATCTAGCATTAACAGCTTTCTCATTACCTTCAGCCACTATAGTTGTAGTCTCTTTGTTGATAGTTATTCTTCTACCTGTTCCGAGCATTTCTAAAGTAGCATTTTCTAATTTCAAGCCCGCGTCTTCAGTAATTAGTTGACCATTAGTAAGAACAGCCATATCTTCAAGCATGGCTTTTCTTCTATCACCAAATCCTGGAGCTTTTACTGCTGCAACATTTAATACACCTCTTAGTCTATTAACGACAAGAGTGGCTAAAGCCTCTTTTTCTATGTCTTCAGCAATAATGACTAATGGCTTACCAGTTTTGGCTATTTGTTCTAAAACAGGAACTAAATCTTGAACTAATGCAATTTTTTTATCAGTAAGAAGAATATAAGGTTCATCTAGAACAGCTTCCATTCTCTCTGTATCTGTTGCGAAGTAAGGTGAGATGTAGCCTTTATCAAAACGCATACCTTCGGTCACTTCTAATTCAGTGGTCATTGATTTTCCCTCTTCAAGGGATATGACACCTTCTTTCCCAACTTTATCCATAGCATTGGCAATCATTTGACCAACTTCTTCGTCGTTTCCAGCTGCAATAGTTCCGCATTGCGCAATAGCATTACTATCGCTAATGGGTTTAGAATTTTCCTGAATTTTCCCAACTAAAAATTCAGTAGCTTTATCAATTCCTTTTTTCAAGGTGATTGCATTAGCACCTGCAGCAACGTTTCTTAATCCTGCTTTAACCATTGCGTGAGCTAAAACAGTAGCAGTAGTTGTTCCATCACCAGCCGCATCATTAGTTTTTGAGGCAGCTTGTCTGATTAATGCAACACCTGTATTTTCAATGTGGTCTTCCAATTCAATCTCTTTAGCGATTGTGACACCATCATTGATGATTTGTGGAGCACCAAATTTTTTTTCTAATACAACATTTCTTCCTTTTGGTCCGAGCGTGACAGCCACAGACTCAGCAAGGATATCGATTCCTCTCTCGAGCGCTCTACGAGCTTGCTCATTGTAAATAATTCTTTTAGCCATGTTTAGGCAACAATTTAGTAATAAGTTTTAATAATTTTTGAAACAAATATTTTAGCCTACTACAGCCAAAATATCTTTTTCTGAAAGCAAGACATATTCGTCTCCTCCCAATTTGATGTCGGTTCCAGCATATTTGCTGTACAAGACTTTGTCGCCAATACTCACTTCAGGAGTTTGTCGAGAACCATCGTCATTAAGTTTCCCAGGACCTACCTGAGCAACTTCCCCAACCTGTGGTTTTTCTTTAGCTGTATCAGGCAAAAGTATGCCCCCAGCAGTTTTTTCCTCAGATGCGGAAACTTTAATAAATATTCTATCTCCCAGTGGTTTTACTGTAGAGACTGTAAGTGAAACAGCTGCCATAGATTAATGGAGGATCATGATTGGGACGCTGTGCGTCGTAAAAATGGAAAGAGTATTTCTCTATCCGTATCATCAACAACATAATCCGCAAAGCGTCAATTAAACCATACTTTAACTGTGCGGGTGGCCGAACCCATTTAACGAATCTACCCATGAGGTGGTAGTATTTTCGGATTATAAGCTGTTTAAAATCAGCTATTTATTTCCAATCAATAAAAAATGGTAGCAACTCCATCAACTTCTTCACAAACAAAAGGCGTAGTTCGTCAGGTAATTGGACCAGTTCTAGATGTAGAATTCCCAGCCGGAAAATTGCCTAAGATACTAAATGCTCTAAGAATTGAAGCAAAAAATCCTGCTGGACAAGAAATAGCCCTTACTGCAGAGGTTCAACAGCTTCTTGGGGACCACAGAGTCAGAGCAGTGGCCATGAGCGGCACAGACGGCCTTGTAAGAGGCATGGAAGCAATCGACACAGGAGCACCAATATCAGTACCTGTTGGAGAGGCAACTTTAGGAAGAATATTTAATGTATTAGGAGAACCAGTAGATGAACAAGGTCCAGTAGAAACTAAAGATACTGCACCAATACATAGATCTGCTCCAAAATTAACAGACCTAGAAACTAAGCCTAAAGTTTTTGAAACTGGCATCAAAGTTATAGACCTTTTAGCCCCATATAGACAAGGAGGAAAAGTCGGATTATTTGGTGGAGCTGGTGTTGGTAAAACAGTTCTAATTCAAGAGCTTATTAATAATATTGCTAAAGAACATGGCGGAGTCTCTGTTTTTGGAGGTGTAGGAGAAAGAACTAGAGAAGGTAACGATTTATATGAAGAATTTAAAGAATCAGGAGTTATCAATGCAGATGATTTAACTCAATCGAAAGTTGCCTTGTGTTTCGGACAGATGAATGAGCCACCTGGAGCAAGAATGAGAGTAGGCTTGTCAGCACTTACAATGGCTGAACATTTTAGAGATGTGAATAAACAAGACGTTCTACTTTTTGTTGATAACATTTTTAGGTTTGTTCAAGCTGGGTCTGAGGTATCAGCTTTACTCGGAAGAATGCCTTCAGCGGTTGGGTACCAACCAACCCTTGGAACTGATGTTGGTGAATTGCAAGAAAGAATTACATCAACACTCGAAGGATCAATAACATCTATTCAAGCTGTTTATGTACCTGCTGATGACCTAACTGACCCTGCACCCGCAACAACCTTTGCACATTTAGATGCTACTACTGTACTTGCAAGAGCTCTCGCAGCAAAGGGTATTTATCCAGCAGTTGACCCATTAGATTCAACAAGTACTATGCTTCAACCATCAGTTGTTGGAGATGAGCATTACAAAACCGCTAGAGCTGTTCAGTCAACTTTGCAACGATATAAAGAGTTACAAGATATTATTGCAATTCTTGGTTTGGATGAACTTTCAGAAGAAGATAGGTTAACAGTAGATCGTGCTAGGAAAATTGAGAAATTCCTATCCCAACCTTTCTTCGTAGCAGAAATATTTACAGGAATGTCTGGTAAATACGTAAAATTAGAAGATACCATAGCTGGTTTCAACATGATTTTATCAGGTGAATTGGATGACTTACCAGAACAGGCATTCTACTTGGTTGGTAATATTGACGAAGTCAAAGCAAAGGCTGAAAAAATAAAGTCAGAAAAATAAATACTTTTATATATTTAACATTCAATAATTTTAAAATTAATGGCAATTTCTCTTAAAGTTTTAGCTCCTAATAAAAATGTCTATCAAGGTGAAGCTGAAGAAGTTATCCTTCCAAGTACTACTGGACAAATTGGTGTACTTCCCGGACATATTTCGTTAGTTACTGCCATAGATATTGGCGTTTTAAGGCTAAGAATGAATTCTCAGTGGAAATCTATAGCTTTAATGGGGGGCTTCGCTGAAATTGAATCAGATGAAGTTATAGTTTTAGTCAACAATGCAGAAATTGGATCTGAAATTAATGTTCAAAATGCTGAAGAAGATCTTAAAGAAGCAAAATTAGCAATTAGTAAATTCTCTGAAAATGAAAAAAATCCAGAGAAAATTAAGGCCTTGAAAGAGGCTTCGAAGGCTGAGGCGAGAATTCAAGCTGCAAAGAACTAATTATTAAGCAGTTCCACAAAAAGTTACTTCGGGAAACTTTAACTTGGCTTCTTCAAGTTTTTTTGTTTTACCCTCTTCTTGCCAATAATTTATAACTTCAGTAGCTTTATTCAATATTTCAACTCTCTCGCTATCCGTAATCCAACCTTTATTCTCAAGTTCACTTTTTAATTTTTCCCATGCATCATCTCTAGGCCAAAAGTAATAAGCAGTAAGAGGACTTGGTCCTCCACCAACTATTTGATCTACAGCTAAAGCAACATTATCTGGCAACCACAACACTTTAATGATAAACCTTCCTTCGTCAGGTTTTGGAGTATACCCAGAAGGCACTCCATCTTCATCAATCGTGGCTGCTGCTAATACAGCTGTAGCACCCATCATTCCAGTATTAGGAGATGATTTTTCAGATTTAGGATGATCACTGTTTTTTTCTTTTTTTTCTGTTGGATTTTGATTTAACTTATCTGATGAGGTCATTCACTTATTTATGTTCATTAGATAATTTATCAGTTGATGGTAACATTTTGATTGATTTGTTCAAAATTTCCTGATTTTAATAATTGATATTTTCTTATATATAGTTTTATCTATCATAAGAAACTTGATAAAAATCGTAAATTGTAGCTTCCAATGAATCCCATAGATCTTTAGGGATATCGTTTTCTTCCGCAAACATTCCAAGCTGACTGGCCAAGCCTCTTGCTTGAGAGAGTTTTGAATCATATGAATCTGACTTATTCATTTTTTTTAATCTTAAAACTTTATAAAAATATATCTAATAACTTGATAAGTCAAATCTTAAAATTCTAAATCAGAAATTTCTTTAAGTGCAGCAATACTTAAAACTTCTGGGTTTGATTCTTTGACCAATACATCATCTTCAATTCTTATCCCAATACCTTTCCATTTCTCATCAATAGCGGGTTGTCCCTCAGGGACTGGAATTCTATCACTTATGTAAATACCTGGTTCCACTGTAAGAACCATGCCATTCTGAAATGAGACTTCATAGTCTCCCATCCTGTAAGCACCAACATCATGTACATCCAAACCAAGCCAATGTCCAGTTCTGTGCATGTAAAGATGTTTATATGATTGATTCTCAATTATCTCCTCAGTACTACCGGACAATAAACCAATTTCTTTTAGTCCCTCTATCAGAATTTTTAAAGCAACATTATGAACAGCACTTGAATTTGATCCAATTACTGCAGTCTTGATTGCAGCTTCTTGGGCACTCAATACAATTTCATATATTACTTTTTGCTCTTCAGAAAATTTTCCACTTATAGGAATAGTTCTTGTTATGTCTCCATTGTAATAGTCAGATAAGGAACAACCTGCATCTACCAACAGTAAGTCTCCCTTTTTCAAAGGTGAATTATTTGAAGTGTAATGCAAAATACAAGAATTATCTCCTGAGGCAACAATAGTATTATAAGCGGGTCCTCTTGCCCCTTTTTCCAAAAAGAATCCTTCTAAAATACCCTGAATTTGTCTTTCATTTTTTTTTGATGAAATAGATTTCCTAACTAGTTCATGCGCTTCTGCTGAAATTTGTATAGCCTCTCTCATCCTCCTAATTTCAAATTCACTTTTAATTAATCTCATCTCATTTAAGTAAATTTCTGGAGATTTTATAGAATTTGCACCAAAACCTAACCTTGGGCTATTTTCAAGTTGTTTTGAAAACATTTCCAGAACTATCTTTTCAACTAATGGAAACTTACCAATTGAAAACACAAGTTCATCAGAACCATTAATATAACTTGAAAGTAAATCTCTAAATTCATTAATTGAATGAGCCTTGTCAGCTTTAAACTCTTTTGTAGCTCCCTCAAGACCCCATCTAAAGCCATGCCAGACTTCGCTAATAACATCCTTAGGCGCAACAAACAAAATAAACCTCTCTCCCTTTGGCCTATGCGACAAGAAAAGAGCTATCGCATCTGGCTCATCAAATCCAGTTAAATACCAAAAATTACTGTCTTGTCTAAAAGGATATTCACAATCTGCATGATGTTTTACAAGGTTAGCCCCAGGTATAATAGCTGCTTTTCCATCTAATTTATTTAGAAAAATTTCTCTTCTTTCTTCAAAGACTTTATTATCGGGGGCAAACATAAAAAGGTATTGGCTTGTTTAAAAAAAAAATGGAAAAATGAACTATAACAAATTTAGTATTTAATTTATTTTAATGGAAGCAAGCGTTTATGGTTTAATTTTACTTATCTTTATTATTTTAATTGGTTCAGCATGTTGTTCGGGAGTAGAAGCAGCTTTTTTGGCGGTTAATTCAATTAGAATTTTAGAGCTAGCCTCAAAACAGAAGCCTAAAAGTTCAGCAAATCAACTTCTTAAACTTCGCAGACATCTTGGCAGGACATTAACTGTAATTACAATTACTAATAATGGATTTAACATAATTGGAAGTCTAATTTTAGGAGTATACGGAACTTTAGTAATTAATAGTAATTTTGGCTTAACACTATTTTCAATCACTTTTTATGTATTAGTTGTTTTAGTTGGAGAAGTGCTCCCCAAAGCTCTTGGCACAAGATTTTCAATACAAATAGCATTATTATCTGTACCAATTTTGAGAATATTAAATACTTTAATGCGACCATTCTTAATATTAATTGAGCAAATATTTCCAGTTATTACTGCAGAAAATGAAATCTCAACTGATGAAGAAGAAATAAGGCAAATGGCAAAAATTGGGAGTCAAAAAGGTTTGATAGAAGCTGATGAAGCAGCAATGATATTAAAAGTTTTTCAATTAAATGATTTAAAAGCTAAAGATTTAATGATTCCAAGGGTATCAGCACCTTGTCTTGATGGGTCATCAAATCTCGATCAAATTTCAAAACTGATAATGTCAAATAACTCCCCATGGTGGGTTATTTTGGGAGATAAAGTTGACAAAATTCAAGGAGTAGTTAAACGTGAGAACATGTTAGCAAAATTAATTAATGGAGAAAATAAAAAATTGCTATCAGAAATTTGCGAACCTGTAGATTACATACCCGAGATGATTAAAGCAGATCAATTATTAACAAGATTTGACAAGGATCATAAAGGAGTGAAAGTAGTAGTAGATGAATTTGGGGGATTCGTGGGAATTATTGGTGCAGAAGCTGTGTTATCTGTTTTGGCAGGTTGGTGGAAAAATAAACTATGAAACAATTGAATATTAATAAAAATTATTTATTTTTAAAAAACTGGTGGGAGACAATTGACCTTACCAACCATGAAAAAAGTTTTTTTAATAGAGAAATAATTTGTTTTAATCAACAACTTTTTAGGCTCAAAGAAAAAAAATTGAGAATAGGCGCATACGGTAAATCAGGCGTAGGGAAATCCTCTGTTTTAAATTCTCTATTAAAAAAAGACAAATTCGAAACAAATATT
The DNA here is from genome assembly GCF_001180305.1 of Prochlorococcus marinus. Classification (GTDB taxonomy): domain Bacteria; phylum Cyanobacteriota; class Cyanobacteriia; order PCC-6307; family Cyanobiaceae; genus Prochlorococcus_A; species Prochlorococcus_A marinus_K. The sequence goes on from NZ_CVSX01000042.1 coordinate 73,415, forward strand.
ATCAATGGCTCTACTCAAGAAATACAATTGGAAGAATGGAGCCTTAAAAATCAAATCCTCAAAAGTGTAGATTTACTAGATTCGCCAGGCTTTGATTTCTGCAATATTAAATACCCGGACAAACTCTACTCGCGAATAATTCACTCTGATCTTATTTTATTTATTGTTGCAGGAGATATGAATAGGAATGAAGTAAACGCAATCAGCTCCTTGATTAAAGATGGTAAGAAAATACTTGTAATCTTAAACAAAATCGATCTTTTGAAAGAAAATGAAGTAAAAGAAATAATTGAAAATATAAAGTTTAAGTTGCCTAAAGATTTAAATATTCCAATAATTATTAATCACGAAAAAAATCTTAAAAACTATATAACTAAAATAATTCATCAACATGGCGAAACTTTATTAGTATTAAATTCTCTTCAATTAGCTGACAAATTGTTTCTCAAGATAAAAGAGCACAGATTAAAGAAAAGACAAAAATTAGCTCAGTCAACTATTGGTAAATTTTCTACCATCAAAGCTTCGGCTGTAGCTCTTAATCCTTTTATTTTATTTGATGTTGCTGGCAGTTTTGCAATAGATGCTGCATTAATTAAAGAATTAAGTAAAATTTATGGCTTAAATTTAAAGGGTGAATCTTCAAGAAGAATATTCAAAAATATATCTTTTAATAATTTATTTTTGGGAGTTACTCAAATTGGTATTAATACATCTTTCAACCTTATTAGGAAAGTAATTTTATTAACGGCCCCTTTTACCAACGGGCTTTCATTGTTACCCTATGGTCCTATATCAATTATTCAAGCAGCAATCGCAATTCATTCTACAAAAATCCTTGGGAAATTAGCAGCTAAAGAGATATACATAAGAGGCAAAGTTACTTACATAGAACCTTCTATGATGATCCAAAATATAACTTTTAAAGAACCTGAGATTTTTAACCACATTAATAAATATTTATCAACTAGGAATTTAAATAATAATTTTTTGAGTTATCTGCCGTAAAGTAAAAATGGAAAAAAGGATTGCTTTATTTGGTACTAGCGCAGATCCACCCACCATTGGACATAAAAAAATACTGGAAGAATTATCTCATGTTTATGATTTTACAATAAGTTATGTAAGCAATAATCCCCAAAAAAAGCATAAAGAGGATATCTCAATTCGTAGCCATTTATTAAAAACTTTGATTGAAGATTTAGATAATCCCAATATTTTATTTAATCAATCAATTAGTAGCCAATGGGCAATAGAATCAATAGTAAATTGCAAAAAAATTTATAAATCTGATAATTTAGATTTTGTTATTGGTAGTGACTTACTTAAAGATATTTTCTGTTGGAAAAATTTCGAGAAAATTATAAAGGAGGTAAATTTTTTTATAATATTAAGACAGGGGTATCCAGTTGAATCAAATACTCTAAAAATGCTAGAAAATCACAAAGTTAAATTTAAGATTGCAACGATAAAAATCCCAAACATCTCAAGTTCCAATTTCAGATTATGTGCTGACTACTCCAATTTACCAACGTCATTAATAGATATTGTTAAGAAGAATAATTTATACATATCTACTAAATTAGTTTAATGAAGTTTTTACTTGCTCAAATTAATCCAGTTGTTGGAGATTTAGAGGGCAATGCAAAGAAAATACTCTATATTGCTTCGAAAGCCAGCACAATTTCTGCTGATTTAGTTCTCACTCCAGAATTATCATTATGGGGATATCCAGCAAATGACTTACTTCTTAAAAAAAATTTAATTCAAAGTCAATATCAAATACTTGATAATTTGTCCCTAGATATTAAGAAAAAATATGGAAACTTAAGCATCACTATTGGAATTGCAGAGATAATAAATGATTCTTTTTTTCCAAATTTATATAATTCTGTTGCATTGCTTGAAGGCGGTGAATGGAAAATAATTGCACGTAAAATTATTCTTCCAACTTATGAAGTATTCGATGAAAAAAGATATTTTAGATCAGAAGATAAAGTTTCTGTACTAATAAAAAAGATTAAAAATAAAACTTGGCGAATCGGTTTAACTATATGTGAAGATTTATGGGTCAACAAAGATATAGAAGGTAGAGGGATTCATAAAAAAAATCCAATTATTGATTTAAAGAAAAAAAGAATTGATACTTTAGTGAATTTATCCGCATCCCCATATACCTTCAAAAAGTTAGAGTTAAGATCCAAAGTTTCCAGTTTTGCTGCTAAATATCTTCAAGTACCGCTGATATATGTAAACCAGATTGGAGCGAATGATAATTTAATTTTTGATGGAAATAGTTTTATTCTGGATAAGAATGGATCTAAAATCAAGCAATTAAAATCTTTTTCAGAAGACTTCTCAAGTTGGGAAATTGAGCAAACAAAACCTGATAAAAATAAATTTGAAAACTCTGAGATGTCATCAATTTTCGATGCATTAGTCCTTGGTATTAAAGATTATGCTAAAAAATGTGGATTTAAAACAGCTTTAATTGGATTAAGTGGTGGCATTGATTCAGCACTAGTTTCAGCAATTGCTACTGCCGCTTTAGGTAGTGCTAATATTTATTGCGTCTCAATGCCATCTAAGTGGAGCTCATCTCATTCAAAAAGGGATGCTAAAGATTTAGCTAGAAGATTAAAGATAAATTTCAATATTATTCCAATTGAAAACTTGATGACCTCTTTTGAAGAATCTTTTATAAAAACCATAGATTTAGAAATGGCTGAAATAACAAATCAAAATATTCAATCAAGGATCAGAGGAACACTGCTGATGGCTTTGGCAAATCAAGAAAAGCATTTATTACTTTCAACAGGGAATAAGTCAGAACTAGCTGTTGGATATTGCACACTATATGGTGATATGAATGGAGGATTATCTGTAATTGGGGATTTATATAAAAGTAATGTTTTTAAATTATGCAAATGGCTTGATAGTAATGAATCGATTAATCATAGAAAAACATACATGTTAGACACTAATGGAGATATAATTGGAAAAAGAATACGGACAAAAGCTCCAAGTGCTGAATTGGGGCCTAATCAATTAGATACTGACTCACTCCCACCCTATTCTACTTTAGATAATATTCTTAAAGGAATTATTGAAGAAAAAAAAGATTTAAAACAACTTCAAGAAGATGGTTATAAAAAAGAATTAATTTTAAAAATAATCTCACTTATAAAAAAAGCGGAATTCAAGAGAAAGCAGGCTCCTCCAATACTAAAACTAAGCAGTCAATCATTAGGGAGTGATTGGAGAATTCCCATAGCAATTTCTTATTAATCACTATAAGAACATTTTTGGATTTTTTTTAACGGCCGTTTAATTGAATTAAAGTTAATACCTTTTTTAATAGCAAGAATTATTCCTGCAGCTTCTAAATAGTTATTCACTTCAAAAATATTAGGATAATCATAAAATTCATTAGTCACTTTTAATATATTATGATTTTTTACAGAAATAATATTTAAACCTTTTTCAATTCCTGCTAATACTGCTTCTCCACCTAGCGCTCCATTTGGAACTACAATAGATTCAAGTTGATTAGGATGCAATGAAATCAGTTCCTTTTCATTAGGTAATTCAATAATTTCTGGCGCATTGCTTAAACCAATCAATACTGATGGTAAGAATGTATATCCAATTTCTTCTGCAGCAGCGCGAGGATCTAAATCTTCATTCAATTTAATGGGGTATAAAGCTGGTGCGTGAGCACAGGGAACTTTTAAGAATTTGCTAATTAGGTGGCTTATAACCGCTTCGACTCCAGAAATAGGGTCAACCCCTCTTCCCTCTCGATAAATATTTGTTTCTAGTGAATCTGAATCATCTGGGAATTGTGCCACAATTGCTATTGCCGTAACTCCTTTTTCTATTAAACATTGACCAGCATCAATAAGAGTATCAGGATTTTCAATTATTCCACCACTCATTTTTGACGAATCAGAGTCAATAACTACGTTTAATGGTTTTTTTGTAATCACATAAGAATGAACATTAATTCCTAAAGTAGAAACACACGCATCAGCAACTTGTAAATGTCTTAATAATATTTCCCTTTCAATTCCTGAATCAAAAATTATACCAATTTTCTGTTCCTTTACCCTCTTTAAAGCGATTTCTCCTCTAGCAAATCGGTCTAAACTATAACCCTCAACATAAAAAATATTTTCATCCTTTTCAGAAAGACTACCCCCATTCATAACATTTGGATGTGTAATTAAACACCCACTTGCAGATGCTAATAATTTAGCCGTAGGAAGTGCATCCCCAGCAAACCCTCCTATCTCACAGCCTATACCAGTGGGAACAATAAATATTGTTGGTGAAATTTCCATTAATAATATTGCAATTTATATTCTTCTTTAATTTGATAAAACAGCTTTAATTTTAAGTTTTTTTGTCCCATAAGAATCAATAGAATTTTGAATATCAATAATTGACCATCGAATTACATTGCCTTTTTTTTCTAGATTTCCAACGACAAATTCCCTTAAATTTTTTAATTTTATTGAAACTGGCCAATCCAAATGAAAAGTGATCGAACTTAATTTCATTTTTGATACTTGCCAAATTGATCATTATATAAACTATCTTCAACTTGTTCACCAATAACAACATGCAAATCTGACTTTGGATATGCCACACACAAAAGCGCAAAGCCCTTTTCCTTTAAATCATCATTCAATCCCATAGCATCTTCTTGCTCAACTGATCCCTCCAATATAATGGATGCACAGCTTGTACATACTCCCGAACAACAACTATTTGGCAAATCTATTCCATTCTTTTTTGCCGCTGAAATAACATCTTGATCTTCAGAACACAAGAAATCAAGGGTCTTTTGCTCAAATTGAACTTTTATATTGTATTGAGCCATGCTTTAAATATTACCGCTAAACTGCTGAACCTCCTACAACTTCTAGTATTTCTTGCGTAATAGCTGCTTGTCTAGCTTTGTTATAGGTTAGATTCAAAGTACTTGCTAATTCTTTAGCATTATCACTTGCATTATTCATCGCAGTCATCCTGCATGCGAGTTCTGAAGCTGCCGACTCTTGAAGAGCTCTTAGTACTTGATTCTGTAAATATAATGGTAATAAAGAATCTAATAGTTGATCAGGACTTTGTTCAAAAACAATATCTGATGGTAACTTTTCTGAATCACTTTTTTCAATATTTGATTTTTCAACAAGTAACTTACTATCTTTTGTAGTCAATCTAAAAATTTCATCATTTTCCTCAGCAATACCTTGAGGATCAAGTGGCAATAATGTTTGAACAACAGGTGCACAACTAACCAGAGTGATGAATTTCGTATAGATAATTTCTACACGATCAGAACTTTCCGAAAGAAATTCAGCTAAAATCTCATTTGTTACTCCCTCAGAGTCCTTGGCTGTAGGTACCTGCTCTAATTCTTTGAATGTATTTTTTATTACATATCTATCCTTTCTATTTTGAAAATAACCAATAGCTTTCTTACCAACTAAAATCAAATTTGGTTGATAGCCTTGTTTTACAAGTTCTGCATATCTTAGTTCTACCTTTTTTATTATATTTGTATTGTAACCACCGCATAAACCTCTATCTGCAGTTATGCATACTAAGGTGATGTTTTGTACCTCTCTTTTAGACAATAGAGGAGAGTCGACAGCCTCAAATTGTACTCTAGATTGAATATTTTCTAAGACCCGAGCAAGTTTATCTGCAAAAGGTCTACTCTTAAGAACTTGATCTTGAGCTCTCCTTACTTTTGCTGCTGCAACAAGTCTCATAGCTTCCGTAATTTTTCTTGTATTTTTAACAGAAACGATCCTATCTCTAATCTCTTTAAGATTTGCCATGGTGATCTCCTTAAATAAATTTAGACTGTGGCAAGCATTGATGACTTAACTTCGTTTATCACTTCTTTAAGTGTTGCTTCTAATCCATCGTTTAATTTTTTTTCTTTAAGAATCTCTTCTATAAATTCAGATTTATTTAACTTTAAGTATTCCCTCAGTTCAGTAGCAAATTTAGTTACATCTTCAACGGGCACCTCATCAATAAGACCTTTAACTCCTGCATATACAACTGCAACTTGTTCTGCAAGATTTAGTGGAGAAAATTGGGGTTGCTTTAATAACTCTCTTAGTCTTTTACCTCTCTCAAGTTGTTGCTGAGTTGCTTCATCAAGATCTGATGCGAATTGAGAAAAAGCAGCTAGTTCATCAAACTGCGCAAGTTCTAATTTTAGAGTTCCAGCAATTTTTTTAATTGCTTTTGTTTGGGCAGCTCCTCCAACACGGCTAACAGAAATACCAACATTAATAGCTGGTCTTAATCCCGAGTTAAATAAATCTGCACTCAAGAATATTTGTCCGTCAGTAATCGAAATAACATTTGTAGGAATGTAAGCCGAAACGTCCCCTGCCTGAGTTTCAATAATTGGCAGAGCTGTCATAGAACCGCCTCCCATAGCATCAGAAAGTTTTGCCGCTCTTTCTAATAATCTACTGTGAAGGTAGAACACATCTCCAGGATAAGCTTCTCTTCCTGGTGGTCTTTTTAAAAGAAGAGACATTTGTCTATAAGCCTGAGCTTGTTTTGTTAAATCATCGTAAATAACAAGTGTTGCTTTTCCTTGGTACATAAAATGCTCAGCAATTGCCGCACCAGTATAAGGAGCTAAGTACTGTAAAGCAGCTGGTTCTGAAGCTCCTGCGCTAACTACGACTGTATAATCAAGGGCTCCTCTCTCTCTTAATACTTCTACGATGTTTGCTACTGATGCTGACTTCTGACCAATAGCTACGTAAACACAAACTACGTCTTGACCTTTTTGGTTGATTATTGTGTCAATAGCAATCGCAGATTTTCCAGTTTGTCTATCACCAATAATTAATTCTCTTTGACCTCTTCCAACAGGAATCATTGCATCAATAGATGTGATACCTGTTTGCATTGGTTCATGAACTGATCTTCTCTTGATTATTCCTGGGGCCATTTCTTCAATCAACCTAGTATCACTTGTTGGTATTTCCCCTTTCCCATCTATTGGTTGTCCGAGAGGGTTAACAACTCTCCCCTGCATTGCTTCACCCACTGGAACAGATGCGATTTTACCTGTGGACTTAACGTTACTTCCTTCTTGGACACCAAGAGCCTCTCCCATTAAAACGGCCCCAACATTATCATCTTCAAGATTTAAAGCTATACCTTCGGTACCATCCTCAAATTCCAACAATTCACCTGCCATAACCTGATCTAAGCCATATATTCTTGCAATGCCATCACCGATTTGCAGAACAGTTCCTACATTGCTAACACTTACAGATTGGTCATAATCAGTTATTTGTTGTTTTAAGATTGAACTGATTTCATCAGGGCGTATAGATACCATGGATTTAAGAATTTAAGGTTGATTTAAAAGTTACTTGGAAAGAGTTAAGCCAAGTTTTCTAATTTGTGAAGCAAGGGAAGCATCAATTACTTTTGATCCTACACTGGCGACGAAACCACCAATAAGAGATGGGTCGATTTTAGTTACAAGTTCTAATTTTTCTGTTCCAGCAATATTGATGATCTTTTTGGTAATTAAACCTTTCTGTTCATCAGTAAGCTCGACGGCAGAAGTAACAGTTGCCAAAGCAATATTACTATTTTCTCGGTAAATCTCTAAAAACCTATCAAGAATTGAAGTAAGAATTCCAATTCTTTGCCTATCGGCCAATAATTTTAAGAAATTCAATAAAGAAGAATTAACCTTATTTGAAAAAATTTCAATAATGATTTTCTTCTTAGCATCTGTCTCTAAAATGGGAGAGGATAGTGCCTTCTCCAATTCAGGGGAACCATTTATTAATTCCAAGAGTTGTTTAACCTCAGAAACCATCTCTTCAGTTTGCGAATTTTCATTCACAACTTGAAGTAATGCTTCAGCGTATGGTGTAGTAACTGAATTTAAAAGTGGCATTAGTTCACCTCAATATTATTAATTGATTGAGTTACCAAATTTTCTTGTGCTGTTTTATCAAGTCTATTTGGCAGAGAATCTAAAGCTTTTTTAATTGCCAGTTCAACAGCTTCTTTTCTAAGTTGAGAAATTGCTCTGGATGCTTCAGAGCTCTCATCAGAGATTGCACTTTGTTTAATTCTTGCCATCTCCTCTATTGCTTTTTTCTCACTTTCCATTCTGATTGATTCAGATCTTTTAAGGGAATCTGCTTTTATTTGAGAAGCTTTTTCTTCTGCTGAAGATAAATCTTTCTTCGCCTTTTCTAAAGCTTGAGTTGCATTTAGGAGTCGATCTTCAGCATCTTTTAATTCAAGAAGGATTCCTTCTCTCCTTTTTTGAAGCATTTTGCCTAGGAAACCAGGCAAAAATTTATAAAGACCAAAAACTACTACAGCCCAATTAAGGATGTTAGTTTCAAATAAATTGAAATTCAATCCAAAACCTTCTGTAGCTAAAAGAGTTAAATTCATTTTTCTAGAATCAATCTATTAACAATAAGTTCGCTTAGATCATCAGCCTGTTTAGAAAGTTGATCACGAGCGGCAGACGTCTGACTTTCAATTTCTAGTCTTGCTTTTTCTTTTGAAGCATTTGCTTCATTGTTAGCAAGTTCTAGAGCTTCTTTATAAAGCTTGTCAGACTCATCCTCAGCTTCGCTTACAATTCTTTGGGCTTCTGTACGAGCACTTTGAAGCTGAGTTAATAAATCAGCTTCTAATTTTTTAACCTCAGAAAGTTTATTTTTAGCCTCAATAATATTATTACTTACAAACTTTTCTCTTTTTTCTACAACATTGCCTACAGGCTTAAAAAAGAGAGAATTTAATATGTAAGTAAGCGCTACTACTTGTATCGCCATCAGTGGCAAAGTGGCATTTATATCAAATAATCCACCTTCTGTAGCACCAAAAAAATTAAAGGCCAACATATGATTCAGTTGAAGTTAAAAAATTAAATTTAAATATTGCTAATAAGAATTAGAAGCAATATTAACTTTTAGGAAAAAGGATTCGCAAAAAGTAGTACCAAAGCCACAACTAATCCGTAAATTGTTAATGACTCCATGAAAGCGAAAGATAAAAGAAGAGTTCCTCTGATTTTACCTTCAGCTTCTGGTTGACGGGCAATACCCTCAACAGCACCTTGAGCTGCGTTACCTTGTCCAAGACCTGGGCCTATAGCACCTAGACCAACTGCTAAACCAGCAGCTACAACTGATGCAGCGGAAGTAATCGAATCCATAATTTTGAAATAAAGAGCTTAATACTTGTGATAATCTTTGTTGTCATACACGCTTGGACATCCTTTCTATTAAGAATGGGTCTGATATTTTCAGACCTACGCGATTAGATATTTTGCCAGATTACAGACCCTTTGTAAAAGCGTCTGAATGTATTGGAAGACAGCTAATGATGTTCTTCAACAGCTTCTCCAATGTAGTAGGCCGCTAAAGTTGCGAAAATCAGTGCCTGAATTGCACTAGTAAATAGTCCTAGGAACATAACAGGTATTGGGAGAATTAGCGGAACTAAAAAAACTAGAACACCAACAACAAGTTCATCAGCCAAAATATTTCCAAATAACCTGAAAGAGAGTGATAAAGGTTTCGTAAAGTCCTCTAGAATTTTGAAAGGTAGCATAATAGGAGTTGGGTGAACATAATATTCGAAGTATCTCCAACCCTTATTGCTTAAACCTGCATAGAAATAAGAAAGTGAAACCAATAAGGCCAAGGCTATAGTCGTATTGATATCTGCAGTAGGTGCTCCTAATTCTCCACTTGGTAACTTAATCAATCTCCAAGGAATTAAAGCTCCTCCCCAATTACTAACAAATACGAATAAAAATAAAGTGCCTATAAATGGCATCCAATCTCTATATACTTTTTCACCTATTTGAGTCCTAGCAAGATCTCTTATGTAATCCCAGAGGAACTCAAGCAAGTTTTGAAGGCCTTTAGGATCATTTTCCATTTTTTTAGTTCCTAAAGAAATAAAAACTAATAACGCTCCTAATAAAATCCAAGATGTTAAAAATACCTGCCCATGAAGTCTGATATTTCCAATTTGCCAATAAAGATGTTGACCAACTTCTAATGCTGCAAAATTTGTTAGCAAAGAATTAAAAAACATTTGTTTTGAATAAAAAATTTACTTAAGAACGTGAAAAATAAAGAATGAGTGAAGGCTTATAAATGAAAAAACCTATCATTGCAGGAAAAATATGCAAAGATCCTAGCTTGCTTGCAAAAATAAAGAGGCAAACTGGAACTAATAGTTGCAATTTTGATACACCTGATGATTCTTTACCAAGTTTCCCTATACTTTTGGCAAGCAAACGTAGGTAAAAAATGCCGGCAATTGCACCTATAAAAATACTAAAACCAAAAGTAAAGCCTAGAAAAATTCCAGTTATTGATGCTAATAAAATTGAAACAATAAAAGTAATTCCAAAAATTGTTAATTGCAATTTTGTAAATTCATCATTTTGAGAAAGTAAATGATCTATTTGATTGGCAATGCCAGATTTACTTTCTTTGATGATCGAATTATTCAGGGATTGAGGAAATTGAACATTTTCATTAGAAGGATGCTCGAGTTTTTTTCTATTTGAGTCCACTGATGTGAACATAGTTTAAAAACCCCCTCTGAAATGGTTTAAGTAAGTATATAAACCCACGGAATCTATCACGGAGAGGGGACATTTAGCTAGTTTTTTTTGATAAAAAATTAATTCTTAAGATTTATTATGAATCTGTAGACCATTTTTTACTTTATTCTTCAAAAATAAAATTTGTAAAAAATCATCTTTTTAATTTCTTTAACACTTTAAAACGTTAATAAAAGACTTGGCAAAATCTCAATTAAACGTCTCAATAGTACATATACATCTAAAAAATTGGAGATAAGTCAACAAAAAATAAAATATAAAAGAATTTCTAAAAGAAAAAAAACCTTTAGTTCTAATTACAAAAAAAATTTAAGCAATTTAACACAGTCTTTCTTACCATTACCTTGGACGATATGGCCTTATGAGGCAAAAATCCTCATAGTTCTCATTGGAATTTGGTCAATATTAGGAATATGCATACTAGGATCATCAAGTTGGTGGGTGGCTAGTAGGGAGATGGGAAATTGGGCTTACTTCTTAAAAAAACAAATCATTTGGACAATTCCTGGAATTGGTCTATTTTATTTCGTTCTTAATACAAACATTAGGAATCTTTTAAAGTTTTCAAGGATTATTTTTTATATTTTATTCTTTTTGATTTTCCTTACAAATATTACTGGAATTACAGTTAATGGCTCTTCAAGATGGCTAGTGCTTGGCAATTTACGTCTCCAGCCATCTGAATTAATTAAACCTTTTCTAATTCTAGAAGCTTCTAATCTTTTCGCACATTGGAATCTAGTAAAAAATGATAAAAAATTAATTTCAATAATATCCTTTGGTTTATTAATCTTATTAATACTAAAACAGCCTAATTTAAGTACTGCGTCATTAACTGGAATTCTTCTTTGGGTAATGGGTTTATGTGGAGGAGTAAAACTTAGCTCTCTTTGCTCATTTGCTTCAATAGGATTCATTACTGGAGGTATCAGCATCCTTAATAACGAATATCAAAAACTGAGAGTTACTTCATTTATAAATCCTTGGAAAGATCAACAAGAAAATGGATATCAATTGGTTCAGAGTTTATTAGCTATAGGTTCAGGTGGTCTATTTGGCCAAGGTTTTGGACTTTCTATACAAAAATTACAGTATCTACCGTTCATGTATACAGATTTTATTTTTGCCATTTTTGCGGAAGAATTTGGTTTATTGGGATGTAGTTTTTTCTTAGGATTTTTAGCAGTATTCTCTTATATAAGCCTAAGAATTAGTCTTAAGTGCAGGAATAACTATACACAATTAGTTGCTATAGGATGTGGTTTATTGTTGACAGGTCAATCAATAATGCATATTGCTGTAGCAACGGGTTCAATGCCTACTACAGGATTACCGCTACCCTTCATTAGTTATGGTGGCAATTCATTAATGGCGTCTTTTTTTATTGCTGGAATGTTAGTGAGATGTTCATTAGAGTCTACAGGATTCATTGGAATGATTGGTACACGAAAGACTCTTAATTAGTTAGAATTTAAGGGATTTAATTCAAGCTATCGAATCATTTAATTTAGTTATTTCAGAATTATCTCAAAAGGGTAATCTTCTTTTGCAGAATGGTCTTAATAGTCCTGGTCCATTTACTATATTTTTGGTTTTCAGCGCAGGACTTTTAACAAGTCTTGGGCCATGCTCGTTATCATTGCTTCCAGTGACAATAGCTTATATAGGAGGAACAGAGAAAAATAAATTTAAACTTATTAGTTTTTCAGGAGGTGTAGTTTTTTCGCTTGTTGCACTGGGGGCCGCGAGTGGATTCCTAGGTAAAATATATGGTCAAATTCCATCTTATTACACTTCAATTGTTGCCCTAATAGCAATAATAATGGGTTTAAATTTATTAGGAATTCTAAAGTTTCAGTTTCCGAATGGACCTGATCTAGAAAAAATAGAAGACAAGATACCATCCCTCCTAGCACCTTTTACAATAGGAACTACTTTTGGACTGGCCTCTTCACCTTGCATCACTCCAGTTTTAGCAACTCTTCTAGCTTGGGTATCGCAAACTAAAAACCCGATAGTCTCAATTATTTTTTTATTTTTCTTTGGAATAGGCCAAGTTACTCCATTAATTATTGCGGGAGCCACGGCAGAAAACTTAAAAAAATTTTTAGAGCTTAGAAAATTTAGTCAAATAATTCCCACCTTAAGTGGGATATTTTTAGTAGCACTAGGATTATTAAATTTACTTTCGAATTGGATTTAAATGATTATTTTTAAGAATCTAATTTTAAAAATATCAAGTTTAAGATTCGCTATATCACTGATAATCTTCATAGCCATTGCAAGTGGCATAGGTACTTTTATACCTCAAGGTAGTAATAATAAATTCTATATTGATAATTTCGATAATGCTCCTATTTTTGGATTTTTAAATGGAGAAAAAGTCTTAAAACTTCAATTAGATCATATATATACAAGTTTTTGGTTTTTATTTACATTAATTCTTCTTTGCATTTCCCTAACAGCTTGTAGTTTCAGGAGGCAAATCCCTTCATTAAAAGCTTCATTAAAATGGGTTGAATATAAGAGCGAAAAAAAATTTAGCAAGTTACAATTATCCTCAAGTCATTCAATAAATCAAGACGGTGACCTTATATCAATAATTGATTTACTACTTAAAAAAAGAGGATGGAAAACATACAAATTTAAAAGTCATATTTCTGCAAGAAGGGGTTTAATTGGAAAAATCGGTCCTTTAGTTGTACATATCGGACTAATAATTTTACTTATAGGTTCAGCATATGGAAGTTTTACAAGTCAATCAAAAGAACAATATTTACTGCCTGGAGAAAGTTTGGATCTTATTAATGAGAGCACAAACTCAAAAGCCAATGTAAAGTTAGTAGATTTTTCTATAGAACGAGAAAGTGATGGTATACCCAAACAGTTTATTTCAAAGTTAAATTTTTCTTCGGAAGATCTAAATTTAAATGAAATAAAAACCGCCAAAGTTAATCAACCAATAAGATTTAAAGGATTAACTATTTATCAAGCGGATTGGTCAATATCAAATGTGATTTTAGAAATAGATAATATCCTTTATCAATTGCAATTAAAGGAGATTCCCGAAATCGGCAATCAGGTTTGGGGAGTTTTAGTTGAATTAGGATCAGAGACTAAAAAAAATTTCCTTTTAACAATAGATAATGAAAATGGTCCACTTAAAATTTCCAATACTGAAAATTTTTCCGGGAATAATCTTTATCTTAATGATAATCCTTTAGAAATTAACTCTTCAAAAGTATCTCTGAAAAAAGTAACCCCTAGCAGTGGATTAATAATTAAAAATGATCCCTCTATACCGTTTATTTACTTTTCTTTTATTTTAATAATTTTTGGAACAATAATAAGTCTTATACCAACAAACCAATTATGGATTCTTGTAAATAATGAATCACAAAAGCTATTCATTGGAGGTCTTAGCAATAAAAATCTAGTTGGTTTTAAAAAAGAATTTTTTAAATTATCAGAAGAAATAAAAAATTTTTAATTTTTTTTCTGTCCGCTAAAAACATCTAACTGCATAGAAACATTCCCTCTAGGGTTAAATGCAGCATTTAAATGTATCCAGTGAGGCGAGCCCTCATTCACTAAATCATCCATAATTCTATTAACAACTTCCTCATGTGAAATCTTTATATCTCTAAAATTATTGATATAAAGTTTTAAAGACTTCAACTCATAGACTCTCAAATTAGGTTGATAAATAATATTTAGCTTTGCAAAATCTGGATAACCAGAAAAAGGGCACTTACATGTAAATTCAGGTAACTGGATAGAAATTTCATAAATTCTTTTCTTATTTGGATTCTCAAAACAAATTATTTTTGATTCTTTTATAATTCTTTCACCATAAAGTGGTCTTTGCGTCGAATCATCTAATTTAGCTGTACTCATTTTTAGTAGAACTTATTTACTAAACCTATATAAAAAGATCAAAATCTGCAAAAATCTCAACAAGCTTAAGTATTACAATTGAATAAGTCAAAAGCTGTTAAATCTTATTTTTGTATCATCGATAACATTCTTATTGTCGGGTAAAAGGGTTATATGTGATTAGTTAAATGAAAATTTATGGACATTTGTTTGATAACTATCGATAACAACTTAAATAAATCCCTTCAGCCTAAAAGTGCAATGGGAATGTTATGGCTTCAAACACACTTTGAGAATGATCAGTGGGAAGCCTTATCAAATAGTGCAGTAATAATTTCTGAAGAAAATTCCCAATTATTAATTGAAGACGCCACCAATGCAGGCCTTGATATTAAATGTTTTTCTGATATTTCAATGTTGGATGTTTTCCCAAAAAACAATTAAAATAGGAATATTCAATCTTTAATCATGAAGAAAATTGAAGCAATCATACGTCCATTTAAACTGGAGGATGTAAAAATTGCATTAGTAAACTCTGGTATTGTAGGAATGACAGTTAGTGAAGTAAGAGGTTTTGGTAGGCAAAAAGGACAAGTAGAAAGATATAGAGGTTCCGAATTTACTGTTGAATTCCTTCAAAAACTCAAAGTAGAAGTTGTCGTAGAAGATGAAAAGGTTAATTCAGTCATAGATGCGATTGCTGAAGCAGCAAAAACCGGAGAGATAGGTGACGGGAAAATATTCATCACATCAATTGATTCTGTTGTAAGGATAAGAACAGGCGACAAAGATGACGAAGCTCTCTAATTCAAAGGGTTTCATTTACTAAATTTTTTATATATTTACTATTTATCCTTGGATTTGATTCACATCTTAAACACATCCAAGCTAGATATTCATGATTTCCTGCAGGGCCTACTAAAGGAGAAGCAATCAAATTCTTTATATTCCATTGGAAATTCTTTGCTGCATAAATAACAGACTCTATAGCCTCAGTATGGAATTTAGGATTGCGAACAACACCACCTTTGCTGACTTTATCTTTACCCACTTCGAATTGGGGTTTAATTAAAAATATTCCCTCAATACAATCACCTTCCAATAAATTACTAATAGATTTAAAAACTAACTTCAATGAAATAAAAGACAAATCAGCAACAACAAAATTTGGTAATTCATTACTTCTAGATAAAAGATCATTAGGTTTTAAATTTCGAATATTTGTTCTCTCAAATAGTATGACTTTTGGATTTTTTCTAATCTTCCATGCAGTCTGTCCATAACCAACATCTATCCCATAAACTAACTTTGCCCCTTGTTGCAGTAAACAATCAGTAAATCCCCCAGTTGAGATTCCTGCATCAATACATATTTTATCTTTTACTTTAATTTCAAGTTTTTTAAATGCCTCCAATAATTTCTCGCCTCCCCTTGATACAAACATAGGTTCGGAATCAATAAAAAATTCAGAACCAATTAGTACTTGCTGTCCAGGTTTATCCAATACTTTTCCATTGATATCTCTAACCTTGCCAGCAAGAATTAAACCTTGGGCTTTTTGTCGCGTCTCACATAAACCTTTATTCAGAAGATAAAGGTCTAATCTACTTTTTTTAATCATGTATTAATCAATAAAAAACTGAATAATGAACTTCTACAAGATTAAGATCCAAATTCTTGAATACCTTCTAATTTTAAATTAGAACTAAAAAATTACCCATTAAATTAATGCTGGGAATAAAGACAAACATTTTTATATTTAAACTTTCTTTATAAGGCAGATAAATGTTACATAAGAAAATAATAATCAGGCAAATATGTTCAATGGCAAGTACATCTTTAAGGTATAGGGCATTAATTCGATTTTGGTTATAAAGTTTAAATTGATAATTAATAAAAATTGTGATCGAGCGTTACACATTACCCGAAATGGGAAAAATCTGGACTGAAAGCGCAAAATTCCAGAGTTGGCTTAAGGTTGAAATAGCTGCATGTGAAGCAAATTTTTCCCTCGGGAAAATTCCTGAGAATGCCATGCAAGAGATCCGTTCAAATGCAAAGTTTGATGAATCTAGAATTAAAGAAATTGAGAAAGAAGTTAAGCATGATGTCATAGCATTTCTTACTAGCGTTAATGAATTTGTAGGAGACTCTGGAAGATACATACATGTTGGTATGACCAGTAGTGATGTACTTGATACTGGCTTATCTCTTCAGTTAAAAGATTCATGCGAATTGTTATTAGAAGAAATTGAGAACCTAGAAAATGAAGTGAGATTATTAGCAAGGAAGCATAAAAATACATTAATGATTGGCAGATCACATGCAATTCACGGAGAGCCAATTTCCTTCGGTTTTAAACTTGCTGGATGGTTAGCAGAAATAATAAGGAACAAAAAAAGATTATTAACCCTTAAAGAATCTATATCAATTGGACAAATAAGTGGTGCCATGGGAACCTACGCTAATACGAATCCCAAAGTAGAACAAATAACTTGTGATTTACTCGGCTTAAAACCAGATACAGCAAGTACGCAGGTTATATCCAGAGACAGACATGCCGAATATGTACAAACTATTGCACTAGTTGGCTCTTCTCTAGATAGATTCGCAACTGAAATAAGAAATTTACAAAGAACTGATGTTTTAGAAGTTGAGGAGGGATTTACAAAAGGGCAAAAAGGAAGCTCTGCTATGCCTCATAAAAGAAATCCTATTCGGAGTGAAAGAGTAAGTGGTTTATCAAGGATTTTGAGGAGTTACGTCTTAACAGCACTGGAAAATGTTCCACTTTGGCACGAAAGAGATATAAGCCATAGTTCCAATGAACGTATAATGTTACCTGATGTATCAATCTGTTTGCATTTTATGCTCAGGGAGATGAAAGATATAGTAAGCAATTTGGGCGTTTATCCAAAAAATATGCTCAAAAATTTAAATATATATGGTGGTGTAATCTTTAGTCAGAAAGTTTTACTTTTGCTTGTAGAGAAGGGTATGTCTAGAGAAAAAGCTTATAGCTTAGTACAAAAAAATGCACATCAGGCCTGGAACACTGAGAATGGGAATTTCAAACAAAATATAAAGAGAGATAACGAAATAATGGATTTTATTGATGACAGTGACTTAGAAGAATGTTTTAATCCTTCGTTTCATCTCAATAATTTAAGTGTAGTATGGGAGAAGCTAGGTATCTAGGATAACTGAAAACCTTATCTAAGTTAAACCAGTGTTTGCAAAGGAATAATGACAAAAAAATTTAGGATTGAAAAAGATAGTATGGGAACAATAAAGGTTCCCATGGAAGCTTTGTGGGGTGCTCAAACACAAAGATCTATTATAAATTTTTCTATTGGAGAAGAATTAATTCCAATTGAGTTAATTTATTCACTCACCCTCATAAAAAAAGCTGCTTCAATTGCGAATTTCAATTTAGGGTTAATAGATAAAAGAAAAAAAGATTTGATTGTAGAGGCATGTAAAGAAATAATTGATGGGCTTCATGATTCACAGTTTCCCTTAAAGGTTTGGCAAACAGGAAGTGGTACGCAAACAAATATGAATGTTAATGAGGTAATTTCAAACATTGCAGCATTAAAAACAAATTCAGAGCTTGGTAGTCATCAACCAATTCATCCGAATGATGATGTAAACAAATCTCAGTCAACTAATGATACTTTTCCTGCTGCTATTCAAATATCTGTTGTTAATGAAATAATCAAAAATTTAGTTCCAACGATAAGGGAATTGACGAAGATCCTTGATAAAAAAAGTGACGAATGGAAAGACCTTATTAAGATAGGAAGAACCCATTTTCAAGATGCAGTGCCCCTGACTCTCGGGCAAGAAATATCAGGGTGGTCAGAGCAGCTTAAAGATGCTGAAAATGCCATTATTATGAGTCTGGATGAATTGTATTTCTTACCTCTGGGAGGAACTGCAGTTGGTACAGGGATTAATTGCCCAAAAGGATTTTGTGAGGAGTCTATTAAATCAATTTCCAATGATACTAATCTGATGTTCTATAAATCAAAAAATAATTTTTCTATCATGGCCTCTCATGATCGTCTAGCTCAAGTAATGAGCCAGATAAAAATATTAGCAGGTGCATTATTTAAAATTTCAAATGATATAAAAATTTTATCTTCTGGTCCAAGATCTGGAATATATGAATTAATTATCCCTCAAAATGAACCTGGAAGTTCTATAATGCCTGGCAAAGTGAATCCGACTCAATGCGAAGCCTTATCAATGGTTTGCACTCAGATAATGGGTCTTGAATATGCAGTTTCGATGGCAAATTCTAGCGGCACTTTACAGATGAATGAATATAAGCCTCTTATAGGATTTAATATTCTTACAAGTTTAAAACTTCTTAAAAATGCAATAGAAAACTTCAGAATAAAATTGGTTGATGGGATGGAACCTAATCTAGGGAAAATGAAGTTAAATTTGGAAAATTCACTAATGTTGGTTACAGCCATAGTGCCAAAAGTTGGTTATGAAAAAGCAGCTGAAATTGCAAACCTTGCCTTCAAAGAATCATTAAATTTAAAAGAGGCAACACTTAAATTAGGTTATTTAAACGAAGATGAATTTGATGAAGCGATGAATATTAATTCAATGATTTGATTAAAAAATTTAACAATTATTGTCAATTCTTTTTGTCGCAGGATTTATATCTTCATAGACTTTTATAATATCATTAGATTCTGTAACAGGAAAACGATTAATAGCTTTTAATGCGAGCTTTGCTTTACTTTTTAACTTGTTACTAACACCAATACAGTATTGCACTTGAGAAAGGACATCAATTGATCTTCTAATAATCCTTACTACATCACCTTCATCTAACGAAGTATTAAAAACCAAATCTTTCCATTTTTTTCCCTTCGCCCATTCAGAAATAATTCCAGTCAACTCTGTTTCTAAATAGATAGGAATTTCAATATGAAACTTATTTTGTTGAGAAGCGACTAATTTTCTTAAACCAACTAATTCATTAAAAACATCTATTACCTTTAAAGAAGGCTTTAAATTACACCAAAGATTAGGCCTCCTTACATCAACACATATTGCTTGAATAATTGCAGCTAACTCAGGAGGATCTAAATCATCCAAATAACCACTAACTAAAACAAGACCAATCCATAATTCATTTTCACTTCTTATTGCACCAACTGTTTGTCCAACTTCTGTCAATTCCAAATCATTTAAACAACCAAAATGATTCAAAATTTTAATCAAATCGGTAAAAGTTCTCCAGTTATGATTTTCTTTATCCTCAAGAATTTTTTTTCTCATATTTATTTCTTTTTCAACATCGCCAATTCTTTTTCTATATTTTTTTAATTTCCTTGAGTCTCCAAATCTATGTGCGGGATGATCAGTGACTGTTTCTTCTAAATTATTAATTTGTTGCTGTTGTGCCAAAACTTCCTTTGACAGATCATATTGTGGAGTTTGTAGATCATTTTTTTTAGAAACTTCTAAGATTCGATCGGCAAAATACTGCGACATATCATCTCCCCTAAATACCTCTCCAGAAAAATACATCTTTGGTGCTTCAAGTCCTAAGACATCAATTACATCCAAATCATTAAAAATACTTACTATGTATGAAGGTTTTATGAGAATAAATAAATTATCAATTGTCAAACACAATAAACTCTTAATTTTTTGGGATTCATATATTTTTTTACAAATTAATCCTGGAACAATTTTTCTTTTAATTTGAGGAGCTTTGATTGAAATTAGGCTTCCATCTTTAATATATGGGAGTGCATTAGTAATCTCTTCTGATAATTTTTCTGCTGCTTGTTTTTCTAAAATTTTCAAGAGTCTCCTCTCCTCTTTAAGACGATTTTTTAACTTTTCGTAGGCATCAAAATCTTTCCATGAAACGTTAGATGTAATTTTTTTTAATTCAATTAAATCCTTATTTAAACTTTCAAGAATTATATTCTCACCTGAAGATTCACCTGAATATAAAAAACTACCAAAACTTCTTTTAATTAATTCTTTAGACTTCTCCAAAGTATAACTTTGTAAAAGATTAAGTACCATACCATAACTTGGAGTGAATTGACTCTCTAGAGAATTTGGTTTACTAATAGCCAGTGCACTTGCTTCTTTGGCACCTTCGAATCTTGTTTGTAATGTAACAACATATCCTTGAGTATCTTTTCCTCTTCTTCCAGCTCTTCCTGACATCTGCAAAAATTCACTACTAAATAATAATCTATGCCCATCTTCTGTCCTTTTTGATAAAGAAGAAATAACAGTTGTTCTTGCGGGCATATTAATTCCTGCAGCTAGAGTTTCAGTTGCAAAAACAACTTTTATCAAACCTTGCTGAAATAATTCCTCAACCAATTCTTTCCATGCAGGCAATAATCCAGCATGATGAGATGCAATACCGCGTTTTAATGCCTCGCATTGAGATTTGTCTTTAATTGCCTCTTGATTATTTTTAAGATAAACATCCAATTTTTGGGATATCATATTTGCTTCTGAATAACTTACTAAAGTTAAATCTTTTATATTCTCGATAGCCTTGTCACATCCTCTTCTACTAAAAATAAAATAAATAGCTGGCAACATGTTTCTTTCAGCTAATTTCGAGATCACAAAACCAATTGAGGGAGACTTTGGTTGCATTATTCTGCCAACTTTTCCTCTCATTTTCTGCCCTTTAGGAGCTCTCCAAATCTTACAATTTGGATGGATTCCATTACCCTTATTATTTAAAAGTGGATGGAGGCCTTTAACACTACAAAAAATAAAATCAAGTGGGACTGGCCTCTTATCACTATTAATAAGTGCTGTGGGCCCATGAACTTTTTCTATCCAATTTTGTAGTTGATCTGCATTAGCTATTGTTGCTGATAAAGCTATTATTTGAGTTCTCGTAGGGCAATGGATTATAGTTTCTTCCCAAACTGTGCCTCTTTGGGGATCATTCATGTAATGACATTCATCAAGAATCACAGATTCTAAATTTTCTAAGGGATCATCAAATTCGTCAAATTCGCCATAAAGCATGTTCCTAAAAATCTCAGTCGTCATTACTAAGATTGGTGCTTCTCTATTTATACTTATATCTCCAGTTAAAAGACCAACTTTATTCTCACCATATTGATTAGCAAAATCTCTAAACTTTTGGTTTGATAGAGCCTTCAAGGGTGTTGTATAAAAAACTCTGCTGTCATGAGATAAACCTCTATAAATAGCAAATTCACCTATCAATGTTTTACCGGAACCTGTTGGTGCCGTTAAAACAACAGAATTTCCGCTATTAATAGCTCTTATTGCCTCTAATTGAAAATCATCTAGCGGAAAAGGGAAATATTCCTCTAAATTAAGCAATAATTGTGATTGAAGAGAGGATGAGTTAACTTCTTAATATATGATCTATATAGATATTAATAAACAAAAAATACCTTGCAAACTTTAATAGTAAATCTAAACCTTTTTAATTAAGTCCACTATAATTAATTTTACCAAAATGAAAAAAATAAAAATTCCAAAAAATAGAATCCGTAAATTAAAAACATTTTCTTTAGGTAAAAAACCATTCGAACTTCTAAGTTTAAATTCGCAAAATAAAAAACTTATAGACTTATGCAGTAATGATTATTTTGGATTAAGTAGGGACAAAGATTTAATAAAGGCTGCTTACGAAATAAGCCTCTTAGAGGGTATTGGTTCAGGGAGCTCTAGGTTTATAACAGGTTCAAGACCAATACATAAATTATTAGAAGCAGAACTTGCAAAGTGGCTTGATCAAGAGAAAGTATTACTTTTCCCAAGTGGATTTCAAGCAAATATAGCCGCTATCCAGGCTTTAGCAAACAGAAAAAGTATCGTAATAGCAGATAAATTTATCCATAACTCTTTATTGGTTGGAGTCAAAGCTACTCAAGCAAAACTGGTTCGATTTTCACACAATAATTTAGAAGATTTAGAAGATAAAATTATTAAATCTAATCCCACAAAAAATTCCATTTTAGTTGTTGTTG
Source organism: Prochlorococcus marinus (assembly GCF_001180305.1). Lineage (GTDB taxonomy): Bacteria > Cyanobacteriota > Cyanobacteriia > PCC-6307 > Cyanobiaceae > Prochlorococcus_A > Prochlorococcus_A marinus_K. The sequence goes on from NZ_CVSX01000042.1 coordinate 95,987, forward strand.
AATCTCTTTATAGTATGGAGGGATCAATTGCTCCGCTTAGAGAAATAACGGAAATTTGCAAAAAAAATAGTATTCAATTATTAGTTGATGAAGCTCATGCAATTGGGATCTTAGGTCCTGAAGGCAGGGGTTTAAGTTTTAATTGTCGTTCTGATATAACTATGATTACTGGAACTTTCGGCAAAGCATTTGGAAGCGGTGGAGCTTTCATAGCTTCCAATTCAGAAATTGGTGAATATCTTATCCAAACAAGTGGTGCATTTAGATACACAACCGCGCTTGCTCCATCTTTAGCTGCTGGGGCACTAGAAGGTTTAAAAAAAATTTTAGAAAATAAAGAATGGGGTAAGGATTTGTTAACTTCTGCAAAGGTATGGAAAGATGAAATTATTAAAAATTCTAGTTTCCCAGTTCAAGGAGATTCTCATATTTTATCAATTACTGTTGGCCAAGAAGAAAAAACAATTGATCTACAAAAATATCTCGAAAAAAATGGGTTTTTAGCCATTGCAATAAGACCTCCAACTGTTCCAGTTGGGCAATCAAGAATCAGAATAACAATTAGGAGAAACTTAGATTTTAATCTGCTAAAGAATTTTATTGCTGTATTAAAAGATTTTTGATGAAACAAATTATTACTCAACATGGGTGGGGACTAAATAAACATTTTTGGGATGATTATAAAGTTGATTTTTTAAGTAATAATTGGCATTGGCAAGATAATGAAAGAGGCTATTTTTCGAAAAATAATTTTGATGCAAAATGGATTAAAAGCGACTCAAAAAAAGAAATCAGAATGACTTTATGCCACTCATATGGTTTTCATTTAATGCAAAAAAAAGTTTTAGCAGAATCAACTCATATTGTTCTTATCAATTCTTTTAATAATTTTCTTCCTGTAAGTAATAAGAGAAACTTTATTTTGAGATCTCTTAAAAGAATGGAAACAAAAATCAATAAAAATGAAACTAATGAAATGTTGAAAGAATTTATACATAGATCATTTATTCCAAATGATATGAATAATAGTTTTAAAAATATCTTTTATAAAAGTTTAGAGAGTTTGAATAAAACTCTTCTTTTAAGTGATTTAAAAGAACTTTACTTAGATAAAGATTTTCCAGTATTTTTAAAAAAAGATTGCAAAATTATTTTTATAAAATCAGAAAATGATTTTATTCTTGACAACGAATCAAATAATAACTTTTTAGATTTCTTAAATAAAACACTTTATAGGAAGCCAATTTTAATTAAATTAGCTAACCAAGGGCATTGCTTGAATAATTTAAATTTATACGAGATTTTACTTAATACATTTAATGATTGAAATGGATAATAAACAGTGGAATGAGAAAATAAAAGAAAATTTCAATGATGCTGCATATCGGTATTTAGAGTATTCAAATATTCAAAAATTTTTTGCAGAAAAGATTGTTCAATTAATCAAAGAATTAAATCCCAAAAAAAAAGGTCAATGGATAGATCTAGGATCAGGACCAGGACTATTAGCTGATGAAATAGAAAAAAATTTTTCTTATCAAAAAGTATCCAGAATTGATTTCAGTAAAAAAATGCTTCTTGAGAATAAATTATCTAGTAAAAAAATTATATGGGATTTGAATAATGATTTACCTCCTGAAATCAATAATTGTTCTCTATTAACATCTAACTTCTGCATACATTGGTTAAACAATCCAGAAAAGATACTAAAAAATTGGTTTAGTAAATTAATACCTGGAGGTTTTTTAATCATTTCATATCCAACAAAAGATTGTTTTCCTGAATGGAAAGAAACTTGTAGAAAAATTGACATTGAATATAGTGGTCTTCATTTCCTCTACTCCAAAGACTTATTAAAAGATTTCAAACCAAATGAAATATATTATTCAGAAAAATTTAATTATCTAGAAAATTTTGAAGATGTATATAAGCTTTTTAGAAGCCTAATTAATGTAGGAGCACAATCATCAAATTCCAAACGCAAAACAGTGAGAGAGTTAAAAGAAATGCAAAAGTTTTGGCCAAAGAATTACAATAATACAGTTAACCTTTCATGGGAAATTGATATTCAAATCATAAAAAAATCATGAAAAATTTCGATAGCATTTTCAAATTTATAATTTGTGGAACAGACACTGATATTGGTAAAACTTTAATAAGCTCTTTTTTTGTTAGAGGATTAAATTCTTTTTATTGGAAGCCTATACAAAGTGGTATTGAATCACAAACAGATAGTCAAACTGTTGAAACACTTTCCCAAGTGAGTAAAGATAAAATTATTAAAGAAGCTTATGTGTTCACAAAACCTTTATCTCCTCATTGGGCAGCTGAAAAAGATCAAAAAACTATTAATTTTGACAAGTTGAAATTACCAATAGTAAATGGCCCTCTGATTGTAGAAACAGCAGGTGGATTAATGGTTCCATTAACACGCAATTTTTTGCAAATAGATCAAATAAAAAAATGGAATCTTCCAGTAATACTGGTATGTAAGAGCTCACTTGGTACTCTTAATCATACATTACTTAGTATTGAGGCCTTAAAACGAAGAAATATTGATATTTTAGGTTTAGTTGTTAATGGTGAAAAACACTTGGACAATCCAAAAACGCTTATCGAATTTAGTGGAATTCCTATAATTACTGAATTTCCCGACATCAAAAAAATTGACTCAAATAATTTCGATATACTTTGGAAAGAACTAGATATAAAAAATAAGTTGATCACACTTTTAAACTCAAAAATAAGTTAAATGAAATCTTTTGATTTAAAAAATCGAAATCAAGATTGGCATCCAAATATTTGGCCACCTTTCACTCAAATAAATACTAGTAAACCTCAAATAGAAGTAACCCATGGTCAAGATACACTCCTATTTACTAAAGATCCTAAAAAAGAACTAATAGACGGTATAAGTAGTTGGTGGGTAACTCTTCATGGCCATAGTAACGAATATATTGCAGATGCCATTTTTGATCAAGCAAAAAAACTTGAGCAAGTTATCTTTGCCGATTTCTTACATCCGCAAGCAAAAAGATTAGCAGAGAGGCTTAGCAAATTAACAAAACTAGAAAGATTATTCTTCTCTGATAATGGTTCTACCGCAGTCGAAGTTGCTTTAAAAATCGCCTTCCAGTCATGGCAAAATAGAGGAGAGACAAGATCGCAAATAGTAGCTTTTGATGGGGCATATCATGGCGATACATTTGGAGCAATGGCTTTAGGTGAGAGAAATATTTTTAATGAGAGTTTCGATAATCTTATGTTCCCTGTAAGGAGAGTCCCATGGCCTTCAACTTGGATGAATGATGAAGCAGTGGAAAACAAAGAAAATGAGGTAATCAAGAAATTAGAAACACTTCTTAAAACCCCCACCGTAGCAGTTATCCTAGAGCCACTTGTACAAGGGGCAGGAGGGATGAATATGGTTAGGCCTCAGTTTCTTAAAAAAGTTTCAGAAACTATAAAAAATAATAATTCTTTGCTGATTGCCGATGAAGTATTGACTGGGTTTGGAAGATGTGGAAGTCTTTTTGCGTTTCAGAAAGCAAAAATAATTCCTGATTTAATAAGTATTTCAAAAGGCTTAACTGGTGGATTCTTACCAATGGGAATAACTTTATGTAAAGAAAAAATTTTTCAATCCTTTGTTGATGATTCCCCAAGAAAAACTTTTTGGCATGGACATAGTTTCACTGCTAATCCATTAGGTTGTGCTGCGGCAAACGCCAGCCTTGATTTATTAGAAAAAGAACCGCACAAATACCTTTCACTTGAAGAAAAACATTTATATCATTTAAGTAAATTTAAAAAATTACCCCATATAAAAAAGATAAGAGTATCTGGGACAATTGCTGCCTTCGATTTAGAAATTGGAAACAAAGAAGGTTATTTTAACAATATTGGGAAAGAAATTAAGAGTCTTGCTATGGAAAGAGGTTTATTTATTAGGCCCCTTGGGAATGTTATTTATCTCTTACCGCCTCTTTGTATTACCGATGATCAATTAGAAAAAAGTTACTGGATAATAAAGCAAATCTTAAACAATCTGTAGAAAAAATTTAAGGTCCCTGCATTATTGCATTTTCTACATCTTCTCTATTAATACAATATGAAAATAGTCTTTTAGTTTCTTTTCCTTCACTTTCCCAAATAACACTTAAATCTTCTTGTTCAAAAATAATAGTTGCATTCCAATAAGTAAGATAAAGATACCATTTAGAAGGATTATTAATGTCTTTCACAGCACCTAAATCAGTCAACCACAATTCCAATGATTGAAGTGAATATTGATTAATAGGTTTTTGAGAGGGATTCACAGACTTTTTTAAGAAATTATTTTAATAGCCAGGTAGGTATTGTATCTAATTCTTTACCAGCGAAAGAGGCTATAAAAATTGAACAAATCAAACTCATAGAAATGATGACAATTAAAGTAAATAAAGCAAACAATTCCCCATTGGAAAAAGGTCTCCTATTCTCTACAAAATTTTTATTATTAGAGTCAATAATCAAATTATTTACAAAGTTAGTATTATTCTTATATTTATTTTTAGAATTTTTTTTAAGTTTCTCATCATATATTCTCCTCAAATCACTATTATTTAAATTTTCATAAGCTTCTAAAACTTCTTGGAATTTATTTTTAGCTTCATCTATTTCTAAAGCAGTTGTATCAGGATGTAACTCAATGGAAAGTTTACAAAATGCCTTTCTTAATTCATGATTTGAAGCATTTTCATGCACACCTAAAATACTGTAATAAGAATTTTCCCCTTTCAAAATAATCTTTTATTAATATTGTAATTCTAATAAATTTTTACTAAATAGAATGTATTTAACAAATAGTAAAAATTTATATCCATAACAAAGTGAAAAAGCAAAACATTCCAGAAGAAATTTGTGCCTTAATATCTGAAGAAGAAATAATTATGTTTCAAGAATTGCAAATTAAAATTGAAGAATTAAATAATACAACCAATCTAACTAGATTAATTAATGGTGATGATTATTGGGTATCTCAAGTATTTGACAGCATTTGGCCATTTAAAACATTCTCGAATATTAATTTTGATGGTAAAAAATTTTTAGATATTGGATCTGGTTGCGGCTTTCCAGGTTTAGCTTATGCAATAACTCACCCTACTTCAGAAATATACCTTATTGATTCTTCCAAAAAGAAAACAGATGCTTTAAAAAGCATCATTAAAGAAATAAATTTCCAAAACAATATTCATGTAATTAATGATCGAATTGAAAACATAGCCCATCAATCGTTAATGAGAAATAGCTTTGATTTAGCTACAACTAGAGCAGTAAGTAATCCATCAACAGTTTCAGAATATATATTACCAATGCTAGATCAAGAAGGATTAGGAGTTTTATATTGTGGCAAATGGAATAATAAAGATAGTAAAAATCTGGGAAAAACTTTAGAAATATTAGAAGGTAAAATTATAGAAAAAAAGAAGATTTTTTTACCAAGAAGTAAAGGTACCCGAAATATTATTCTTATTAAACCAGAAAATTGTTGCCCTTAAATTTTCCCAAGAAAAGCAGGTAAACCTGAGAAAAATCCATTATGAAATTATTTTGTTGATAATCTTTTACCAATATTATCACCAAACTTTTCTTTTAAATTTCTTAATTTTTTTATAACTTTTTTTGGATTTATATGTCCTTCTAAAACTTCCATTAATTGTCTTTCTGAAACATCCACATCTATTAAATTGGCATTACATCCTGGGAACCAATGACTCCCATTACCGAGCAATTGATATCTAGCCTTTGCAAATCCTTCCATATCCAACCAATCTATTAAATTTGAAAGCCAAAGCAAAACTGGAATATTAATATTTCCTGGCGTACATTCCCAACTAGGTAAATTTTTATTCCAATTTTGATACCACTCTAAGCCAAAAGTATTAATTGATTCCTGCCTCAACCTGTTTATTATCTTTGGAACATACCTCTCAGATTCTGCTAACAAAGAGACAGCTTCTAAATGCAGATCAAAATCTGTCTCTTTTGCAATACCCACACTAAGAGTATGGACGTTCTTATTCCTTAAGCAAAAAAGATCATTGAAAACTATAGGATGAAGTGGACTACAAAGTTCTAACATTTTTTTTGAGGGGGTATGAAGATGTCCCCCTTTATCAGTGGGACTTATTATAAAAACTCCAAGATCGTATCTATTTGCTAAATTGATAACCTTTGAATTTTCTTGATTTATGTAATACCAATGTAAATTTACATAATCAAACAAGTTTGTTGATATAGCTTTCTCTATAAGTGAAGATTCGCCATGAGTCGAGAATCCAATAGATCCAATTAAATTTTCTTTTTGCAAATTCTTCAAAATGTCCATACAACCTCCATCTCTTATGGCCTGATATAAGAGTTCAGATGTATTAATTCCATGTATTGCTAACAAATCAATTTTTTTTACTTGCAATTTTTCAAAACTTGTCATTACATCTCTTTGAAAGATTTTTGGATCACTATTTGGAGGAATCTTAGTTTGAATAATGTTGGGTATTTGCTCAGAATTCTTGAAAGCCATTCCTAATTGAAGCTCAGAAGTTCCATAGTACTTTGCAGTTTCTACATGACTTAATCCATATTTTTTTGCCAAATTTAATATATTTTCTAATTTATTTTGCTCTTGATATGAAATCTCATCAAAATCTAGTTGATCCCAACTTTTTTGGAATCTCATACCACCCAAAGATAAAATAGGAACCTTTAAATTGGTTCGGCCAAATCTGCGATATTGCATCTTATTGGTATTAATGTTTATTCATTCTTGGTGGTTTTCCAAATGATTGAAACATATCCCTATCGAGACTGTTCTCTAAATCATCTAATTCTTCAAACTTGACCCAGTGAATACAATCAACAGGGCAAGTATCTATTGCTTCTTCTATAACATCAACACTATCTCCATCTTGTCGCATAGCTCTACTTCTACCATGAAATTCATCAACTATGAAAGTATTTGAAGCGACGTGTACACAGTATTGACAACCAATACACTTGGATTCATCAACCCATACAGCTTTTTCTGCTAACTGACCACCTAGTACTGGCTCCCAACCTGTTACTTCAATGGTCTCTTCAATATCATCAAATGGATCAATTGAATCCATATTCCAGAGCTAGTTATCCCACTTGGTTAAGACTAATTCGATGGATCCGTCATTTTTATTTTTTTGTTCCACAATTTGATAACCATCATCCTTAGTTTTGGAAATAATTGTTTGATAAGCATACATTTGAGTAACTTTAGAAATAAATCTTTCTACAGGGAGATCAAATTTCCAAAGATCAAGATCGGTAACTAATTCATATGCATTTGTATTATTGTCCCATTTAAATCCCACTTTAGTATCACCTGGTAAATTCATACTAATATCAACTGCTGTAAACTTACCTCTATACCCTTTAACAAATTTTTCTTCTTGATTGATGATGTAACCAAGATTATCTAAGGCTTTAATTAATGGCTCTGCTTCTTTGAGCTGGGTTTTTATAGTACTAAAATGTGACATTAGATTCGTTGTTTAATTTTTTTAAGTTTTCCTTTTGATTAGAGATGAAAGCATCTGAAGTTTTACGCTTAACTGTAACGTTGCCGAGAGAATCTTCGAGTTTTTTAGTAACTTCATTACAAGAGTTTCCTGTAAATCCCTCAACAGTCTCCTCAACTCTTCCATCTTGATGAATTTTGAATCTCAATGTTCTTTGAGGCATTAAATTCAAGCACTAAGTAGTTTTACTTTATATAGAATAACTAAAAATTATTGTTTCAGTTGGTACAAGTTAATTAATTTTAATTTTTATATTGAATATCTCATAAATTTATTTTTTCAGTCGTCTTAAGTTAAAAATTTTTTGAGTTTAATTATAAAAACCTTGCATCCCCATTGAATCCAAAGCAGTTTTTGCTTCTTCCATAACTGAGGGTTCTTTATCAAAAAGAGCTATCTTAGTACATTCATCTATAAAACTTTCTTGAGATATATTATTTAATTTCTCATACAATCTACACAAAGACCAAATACAGTTACTTCTAACGCCTGCTTCATTATCTATCTTTAAACTGACTAAAAGTTGTTCTGCTGCTAATTGAGCATTTTCCAAAGAAACATTTCCAATTTCGGCTAAAGAGCTAGATGACCATAACCTCACTGCTGCTACATCATTCTTTAAAGCATTTATTAATGGTTCTAAAACAATTTGATTATCATAATTTGCTAGGCTCCAAGCAGTTGCTCTTCTCACATAAGCATTATCATCAGTTTCTAAAAGACTAACAAGCTTTTGCACAGCATTAGGGCATGGATTTCGTCCTAGAGCATATACTGCACTCATTCTTTCAACAGGACAAGGTTGATCAAGTAAAGGTAATAATAGGGGAAACGCTCTTTTATCTCTATATTCACAAAAGACTCTTAAGCCTTGAATTCTTTCTTCTCTATTACCTTTGAGCATTTTTAAGGCTTCATCACATTCTTGAGTAATATTTAAACCTTTTGAAAAGGCATCCTCATCAATTTGTTCTAAAGGGTCTATTTCAAGCTCTAAAGCCAATTCTTTAGCTAAAACATCTGGATCAACTGTTATATCAGCTAAACTTTCTTTATTGGGGTACTTATTATTTGTCATTTCAGAAACTAAAGAATATTAATTCAATGGAGCTGGTGACATCATATCTCCCGGCAACCAAATTCTTGCGCTAACTGCGAAAAAAGCAATTCCAAACAGTGTAACGATTGCTAAAGGTAAAATTTTTGTCTTAATAAATCCCAAAGATTAAATATTAATTAATCCAATAATAACCTGTTTGAGAGACTTTTAAAAAATTTTTTTGAGATATTATTGTTAACTTCTTGCATTTTGTCTTAACTGACCACATGCAGCATTTTTATCTATTCCTCTGCTTTTTCGGTAACTAACTGCGATACCATTATTAAAAAGTCTAGATTGAAATAATTGAAGATTTTTTGAAGAGGCTCGTTTAAATATAACTTCATCAATTTGGTTATATTGAATTAAATTTACATGGCATTGAAAGCCTTTTAGCAATTCACTCAATTCGTTGGCATGTTCTAATTTATCATTAACGCCACTTAGCATTAAATATTCAAAACTTACTCTCCGACCAGTATCTTTTACAAAGTTTCTACAGTCTCTAATTATATTATTGATATCATAGTTTTTTGCACTTGGTATTATCATTTCTCTTATTTTTTGATTTGAAGCATGCAGGCTTATTGCCAATGTAAATTGACACTTGCCTAAAATTTGAAAAGACTTTGCTGATAATTTTTTTATCATTTTTGGGATGGCTACAGTACTTACAGTTATCTTTCTATGACTAATCTGAAAATCTTCATTTATTGATCTAATTGCCAAAAGCAACTCATCAATATTCAATAAAGGCTCACCCATACCCATAAACACAATATTTGTGACTTTTCTATTCATTTCACTTTCAATAAATAAAATTTGATCTAGTATCTCACTTGCTTTTAAGGATCTTTTCAAACCCTCCTTCCCAGTTGCGCAAAATTTGCAGTCCATAGGACATCCGATTTGACTAGAAAGACAGGCAGTAAGTCTTTTTTCAGTGGGTATGCCTACACATTCAATACTTTCATTGTCACATGTAGAAAGTAATAACTTAAGCGTGCCATCTTTAGCTAAGTTTTTTTCTTGAAAACTAAGTTCGCTAACTTTAAAACCATCCTCCTTTAATTTTTTTCTAAAATCTATTGGCAAAACTTCTATTTGCTCAATATTTTTCTTCTTATTTCTATAGTTATAAATCCAATTATAGATTTGACGACCTCTAAAAGCAGCCTGTCCATAATCTAAAGCTACATTTTCTAAATCTTTAATACTACTTCCAAGAAGATTTTTCAAATTATTCGATCTTTAATTCGGTACTATTTTCACCATAACAACAAACCATGTTTGAGAAAAAACTCTGTAAGAATAAGCGCAACAAATCCAATCATGGCAATTCTTCCATTGAGCCTCTCATTATAAAAGTGGAATCCATATCGTGGTAATTTTCTTTTGGGTACAACTTCTGGCTTAATCATCACTTAAAAATTTAAAAGTTTATTCTAGTCACTAATAAAGATAATGGATAATATTTATTCATCAGAGAGAAGTCCCTCCTCTTGTAATCCCTCCAATGCAGCAGGATCTGGTAGTTGATCTTCAGAAAATTGATTTTCAGCACTAGGTCTTGCAAAGGCAGCAAAATTACTTGAATTAGGATCGATCCCATGCCTGTTTCTGGTAGTCTCCAGATCTTCATCACTAGGATCATCAAGTATTGCAGTAGAGCTTACAGCAGGTGATTGTGGCATATCAACTGTATAATCTGGCCTTAAGTTCTGCGTTCTTCTATATCCACCGGATTCTTCTGCGAGGATATCGGGATGGGGGCCAGCTTCTGAAGCTAATTCCTCTACAAATCCACTAAAACCAGTACCTGCAGGTATCAGTCTTCCGATAATAACATTTTCTTTTAAGCCTCTTAACCAATCAGATTTACCCTCGATAGCGGCTTCTGTAAGAACTCTTGTAGTTTCTTGGAATGATGCTGCTGATATAAAGCTATCTGTATTAAGAGAGGCTTTCGTAATACCCAACAAAACAGGAGTAAATTCTGCCGGAGCACCTCCTGTAATTCCCATTGCTTGGTTTGTATCTTCAACTTGCCTTAACTCTATAAGTTCTCCAGGCAAAAGAGTTGTATCCCCAGCATCTTCTATGCGGACTTTACTTGTCATCTGTCTAACAATAACTTCAATATGCTTATCATCGATAGCTACACCTTGTGATTTGTAAACATTTTGAACTTCATTTACCATGCTTCTTTGCAGTTTTGATATGGACTCTCTTGCAGCATCAATAAGAGGTTTTTGATCTTTTAAATCATTGAAATAACAATCTAATAATTCATGCGGATTAATCGGACCATCAGTTAAGGTCTCACCACCAGTAACTTGCTGTCCATCACTAACCATAATATTTTTTCCAATTAATAATTGATATTCATTAACTAAATCATCTTGTTCAATAACTGATAAAGAAACTGATTCTTCATCATTACCCTGTTTAATCTGAACAATCCCAGATTTTTTACACAAAATTGCAGAATCTCTAGGTCTCCTTGCTTCTAACAACTCTTCAATTCGAGGCAATCCTTGAACAATATCTCCTGTTTTCTGTCTCTCAAAAACAAGTAAAGCTAAACCATCTCCCCTTAAAACTAAATCTCCGTCTTCAACATGTAATACTGAATCAGGAGAAACCATATAAGGTCTGCCAAGTCTCAAGGTTACTGAATTATTAGAAACTTCTTCGATTTCTCCGCAAGAAGTAGATTTTTCAGATTCACTAATAAGATCACCATCGACTACACGATCTCCGACTTTAATGACTGCTTTACTACTAATGTTAATTTTAATTTTATCTTCTTCTCTTTCAACAATTAGTCTTCTAATCGGCTCATCGCCTTTAACCTTTGGTAATTGGACAATTCCTTGCTCTTTACAAAGAATTTGAGTAGTAGCTATTACATCTCCAGCTTTAACAATTTGATTATTCTTAACCTGTAATTCTGTATGTGTTGAGCCATGACTAGAGTCAGATATAGTATCTCTTCTTACAAGAATAGATTCTAATATAACCAAATTTAATCTCTTGATTGATGCATCATTATTATCTTCTATTGACTCGACATCAATAGTCATTTGAGGGGTAGCATTAAAGCTTTCAATACTTAAATGTGTTCTAAGTAGTTCAACTCCCTCAACTGATTTTATAAGTTCACCGTCTTTATAAATAAGCCTTTGAATAGCTTTTAAACCTAAATGTGGTCCTTTTTCCTGTGTTACATGAGATAATTGTGGTAATTCTGCTTGGTCAGGAATAGTAAATTCTTCTACAGTTCTTAGTAATAAGCCTCGACATTTTGGGGTTTCTAATTTCTGAACAAATAGGATTTCTTTATTATCAATTTCATCCAAAATCTTTTCCCCAGGGTTTACTAGTTGGCCCTCTTCTGAAAATCTATTTAATATTTCTTCATCGTCGCATTCATGAAAAGTTCCATTTCTTACAGTTATTTCACGAAGAATATCATTTTTCTGAGTCACCGTAACAATTCCTGAGGTTTGACTAAAAATATCTTTTACAACTTCCGTTCCTGCCTCAATCCATTTCATATCTTCAGTCATAAGTAGAGATATATCCTTATTTATTTCATGTGTCTCTTGAGGGATCCAAAGCAATGTTCCACCTTGACTAACTTCAAAGCCATTTTTAGATGATCTTGCTTTTTTAACACTTAATCCAGGTGCATATTTTACTAGCCCACCAGTTTTTGTACGGAACCTTTCATCCGTTAAATCTGCTATGACCTCACCATTACTGATCTTGCTCCCAGGGGAGGTGTTTAAACGATAAGAGGTGCCATCTTCAGATTCCAAATTATATATTTGTCCTGAATGAGTAGATTCTTCAATTAATTTATAATTGCTTAAAGACATGGAAGTAGTCACAATTTGAACTTCCCTTGAATCTCCTATTGACTCTCTTAATCTAACTTGTCCGCCAAACTCACTTGATTGACTTGCCTCTGCTAAAACAGTACCTTCATCAACAGATTTTTTTGATGATACAACTGGTCTAGCATTGGGTGGTAAGTTATAAACATCTCCAGCTAAAACCCATAATCTTCCTAATCTTTGGGCTTTTAAAGTAATATTTCCCTGTCTATCTGTAACCTCCTTTGGTTGAATAACTTTGTCATACCTTACTTGTCCAGCTAAATCACAAATGACATCCTTTGTTGCTTTTTCAACACTTTTTTTAACGGCCCCAGCAGTAATTTGTGCAACTGTGATATCAGAATTAATTTCTTCACCATCATCAACAAATAAAAGAGATCCACTTGAAACTTCAATTTTTTGAGCTTTGCTAGAATTCTTGCCTTGAGGAACTATTTTTAGTATGAAATCTACTTCCGCCTGTTTAGCTTCTACACCATGTGGAGTTCTATAACCTCTCACCTTTGCTTTAGAACTGAATTCAACTTTACCAGAAATCTTTGATCTTACTACTCCACTTTCTGCTGTTGATACCCCTCCAGTATGGAATGTTCTCATTGTCAATTGAGTCCCGGGTTCTCCAATAGATTGAGCCGCAATAATTCCAACTGCTTCTCCTAAATCAACCAGATGATTATGTGCCAAAGCCCATCCATAGCATCTTCTACAAACAGATCTATTCGCTTCACATGTTAATGGAGATCTTATCTTTACTTTTGTAATAGATGCTGTCTCAAGTTTTGTTGACAATAATGGATCTATTGCAGTGTTTTGAGAAATTATTAAGTTGTCTTCAGAATCTAAAATATCCTCAGCAGTTAGTCTGCCAAGAAGCCTTGCTCCAAATTTGCCATCTTCAGCTTCAACAACTATTGATCGTTCTGTTCCACAATCCTCTTCTCTAACAATTACATCTTGAGCTACATCAACCAATCTTCGAGTTAAATAGCCAGAATCCGCAGTTCGTAAAGCAGTATCTACCAAACCTTTTCTAGCTCCGTACGAAGAAATTACATATTCAGTAACAGTAAGTCCCTCTCTAAAATTTGTTCTTATTGGCAGGTCAATAATTTCTCCTTGAGGATTAGCCATCAAGCCTCTCATCCCAACAAGTTGCCTTACCTGAGACATATTACCCCTTGCTCCTGAATTGGCCATCATCCAAACGGAATTTAGAGGATCATTTTGATTGAAATTATTTTTAACAGCATCTACCAATCTCTCATTAGTTTCCGTCCAAGTATCAATAACTTTTGTATGTCTTTCAACCTCTGTAATTTCACCAAGTCTATAACATTCTTCAGTAGCAGAAATTTGTTCTTCAGCTTGTCCTATCAAATCTTGTTTAGCCTCAGGTACCTTTAAATCATCAACTGAAATAGAAACAGCCGCTTGCGTAGCATATTTAAATCCTAAGTCCTTTAAGTTATCAGCCATTGCTGCGGTTATAGCGGTACCATGCGTTTTATAAGCCCAAGAAACTAAGTTTTTTAAAGCTTTCTTATCGACTACTTTATTCTTGAAAGATGGCGGAGTCTTTGCTAAAGAAGGCATTGTAACTGGAATATTTTTTTTTGAGTTTTTTGTAGTTTTACGTACTCTTGAGGTTTTTTTAGGTTTAGATGATGTCATGATTTTTAGTGATTTAATTGAATTTAGAAATAGTTTTTAAAGGTCACGTTTTTGATACAGAATCAATGATTGTGTAGTTCATAACTACTCTTCCGACGGTTGTCAAAATAAATCTACTTATTAAATTATTCTGAGAATCAAATCTGTCTCTTCTTAAATTCCACAGTTCTAATCTTGAGCCATCTTCTAGTTCCTCAATTTTATGTGGATTAATCGTTTCATCTTCATCTTCCACTTCACCATTAAATCTAACCCACACCCATTCATGTAAGCTTAGTCTTTTATCTTCAAAGGCAAAAATCACATCTTCTAGTGAAGCGAAAGTAATCCTATTATCTCCGAAATCCGGTTTTTGATAATTAGGTTGCAAAGCAGTCAAATAATAAGATCCCAAAACCATATCTTGTGATGGAGTAACAATTGGTTCCCCAGTAGCTGGAGAGAGAATATTATTACTTGCTAGCATGAGCATACGGGCTTCAGTTTGTGCCTCCAAAGCTAAAGGAACATGAACTGCCATTTGATCTCCATCAAAGTCAGCGTTAAAGGCTGGACAAACCAGAGGATGTAGTTGTATTGCTCTACCTCCAACTAACTTTGGTTCAAAAGCTTGAATACCTAACCTATGAAGTGTAGGTGCTCTATTTAAAAGTATTGGATGACCTTCAATCACTTCTTGAAGTACCTGCATTACTTCGTCATCAGCTTTTTGTATTAGTTTTTTTGCAGCTTTAATATTATTCACAATATTTTGACGTATTAATCTATGAATAACAAAAGGCTGGAATAGCTCAATCGCCATTTCCTTTGGGAGGCCACACTCATGCATTTTTAATTTGGGTCCTACAACTATTACAGATCTTCCTGAATAATCAACACGCTTACCAAGAAGATTCTGTCTGAATCTACCTTGTTTCCCTTCAATAATGTCACTTAACGACTTTAAAGCTCTATTGTTTGCTCCAACAACAGTTCTACCCCTCCTTCCATTATCTATCAAAGCATCAACTGCCTCTTGAAGCATTCTTTTTTCATTTCTTACGATAATTTCTGGAGCTAAAATTTCTTGAAGTCTAGCTAATCTATTGTTTCTATTAATAACCCTTCTGTAAAGATCGTTCAAATCGGAAGTTGCAAATCTTCCCCCATCAAGCTGAACCATAGGCCTAAGATCTGGAGGTATAACAGGAATTGCGTCTAATACCATCCATTCTGGTTTTGCATTAGTTGCAATGAAATTATCAATCACTCTGATCCTTTTTATAAGTTTCGCCCTTTTCTGGCCTTTACTATTAGTAATTTCTTCTCTCAGCTCCTCTGCAACTTGATTTAAATCAAGATCTTCCAGTAATTGCTTCAAGGCCTCAGCGCCAATGCCTACAAACGGTTCGTTTTCAATTGTTGAATCTTCAGCATAAATTTCATCTTCAATTTCTAGCCACTCATCTTCAGTAAGTAATTGCTTATATTTAAGTTCTTTATGATCACCAGGGTCCAAAACAACATAACAATTAAAATAAACTATTTGTTCTACATCCCTTAGTGGAATATCTAAAAGAATAGCAACATAACTAGGAATTCCTTTTAAATACCAAACATGAGAAACTGGCGCAGCCAGTTTTATATAGCCCATCCTATGTCTTCTAACTCTACTTTCAGTTACCTCAACCCCACACCTTTCGCAAACAATGCCGCGATGCCTAACTCTTTTATACTTGCCACAATGACATTCCCAATCTTTAGAGGGTCCGAAAATTTTTTCACAAAACAATCCATCCATTTCTGGCTTAAGAGTCCTGTAATTTATAGTTTCTGGTTTCGTAACTTCACCTACCACTTGTCCATTGGGTAATGTCCTCTGTCCCCAATCCATAATTCTTTGTGGAGAAGCTATTGAAATTTTGACGTAATCAAAGTGATTTTCAGTTCTTAAGTTGCTGTTTGTCATTGTTCGGGAAATTTAAATTAATAGTTTTTATTTGAGAATTTAATCTTCCTCATATTCAGAGGTGCCTAGTGATTCATAAGTAGGTCTCGATGGAGTATTTCTTCTAGGATTTATATCTTGCATCAAATCAACCTCTTTCCCTTCATCTGTATAAACTCCAATATCTAGACCAAGTGATTGCAGTTCTCTCATTAAAACTTTAAATGACTCTGGAGTTCCTGGTCTTGGAATTGGTTTACCTTTTACAATTGCATTCAGAGCTTCATTTCTGCCTTGCATATCATCAGATTTAACAGTTAATAATTCTTGAAGAGTATAGGCAGCTCCATAAGCTTCAAGGGCCCATACTTCCATTTCTCCAAGCCTTTGTCCTCCTTGCTGAGCTTTACCGCCCAATGGTTGTTGTGTAACCAATGAATAAGGACCAGTAGACCTTGCATGAATCTTGTCATCAACCAAATGTACTAACTTCAAGAAATGAGAGTATCCAACTGCAACTGGCTGGTCAAAAGGTTCTCCTGTTCTACCATCTTTGAGTAACAACTTTCCAGGATCTTCAGGATTGTATACCCAGGCTTTGCCTGGCTGTTTTGAAGCCTCTTCAAGAAATGCTTGAACTGTTTGATGTGATTTTTCAGCTCCATACATTTCATCAAATGGAACAACTTTAACTCTACAATTTAGGTTGGATGCGGCCCAGCCCATTAATAATTCAAACACTTGACCTACGTTCATCCTACTAGGAACTCCAAGAGGGTTAAGAACTATATCAACAGGTGTTCCGTCAGGCAAATAAGGCATATCCTCCCTAGGTAGGATTCTACTAATAATTCCCTTATTACCATGTCTTCCAGCCATTTTGTCACCTACTTGGATTTTCCTTCTCTGGGCCACATAAACTCTAACAACCATATTAGCCCCAGGAGGCAATTCATCACCTTGTTCTCTAGTATAAATTCGAACATCTAAGACCCTGCCCTTTTCAGTTTTAGGAACTCTCAGAGAGTTATCTCTTACGTCTCTCGCCTTTTCACCGAATATAGCTCTTAATAGTTTTTCTTCGGGGGGTTGATCTGATTCCCCTTTAGGAGTAACTTTTCCTACGAGAATATCTCCACTCTCAACAAAAGCACCAATCCTAATTATTCCCATTTCATCAAGATTATTCAAGCTCTCTTCAGAAATATTGGGAATCTCTCTTGTTATCTCTTCGGGTCCTAACTTTGTTTGTCTTGCCTCAATTTCATATTTCTCAATATGTACTGATGTATACAAATCATCAGTTACCATCCTTTCACTAACAAGAATTGCATCTTCATAGTTGTAACCCTCCCATGGCATATAAGCAATTAAGACATTCTGACCTAGTGCTATTTCTCCTCCTTCACATGCTGATCCATCTGCTAAAACTTGACCAGAAATAACTTGATCTCCAATGTTTACTATTGGTCTTTGGTTTAGGCAGGTATCTTGATTTGATCTTTGATATTTTTGAAGATAATGAAAATGCTCGTTTCCATCCTCATCTTTGACAACAATCTCATTAGCATCTACATAAGATATAGTTCCATTTACCTTTGTTATAGGAACCATCCCTGAATCCCTAGCAACTTGAGATTCCAAGCCTGTACCAACTAATGGGCGTTCTGGTCTGAGCAATGGAACGGCTTGACGTTGCATATTGGATCCCATCAATGCTCTATTTGCATCATCATGTTCCAAAAAAGGAATTAGTGAGGTCGCAACTGAAATTACTTGAACGGGAGAAAGCTGGACATAGTCAACTTGATGAGGAGGAACTTTTTCAAAATCTTGTCTATACCTTACTGGAATAAGATTTGCGATTATATTTCCATCTTTATCAGTAGCTACATCTCCTGGAGCCACCCTACACTCATCTTCTAAATCAGCAGAAAGATAAACAGGATTTCCTTCTTTTTTAACTTTACCGTTTTTAACTTCCCAAAAGGGTGTTTCAATAAAGCCATACTCGTTGACTCTTGCGTGGGTAGCTAAAGAGTTAATAAGTCCTGCATTAGGTCCTTCGGGAGTCTCAATAGGACATAATCTTCCATAATGTGATGGATGAATATCTCTGACTGCAAAGCCTGCTCTTTCTCGTGTTAAGCCTCCAGGACCTAAGGCTGATATTCTTCTCTTGTGCGTTAATTCAGCTAATGGATTAGTTTGATCCATAAATTGACTTAATTGACTTGAGCCAAAAAATTCTTTAATAGCAGCAACCAATGGTTTGGGGTTAACTAATTGAGCTGGAGTAAGAGAATCTGTCTCTCCAACAGTCATTCTTTCCTTAATAATTCTCTCTAAACGGTTAAGCCCAACTCTCACTTGATTCTGGAGAAGTTCTCCAACAGATCTAACCCTTCGATTACCAAGATGATCAATATCATCCAAACTCGCACCACCTATATCTAATTCTAGATTAATTAGATAATCAATAGTAGTGAGAACATCCTCTTGGGTGAGAGTTCTTATATCATCTGGTACAGTAAGCCTCAATTTTTTATTTATTTTGTATCTGCCAACTCGGCCTAAATCATATCTTTTGGGATCAAAAAATCTGCTGTGTAAAAGTTGTTGTCCACCGGCGACAGAAGGCGGTTCACCTGGACGAAGCTTCTTATATAGTTCAAGTAAGGCCTGATCTTCTGAATTTATACCCTCATCATTAGCTGAATCAATTGAGCTTTGATAAAACTCAGGATGCCTTAGTTTATCAACTACATCATTATCAGAAAGCCCCATCGCTCTCATGAGAACATGGGCATTAATTTTTCTAGTTTTGTCAACTCTTACATAAAGTAAGTTATTTTTGTCAGTTTCGAATTTTAACCAAGCACCTCTATTAGGGATAACGCTTGCATTGTATGTTCTTCTACCATTTTTATCTTGCTCATCTTTAAAATATACTCCTGGACTTCGAACAATTTGATTAACAATTACTCTTTCAGCACCATTAATTATGAAAGTTCCTCTTTCAGTCATTAAAGGTAACTCACCAATAAATACTTCTTGTTCTTTTATTTCCCCAGTCTCTTTATTAATTAATCTGCAAGTCACATACATTTGTGAGGCAAATGTTGCGTCTCTCCTTTTTGCTTCTTCAACATCGTGCCTAGGTCTTTTTAGTCGGTACTCTTCACCAATGAAATGTAATTCTAATTTACCTGTGTAATCAGAAATGGGAGAAAAGTTTTGTAATTCCTCTATCAAGCCCTTTTCCAAAAACCATTTAAAGCTTGCTCTTTGTACTTCAACTAAATCCGGTAGATAAGTAGCTGTTTTTGCTACCTGTAAAGCGCTACTGCTCATCCAAGTAAACCTTCGATTATGTGAGATTAACCATTTACTTTTAATTTACTCATTTTTTAATTGTTTAACTTTCTTTGAAATTTGAAATCTATTATTAAATCTCGATTTCAACAAAAATCAATTTAATAAAAAACTAAAAAAATCTATCTCAATAGACATTAATCCAATGATTTAGAAAATTAAAACATAAAATTAAGAAAAATTTCCAGTAATTCCTAATATTAGCAGGTTTGATGTCAACTTAACAAGTCAAATTTAAACAAATCTTCAGCATTCCTAAATGATTCTTTGGCAATTGTAAGTAAGTTTGTGGATCTTAAATCTGCTAAAAAATTGGCAACATTTTCAACAAATGCAGGTTCATTTCTCTTACCCCTGTGAGGAACAGGCGCTAAAAAGGGTGAGTCAGTTTCAATTAAATATTTATCATTAGGAACTAATTTCGCACACTCATGAATTTCATGTACTTTTGGAAAGGTCACTATTCCACTAAAACTGATATAAAAACCAAGATCTAAGAATTGCTTCATTTCATTTGGGTTTCCTGTCCAACAATGAAGTACCCCTTTTGGACATTTCCCTTTTCTAGAGAGATCCTTACATATCTCGATCATCTCAATAGCGGCATCTCTGCAATGGATAATTACAGGCAATTCAAGTTCAAAAGCTAACTCCATTTGAGGAATAAGGGCATCAATTTGCTGAATTTTATTTTTATTTTTAAAAAAATCCAATCCTAATTCTCCAATAGCTACGACTCTTCTATCTTCTTGAGCTGATCTTCTTAAAATAGATTTAGAACTGATTTCCCATTTTTTTGCTTCAAGCGGATGTAAACCAACTGAATAGTATATTTCATTAAATTCATGGGATATTTTTTTTAACTTTGGAATTTCTGTTAATTCACAACAAGCATGAACTAATTTTTTTACACCTCTTGAACGTAATCTTTGAACAACATCTTGAAGATCTTTCTCAAAATTTTCAAATATTAAATGACAGTGGGAGTCTATGAGTTCAATATCGCTCATAATTGATATCTGCCTTTTTACTTTGTAATAAGAATATTTTTTACAAAAGTATTAATTTTTGATTTTTTATTAGCTCCATTATTCTTGTGAAGAACATTTTTTTTAACGGCCTTATCAATTAAACTGAAAGCTTTATTAAGACTTGTTATTACCAAACTTTTAGTTTCCTCATTAGGGTTTTTTTTATATTTTTCGCAATTATCTATAGTTTTTTTAGTTAAAGTCCTAACAGTAGATTTGTATGACTTATTTATTAAACGATTTCTTTCGGCAATTTGTATTCTCTTTTTTGCTGATTTGTTATTGGCCACAGAGGGTACATAAATAGAAGATCTTTATCATAACAAATAAATAGACTTCTAATCAATCATATATAATTTAAAAAGCTATTAAATTAGGTTTTGTGACTTTCATTTTTAAAAAATTAAGCATATGAAGATCATAAATAATAAAAAAGAAGCACTTGAAGCATTAAAAAGGATTTCTACTCGAACTAATTCAGAAAATAATAATAAGATAAATACAATTGTTGAAGAAATTCTTCAAGAGGTAAAAAATTTTGGAGATATAGCAGTAGAGAAATATACAAAAAAATTCGATGGGTTTGACCCTGTCCCTATGCAAGTGAGTTCGGCTCAAATAGAGAATGCATGGGATGAAATTGATAACAATTTGAAGTGCTCACTTGAGGTAGCTCACAAAAGAATTCAAAAATTCCATGAAAAAGAAATTCCTCAATCTTTTACAATAAAAGGTGAATATGGTGATATAGTCCAAAGAATTTGGAGACCAGTTAAAACTGCTGGTATCTATATTCCTGGAGGAAGAGCTGCTTATCCAAGTACTGTATTAATGAATGCAATTCCTGCAAAAGTAGCAGGAGTAGAGGAAATTATAATGGTGTCTCCTGGTAATAAAGAAGGAGAAATAAATAAAACTGTTTTAGCTGCAGCTCACTTATCAGGGATCAATAAAGTATTTAGAATTGGAGGAGCTCAAGCAATTGGTGCGTTAGCATTTGGCACAAATCAAATCAATAAAGTTGATGTTATTTCAGGTCCAGGGAATATCTATGTGACAACTGCGAAAAAACTCATATATGGCTCTACAGGGATTGATTCTTTAGCTGGTCCAAGTGAAATATTAATCATTGCAGATGAAACAGCTCAAAGCACCCATATAGCATCTGATCTACTAGCGCAAGCAGAACATGATCCTTTAGCTTCATCAATACTTCTAACTACGTCAAAGAACCAGGCAAAAGAAGTTTTAGAAGAACTTTATAAAAAAATAGATGATCATCCAAGAAAAGAAATTTGCATACAATCAATAAAAAATTGGGGGTTAATTGTGATTTGCGATAATTATGAATCATGTATTGAACTAAGTAATAACTTTGCCCCTGAACACCTAGAAATTCTTAGTAAAGATTCAAAGAAAATTCTTGCAGGTATAGAGAATGCAGGAGCGATATTTTTAGGAAAATGGACCCCAGAAGCTGTTGGAGATTATCTTGCTGGACCAAATCATACTTTACCTACATCAGGAAATTCTAAATTTAGTGGTTCTTTGGGGGTTGAAACTTTTATGAAAAATACATCAATAATAGAATTCAATGAAGAAAGTTTAAAATTTAATAGCCTTGATATTATTAATCTTGCTGAAAGTGAGGGCTTACAAAGCCATGCTAACTCAGTAAGAATAAGATTTGAAGATTAACTAATTCTTGATGGTGAATAAACAACTGGAGCGTTGTTTTCAATTTTACCCACTAATACTTTATCTGTAAGATTAACGAATAAACCATTTTCTAATACTCCTGGAATATTATTAATCGTCATTTCAATATCTTTTGGATTCTTAATACCATCATTAAATAATACATCTAGAATGAGGTTGCCTTGGTCAGTAACAACTGGGCCAGCTTTTTTAATCGCCATTCTTAAAGAAGAACTTCCATTCATTTCTGAAATAACTTCCTGAACTTGCTTCCATGCATTTGGAAGAACTTCTACAGGTAAAGGGAAAGATCTATTTAGATTTTGTACAAGTTTAGTTTCATCTACAACAATCAACAATTGATCAGCTTTAGATGCGACTAACTTTTCTCTAACGTGGCATGCCCCCCCTCCTTTAATTAATTGAAATTTTGGATCAACTTCATCTGCTCCATCAATAGCTAAATCAATTTGAGATACAGAAGCTAAATCGATAAGCGGGATATCCAGTTCAAGCGCTAAAACCTCCGATTGAAAAGAGGTTGCAACACCTCTTATATTTTCAAGTCTTCCAAGACGAATTTCATCTGCGAGGCTTTTTATCATCAGCGCCGCTGTAGATCCAGATCCTAATCCCAGAGTCATGCCACTCTTTACTTCCTTTATTGCCGCATCAGCAACTACTTGTTTCATTTGAGTTTGTGAATCCAAAATCTTTTTCTCTAATCGTTATAGATTATTAAATTTCAATGGGTGATTTATGTCAATCCTGGTAAAGGCTCTGGTTTGATATTGATCTGCATCTCTTTATTATCTCTCAAAATATTTAGAAGAAATACTTCTCCTATCTGAGCTTTTTCTACTTCATCAAGTAAAGCTTTAGGCTCTTTTATAGAGATATTATCGGCTGCGATTACTAAATCACCTCTTCTTAAACCAGCTTTTTCAGCGGGGCTATTAGGTATTACTGATTGAATTAGAGCTCCATTTCTTTCAGGTAATTGAACTAGCGAATTTGGGTCTCTATTATGTTCTTTAGCAATTCTAGGATTTAAAGAAATCAATTGTACCCCTAAATAAGGATGAATAACTTCTCCATTTTTAAGGAGCTGATCAGAAACACTTTTAGCTAGATTTATAGGAATAGCAAAACCTAAACCAGCTCCTGGACCACTTCTTACTAATGTATTAATTCCTATTACTTCACCATTGGAATTTATGAGTGGTCCGCCAGAATTGCCTGGATTTATTGCCGCGTCAGTCTGAATAAGATCAAGCCTTTTATCTGAAAATCCTAAACTATTAATATCTCTATGTAAGCTGCTAACAATCCCCAAGGTTACTGTTTTTTCGAGACCATAGGGAGTACCAAGAGCAATTGCCCAATCCCCAACTTCAAGATCTTCAGAATTTCCAAGTGGAGCAAAACTAGAATAAGTATCTTCATCAATTTTTACTAAAGCTAGATCAGTTACTGAATCTGTGCCCAAAACTTGACCATCACAAATAGATCCATCTGCCAAAGTAACTGATACCGTATCGACTCTTTCTACGACATGAGCGTTTGTAAGAACCAAACCATTCTCATTTATGATCACTCCAGACCCTTGTCCTCTCTCTCTCTCAGGAGTAATTCCTTGCTCACCAAGCAAATCCCTCAATAAAGGGTCAAGTAAAGTAGGGTCAAACTGTTGCCTCTCTACCAATCGTTCAGTATCAATTTTTACTACTGCAGGACCAATATTTTTCACTGCAGATGATACAAAATTATGACTTTCAAGAGAATTTATAGCTAAAACTTCAGTACTTTGAAAAAAATTGATTAAACAAAAACAAATGACTATGAATATTTGGATTAAATTAATAAATTTAATCTTGAGAAACTTCATTTAATTAGTTGTTTTTTTAATTTATTTGATAAATCTAATTGAAGAAAAATATTATTGTTGTTTTTTTGTTTACATCCATAAAATAAAAATTTTAAAATTTTTCTATAGAAAAAACTTTTTTATATGTGAAAATAACTCTAAATCAATGCAAAATAAATTTGAACACAGAAAACAAAAATAAATTAGAAACTCTATTAAAAAAAGTTGCCAATTCATGGGATTTCAAAATCTGCAGTTTAAATATTCAAACTAATCAAAAACCAATTGTTATAGAAATCAAAATAAAAAAAACTAATGGCAAGCCCATTTCACTTGATGATTGTGCGCTATTTAATACTCCAGCATCTGAAGAAATAGAAAATTCAAATCTTTTAAATTGTTCATATGTGTTAGAAATAAGTAGTCAAGGGGTCAGTGATGAATTAACCTCAGAAAGAGACTTCAAAACTTTTAAAGGTTTCCCAGTTAATGTTGAGTTAAACCAAAAGAATTCCAAAATAAAATTTCTAAATGGTTTACTATATGAAAAGTCTAAAGATTATTTAGCCATTAACATAAAAGGGAAGATAAAAAAGATTCCTTTTGACGAAGTACTAAAGATTAGTCTTTGTAATTTAAAAGATTAATTATTTTCAACCATTATTCAATTTTCCCATCATAGATGGCATTAGTTATTCTCCCAGGTTTAAACAATCTCATTGAAGACATTAGTGAGGAAAAAAAGTTACCTCCTAATATCGTTGAACTAGCCTTGCGCGAAGCTTTATTAAAAGGATACGAAAAATATAGAAAAACTTTTTACATTGGTGTTAACGAAGATCCCTTTGATGAGGAATACTTTAGTAATTTTGATGTTGGATTAGATTTAGATGAAGAAGGTTACAGGATATTATCAAGTAAAATAATTGTAGAAGAAGTTGAGAGCGAAGATCATCAAATATCTCTTGTAGAAGTCAAACAAGTTGCAGATGATGCTCAAATAGGTGACACAGTTGTTTTAGACGTTACTCCAGAAAAAGAAGATTTTGGACGAATGGCTGCTTCAACAACAAAGCAAGTTCTAGCTCAGAAATTAAGAGATCAGCAAAGAAAAATGATCCAAGAAGAATTTGCAGATTTGGAAGATCCTGTTTTAACTGCAAGAGTTATAAGGTTTGAAAGACAATCAGTCATTATGGGAGTTAGTTCGGGTATTGGTAGACCTGAAGTAGAGGCCGAACTTCCCAAGAGAGATCAATTACCCAATGATAATTACAGGGCGAATGCAACTTTTAAAGTATTTTTGAAAGAAGTTAGCGAAATAGCTAGAAAAGGACCACAACTTTTTGTAAGTAGAGCAAATGCAGGTTTAGTAGTGTATTTATTTGAAAATGAAGTACCAGAAATTCAAGAAGGTACAGTAAAAATTGTTGCTGTTTCAAGAGAGGCAAACCCTCCTTCAAGAGCGGTTGGGCCTAGAACAAAAGTAGCTGTAGATAGTGTCGAACAAGAAGTTGATCCTGTAGGTGCATGTATTGGAGCTAGAGGAGCAAGAATTCAGCAAGTAGTTAATGAACTAAGAGGAGAAAAAATTGATGTTATTAAATGGTCATCTAATCCAATACAATATATTTTAAACTCTTTAAGTCCTGCTAAAGTCGATCAAGTCAGATTGGTTGACCCTGAAGGGCAACATGCGCATGTATTAGTTCCTCCTGATCAATTAAGTCTGGCAATTGGTAGAGAGGGTCAAAATGTAAGACTTGCCGCAAGATTAACTGGTTGGAAAATTGATGTTAAAAACTCACATGAATACGATCAAGAAGCAGAAGATGCCGCAGTCGCTGAATTAATTATTCAAAGAGAAGATGAAGAAAATCTCCAGCGAGAAGCTGAACTAAGATTAGAAGCAGAACAAGCTGAGCGCGCTGCAGAAGATGCAAGATTAAGAGAGCTTTATCCCCTTCCTGAAGATGATCAAGAATATGAAGAAGGATCATACGAAGGAGAAGAGCTCTCAGATAATAATCAATTAGAGACTACTCAAGATAGTGAATTATCAGAAATAGAGGAGAAAAAACGGTGATACAACAAACTCCTGTTATGCGTATATGCATTTCATGTAGAAAAACCTATGACAGGAAAAATCTTTTAAAGATTACCAAAGACTATAAAAAAGGAATCATGTTTCATGAGGGCATAGGGCGATCAGCTTACATCTGCAAGTCAAAACAATGTTTTTCTGATTCCAAAATCAAAAAAAAGCTTCAAAAAGCTTTAAAAACAATTTTAGAACCAGAATTTATTGAAAATTTTGAAAAAGAAATTACAAGCTGCAATTACCATCCCAATAAATGAATATAATTAAATTGAATCCTCTTTAAATTTTAAAAAGAGTACAAATCAGATTAAATGACTATTAGCGATAAAATCAGAATTTACGAACTTTCTAGAGACTTAAATCTGGAAAACAAAGATATATTGGATGCCGCTCAAAAACTTTCAATTTCAGTAAAAAGCCATAGCAGTTCTATCAGTGCAGAAGATGCAAAAAAAATAAAGAGTCTTATTAATAAAAAGAATTCAGATAAAGAAATACTGTCAATTAATAAACCTTCAAATAAAAAAGATAATCACAAACAAAATAAAGAAACTAAATCTCCTATAAGTCCTACTGAAAAGGAGAAACTTCTCAAAGATAATTTAAACAAAAAACCTCAATTAATAAAACCTTTTAATAAGCCCGAGAGTCTAAAAATTATTTCAAATCAACCTAAAAATCCCAATAAACCCAATCCAGTTAACTATGACAAATCTCAAGGAAATCTTATAAATCAAAATTTAAAAAGTAAACCTACACAAAATTTCAAGCATGATAAAAATACTTTTCGTAATAACACAAACACACCAATAAAAAGTCCAGCAAAACCTCCTGTTCAATTAATTGCAAAGCCTAAAAATATAAATAATAATGTCAAATCTAATGAATCTTCCAAAAACATTTTTAATTCAGGGGACAAAAGGCAACTATCTAACAAACCTTTTCAAAATAATAACAATCCTAAAACAAATAGTTTTAAAAATAGAAAAAATACCCCTGAGCTCGTAGGAGCACCAATTAGAAGAGATAATCCTAATAAGCAAAACATTTCTTTCACACAAACTGACTCGAGAAGACCTAATTCTCCTAATAGACCTAACATTCCAAATAGATCTGGAGTGAGAACCAAACCATCAGATCAAGGTAGACCTGGATCATTTAATAGACAAACCAACCCCAACAAACCTGGCATGCCTAATAGGCCTGGTATGAGAAACAAATCATCAGATCAAGGTCGATCTGGAATGCCTAATAGGCCTAGTGGTAAATTTAATGGCCAAAAGTCTTCTTTAATTAGGAAACCAGTATCCCCTAATGAACTTTTACAACTACAAAAAACTAATAAATCTGAGAAAGATAAATTAGTTATAAAAAATAACGAAACAAAAAATATTGAGTCGCCTAAACAGAAGGTGAAAGCTCCAAATAGTCGTCCGAATACTGCCCCAAGTTCCAAAAAGCCACCTCATAGAACATTTTCAAATAGTTCTAAAAAACCAGGAAGGACAGATTGGGATGATAGTGCAAAACTAGAGGCATTAAGAAATAAAAATCCACAGAAACAAAGGCAGAAAGTTCATATTATCGGAGAGAATGATGACTCACTAACATCTGAAACTAGTGGATACTCAGGTGAGAAAATTTCAATATTATCAGCCAGTTTGGCACGTCCAAAGAAAGAAAAGTCTGATGAGACCAAATCTCAAAAATCTATAAAACAATTTAAGAAGAAGAAAAAAGAAACCACAAGACAAAGGCAGAAACGAAGAGCTATGGAATTAAAAGCTGCTAAAGAAGCCAAACAAGTAAGACCTGAAATGATAATAGTTCCAGAAGATAATTTAACAGTTCAAGAATTAGCTGATAAATTAAGTCTCGAAAGTTCTGAAATAATCAAGTCTCTTTTCTTTAAAGGAATAACAGCCACTGTAACTCAATCACTAGACTTGGCGACTATCGAAACTGTAGCAGAAGAATTTGGAGTGCCTGTTTTGCAGGATGACGTTCAAGAAGCTGCTGAAAAAACAGTAGACATGATTGAATCTGATGATATTGATAATCTAATAAAAAGACCACCTGTAATTACAGTGATGGGTCATGTTGACCATGGTAAAACAAGTCTTTTAGATTCCATCAGAGAATCAAGAGTTGCTTCGGGTGAAGCAGGTGGGATAACTCAACATATAGGGGCTTATCAAGTTGAATTTGAGCATGAATCTAAAAAGAAAAAATTAACTTTTCTTGATACTCCAGGTCATGAAGCCTTTACGGCAATGAGAGCAAGGGGTACAAAAGTTACCGATGTAGCTGTTTTAGTAGTGGCGGCAGATGATGGGTGCCGACCTCAAACACTTGAAGCAATTAGTCATGCAAGAGCCGCAAAAGTACCAATTATTGTTGCAATAAATAAAATTGATAAAGAAGGGGCATCTCCAGAGAGAGTAAAGCAAGAATTATCAGAAAAAGATTTAATTGCTGAAGATTGGGGGGGAGATATCGTGATGGTCCCAGTTAGTGCAATAAAAAAACAAAATATTGATAAATTACTCGAAATGATTATTTTAGTTTCGGAAGTTGAAGATCTACAAGCGAATCCTGATAGATCGGCAAAAGGTACTGTTATTGAAGCACACCTGGATAAAGCCAAAGGTCCCGTAGCTACTTTGTTAGTACAAAATGGTACCTTAAAATCTGGGGATGTTTTAGCTGCGGGTTCAGTCCTCGGGAAAATTAGAGCGATGGTTGATGAACATGGTAATAGAGTTAAAGAAGCT
Source organism: Prochlorococcus marinus (assembly GCF_001180305.1). GTDB lineage: Bacteria > Cyanobacteriota > Cyanobacteriia > PCC-6307 > Cyanobiaceae > Prochlorococcus_A > Prochlorococcus_A marinus_K. The sequence goes on from NZ_CVSX01000042.1 coordinate 125,027, forward strand.
GGACCATCATTCCCAGTTGAAGCATTAGGATTTAGCGAAGTTCCAACAGCAGGAGATGAATTTGAAGTCTATCCTGATGAAAAAACTGCTCGAGCTATTGTTGGAGATAGAGCCACAGATGCTAGAGCCACAAAATTAGCTCAGCAAATGGCATCAAGAAGGGTAAGCTTATCATCCCTATCAACGCAAGCAAATGATGGAGAACTAAAAGAGCTAAACTTAATTCTTAAAGCTGATGTTCAAGGTAGTGTCGAAGCTATATTAGGTTCACTTGAACAATTACCAAAAAATGAAGTACAAGTCAGAGTTCTACTCTCTGCTCCTGGAGAAATAACTGAAACCGATATAGATCTCGCAGCTGCATCAGGTTCAGTAATTATTGGATTTAACACCTCATTGGCATCTGGAGCAAAAAGAGCAGCTGACGCTAATGATGTTGACATTAGAGAATATGAAGTAATCTACAAACTCTTAGAAGATATTCAGTTGGCTATGGAAGGTCTACTGGAACCAGATCTTGTGGAAGAATCATTAGGTCAAGCAGAGGTCCGAGCAACTTTCGCAGTTGGCAAAGGTGCTATCGCAGGTTGTTATATCCAAACAGGTAAATTGCAACGTAATTGTTCTCTTAGAGTTCTTAGATCAGAAAAAGTAATTTTTGAGGGTAATCTAGATTCCTTAAAAAGGTCCAAAGATGATGTCAAAGAGGTAAATACAGGATTTGAATGCGGAGTTGGCTGCGATAAATTTTCTTCATGGATTGAGGGAGACATAATCGAAGCATTCAAATTCGTTACAAAGAAGAGGACTTTAACTCAATAATTAAATACTGATCTAGTTAATCTTTATTTCTATCAAAAAATAATAAAGTAGGAAATAATATACAAGCGCCCACTTGTATGAGAATATTTTCCTGCTTCAGTTCACCTCCGCTTGCAAGTTTGGAGAGCATTATTACAAGCCCCAAAAACGCAGAACCACTAAAAGCTATCCACAATATTCTCCTTAATCCCTTGAAAGGAGCTTGTGATTCTTTTAATAATTTCTTTTTTAAATCAGGATCTATTTTTGACATTGAATTTATTAATTATAAAATTAATTATATAAAAAAATCAATATTTTAATATTGCCGATGTAGCTCAGGGGTAGAGCAACTGTCTCGTAAACAGTAGGTCGTTGGTTCAATTCCAATTATCGGCATTTTAAAAGCATCTTTAAAAAATACAATGATTAGAAATTTTTTAAAAATATTTTCTTTTATTCCACTCATTTTTTATTTTGGCAAAAGAAGTTATATCGCCTTTGATGAAGGATTTTACGCACTGCAAGCTAGATGGATATTAGATAAAAGCAACTGGACTATTCCTCTTTGGTGGGATCAGTATGCATTGGATAGAACAATAGGGGTACAATTTTTAATTGCAAAATCTCAACTTATCTTTGGAAGAAATATTTTTTCTGCATATCTGCCCACAACAGCAGCTGCTATTTTGATGCTTTTTATAACTTACAAATTACATGAAGAATTTTTTAATAAAAAATATGCAATTGTATCTCCCCTCATACTTTCTACTACATATCTATGGTTTGACTACTCACACTTAGCAACTCAAGATATTATTTATTCATGTTTAGTCACTTTAGGACTATTTTCTTTAGTCAAAATAAAAAGTAAAAATAACAAATACTATATTCTTCTTTTTGGAATGTGGATTGGTTTATCTTTCATGATGAAAACTTTTCTAGTTTTTGTCCCTTTATTATCACTCTTGCCGTATTTATACATAAAAAAGAATTTTTTATCCACTAAATTTTTTTGGATTGGACTAATCATTGGATTCATTCCCTTTTTATTTTGGGCATTATCAATAAATCCTTATTTAGAGAAAAATATTATTTTTTACTTAGTTGAAAAGTTCAATACTCTCTCTAACGAAAATACTTTTTCAAATCCTTTCTATTATTATTTTTGGAATATTCCCGTTACATTTCTACCATGGAGTATTTTTGCAATTATTGGCACAATTTATAATTTTTCAGACCGTAAAGACGATAAATATTTACTTACCTTTTTTCCCATAATATTAATAGCAATATTAAGTGTTTTTTCTACGAAAACTCCCTATTACCCTCTACAAATCTCATCTATCTTGACACTAAATACTTACGTAGGGATAAATTTTTTATTTAACTCTAAAAGATATAAACAAATTTTTATATTTATAGTTTCAAAAATAATTCCATTATTTTTAATCTCAATAACTATCACATATTATTTTTTCTTTAAAAACATTAATAACTTTAATTTCAAGGAAAATACACTTGTATTTCTAGGATTATTATTTTTTGGCCTAACTTGGTCATTTATAAAACAGAAAAACTCATTCAAGAAAATATTGATAACTCTCATTATTGGGCCTTACTTATTAACTTCATTTCTTCTGCAATCAGGATTATTTACTGACAGATCAAGAGAACTTAGAGAAAAAATGGAATATGTATCATCCCTTGATATCGTAAAGAATCAACCTATTAATGTTGATAAAACAGGATTAAACAAACCCGGATCTCAATCAAAAATAATAAGAATTGCGTTATTGACTCCTAAACTAGGAGAAGGTTTAGAAAGTATTGAAGAGTTGAAAAAATCAGAATTAGCATGGACAACTGAATTTAAAGAAATAAAAAACAATGAATTTCCTTATGAGGTTATATATGAAAATGAAATTTTAAAACCATGGAAATTAATATTAAGAAAGTAAATAATCTATATATAATATAATTTCGTTATTAAATTGTATAAAGCAATGAAATCCGTTAGTACATGGAGTTTAACGAATAATAAACTTCACGAATTATTCAAAAATAATAGTGAATATATTTCAATTAAGGTCCGAGGTAATACTTGGGAGCCTATAACTAGATGGCTTAGATTAGATTCAAGAATTTTTAGAGAAACTACTACCAAAGCAAGAATAACTTTATGCGATATTGAATCTCTAGCAGAAATTTATAACTACAGATCCATTAGATGGAAAGCAAAAAAATTAACTCCTTTGCCTACTAAATTAATTCCAGCATCTTTAAAAAATATCATTCGCAAACTTCCAATAATAAAACAACTTGCTTATGAACTAGAAATAGTTTTTTATAAATACACTGAAAATACTTCAAATAATTTAATATCAATAGTAATACCTGCAAGAAATGAAGCTGGCAATAAAGAACTATTAATAAATGCATTAAATAAATTCAAAAAAATACCAAATAAATTAGAAATTATATTTGTTGAAGGGAATAGCAATGATAATACATATAAAATTCTTGAAGAATTAAAGGAAAATTTTTCAGATTTCTTTAAGATAAGTCTCTTAAAACAATCCCTTAAAGGGAAAAAAAACGCTGTTGTCGAAGGATTTAATATTTCTTCAGGTGAAACCCTAGCCATAATTGATAGCGATTTTACTGTAGATATTGATGATAGTATTTCAGCAATTATGGAATCTACTAAGAATGAAAATATACTGATTAATTGTTCCCGCACGACTTTCCCAATGGAAAAAGACGCAATGAGATGGGCCAATTATATAGGTAATAGACTCTTTGCAATATTTTTATCAATTCTCATAAATAAGCCAGTATCAGATTCACTTTGTGGAACAAAAGTTTTTTCAAGAAAATTCTTCAAACTTATGAAGCAAAATGGAAGTTGGGATTCAAAGTCTGATCCATTTGGAGACTTCACAATAATATTTGAAGCAGCGAACAATAATATAAAAATACTTAACTATCCTGTAAGGTATTACGCTAGAAAATCTGGAACACCAAATATATCTAGATGGATTGATGGATTAAAACTGCTTAAAGTATGCTGGATTTATATTATTTCAGATATGTGAATTAAAAAAATTTTCAGTAGTATTCTACAAAGATTTTTAATTTCTCCAAATAAGTAATAAACTAGTTAGATTCTTAATGATGATTATTCATTAGAATTGCATAGCATGAATTTTAATTTAAAAAAATTAAATAAAAAAAATTTCCAAAGAAAGTACTATGCAAAAATTCTTACTGTAAGACTTCCATGTAATCCTATATTTCCAATAGGACCTATCTACTTAGCAGATCATATTCATAAATGTTTTCCAAACATAGAGCAACAATTTATTGATTTAGCAATAATCCCAACTAATAAAGTCTCCAAATATTTAATTAGAAAAATAGATCAATTTAGGCCTCATATGATTGTTTTTTCATGGAGAGATATACAAATTTATGCACCTGTCGATGGTAGAAGTGGTAATCCTCTACAAAACTCTTTTGAAGTTTTCTATTCAAGAAATATCCTCAAAAAAATTAGAGGTTCTTGGGGAGGATTAAAATTAATCGCCTCTCATTATGGAGAAATATATAGAAATACCTCTTTAGTAAAAATGGGACTTAAAAGAGCAGAAAAATATAACAAAGATGTAAAAGTAATTCTAGGAGGTGGCGCTGTAAGCGTGTTCTATGAACAATTAGGTAATCTACTGCCAAAAGGAACTGTTATTTCAGTTGGAGAAGGAGAAAATCTAATAGAGAAAATTATTAAAGATGATTCGATAGAAGAAGAGAGATGTTATCTTGCTGGACAAAAGCCTCGTAACAAATTAATTCATGAACAGCCTTCAGGCATATTTAAAACTGCCTGCGACTATAAATACATTAAATCAATATGGCCAGAATTTAATTGGTACATAGAAGGCGGGGATTACTATGTGGGGGTTCAAACGAAAAGAGGATGTCCTCATAATTGTTGTTTCTGTGTTTATACGGTGGTTGAGGGTAAAAAAGTTCGTGTAAATCCTGTTAATGAAGTAATAAAAGAAATGAAGCAATTATATGATTTAGGTGTCAGGGGGTTTTGGTTTACAGATGCCCAGTTTATTCCAGCAAAAAAACACATTGAAGATGCAAAAACACTTTTGCAAGCTATCAAAGATCAAGGATGGGATGACATTAATTGGGCTGCATACATCAGAGCAGATAATATTGATGCTGATCTAGCTCAGCTTATGGTTGATACAGGCATGAGTTATTTTGAAATAGGTATTACTTCAGGATCTCAAGAACTTGTTAGAAAAATGAGGTTAGCATATGACCTTGAGACAGTATTAGATAATTGCAAAATGCTAGTCAAATCAGGTTTCAAGAATCATGTTTCAGTCAATTACTCATTTAATGTTTTTGATGAAACTCCAAGTACCATCAGACAGACAATTGCTTACCACAGAGAATTAGAAAATATTTTTGGGAAAGGCTTAGTTGACCCAGCTATATTCTTCATTGGATTACAACCTCATACTCTTCTTGAAAAGTATGCCTTAGATAATAAAATCTTGAAGCCAAATTATAATCCAATGAGCATGATGCCCTGGACGGCAAGAAAACTATTATGGAATCCAGGATCTTTAGGGAAAAAACTTGGTCAAGTTTGTTTAGAAGCCTTTGATAATAAAGAAGATGAATTTGGTAAAACAGTTATCAACATACTTGAGAGAGAATATGGCAAGTCTTCACTTAAAGAATCCCTTAAAGTTCGTCCATTATCTGAAAGGAAATTAGCTCATTCAAAAAAATAAATTGAAAGACATTTAATCTTCTTTCTCAATTGAGCTAGAAATTCCTTTAGATTTTAATGATTCTGAATAAAATTCTGCAGGCTCTAAATCACAGACGATTACCAAACCAACACCCGTATTATGTGCTTCTAACATTATAGCAATAGCATCTTGCTCACTTAGTTGAGGAACAACTTCCCTGAGTGAAATAGTGATATACTCCATAGAATTAACTGGATCATTATGAAGTAAAACCTTATATTTAGGAGATTTATTTTTTAATTCAACAGGTTTCTTTTCAATCACTGCTGAATTATTACTTACACTTTGCTCAAACCTTATAAATGACATTTAATTTTGTAAAATTTTTAAGATATTAGTAATTATATATTAATTATTCTCTCCATTGCATCTATGACGTTTATTTTTGAATTGAATGCTGACAAACGAAAATAACCCTCTCCTGACAATCCAAATCCGCTCCCTGGTGTTCCTACTACACTAACTTTTTGAAGAAGGAAATCAAAAAAATCCCAAGAGGTCATTTTATCAGGAACTTTGATCCAGATGTAAGGAGCATTGTCACCACCGTAAACTTTATATCCTGAGCTCTGAAGTTTATTCTTCATAAATCTTGCATTTTCCATATAAAAATCAATCAAACCTCTCACCTCTTTCTTTCCTTCAGAAGAATAAACTGCCTCTGCTCCTCTTTGAACGATGTAACTGACTCCATTGAATTTTGTAGATTGTCGCCTATTCCAAAGTGGCCATAAGTCTATTTCCTCCTTAATTGAGCTGAATCCCTTAAGATTTTTAGGGATTACTGTGTAAGCGCATCTTACTCCAGTGAATCCTGCATTTTTTGAAAAAGATCTAAATTCAATAGCGCAATCCTTTGCTCCCTCAATCTCATATATTGAATGAGGAATATCCTTATCTTGAATAAACGCTTCATATGCCGCATCAAAAAGTATTAAAGATTTGTTTTGAAGTGCATAGTCAACCCACTTTTTCAACTCTTCTTTAGTGAGTGTTGCTCCAGTAGGATTATTTGGAAAACAAAGGTATAAAATATCAACTTTGTTTTTAGGCAATTCTGGCTGAAAGTTATTTTCCTCATTTATAGGAAGATATGTCAATCCTTGATATGTACCATTTTCTAGAGCACTTCCAGTTCTCCCAGTCATAACATTACTATCTACATATACTGGGTAAACAGGATCTGTTACTGCAATTGAATTATCTTTGCCAAGAATATCTAAAATATTGCTACTGTCACATTTAGAACCATCTGAAACAAAAATTTCTTCAGGTGAAATTTCACATCCTCTTGAAATAAAATCATGATCAGATATTTTTTTTCTGAGCCAAAGGTAGCCTTGTTCTGGTCCATAGCCCCTAAACCCTTCAGTGGTTCCCATATCGTTTAAAGCTTGACACATTGCATCTCTACAAACTTTAGGTAATGGCTCTGTTACGTCTCCTATACCGAGCTTAATAATTTTAGAACTGTTATTTGATTGAGAATATATTTTTACTCTTTTAGCAATTTCAGGAAATAAATAGCCAGCTTTGAGTTTTAAATAATTTTCGTTTACTTGAACCACTTTTAATAAAAATCTAACCAATATTAGGATAATGGATGAGCGTGCTTTAGTGGTGATTAAATGTTAATATTATTGTAGTTATGATTAAAAAAATTAATCATTGCTATGAATTCAATTCAAATAGTTTAAAAGTCGTCTAAAAATTTACACATAGTAGAAATCAATTATTACTGATTTTAACGAGTAAATAATACTAGTAATAAACAATTTTTTTAAAGATAAAAAATTTAACTCTTTTACTTAGATGATTTTCAAAATTCAATTTATCCGGAATCAATTATATGTCTCAGCAAATTATCATCGCTGAGCAGGCTCGAATTGCAGCACTACTCACAGATGATCGAGTTGATGAATTAATCGTCGCACAAGGTCAATATCAAATTGGCGATATCTTTTTAGGAACAGTTGAAAATGTTCTTCCTGGTATCGATGCCGCTTTCATAAATATTGGTGAAAGTGATAAAAATGGATTCATCCATGTATCAGATCTAGGTCCATTAAGACTCAAAAAAGGGATATTAGGAATAACTGAATTACTAGAACCAAAACAAAAAGTTCTAGTACAGGTCATGAAAGAACCCACAGGTACTAAAGGACCCAGACTTACAGGTGTTATCACAATACCTGGTAAGTATTTGATATTGCAGCCATATGGCCAAGGAGTAAATATTTCTAGGAAAATAAATACAGAAACAGAAAGAAACCGTTTAAAAGCTCTTGGAGTTTTAATAAAGCCACCTAGCACAGGTTTACTATTTAGAACAGAGGCCGAGAAAATAAAAGAGGAACTTCTTATTGAAGATTTAGAAAATTTAATTCAACAATGGGAAGACATTGTAAAAGTTTCTGAAACTTCTAATCCACCAAACTTAATAAAAAGAGATGATGATTTCTCTCTAAAAATTTTGAGAGATCATATTAAATCATCAACTAAAAAGATAGTTATAGATAGTAAATTTTCAGTAAAAAGGGCAAAAGATTTTTTAATAAATTATGAATCTAATTTGAATATTGATTTTCACGATAATAATTCAAACCAACATATTTTAGAAAATTACAACATAAAAAAAACAATACAAAAAGCTCTTCAACCTAGAGTAGATCTCCCTTCTGGAGGTTATATAATTATCGAACCAACTGAAGCTCTAACAGTAATCGATGTAAACTCCGGCTCATTTACAAGGTCCGCGAACTCAAGACAAACTGTTTTATGGACAAATTGCGAGGCTGCAGTTGAAATTTCAAGACAAATGAAATTAAGAAATATTGGTGGAGTTATCGTAGTAGATTTTATTGATATGGAATCTAGAAGGGATCAATTCCAATTACTCGAGCATTTTACTTCAGCAATAAAAGATGATTCAGCTAGGCCTCAGATAGCTCAGTTAACTGAACTAGGTTTAGTAGAGTTAACCAGAAAAAGACAAGGTCAAAATATATATGAATTATTTGGTAAAAAATGTTCTGTCTGCAATGGTACAGGTCATGTGGAAAACCAATTAAATTATGAAATTTCGAATCAACAAATAAATCATTTTGGAGAGAAGCCTAATAAATCTAATATCATAAAACCATTAGAAATAGATACTTCTCTATCAACTGAAAATCAAGAAAAAATTTTTGAGAAAGAAGACCTTACACTAAAAAACACGAAGAAGGAGGAATCTTCCAATAAAAAAGAAAATGATAATGATGATTTAAATATACTTAATTCAAAAGAAAAAAATATAATATCAGTTGATCTTACTAATGATGAAAAAATTGTATTCAGTCAATTAGGTATTAATCCACTGATAAAGTTAGGAAAAGAATATCTAACTAGCAACAATTTTGTGATTTTAAAAGACAAAAGTAAAGAAAAAAGTTTAGATAATAAAAAACCGCCCGCAAAACAAGTCAAAAAAACCTCAAAATCTAAAGAAGCTGATGAGATTAAGGCTAATATTGAAACAAATTCAAATTCTAAAGATAAATCAACAGAAAAAATTAATGAGAATGAGAAAGTTTTAATTTCAAATATAAACGAGGAAGTTGAACTCACAGATGAGATAAACAATGCAAGAAAAAAAAGAAGAAGGTCTTCAGCAAAAATTGATTAATATATCCGAGGTTGGATTAGATGAAGTGGGAAGAGGAGCTGTTTTTGGACCAGTTTTCTCAGCAGTTGTAGTATTAAATCAAAAAAATAAATCAACCTTAAAACAATTAGGTGTAAAAGATAGTAAGAAGTTAACTCCCAAAAAAAGAAAATTACTTTTACCGAAAATTTTATTTCTTTGCTCAGATTATGGAATTGGGCAATCCTCAGCCAAAGAAATAGATAAGCTTGGCATCAGAGTTGCAACTGAACTTTCAATGATAAGAGCTTTAAGAAAATTAAAAAAAAAACCATCTGAACTAATAATTGATGGACCTTTATTATTGAGACCATGGAGCGGGATTCAGAGGAATATAATATCAGGAGATTCAAAATTTACTTCAATAGCTTCAGCAAGCATACTTGCAAAAGTATCTCGAGATAATCTAATGGAAAGGTTAGAAAAAAAATACTCAGGATACTTAATATTTAAAAATAAAGGTTACGGTACCAAAGAACATCTCTCAATGATTAAAGAAAAAGGCATTACTAATCTTCATAGGAAAAGTTTTTTAAAAAATCAAATCTTTTTTAATTCACACCAATCTAAAAAATCTTTCACTAATTGCTTTTGAACCCTTGACTTTATACCTAACAAAATTGTGTTTAAGACAGAGTGACCTGTAGATTCTAAAATTTTCTTTGGTACTAGCTTCAATAAAGGCGGTTGGCTTACAGATACCCCTAAAAGTGCCTCTCCTTCTAATCCAATATCAGTTGCTTCCAAATTAGCTTTCAAAATAAGATTAAAGTCATCTATCATCCCCAAACCATCCAATTTACTGTCGAGGGCACTCATTCTTAAAATTCCATCCTTATTCTCTACCGCAATTGAAACAACAGGGTTAATATCTAATTGAAAAACCTTAAAACTTGTTACTGTATACTTGTATCTACCTTCTCCTTCAGGTAATAATTTTTTGGAGTCCAGCATTGCTCCAACAACTCTTTCTTCTTCCAAAAGATATTTAGAAAGATATTCTTTATTTCGTGTTACAGAGAGCTTTAGTTTCTGTTTAGCAGAAAAAGATAATAGCATTTTCTATATACCTCCAATGCTTATTTGATCTCTTTTTTTCTTACAATCAATCATGCGCAAACAAGTTGCATATTTAGGCCCAAAAGGAACATACGCAGAAAAAGCAGCTCATATATTATCAAAGCTTGCCAATTTTCAGACACCTATATTTGTACCATGTAATGGGTTACATTCGGTCATTAAATCAATAGCCTACAACAATTGTGATGCTGGAGTAGTTCCTATAGAAAATTCTGTAGAAGGCGGAGTTACGGCTACGCTAGATGCCCTTTGGAAATTTCCTGATATGTTCATCAACAAAGCAATTGTTTTACCAATAAAACACGCATTAATTAGTGATGGAGAACTTTCAAACATTTCAGAAGTATTATCTCATCCTCAAGCATTAGCTCAATGTTCAGAATGGTTATCTGAAAATCTACCAAATGCGATCACTCTTCCAACAAATTCCACATCAGAAGCTGTAAATATGGTAAAAGGAAGCAAATTTAGAGCGGCTATCGGTTCAAAATCATTAATTCATATTGAAGGACTTAAAGAATTAGCATTTCCTATTAATGATGTCCCCGGAAACTGTACTAGATTTGTCTTATTGAGCAAAGAATCAGATTCTAATTCAGCTAATATTGCAAGTTTTGCTTTCTCATTAATCTCAAACAAACCCGGGGCTTTACTTCAAGCTTTAAATTATATTGCTGATTTTGGATTTAATATGAGTAAAATAGAGTCTAGACCTTCTAAAAGAGAATTAGGAGAATATATTATTTACATTGATTTAGAAATAAATTATCAACATAATATTGAAACTCTTCTTGAATTAAAGAGTAGTTTAAAGCCTTTATGCAATAATTTTGTAGATTTTGGGAATTACTTTTCTGAAAATGTTGAATTAGATTAATTTATCCTCTACATTTATAAACTCCAAACTCCATTAAACCTTTTCTAAATGCCCAATTCATTAATAATATAGTTGGGACCTCTCTAATAGACTTTATTAACGCAAAAGGTCCTAGAGACAAAATTGCAAAAGGTCTTCTAATACCTTCAATAATAGATTCGTACCAAGAAGGATTTGTATAAGAATTCCAATTTTCAGAAATAACTCTTCCTGAACTATTTTTATTAGTTCTAAGTATATTAACAAAATCGTTAATACTAATAAAATTTGGATGTACCCACTGTTCAAGTAATTGATTAAGAACTAACTTCTCAAAGAAAGATGGGGGATATGAATTAAGATCTCTTGAGTTCCAATCAGCCAAAGCTAAATACCCTCCAGGTCGCAAAGTTCTTAGCATTTCATCTGCAAACTTAGCCTTATCATTCATATGTGCACCTGCCTCAACACTCCAAACCGCATCAAAAGTTCCATCGTCAAATTTTAAATTTAGGGCATCCATAACTTGGAAGTTGCAATTGAGTCCGGAAGGAGTTAGTTCTCTTGCTCTTTTTACTTGAGAAGGACTAATCGTAATTCCAATAACATTAAACCCATAATATTTTGCGAGAATCCTAGAACTGCCTCCTATTCCGCAACCTACATCTAGAACTCTAGAACCTTTTGGCAATTTATCTAAACCACTCCACTTCACTAACTCATGAACAAACTGGACTTTAGCCTTTCTAAAATCAATATTTTTTTTTGCTGGAGGATAAAAACCTAAATGTATATGCTCTCCCCACAATCTCTCAAGTAATTTATCTTGAGTCCAAGCGTCATACGCAGAAGCTACCGTACTAGAAGAAATATATTTTCTAGCATTAATTCTCCAAATAAAAGATAAAGTTAAAATTAATGAAACTATTATAAAAAAAGGTAATAGAGATTCAAACATTTAATTTTCTTTAATATCAGGAAAACTTTCTTTCAAGGCTGTTCTTGCGGCAAGCTGTTTTCTAGTATGATCAAGCATTTCATATTCTCTTTGCAAACGAGTATAAGTACTTCTCTCCTCTAAAAGTCTTTGTTGTTCCTCCACAACAGGGCCACCCAAATGAGCTCCTATCCAAAATGATAATTCCATAGGATTATTGGGTAATTTATCAGGTAAATTTTTTTTAGTATTTGTTAATTTACTCGTTAGATTGATAACATCACTAAGTGCTTCTTTGACTAAATCTTTTAAAGAATCTAATTTTTGAAGGTTATCAATATTATCATCACTAATCCAACTTACCATCGCTGAACAGAATGGAGCTGAACGAATTATTTCCAAGACTTGAAATCTTTGTTGCCCAAGAGTAATAATATTACTTCTACCATCCTCTGCAGTATGGTGTTTGATTATTTGGGCACAACATCCAACATTAGCCATACTTTTAGTATTAGGATCAAACTTTATAACTCCAAACATAGAATCAGTCTCTAGGACTGATTTAAGCATTATTCTGTATCTTGATTCAAAAATATGTAAAGGCAATACTTCTTGAGGAAAAAGGACTACCTCTGGCAAAGGAAATAGAGGCAATTCCCTTACTAGGAGCTCTCCCATTTAAACCTCATTTATGTCATTTTTATATTAAACAATTTAAGTCCTTTTCGGGTATTCTTAAAGTTTAACTTCTATATCGACACCACTAGGAAGATCCAACTTCATTAAAGCATCAATAGTTTTTGCAGATGGACTGTAAATATCTATTATTCTTCTATGAGTTCTTGTTTCAAAATGCTCTCGAGAATCTTTATCTACGTGAGGTGACCTGAGGACACAATAAATTTTTCTTTTGGTTGGTAAAGGTATTGGCCCTATTGCTGAAGCAGAAGTAGTATCTGCAGTTTGGATTATTTTATCGCAAGACAAATCCAGCATTCTTCTATCAAATGCTTTTAGCCTTATTCTTATTTTTTGTTGTGCAATTGATGCGGTCATAATTTCAATTGAATTTATAAGGAGGGTCATTATTTAGAAATGACCCTAATCCATTGTCCTTTCCTAAGTTTAAGTGATAGAGGTTGAATTCTTAAAATTAAAATATATTATTTTAGAATTTTAGAAACAACACCAGCACCAATAGTACGTCCTCCTTCACGGATTGCGAACCGCATACCTTGTTCAATAGCTACTGGACAAATTAGTTCTCCAGTCATCTTGATTCTATCGCCAGGCATAACCATTTCAACATTAGATCCATCATCAGAAGTGAATGCAGTTATTTGACCAGTCACATCAGTTGTTCTGATATAAAATTGTGGTCTGTATCCTGCAAAGAAAGGAGTATGTCTTCCGCCCTCTTCTTTTTTAAGAACATAAACTTCTCCTTCAAATTGAGTATGCGGAGTAATGGATCCTTTCTTAACAAGTACCATTCCTCTCTCAATATCTTCTTTCTGAACACCTCTTAACAGTAAACCAACATTATCCCCAGCCATACCTTCGTCAAGAAGTTTACGGAACATTTCAACTCCAGTAACAGTTGTTAATCTGGTGTCTCTTATTCCAACTATTTCTACTTCTTCTCCAACCTTAACTTTACCTCTCTCAATTCTTCCAGTAGCTACTGTTCCTCTACCAGTAATTGAGAAAACATCTTCAACTGCCATCAAGAATGGTTTATCAACTTCTCTTTCAGGTTCAGGAATGCTAGCATCAACTGCTTTCATTAATTCTTCTATTTTTGATTCCCAAGTAGAATCTCCTTCTAGAGCTTTTAAACCCGAAACTTGAACAATAGGAATATCATCTCCAGGGAAATCGTAACTATCTAGTAGTTCTCTTATTTCCATTTCAACAAGTTCAATAATTTCTTCATCATCGACCATATCGCATTTATTTAATGCAACTACAAGAGCCGGAACTCCGACTTGTTTAGCGAGAAGAATATGCTCTTTCGTTTGAGCCATAGGGCCATCTGTAGCTGCGCAAACGAGTATAGCTCCATCCATTTGTGCGGCACCAGTAATCATGTTTTTCACATAATCAGCATGTCCAGGGCAATCAACATGAGCATAATGTCTGCCTTCAGTTTCATATTCGACGTGCGCTGTATTAATAGTAATGCCACGCTCTCTTTCTTCAGGAGCACCATCTATGTCTCCGTAGTCTTGAGCTTGAGCTTGACCTTTTTTTGCTAGTACGTTTGTAATAGCAGCAGTAAGCGTTGTTTTTCCATGATCAACATGGCCAATAGTACCTATGTTGACATGTGGTTTGTTCCTTTCGAACTTCTCGCGAGCCATTTTAAATTAAAGAATCGAGGGTTTAAGAGTGTTTTAGTTTAGAGATCAGGAGTTGCCCTGATTCTTGGAAATGATAGCTTCAGCAACATTACGAGGAACTTCCTCATAATTTGCGAACTCCATTGAAAATATACCCCGACCTTGAGTCATTGATCGGAGTTGAGTGGCATAACCGAACATTTCGGCTAAGGGCACTTTGGCCTGAACCTTAGACAATCCGTCATCAACAGATTGTCCTTCTACTTGACCTCTTCTAGAAGAGAGATCACCAATTACAGATCCAAGAAAGTCTTCAGGACTTTCGACCTCAACTTTCATCATAGGCTCTAATAGGACAGGATTGCATTTTTTAACCCCATCTTTAAAAGCCATGGAACCTGCAATTTTGAAGGCCATTTCAGATGAGTCTACATCGTGGAATGAACCATCGACTAGTGTTACTTTTACATCAATGAGTGGATAACCGGCAAGAACACCAGATTCACAGGTTTCTTTCATTCCATTTGATGCAGGACCAATGTACTCTTTTGGAACAGCTCCACCAACAATTTTGTTTACAAATTCAAATCCTTTACCAACTTCAGCTGGTTCCATTTCAATTACTACATGACCGTATTGACCTTTTCCTCCAGTTTGTCTTGCATATTTACCTTCACCTTTAGAACTAGACCTAATAGTCTCTCTATATGAAACCTGAGGGGCTCCTATATTTGCTTCGACTTTAAATTCCCTTAACATTCTGTCCACAAGGATTTCCAAGTGCAACTCACCCATACCTGCAATAACAGTTTGATTTGTCTCAGGATCTGTACTTACCCTAAAGGTTGGATCCTCTTCAGACAAAGCAGTTAAAGCTTTTGATAATTTTTCCATATCGCCTTTAGTTTTTGGCTCAACAGCCACCGAGATAACTGGTTCAGGGATAAACAATGTCTCCAAAACTATTGGATCTTCTGTGTTACATAAAGTGTCGCCAGTTGTTGTATTTTTAAGACCTAATACAGCTCCTAAATCTCCAGCTCTCAATTCATCAACCTCCTCTCTCTCATCAGCTTTTAGAATTACCAATCTAGAAATTCTCTCTTTAGCATCTTTAGTAGAATTCATGACATAACTTCCTTTTGAAAGAACACCTGAATACATTCTTACAAAAGTTAGTTTCCCATATGGATCTGACATTACTTTGAAAGCTAATGCACTGAAAGGAGCATTATCATCTGAAGGTCTAACATCTTCTTTTCCACTTGGTAAAACACCTTGTATTGGTTTTACATCAACTGGAGCTGGCAAATAATCAACAACAGCGTCTAACACAAGTTGAACTCCTTTATTCTTGAAAGCTGACCCACACAGAACAGGAACTAATCCATGTTTTAAAACACCTTCCCTAATCCCTTTTTTTAGTTGTTCTGCGGATAATTCTCCTGTTTCAAGGAAAATTTCAATTAACTCTTCATCATTTTCTGCTACACTCTCCATCAATTTTAATCTCCACTCAGCAGCCTCATCCTCCATTTCAGATGGAATTGGTGCTTCTTCAATATCTGTACCTAAATCATTTTTGTAGAGGTATGCTTTATTGGCAACTAAATCAATAATGCCTGTAAGATCACCTTCAGCTCCAATAGGTAGTTGAATTGGGAGTGCATTTGCCTTCAGTCGATCCTTAATTTGTTTATTAACCTTTAGAAAATCTGCACCAGTCCTGTCCATTTTATTAACAAAAACCATTCTTGGTACAGAATATCTATCTGCTTGACGCCAAACCGTTTCAGATTGAGGCTGAACTCCACCAACTGCGCAAAATACAGCTATGACACCGTCCAAGACTCGCATTGATCTTTCCACTTCAATAGTAAAGTCAACGTGTCCAGGAGTATCAATAATATTAATTCTGTGATCTTGCCAACTAGTAGATATTGCAGCAGCAGTAATAGTTATTCCTCTTTCTCGTTCTTGAGCCATCCAATCTGTTACGGCAGCACCATCATGTACTTCTCCTATCTTGTGAACAACACCTGAGTAAAACAAAATCCTTTCAGTGGTCGTAGTCTTCCCTGCGTCAATATGAGCGGCTATACCTATGTTCCTTACTCGTTCTAGGGGAAAGTCGCGTGCCAATTTTAAAGCTCCAAATAAAATAATTTTTGATAAGTATAGTTCACCCTAAAAGCAAACTTTAATAATAATAAACTACTTAAGTACCTTTTTGATGAAATTAATATCTGTAATGTGCAAAAGCTTTATTAGCTTCAGCCATTTTATGAGTGTCTTCTCTTTTTTTAACTGAACTACCAGTTTCATTAGCTGCATCCATCAACTCACCAGCAAGTTTTTGGGACATACTTTTGCCATTTCTTGCACGTGAGAATGTAACAAGCCATCTTAATGCCATAGCTGTACCCCTTTCTTGGCGTACTTCCATAGGTACTTGATATGTTGCACCACCAACTCTTCTAGCTCGCACCTCGACAAGAGGAGTAGCATTTTTTACGGCTGTCTCAAATAATTCGACTGCATTACCGCCTGTTCTCTCGCTTATTAAAGAAAAAGCATCAGACAATATTCTTTGAGCTGTAGATTTTTTACCATGTTTCATCAATCGAGAAATCATCATTGAAGCAAGACGACTATTAAATTGAGGATCTGGAAGAACTGGTCTTTTTACTGCTGCATTTCGACGTGACATGTTTTTAAAAAGTGATGTTTACAAATTAATCTTTTGGAGCTTTTGCTCCATACTTAGATCTGGATTGACGTCTGTCTTTTACTCCAGCCGTATCTAAAGTTCCTCTTATTATATGGTATCTAACTCCTGGCAAATCCTTAACTCTTCCACCTCTTAGTAGCACTACAGAGTGTTCTTGTAAATTATGTCCAATCCCAGGGATATAAGCCGTAACTTCGAAACCAGAAGTTAATCTAACCCTTGCGACTTTTCTTAAAGCTGAATTAGGTTTTTTAGGTGTTGATGTATAAACCCTTGTACATACTCCCCTTCTTTCAGGGCAAGCTTTTAATGCAGGAGATTTTGTTTTCCTAGTCAGACGTTTTCTTTCTGAACCTATTAATTGTGAGATGGTAGGCATCTATTATATTTTGAAAAAAATAAACATTTAAACATCATAACCTTTTAAGAGCACCAACTAAAAGTTTTTAAAGATATTTTTCTAAAAATTTGTGAAATTAAAATTCTTTGGTAAATATTCATTATCTTTAGATTTATTTTCGTATTTATTTTTATAATAGGAATACATAAAATAACTTAATAGAATTAAATAATCTATGGGAGAGAGTATCAAAAGAATCGTTGGGCCATATCAAGATAGTTATTCCCCAAATGGAATAATTGGTGAGAAAGATGCGTGTGGAGTTGGCTTCATAGCAAATATTAAAGGAATAGAAAGCAACTGGATCCTTAAACAATCCCTTAAAGGCCTTAATTGCATGGAGCATAGAGGAGGTTGTGGAGGAGATAGTGACTCAGGAGATGGAGCGGGCATTTTATGTTCAATCCCATGGAATTACTTAAAAAAAGAATTAAATTTTGAAAATAAAAAAGACTTTGATAAAGGTTTAGGTATGATTTTTATGCCAAATAAAAAAGAGAAAATAGAAGAATGTAAATCAATATGCGAGGAAGAAGCAGAAAAATTAAGAATCAACAAAACATCTTGGAGAACAGTACCTGTTAATAATGAAATCTTAGGTCCTTTAGCCAAGGCAAATGCTCCTTACATCTGTCAATGGATTTTATTAATAGATAAAAAAAATCATCAAGATATTGAGAGAACTTTATTCCAACTAAGAAAAAGAATTGAAAAAAAAATAAGAGAAAGTTTTAAAAACCATGTTGGGGATTGTGAATTTTATTTTGCCTCACTAAGTTCTCAAACAGTTGTTTATAAAGGCATGGTTCGTTCTGAAATATTATCTGAGTTTTATCAAGATTTGAAAGAAGAGAGTTTTAAGGTCTCATTTTCTGTTTATCATCGGAGATTTAGTACCAATACACTTCCAAAATGGCCGCTAGCTCAACCCATGAGATTTTTAGGTCATAATGGCGAAATAAATACCCTCTTAGGTAATATAAATTGGGCTAAAGCATCAGAAAGACATATAGATGATTTTTGGGGAGATTTATCTAATGAAATTAAGCCAATTGTAGATGTTAATAAAAGCGATTCATCAAATCTTGATGCAACCCTTGAGATTAATATTCGCTCAGGCCAACCAATAACTGATTCATTATTAAAACTTGTTCCTGAAGCATTTAGAGATCAACCAGAACTTGCACAAAGGGAAGATATTAAAGCATTTTATGAGTATTCAGCGAGCTCACAAGAAGCTTGGGATGGACCTGCTCTTCTCGTATTTGCAGATGGAAATTTTGTAGGAGCAACGCTTGATAGAAATGGTCTCAGACCAGCAAGATATTCAATCACAAATGATGGTTTTGTAATAATGGGTTCCGAAACAGGAGTAGTAGAAATTGAAGAAGAAAGAGTAATAGAGAAAGGTCGATTAGGACCTGGACAAATGTTAGCGGTTGATTTTCATCAGAATAGAATCCTGCGAAATTGGGAGGTAAAATCTGAAGCAGCTCAAAGACATGATTATAAAAAACTCCTAAGTGAGAGAACCATAAAAATTGAAAATAGTGAATGGCTTAAAGACTGCAAATTAAGAGACCTTGAGTTGTTGCAAGAACAAACTGCGTACGGTTTTTCAGCAGAAGATAATGATCTTATATTGGATTCAATGGCATCATTAGCTAAAGAGCCAACTTATTGCATGGGAGACGATATCCCATTAGCAGTGCTTTCTTCAAAACCACATATTTTATATGATTATTTCAAGCAAAGATTTGCGCAAGTTACAAATCCTCCTATTGACCCTCTAAGAGAAAAACTTGTAATGAGTTTAGAGATGCATCTTGGAGAAAAATGTACCCCATTTGAGATTAAAGATCATAAACCTTTTATTCATTTAAAAAGTCCAATTCTCAATGAAGAAGAACTCATTTCCATTAAAAAATCAAAAATTAAATCTCAAACAATTTCAAGTTTGTTTGATATAGAAGAAGGTGTTCAAGGCTTAGAAAACCAATTAAAAGCAATTTGCGAACAGAGTGAGCTCTCTATAAAAGAAGGTTGCTCTTTAATTATCATTTCTGATAAGGGAATTAATCCTAAAAAGACTTTTATTCCTCCTTTACTTGCTGTTGGGGCAGTTCATCATTATCTTTTAAAAAAAGAAATAAGGCTAAAAGCTTCTCTAATTATTGAAACTGGTCAATGTTGGAGCACTCATCACTTGGCTTGTTTGATTGGTTATGGCGCGAGTGCAGTTTGCCCTTGGTTGACATTTGAAGCGGGAAGACACTGGTTAAAACATCCAAAAACACAAAAACTCATTGATAGCAAAAAAATAAATCCATTATCAATAATTGATGTTCAAGAAAATATTAAAAAAGCTCTAGAAGACGGTCTAAGAAAAATTCTCTCGAAAATTGGTATCTCACTTTTATCTAGTTACCATGGCGCACAAATTTTTGAAGCTGTAGGCCTTGGATCTGACTTAATAAAAATTGCTTTTGATGGTACAACAAGCCGAATCGCTGGAATAACTTTAAAAGAATTAACAAATGAAACACTTTCGATACATACGAAAGCCTATCCAGAAATCGATTTAAAAAAATTAGAATTTTTAGGATTTGTACAATTTAGAAATAATGGAGAATATCACTCAAATAATCCTGAGATGTCCAAAGTTTTACATTCAGCTGTAAAACAAGGACCAGGGTACGATCATTTTGAAATTTACAAAAAACTCATTAGTAATAGACCTACAACATCTCTAAGAGATTTACTAACAATTAATTCAAAAAGAAAAAGCATTCCATTAGAGGAAGTTGAAAGTGTTGAATCAATTTGCAAAAGGTTCTGTACTGGAGGTATGAGTTTGGGTGCTTTATCAAGGGAAGCACATGAAGTATTAGCAGTTGCGATGAATAGAATTGGTGGAAAAAGTAATAGTGGAGAGGGGGGAGAAGATCCAGCACGTTTTAATATTTTAAATGATATCGATGAAAATACCCAATCTGCGACGTTGCCATTTATTAAAGGTTTAGAAAATGGAGACACCGCATGCTCAGCTATTAAACAAATAGCATCAGGTAGATTTGGAGTTACCCCTGAATATCTAAGAAGTGGAAAACAACTCGAAATTAAAATGGCTCAAGGTGCAAAACCTGGAGAAGGGGGACAATTGCCTGGTCCAAAAGTTGATTCTTACATCGCAAAACTAAGAAATAGTAAACCCGGAGTAGCTCTAATATCTCCTCCTCCGCATCATGATATTTATTCAATTGAAGATTTAGCTCAACTTATCCATGACTTACATCAAGTTCATCCAAAAGCGAAAGTAAGCGTTAAACTTGTTTCTGAAATTGGTATAGGCACTATTGCTGCTGGAGTAAGCAAAGCTAATGCAGATGTAATTCAAATTTCAGGTCATGACGGAGGTACAGGTGCTTCACCCCTAAGTTCTATTAAACATGCTGGTTTACCATGGGAACTAGGTGTTGCTGAGGTTCATAAATCTCTATTAGAAAATAACTTACGAAAAAGAGTAATTTTAAGAACTGATGGAGGTCTTAAAACAGGCTGGGATGTAGTTATTGCAGCTTTACTAGGTGCTGAAGAATACGGTTTCGGTTCTGTAGCGATGATTGCCGAAGGATGCATAATGGCTCGGGTTTGTCATACAAACAAGTGTCCTGTTGGAGTTGCCACTCAAAGAGAAGAATTAAGAAAAAGATTTAAAGGTATTCCAGAAAATGTTGTCAATTTTTTCTTGTATATTGCTGAAGAAGTAAGGCAGATAATGAGTAGCATTGGAGTTTCTAATATGGAAGAACTTATTGGTAATCAAGAATTTCTTTCTGCAAGAAATATCGGTCTTCCAAAAACTTCCAATATCGATCTTTCTTCTTTAGTAAATAATGAACGTTCAGCTACTGATAGATCATGGTTAAATCATTCAAAAAATGCTCATAGTAATGGTTTTGTATTAGAAGATAAGTTTTTGTCTGATACTGAATTTATAGATTCAATTAAAAATCACGAAAAATTAACGAAAGAAATTGAGATACAAAATACAGATAGAAGTGTTTGTGCGAAAATATCAGGAGAAATCGCAGAACTTCATGGGAATACCGGCTTCAATGGAGAACTGAACTTAAATTTCAAAGGTTATGCAGGACAGAGCTTTGGTGCCTTTTTATTGAAGGGAATGAATGTTCAATTAATCGGAGAAGCTAATGATTATGTTTGTAAAGGAATGAATGGAGGAATACTCACAATAATTCCACCAAAAATAGATGAGATCTCCTCCGAACAAGTTATTATTGGAAATACCTGTCTTTATGGAGCAACAGGAGGAAAATTATTTGCATTAGGAAAATCGGGAGAAAGATTTGCAGTAAGAAATAGCGGCGCCATAGCAGTAACAGAGGGTGCAGGTGATCATTGTTGTGAATATATGACAGGCGGTAAAGTAGTTATTCTAGGTTCCACAGGAAGGAATATTGGTGCGGGGATGACTGGTGGAATAGCTTTTATACTTGATGAGAATAATGATTTAAGTAATAAAGTTAATAAAGAGATAGTTAGCATTCATAAAATAACTTCATCCAAGCAGGAAGAAATTTTATTGGAAATTATTAGAGAATATCAAGCAAAAACAAATAGCCTAAAGGCTTACAAAATAATTGAAAATTGGTCTGATTTCAAGAGTAATTTCAAATTAATTGTTCCCCCAAGCGAAGAAGAGATGCTTGGCATAAAGAATATGTAAATGCCTTTCTTCGTAAAAACTGAAATCATAAAAAAAGAACATTTAATTAATAATGACTTCAAACGAAAAATAATTAAGGAACATATTGATTGGGTAAAAAAATTAAAAAAAGAGGGAATTAATATAAAAAGTGGTTTTTTGGTAGATGAGTTAAATAAGCCCGGTGACGGGGGATTACTCATTCTTGAAATGAATAATTATAAAAATGCACTAGAAATAATTAAGAATGATCCAATGATCAAAAATAATCTAGTTGAATGGAAATTAAATGAGTGGGTAGATTCAAATATATGAAAATAACTATCTTGGATACTTTTTCATAAGTTTTTGAATCTCTTCAGCATGGTAACTACTACGTGTTAAAGGCGAACTAACTACTTGCATAAAGTTCAAATCTTTTTCCCCAAAAACTTTAAAATAATTAAATTTTGAAGGACTCACAAATCTTTGCACAGGTAAATGATTAGGCCCAGGAGATAAATATTGGCCAATAGTAACAATATCAACATAATTACTCCTTAAATCCTCAAGTAGAGTCAAAACCTCATCATCTTTCTCACCTAAACCAAGCATGAAGCCTGATTTTGTATAAATTTTAGGAGAATAATCTCTAGTTCTTTTAAGTAACTCTAGAGTTCTTTCATATTTTCCCTGAGGTCTTACTTTTTTATATAGCGATGGCACAGTTTCAATATTATGGTTTAAAACATTTGGATTGGAATCAAGAACTTTTTCAAGCGCCTTCCAATTACCACAAAAATCGGGAATTAAAAGTTCAATTGTAGTTTCAGGCGAATTTTTTCTAACTTGATGAACACATTCAAAAAATTGAGATGCACCACCATCTTCAAGATCGTCTCTATTCACTGATGTAATTACAACATGCTTGAGTTTCATCCTACAAACGGCTTCAGCTAAACGATATGGTTCTGTTGGATCTAATTTTCTCTGCGATCTATCAAAATCAATATCGCAATATGGACATGCCCTAGTACAACCTGGGCCCATTATGAGGAAAGTTGCAGTTCCACTAGCGAAACATTCCCCAATATTTGGACAACTTGCTTCTTGGCATACAGTGTTGAGTTTTAAATCATCTAATAAATTTGCAGTATTACCAATTCTCTCAACTTGCGGAGCTTTTACTCTTAACCAATCAGGTTTTGAAATTAAACTATTAGGATTATTTTTCAAATTAATTAGTTTTAGAATTTATTTTTATTTTACTAAAAACAAGATAAATTAACTATATAAAAATTCAAAGATAAAACCTATTCATTAGAAGTCAAACAATAACTTGAATTTAACTAATCCAATTAGATACTAGAAAACTTTATTTGGAGTTATTAGCACCAATTATTCTATATGTTCTATTAACTCAAATAAAACAGTTTTAAAACGTTATTTTAACTATAGATATTAGAACAGTTAAATAAAAGCGCTAAACCAATCAGATTTTATATAATATAATGATTTTTCTAAACAAACTTTGTTTTTTTATTTAATAATTGATACAGTAAAAAGTATATGTAATAAAACTTTGAAATTCAAATTTAAAAGAAAACGTCTTTTACTATCTGAAAAAAATAAAAACTCTAAAGCTATAGGTTATGCTAGGGCTACTCCTAATGAATTTGAATATTTAGAGGAGCAAATAAAAAATTTAAAAGAAGAGGGCTGTAATTTAGTATTTTCTGAACTTTTAAGTTTAGATGAAGAAATCAAACCCCAACTCAATAATGCTATAAGTCACTTATCTAAAGGTGATGAGTTAATAATAACTCAACTTGACCGCGCATTTAGAAATAAAAAAGAATGTTTGATGACAATAAATAAACTCATCAATGAGGATATTAAATTGCGAACATTGAATGGATTTTTTGCTCCTCATGAATCCTCTAAATCAAATTTATCAATTTTACAGTTTTTATATGAATTAGATAATTTAGAAGACAAAAGTTTAGGTGAAAGAAAAAAAGAACAACTATTACGTAGAAAATTATCTGGGAATAATCTGGGAGGAAGACCCAAGATAAGTCCTTTAAAAGAATCACTAGTAATCAGATTGCGTAATGAAGGATATTCGTATCGATCAATCAGATCACAAACAGGAATAGCATTGTCAACAATTAGAAGAGTAATTTTGGAAGGAGAATTAACATAAAATGAGGACCGAAGAAATTGAAAATTTAATCAAAGAAAATTTTAAAGATACAGCATTGCGTATTTATGAATTGGATAATGAAGATAGAAAAAGTTTATTAGCAGAATATAGAGAATGGATTATGAATGATTTAGATTTTAATGAAGTAATGATGCTACCATATGAAGCTTACACTGATAACTTAGATTTTAATTTCTTAGATGATTCACTTTAGTCATCAATAATGTCTCATATTAAATTCATACACTTCTTTTGATATTAATGGTAAGAAAGAAGTATCTTTAGAATATTTTTCTCCATTACAAAAAACGACTAATAAGGTTTGAAGAGATTGACTATTAGTCCACCAAGCAGAATCATGTCTAACTTCTGACATTAAGCCTGCTTTACTCCAGAGATTAATACTTTCTGGTAATCCTGCTCCTAAAAAACCCTCTATTTGATTAAGAGGATCTTGTTTAAGAACAACTTTATTTAAATTTCTTTTTAAAAAACTTCTTACATTTAAATCATTTTCTTGATAATCAATATGAACCATAATTTCCTCCAAAACCCTTGCAGCTGAATCAGTAGTCATTGCATTCCTATTTTTATTTTCATATCCATAAAATTCTTTTTCACGCCCAAATGGTCCATCATCCCATGTCTTCTGACAGCAATTTATCCCAATCAATTCCTGCCAATGCAAATCATGCAACCAATCATTTATTATTCTTCTTTGATATTTCCAAATTTCCCATAATTCTCCCTCAATACATGGTCCACTTGTGGTCCCAGTTAGTAAATCAATCAGAAAGCTTGTTGCGTTATTACTCGAGAAAAACAACATTTTACGTACAGCATCAATGATCTCATCTGATAGTAATAATTTTCCTTTTTTAATCCAATAATATGTCGCAAGAGCATAAACCATCTTGACTACGCTTGCAGGATAAAACATTTTTTTATTATTAATTCCAGATCCATAACCTTTAAATACTATATTATTTTCACTTTTGTAGTTGATCCAAGTTATAGCAATATCTTCTCTTGAGAAATCTTTATTATGAGTACATACTTTCTCTAAAATATCATTTAAGGCTCGACTCATCTCTTTATTAGCATAGTAGAAGGACATTTTATGGAAAATTTTAAAGACGCTATCTCACTATTTAAACAAACTAATTTTTCAAAGACTATTTGGTGGAAATTAAAAGTAAATATTTCTGGATATCAAAATAAAACAGAAGATAAGTTAGTAACAGAAATTTTTAAAAATAGAATTTTTAAACTTCTTTATCCAAATATAAATAAACTTTCAAATAAATTCTCAAGGATTTTAATTCAATTATATGAAGATGGTTATGTCTGTTGGATAAATTTAGATGGACTGATTATTGAGAAATGCGACTTAAGAAAATCACAGAATTTAAAAAATGAACCCTTCTTAATCGCAGATAAAGTTAAATCAATTTTAAAATGGATCAAGGATCAAGCTGAATTAAATAATGAATACCTTTGGGGAGGAACATTAGGTCCAAATTTTGATTGTTCTGGGTTAATTCAGACTGCTTTTTTAAAGCATCATATTTACATACCTCGAGACTCCTATCAAATAAAAAATTTTTGTAAACACCTTTTTTATTTCAAAGAATCTCATACATCTCTTCAACCTGGTGATCTTTTATTTTTTGGAAATGAAAATAAATGTGATCATGTTGGAATCTACAAAGGAGATGGCCTCTATTACCATAGCTCTGGAAAGGTTTTTGGTCGAAATGGTATAGGGTTAGATACACTAAAACATTCTAATGATAAAATCTCATTACACTATAAATCCAAACTAATTTCGGCAGGAAGAGTAGTTAGAAGTTACAGATGGGATAGAACCATACGTTAGTAAGTAGAGTTCACATTTCAATTTAAAATTAAATTTAAAATATTGTTTACGCTTTTATTTAGAAATTAACTTGCAGTCCAAATATTCTTGATGATTGGCATTATGGTATCTAGGTGTAATGTCCCAACAAGTAGCCAAGCAAAAACAGCTCCCCCACAGCCTCCTAACCAAAATCCACTTGTAAAATCTGCCCAACCAGCTCTTGTAAATAAGTCCTTTGGTGGATTATTAACAGTAGCATCTGGAGGTTGAACATTAGGTGCTTTACCAGGTGCATTATAAAGAACTAAAAGTGCTGTCAAAATATGAACAGCACCAATAGCGGCAAGAAGTCCAGCAGTTAAAGCAAATTCAGAATTTCTTAATGGGCCTGTCATGGTGAAAGGACCGTAGAGAAGATATCCAAAAGCTGCTCCAGTTTCTAAGCCTCTAAAATTTGGAGAAATACCTTCTCTATAGAAAGGCAAATTATTTATAAAGGCTTTTGTAAAATAGCCACTATTAACTGGGGTAGCTAAATTACCAACACATGGATCAGCAACTGTTTTTACTGCCCATTGTTCTGCAACACCAATATCATTTGGTTGTACAGAATTATCTATGTATTTCTCATCAAACTTAATTGAACTTGTTGATTCTGAGAATGATTTTTGAAAGTCGCTCATTTTTTTAATAGTTTAGTGTTCAATAATTTATTCAGTTGCTGTAATAAATCTTCCAATCAATACGATAAACACAGCTGGCATTGCTATACCAATTAATGGAACAAAAATTGGGGGTAAGAGGCTTGGTAAATCAGATGGCATAGTTCTTTAAACATCTTTAAGCACTTTAGTATTTATCTGCAAAATAGTGTTAATTTTATTACTGGATGATATAAAAATTATTAACTTTTTACATGTTAAATTTTTTCGCAATTGTAATTATTATTTTTATAGGCTTATTACTTCTAGTTTTTAAAAAAAGAAGCTTTAGAAAGTTAATAAATAATGTCAATTTATATTCTGCTAAAAATAAAAAAAATAAAAAAAATAATAATAAATTTACAGCTAATAAAAATAGTTTTTTATACAATCACGAAGAAAAAAAGTACTCAGTATTTTATAAAAATTCTCAAAGAAATATAATGTTTAGTCTTTTTCAAGGTAATAGAGAAGATAAATTAAAAGCATTAAAAATTGCAGAAGAATTGGCTGATACAACAACATTACCAATTTTACGAAAAGGCTTGAGGGATACTTCTCCTGAAGTAGTTGAAATTTCAGCTTTATTAATAACAAAATTTAAATAAAACTCAATTTTGATTGGTACTACTTATTGATCTAATTCTATAAATTGGACGATTTTGACTTTCATGATATGTTCTAATTAAGAGTTCGCTCAATAATCCAAAGCTAAATAATTGAACCCCAGCAATTCCCAATATTAATGCAAACATTAGCAACGGTCGATTTCCAATATCCTCACCCATTATTTTTAAAACTATCAAATAAGAACTAATTGCAAGACTAGTCAAAATACTTATGATTCCAACAAAACCAAATCCATACATTGGTCTTGTTAAAAATTTAGTCATAAACCATACAGTAAGTAAATCCATTAAAACTCTAAAAGTCCTATCGATCCCATATTTACTAGATCCATATTGCCTGCTTCTATGATTGACTTTAATTTCTTTTATTCTTGCACCTTCAATATTTGCTAAAACGGGCAAAAACCTGTGAAGTTCGCCATATAACTTGATATCATCTATAATTTCCTTCTTAAAAGCTTTTAATGAGCATCCATAGTCATGCAACTTCAAACCTGTTACCTGAGCTATTAATTTATTCGCTATTTTTGATGGTATCTTTCTATTGATTAATTTATCTTTTCTATCAAACCTCCATCCACAAACCAAATCATAACCATTATTGATTTCTGAAATTAATGTAGGAATATCATTTGGATCATTTTGTAAATCACCATCCAAAGTTATGACTATGTCGCCTTTAGAATTATCAAAGCCAGCTGACATTGCAGCAGTTTGCCCATAATTTTTGCGAAGGGAAATAACTGACAATTCTTTAATTTTGAGAGTTAGTTGTTTTAATACTTGATGAGTATTGTCTTTAGAACCATCATTTACAACAATCAATTCAAAATTAAATTTATGAAATGACATTACATTTATAACTTCATCCAATAAAAGACCAATACTCTCACTTTCGTTGAAAACAGGGACGATGATAGAAATTAATTGTTTTATATCTGACATTTATATTTGATAATAATTATATAATTTTAACTTAATTTAGAACATTAAAATTAAACAAAAAAAATCACCACAAAAGTGGTGATTTGAATTATTTATGGAAAATTTATCCGAACTTACCTGAAGTTGATGCAATAACAAAAGCACCGAATGTAAGTATATTCCCAATTGTGAAATGCGCTAGTCCAACTAATCTAGCTTGAACAATTGAAAGTGCAACTGGCTTATCTCTCCAGCCAACAAGGTTAGCTATTGGTGTACGCTGATGTGCCCAAACTAATGTTTCAATTAATTCTTGCCAGTAACCACGCCATGATATTAGGAACATAAAACCTGTAGCCCAAACTAAGTGACCGAATAGGAACATCCAAGCCCAAGGAGATAGAGAATTTACTCCAAATGGATTATATCCATTAATAAGTTGAGCAGAATTTAACCAGAGATAATCTCTGAACCAACCCATAAGGTAAGTTCCTGATTCATTAAATTGTGCTACATTTCCCTGCCAAATTGCTAAGTGTTTCCAATGCCAGTAGAAAGTTACCCATGCTAGTAAATTTAATGCCCAGAACATAGCTAAGTACATAGCGTCCCAAGATGAACTATCACAAGTACCTCCACGTCCAGGTCCATCGCAAGGGAATGCATAACCTAAATCTTTCTTATCAGGTATTAATTTTGTTCCTCTAGCATCAAGTGCACCTTTTATAAGGATTAATGCAGTTGTATGAAGACCTAAAGCAATAGCATGGTGAACTAAGAAATCTGCAGGACCGATAGGTAAGAAAGCACTTAATGCATCTTGTCTATTGATAAGGTCCATCCAGTAGTGATTACCTGGCAATGAATTAGCTGCGAGACTTGCTGAACTTGTAGGATCCGATAATAAAGCGTTAAAGCCATACATCATCTTACCTTGAGCAGCTTGAACAAATTGAGCAAATACTGGCTCAATTAGAATTTGCTTTTCAGGATTACCAAAAGCCACAACAACATCGTTATGAACATAAATTCCAAGAGTATGGAATCCCAGCAACATTGTTACCCAACTAAGGTGACTGATCAAAGCTTCCTTTGTTCCAAGTACTCTTGCTAGTACATTATCTTTATTTAATTCTGGATCATAATCTCTAACGAAGAAAATAGCACCGTGTGCGAAAGCTCCAACCATCAAGAACATTGCTATGTACTGATGATGACTATATAAAGCAGATTGTGTAGTGTAGTCCCTTGCAATGAAAGCATAAGAAGGAAGTGCTCCCATATGTTGAGCTACTAAAGAAGTTGCGACACCAAGTGATGCTAATGCTAGTCCAAGCTGGAAATGTAATGAATTATTTACAGTTTCATATATTCCATCGTGGTTAATTCCAAAACTACCTTTATGAGGATCATTAGGGTGTCTAGTATTATGAGCTTCTGTAATTTCTTTGAGGCTATGACCAATACCAAAGGTATTTCTATACATATGACCAGCAATTACAAAAACTGTTCCAATCGCAATATGATGATGTGCAATATCAGTAAGCCATAATGCTTCACTTTGAGGATGAAGACCACCTAAGAAAGTAAAGATTGCTGTACCAGCTCCCTCAGCTGTTCCAAATACTTGATCTAGAGAATCAGGATTTTGGGCATATGCACCCCAATTTAAAGTAAAGAAAGGCGCTAGTCCTGCAGGGTGTGGAAGCACTGTTAACCAGTTATCCCAACCTACATGCTGTCCTCTTGATTCAGGTATAGCAACATGAACCAAATGACCTGTCCAAGCAATACTACTAAAACCAAATAACACCGCTAAATGATGATTTAATCTTGACTCTGCATTTTTAAACCAAGCTAGAGAAGGTCTGAATTTTGGCTGTAAGTGTAACCAACCTGCAAATAGAGTCCAACAAGCCAGAATACTCATGAATATTGAAGCTTGGAAGAGTTGTTCATTAGTTCTCATTCCAATTGTGTACCACCAATGGTAGAGACCAGAGTAAGCTATGTTTACTGGACCACTAGCTCCAGCTTGTGTCATTGCTTCTGTGATACCAGATCCAAAATGTGGATCCCAAATAGCATGAGCAATAGGACGAACGTGAGTTGGATCAAGTACAAACTGCTCGAAGTTACCTTGCCAAGCAATATGAAATAAGTTACCAGCTACCCAGAGGGCAATTATTGCTAGATGACCAAAATGTGTAGAGAAAAGCTTCTGATAAAGCTTTTCTTCGGTCATACCATCATGACTTTCAAAGTCGTGAGCGGTAGCTATTCCGTACCATATTCGTCGGGTTGTAGGGTCCTGAGCTAGACCCTGGTTAAATGATGGAAATTTTGTTGCCATTGAATTAAAAAGGTGAAGTTCAGGTAATTAGCCCAGGCCGAAAAGGCGAGCATGGAAGAAAGCCCATGTGGTAGCAATACCACCGACAAGGAAGTGTGTCACTCCTACTGCTCTACCCTGAGTGATAGATAAAGCCCTTGGCTGAATTGTTGGAGCAACTTTAAGTTTGTTGTGTGCCCAAACAATGGATTCGAATAATTCTTGCCAATATCCTCTTCCACTAAAGAGGAACATTAAACTGAATGCCCATATGAAGTGAGCTCCTAGGAACATCAAACCGTACATGCTTATGGATTGACCATAACTTGTTAATACTTGAGAAGCTTGCGCCCAAAGGAAATCTCTTAACCAACCATTAATAGTAATGGAGCTTTGTGCGAAATTTCCACCAGTAAGTCCCCAAACATCACTCTGCATTTTCCAAGAGAAGTGGAAAATAACTATTGATAAACAGTTATACATCCAGAAAAGAGCTAGAAACACGTGATCCCATGAAGAAACTTGGCATGTGCCGCCTCTTCCAGGACCATCACAAGGGAATCTAAATCCTAAAGAAGCTTTATCAGGGATCAACCTTGAACTTCTTGCGTAAAGTACTCCTTTGAGAAGTATCAAAACAGTTACGTGAATTTGGAAAGCATGAATATGATGAATCATTAAGTCAGCTGTACCTAATGGAATTGGAGCTATAGCAACCTTTCCACCGACTTCTACTAAGCTTCCATTAAAAACTTCACTTAAAGCTTTGTGAGGTAAAGCTTCTGCAGTACCTGCCAAAAGAGAAGTTCCAACAGCAGATGCTTGAATACTCTGTACCCATTGAGCAAAAATTGGCTGCAGTTGGATTGCAGAATCACTAAACATATCTTGTGGTCTACCCAAAGCTCTCATAGTATCGTTGTGAATATAGAGTCCGAAACTATGGAATCCTAACCACATACATACCCAGTTCAAGTGACTGATTAAGGCGTCTCTTGCTTTAAGGATTCTGTCTAATACGTTATCAATATGTTTTGCTGGATCGTAATCTCTAACCATTGCAATTCCGGCATGCGCTCCTGCACCTACTATGAATAATCCTCCTATCCACATGTGATGAGTAAATAACCCAAGAACTGTCATGTAGTCAGTAGCTATATATGGATATGGAGGCATCGCATACATGTGATGAGATACAAGTATGCTTATTGATCCAAGCATTGCTAGGTTAACCGCAAGCTGGGCATGTCTACTTTCTGCCATGAACTCAAAAAGACCTTGATGACCTTTAGGAGCAGGGAATAATATTGGGTCTCCTTGCTGTGAATCTAATATTTCTTTCATACTATGACCAATACCGTAATTGGTTCTATACATATGACCACCAATAATGGCTATTACACCAAAAGCTAAATGATGATGTGAAAC
The DNA here is from genome assembly GCF_001180305.1 of Prochlorococcus marinus. Lineage (GTDB taxonomy): Bacteria > Cyanobacteriota > Cyanobacteriia > PCC-6307 > Cyanobiaceae > Prochlorococcus_A > Prochlorococcus_A marinus_K. Next base: position 157,489 of record NZ_CVSX01000042.1, read on the forward strand.
ATCAGTCATCCATAAGCTTCCTGTCACAGGGTTAAGCCCACCTTTGAAAGTAAGGAAGTCTGAGAAAGCTAACCAGTTTAAACTGAAGAAATTACCTGTACCACTTGCTAATCCTGGAAAAATCTGACCGATAATTTGTGGATCACAGAGTTGATGTGGCATAGGCATATCTGCAATAGTTGCTATCTCTTTACCGTTAATAACTAAAGGAGAGCCTGCATCAATAGCATCTAAGAGAGCTGCAGTAGGAGCTCCGATATGAATACAATGCCCTGCCCATGCCAAAGATCCTAGTCCAACCAAACCAGCTATATGGTGGTTAAGCATAGACTCAATGTCTTGGAACCATTCCATTTTTGGAGCGGCTTTGTGATAGTGAAAAATTCCAGCATGAAGCATAAGTGCAGCCATTACTACAGCACCTATTGCTAAAGCCATCAGTTCACTCTCATTAGTAATTCCCCATGCTCGCCACATGTGAAATATACCTGAACTGATTTGAATACCGTTGTAATTAGCACCAAGATCAGCATTTAGCATTTCTTGACCAACGATTGCCCAAACTTGCTGAGCACCTGGTTTGACATGAGTTGGATCAGCTAACCAACCTGAATAATTAGAAAATCTTGCTCCATGGAAAAATGCAGCACTCATCCATATAAAAATGACTGCAAGATGTCCAAAATGAGCTGAAAAGATTTTTCTTGTTGCTTCTTCAGCATCGCCTGTATGCACATCAAAATCATGTGCATCAGCATGCAAATTCCAGATCCAAGTTGTAGTTTTTGGACCTTTAGATAATTTACTTGACCAGAAACCTGGCTTATCTAATTTGGCAAAATCAATAGGTCTTGGATCGGCCTTAACAGGATCCTCCAAAACTTTTTTGTTTTTTTCTCCACTTTCTGGTGGGCTGATGGTCATCTAGCACCTCGAAAATAATTGACATTAAAGCCGATTGATCGGATCTTGAACTTACTTTAAATAATAATGTTCAAGAAAACGAATCCTCCGGAACTTTAGATATTCGTTTCAAAAATAATAGGGCAAAGATTCTTTCGTTATGCATTAACGTAACAAATGTTCTAATGATTGTTACTATATGAATATTTTGTTAAATTCTAGTCTATGACTAAATTATGAGTATTTTTACTCAAATTTTATATAAATTTCTTAAATTTTTTTTTATATTTCAAAGAAAATTTTTTAAATCCATCGACAGGATATAATTTCAACGTAACTATCAATAGTTTCTGATTTGGAAGGAATTGCTATAGGTCTATCTAATACTTCAAAAGAAATTTTAAAGAGGCTTAAAAAAACGGAATTTGTAAAAGAAATATATATTGCAGGTTCTTCAAATGATAATGGAAAGGAAAATGAACTTATTCAAGTCCAAAAACCTAGAGAAATCTTACTTAAAAAATGGCCGGAGATAGATTTAATAATTTTTATAGGCTCAATTGCCGCATCAATACGCATAATAAATTCTTTTTTAACATCTAAAGATCAAGATCCAGGTGTAATAGTTATAGATAACAAATGTTCCAAGATAGTTCCTTTAATTGGCTTACATCAGTCAAATACGCAAAATATTGCATGTCAAATTGCTAGTTTACTTGGTGGCGAAATTATAGAAACTAATAATTCTAATGATCAAAGCTTCTTAAGTCTTGATGCATTTGGGAATCAATGGGGTTGGAAAAGATCTGGCAACACAAAAGATTGGTCAAAACTTGTAATTAAACAAGCCAAGAACGAAGAAATATTTTGCAAACAATTATCTGGTAATAACTTATGGAAAACTTCAGAATCCGGAGAGATTATTAATCAAATTAATGAGACAGAAACTGAAAAACCAGATTCAACATTTTATGTGAGTATATTCGAAAATAATGAAAGAAATTGGCATCCTCCCGTACTATGGATTGGCATTGGATGTGAAAGAAATACAAGCAAAGAATTAATAGCAAATTCTCTAAATAATTTTTTGGAGTCAGGAAATTTATCACAGCAATCAATTGCGGGATTTGCAACTATTGATATTAAAAAAGATGAGAAAGGAATATTAGAACTTTCTGAAGAAAAAAACTTGCCTATAAAGTTTTTTAGTAAAAAAGATCTTTCAAAAATAATAGTTCCAAATCCATCTAATGTCGTGCAAAAGGAAATTGGCACCCCTTCCGTAGCAGAAGCCTCTTGCTTACTTGCAGCAGGAGAAGACTCAAAATTATTAGAAGAAAAAAGAATTTTTAAAAATCAATCTGGGGCAGTAACTATCGCTGTAGCAGAATCAAAAAATCAATATAATCCAACCCATGGCGAAATACATATTATTGGAAGTGGGCCTGGTGATATTTCCTTCCTAACCAATGATGCAAAAAAAGCACTTTCAAGATGTTCTGTTTGGATCGGATACAAAATGTATTTAGATTTAATTAAGACCTTAAAAAGGAGTGACCAAGTTTTAATTGAAAGTAAACTTACTGAAGAAAAAGAGAGATGTAGTAAAGCCATTAAACTAGCCGAGGAAGGAATAAAAGTGGCTTTAATTTCTTCAGGTGAATCTGGATTTTATGGCATGGCTGGTTTACTTTTAGAATTGCTTCAAAAACTCAAAAAAGAATATAGACCTTACTTTCAAATACATCCAGGTATAAGTAGTATGCAATTAGCAGCTGCTATTAGTGGAGCACCACTAATGAATGACTTTTGTTCAATAAGCTTAAGCGATAAATTAACTCCATGGTCTTTAATTGAAAAAAGAATTGAAGGTGCTCTTGTGGGTGACTTTGTAATAGCTTTATTTAATCCTCAATCCATTGAAAGAAATTGGCAACTAAAAAGTGCAATTGATCTATGTTTAAAATCCAGAAAAGGGGATACCCCCGTTTTAATAGCTAGACAGGTAGGGAGAGATAATCAATCTAAAAACTTTTCCACTTTAAACACAATTCCTTTTGAAGAAATTGATATGTTGTCAATAATTATTATTGGCAATTCTCAAACCACTTTATTAGAAGAAATATTTCTTACTCCAAGAGGGTATTTACAAAATTAAGCTTAAATAATTCATTATTAACTAGAAAATATATTTTTTGCTTTTTTCTAATAAGAATACTAATCTTCTATAAAAGAATTAAGAAAATTAATTGAAAAATATTGGTTTAATTTTGTTTGATATAGATGGGGTAATCCGCAGCGTAGAAAATAGTTATAGGCTGTCATTAAAGAAAACAGTTTACAAATTTTCCAGATGGGAGCCAAGTTATTTAGATATTGATAATGCAAAAAATGAGGGGATATGGAATAATGACTGGGATTTAAGTTTGGAGCTTATAAAAAGAAGAATAAAAAAAAAGAACTTAAACCTTGAAATTCCCTCAAGAGAGGCAATAGTAAATTGTTTTGGAGAGTTTTACTTTGGTGGAGATCCAAGTAAAGATTCGAAAAGTTGGTCTGGATTCATAACAAATGAAGAGTTATTAGTTGATAAAAAGTTTTTTGATTTTTTAGAAAGCAAAGGAATAATTTGGGGTTTTGTTAGTGGGGCAGAGTCTGCTTCTGCAAAATTCGTTTTAGAAAAAAGACTTGGACTTAAATCACCGCCATTAATATCTATGGAAGATGCCCCTGACAAGCCTAATCCTAGAGGTTTTATTAAATTATCAAAAAAGCTTCTAGGAAATAAACTCGGCGAATCAAATATTCCAATTGCATACGTAGGAGATACTATTGCAGATATAAATACAGTTATAAATGCTAGAAAAGAAATCCCATCTCAGAAATTCATAAGTATTGGAATAGCTCCCCCTCATTTACATCTAAATTCTCGATTAAAAGAACGTAATTTTTACGAAGCAAATCTTAAAAATGCCGGCGCTGATTTGATTTTAAATTCTATTTATGACCTTAAAGATATTAATCTTGACTTGATTAAAAACAAATATTAATTAAAAAAATTTCTTAATTAAATACGGAGAGGGAGGGATTCGAACCCTCGACAAAAGTTACCTCCTGTAACTCCTTAGCAGGGAGCCGCTTTCAACCACTCAGCCACCTCTCCAGTTCTTATACATTATCAATTTTTTTGCAAACATTCAAAATTCTTTATTTAATCGAAATGTCTAATCGACTTGAACTCTAGGCAATCTATTTTTAAAAGAACAAAGAATTTCCCATGGAATAGTGTTAGATTCTTTTGCCCAATCAATAGGGGAAATTGATTTATCTCCGTCAGATCCTAGCAATACTACCGTACTCCCAATCTTAATCCGATTTGAGCCCGTTATGTCCACCATCATTTGATCCATAGTTATAGAACCTACTTGAGGGTAGAGTTGATTATCGTGAATAACTTTTATCTTTCCAGAAAGATTTCTTGGGACTCCATCTGCATAACCAATACTTAATACAGCTAATTTAGTTTTTCTACTAGTAACAAATTTCCCTCCATAACTTACACCTACACCTTCATCAATAATTCTTATAAAAGCTACTTTAACCTTCAGAAATAAAGCTGGCTTAAGAGATAAGTTTTTACCTATTTTTGTTAGAGGATTATATCCATACATAGATAGCCCAATTCGTACCATATTAAAATGAAAATCTTTATTAAGAAGCATGCCTGCAGAATTAGCTAAGTGAATCTTGATATTATGATCTCTATCAACATTAATTTGCTTAAGTAATTTCTGAAACTTCTGCTTTTGTAGTTGAGTATTACTTAATGGATCTAATGAATTATGTTCATCAGCAGATGATAAATGACTATATATGCCTTCTATAGAAATATTTTCAAAAGATTTTATTTTTTCAAATTGTTGAACAAACTTATTACATGAAAATCCTAATCTTGACATTCCAGTATCAACTTTAAGATGTAATGCAAATTTCAACTTATAATACTTACCAATATTATTACAAATTAAACATTCCCTAATACTACTAATAGTTGGCATAAGATCATTTTTCAAGCATATTGTTAAATCCCTTTTCGTATACAAATTTCCTAGGATAAGAATTGGTTTTTTAACTCCAGAAGAACGAAGCCGAATACCTTCTTTTAAAGTAGCAACTCCTAATTGCGAAGCTCCACCTTTAATAGCATATTCTGAGACTAGTTTGGCATCATGTCCATATCCATCCGCTTTAACAACTGCCATAAATTCGCAATTTTTTCTTAATTTAGATCTTAACTGCCTTACATTTGTCTCTAGAGCTTTACCTTTAACCTCAATCCATGCTCTTTGTTTTTGATCAATATTTTCTTCAAAAATTGCATGTTTGTCAAAATTAATTCCCTGGCTTTTTTGCTGAATTTGCATTAACTTTGCACAATTATGTGCGCTTATTAAAATATACAGTTAGCATGACATGTAAATTGTATTTTGACATGGGTCAGACTCTAGTTTTAAATGCATCTTATGAACCCTTAAACATCACTTCTTGGCGAAGAGCTGTTATTTTGATGATCAAAGGGAAAGCAGAAAGTTTAGAAGAAGATAAATCTTATTCGATACATTGCGGCAAAAAATTACCTACGGTTATAAGACTTCGTTACTATGTAAAAGTACCTTATAGAGAAGTTTCTTTAACAAGAAAAAATATTCTTTTAAGGGATAATAGTAGTTGCCAATACTGTAACTATAGAGGTAGTGATTTATCAATAGATCATGTTTTACCAAGAAGTAGAGGTGGAACTGATAATTGGGAGAATGTTACTACTGCATGTCTTAGATGTAATGTACAAAAAGGTAACCGAACTCCTGAAGAGGCAAAAATGCCTTTAAAACGGAAGCCTTACCGTCCTTTAAGTAATCTAAATTTTGAAGCTACAAGACAAATTGACTCTGGCAAGCATAAAGAATGGAGTAAATACGTTATTGGGGTAACGATCTAATTCAGACTATAATTTTAATTGACTCCGTTATTAAAATCTTCCATCATTCTTTTTTGTTCTTGTGCTACACATGCATTAATTACTTCTTCCAATTGACCAGCCAGAATTGGCTCTAGCGAAAAATTGGAGCCCAATCGATGATCAGTTGTCCTATTGTCTTTAAAATTATAAGTTCTTATTTTTTCACTCCTATCCCCTGTTCCAACCTGAGATAGCCTTTCTGATCTCTCTTGGGCATTAGCTTCTTTTAATTGAATTTCATATAATTTAGCTCTTAAAATTTCCATTGCTCGTTCACGATTTTGCAATTGTGATCTCTCTTGGGTACAAAAAACTCTTATTCCAGTAGGTTTGTGTAGTAAATCAATAGCAGTCTCTACCTTATTAACATTTTGACCACCTGCGCCCCCTGATCTGGCTGTGCCAACTTCTAAATCAGTTGGATCAATCTTAACCTCAACAGGATCAGCCTCAGGCATTACAGCAACTGTAGCAGTAGAGGTATGAACCCTGCCTTGAGATTCAGTAGCTGGGACTCTTTGAACTCTATGTACTCCAGCTTCGAATTTGAGTTGACTATATACAGAATCTCCTTTAACAGATATAACTAACTCTTTGAATCCACCCATATCTGATTCTGAAGAACTTACAGGTTTTACAGACCATCCAATTTTTTGTCCATATCTCTCATACATTCTTGCTAAATCACCCGCCCATATACAAGCCTCATTACCTCCAGCACCTGCTCTGATTTCTAACATTACACTTCTTTCATCTCTTGGATCTTTAGGTAATAAGGCGATTGTAGTTTTTTGAATAAGCAGATTTTTTAATTCCTCTAAATTTGTTAACTCCTCATTTATTAGAGATTCCATCTCTTTATCATTTCTATTTTCTTTTAATAGATTTTTCGAATCTTCAATTTCCTTATCAGTATCAAGCAACTTATTAAAATCAATTACTAAGGGTTCCAATTTTGACCTTTCTCTTGAAATTGATTCTAGTTTTTTGGGATTATTAGCTATATCAGGATCTGCAAGCTGAACTTCCAAATTTTCAAAACTTTCTGAAGCAGTTTTCAACCTTGCAATTAGTGTTGAGTATTCCAATTGAAATTATGCTTAATTTTCTATAAATTTATTTATTAGAATTTTCTTCTTCTTTTTTTTCCTTTGATGTAGCTGAACTAGCTGAACCCATTCCATATTTTTTCATAAACCTATCAACTCTACCTTCGGTATCAAGAATTTTTTGAGTTCCAGTAAAGAAAGGATGATTACCACTCCATACATCAACATGTAATTCAGGCTGAGTTGAACCTGTTGTCATTACAACTTCTCCATTACAAATAACTTTTGCATCTGGATACCATTTTGGATGGATTTCTGATTTTGGCATAATTAAAATTCCTTTAACGTTTAGAGAATTGTGGAGCTTTTCTTGCTTTTTTAAGACCATATTTTCTTCTTTCCTTTGCTCTAGGATCTCTACTTAAATGACCTTCAGTTTTTAGCGGTTTCCTATTGTCAGGAGACAATTGACAAAGTGCTCTAGCTGCACCTTGCTTTATAGCATCAGCTTGGCCTGTTAGTCCACCACCATAAACATTTACCAAAATATCATAAGAATTTTCTAAACCTAATGTTTGCAAAGGTGCCTTAATTGAATTTAAATGCAAAGGGTTAAAGTTTAAGTAATCATCTCCTGAACGACCATTCACTTTAACTTGACCAGTGCCTGGGATCAAGCGAACTCTAGCTACCGAAGTTTTTCTTCTTCCAGTACCCCAATAAACAGCTTTGTTTTTTATTTGACTATTCATTATTAGTAAATTAACTATTCAATAATACAGGATTTTGGGCAGCATGAGGATGATCAGCACCTTTATAAACTTTTAATTTTTTAAATTGCTGTCTTCCTAAGGAGTTGTGTGGAAGCATACCTTTAACAGCCTGCTCTATAATTCTTTCAGGAATTCTCTCTTTAAGAGACTCAAATTTTTCAATTTTCATTCCTCCTGGTCTGCCAGAATGTCTTCTATATAACTTTTGTGATTCTTTTTTTCCTGTTACCTCAACCTTTTCAGCATTTACAACAATTACAAAATCTCCCGTATCTAAATGAGGAGTGAAAGTTGGTTTATTTTTTCCTCTTAAAACAGTTGCAATTTCTGTAGCAAGTCTCCCAAGTGTTTTATGTTGTGCGTCTACTAAAAACCAATTTCTTTCAATAGTATCTAGAGACGGGGTAGTTGTTTTATTCATTAATCAAATTTATACAAATAAATTTTAATTCAGTATTAAATTCTACCTTATCGGAGGAGTATTAAACAATAATTTCGGATTATTTAAAATAACTCCCATTAATTTAATTTACTTAAGAAAAACCCTTTATTAAAAATACTGGATAAAAATCATTATTTTTTATATTTTTAAAAACATTTTCTTTATATACAGCATTTACAAAACAAAGCCCTTTTGCTGGAGCAGATTCTTTCACATCATTTTTCTTTTTATTTAACCATCTATCTGTGAAACTTTCTGGTGATATTTTTTTTTCACCAACCAAAACCAATTGACCAACAATTAAACGGACCATTCCATAAAGAAAACCAGTTGCTTTAATATCAATTAGAATTAAATCCTCTACTCTTTTGATATCTATATTGATTATTTTTGTGATAGAGGTTCCCCTATTACTTCCACTTTTCTGAAAAGCAAAAAAATCATGCTCTCCTTCCATTTTCTTTGATACATTTGACATTAAAACTTCGTCCAACACTTTTTGATATCTATGCCATGACCAATTATTTAAGAACAGATTAGGAAATTTACTGTTATTTATTACATATCGATAATGTCTATACATTACTGAATAGCAAGCGTGCCAACTATCTTTAACCTCTATTGATTCTAAGATTCTAATTGATGAGGGTAAAAGTTTATTAAGTACATCTGAATAACGATTTCCCGGAATAACATAATCAATATCGAAGTGCACAACTTGACCTGATGCATGAACCCCTGCATCAGTTCTACCTGCTGCGAAAGTCTTAACCACATGGTCTGTGATTTTTAACAGAGCTTTCTCTATAGTTTCCTGGACTGTATTCGCATTCTTTTGTCTTTGCCAACCTGAATAGGTAAAACCATCATACTGAACTAGTAAAGCTACTCTTTTCAAAAGTTATTTTTCAGTATAACCCTTAATATTAATTACCTTAAACAAGCTCAATTATAGCCATTTGTGCGTTGTCACCTTTTCTAGAGACAGTCCTTACTATTCTTGTATAACCTCCCTCTCTATCTCCATATCTTTCTTTAGCTTTTTCAAATAATGAATGCACAAGTTTCTTATCATAGATATATCCAATAGCCCTTCTCCTAGAAGCCAAACTGCCCTCTTTGGCTAGAGAAATCATCCTTTCAGCTTCATTTCTTAAAGCTTTTGCCCTTGCTTTTGTTGTCGTTACTCTACCTTCTCTAATTAATTGCGTAGTCAAACCTCTTAAAAGTGCTTTCCTTTGGTCAGCCGGTTTACTCAATAATGGAATTCTAAGTTGGTGTCTCATAATCTTAAAAATTGTTAAACAGAAGTTCTGCTTTGAGGGATAGAAATACCTATTCTCTCGAGAGCTTCAATAACCTCGTCGGCAGATTTAGAGCCAAAGTTCTTAATTTCAAGAAGATCTTCATAGCTAAAACCCATTAAATCTGAAACTGAATTAACTTGAGCTCTTTTTAAACAATTATATGCTCTAACGGACAGATTTAGTTCCTCGAGAGGAATTTGAGCTTCTGGAGATGGTTCAGGTTCTTCAGGAATTTCCTCCACCATTGTAACAGTAGCAAGAGGTTGAAAAAGTTCTATTAATTGATTTGCAGCTTCAGCAATAGCATCATCAGGACTTGTTGAGCCATCTGTTACTACTTCCATTTTTAATCTTTCTCTACCTGTTCCACCCTCTGCAACAGCTGTTTCATCAATCGAGAAATTAACTCTTTTCACTGGCATAAATACAGCATCTATTTGAAGTAAATCGATAGCTGTAGTCTCTTCATTCTTACGATCTACGGGTCTATATCCAACACCTCTTTCAACGTGGATTTCCAATTCTAAGTTGTGTCCTTCCTGAATAGTAGCAATTGGTTTTTCACCATCAACTATTTCAACTTGAGAGGAGAATTGAATATCATTCGCCTTTACCTCCATTGGGCCATTTGCTACTAGCCTTCCGATTTCGAGCTCTGGATTTGAACTATTAATTGATAGTTGCTTACAATTGAGAAGAATATCTAAAACATCCTCTCTAACTCCAGGAATAGTGGCATATTCGTGATTGATTCCTGCTATTCTTACTGCAGTCACTGCACTCCCTTCAAGTCCTCCCATAAGGACTCTTCTTAGAGAATTACCCAAAGTTGTAGCTTGTCCCCTTTCTAAAGGGCCAATTAAAAAAGTTCCTGTTTGGGAGCGATCATCTGCTATTTGATGGTCGATTCTGTCAATCTGGTATTGCAACACGGAAATAATAAGGTTAAAGGTTTTTTTTTGGGGGGGGGTGAGAATGGTTAAGACTTAAACGCGTCTTCGTTTAGGTCGTCTGCATCCATTATGAGGTAATGGAGTTACATCTCTTATTAGAGTTATTTCTAAACCGGCCACTTGTAAAGCCCTTATGGCCGTTTCCCTACCTGCGCCTGGTCCTCTAACTAATACTTCTATTTGTCTCATGCCTTGATCAAGCGCTCTTCTGGCTGCGGCTTCAGCTGCTGTTTGAGCCGCAAATGGAGTACCTTTTCTAGCGCCTTTGAATCCACTAGCACCTGCAGAGGACCAGGAAATTACATGACCAGAAGTATCAGTAATTGAAACGATAGTATTGTTGAATGTGCTTTGAATATGTACCACTCCATTAGGTACATTTCTTTTTGTTTTCTTAGAACCTGTTTTTTTCACTGGAGCTGCCATGGTTTTTAATTTAAATATTGGAATTTGTGAATAGATTTAATTAATTATTTTTTTCGTCCAGCAACTGTTTTTCTTGAGCCGCGTCTTGTTCTCGCATTAGTTCTAGTTCTTTGGCCTCTTACCGGAAGACTCATTCTGTGTCTTCTACCTCTTACACACCCAATATCTTGTAGACGTTTTAAGGCCATTCCTTCTTTTCTTCTCAAATCTCCTTCTAAAGTAAATTCCTCTGTAGCACCTCTTAGTTTTTGCACGTCTGAATCTGAGAGATCTTTGACACGAATATCTGGATTTACACCTGTATTAGCAAGAATTAGTTTTGATCTTGTTAAACCAATTCCATAGACGTATGTAAGTGCAATTTCAACTCGCTTTTCGCGAGGTATGTCAATTCCTGCAATCCTGGCCACGTGTTTAAAATAAATAAAATTTAAAAAGAAGGGTTAGGTTTTAACCCTGACGCTGTTTATTGCGAGGTCTTTTCTTGTTAATAACATAGATTTTACCTCTTCTCCTCACGATCTGATCGTCAGGACTAATTTTTTTGACTGAAGATCTGACCTTCATAGGAGTTTTTGCAAATAAAACATTAATACTATATTCTACAACATCATCAAGCCATTTTTTGTTTGATATCAGAGGAAATGGTTTTTAAATCTCTATTCGCATCAATATACTCTAGCAATGAAAGATCTTTAAAATATTGAATCAATGGTTCTGTAGTTTTTTTATAAATCTCTATTCTTGTTCGAATAGTCTCTTCAGTGTCGTCTTTTCTTCCCCTTAAAAGCAAACGATTAATTAGGACTTCTTCTGGAATATCCAAGTAAAAGACTACTTCTAAAGGTTGATTTATTTCAATTAACACATCATTCAAAGAATTCGCTTGAGATAAATTTCTTGGGTAGCCATCTAAAATCCAACCTTTATTATCCTTATCTAAATTTTGCTTTACTATTTTTAATACAAGTTCATCAGAAACAAGTTCTCCCCTATTAATAATATCCTTTACTTGCCTACCAAGGATAGTATTAATTTCAATTTCTTTTCTTAGTAATTCACCTGTAGAAAGGTGTAAATAAGAATTCGTTTGACTAAGTAATTCTGCCTGAGTACCTTTACCTGCGCCAGGCGCTCCTAAAAATAATAAATGTTTTTTCATTAACTATTAATTAGTCCCTCATACCTTTGAGAAATAACATAAGTTTGAATTTGCTTTGCAGTATCAATAGCAACTCCCACAAGAATAAGTAATGAAGTTGCACCTAAACCTTGAAAAGTTTGGACATTTGTTGCTCTTTCTACTGCAGCTGGGATTATAGCGACCGAACCAAGAAATAATCCTCCTAGTAATGTCAACCTATTCTGTATACCAGAAAGGTACTTAGCTGTATTAGTTCCTGGCCTAACTCCAGGAATTGCAACACCCCCTTTTTTTAAATTTGAAGCTACATCAACTGGATTAATGGTAAGAGATGCATAAAAATAAGAGAATCCCAAAATTAATGAGAAGAATGTAAGAGCATATGGCCATGGATTAGAAGATCCGGGATTTAAACTACCTGCCAATTTTATTAGGACTGGATTACCCGTAACATTTGCAATAGTTATAGGTAAAAAGATTAAAGCAGATGCGAATATGATTGGCATAACTCCTCCAGCATTTAATTTTAAGGGTAAATAACTTTGTCTTGTAGGAAGTAATGTTGAATTGCCTATTTGTCTTTTTGCACTAACTATAGGAATACGTCTCGCTCCTTCCTGGACAAAAATTATCCCTACAATTGTAAGTAAAAATACACCGAGTAAAACTGCTATACCTAAAACATCTCCTCGATCTCCAGTTTGAGCTTTTTCAATAGTCGAACTTAGTGCCTTAGGTAAAGTCGAAACAATATTCAGAAAAATTACTAATGAAGCCCCTTGACCTATCCCTTTTTCTGTAATAATTTCACTAAACCACATCACTAACATTGAGCCTGTAACAAGGGCAATAGAGGTTTGCAATACAAATGTAGTTTCACTGATCCCCTGAATTGCATATTGTCTAAGAATTAAAGAAAAAATAATACTCTGCAAAAATCCCCATCCTAAGGAAACATATCTTGTTATTTGAGCGATTTTTCTTCTACCTGCTTCTCCCTCATTTTTCTGTAAATCCTCAAGAAAAGGCAATGAGGCTGTAAGAAGCTGAATAATAATTGATGCGTTTATAAACGGTAGTATACCTAATGCGAATATTCCTAGTGTTGAAATTCCTCCTCCAGTAAAAATATCTAAAAAACCTATTAATTGGCCACCTTGATCTATAAAACTTTTAAAAGCAACCCTGTCGATTCCTGGCATGGGAATATATATGCCAAGCCTTACTAAAAGAAGAAGACCTAAAGTTGTTAAAACTCTACTCCTTAATTCCTTATTTAAAAATAATTGAGAGAGTATTTCTGAAGCGCTAGGGTTTCTACTTTTGTTGACAAACATTTTGAAGCTTACCTAAATTTTTGTTGTGAATTTATTTATTATTTACAAGCTCGCAAGATCCACCTGCATTCTCAATTTTTTGTTTTGCAACTTTTGTAAATGCATGAGCTTGTACTTTTAACTTTACTTTAACTTCTCCATTTCCAAGAATTTTTAAAGGAAATTTTGGCTTAAAAATCAATCCTTTCTTAACAAGTGAATCTATGTTCACGGTATCGTTATCTTTGAAATCATTTAATTTATCTAAATTGATTATAGAAAAGTTCTTCTGATTTATTATTTCAAAATGCTTTAGTTTTGGAACCCTTCTATACAAAGGCATCTGTCCACCTTCAAAGCCAGGGCGTGTCGGTCTTCCAGAACGTGACTTTTGTCCTCTCATTCCAAAACCGCATGAAGCACCTTGCCCAGCAGCAATGCCTCTACCCTTTCTTAATTTTTTCTTTCTAGAGCCGGAGTTTGATTTAAGTGTATTTAGTGTTGAAGTCATAATTTTCAAGAGTAGAGCTGTTCAAGTGAAATGCCTCTCTCTCTTGAGGCAGATTTATGTGTTCTTAATTGAGAGAGAGCCACCATAGCAGCTCTTGCATTATTCAAAGGTGTTTTACTACCCAATCTTTTAGCTAAAACATTCTTTATACCCGCCAATTCTAAAACTGTTCTAATTGAACCCCCAGCAATTACACCTGTACCTGGAGCAGCTGGTCTAATAAGTACATTAGCAGCACCATCTCTACCTTTAGATAAAGTTGGTATAGAGTTATTTGGAGTTAAGGGAACCCTAACTAGATTCTTTTTACCATCTGATACTCCCTTTCTAACCGCACCAATGACATCTCCAGCTTTGCCTACTCCGACACCAACTTGACCTTTCTCATTACCAACAACAACAATTGCTCTAAAACTCATTTTTTTTCCACCCTTAACAGTTTTAGATACTCTACGTATTTGAACGACCCTTTCTTGCCAATCAGAATCTCTTTCCAGATTTTTAGAGTCACCTCTTCTACCCCTTTTGCGATCATTACGATTATTCTTTTTTTGCTCGCTAGGGTTAGCTCCAGGAATGTTATCAGTCTTGGATTGAGTATCTTGTTTTGTTGGAGTGTCAGTCATAATAAAAATCGAAAATTAGAATTCTAGGCCAGCTTCTCTAGCTGCATCTGCAAGAGCTTTCACTCTCCCGTGATATAAATTTCCTCCACGGTCAAAGATTACTTGCTTAATACCTTTTTTTATTGCTCTCTTAGCTAATAATTTTCCAACAATGGAAGAAGAATTACAATCAGAGGGTAGTTTTTTGGATTTTTCTCTTAATTCCTTATCCACAGTTGAAGCTGAGCAAATAGTTGTTTGTGCGCTATCATCTATAACCTGGGCATAAATATGATTATTAGAGCGGAAAACAGATAATCTTGGACGCGTTGCATCTCCGATTAAAAATCTTCTTAATCTTCTATGTCTTTTTTGGGTTTGTAATTTTCTGGAAAGTTTGGTCATTTTTTTAATTGGAATTATTTTTTGCCAGATTTACCAGCTTTTCTGAGAATTCTCTCATCATGGTATTTAATTCCTTTACCTTTATATGGCTCTGGAGGTCTAATTGATCTGATTTTTGCTGCTTCATTGCCAACAATTTCCTTATCAATTCCAGATACTGTAACGTTTGTATTACTCTCAACTTTGTATGTTATACCATCAGGGGGGGTCATTTCTATAGGATGACTATAACCTGCACTAACAACTAGATTTTTACCTTTTACTTGTGCTCTGGATCCAACGCCTACAATTTCTAGTTTTTTTGTAAAACCTTGACTAACCCCTTCAACCATATTTGCAATTAAGGCTCTGCATAAACCATGTCTCTGCCTTGAAAATATTTTGGTAGAAGTGGGACTTACGACAACAGTATTATCTTTTTTATCAAAACAAACTCCCTCAGGCATCTGACGTTTTAGCTCACCCTTGGGGCCTTTGACTATAACTGTTAATCCATCAAAGTCAACCGTTACTTTCTCTGGAATCAGTACTGGTGTTTTTCCAATTCTTGACATAATTAATCCTCCTTAATAAACATAACAGAGCACTTCACCACCAATGCCTTGCTTCCTAGCATCACGATCACTCATAACACCTTGAGAAGTAGATATGATGGCAACTCCAAGACCTCCAAGAACTTTTGGTAAAGCTCTAGTATTTTTATAGATTCTCAAACCAGGTTTACTAACTCTTTGCATGGATCGTATAGTAGGAAATTTATTCTTACCACTATATTTCAGGCCAAGTATTATTTGTGATTTATAGCCTTCACCTTCCTCATTAATATCAGAAATAAACCCTTCTTTTTGAAGCACTTTTGCAATACTTAGGGACATTTTTGAACTTGGGATTGTTGTGGTTGTATGCTTTTTTTGACTCGCATTTCTAATTCGAGTAAGCATATCTGAAATAGGATCGTGATTTGACATGGTTTTAATTTAATTCTTACTAAAAGGCATTCCTAACTCTTGTAAGAGAGCTTTACCCTCTTGATCTGATCTAGCACTAGTGACAATAGTTATGTCCATACCTCTTATTGAATCTATTTTATCAAAGGAGATTTCAGGAAAAATTAATTGCTCTTTAACTCCAACAGTGTAATTCCCTCTACCATCAAAACTTTTTGGATTAACTCCTCTAAAGTCTCTTATTCTTGGTAAAGCTAAATTTATAAATCTCTCTAAAAAGGAATACATCCTGTCACCTCTCAAAGTTACAGTACAACCAATTGGCATACCTTCACGAATTTTAAAACCCGCGATAGCTTTTTTAGCCCTAGTTACTAGAGCTTTTTGTCCTGTAATTGTTGCCATTTCGTTCAAAGAGGCCTCTAGAGCTTTTGAATTTGAGGCAGCTTCACCAAGTCCTCTATTTACGTTGACTTTGACAACTTTAGGTACTTGATGAATATTTTTAAGACCAAGATCTTTTAAAAGTTTTGGTCTAATTGATTCTTTGTAGCGATTTTTTAGAGTCATAATTTTTTGTAAATTCTGGTCTTTGTCAGAATTGATAAATTAAAAAAAGTTTAAATCTAGTTTGTGATGAAAAATTAATCAATTACTTCACCAGTTTTCTTTAGTCTTCTTTTCTTAACTCCCTCTTTATCAATAAAATATTCAATCTTACTCGTAAGATTTTTATCCTTTGAAAAAAACATTACATTTGATGCATGTAAAGATGCTTCCTCTGTAAGTATTCTGCCAGTTTCTCCTTCTTGAGTTGGCTTTACATGTTTTGTCCTAAGGTTAATCCCCTTAACTACTACTCTATTTTCAAGAGGGATAGTTTTTAAAACTTCACCAGTTTTGCCTTTTTCTTTTCCGTTAATTACTTTTACCAAATCTCCAGTTTTGATTCTCATTTTTATTCTTTGGAAATCCTTCTTTTGTTTTAATGAATCCAACATTTAAATCACCTCCGGAGCAAGAGAAACTATTTTAGTATAGTTTTTATCCCGCAACTCTCTAGCTACAGGACCAAAAACTCTAGTGCCTTTTGGATTCTTATCCTCATTAATCAAAACGGCAGCATTATCATCAAATCTGATTGAGTTCCCAGTATTTCGTCTCAATGTTGCTTTAGTTCTAACGATGACAGCTTTTACAACTTCAGATTTTTTTACTCCCATATTTGGAAGAGCATCTTTTACAGTAGCTACAATTACATCCCCAACATGCGCGTATCTTCTATTAGATCCTAAAACCCTTATGCACTGGAGTCTTTTAGCACCACTATTATCTGCCACTGTTAAATAAGTTTCTTGTTGAATCATTTCTTAACCTCCTTATTCTGACTTGTTTTAGTAAGAATCTCTTCTATCGCCCATCTTTTTTGAGCGCTAAGCGGTCTAGTTTCTCTAATCTTTACACGATCACCTAAAACACATGTATTTTCAGGATCATGAGCTTTATATCGTGTAGTTCTACTTACAATTTTTTTGTAAGTAGGATGTGGATATCTGTTAATAACCGCAACGACAACTGTCTTATCCATCTTGTCGCTGACAACAGTACCAATTCTTTCTTTAAGTGCCATAACTAAAAATTAATCAGAAGATGTTTGAGAAGCAGATTGACTCTTACTAAGAGTTAGTAATTGAGCAACTTGTTTCTTTATGATTTTAAATTTATGAGTTTCATTGAGCTGTCTTGTAGCTTGCTTGAATCTCAAATCAAAAAGATCTTTTCGTAATTGCTCAATCTTTTCAGTAATTTGATCAGAATTTAATTTTTTAAATTCTTTAAGAGACTCTGAGTTTTTCATTGTTTAACCTCCTCTTGAGATTTTTTACTATTTTTTGGATTTTCTTTGGAGGAATCCTCTAAATTTTTATCAATGGAAATAAATTTAGTTTTTACAGGCAGTTTATATTGAGCTAAACGCATAGCTTCCTTTGCAATATCCTCAGTGATATCCTCACCACCCATCTCAAAAAGTATTCTTCCAGGTTTCACAACTGCGACCCAAAACTCTGGATTACCTTTACCAGAACCCATTCTAGTTTCAGCAGGTCTCATGGTTACAGGTTTATCAGGAAATATTCTTATCCAGATTTGACCGCCACGTTTAATATATCTTGTCATAGCTCGTCTGCTCGCTTCAATCTGACGTGCAGTTACCCATCCACAGTCTAGAGCTTGGAGAGCAAATTGACCGAATGCAATAGTATTACCCTTTGAGGCTACACCCCTCATTCTGCCTCTATGTTGTTTACGAAATTTTGTACGTTTTGGACTAAGCATTTTAATACCTCCTATGAATTCTCATTTGAACGGTCCTCAAATTGCTGAGGTCTTCGACTAGCTTTCCTCTTTGGGCTTGCACCCACTGGAATTGTTTGTTCTTCTTTTGGAAGAACTTCCCCTTTAAAAACCCAGACCTTTATACCAAGAACACCGTAAGTAGTATTAGCTTCACGTGTTGCATAGTCAATTTCAGCTCTCAAAGTATGTAAAGGAACTCTACCTTCTCTAGTCCATTCTGTTCTAGCAATTTCGGCGCCATTCAACCTTCCACCTACTTGAATTTTAAGACCTAAGACTCCAGCCCTTTGAGCCCTTTGTAATGCCATTCTAATAGTTCTTCTAAAAGCGACTCTTTTTTCGAGTTGTTGCGCAATATATTCAGCGAGTAAAAAAGCATCGGCGTCTACACGTTCTACTTCAACAACATTGATTCTGACTTGCCTTGTCCTATCGCCTATTGTTTTTTGAATTCCAGATCTTAATTCTTCAATACCACTTCCTTGTCTTCCAACTATAACTCCTGGTCTTGCTGTTTTTAATTCAAGTTCTAATTGGTCAGCTTTTCTAGCTATTAAAACATCGCTGATTCCCGCTGCTCCATATTTCTTTTGTATGAATGTACGAATTTTAAAATCTTCTTGGAGAAGAATTGGATATGTCTTAGAAGTAGCAAACCATTTAGAGCGATGCTCCTGTGTAATTCCTAATCTTAGTCCAGAAGGATGTATTTTATGTCCCATTAGTTTTGTACCTCCGCATTAGTTTGAGTAGGAGCAGATTCAACAGAAATACTGATGTGGCAAGTCTGTTTTTTAATTGAAAAAGCTCGACCTTGAGCTCTGGGCCTATACCTTTTCATTACAGGACCATTATTAGCCCATGCAGAGGAAATCACTAAAGTAGATGGATCCATCCCTAGATTATGTTCTGCATTGGCAACAGCAGATCTTAGAACTTTGGTAATAGGATCAGTAGATCTGTAAGGCATAAATTCCAACATAATCAATGCATCTCTATAAGATCTACCTCTTATCTGATCCAAAACTCTTCTCACTTTAGAGGCTGATCCTCGAATATAATTCCCATGAGCAATGGCTTTTTTTGTTGATTCAGGTGTTTTTGTCATGATTTTGCTCCTTTCTTATCTCTTATGTGACCACGGTAAGTGCGTGTAGGAGCAAATTCACCGAGTTTATGACCAATCATTTGTTCAGTAATAAATACTGGAATGTGAGTCTTGCCATTATGTACAGCAATTGTATGACCGATCATGACAGGTAAAATTGTAGAAGATCTCGACCAAGTTTTTATAACTGACTTATCGTTATCAGTATTTTGTTTTTCTACCTTTTTGAGCAGGCTATCTGCTATAAAAGGTCCTTTTTTTAGTGAACGTCCCATAATTATTTAATAGAAATTGAAATAGTAAATGAAGTAATCAAGAGTCTCTTCCTCCTCTACTCCTCTTAGAAACGCGACGACGTCTTCGAACTACTAATTTATTACTTCCTTTGTTCTTTTTACGTGTCTTTAATCCAAGAGCTGGTTTCCCCCATGGAGTGACAGGACCTGCTCTACCAATTGGTGCTTTTCCCTCTCCTCCTCCATGTGGATGATCACATGGGTTCATTACACTACCTCTTACTTGTGGCCTTCTTCCAAGCCATCTTCTTCTTCCTGCTTTACCTAAACTAGTATTTCTTATTTCAGAATTACCAACTTCTCCAAGAGTTGCGTAGCATTCTTTTCTAACAAGTCTTACCTCAGTAGATGGTAGTTTTAAAGCAACATAATCTCCCTCTTTCGACATAACTTGAGCACTGGCTCCTGCTGATCTAACCATCTGAGCACCTCTTCCAGCATATAACTCAACACAATGGACACTAGATCCTAATGGCATAGCAGAAAGTGGCATTGCATTTCCATCTTCGATTGGAACACTTTCTCCAGATATGACATTTTGTCCGACTTTAACTCCAGCTGGAGCGATAATATATCTTTTTTCTCCATCTTCGTAAAATAATAGTGCAAGCCTTGCATTTCTATGAGGATCGTAGTGTATGGCAGCAACTTTAGCATTAATGTTTCTTTTATCTCTTCTGAAATCGACTAATCTATACTGCCTTTTGTGACCTCCTCCACGATGACGACAAGTAATCACTCCGCGATTATTTCTGCCTTTAACTCTATGTTTAGAGACTATAAGTGATCTTTCTGGTTTTGCACTTGTTATTTCACTAAAGTCTGTAACGACTCTCTGTCTAGTACCGGGTGTGTAAGGTTTAAATTTACGAATTGCCATGGTTAAAACTCCTTAAGATTCTGGAAATAGTTGGATTTTGTCTCCCTCAGCAAGACGTACAATTGCCTTCTTTACCTGAGAACGTTTACCAGAGAATTTTCCCACTCTTCTCGTTCTTCTTGGAGGATTCATAGTGTTAACTCCTATGACTTTAACACTAAACAAGGCTTCTATAGCAGCCTTAATTTGCGGCTTTGCCGCTCTATGATCAACTTCAAAAGTATATTGGTTAAGGTCAAGAGCATTTGTAGCTTTTTCAGTAATAACTGGCTTTCTTATTACATCGGCTAATCGAGAATCGAATAATTTACTCATGATGCATAAACCTCCTGAATTTTACTTATCGCTGATTGACCGATAACCAACTTATTAGCGTTGAGAATATCAAATACATTTAATTGATCGGCGGCTATTAATTTTACTTTTTCGATATTATTAATGGATTTTTTTATAATATCTGAGGGGCTATCAAGAATAACCAAGACTTTTTCATTTTTTTGTATTCCTAATCGAACAAGTCCATTAATAATGTCACTTGTTTTAGGCTTCTTTAGAGTAGATCCGAAATCTTCAACAGCCCTTATATCAGATACTCTTGACATAATTGCTGTTCTAAGAGCCAATCTACGTTCCTTACGATTCATATCAAGATTATAAGAACGTGGCTTCGGTCCAAATATAATTCCACCACCTGGCCTTAAGGGCGTTCTAATTGATCCTTGACGAGCTCTACCTGTGCCTTTTTGTTTGTATGGCTTTCTACCACCACCACGCACTTCAGATCTTGTCAAGGTTGATGCTGTCCCTTGCCTTTTATTTGCTAGTTGCCTAAGCACTGCTCTATGGATTAAATCTGCCGAGGAAGTTTCCTTCGCAACCGTTAGATCGAGCTTAACTTTGCCTGATTTTTTACCATCCCACTTAAGAGTTTCGAGTGTTGTCATGATTTCTCACCTCCTTTTTTACCTACAACATTATTAGGCTTGATGTTGACAATTGAGCCAGGCTTTCCTGGGACAGAACCCTTTACTACGAGCAAATTTTTCTGATCATCAATTTTTAAAACTAACAAACCTTTCGTAGTTATTTGTTTTCCTCCGTATCTTCCTGCCATTCTTTTCCCAGGATAAATTCTGCCTGGAGTTGTTCCTGCTCCTATAGATCCTGGTGCTCTATGATTTTTTGAACCATGACTCATAGGACCTCTGCTAAAACCATGTCTTTTCTGGTAACCAGCAAAACCTCTACCCATAGATTTGCCGCTGATATCCACTTTCTGGCCAACCTCAAAGTTTTTTACAGTTATTTGATTACCAATTTCATAAGGTGATGTTTCTTCAATCCTATATTCTTTCAAATGCTTTAAAAGTTCTTTACCTGATTTCAACAAATGTCCCTTTTCAGGTTTACTTAAATGCTTCTCTTTGGACAAGCCATAACCTATTTGAACGGCAGTATAGCCATCCAAAGCTGTAGTTTTCAATTGTGTGACACGGCATGGACCTGCCTCAATAAGAGTAACTGGTACCGCATTACCATTGTCGTCGAAAAATTGGGACATGCCCAATTTTTTTCCTAAAATTCCTATAGACATAAGACTAAATGGGCTAGCAAATAATGATTTTTAATTATCTAAACCTTTAACTAGAAAGGTTTATTTAATAAAAAAACCAATTAATAAGGTTGAGACTTATCTAAAAACTTAGATAGTTTCTCTTGGGACAAACCCACCTGAATTTTTTAACGAAACGCTA
>NZ_CVSX01000043.1 GCF_001180305.1 Prochlorococcus marinus
ATCCATTAGGTGACCAAGAAGTCATGTTGAAAAGTAAACTTTTTAATTCATAAGCATCTTTAACCTGCTTTAGCCATTTGTCCTCATATCCATTTGGAATAACAACTGGCATACGATGATGTAAAGGTTTAATTAATTCATTTGGTTGAGTTGTCAGAACACAGCAACTCTCTATTTCTGATCCATCTGGCGAGATCCACTTGCTCCATATCCCTCCCAACCAAAAAGGATCGTAATTCGCCTTACGGATAAGGTGGTTTTTTTCAAAAAAACCACTCGCTGGTATTAAGCACCTTTTATGTTTCCAACTTCCACTAAATAATTTTTTTTCTCCTACAGTTTCTAATCTTGCATTAAATGGTCTTGGTCCTTTTTTATCAAATGGGTCTTTAACCCAAGGAGACATAAAGCCCCATGACATAAAAGTGGTTCTAATTCTTCCTTCGTTTTTAATTACAAGCACAGGATCATTAGGCCTTATTAAATTTTGAGTCACATATTTAAAATCAAGTCCAGATGGATAGTTTTGTTTTAAAACCTTTGGCAATTTTTCAAATTTAGTTTTCAGCTCAAATCTTCCACACATTGATTTTTTAACTCTTTTTAAAACTCACTTTAGAAAAGCAACAAATTTTCCTCATTTTAGATCTAATTTTAGTTTTCTCAAAAAAACACAATTTCTAATCGCAGAAAGTCTTTGATCTAAATAATTAAAAGTAAATATAGACATTTGAAGCATTCCTGAAATTTAATTTGAATATTACAAATTAAATTTCGAAAGATCCAATTTTTTATTTATCAATATTAACAGGATTTGGAGGGTTTATGTATTAATCTCTTCCTTTATTAATGATGGAGAAAAATATTTTTATAATCTA
>NZ_CVSX01000044.1 GCF_001180305.1 Prochlorococcus marinus
TAATAATGGGGGTGGCGAGGATCGAACTCGCCTTAGCCAAATTATGAGTTTGGTGCATTCACCAGATTGCTACACCCCCAATTGAGTTTGTGTAATTTTAATTACATTGATTTTAAATATACAATATAAAAATAATATTTCAAAAAATACCTAATTAGTAAGTTTTTGTGAGATTTCTTTTTTTTCTTCTAATCTTTAAAT
>NZ_CVSX01000045.1 GCF_001180305.1 Prochlorococcus marinus
CAATATTAATACCTCTACTAATTAAAGTTGAGGCCAGAACTTTGGCATTTTTTACTACCTGTTGGGAATAGTTAACGAAATCGGGCTGTAAGGCTTCTCCAAAGGCAACTGCTTTAGCGGCAATAATATGTTCAAGAGGACCTCCCTGAGTTCCAGGGAAAACAGATTTATCAAACTTTTTCCCAAATTCTGCATCTTTACATAAGATAAGCCCACCTCTTGGCCCCCT
>NZ_CVSX01000046.1 GCF_001180305.1 Prochlorococcus marinus
AAAAGACCTGCAACTGCGTTTCCTATGCCTTGACCAATTAGTTCTCTATCAGAATTGTGTTTTGTTTGAGAGATATTGTCTGCGACAAGAGATGTAAGCAAAGAGTCAATTGCGCCAAGTACTGCGAGAACCAATCCTGCTTTGAAAATAATTGGAAAATATTGGTTAAAACTTGGGAAATTTAAAGATGGAACTCCTCT
>NZ_CVSX01000047.1 GCF_001180305.1 Prochlorococcus marinus
AGAGTTTCAATAAAATTTGGGAAGATAAACAAACTTTTACTACAAATATTTGTAAAGATAAGATTTCACAAGATTATGAGTTGATGAACTATTTTCAACAACTATCCGATGCAGGATATAAGATTGCAGTTGCTTCTAATAGCATAAGAAATACAGTAAAGATTATCTTATTAAAATTAGGGATACTAGAGTTTATTGATATTTTTATATCTAATGAAGATATTGTTCGAAATAAGCCATATCCAGAAATGTACTGGAAATGTATGATCACTATGGGTGCTATTCCTGATAACACTGTCATTATTGAAGACAGTATTGTGGGAAGAAAAGGTGCATTAGACAGCAAGTGTCATTTAATAACTGTTCAAAATAGAAAAGATCTTGATCAATGTAAAATTGACAGAATAAAAAAAATTCT
>NZ_CVSX01000048.1 GCF_001180305.1 Prochlorococcus marinus
ATTTATGAAATGCAGATCAAAGCAGTCTTTGAAGCAACTGCAGAACTTACTAAGCAAAAAATCGATGCTAAACCACAGATTATGATACCACAGATTGGTAGTATTGAGGAGCTTGATTACATAAAATCAATTTATGATGATGTAAAACTAGAGATGGAAAAAAAGTATAAAATTAAATTTAAAATAAATTTTGGAACAATGCTAGAA
>NZ_CVSX01000049.1 GCF_001180305.1 Prochlorococcus marinus
TTTATTGGCTTTAAACAATAAATCAGTAATCTCTTCTTTAGATATTGAATCAGATATTCAATATCAGAAAAATAATATTTTTTATGCAGAGGGTGATGTTGTATTGTATTTTTCTAATGGTTCACTTAAAGGTGATAAATTAAAATATGATAAAGAAAATAAACAAATTATTGTTCAAGGAAATGTAGTTTTTATAAAAGGTGAACAGTCTTTTGAAGCTTCAAAAGTCTTTTTTGATTTTAATAATAATTTTGGTTCAATTGATGATATTTATGGAGTTTTAAATGTTGAAAGTATTAGTACTGACTTAGAATTTATGAGTGTTGAAGATGAGAAAATAATGATAAAGGAAAGTTTGGGAGAAATAGAAGATCTTAGAAAAATTAATAGTTTAAGTTTGGGTTTAGTAAATGATTTCGAGGATTCTAAGCAATTCAATATAACAAATTTAAATTTTAGCGTACCTTCAATAAATGTTTGGAGATTTAAATCTGATCGAATTACTTTTGAGGATAATATTTTAAAATCAAATAAAATATTTTTTACAAATGATGCTTTTAACAAGCCACAGTTTTTAATAAGAAGTAAAAATTTTTCAGCTGAAATAATTGAAGATAAGCCTAAACTTATTAGTAGAAATACATTGTTAATACTTGATGATAAGCTGAGCTTTCCAATCGGTAAAAGAACACTTTTTGATAAGGATCCACTTACAAGATGGGGCATTGGATCAGACTATGGAGAGAAGGATGGTTTTTATATATCTAGGGGTTTTGATTTAGTTAAGATTTCAGATAGTTTTGATCTTAAACTACAACCATATTTTTTAATACAAAGAGCCTTAATGGGTAACTCTAATTCTTATAGAGCCCCTAATTCTTCTATTTTTAGTTCTAAAACAAAAAATAATATAAATTTTGCTGATACTTTTGCTCTTGATGCTGAACTTAATGGAAAATTTAACTCATGGGATATTGATTTAAATACTAAATTAAGTTCTTTTAATCTAGATAGGTCCCATGAGGCTACTAGAGCTAAGCTCACTTTAAGAAGAACATATGATCTAAATTCTGATAGTGAATTTAATAGAGAGGATCAAACTATAAAGAATTCAAGTGATGAAAAAATGTTAGATTTAAAAGATTTTAATTTAATAAAAAAATATGATCAAAATCCATCAGGAATAAATAAAAATGTTAGTAAAGAGAGGTTTTCAAATTTAATAGACTTGAAAATTTATAGTTCATTTAGGGAGAAAGTTAATAAGGGTTTTTCCGGTGAACATGAAATCTATTTTGGGAATGGAATTTCAGTTGAAAACAGAAAAACTTGGAATATTGATAATAGGGAAACTAACTTTACTACTGTTTATGATTTAGGTGAATTTAAAGCAAAATCAAAGGATGCTAATTTGCATAAAACTCTTTTTAGAAATGTATTAGCTGCAAAATATAGTTATAAATTTCTTTTATGGGAGAAGGATAAGTTAGAGAAAAATATTATTAATGCTTCATATAAATATTCACCTGAAGTTATTAAAGAAAGGATAGATTGGATAAATACTATACAATCTGGAATTTTCTTTTATAGTAATGACTCAACACAAAAAGCAATAACATTAAGTACTGGGCCAACATTAGTACTTGGATCATTTAAAAATAACTTTCTTGACTATACCGCTTTAGATTTAAAAACTACCTATGTAATTGGAGATGGGGAAAGTCCATTTGCTTTCGATAATATTGATGAAAGTTTCAGAGTGAATTTCAAGCTTTTTCAGCAAATATATGGCGCTTTGGTTTTTAGTTACGAGAATTCATATAATTTAGATAGTGGAAAATTTGAAAAGGGAAATTATGGATTGGATTTTAAAAGAAGAGCTTATTCTCTGGGTGCTTTTTATAATAAATCTAATGAAAGTTTAGGATTCAGGTTCAATATATTTAACTTTGATTATTCAGGATTAAGCCCCAAATTTTAATATCTCTTAATGTAGTAGTATAGTTTCATTTATGAATTTCATAAATGATATGGGGCCATAGCTCAGTTGGTAGAGCACCTGCATGGCATGCAGGGGGTCAGCGGTTCGAGTCCGCTTGGCTCCATCAGTATTTGCGCTTTTTATACCAATTAGTTTGAACGAAGATAAACAGGAATATATCATCTATTCAAGTGTATAAATATGTATTAATATGTGTTCTCTGCGAGCAGTAATCCTTGCAAATATGTAAATCTCTAGATGTTGGATTTAACAACCCATAGCTTAAAATAATAAAAATATTTATGATTTCTAGGCCATGATTATCAGAATGTTTAGTAGCTTTAGAAAAAAAATATTTAGTACTGTTTTATTAAAAATATTTCCTCTTTTAAGTAAAAGAATATATGAAAGATATGCTACATATAGATCTAAAATATATAAAAAAGGTGAAATTGCACAGATTTGTTTAGAAGAATCATCTCCATGGGATTCTTCTTATTGGATTAAAAATCAGATTCAAAAAATGGAGAATATTGCAAAATTTATTTCGAAAGATAGTTCTTTTTGTTGTTTAGAATTATGTATAAATTTGATTAAAGAAAATCGAAAAAATATAAATATTATTGATTATGGAGGAGGAGGTGGACTTTATTTTGAAAAGATAAAAAGATATATCTACTCTGAATCTAAGATAAAAATCAATTATAGTATTGTAGATTCAGAGAAAAATTTATCTATATGTGAAAAATATTTAAAAGAAACAACATTTTGTAAGTTAAATCTAATAAATAGTGAGACATTTAATAATTCCAATTTACAGGATGGCGATAAAAAATTCGATATAATTTTGCTCAGTGCTGTATTGCAATATTTAAATAATTGGCAGGAAAGTTTAAAATTATTAATTAGTTGTTCTCCTGAATATATATGTCTTCTCCACACTCCTATTGCCTTTAATAGTAATGAAGAAGCAAGAGCTATTCAAAATGTAAAAACTTCAGAAGGCTATTGTGGTCCCGCAATGATAACTCTTTTCCCTGCAAGAATTATTGAAGAATTTATGAACAAGAATAAATATGCATTGTTATCCTCTTTCCAGTTAACAAAAAAATCAAAAGAATATTATAGAACTGGTTGTGATAATGATCTTTATAAAGATGTTATTCACTGGAATTATATTTTTAAAAAAATAAATTAATCTTTAGAAATAAGAATTTATAGTAAATTAAAAAAGGTGTACTTATCTTGTTTTTAATTATGGTAACTCTGCGAGTTAGTCAGAGAAAACATTTACAAAAACTAGTTATAGGTTTATTGAATAATTAAATGAATTTTGATTTGAATTTAAAAATACAAACGAAAAAAAGTAGAAGGAAAAACAAAGAGGATTCCTAGTTTGACAAAGTTTATCCCGATGAATTTTAAAATTTAAAATGCTTTCTGGCTCCTGATTAAACTAATTTTTTAAAAAATTGAGTAAATAAATGGTGCGATAACTGAACCTTGAGTAAAAATAATAACTGTTCCCATAAGGACGATCGTGATAATCAAGGGCGCTAACCAATATTTCTTTCGGACTTTAAGAAAGTCCCAGATGTCTTTAACAAGTTCAAGAAATGCTTCCATGATTCAAAAGATGCGAGTTAGGTCAGTTTGATGTTTTTTTCGAGTTTCTCTGTAAGTCTTCTCTCCTTTTCGTCGTGTTCTTAATGGGTCATATCCTGTAAGGCGCATGATGTAGGCAATGGGTTGCAGGATAAGAATAAAAACCAGACCAAGGATAATGTGACTGTTAACCCATCCTAGGATATTGCCGAGTGCAATCCAACTCTTATACGGATAAAGAAGTAAGCGAGGTGCTGTTAGCCCAAGAATCAATCCTAGAATCCCTACCCAAAAAGTCCATGTCCTGAATTCGTGCCCAAATAGTGAAGGAAGTAACCAGCCAATCAGAATAGGGAATCCAAATCCGATAAGCAGTCCGAAATCACGAAGTTGTTTTTTTGAGATGGTTTCTTGCATAATTAATCGAGTTCAAACTCCTGCATCCATGTTTCGTCTTTTTCTACATTTGGTTGCTCTCTCTTAAAAAGGATCTGGTTTTGAAGAACCAGTACATCAATCTCTGTCCTCATGAAGCACCTGTAAGCATCCTGAGGTGTGCAAACTATAGGTTCACCCCTAACATTGAATGAAGTATTGATGATGGTTGGGCAACCAGTCTTTTTCTTAAAGGCACTTATCAAATTGTAATAGCGGGGATTCGTTGTGGTATTTACTGTTTGAACTCTTGCAGTGTAGTCCACATGAGTGATTGCAGGCAGTGAAGATCGTGGGATATTGAGTTTTTCGAGGCCGAAGAGTTTATCTTCTTCTTCCGTCATCTTCTTACAGAGTTCTTTCTTAACCGGCGCAACCATAAGCATATAGGGACTCTTGACATTCATCTCAAACTGATTGAAGATGTCTTCTTCGAGAACTGATGGGGCAAAGGGACGAAAACTTTCCCTGTACTTAATTTTTAAGTTCATCACACTCTGCATCTTCTGATTTCGTGGATCCCCAAGGATGGAGCGACCACCTAATGCTCTTGGTCCAAACTCCATAGGCCCATTGAACCAACCAATCACATGACCTTTTTCAAGTTCCTCTGCTACAAGCTCAAATAATGCAGAATCGCTATGAGTGTGGAATATTGCATTGATTTGTTCCAGATAATTGGTGATTTCTTTGTTACTGAATTCGGGACCCAAGTAAGTTCCTTTCATGGAGTCGTTAGTGTTTACGACTCTCTCCTGCTTTTGATGTTGATGCCACCCCACAAAGGCGGCCCCCAGTGCTGAGCCCGAGTCACCACTAGCAGGTTGAATCCATATTTCATCAAAGATATTCTCTTGAAGCAATTTGCCGTTGGCGACACAATTCAGAGCAACACCACCAGCAAGACAGATATTCTTAATGCCTGTCTCTTGCCGCAGTGACTTTGCAAGTTTCAGGACGATCTCTTCTGTAACGACTTGTATTGATGCCGCTAGGTCCATGTGGAACTGAGTAAGTTCTGTTTCCCCCTTGCGAGGGGGGCTTCCAAAGAGTTTGTGGAATTTCCGTCCTGTCATACGGAATCCACGGTGGTATTTGAAGTAACTAATATCAAGACGGAATGTACCATCATCTTTAATATCAATTAGATTATCTTTAATCTTTTCTACAAACCTAGGTTCTCCATAGGGAGCAAGACCCATTAATTTATATTCACCAGAATTGACCTTGAATCCACAGTAGTAGGTGAATGCTGAATAAAGAAGACCTAAAGAGTGAGGGAAACTGATTTCCCAAAGAGGATCTATGTCCTTACCCTTACCAATCCAAGCAGAGGTTGTTACCCACTCACCTACTCCATCCATACAAAGAATAACTGCTTCTTCATAAGGACTGGGGTAGAAAGCTGCAGCTGCATGTGATTGATGATGCTCAGCGAAAAGGATCTCTGGGATATATTCGTCTTTGGTTTTGGAAATTTCTCTTTGAATAATTTTCAAGTTTTTCTTCAATGCTGATTTCAAAAAGAGTTTCTCTTTTAACCAAACTTGCATTGCTGCAATAAATGATCTTCCCCCTCTTGGAGCGGCTGCAAGGTATGTTTCTAAAAGTCTTTCAAATGTAAGGAGTGGTTTTTCGTAATAAACTATATTTTTTATATCCCTTAGATTTAAATTATTAGCCTTTAAACAATATTTGATTGCATTCTCGGGAAATCTAGAATCATGCTTTTTTCTTGAAAACCTCTCTTCTTGTACCGCGGAAATAATTTCTCCCTCGCAAATTAAAGCAACTGCACTATCATGGTAAAAACAAGATATACCTAGCAAATAACTTTTTTTCAATTGATTTCTATCAAATCTAGAAAGTTTAATTTTAGCAGGTTCCTTAAATAATAAACAAGAGAATAAATTATGAAATATAGAGTTTTACTAGATAAAGTTTATGAAGATATTAATATTGAATTTACAATTGTGGTTCCTGTTTATAATCAAGAGAAATTAATAATACAGAATATAAATTCAATAATTTTAAATACTTTAGGAGACTATGAAATTATCATAATTAATGATTATTCCAATGATAAAACATTAGAGCTATTGAATAATTTTTTTGTAAATTATGAGCCAATTTATAGTAATTTCAAAAGAATTAGAATCATTGATACAAACTGGCCTTTATTCGAGACTAAATGTGACAATATTGGATTTAAATTATCTAAAGCTAAATTTGTTTTAGAAATTCAAGCAGATATGCAAATGGTAATAAAAGGGTATAATCAAATTCTTAGTAAACCGTTTAATAAAATTCAAAATCTGATTGCAGTATCTGGCAGGTGTGCTCATTTTTTTGATTACATTAATGATTCCGACGGGATTGGAAAGTTAGGTATAAATATTGAGAAATCAATTAAAGAGCTCAATGTGAAAAAAAAGAATTTTTATATATTTGATACCTGTAATAGGGGGCCTTTGCTTATTGATAACTCTAAATTAATGGAGTTGGATTATCTTGATGAAAAAAATTATTTTCTAGAAAATTCAGAACATGATTTAATGCTAAGGGCTCGTTTGTTAAAGAATTATATTTGCGGATATTTTCCAATTGATTTTAATGCTCCTTTAAAACATGGTTCAACAAGAAATAGAAGGATAAAATTAAACATTAGAAGTATAATAAATTGGATGGAATTTAAAAGATTAAAGATTTTATATAGGAAAAGAGAAAAATTAGACTTTGACAATTATCGTAAAGTTTTTGGAAGGATAGCCAAAGAAATCCCTATAGAATAATTGATAAGATAAAAAATGCTTTATTTAAAAATACTCAAAATTTAATTAAAGCAAATAAAAAAAATACATTCTAAAAACAAAGTTTCCTATCTGCAATTTCTCTAGCAAGTAACTTATGTCCTTTTCGATTAGGATGATTAAAATCGATTTTATCACCTAAGTTATAAACAAAGTATTCTCCAACTTCTGATTCAGGAAAACTATTTCCTAAGTAATAAATGTCATTTTTTGAAAACTCCTTAAATTTCGAAATAAATAATTTTTGTGTATAAAAATTTATAAATTCATCTTCAAATTTTATACCAATATTGCGGTATTTATTTTTCGCTTTAGTTGAGACTTGCATTTCATAAGGGAACATCAAAATGCATATATCCAAAAAATCATTTTTTTCATTAATTAATTTTGCAAAATTCTTAGCAGCTAGCTCAATATCACGCGAGAATTTAACTGGTTCTAACTCAATTGCTCTAAACCCAGTGAAATTTAATCCAAATTGAGTGACAAGAAAGTTTTTTATTTTATATCTAAAAAAAGTATAAAGTACACTATTTCCTCTTAATTTTATATCAAGTGGAAAGATGAACTTTTTTACTTCGGCTACATAATTTTTGGGAATAATTGATACATCATTATTATTTAACTCAGCATTATCATTATTAAGCAAATAAGCAAATTCAACTAGATCAGTAAGATTCAAAATATATACAATTTTATCTACTTTAGTATTTTTTATAAGATCCATTAAAGACTTTTGGCTTTTTTCTTCTGATATAAAGTCTCCTAATGCGGCCGAAAGATTTATATGTTCTATATTTGGTTCGAAAATATCTAAATATTCAGTTATTCTGTATGGGAATCCTGCTCCAACACCATAAACCACTGAATCACCAATATATCCGTATCTTTTTTTCGATTTTGGGTTGTCCCATTCTTTATCAAAATGTTTATTAGAGTTTTTCGGAATTGAACCAAAAGGATGAATATTAGATTTACTACCAACTACTGTTTTTGGGACAGCATAATAATCTGATTTATAATCAACTAGAAATCTCGCTAATAATTCACCAAAAAAAGTTAATAATATTAATAAAACTAAGTTTAATAATAAATTATTTTTAGATTTCATTTAAAAAAAGTTTTCTAACTTTATATTATAGATTAAAATAAAATAATATTTTGATTTATTTAATCAATCAATTAATTAATGCTTTTTACTGATTTTAATTTCTGGTATTTTTTTCTATTAGTTATTTTCATAATTCAAATAAATTTTAAATTTATAAAATCAATCAACTTTCAAAATATTTTTTTATTGTTTGCAAGTTATATATTTTATTCTTATTGGGATTGGAGATTCCTAAGTTTAATAATTGTAGTTTCCTTTCAAACATTTTATTTTGGAAAATTAATAAAATTATTTATTAAAAATAAGAAAATTTATTTAATTTCTTCTATATTAATAAATTTATTAATATTATTTTTTTTCAAATATTTTAATTTCTTTTCTTTAGAGTTTGCAAATTTATTTAATTTAAAAAATGATTTAGTACTAAATAAAATAATTCTTCCAGTTGGCATATCATTTTATATATTCCAATCTCTAACATATGTTGTAGATATTTATTTCGGAAAAATTAATCCTGAAAAAAACATAATAAATTATTTTGCTTATGTTTCATTTTTTCCCCAACTAGTAGCTGGTCCTATTGAAAGAGCATCATCTTTACTGCCACAATTTAATAAGCTTCATGGCGTAAATTTAAAAAGTTTTTATTTAGGTTTGAAATATATAATTATTGGCCTTTCCTTTAAGATTGTGATAGCTGATAGTCTTGCATCTCATGTAGACAAAATTTTCAATAGATATTACGAGCTATCAGGAGGAGTATTATATTTGGGCGCAATATTGTTTTCTATTCAAATCTATTGTGATTTCTGTGGGTATTCTTTAGTTGCTATAGGAGTAGCAAAAATAATCAATTTTAATTTATCTAAAAATTTTGATACACCATATTTTGCAAATTCAATTAAAAATTTTTGGAGAAGATGGCATATATCTCTAAGTAATTTTTTCAAAGATTATGTTTATATTCCTTTAGGTGGCTCAAGGAGCAAAACAAAATTAAAACGTTTTAGAAATATAATAATTACTTTTACATTGAGCGGTGTTTGGCATGGTGCAAATTGGACATTCTTAATTTGGGGTTTTTTAAACGGATTTTTGTTATCTATGCAAAATTTATTTAAGGTAAAGCTTCCTAATTTAATCTCATCGATTTTAACTTTATTGTTGATTTCTTTTTTGTGGATTATCTTTAGATCTCTTACTATTTATGACGCTTTTAATTACATCTCTAGAATTTTCTTAGAATTTCAATTCCCTGAACTAAGTAGAGATTTGATAATTATACTAATATATTATTTTTCAATAGATTATCTCTTATTTAAATATAAAGATACTAATCAAATATGGTTTAATAATTTAACCATCCAAAATTATATATTATTTTCAATGCTCTTTATACTTTTCCTAATAAATAAGTCACAGACAAATTTTATATACTTTGAATTCTAGTCAATATAATTAATTCTTATTCTAAATTTATAATTATCAGTTTTATTTTATTAAAAATGGATTTTTTTAATGCAAAAACTTTAAAAGTGATCCATAAAAAATTTATTGAAGATATACTTTTTAGATTTTGAATTCTTTTATTAATAATCTTATCTTTTTTCTAAATTAAGGTATTTAATGATTTCCCTTGCAACAATACGATGAGCATAACTATTCCAGTGTCCATCATTAATAAAATCAAATCTTTTTTTATTTATTTTAAATTGTTTTTTAAAGGTTTCCTCTAAATCAATAATTACATAACCATATTCAATAGCTTTATTTATAAAGAACCTTCTTTGAAACTGAAAAAAATTATCTTTAGAGTTAGATGTATCATAAATATTTCTATCAGCATTTATGACAAAAATAGTTTTTAATCGCTCTTCTCTAGAATCTCTTATTTTTGTAAGAGACTCTAAAAAGGTTTCTGTAGCAAGTTTACCGTTTTTATATCTTTCTAAATTTTGAATTTTATTAAAGTTATCGTTTTCTCTAGGGGCTTTAAAACCAGGACAATTTTCCTTGTAATTCATAATACATAATGGATATTCAAGTAATAGGTTTGCAAAATTGTTATTTAACAAAAAATATCTGATAATATAACTATTTGAAATTAAAAATCTATTAAAAAAAGTTATCTTATTATTTAATTTCTCATTAAAATCTATGATTTTAGGGTTGGACATATTAAACTTTGCTCCAGGATAGCTTTGAGTGTATTTATTAAAAGATTCATCAAAGTCATTTTGAATTATTGGAATTATTAATGTAGTTTGTTGTAAGTCAATATTTTTATCTGCATAAAGGATATGTAATAAATATTGAGCAAGAGAATTTCCTGCTGAACCAATAGCTGTAGATAAAACTATTTTTTTATCTTGGGATTTATATTTATTGAGAATTCCATGAAAAGTTTTATTATTTTGGACTTGTGAGGCTTCAACAAAGGAATCTCCAATAGAAATAATTTTTAAAAATGATTTATTTTTATTTTTTAATTGATTAAAGTTTATATCACTGAATTGACCAATATCGTTTGTATGTTTTTGAGCGTCAATAGGAAAAGGTGGCCATTTACCTCTTATATATCTACCTTTTATAAATTTTCTTCTCCTGAAAATACAACTATAATCTGGTTCTTTTGTATTGTTACATTTAATTGGTAATTCTAAGGGAAATATATCTGTAGCTGGCAATAATCTTGCAAAAATCTCAATTAACAAAAAACTTATAAAAAATCCCAAAGATATTGATATTAATTTAAGGTGTAATTCATTAATATTAGTTCTCATTAATATGCTTTTAAAAGGTTAATTAAATAAGAGTATTCAGATAGTGCCGTAATTAATCTCTGTGAAGTTAATTTGGCATAATCCCCTAGAAAAATTTGTAACAAATATAACTTCTATAATATTTATAAAGAACCAAGATCAAAGGTCAAATTTCAAGTATTATTCCTCAGACTCATATCTTTGTAAGAAAGATGATGTTTTTCCAATAAATTTAAACCCATCAACTCTGCACTAGGCTTAATAGATACTCAGTGTGCTTTTAATGATCAAGAAGGATTAAAAATATTAACATCGAAAAAAGGTGAGCTATACACATTTGACGGAGGACATCTTACCTTAGCAGGTGCAAATGAATTAGCACAAAATCTTATGAATTCGCAAAAGTTTAAAAAAATTCTAGGGCTTTAAAAATTTTATTTGAAAAATTACCTAATTTTAATTATTTGATTTAGATACAAAATAAATACTAAATTTAGTTTGTTATCCTTTTTCCCTTAACAACAAAAACAAAAAATTATTATAAAACTGGTTGTGATAATAATCTTTGTAAAGATTTTATTCACTGGAATTATGTTTTTAAAATGGGTAATTAGAAAATTTTCAATTAATTATATATTCTTTTTATTAGCTATATAATTTTATAAAAGATTGCTAAAATAAAATTGAATTAAATTTTTAATAGAAAAGATTTTAAGTTAAGCAATTTACCTGTAAAACCAAAAATCAAAATTGTAAAAATATTATTATTTTAAATTTAAAAAGCATACTAAAAAAATACCATAATGAATAAAAAATATTTTTTTAAAAAAGAAATAATTTTACTGCCTAGCTGTGTTCAACCTTTAGTTAAAAAAAATATTTCTAATTTAGATGCAAATAAAAACCTAAAAGATTTAAATCAAAATATTAAAAGTCTTTTTAAAAAAATAAGACATATTAATAAAAAATTTGAGATAATAATTTCTGATTGCTCACAAGACTTTCAACTTTCTAAGGAAGATATTTACACTATTAACGATTTTTCAAATGTTCATATAATTAATATAAAATTTAATATTGAAGAATTAAAGGAAATTCAATTAAGAGGAAAAGGCTATTCCGAATTTTTAATGATAAAACATACACTTAAACATTTTAACTTATCAGATGATTGTAATATTCATAAATTGACTGCACGATATTCATTAGTTTTCCCCGAGCTTTTACTAAATTATCATAGTAATCTTATGAAAAAAAATGATATTGTAATTTTAATTTCATATCTTTTTCGAAGAACTTCATGTCATTTTTTTACGATTAAGAAAGGCTATTTAACACAAATAATAGATCAAATTCTTGAGGAATTAGATGATAATAATGGAAATATTCTTGAAAAAGTTTTCTTCTTTTTTATTAAAAATAATAATCTTTTAAAAAACAAGGCAAAGAGATCAAAAATTTACTCTTACTACAAATCTTCACTAATACCAGGTTCAAAATTAGCTAGATATGGCTCTTCAAATTATTTTTATCAATTTCTAAGAAATATTGCTTTTCTCATTTAGTAAAATTAATAATTATTTTGTGAATTCTCAACATGAACTTAATTAATAAATTCAAAGCTATTTATTTATGTTTTTTTATTTAATAAATTACGTGATATTATTGACTTTCAAAATATATAAAATCAAATTTTTATTAAATGGATAATAATATAGATTCTTCTGATTTAAGATCTTATCTACATATGAAGAGTTTTCAATATCCTGTAGCAAAATATCCATTTAAAGAATTATTGGAAAGTTTATATGGGTGTGAATTGAGTGACCTACATAAATATATTGGCGGATTTGATAAATTTGATCGTCAGCATGATCAAAGTACTCTTATTCATAAAGTTTTTTATAGTAATTTCAAAGAAAAAATTAAACCTATTTATGAAAATTTTATAAAAGAATTTATTCCTAAAATTGTCCTATATAAACCTTTTTATTATCAGATAATACCTACATTAAGGGTAGGCTTACCAAAAAATGTATTTGTGGGAGAGTTCCATAAAGATAGTTTTTATAATCATCAAAAGTATGAATTAAATTTTAATCTTGGTTTGGCCAATTATGAAGGTGATGCATCTCTTGTAACTGAAATTATTCCCAATAGTAAAGACTGGGTAAAACTTTCATGCCCTTATGGAAATATATTTTCTTTTGACCATATAGATTGTCTTCATGGTTCAAAAATTAATAATTCAAATAAAACAATGGTTTCATTTGATTTTAGATTAGCATTAAAAGAAATTTATTTTTCTAGTGAATCAAAATCTGTTAATATGAAATCTCTTTTTAAGCCTGGCGAATATTTCTCTAAAGAAGTAATTTAATATTTAATTAAGTAATCTATTTATAGTTTCTTTCACAATAACTTAATATACTTGGGGCTGTTTATTATTGACTTATTAATATTCATATAAATAAAACTATCCTAAAAAGATCAATGCCTATTTTATTTTGTCATTTAGAAAAATTAATTAAAGAGTAAATAATATTAATTGATATTAAAAAATTAATAATTGATTTAATAAAAATTACATATTAAATATCCAATCTTCAATTATTTTTGTATTTTTATTAATTAACCCAGAGAAATTTATATTATTCCTAAATAATAAATACTTTTTATAATTTATCTTGAAATCAATCACTTTAGAAGGATCAATAAGAATTTTATTTACTATTAAAAAGTTTATCAGCTTCAAACCACTTTTTGATAAATTATAATGACTAGGATCAGCAACAATAAAAAAATTATTTTTAGAATTTAATAATGGATACATCAATGAATTGCCAAGGCCAACAAGTATAAAAATTTTAAAATCATTTGGATCTGGAATGAATTTACTTGGAATTTTTTCTAAATTTTCTATAAAATAATTTGAATTAAATGAAGACCAATTAATTTTTGATTTTGGATGTCTTCTCAAAAGACAATTAGTATTATTCTGTTTTAATCCATCAATTATTTTTTTATATAAATCAATGTTATATATGCTTGATTTCAAATTTGGACTATTTATTTTTCTAGTGAAAATATCTGCTCCTTCGATAATTAACGCATGATTTTTAAAATTATTATTTTTTATCTTAAAGTGTTTCCCATTTACTGGATAGTGAGGCCTAATAAATTTTGATTGATAAAAACCGATTAATTCATGTGAATAAGCTGGGGAGATTTCAGAAAGATATAAATCAGGACTTTTGAATTCATAGTATCCACTCCCATGCTGTGAATTCAGTAAAAGGCTTTTATTACTATTTATAATGTCATGAATATTATTTGTTGCTGCCAAAAGTCCCTGTGTATTATCAATAAAAATAACTCTATCAAAATCTTTAATTAGATATTTAAATATTTTAGTAATTAATAACGATACAAAATCTAAAAAACTTTTTCTTCTTTTGATCCTGAAGAATTCTATTTTATTTTTTTTTAAGACAGAAATAATTGCTTTTTCTAAACCTTGATTGATTATTTCTTTTATACCGATATAAATATTTTTATTTTTTAAATTAGATTTAATTTTATAAGAATATTTATTATTTGAGCTTAAGATTTTTAAGTGATTTAATGAAATGAAAATTATACTTTTTTGATTTGCCCAGTATTTCTTACATTTATTAGTTTCAAAAATAAATTTTAACTTTTTTCCTTTTTCATAAATATTTCTAGATAAAATTATTTTAAATATAACAATAATAATATTTTTCACTGAAAGGAATTTATAATAAATATCCTTTAAATTTGTTTTATATTTATTCAACTTTGACCTTATATGAAATATTTTTTTATTATTTTTAGGTCTATGATCAATGACTATTTCTCTACCAAATGAGCCAAACTTGTTTTTATTATTAAGAAAGTATTCTGCATTATTTTTCGTTAATTTAACATTTTTTGATCCAATAGTTATGAAATTTTTATATAAACAAACTTCAATAAATAATTGAATTATAATTTTATCTGATTTTGAAACTTTTGAATTTTTTATTAAATAACTTATATTTTCAATAAATTCTTCCATAATTAAATATCATTAAATTCTCAAAAAATAATATATCAAATTCTAATAGAATTAATCTAATATTTAAGAAACTATTTTTTTTTATTAATTAGTAAAAATAAAATAAACTTAATATATAATCAAAAGATAATTTTATTGCAAAAAAGTAGTTAATAAGAAATATTTTTTTTAATTAGTTAATTTTCGAGAAGTGATAAAATTATAGAAAAAATAATTAGATTGAAATGATAAATGGGAAAATTGTTTTTTCTATAATACCTGCTAGAGGAGGTAGCAAAGGAATTCCAAGGAAAAATCTAATAAAAATAAATGATAAACCACTTATACATTACACTATTTTATCTAGTTTGAAATCAAAATATATAGACGAAACCTGGGTTAGCTCTGAAGATAAAGAAATTTTAGATTATTCAAAATCAATTGGGGCAAATACTATCCTCAGACCAACTGATTTAGCTAAAGATGATTCACCTTCTGAACCTACTCTTCTTCACTTCTCTAAAAAATGTAACTTTGATCAACTTGTATTTATTCAAGCAACTAGCCCATTAATTGAAGCAGAGGATTTAGATAAGGGATTAGAAATTGCTGAAACATGTGATTCAGTTGTTTCAGTTTGCGAATTAACCCAATCAATCTGGAATGATAATGGCCCAACTTATGATCTAAATAATAGGAAAAGGAGACAAGACTCTGAAAATAGATATCTTGAGACTGGAGGTTTTTATATAACTTCAAAATCCTGCTTAGAAATGAGTAAAAATAGATTAAGTGGAGAAATTAAATTCTATAAAGTTCCAAAATTTAAGTCTATAGATATAGACTCTTATGAGGACTTAGATTTAGTAAAAAGGATTATGAATTCAAGATTTATATGAATAAATGACTTTTAAAAAATATACTAACTATCCTAAAAAATTAGAAAAAAGTTTTTATATCAAAGCAAGAGATTCTATTGTTAATTATTTTTCAGATGATAATTACCTTGAATCAATCTATGAGTATGGGTCAGTAAGTTCTCCAGGAGTTTCTGATATTGATATTATTCTTGTGTTTAAAAAAGATCCAAAAAATATTTTAAAATATAGTTTTAGTGATATCAATAAAGAGGTATATGAATTAGTGGCTAATGGCAACGTTATAAAAATGGAGAAAAGTACATTTGCCTCTTTAAATTATATAGATAAATTGAATACTAATTTATTAAGTGGAAATCATATTGAAAAATCAATTTTATCTGAAAAATTTATATATATTAGAGAGTTGATTTCTATTTGTGATTGGCTGCCAGAGAGAATTAAAAGAATAGAAATAGCATCAAATAACGATGTAATAAATATTTCTTTTCTACTATGTCTTATTCATTCTTTTAATTATTCTATAAAAAAAGTAGAAGAATTTACTGGTAAGATTAACAATTTTCATTATCTAGAAAAATCATTATCTTTATTAAGATCTAATTGGTACTCGATAGATGAACCTGAAAAACAATTAATGGAGGCAAGTAAAATTTCTATAGAAATAGGTTTAAGAGCAATTACTTTAATTTCAAAAGTTCTTATGGAATACATTCCTCTCTTTAAGACTCAATATAATTTTAATCTTTCAAAATTAATTGTTCCTATGCATCATTCTATATTTCTAAATTTTAAAGAACAACTAGATTATGATTCTTATGAACATTTTAAGAATAATAATAAAATAATATTTCCTGGTATATTTGCTTTGCACTTTATGCATTTAGCTCATTTACCAACATTAATATCGAGAAGGTTATCATTAAAATTATTTAAAAAGTTTACTAATCCAATTTTAAATATTGAAAATTCTTATCAAAATTATTTATTTATTAAAGCTTCTCTTATAAGTGATAACCTTACTTTTTTGGAGAAGAATAATTTTAAGGGAGGCTTAATAAGATATGGATTCTACAGCTAAGTTATCATATAAAGGTTATTTAGAGTTCCTTAATTGGTTTTTATCTACAAAAAGTAAGTATGTTTTTGATAAAGAACCTTGGCAAATAAATGCCTTTGCAAAATTAATATCAGAATTCTCATTAATTCATAATAAGGTTATAAAGGAAGAAAATTATTCACATGAAAATCTAAGAATTCTGAGTTTCAGTGTTGAAGAATATCAAAAATCTGGAGAATATCTAGGACCAATATTAAAAATTCATGATTACGCAAATAAATTCATGAAAGATTACTTAGTAGATTTTTTAATTCATGGAAGTATGTCCACCCTAGATTATTCAAAAGGATGGAGTGATCTTGATACATTATTAATAATTAAGGAAGAAGTAGTTCAAAGTCCATATCATATTT
Organism: Prochlorococcus marinus; assembly: GCF_001180305.1. Lineage (GTDB taxonomy): Bacteria > Cyanobacteriota > Cyanobacteriia > PCC-6307 > Cyanobiaceae > Prochlorococcus_A > Prochlorococcus_A marinus_K. The sequence goes on from NZ_CVSX01000049.1 coordinate 17,113, forward strand.
CTAATTTAAGGGAACATGTAATAAATTTAATTCCTGAACTCTATTTAATTGATCCTTTGCAGCATCATCAATTTATAATTACAACTGAAAATTTTATGCTTAATTCAAACTATATCAATTTACCAGTAAAAACTCTTGAATTAAGTAAATCATTATTTAATAATAGTTTCCTTAAGATCACTAAAAATAGAATCTGCCAGAATGGCATTGCTAAGGTTAACTCCATTTGTAAGTTATTTAAGGAATCTGCAGATAATGGTTATATGGATCATCATAAATTAAATAATATTCCTCTCGAAAACAATTTTGCAAATTTAAACTGTATGTATCAATTAAAATATTTTATTGGTTGCATAATTATTCTCCCATCTTATTATTTTGATGCAATAGGTGAACCTTGTTACAAAAGAGACTCTTTTAAAAGGTTCGTTTCAGAAGTAAAAATTAATACAGATATTCTCGACAAATGTTCTTTAATAAGATCTAACTGGGAAAAGATAGAATCTTTTCCATACGAAGGTAACTTAATCCCCTTATGGATTTGTGAGATACTTGGCAATAATTATTTTGAAGAGGCTTATAAATTTGCTTATGAAATTTATCAAAAAATTATTTAAAATATTAAAAAAGATAAATTTTATAATAATAATTTTTGATTTTAGATTAATCAAAATAAATTTTTAATTTTTTAGGAGAGTAAATTAAAGGATGTTTAACATAATTGATTTAGCCAAACTTAACTAGAAATTTTAAGATTTGACAATAGGTTATTTTAAAATTTAAATTTTAAAATCTAATTTTTAAATGAAACTTTATATAGAAATTAAAATGGCTCATTTCTTATTAAATCTGATATTAGAGCTTCTTGTTTTAATCTTTTATCGACTAATTCATCTGATAAGAAATATTCTCTGACAAGTTCTTCTCCAAATCCCAGTTCTATATTTATATTTTTAAACAAATAGCTTGATCCTATGATCCCCGTAGATATTCCGCTCACAATAATATCATTTTTATTTTTAAGATTATATAGTAATATTTCAAGTGGAAGCTCTACTAATCTTTTTTCGAGATCTCCATCACTTATAGAATTTATATTTAATTTAGCTTTTATTTCCTTTCTCAATTTTTTAATTTTCTTGGGATTAGTTTTAGGATGGTATTTAAAAATAATAAAATCTTCTTGATCATTATAATCATTTTTTTTAAGTAATTTTATTAAGAATTTAATATAGAGATTTATTTCACCTTCTATACAAAGCCTATCATATTCCCAAAATGTACTAGTACAGAAAATAAAAATCTTATTAAATTTATTTTTTATTTTCTTTATTTCAAAATAAGTTTTTATAAATTTTTTTTCTTGGCTTATTACATTATTAATATCTATAAGAGCCAATTCTAATTCTTTTTTTGAAAATCTTTCAGATATTTTATTAGATTTATTTTTATTATAAATCGAGTAAATATAATATGATCCTAATAATATCTCTTCTCTTTCTCTAGAATAATTAACTAAATTAGATTTTAACCAAGGTGGATTTTCTCTTAAGCATTCTCCAGATAAACCATCTCCTATCAATATTGTTTTAAAACTAGGTAGAATCTGCCCAAGTACTTTATACCTTTCTGATAACCATCGATATCTTGGCTGTACTACAGCAAATTTAAAAAATCTTTCCTTTAGTAATATGATATTTAATTTGGAATATAGTAATGTTATGTATAAAGCTGGATAGAAAAATAATTTCTTTAAGGTTGTTGATACATTTATTAAAAAAAAATTATTCTTAATAATACTTTTTTCATAAATTTTTTTTAAATAAAGTAATTCTTCATATTTGTAATTTTCAAAGTTCAATATTATAAATAAAGCATTGTTAGGAGTTATTCTTCTAATCCATAATAAATTCGATATAGTATTGTTTAATGATGAATTTGTTATTACATATATATTCTTCATAAATTATGTAACTTTAATCTTATACATCATACTACTTAAGTAAATCTTTAATTTTATAAATTAATTGATATATTAAATTAAATCTGTTATTTTATTAAGAGAAAAGTGGAAAATTGATTAATAATTTTAATAAATTACTTTCGCCTATTTATCCTTTTTATAATTTATACCCCATTGCTTCTTGTCGGTATGGGATAGAGATAGTTTTAAGAACTATTGTTCAAAAGAAAAAAAAAGTTCAATCAAAATTGTATGTGGTTTTGCCTGCTTATACATGCCAAGTCGTAGAAAATGCAATTTTAGCATCAGGATGCTTACCACTATATTGTGATATTAACGAAACAGACTGGAGCATTTCATTTTCAGAATTTAGTAAACTTTTAAATCAATTAAAAGATCAAAAAAAGGAGATTATCGCATTTATTATGCAGCATACCTATGGAATAACACCAGTAGATAGAGCTAAAATTATAAAAATTTGTGAGTTAAACAATATAGATATAATAGAGGACTTGGCGCACTGTTCTCATGTTTTTGAGTACAGTTCAAATTTATTTGATGATAATACTACTGCAATAATAGGAAGTTTTCAATCAAGCAAATCTATTTCAGCTTTTCAAGGCGGCATGCTTGGAATTAAAAAGAACGACAAAGAATCAAATGAAATTATTTCATCTATTCTTGCTAATGAAAAACAATCTTTTTCTTTAAGATTATTATTAGCTCAAATTATTGACACTTCTTTAAATTTAATTGATATTCCATTTTCTTCTGCCAAGAAAATTAGATCATTAATATCATATTTTTATAAAGGAATGACTTACTATGAAAAGAAATTTATATATCTTTCTTATAAAAAAGATTTTTTTAGAAGAGGTAAAGCAAATTTCATAACAATTTTATTTATTAATATTGCTTTATTTAATCTAAGAAGAGTTAACGAAAGAAGAATGAGATTATGTAAAATTTATTCTGAAAAATTACCAATAAATAATGTAATTAAATCTCAAATATTCAATGGAAATATATTAATTTTATGGCCTTTAATAAATCAAATGCATAAGGATATTTTAATAAATAATGTAAATAATAATATAATCTCTAATTGGTTCACTCCAAATATTTTTCCAAATTCATCAATATTGAATATTAATAATAACGGTATTTTCCCTAATGCCGAAAAGTTATCTTCGAATTCTTCTAGTCTTCATACTAATATTTCTAAACTTGATGAATACAAATTAAAAAGAATAATTAAAACTTTTAAGATTAATTAAAGTATCTTTCATACTCTTTCAAGATTCTTTCCTTATAAATTTTTGATAAAAATTTACTTGGATGACCCATATCAAATGTTGGTAAATATGAGTAGTATTTATTAGGTAATCTTCCTGTTTTAATAAGTCTTTTTCTAATATCTTCAGAAATACTCTCTGTTATTGCATCTGTACCATCTATACAAATAATATTAGATTTTTTTATTTCATTTTCACAAATTTCTTTAAATAGATAAAATACCCTCTCTCTATTTTTTTGTTTTAAAGAATTTATCAAATCTATTTCATGCCTTGGAATATAAAATAAAAATACTAGATCTGAATTAAGAGATATACCATTTAAAGCATCTTGAAAATTATTTTTATTATTTTCTAGTATCTCAAAATAATCTTTTGGAAGTCTTCCATAAAGACTATCAACCTCATGTGATCCAAATATATATGATTTTAATCTTGGATGCACATTACTTATTGAGAACTTGACTATTGAACATGTTCTTGAAAATAATTTTCTACAAATTAGAATATCTAAATAAAATGGATATTTTTCAAAATTAGTAATTCTCTCAATCCAATATGATTTCTTCGTGAGTCTTTTAGAAATATCAATTTCTAAAAATTTAGAATTTATTTCTGCATTAGTTAAATTTACATTTTTAATTTCTTTACACTCATTTGGATCTAAATTATTAAGTCTTCCTAGATCTTCAATATCATTATAGTAAAGACCTATAATTGTTATTTTATTTCTCAATTTTTTTTGTTCTAGAATATTATTTAGACAAATCATCTTATACGTAATGCTTTCTAAATTCATACCTGGATAAGAAAAATTATATGCGTTACGTTTTAATATTTCCTGAGATAATAAATTTGCGAAGGTATTTTGATTATCAATATTTAAACCATATGAAGTACTGTCTCCAATAGTAATTAAGGAATTAGATAGGTTATATGAAAAATTATTCATGGATTCATCCTCATCAATTCTAAAACCATAATTATTATGTTTATAAAGTACTTTTGTTTTAGGTTCGTATTTTTCGATTTCTGATTTCCCATCGTAAAATGATAAATACTTGCTTCCTATAATTAGTCCTTTTTTAGAAGTCATTTCTTTAGGGAATAAGGAATAAGGATTGGTTCTTCTTAAAATAATTTCTAGAACACTTGCAACACTAAAAATAAGAAATAAAAATATTATTATATTTATAGAAAGAATATTTATTTTTTTTCTTAGTTTGAAAAAATTTGATATTTTATTCCTCATAGTTTTTATTTAAGAATTATTTCTATAAACTTTGATGATAGTTTAAAATTAATAGTTTTTATAATAAACAATATTATTGTAAAGTCTCTACAATACATTTTTTATTTAAATTATTTAAATAAAATTTTTAAAAGAGTATAATTAAATATAGAAAAATATTTTTCATATTTCGAAATTATTTAAAGATGATCCCAGTTTATGAACCTAGTCTAGATGGAAATGAATTTAATTATGTAACAGAATGCCTCAAAACTAATTGGATCTCTTCAAAAGGTAAATTCAGTAATTTATTGTGTTCTAATTTTTCAAAATATACAAATATTAATTATGTTACTAATGTTTCGAATGGAACTTGTGCCTTAAGTCTTGCACTCGCCACTCTAGGCATACCTAAGGGATCAGAAGTTTTAATACCTTCTTTTGGTTATGTTGCTGTTGCTGCTTCTGTTGTAAGGCATGGAGCGATACCAGTATTTGTTGATATTGATCTTTTAGATTTGCAAATAGACGTATTTGATTTAGAAAGGAAAATTAACAATAATACCTCGGCAATAATAGGAATTCATAATTATGGATACCCCTATCGTTCTAGTATTGTTAATAAAATTGCCAAAAATTATGGAATTTTTCATATCGAAGATTGCGCTGAAGCTATTGGGACTAAAGATTATAATGGAAACCATGTTGGTAATGAATCGGATATTTCAACGTTTAGTTTATATGCTAATAAAACCATAACTGCTGGTGAGGGTGGGTTGTTATGCTCTAATTCTAAAGAATTGGTCGTTAGCGCTAATAATTTAAAAAATCATGCTATATCTGAACCTGGAGTCTATGATCATAATGATTTTGGATTTAATTTTAGAATGACAAATATTGCTTCTGCAATAGCACTTGCTCAGTTAGAAAATATAGAAAATAAATTATTAAGAAAAAAAGAAATTGCTAAAAAATACAAAGAAGGAATTAAATCATCTAGATTTAAATTATTTGATCCTAATCCTGAACTAAATCTAAATAGTTATTGGATGAATACACTATTAACAAAATCACCAAATGAATCAGAAATCTTAATGAAACATCTTAAAAATAATAATATTGAAACTAGACCCTTATTCAAACCAGTTCATCTTATGGAACCGTACAATAAGTTTAGTAGTGAAAAGTTGACTGCCTCAGAAAAAATATCAGGTTGCGGAATAAATCTGCCAAGTTTTCCTTCATTAAAAAATGAACAAATTGAAATAATAATAAAAACAATAAATAATTTGGATTGAAATTGAGTATTAAAAAAAATCAAATGAGACTATATTAATGTTTTTATGATAAAAAATTTCGCAAAAAAAAATTTAAAAACAATACTTAAATTTTCTGTCTTAAATTTGATATATTCTTTTTTTATAATTCCTACATTTATAATTTCTCAGAATATAAAGAAAATTTTTATAAAGAAAATAAAATATCATTCGCAATATGTAAGTATTAATATTGTTGGAAATAGTGATAATTGGATACTTGGAAGAATAAAAAAAGAAATATTAGCTAATAGGTTCCTATCAAATAAGGAAGGATATAAGGTTAATTTTTTTTTACATTATTCCTTATTGCCAAATAAACCAAATAGTTGGTTTAGTAAATATCCAAATATATTATTCTTTACCCATGAAGATATTAGAAACTATAGGCCATACTATTTATATAGGAAATTATTTTCTTATTATGAACTCATTGTTTGTATGAATAATGAGTCGAATAAATATATAAGTAGAATCATTACTAATGGAAAACATTCACATTCTGAAAAAGTTGTAACTAATTATTTTGCAGGATTATCTACTGAATTAAAACTACATGCAGAGGCATATAAGAAATCTAATTTTAAAAAAGACAACATTATAAAATTAGGATTTCATTGCAGGCCTTATTCAAGAAAAAGGCCAGAATTAGTTTCTCTCATAATAGAAAGCTTGCCAAATTTTAAGTTAATTTGTTGTGGAGAAGGCCATTCTCAACTTCCTATTTACGATAAGCTTAAATCTCTAAATAGAATCGAATTTAAGGAATATATCTATTCAGATTTACATTTATTTTATAAAGAAATTGATTTATTAATTTGTTCTTCTTCTTTTGAAGGCGGACCTACACCTCTTATGGAGGCCAATGCTTTTGGGATTCCATTTTTAAGCACAAATGTAGGTTTTGCAAAGGAGATTTCTACAGAATACGATAAAGTGGTTGATGTAGATTCTAGTATATCTACCATCTCCAAAAGTTTAACTGAACTTACCAAAAATATTTATCTAAAACCTAAGACTATTTTAACTTGGGAAGAAGTAGTAGATAAGTTTTATCTACAAATAAAAAGAGTTTTAAAAGAATAAATTTTTAAATAAAAAAAATTTATTTTTTAAGACTAATTAATTTTTTATTTAAATCTATTAATACATGACAGTTACTTAGTGCATTTATTCTATGGGCAACTTTTATAACGGTTAATTTATCTTTCATACCATCTAGTATTTTATTGATTTCTTCCTCTGTTTTTAAATCTAATGCACTTGTAGCTTCATCCAGAAATAATATCTGTGAATTTCTATATAAAGCTCTTGCTATTGCAATTCTTTGTATTTGACCTCCACTTAATTTTTTACCTCTTTCACCAATAATAGAATCATATCCATCAACCATTTTTAAAATACTTTTATGAATTTTTGCTTTTTTAGCACTCTCAATTATTTTTTTCATATCGATATTTTTTGGACTATAACCTAAAGCAATATTCTCTTTTATTGAGCTATTGGATAAGTAAATATTTTGTGGGACATGGGCAATCAGTGAATGATAATTACTTTTAGTATTAAAATTCCTTTTGGAATTTATATTTTTACCATTAAATAATATTTGACCTTTATTTGGTTCTAACAAACCCATCATAATATCTATTAATGTTGATTTACCGCAGCCAGTTTCACCCATAATTCCTATAATTTGTCCTCTTTTGATAACAACGTTAAAATTTTTGAGTATATAATGATTTCCTTTCTCATATTTCATTGAAATGTTTTTAAGTTCTAAAGATAAAAAATTTTCATAAATTTTACTTGAATTATTTTTCTTAATAAAATTGTTTTTCTTTTTTAATATATTTATTACACTTTCTATTGATCCATAATTTGATTTTATTCCAGCCCAATTAACATAAATTTGTTGCAAAGAAGGTATTAATCTTTGACAGCCAAGAGCAAATATTCCTAAATCGGCAATAGCACTTTTAGGATTTTCAGTACCTCCTGACAGGATTAAGGCAGCTATAATTATTATTAATGTTCCTAAAAATTCAATAATAAATCTAGGGTATGTTTTTATAAATGTATTATTTGCAGTCATCTCTCTCATCTGAGAATCATAATATTTAAATTTATTTAAATATAAATCTGAATTTTGATGAATTATCAAGTCTCTTATTGTGCCTAAACCTTCTTGAATAACTTTTACTTGATCTTTTGTTGACTTAGCAAATTCCTTACTATTTTTTATCAAACGATTTTTTGTATAAATAATCTGGACTAGATAGGCAGTTCCTAATATAGCTATTGCCATTATTATTATTGACCATTCAATACATAACAAAGTTATTACAATACTAATACTTATTATTAATGATGTTAATAATTGTAGAAAGAAATTTATTGATACTATTGTCCTATCAATATGCATTGTATTTGTTGCAATTACAGAACTAGAATCAGTTGATAGGTGTTCAATATAAGGTTTTTCTAAAGCATTTTTATAAGCTTTACAACTTAAATAATTTCCAATTGAGGAAGCATATTTTGTATTAACTTTTGAATTAATTACTCTTATAGTTGCTGCAATAAATACGGTAACAATAAAAAATATAGCGAGTACAAAAATATTATCTTGCATAATTGATATTCCTAGGGTTTTAAATAAACCATCTAGAAATTGGTTATTGGTTTTTATTGAATTATCTGTAAAAACTGTTAGAAAAGGTATTATCGCTGTTAAAGAAACTATTTCCATAAATGCACTTATAAGCATAAGAAAAAATACGATAATAAATTGATATTTTCTCCTTAAATTTAGTTGGTTTGATATATCTTTAAACAATTCTAAAATGTTTTTCTGTTCATATAAAATGCCTTTATTTATCATGGATTGAATAGATTATTATTAGATGAATAATTTTTTTTAATATAATATTAGCTTATTTCAAAACCCTAAAATATATATTTTGCGATAATTGTATTTATAAAACCTCATGAACGCCATATTAGTTTCATAAATTAAGATAAGAAATATTTTATATAATACAATCATATTAGAATTAAATTAAAAGTAATTCTGAATTTAATTTATATGAATCTCATATGTTTAAACTTTCAATTTATTTAGATACATGCAATATAAAATATCAATTATATCAGTTACTCTGAATGCAAAATCAGATTTAATGAAAACCATCAACTCCGTTCAGAAGCAAACTTATAGAAATTTTGAACATATTATTAAGGATGCATATTCAACAGACGGAACTCGAGAGATGGATTTTAATGGTTTTGATAATACATTTTTTTATTGCAATCAGGATCAAGGAGTTTATGATGGTATGAATAAAGCTTTTAGATTTGCAAAAGGTGATCTGATAATATTTCTAAATGCAGGGGATACATTATTTGATGAAAATGTATTAAATTTGATAAATAATAAATTTTTAGAGAATCCTCTTTCTTCATGTTTAATTGGATACACAGCCCAAATAAATTATCAAAATTTAAGAAATTTTAAACTTTTAGGTTATGGTTGGCCTTATAAAAAATTACCCTTTGTACAATATCCACACCCATCATTTATTTTAAGAAAAAATATAGCCAAAAAAATTAAGCCTTTATTTGATCCCTCACTTTCTATTGCTTCTGATTATAAGCAGCAACTTATTATGAGGAAGAGCAACTTATTTAAGCCGGTTTTTGTAGAAAGTGTTATAACAATAATGCCTTTAGGAGGAAAGAGTACTGAAAGTATTTCATCTTACATAATGGGATTTTTGGAAGTTTGTAAACTCTCGTTTGGATTATACAATTTACTTTTTGTTTTGATTTTATTTTCGAAAGTGATCATTATTATTTATAAAAATTTAAAATTATCAAAATACTCAAAAGATTTAAATAAAAATGTTCTTGAAAAACTTATGAATTATTAAAGAAAGTTCTGTAAATAATTTTATGCTTTTTTTAGAATAAATAATTCTTTAAATTCTAAATACTAAGTTTAATTAAAATTAAAATAAAAATAATTTAAAAATTCATTTGAAAAATTTTTCCTAGATTGATGTTATAACTATATTTAATGAAGTAATAGGATTTAATCTTTGTACCCCTTGTTTTTTATCTTTGATTTTACAAAATATATGCCTTGTGATGGGTAACTTTTACTTTTGTCGAAATAAATTATTAATCCATAGTTAGATAGTTCTTTAATAAATTCAAAATTTGTATAAAACGATCTCCAACCAGCCTTTATTCTTGATTTAAGATCTTTTACACTTTTCCCTTTAGTAAAATATTTAGTTATAAAAAGATTAATAATATTTAAGAAAGATGTTTTTAATGTGAAATTAGTGAAATCTATGGGTGCGTATGACATTAAAACATAATCTACATTTTTAAAAGTTTCTTTTAATGTTTCAGATAAATTTATGTATTCTAAAACTCCGCTAAAAACAACACACTCTATATTTTTTAATTTTGAGTATTCAAATTTTTCGAGATTAATTTTTTTAATATTGTCATTCCATTTTTTAAGATCATAAGATTTAATAATAATATTTTTATTTAATTTTTTTATTTCCGATTCAAAATGCTGCTTTGGACCTGAGCCCATTACTGCAATACTTTTTATTTTTGGCAAATACTTATTTAAAATAATAGCCATTTCTTTATTTCTTAATACCCATCTATCTTTGTAAGAACTTTTATCTTTCCATCTATTATTTAATAGTTTCATTAATAATTTTTATCTATATATTAATATAAGCTTTTTTGATTAAAAATGTTCTATTAGCCATTTTTCGAAATTCTTTGCTTCATTATTAATTAATTGAGAAAAATCAATATTTCTATTATTTTGATTAAAATTCATTAAAAATTCTAAACTCTCAAACTTAAAAATCTCTTGGGGCGAAATTAATAAATTATTCCCCTTTAGAAATTTTATATGTTTTCTACCACTTTTTGATATTTTGTAATCAGACTCATCAGCAATTACGCAAACATTTGCACCACTTTGTAGTAATGAATATAAAAGTGTTTGGCCAAAACCAATTAAACATATTAATCTAAAATCTTTTTTATTAGGGATATATTTTATTGGAATATTATCCTTTGCTTCTATAAAAATATCTCTGTGATATAAATCCAAATTCGAATTTGATCTTGGATGTTTTTTTATAAAGCATTTGATGTTATTTTTTGCAAATATATTAATTAAATCGCTATAAATTTTGAATAAATTTTTTGGTTTTTTTATTTTTTTTAAAATATTTTTTTTAATTGGATCCGCCCCTTCTATTATCAAGATGCTATTTTTAATATTTTTATTTCTTAAAGAATAATTTTTTCCATTAATTGGATAATTTGTTCTTATTAAATTTGATCTATAAATACCTATTAAAGGTTTATCATACGCAGGAGATAATTCTGCTAGAAGAAAATCTTCCCTATCTAATTCAAAATATCCCCCACCATGTTGATTATTATATATTCTTGATTTTTTAAGATTAATAAATTCTTCTAAACATTTTGATTTTATTAATAATCCTTGAGAATTATCAATGAAGAATATATTTTTTGCTTTTCTAAAGCAGAATTTGAGTAATTTAATAATAATTATTTTGTTAATTATATATATTGGGAAATTCAATTTATATGTTTTTATTTCGTAGTTAATCTTTTTTGAATTTAATAAATTTAAAATGGAAGCTAGAAAACCTCCATAGGCTATATCCTCTATTTTAAATTTATAAGAATCATTTGATTTTGTTTTTAGTTTCCAATTTATTAACTTGTTAGTCTTAACATTAGTGAGATTATTAATGTCTTCTAAGGAAAAAAAAATAACATTCGAATATTCCTTCCATAAATGTTTACATTTATTACTTTCAAATATGAATTTGATATTTTTTTTTAAGATGATTTTTTTATAGAAAAATTCTATAAATGAATTTGAAATTATGAAGTAGGAATTTATAAATCTAAAGATAATAATAAATTTTCTGAAAATTTTTTTTATTAATATTTTAAAAGGTTTTGATATTGCACTAGAATAGTTAACTTCATTATTAAGGGGTATGATTCCTTTTAAGTAATAACTATTAGGGTTTTTGATAATATTTTCAATTTCTTGATGAGTAAGTTCCAAATATCCTTTATCTAAATTTACGAAACCTCGGAAAAGGGACCATTCAAAAAATAATTGAATTTTTAGTTTCTCATATCTACTATGATTAGATTTTTTTATTAAAGATGCAATTTTAGAAATATTAAACTTCATTTTTTTATTATTTCTATATTTTTATATTCTAATTGACAAAATAGTAATATTTATTTGAATTTATAGTAAATTTTATCAACGAATTTTTTCCATGCATCAAGTGCCAAGTTTTGATAATCATTTATGAACTTATATTGAGAATTTATTTGTTTTATCAATATTGCTGTATTTCTTTTTATTTCCTCGCCAGATAAATCTGATATTTCTATAGAAAATTTATTTAACTTAAGGTCTTGCATGAAAAATTTTTGTTTATCATGACTTGTAAGACTTATGACTGGAATAGATAGTCCTACAGGTATCATTAAGCTATGTCCTCTTCCTCCAAATACACAATCAAATTTTTTATATTCTTGAATTATTTCTTTTTTTGAATAAGAGGCAATATTTATTAATTCCTCAAAATATTTACTTCCGATTATTTCGTAGGCAATCAGGTCTAAATTTTTGTGTGCTAAATATTTTATTTTGTGGCCATCATTAATTAAATCTTCAATCATTGGACGGAGTTTTATGAAGTCGCTTTTTTTAAGATTTCTTTGTTCTAATCTATCGCAACTTAAATTTATAGCGATATTTAATTTTTTTTTAAAATTATAACTCCCATTTTTTGAAAGTTCATCTTTTTCAAACTTGTCTAATTCATTATCAATTCCTAAGTAAGGTAATTTAGATATGAAGGTTGTTGGACATGGCAACCAAGAAATACCATTATCTAAAGAAGTAATTTTTTTTATATTTTCGATAGAGCCATAATTACGTATTCCTATTCCTTCAGAATGTTCTATGAAACTTTTTGCTGAATTTTTGATAATTTCTTTTTTATATTTACAATTTCTAAACCAGTTAAATCCAATAGCAGTACCAAAATAAAAAGGTCTAATATTTTTATATTCATATTCTGGTATATCAATTTGCCATCCAGTATTATTATGACTTCTAGCCCCCTCTTGGTCAGGAAGAAATAATCCGCCACCACCAAATAAAACGAAATCAACTTTTAAATTATTTATTTCCTTTGCGGTACTTACTTCCCATTGTGATTTGGTTATCCATGTTATTCGAATATCTTTCATATAAAAATCAATTACCTTTCTAATTAATTCGTATAAAAGATTGTCTCCTGCATTATTATTAGTCTCAGGAATAACGCAGTAATGAAGAGCTTTAATGTTTAACATTGAATTTATTTAAGTAAGCTTGAGCCGTAAGAAAATCTAATTCTGTATTTATATCAATAGATTCTGATTCATTAACTAATAATCCATAAGTGTCAGGTTGATGAAAAGTTCTGTATTTTAAGAGAGTATTTAGTTTTGAAGCAAATATTGAACCAGATACAATAAATTCATTTATATCGGTAGATTGCCTATGCAAGTCTTTTTCTTTGCATGTATGAACTAAGATATTATCTTTATTTAAAATTCTATAAGAATTAGATCCTTTTGATGCTTTAGATATTCCAATTACTGAAGAAAAACCTTCTTTTAAAATTCTAGAAGCTTTTTTGATACTTTCTGTAGATCTAAATGGTGAAGTAGGTAAAAACATCATTATATTGTCACTACTTGAAAATTTATAATCATGGTTTTGAAGTATATCAAAAATCACTTCTGATGCATGAATATTGCTTTTACAAAGTTCCTCTTTTCTCTTTATTAATTTTATATTTTTTGAATTATTTAATTTTAAAAGATCAGGTTTATCAGAGCTCAAAAAAATATAATCAAAAATATTACTTTTAACTAAAACATCAAAAGTCCATCTCCACAAAGGTTTGCCATTTAAATCTTTAAAGTTTTTATTAGGGATCCTTTTCGAATATGATTTGATTGGAACTATTCCAATGTTTCTAGTCATTAAAATCCCATCTTAGATTCAACATTTTTACAAATGTAGTGAGCAATTATGATATGAATTTCTTGTATTATTGCAGTTGTTGTTGATTTTGCTTTAATTATCAAATCTACATTAATATGAGATTCATTTAATTTATCGCTTGTAATTAAAACACTGAAAATTTTTTTATTTTTTGCAATTTCGAGACAGTTTAATATATTTTTGCTTGACCCACTTGTCGAAAAACCAATAAAAATATCCTCTTTATTTCCTAATCCTTCTAGTTCTCTTGAATAACATTCTGAAAAATCATAATCATTTGAAATTGAGGTAATTGAACTGTTATTCGCTCCAAGAACAATTGACGGTAAAGGTTTCCGATTAGAAATGAATTTTCCAGTAAATTCGGCAGATAAATGCATACAATCAGAAAAACTGCCTCCATTTCCAGCAAGAATTAGCTTGCCTCCATTATTAAAACAATTTGTTATTGATGACGTTAGTTTATCAAGTTTATTTGTAAATGATCTATTAAAAGTTTTCTTAACTGCGTCTATATGCTCATTAATATATTTATTTGAAATAGAATCAAAAAAATCTTCTGCATTTGTTGCTTTATCATCTATGTATAGATCAGCTTCAGGTTTGCCAAGTTTTAATGAATGATACTTTAAACCCCATTCTTTTAATTGTTTTGAAGTTATTTCCCTCCAGTCAATACCTGTTGTAGTTCCTCTCGCAGTAAAAAGATTGATAATATTGCCATTATCATATAACTCATTTACCCTATCAATTCTATCTTTGATGGGAAATGCTTTATCATACTTGCCAAAAGTGTTGTTACATAATGTCCCGTCAATATCTATCGAGAAAATTTTTGGCAAATCCATATTAATTCTTTTTATTCCAATATCTAAGTTTTTTAGCAATGGGGATCTCTTTTTCTAGAAACTTAACTTCTCCATCACCAAGACATTTAGGAAGTTTTCTGATCATATTCACAAGTTGCACAAGTCCAGGATACTCTAAAGAAGCAGCTTGATCGCTACCATACATTGCTCTATTAAGAGTAATATGCCTTTCTATCGCAGTAGCCCCAAGGGTGGCTGCAATAAATGAAGGCGTAACACTTGTTTCGTGTCCACTATAACCTACTGGAACTTTATATCTGGCTTGTAATGTTTTGATGCAATTAAGATTAAGGTCTTCCTCCAAGGCAGGGTATGTACTTACTGTATGTAGAAGTGTAAATGCGCAACTATAATTCTTGAAAATATTTACTGCAACATCAATCATATTCAAATCCATCATTCCCGTTGAAATAAATGTATGTCTTTTTTCGTTGGCTACAAATCTTAAAAACTCATGATTTGTTGCCATTGCTGAAGCAATTTTATTATGCGGGAAATTGTATTTTTGCATTAATTTTTGACTCTCAATATCCCAAGATGATGCGAACCAATCAATCTGAAGATCTTTACAGAATTGATCAATGATATCAAATTCTTTAATTGAAAACTCTAATCCCTCTTTTTGCTCTCTTTGAGTATTTCCCCAGGGTGATTCCCTCTTTTGATTAAGTATATCTTCACTATAAACTATTTCAATTGTCCTTTTTTGAAATTTAACAGCGTCACATCCTGCAGATTTAGCTTGAGAAATTAATTCTTTAGCTATTTCTAAATCACCATTGTGATTAATACCAATTTCAGCGATAATATAGGTCAATTTTTTTGATATTTAGAAAACTATACTATAGTTAGCAGTCCCATTGAATTTATTTTTTATAAAATTAGAAATAATTTCTAATTTATAAAATTTTTTAAATAAAATTGTTTTTATCTAAATTTTGAACGTGCAATAGCTAGTTGTTCCTCTGTATCAACGGATAAACATTCCTCATCGGCTACAAAAGTTGAAATTTCATAGCCGGCATCAATGAGTCTTAATTGTTCAAGTTTTTCAGCTTTTTCTAACTCTGAATTTGAAATTCCTTTCCATTTTAATAGCATCCCTGCTGTAAACCCATAAATACCTGCATGCCCCCAGTAAGTTGCATGCAAATGCCATTTATCTATTGGAACATCTCTAATGTGTGGGATGGCAGTTCGTGAAAAATATATTACTGTTCCATCTTTTCTTATGAGAGTTTTAACAACATTTGGATTGTGAATATTTGAAGCTGGGAGTTTGTATATTGGAGTTACAACCTTTAACGAATATTTTTTGTTTTTTAATTGTTTAAAAGTCTCATCTATTAAAACTGGATTTATAAAAGGTTGATCTCCCTGAACATTAATAATTAAACTGCGATCTACTTTATCCTGAAAAGATAATTCTTCACTTAGGTGTGTGCCCCATAAATATGAAACTATATCTTTGGTTTTTGAAGCTATCCTATCGGTTCCTGATTCACAATTTTTTTTAGTTAAAAAAACCTTATAACCTAATCCCTCTCCAAATTTCTTTAACTCTTCACTATCAGTGCAGAGGATTACTTTGTCAATGCTTTTGGCTTTAGAGCATTGCTCCAAAACACATTGGATCATAGGTCTTCCACCTATATCCTTTAAAACTTTATTAGGAAGTCTTTTTGATCCAAGTCTTGCAGGAACTGCTACTGCGCATTTATAAGATTTATTATTCATTCCATAATTTCATAGCATCATCTCTGGCAGAAAACCATTCTGCAGCTAAGGCTCCGCTTTTAGTCCTAAGTTCTTTAAACCAAGGTCCACCAATAGTCCAATGAATTAAAGGACTTTTGTAATCTAAATCGGTCTCTTTATAAACACCAATTAAATGATTCCAATTGCCAGTTATTTCTCCTATTAAATTATCTCCCTCTAGCCAATTAAATCTATGAAGATCCAATCCTGAGGCATTGTTAACATATTCGATTGATAATTCTTTGCATTTATTACAATTAAAAAGCATTAAAGAACTCCAATTTTTTTTTGGATATGGTAATTGTGTCTCGTTTAAAAATTTCCTTTTTTCATTTGGAATATGTTTATGTTTTACGCACATTACAGAATAATTATCATCTCTTTGATCCCATAATTCTGTAATACTTTCTCTGCATAACATGTCACAATCCATAAAAATGGCCCATCCTGAATAATTGCTTAAATAAGGAACCAGAAACCTCGTAAAGGAAAATGCCGTAGATTGCTTAGGATCTTTTTCCCTAAAATAAATTCCAAGATTTTTAAGTTGTGTTGTAACTAAAGGAATAATAGAAATAGGACTATCACTATTTTGGTATAAGCTATCAATTAAAACATTTGTAGCAGCTCTTTCTCTCTCGTCATAACCAATAAAGATAGGAATAACAGGATTCTTTTCCATAATTTCTTTAGATATTTATAAAGTTGATACTGCTAATGAGTTTCCTAAAGAATTTCTAATTACTAGAAAGTCATTTAAAATCTTATCAACTCTATTTAGTGGTACCATATTAGGCCCATCACTTTTTGCATTTTCAGGATCTGGATGTACTTCCATGAAAATCCCATCAACACCCACAGCTATCGCTGCTCTTCCTAGAGGAGCAACAAATTCTCTCTGTCCTCCACTGCAACTTCCTTGTCCTCCAGGCTGTTGAACTGAGTGGGTAGCATCAAATATCACTGGACATTTGAATTTTTTTAATTCTACTAGACTACGAAAATCTACAACTAAAGTATTGTAGCCAAAGCTATTCCCTCTTTCTGTTAACCATATTTTCTTACTATTAGTTGATAAACCTGACTCTTTTATTTTATTTAGAACTTGTTCCATATCCCAAGGTGCTAGAAATTGCCCTTTCTTAATATTGATGATTTTATCTTTTTTTATCACTGCTTTAGTCGCTGAAACTAATAAATCAGTTTGCCTTGATAAAAAAGCAGGAATTTGTATTACATCTACAACTTCAGTAGTTAAATCAGCTTGATACGATTCATGAATATCGGTTAATGTCTTTACCTTATATTTATTTTTAATTTTTTCTAATATATTAAGTCCTTTATTAAGGCCAGGTCCTCTATATGAATTTATTGAACTTCTATTAGCTTTATCAAAGCTTGCTTTAAATATTAAATTAATATTCAACTTTTCTGTAATTTCTTTCAAATATGCACAAGTATCATTAACAGTTGATTCATCTTCTATTACGCAAGGTCCAGCTATAAGTGTAAGTGGTTCCAAATTTTATTTTTTATTTATAATTATTAAATTACCATAAAAACAAAAAATTAGTTAATTATTCAATTTTTCTCTGCCCATCCACTTTTTTTGTATTTTTCTAGTTTTTTTTGCGCATTAAGTATTAATTCCGCAATTTCTCTTACTGCTCCATCCCCACCTTTATTCTTAAGAAGAATATTTGATTTTTTTCTTATTGTTTTATCTGCATTTGCTGGAGAGATAAAAAGTGAAACATTATTTTTCAATATAAGATCATTTAAATCATCTCCTGCATAAGCAACTTGAGTTTTCTGTAAATTTAAATTATTCATTAATTTTTCAATAATAATTTTTTTGTTTTTTACTTTACAAAAACAGTGCTTTATTCCTAAATGTTCGGCGCGCGCAATGGTACTAGACGAACTACCTCCACTTAAAAAAGCAATTTCAATATTATTTTCTTTTAAAAGTTTAATTCCTAGACCATCTCTCACATTAAATCTTTTGAGTATTTCCCCATTTCGATCATAAAATAAATTCCCATCAGTTAAGACCCCATCAACATCTAATACCAATAAAGATATCCTACTTAATCTTTTTTTGTTTAAAGAAAAAATATTTTTTAAATTCATACTAAACCTGTTTTTATCAAATCATGTAGACGAATAATACCAATTATTTCTTTATCCTTTTTTAAGACAGGTATTGCTGAAATTGGTTTTTTACTATTACATTCCATTAAATCAATAGTTTCAATAATTGATGCGGAATGATTTATTGTTATTGGATTTTTAGTCATAATATCCTTAGCAGTTATATCTTTCCATCTTTTTGCATTATTTTGTTTTAGGCCTCTACGCAAATCACCATCAGTAATTACTCCTATTATTCTTTTATCTTCTTTAAAACCTTGAACCCATGTAATTCCTATACCACCGGAGCTTATATTAATAATTATTTCTTCTAATGAGGCATCTATCAATATTGGTTCGATTTTATTAATTGGAACCATTAAGTCTGAAATTGTTAGTGTTAGTTTCTTTCCTAATTGTCCTGCAGGATGATTTTTAGCAAATTCTTCAGTAGAAACTTTATTTTTTTCCATCCATACTGTCGCAAGCGCATCGCCAATTGCCATAGCGACTGATGTACTTGCAGTGGGTGCTAAATTCAATGGACATGTTTCCTTATCTACCGTAGCTTCAAGTACAGAATTACTTTCATTTGCAATTGATGAATTTGTATTTCCAACTAAAGCTATTAAAGAGGATTTTCTCAATTTCAAGTGCGGAATTATTTCTAAAATCTCTTTTGTCTCGCCACTATTAGATATTAATATACATACGTCCTCTGAACCCACGATACCAAGATCTCCGTGTAATGCATCTAATGGATTTAAATAGACTGAAACTAGTCCAATGGAAGAGAACGTAGCTGCAATTTTTCTTGCTACTATTCCACTTTTCCCGACTCCAGTAACTAGCAATTTATTCTTTCTTTTTCCACATATTTCAAGAATTTCAATTGCTTTTTGAACTTCTAAGGGATCTAATTTTTTTGCTGCTTGGGAGATTGCTTTTGCCTCTTCTAAGAGACATTTTGACAAAATTGTCATAATTTAAAAGAGTTTCTATAAAAAAATTTTAACTTTTTAGAGGTAGCTTATTAATCCTAATATAAGAGGCAATTACTATTTAAAATAAGGTTAAAGTTTAATACAAGATTAGATTTAATAAATTAATTTTAGACTTACTTTTTATCTGAAGTTTTTATTTAAAAAAATTAATCTTTACCTTTAACTATTTAATTAGTAATTTTAATTTACTCTTTTCAAAATTATTTTAATCTGATTTAAATTATTAAATTACCATTTAAATTAATTTCGATCTTTTGCTCAAAATAATAGACTAGCTTCAAATTAAGTCAATTTTTTAAATAATCTCTATCGATTTGCAATTTTTGAAATAATCATTTCCAATTCATGTTGCCAATACTTACAAATAATATCTAATACAATGGAAGTCTTTTCACAATCTAATAAAGAAAAAATAGGCCTTTTGGCTAGTGTTGAATAATTCTCAGTTTTTATAGGATTAACTTTAGCTGGATAATCTAAAATTTTATATTTTTGAGCTATGTCGCCAATATTAATTGCAATATCATACCAACTAGAAATACCACTACATGTCCAATGATTTATATAATTATGTTCTGAAATATAATTCCATTTACTAATAATTTCCCAACATATTTTTGCTACATCGAATGTAGAAGACATGGTTCCAATTTGATCTGAAACTACAAACAATTCTTTTTTGGTTTTGTGTAAATTTAAAATCTTTACAAGAAAATTATTCCCTGTTGGACCAAGTAGCCAACTTGTTCTTAGTATTATTAATTGATTTGTAGGTTTTAAAAATTTTTCTAGTAGTTCTTCTGCCTTTGCCTTTGAGTATCCATATTGAGAAATGGGATTTTTTTTATCATTTTCTTTATAAGCAAAATTTTGTTTACCATCGAAAACATAATCAGTACTTATTTGCAATAAATTACCTCCATAATCCTTCAATATTTTCGCAAATGTTAATGGTGCAGATGTATTAATTGCTAAACATATTTCTTTCTCTTTTTCGGCTAAATCAACATTTGTGTAAGCGCCACAATTAATAATTAAGTCAGGTTTATTAAATTCAATATATTTTTTGCAACTTAATTCATCTGATAAATCTAATTCATTCCTTGAGGGACAAAGTATTTGATGCTGTTTTGGTTTTTGTAAAATTATTGCATGCCCTAATTGTCCTGAAGCACCAGTTACTAAAATCTTCATAAAAATAAATCACCTCTATTTAATAAGTAATTTAAAGTTTTACCTCTAGAGTCTTTGTCAGAAACTATTGGACTTTTAATTTTTAAGTTTTCTAATTTCCAATTAATATTTAAGTCATTATCATTCCAAATAATAGTTCTTTCTGATTCCTTATTCCAAAATTGGGTAGTTTTATAGTTAATTTCTGCTCTTCTGGTTAGTGTTAAAAATCCATGAGCAAATCCTTCTGGTATCCATAGTTGTATACTATTCCTTTTAGATAAAACTATGCTAGCCCATTCTTTAAATGTATTAGAATTGGTCCTTAAATCAACGATAATATCTAATATTTTTCCATTAATAACTCTAATCAATTTACCTTGAGCATTTGGACCTTTCTGAAAATGTAATCCCCTTAAAACTCCATGAAAAGATAATGAGTGATTATCTTGTACAAAATTAACTTTTCTTGAAATGATTTCATCAAACTTTTTTGCATTCCAACTCTCAAAGAAAAATCCTCTGCTATCAATAAATCTATATGGATTTAAAATTAAAGGCCCATCAATTTTCTTATCATTTTCTGTTTTTAAAAATTTTATTTTCAAAATAGTTTTCTAATTATTATTACTCTATTAAATTATTAAGATAATTTCCATATTATTATTTTTATCCTAAAGCACTAATAGATTCAAATGTTTATTATTTTTCCATAATATTTCTTAAGGGTATCCAATATTTAAATCATTTTTTATTTCCTACAGATTTTATAGATCAATAAATTTCATTCCGAGATTTAAATTTTCTATTACCAAGCCATATTATAGTTCTATCCATTTAACTTCCTTAAAAATTTATCGTTTGTGAAAAATTTAAGAAAAATTAAACTCTTAATAAGTTATTTTCTTTTTCGTAAATATAGGATTTAATTGTTTTCTCTATTCCTTTTTCAAGCGAAATAGAGGCATGCCATCCAAGTTCATTTATTTTGGAAACATCTAATAATTTCCTAGGAGTTCCATCATGTTTTGATTTATCCCAAATAATTTTACCTTTGAATCCAATTTTTTCAGCTATCATACTCGCCAGATTCTTAATACTAATATCCTTACCTGTTCCTACATTTAAAAACTCATTTTGATCTTTTAATTTATCGTTAGAGTTTGAAATTTTATATTTTTCTAAAGCAAAAATAGATGCATCTGCTAAATCATCAACATGAAGAAATTCTCTTAGAGGATTACCAGTACCCCAGCAAACAACCTTATCATTATTATTTTCCATGGCAGTATAAAACTTATTTATTAAAGAGGGCAAAACATGGCTATTTGTAGCATGATAATTATCTCCTGGACCATAAAGATTTGTTGGCATAAGGCTGATAGTATCAAATTTATATTGTTTCCTCATTGCAGAACATAGTTTTAGACCTGCAATTTTTGCAATGGCATAAGGTTCGTTTGTGATTTCTAAAGACCCTGTTAGTAAACTTTCTTCTTTAATAGGTTGAGGGCATATCTTTGGATAAATACAACTACTTCCTAGAAATAAAAATCTTTTAACATTATTTTCCCTAGCAATTTCGATAACATTTGTTTGTATTTTAAGATTTTCTAATATAAATTCACATGGTAATTTAAAGTTTGCTTCTATACCCCCAACTTTTGCAGCCGCTAATATAACAATCTGCGGCTTATGAAATGCAAACCATTTTTTTACAGATTCATAATCTGAAAGATCTAAATCTTTTTTACCTGCAGTAATAAGATTGGAATAACCATTACGTAATAAAGATCTTTTAATAGCACTACCGACCATACCTTTGTGACCTGCTATAAAAATCAAATCAGTTTTTTCGATTAGCTTCATGATCTTTTTTATAATGAGTTAATGGTTTGGTGGCATTTCCATAGGAGAATTTACCTTGAATCCTTTCTCTTTCATTAGTAATTCACTTTTTGCGATTTCATTATCTTCTTGAATCATTTCTTTTACTAAATCTTCCAAGGAAGTTGATGCCTCCCATCCAAGTTCTAACTTAGCTTTTGAAGGGTCTCCTAAAAGAGTTGAGACCTCGCTAGGTCTAAAGTATCTAGGATCAATTCTTACAACTATATTACCTGTATCTGCCCTTCGACCTATTTCATCTAATCCTTCACCTTCCCAAATTATTGATTCATTTTTATCATTTACCCACCCCAGTACGTGTGCTGATAATTCTACAAATTTTCTTACTGATTCTTGCCTGCCAGTAGCTATGACATAATCTGTGGGTTCATTTTGCTGAAGCATCTTCCACTGCATTGAGACATAGTCTTTTGCATGTCCCCAATCTCTTAAAGCATCTAAATTCCCAAGGTAAACACATTCGTCTAATCCTTGATTAATTCTTGCAAGACCTCTTGTGATTTTTCTAGTTACAAATGTCTCACCTCTTCTTGGACTTTCGTGATTAAATAGTATCCCGTTGCATGCAAATATCCCATATGACTCCCTATAATTTACTGTTATCCAATATGCGTATAACTTTGCTACTGCGTATGGGCTTCTTGGGTAAAAAGGTGTGCTTTCTTTTTGTGGTATTTCCTGAACTAACCCATATAATTCACTAGTGCTAGCTTGATATATTTTTGTTTTTTCATGAAGTCCTAAGAGTCTAACTGCTTCTAGTATTCTTAAAGTACCTAAGGCATCGCTATTCGCAGTATATTCAGGAGATTCGAAGCTTACTGATACATGACTTTGAGCTCCAAGATTATATATTTCATCAGGTTTTATCTTTTGTATTATCTTTATAATGTTTGTACTATCAGTTAAATCACCATAATGAAGTATGAGAGTTGGGTTTGCTTTATGAGGGTCTTCATATAAGTGATCAATTCTTTGAGTATTTAGACTGCTCGATCTTCTTTTTAAGCCATGTACAATATAATTTTTTTCAAGTAGAAATTCTGTTAAATAACTCCCATCTTGTCCAGTTATGCCAGTTATAAGAGCTACTTTTTGTTTTTTTACCATTTTAATAATTTATTTTATGTTCTATTTAAAATTCATTTTTTTATTTTACAAATAAAGTGTCTTTTTTAAAAGTTAAGGGATATTAATATTATTTTATTCTTTATTTCTGGAGTTAAATAGAAAAACTCCTAATAAAAGAAGATAATTTAATCAATATACTTTACTATCTTCCATAGTTATCTTCGAATCTTATAATGTCATCTTCTCCAACATATGAACCACTTTGCACCTCAATTAGAATAAGTTTAATTTTCCCAGGATTACTAAGTCTGTGTTTTGAACCTAAGGGAATATATATACTTTCATTCTCAGATAAGATACTTAATTTTTGATCTATCTCAACATTTGCTGTGCCTTTAACAACTATCCAATGCTCTGATCTATGATGATGCATTTGCAAAGATAATTTTTCACCAGGTTTTACACTTATTAATTTAACTTGCCATCTAGAGTCACCAACAATTGATATGTAATGACCCCATGGTCTATGAACTTTAGTATGCTGTATGCCTTCACTTATTTTATTATTTTTTAGCTTCTCTACGATATTTTTAACTATTTGACTCTCATATTTATTGGAAATTAATACTGCATCATTAGTTTCTACAATAACTAAATCTTCTAATCCAATGCCAACAATTAATCTTTTTTCACTCCTTAAATAACAATCATTAGTTTTTTCTGTAATTACTTTACCTTGAATGAAATTTCCATTTTTATCTTTTTTAGAATTTTCCCATACTGCTTTCCAGCTCCCAATATCATTCCATCCGCAATTTAGAGGTACAACTATTCCCTTATTTGTTTTCTCCATAATGGCAATATCAAAAGATTCACTTGGACACTCTTCAAAACTAACTTTGTTAAGTCTTTGGAAATCCAAATCATTTTTACTTTCTTTTAAAGATAATTTGCATTTGTTTAATATTTCCGGAGAAAAATTTTCCATCTCTTTCAATAAGACTTTTGCTTTAACCATGAAAATTCCGCTATTCCAAGAAAATCTTTTGTTTTTAATAAGTTCTTTTGCCTTCTGCAAATTTGGTTTTTCCAAGAATTGTTCTATTTTTTCTCCCTTAGGCCTATCATTAGATAATGGATTAAAAGTTTTTATGTATCCATAACCCGTTTCTGGTGCAGTCGGTAAAATACCAAATGTAACGATTTTATCTTGTTCAACATATTCTTTACCTAATTCAATAGTATCAATAAACGCCTTTGTATTTTCTATTTCATGATCTGAGGCTAATACTAGCAGTGTAGGATTAGTTTCTCTTTCTAAGGCTTTCAATGCAGCGATAGTTATCGCTGGGGCAGTATTTCTTCCAACTGGTTCTAACAATATAGAAAATTTTTTAATATTTATTTCTCTAATTTGTTCAGCAACAATAAATCTATGTTCTTCATTGCATACTAAAATTGGATTATCTATATTATCCAATTCCATAATTCTGAGTTGAGTTTTTTGCAATAAAGATTTGCTTTTGTCTGAGCCTAACGAAATAAATTGTTTTGGATAACTTTCTCTGGATAGTGGCCACAACCTTGTTCCTGAACCACCACACATTATTATTGGTATTATTTTATCAGAATTCATATTTCATCAAATAACATTATTCCTATACTTTACTTTAATTACTTATGAGGAATTTGAAAATATTTAGTATTCGTGTTCATTCAAATATCATATAAGCTTAATTTAAATTTAAAACGAATATTGCAAATTTTTTCATAAATATATTCTATCTTTTTTAAATCTTTTCTTTAGTAATTTTATTAAAAAACAATAATTTTGAGGTGTGTCAAATAACTTTATTATATCTCAAATTATTTTTTCTAATAATTTAAAGACATTTTTGCTTCCTATAACTAAAATAA
>NZ_CVSX01000050.1 GCF_001180305.1 Prochlorococcus marinus
CTATGTATTAAATATTTAAAACATCAAATAGATCGAGACAAACTTATTAAAAGACTAAAAATAGTTAAACAAGCAAATCCATCTAGTATTTGTGATTCTATCCTTAAAAGTTAAAAATGAAGATTAAGCCATTTACCCCCTTAATTGCAGTCTTTGGTACTTCATTTCTGATAAACATTTCATTGCTCAAAAGTTTCCAAACTTTTATGGGGATATCAATTTGTCTTTTAGCGATGCTCAAGCTTATGGATATTGAAGCTTTTGGAACAAGTTATAAGAAATATGATTTAATATCTTCTAAATTTGATGGCTGGATATATATTTATCCATTTTGCGAATTATTAATTGGAATAAGTTTTCTTAATTCTTATCCACCCTCTCTAATTATTTTTATTGCACTAATTTTAGGGATTTCTGGGATGATATCGGTATTTAAGGCTGTTTAT
>NZ_CVSX01000051.1 GCF_001180305.1 Prochlorococcus marinus
AAAAATTTAATGTGGAATAAAAGAGAATCACCCTTAAGGATAGAAAAAAGATTTGAATTTGATGAATACTCAAAAATAAGCAAATTTATGGAGAAAATCGATAAATTATGTAAAGAAAAGAATATCTATCCAAATATTAGTTTTGGTAAGAATTTTGTAAGTCTTTCAATATTTTTAAATACTAAAGAAATATCTAATGAGGAAAAAGACTTTTCAAAGGATATAGATAAATTTTATTTAGAGGATTAATCCCTTCTAATAATTATTAGGCTTTGCAATATCTCTTTTAATTAAAGCCATTAAATATGTAGGAGCTTTATATCTTCCTGGAAGACATCTATTTAGAGTTTCTAAATGTCCCCAACACACTGTCTTTTGTATATCTTTAACTGAGTTACCTTTTAAAATCAATAATCTAAGAGCTTTACAAAATAAGGGATAGCCTGCTTCTAATTCATCTATATTAAGCTTTGCTACTGACATAGACCTTAGAGGAATTACCAACTAATAATCTAAACAAATATGGTGCAGAAATGGATCATATTTTAAATATCTCAATAATTAGAAATTAATCTATAAAAGCAACGCAATCTATCTCTACTAAAACTCCTTTGGGTAGAGATGAAACTTCCACGCAGGCCCTTGCGGGAGGATTTTCTACGTTAAAAAAATCGCTGTATATTTTATTCACAATTTCAAAATTACTGAGGTCTGTTAAAAAAATAGTTGTTTTTACTACATCCTCAATCTTTGCTCCGCCGGCTTTAAGAACTGCTGCGAGATTTTTTAAGACTTGAATAGTTTCTTTTTCTATATTACCCAAACATGTTATTTCATTTAAAGCCGGGTCTATAGCAATTTGACCAGAACAATAGATAAAATCCCCAGCTTTTATTGCTTGATTATAAGGCCCAACTGGTTGTGGAGCATTTGATGTTTTAATTACTTGTTTTGGAGACATTTGTTTCAGACAATACCTATCTATTTAAACCCATAAATCTTTATTTGCTCTTAAAAAAGTAAATTCTTCTAAACTTCTTGCTCTTAAAAAAAGGTTTATTTTCATTTCATCATCCAGTAAAAAAGGAATTGTTAATTCATTAAGAGAGAGCTTTTTTTCAACTTCCGATAGTTTATTTTTTATATCCTGGTCTTTAGGCATGAGATTTAATGCCCACAATAGATTGGATTTGGTATATTCATGAGCACAATAAATTAAGGTATTTTTAGGTAAAGACTTTATTCTCTCTAGAGAGGAGTACATTTGTTGATAAGTTCCTTCAAAAATCCTTCCACAGCCTCCTGAAAATAATGTATCACCAATAAAAAGGACAGGATTTTCCCCATTCAAAAAGAAGGCGATATGTGATCTTGTATGTCCTAATACTTCAAGTATTTTTACTTTTTCACCTAAAATATTCAAAGTCTCTCCATCATTTACAGATATATTTTGAAAGGGTATTCGATTTTTTTCTTTAGAAGAAGCAATCACCTTTACATTTGGCCATTTTTTAATAAGATATTTTGTTCCTCCAATATGATCTGAATGATGATGAGTTTGTAAAATAGCTTTTAACTTAAAATTGTTTTCTTCTATGTATCTAATTACTGGTTCATGTACTGATGGATCTACAACTACTACTGATGCATCTTTTTCCCATAGCCAAATGATATTATCACTTAAAACTCTTAGTCCAATTATATTTTGAGCTTTATTAAATTCCATTATTAACTTAGAATAAAAAGTCCTTGGAAGAAATTGATCTATGTTTACTATAGCCTTACCAAAAGGAGCTCTGTTAGCAGATTCAATTTCAATTTTAAAAAGAGCTGGGTTAGATTTCTCTGATGCTTTGGAGGAAAATAATAGATCGTTAACCTTTGAATCAAATTGCAAACAGGTTAAAGCTTTACTGGTAAGAAATGGAGATGTTCCAGTTTATGTAAGTTATGGCCAAGCTGA
>NZ_CVSX01000052.1 GCF_001180305.1 Prochlorococcus marinus
AAATTGTGCAATATTTTTAAATTCAGGATTAATTAAAGGTATCTTTGGAAATGTTGTATAGAAAATCCAAGATCCTGCTAAATTTTTTATGAAATATTTTTTGATGAGATGAAAATAGATTCAATATTTAATAATAGGGTAGATTAATAAAAACTATTAAAAAATTTTATAAATTATTGTGTTTGAATTTGAAATTACATCGAATTGCATTAATACAGAGGCAAGGACTGGTATATTTCATACCCCAAATGGTCAGGTAAACACTCCAAGATTTATGCCTGTCGGTACTTTGGCAACAGTTAAAGGAATTTCATCTAATCAGTTAAAATCTACTGGATCAGAAATGATTCTCTCAAATACCTTTCATCTTCATCTACAACCCGGAGAAAAACTAGTTAAAGAATCTGGAGGAATACATAAGTTTATGAATTGGCCTAAGCCTATTCTCACTGATTCAGGTGGATATCAGGTTTTTAGTTTGGCCAAATTAAATAATATTTCTGATAGAGGCGTGGAATTTAAAAATCCAAGAGATGGTAGTCATGTTTTTTTATCGCCTGAAAAAGTAATGCAGATTCAAATGGATCTTGGCTCCGATGTTGCAATGGCTTTTGATCATTGTCCACCGCACACAGCTAACGAAAATGATATCGAGGACTCTTTACAAAGAACTCATTCTTGGTTGCAAAAATGTGTTGAGACTCATCAGAAATCAAATCAAGCATTATTCGGAATAGTTCAAGGTGGTAAGTATCTGAAATTAAGGGAGTATAGCGCTAAATTTATAAGTTCTTTTGATCTGCCAGGAATAGCGGTAGGCGGTGTCAGCGTTGGAGAGGCAGTCGAGGAAATACATAGTGTAATTAATTACCTCCCGAAATTCTTACCAATCAATAAACCAAGATATTTAATGGGAATCGGTTCTTTGAGAGAAATTTCATTAGCTGTTGCTAAAGGATTTGATATATTTGACTGTGTTTTACCTACAAGACTGGGAAGACATGGTACTGCATTTTTTAATGATGAAAGATTGAATTTGCGAAATGCTCGATTTAAATGCGACTTTTCTCCGATTGATAAAACTTGTAAATGCGAAACCTGCAAGTCCTATACTCGTGCATATTTACATCATTTAATTAGAAATGATGAAATATTAGGCCTTACCCTTATAAGTTTGCATAATATTTCTCATTTAATAAGATATACCAAAGCAATTTCCACTGCAATTAAAGATAATTGTTTTACAATTGATTTCGCTCCTTGGAAAACATCCTCTAATGCTCACCATACGTGGTAACGTCATAACATAATTAACTAAATTATCAAAAAAGGTGCTCACTCTATTTAATACATTCGCTGAATTGCCCGAAGCTTACAAGGCTTTTGCTCCAACTGTTGATGTTCTTCCTCTAATTCCTTTATTTTTCTTTTTGTTAGTATTTGTCTGGCAAGCTGCAGTTGGATTTAAATAAAACTCTTTTCTTTTAGATAGATATTATTAGAAGGGATTTTCAAGTAATATCGCGTCTCCTGAATTTTCCACAGCACACTCTATAAAATCAGCAATTTTTAAAGCTCTTGAGGCTTGCACACCATCTACCTCAGGAGTTTCTTTGCCTTGTACACATTTAAGGAAATGTTCCAATTCTGCATATAAGGGCTCAATGGAAGTTGTGCTTACTTCTTCTACATACCCATCATTCCTATAAACTAATTCTCCATGATCTGCAGTGTATGATTCATTAGACTTTCTATGGATTTGTAAAGAGTGATTTAAAAAATCAGTTTCTACTAACCCATTTTGGCAGTGGGCACTGAGGCTTCTGATTTTTTTGTGACTCATTTTACTCGCAGTTAAGCTTGCAATAACGTTATTTTCAAAAACTAAAGTGGCATTTACGTAATCAATTAATCCTTCGCTATTTCTTCCGCCAACAGCGGCTAATTTTTGTATTTTTGAGTTTACAAGCTCTAATACAAGATCAATGTCATGAATCATTAAATCCATAACGACTGAAACATCATTTGCTCTATCTGCGTGGGGACTATGCCTTCTAGCTTCCAAAACAACAATTTCTTCATAATGGAAAAACGTAGTGTAGGG
>NZ_CVSX01000053.1 GCF_001180305.1 Prochlorococcus marinus
CTTTGTAGATCATTTGAAGCTCCAGTAGTAATCTTTCCAAAGACTACCTCTTCTGCAGATCTTCCACCTAGAAGAGTAGCTATTTGTCCTTTTAATTCCTCTTTAGAATTCAAGAATCTTTCTTCAGTGGGCAATTGAAGAGTATAACCGAGTGCACTCATTCCTCTAGGTACAATAGAAATCTTTGCAACTTTTGAACCTCCAGGCATAAGATGACCAACTATTGCATGACCAACTTCGTGATAAGCAACAACTTTCTTTTCATCATCTTGTAA
>NZ_CVSX01000054.1 GCF_001180305.1 Prochlorococcus marinus
ATAGACCCGAACCCTGGTGATCTAACCATGGCCAGGATGAAGCTTGGGTGATACCAAGTGGAGGTCCGAACCGACTGAAGTTGAAAATTCAGCGGATGAGCTGTGGTTAGGGGTGAAATGCCAATCGAACCAGGAGCTAGCTGGTTCTCCCCGAAATACGTTGAGGCGTAGCGTCTAGTGCTCCAGCAGGGGGGTAAAGCAACCATTTCGGTGCGGGCTGCGAAAGCGGTACCAAATCGATATGAACTCTGAATACCCTGTGTGTAACTAGGCAGTCAGACTGTGGGGGATAAGCTCCATAGTCAAGAGGGAAACAGCCCAGACCGCCAGCTAAGGTCCCAAAATTAACGCTAAGTGATAAAGGAGGTGGGATTGCCCAGACAACCAGGAGGTTTGCCTAGAAGCAGCCATCCTCAAAGGAGTGCGTAATAGCTCACTGGTCGAGCGATCCTGCGCCGAAAATGAACGGGGCTAAGCGTTATACCGAAGCTGCGGATAAATTTATTTATGGTAGGG
>NZ_CVSX01000055.1 GCF_001180305.1 Prochlorococcus marinus
ATTTAGTTTTGGTAAGCGAAAAAGCGAATCCCCCTGTTTGCAGAATAATGGACTATGGAAAATATAAATTTGAACAAGAAAAAAAAGCAAAAGAAGCAAGAAAAAAATCTCATCAAACAGAAGTTAAAGAAGTAAAAATGAGATACAAAATAGACAAACATGATTATGACGTGCGAATAGGTCAAGCTACAAAATTTTTAAAATCGGGAGATAAAGTAAAATGCACTGTGATTTTTAGGGGTAGAGAAATTCAACACTCAAATTTAGCTGAAACACTCCTCTTGAAGATGGCCAACGATTTAGAAGAGCAATCAGAAGTTCAACAAAAGCCAAAAAGAGAAGGCAGAAATATGATTATGTTTTTAAGTCCAAGAAAAACTCCCCTTGCTAAAAAAGCTGAAGAATAAGCAATTGTTATCAAAAAACTATGAC
This sequence comes from Prochlorococcus marinus, assembly GCF_001180305.1. GTDB lineage: Bacteria > Cyanobacteriota > Cyanobacteriia > PCC-6307 > Cyanobiaceae > Prochlorococcus_A > Prochlorococcus_A marinus_K. Next base: position 433 of record NZ_CVSX01000055.1, read on the forward strand.
AAATGTTAAAGTGTCACTATGGATAAAAATTAAGTTAGTCAGGACTTTTCTAAAGTGAGATTCCATATACAACAAGAAAGTGATATCCCAGCATCGACACAACTTTATAATCAAATTTGCTTTGCAATAGCAGCAAGACATTACCCCCCAGGGCATAGACTTCCCAGCACTAGGCAACTTGCTATGCAAACTGGATTGCATAGAAATACCATAAGCAAGGTTTATAGGCAACTCGAAATTGATGGGGTTGTTGAAGCCATTGCTGGATCAGGTATATATGTAAGAGATAACCTCACGAAAAGAAACTTTAAAAAATCAATTTATCCGAAAGACAGAATAAGTAAACAACCAGATCAAGAAGCAAAGAAAGCTATTGATAAACTTATTGGTCTTGGCTGTACCTTACAAGAAACAAGAGAAGTATTAACCAATGAAATTGATTGGCGTATAAAATGTGGAGCAAGAATTATAGTCAGTACACCTAGAGAGGATATAGGCGCCTCAATGTTAATAGCTGAAGATCTCTCTCCAAAAGTAAATGTACCAGTAGAAGTTGTACCTATGGAAGAATTAGAAAAAGTTTTAAGTACTTCAAATAGTGGTACTATCGTAACTAGCAGATATTTTTTACAGCCTTTAGAAAAAGTTGCAAAACAACATGGAGTTAGAGCCGTTGCAGTTGACTTGAGCGACTTTCAAAAGGAATTGAAAATCCTAAAAGAATTAAGTGCTGGCAGTTGTGTAGGCATCGTAAGTATTAGTCCCGGTTTATTAAGAGCAGCTGAAGTTATCATACACAGTATGAGAGGTAGTGAATTAATGCTTATGACTGCAATCTCAGACAATAATAGTAGATTAGTATCGCTTCTAAAGTCCTCTAATCACATAGTATGTGATGGCCCTAGTTTAGCAGTAATAGAAAACACACTACTTAAAAATCGGTCTCAGCTTATGAGATTACCTCAAATAATATGTGCTAAAAATTATTTAAGTATTGAGACAATAAATCAATTAAAAAAGGAAATTGGAGTAGTTAATTAAACCATTATGCTAAAAACCTTCAAATCAGATATAGCAATTATCAAAGAAAGAGATCCTGCTGCTCGAGGTATATTTGAGATTTTTCTTTGTTACCCAGGCTTTCAATCAATAGTAATTCATAGGTTTACGCATAAGTTATGGAACTTAAAAATTCCTTTAATTCCCCGCTTATTAAGTCACCTTAATAGAGTAGTGACAGGGATTGAGATTCATCCTGGGGCAAAAATTGGTAAACGAGTTTTCATAGATCATGGGATGGGGGTTGTTATTGGTGAAACTGCTGAGATAGGAAATAATTGTCTTCTTTATCAAGGAGTCACATTAGGCGGTACTGGTAAAAGTCATGGAAAAAGACATCCAACTTTAATGGAAAATGTTGTGGTTGGAGCCGGTGCAAAAGTTCTCGGATCAATTACAGTAGGATCTAATACTCGTATTGGTGCTGGTTCAGTTGTTGTTCGTAATGTAGAGGGGAATAGTACTGTGGTAGGAGTTCCTGGTAGAGTAGTTCATCAAAGTGGAGTAAAAGTAAACCCACTAGCCCACTCTGCCTTACCAGATGCAGAAGCAAATGTGATAAAAAATTTAATGGATAGAATAGATCTGCTTGAAAATGAAATTCTTAAATTACAAAAAACATTACAATGTCTGGTCAACTCAGAATCTATTGATATTTCTAAACTAGGAGATGCTCAAAATCTTAAGGACAGAGAAATTATAGAATTTCTTGGAGAAGATTAAATCACTATTTATTTTTTGTCATCCGCATCAGTTTTAGGTTGAAACATAAACATTGAATAAATAACATTTCGTCTCATATTGGTCATCATCTCGAGAAACATATCATATCCTTCATTTTTATATTCGATTAACGGATCTTTTTGGCCATAACCTCTCAATCCCACAGATTCCCTTAAAGAATCCATGGATTGAAGATGTTCTCGCCATAAATTATCAATTTGCTGCAAAATAAAAAATCTCTCAGCTTCTCTCATTAACCCTGAGCGAATCTTATCTATTTGCGATTCTTTTAAATCGTAAGCTATTCTCAACTGCTCTTGAAGATAGTTTTTTAATTCTTCTATTGACAATAAATTAACATCATCAGCATTAAGATCATCTAATAAATACACAAATTCTTTGACTTTAGAAATTAATTGAGGAATATTCCATTCTTCAGGAGGAAGATCAGGATTAATATAAGCTTCTACAATCTCACTCATTGTCCTTTCTCCATATCCTATTACTTGCCTCTTTAAATCAATGCCTTGTAAAACTCTTAGTCTTTCACTGTAGACTGCTTTTCTCTGATTATTCATGACCTCGTCATATTCAAAAACTTGTTTTCTAATATCGTAATAATATGTTTCAACCTTTTTTTGAGCACTTTCTAAGGACCTTGTAAGCATTCCAGACTCGATAGGCATATCTTCATCAACCCTAAAAGCGTTCATTAGATTTGCTACTCTATCCCCCCCAAAAATCCTTAATAAATTATCTTCTAAAGATAAAAAGAATCTTGTACTTCCAAGATCACCTTGTCTCCCTGCTCTACCTCTAAGTTGATTATCAACTCTTCTTGATTCATGCCTCTCAGTACCAATTACATGTAAGCCGCCAACTTCTCTTACTTTTTCTTCCTCGTGAATCAAGACTTTTTCATATTCTTCTTTCACATCTGATAAAGATTCTCTCAAAAGCATTATCAAATTATCATTGGTTGGTGCTTTTTCTGCGGCTGTGGCTATCTTGTCATCTAGATCTAATACGGAAAGTTTTCTATCTCCCCAATTCGCGACAAGTTCTTTAGATAGTAGGGAGAGTTTTTTTTCTATTTCTTCATTTAGTTTGCATGGAAAAAGACTTCTCGAAGACTCTTGAGTATTCTTTTTTAAATTTGATACAACTTTTGAGGAAAAACCACTACTAGCTTTTGAACTTCTTTGTTTAGGAATTGGTGGCTTATGTTCATTATCTGGCTTTACCAGTAAAGGGACTAAAATCTCTTTTAATTTTAGTCTTGCCATATAATCACTGTTACCTCCAAGAATTATGTCTGTACCCCTCCCAGCCATATTAGTCGCAATAGTAACAGCTCCTGCTCTTCCTGCCTGAGCAATAATTTCCGCCTCACGTTCAACATTCTCTGGCTTAGCATTTAACAAATTGTGTGGGATTTTCTCTTCAATTAATAGTGAACTTAATAACTCACTTTTTTCGACGCTAGTTGTACCCACTAAAACAGGTCTGCCATCCCTATGAATTTGTGCGGTTTCTTTAG
>NZ_CVSX01000056.1 GCF_001180305.1 Prochlorococcus marinus
AGCATATTTTTCAAAAATAAGCGATGAAGGTAAAGAGTTAAAAATTATCACCGTGGGTTCAAAAGGTAATGATCAATTAAAGAGAGCTTTTGGAGACAAGATAATTGAGAATATTTCTTTTAAAAATTCGAAAAATGTAAATTATTTTGATGCAGATAAAGTTGGTAAAATGATAATTGAGAAGTTTGAAAAAGAAGAATTTGATGTTTGCACAATA
>NZ_CVSX01000057.1 GCF_001180305.1 Prochlorococcus marinus
TTAATTGGGGCACCAATTAAAAACCAATCAAAAAAAATATTTAATATTATCCCTGCAAATGACAACTTAAAAGGGAACTTTGTTTTTTCTATTGAATAGTAAGTTCTTACTAATAAATCTCTGTAAAGATAAAATGGTATGCCAACTGCATAAGCAATTAATATATTTTTTACTTTAAAAGCTGCTGAATAATCAAAAGATCCTCTTTGAAACACTAACTGTACTATTTGATTATTAAATGTTATGAAAAAACCTGTTAAAAAAATAGTTGTTAAGAAACAGTACTCTATTCCAGAGATCAACTTTTTTTGTAGCCCTCTTTTGTCTTTATCACTTCTCAATTTTGAGAATTTTGGGAGTAATGGCAAAATCAAAGAGTTGGATAATATGCCTAATGGTGCTTGTATAAGAAAGTTTCCGTAAGCTAGACCCGATGCTGCTCCTTGAAAACTTGAAGCGAAAAACATATCTATAAAAACATTAATTTGACTGAGACCTGATGAGATAGTTGCTGGAATAA
>NZ_CVSX01000058.1 GCF_001180305.1 Prochlorococcus marinus
AGGATCAGCTTCTAAAACAACAATTTCTTCATTATGGACAATTTTATTTAACTCTCTAAAAGCTGGGTTGAATCTTTCAATGTGCCCAACTTGAAGTAGACAATTGCTTTCATTAGCTGCATCTATTAAAGATTTTGCTTCTAATTCGTTAGCTGCAATTGGTTTTTCAATTAGAACATTAGTACCTTCCTTGAGACAATCTAGTCCTACTTTTTGATGAAGTAGAGTTGGTACAGCTATACAAATAGCATCAACTTTAGAAATTAAGTCTTTATAATCTCTGAACCATTCACAATTGAATTGCTCAATAGCTAATTTGCCTCTTTCTTCATTTGGATCTGCAACTCCAACGAGATATGCATCTTTGAGCAAACTAAGTACTCGAGCATGATGCCATCCCATATTCCCAATACCTATGACTCCAACCTTTACCGGTGATGAGGTTGGTTGCATAACTTTAAGTCCATATATTAAGTATTATTATCCTCTATGAGAAGCCAAATTTAGCTTTTTGGAAGAATTATTTTTACACGATCAATTTTTGGACCTGACATAGAAACTACTTCAAATTTAATGTTATTGAAATTTAAGACATCTCCAATTTTTGGAACCATTTGAAATCTCTCTAGCATAAATCCAGCAAGGGTATGGTAATCTGACCCTTCTGGGATAGAACATCCTAACTTTTTATTTATGTCTATAATTTCTGATTTTCCAGCTATTGACCATTTTTTAGAGAAATTGTCCAGCATTTTCATATCTGAATAAATTCTATTGTTAAGCATTTCCTCTCCAACTATTTCGCCATTTAAATCTGCTGCAGTGATCAGCCCCTCTGTACCACCATGTTCATCAAC
>NZ_CVSX01000059.1 GCF_001180305.1 Prochlorococcus marinus
TTGCAAAATAAAGTTTACTTTGAATCAAAATATAGATTTTAAAACTTGGCAGAAATAGTGAACTTATATTCATTACCTGCTTCTAGTTCATAATCTTTTTTCAATAAAAATCTTAATAAGGCATTCTCAATTAATGCTCTTCCTAAAGGAGGATTCACCAATAATAAGCCCTTACTAAAAAACCATGTAAAGGTCCATTTGAATTGACTGGCCTCTACAATCCCCTTAATTTGCTTTTTTGAAAAGCAATATTCTCTAACGCTTACATTGGCTATTGTTTCTGGTTTTGGCTGCATTGGTTAAATTTTGTTTTTCAATTAAAGGAATTTAATTCATTTACTATATATTCTTCCTTTTTCGTATTTAATTGTTCAAGGGACTCTATTACCCTATCGTAAACTTTATCCAATATTGACTTTTCTTCTTGAGAAATATTACCTAATACATGAGAAACAGTGTTGAAATTATTTGTTCCTTTCATTGATGGAGGTGAGCCAATACCAATTCTGATTCTATTGAAATTTTGAGTTTGTAATTTTTCAATTATGCTTTTTAGTCCATTATGCCCCCCAGAACTCCCTTTTTTTCTAAATCTAATTTTTCCAAGAGGAAGATCCTTATCATCGACAATTATAAAAAGCTGATCTAAATTAATTTTGTACCAATCCACTATTGCTTTAACAGCCTCACCACTACTATTCATAAACGTATTTGGTAAAAATAACCTGTAGGTGGAATCTTTGATTTTGAATTCTGAACAGGAACTCTTCAATTTATCCTTTAATAAA
>NZ_CVSX01000060.1 GCF_001180305.1 Prochlorococcus marinus
AAAAGGCACTCGTTCCTTTACAGGAGGAAAGAAAGAGGCTTGAAGATAAGATTAATAATAAAGAAAAGGAATTAAATAAATTAAAAAGTAATATTCAAGAATTTAGAAGTGGAAATGTAGTTATTAAAAGAGGACAAACTTTATTTATTGCTGAAGTTACTTCTAATCCAAATATAAAATTAGATCTAGGAAAAATTTACAATAGTGCAGATAGATATGTTCAAAAGATTGTAATCCCTAGCAAAAAAGACACAAAAAATATTCTTTTGTGGAGACCTAGTGATATTTCTAAAATCGAAGTCGACACTTCAAGAGGGGGTAGTTGGATTATTTTGATTAAATCAGCGGCTAATGTTTTAAAAGGAGATAATTTTGTTTTTGTATACCCAGAATTGTTGCAAAATAAAATCATCGTGAGAAGAGGAGAA
>NZ_CVSX01000061.1 GCF_001180305.1 Prochlorococcus marinus
ATCTCGAGGATTCAACCGCTTAAACCCGCAACAGTCCGGACAAAGTAAAATTAGCTCTGTTGGAGAACGTTTTCCAGTTAATAGAACTTTAATGGAAGTAATTAAAGGTCTAGAGGGCGCAAGCACAGAAATGGTTGAGAGATCTAAAACGATATTTTTCCCCGGCGATCCTGCTGAAAGGGTTTATCTGATACGTAGGGGGGC
>NZ_CVSX01000062.1 GCF_001180305.1 Prochlorococcus marinus
AGTAAAAAACTCAATCCGCAAGATTTTGCACTATGGAAAAAAGCCAAAGATGATGAACCATTTTTTGATTCGCCATGGGGTAAAGGTAGGCCAGGATGGCATATTGAATGTTCGGCGATGGTTAAAGATGAATTAGGAGATACTATTGATATCCATTTAGGTGGTTCTGATTTGATTTTTCCACATCATGAAAATGAAATCGCCCAATCAGAAGCAGCCAATGGCAAAAAGCTAGCGAACTATTGGTTACACAATGGAATGGTCAATGTAAATGGAGAAAAGATGAGTAAATCCCTTAAAAATT
>NZ_CVSX01000063.1 GCF_001180305.1 Prochlorococcus marinus
GGAAGATGTTTCTATTATTTTTGTTACTGGTAGAAGGAAAGGCTCTAATAATGTATCGGCTTCCATTTCTCTCTTTGATATTGGCTTAGCCAAATAACGCAAATCTAATACACCTAATACATCATCTAGAGATTCTCCAATTACAAAAAAGCGTGCATGCCGAGTTTTGTCCACCTGTTTCATAAGTTCTGAAAAGGTTATATTTTTTGGCAAAGTAACCATTTCAGATCTTGGAATCATTACTTCTTTAACCTGTGTATCTTTTAAAGCAAAAACTCCTTCAAGAATATTCTTTTCATCTGGTTTTAGACCTGTGACGTTATCTGTTTCTATAAGAGTTTCTAATTCTCCTGCGGATAAACCCGAATTTAAGGAATCCCACTTTTGATTTAGATTAAATAAACCTAAGCAGGCGCTGGCAAAGAATTCTATTATTGAAATTACAGGTTGCATACCTTTTCTAACGGCATCAAATATGGTGGTTAATCTTAATGCTGCAGATTCCGGATTGTTAATTACTAGGGCTTTAGGAATTAGTCCAGAGACAAGAGTAACAACAAAAACTACAAATAAAAATAATAGAAGATCATAAAATCTACTTGGCAAAATATTCCTTTTCCAATAATCATTTGCCAAGCTGTTGCTCAGCCAACC
>NZ_CVSX01000064.1 GCF_001180305.1 Prochlorococcus marinus
CAAATATAGCAATTGGTCTCAATTGCAGCCTTATTTTTGCAGGTGCGTTTGGATCACTAGGTTGCAGGTTCGAATTCTATCGCCCATTTTTTTTCTATTATTAATTTATGGATAAATTTACTCTAATAAATAAAGATAGATCCAGAATTAAAGTCTTTGAACCATTTGAAGATGTTTCCAAGCCTTCTCCAAGCATTAACGCAATGATGATTAGTTATGGTTGCGTTTATAAGAGAAGTAGTAAACCAGTTATGAAAGGTAGCAGGGTAGAAACTATTGAAGTAGCTAGAAAAGAATACGCAAAATTAGTGAAAGAAGGCTGGAAGAAAACCAGTATTTTTAGAAGTTATTTTTAATCTGAAGGCCATTGCATTTGCATAATTTCATACCTCTGCTAATTTTAGTGGACTTGGATAAGTTCAAATGCAAGATCAAAGAATTGCAAAGATAGCAGCTGTTGCAGTAAACATAACTAAGGTGCTGATAATAATTTATTTAGGCTTCTTAGAAGTATTTAAAATTGGCAAATTAATCAAAGAGAATTTAGATGCTGAATTAGATATTTCTCGAAAATGGGCTTCACAAAATTATTCAATTCTAAAAAAACGACTAGCGAAACAAACAGTAGCGAGAGTTTAAATTTTTTTGCTATAAAATAATTGAGGCCAAACCTCGTCAGCACACTCTAAGTTTGCTACAAGACATAGATTGATTCAATATAGTTGCGAGTCGATTTAATAACCCTTTCAGTAGTTGGAATTTCTGGAGGGGTTTCTTGTTACTGATATTTTTTGAGTAAGCGATTATAAATCACCAACAATACTATTAACCCAACTATTCCATAAGTTGCATGAGCTGGGTCATGATGATTCTGCCAAATCTCCAGTAAAAATTCCTTCAATACTTAATAGCTATTGCCACATGAGGATAACACCTATAAGATTTTTCACTAATTAATTGTTATTTTCTGCTATTTTTTTTACTATGATTCCATCAGTTTCCAAATAAGAAAATAGTGCGAGTAGAAAATTTAACCAGAATTTATTTTCCTCAATGATTACGGACAACTTGCGGACAAACCAAGCTTAATTGAAAGGGAAAGTATTCTTAGTAGGAGATATAAAAAGTACTTCAAAAACAATTCCAGTCAAAGCTATAGGCAATACCCAAATGGCGATAAACCTATGATCAAAAAATCTTAAATGGTCTTCTCCTTTAAAAACTCCTTTTAAAGAGGTGAACAAAGTTTCTGGTCTTTTGTATGAAGGGCCATTTTTAATTGGAGAATATGGTTTTATAAATGCAGAGGAAGTTGCGAATTTTGCAATTTTTCTAATTAAGTAGATTGGTAATACCCAAAGGGCTACATATCTTCCACCTAACCACTGTCTTGCATTAGGTAGAGCATACTCTTTAATATTTTTATTCTGTGGCATCCCAGATTCCAAATTATTGTAGATATCTTCTAATGAGGATACTTTTTGTGATTTATTGATCATTTGTTTTTAAGAAAAAATTAACCTTAAAATAAAAATATTCCTAACTACTAAAATAACTAAAACGTAGTTAAGAATATTTTCGTTGGCTAGGTTCATAAAGACGGAATACATACCGTTGCAGATTCGCCAAATATCTACATATTCTTTATAAATAAAAAACTCCTTTTTAAAAAGTAAATAATATACATAATCGTGAATAAAATTTAATGACTGGATTTATATAGAAAATTAACTTTAATATTCCTGATCATTAAAAATTATTTAAACCTCATTTTCTAAGATTGCGAAAAAGAAAATGAGGTCAAAGGGAGGTTCTCATTACGAACCGCTTTATCAAAGCTAGCGGTTAGTAGATTGCCCTAATATCTACTTATATATTTATATAATGAGTTTTAATATACAGGAAGCTTAATTTTATACAAATAAGTGTTTAATATTTTATGTGATTATTGCCTAGGAAAAATTAATTAGTGTACTTACTATAGTTATTGAAAGATAAAAAAATGCATAAAGAGAAACTGCAAAAAACAAATACTGTTCTATTGGAATCATGACAAGGTATTAATTTAAAGGTAAGAAATTTTCATTAATTTTTTGTTAAAAAGATATCCTCTAAAATATAACTTTGTTCTATTGATTCATTTTTAATAGAAATATTTTTTGGCAAATTATTATTCGTAGAATTAAAAGCACCCCATTTTTTTAGCCAAAATAAGGTATAAAAAAATGCGAATAGAAATGGTGCTCCAACAATTAAAAACCTAATATCCATCAAAATTTCCTATTAATAAGATTTAAACTGCATTGCCAATATTGCTCCAAGGAAGAAAACGGTTGGAATCCCTAGGGCATTAACTGCTGCGGTTCTTACAGTAAATACTGGATAACCTTCTGCTGGTCTGCCAGTATCAGGGATTAATGCTGAATCTTCCCATACTTGATAATTTTTAAATGGAGCTACTCCCTTCTTTGGTAAGCCTAGTGGTGTTAATCTAAATACATCCCACCTACCTAGCCAAAAGACTGTAAATATCCATGAGAATATTATTGGTGTAATAACAAGTAAAATCCTGAAATCCATTTCTAAAAAATAATAATAAATTTGATTATTATTTTGTCTTTTTTAGTTAAATAAATGATTTGATCATTAACTTATATTTAAAGAAAAACCCCTATTAACATTGTTTCTAATCATTAGTAACATCATGAAATGATTAATTGATTTATTTAAAGTATATTTTTTTGGATTGCGATATTTAGATATATTCTTGATGTAGATTTTAGTTAATTAAAAAACAAATATGGAAACCTTTAGATTCTTACTTTTTGGCTTGGCAGGAGTTAGTGTAGTTTTCTGGGTGGCGATTATAGCTTTATGGCATACATACATGTTTCCAAGATTCTTCAATGAAGATAAAGGTTTAAATTCTGTTATCAATCAAAAAATAAAAGTTTCTACAGATCCAATTTTAGGCAGTTTGGTTAACAGCAATAATTTCATAAATAGAGATAAATATTCAATGAAAAGTTTTGTTATTGCAGACTTTTCATCTGCAAGTAATAATTTCAAACTAAATAAACTCTACACAACAGTAATGATAGGAGTTACTTTTACAAGTTTTATTTTTCTCACTTATGGATTAAGCAGTTCAATAACAACGGTAAGTTAAATGGAATCTATATATGTAATTGTTTTTATTACTTGCTTTGTATATTTAATTTTTGACTCATTCAAAAATATAAATATTAAATAGATTGCTAATGTTTTTTGCCAGCTAATAAAATTTTTCTTCTTATATAAAAGAATACTACTGTGGTAATTATCATTGCAGGTGGATGAAATGATATTGAATTTAGATATTCGAAGTAATCAAATGATTCCAAAATTTTTTGCTAGTAATTCCCCAAAACTATATTCTATTTCTAAAATTTTTATTGATCAAAATAGATCAATATCTTGTATAAAATGCTAGTCAAATTTTTCTTAAATACTATTTTGCATACAAATTGCCGACAAATATTACTTTAGATATACATGTATATTCAAAAAATTGGTCTTTATTGTTTGTGTTTTCGATAAATCTCTTTACCCTTGCTAAATTTACTTTAAAAAACAGTAAGACCTGGAAATTACCTTTTAAGGGGAAAAGTCTAATTTCCAACGCATTACTCAATATGCAAGGGGATTATATCCATTACAATTCCAGAACTTAAATATTTTCACAGCGAAATGATGAAAACTAGCATCATTGAAAAATGCCCAACCAAAATAAATAGCAAATGCTGTTACAACAAAAGCAGCATATTGAAGAAAATGCGTTCCAAATTTATCTATACCATTTTTGTCAAAATTAGAATTACTCATTTAAAGAATTGGATATGCTATCCATCCGAATAAGGTGTAATTAATAATTACAGCCATGAAGCCGATCATTGCAAGCCTTCCATTTGTTCTTTCTGCAATAAACCAATAGGTGTTAGGCCATTCAAAATTTTTTCCCATACTGGATATTTTGTCTTCTGAAAGTGGATTGTTTTTAGCAATATTGTCCTGCTCAAGATAATAATTACTATCAGGGTAAAAGCTTTCACTTGAAACATTATCTTTAAAATCAATCATTGTTTAACATATTTGGACTTACATATCATAAAAACTAAATAAGTAAAATAGGTTAAAAAGTACTTTTTTATCTGGTCAGGCTAGGAATCCTTAATTTTCTATTATCTAATACCTAAATATCTCTCGCAGTAATAATTCGCCAACTCGCGGTTATTATAATTTTTTATTTCCTTTAAATAAAGCCTCTTCAT
>NZ_CVSX01000065.1 GCF_001180305.1 Prochlorococcus marinus
TAAAGTATGGAAGAAAAAAACCAGACTAACCAGGTTCAGGCAGCTAGTGTGAATAGAACTAAAGCCCCTCAAAAAGTAGAAGTTGTAGTTGCTAATCAAACTTCAGGATCAGAAGTTAATATTCTTGGAGAACTATCAATTTTTGTTTTACGAATTGGTTTTTGTGCTTTAATGATTCATCATGGTCTGGAGAAACTCCAAGATCCGCAAGGCTTTGCTGAGTTTGTTGTTGGAAAGTATTTCCCATTTTTACCAGGTGATCCTGTTATTTGGACTTTCGGAGCAGCTATCACTCAATTAGTATGCCCAGCTGGATTGGCTTTAGGTATTTTTGCAAGGCTTTCTGCTCTTGGGCTATTCTCTACAATGGCATTTGCTGTTTATTTTCATCTCTTAGATACTGGACTAGAAGGGTTTCCCCTTGCAGTAGTTGAAGGTCATAATTATGCCTTTGAATTATCTTTTATTTATGGTGCTATTTCTCTCTATTTTCTTTGCGCAGGTCCAGGAAGGTTATCTTTATTTAGAAAAACTAACAAGATTACGTATTATCCAAAATCAACATGAATTAATGCAAAAAATGCCTTTTTTGCGTAAATATCATCGATATCCCTTGTGAATCACACATATCAATACTTTCTTGGTCTCTTAAACTTCCTCCAGGTTGGATGATAGCTTTTATTCCATATTCATTGGCTAGTTCTACTGTATCTGCAAATGGGAAAAAGCCATCGCTAGCTAAGACAGCATCGGAACATAACCCTTTAGTTGCTTTTAACGCAATTTTCGCGGCTCCAACTCTATTCATTTGCCCCGCTCCAATTCCGAGAGTTTTTTGGTCTTTTACAATAACGATGGCATTTGATTTTACGTGTTTACAAATTTTCCATGCAAAATCTAAATCCAATTTCATTTGAGTACTAGGACTTTCTTTAGTTACAGAAATCCAATTTTCAGTTTTATCTTCACTACCATCAGTTTCTTGAACTAGGATCCCTCCCATTATTGATTTAGTGGAATTTTGGTTTTTCTTAGGAAGTTTATCTTTTGATAACCTTAAAATTCTTAGATTTTTTTTGATTTTTAAAATTTCTAAAGCCTCTTCATCAAATGATGGAGCTACCACACACTCTAAGAAAATATCTTTGAGGTTTATTGCAGTATCACTATCAACATTTGAATTAAAAGCCACTATTCCTCCAAATGCACTAACTGAATCGCATTTCAAAGCATTTAAAAATGCTTGAGATGCTGAATTACTAATAGAGGCGCCACAGGGATTATTGTGTTTTAGAATTACAGAAGCAAAATTGTTTGTAGTAAGAATATCTTTTTCTTCATATCCAAATTCTAAAACTGTAGAAAGCGCAGACTCAAGATCCAATAAATTGTTATAACTTAACTCTTTGCCTTGTAATTGTTCTGCTGAGTTCCATCCCATGTTATTTAAACCATACCAAAAGGCTTTTTGATGGGGATTCTCTCCATATCTTAAGGTTTTTATTAGTGGATAAGATTCAATGTATTTGGTAGCTTGTAAACTTTTCTCTTTACATATCCAATTAGATATAGCAGCGTCATAGTCAGCCGTATGTTGAAAAGCTTCTAACGCTAATTTTGCTTTATATGCCTCATCTAAAACCCCTTTTTTACTTTCTGCAAGAAATGTTTGATATTGAATAGGGTCTACTAGAACAGAAACGTCTTTATGATTTTTAGCTGCAGAACGAATCATTGAAGGTCCTCCAATATCGATATTTTCAATAGCATCTTCCCATTTAGAACCCTTTTCAACAGTTTTCTTAAAAGGATATAAATTAACAACTACTAAATTAATTAGTTCAAGATCGTAAGCTTCTATATCTTTTTTATGTTTATCGTCAGACCTTTTAGCTAATATTCCTCCGTGGATTTTTGGATGTAAAGTTTTAACTCTTCCTCCAAGTATTTCTGGAGAATTAGTGAAATCTGCAACTTTAATAACAGGAATTTTTGCTTCTGTTAAATGTTTCGCAGTTCCTCCACTTGATAGAATTTTATAATTAAATTTTTCTACCAATTCTTTACAGAATGGGATTATATTTTTTTTATCCGAGACACTTACTAAAGCTAATGGAGACATTATGGGAAAGTTGACTTACTTAAGAATATAAACATGAAATATGAAATTGATCATGAATTTGTCTCGATTAGCTCTCAAACTGCAACTCATAGAATTATTTTGCTACATGGCTGGGGAGCTGATGCGGATGACCTTTTAACACTTGGCAAGGAG
>NZ_CVSX01000066.1 GCF_001180305.1 Prochlorococcus marinus
TAATTGCAGCTTTTTTTAATAAACTAACTACTTCTTTTCTTCCAACTGCTTTATCAGCTTGACGCATTATTTCAGCATATTTTTTATTTATTTTTTTCATAAATAGTTTTAATTTAATCCAAAATTACAACACTATATGATGGTGTCAATTGTAAATAATTCTCATAAATTATTCCTTTCGTTAAATTTGCATAATAAAAATTGTTAATTTATTATCCTTAAAGTTTTTTTAATTGACGATATCAAAGAATCATAAATAT
>NZ_CVSX01000067.1 GCF_001180305.1 Prochlorococcus marinus
TTGTAACTGTTTTTCTGCAAGGATTTTCCTAGAATGAGAGAGAACAAAGAATTTTCAATTTGGCTAAGAGACTTACAGAAATTCAAAAAAAAGAAATAATAAAAAGTTTTACAGAAGGAAAATCTATTGACTTGTTATCTCAAGAGTTTGAATGTACAAAATTAACTATAATAAGAAATCTAAAAAGAAATCTTGGAGAAAAGTCTTACAAGGAATTAACTGAACAGAATAAGTCAACAACGCAAACTCCAAGCAACAAGACAAACAATCATAAAAGAAAATCTATTGAAAAAAATATTCCAAATAAAACTTCAACTGAATTTGATTTTCAGCCAATTGCAAATTTTGTTGAAATAACTCCTTTAAATTTTGAAATAGAAAACGCACCTCGCAAAGAGTTATCTTCAGTTCCTTTAAAGGAATTTGATTTTCCATCAATTGTTTATATGATTGTGGACAAAAAAATCGAATTAGAAACTAAATATTTAAGGGATTTCCCAGAATGGGAATTTCTTCCAAATGAAGATTTAGATAGAGAGTGTATTGAAATATATAATGATTTGAAAACAGCAAAAAGATTGTGCAATAAGGAGCAAAAAGTCATAAAGGTCCCCAATACTAATGTATTCGGATTAGTTTCACATTTTTTGGTTTCAAGAGGAATTTCCAGAATTGTATATTCAGAACAACTTATAGCACTATGATTTTCATTTGATTTTCTTCTTAGAATCAATATTTATTAAACTTCCCAAAATTGAGCCGCTTATAAAACTTAAACCCATAATAAAACTTATAGGTAATTCCACTGTCTCATCTAAAAAAAAATCAACCTTACTTTTATTAGAACTGTTTTGTATACCAATTATTAGAAATAAAAATAAAAATGCGTGAAATATTATTGTATTAAAAAATTTACTAATGAGAAACGACATATTTTTAAAATTTATTTTATCTAATTTAAATTATAAATCACGCTTTTCTTAATACCATTTTTTTTTGCAAGGTAACTTGAAGCAGCTGA
>NZ_CVSX01000068.1 GCF_001180305.1 Prochlorococcus marinus
GATATGCCCATATATACCCATTACTTGTAAGAGTGTATGAATCTTCTTCATGCCAAAAATAATTAAATCCCTCATCTATTTTTCTAAAAAAGGAAAATGCCTGTAAATTTTTGCAATGTAACCAAGCTTTATTTTTAATCATCCTTAGTTCTTCTAATGAAATTATTATTTGAGGTTTATCATGTCCTAAATATAATTTTCCTTCTAATGATCTTATATCTATTTCAACTTCATAACCCAAGTCTAAGCAATCTTTTATACTAGATTTTTGGTTTTCATTT
>NZ_CVSX01000069.1 GCF_001180305.1 Prochlorococcus marinus
GCTAGCTTGCGAGCGTAAGAATTCACTGATTCATAATTGTACATCATCAAGTACCATAAAATAAAATAAAATAAAAATAAAGGAAATTTTTATGCCATTACTTCTCACAGGGAAAAAGTTTCATAACGATTTAAAAACTAATAAATGTCTTGCAATTTTTGCTCCTCTTGAAGGTGGTTATGAAACTCGTCTTTTGAGAAGAATGAGGGCCAAGGGCTTTAAAACTTTTATAACCTCAGCTAGAGGGCTTGGAGATCCAGAAGTCTTCTTGCTAAAATTGCATGGCGTTAGACCACCTCACCTTGGTCATCAAAGCATAGGTAGAAACGGAGCACTTGGTGAGGTTCAACAAGTAATCCCACAAGCTTCTGAGTTATTTAATGAAGATGATAAAAATAAATTACTTTGGTTATTAGAAGGTCAAGTATTATCTCAATCTGAATTAGAGAGCCTAATAGAAATTTGTACTAAAGATAATAAACTAACAATAGTTGTTGAAATGGGTGGTTCAAGAAAACTTGAATGGAAGCCATTAAGTGTTTATATTTTGGAAGAATTTGAAAGTTAAATTGTTTGATTAAAACCAAGAGTAAAAAAGATAAATGGATAAAGTTAATTTGTGGTGCCAGTAATGAAGATATTGTTGCTATAGAAGATTTATGCGCAATTTATACTGCTGCCGGTGTCGACTACATAGATGTTGCCGCAGAAGAATCCATAGCTCATGCAGCAAGAAAAGGAATCGAGTGGGCGAAAAAAGTCTGTAAAAACTCCCCTGGATTAATGATAAGTATTAGTGACGGTAATGATGTCCACTTTCGTAAAGCAAAATTTGACCCATTAAAGTGTCCTTCTCATTGTCCAAGACCATGCGAAAAAGTATGCCCAACCTTTGCAATTGATAATTTTGGGATCAAAGAGAGTAAATGTTATGGATGTGGAAGATGTTTAAATAGCTGTCCCCTAAATCTAATTAGTGAATATGAATATAATTTGTCAAAAGACGATTTAGCATCAAAACTTCAAAAAATAAAGCCCAATGCAGTAGAAATTCATACAGAAATCGATCGCCTAGATTCTTTTACAAAAGTTGTAAGTATCCTTAAAAGTTCTGGAACGAAATTAGAAAAGATATCTATCAGTTGTGGATTAAATCAATCTTTCAAGAAATCACAAGAACCCGAAGATCTTTTGAAAGCTCTTTGGGAAAGATATGAAATTCTTAATGAACTTAATATTCCCCTTATTTGGCAGCTAGATGGAAGGCCAATGTCTGGTGATCTTGCTCCTACAACAAGTAGAGATTCAGTTAAATTATTTGAAAAAATCGGTTCAGAGCTTCCACCAGGATTAATTCAATTAGCAGGAGGAACAAATGAAAAAACTCATGAATTTTTGAAGTCAAGCAATCTTCCAGATGGAATAGCATTTGGCAGTGCTGCGAGAAAAATTATGCAGCCCCTTATTGAATTTGCTCATAAAAATAACAAAAGACTCTATGATTATCCTGAAAGAATGGCTTTAGCTATCAGAAAAGCTCAAAGATTTCTAGAGCCATGGAAATCGAGCTAAATGAAATAATATTTTTAAAACCAATGCCGTATTTATAAAAAAATTTGTATTTTATTGATAGAAAAAAATCTTTTCATGTATTAAAATAAGATCCGATGGGCCGTCGCCAAGTGGTAAGGCATCGGGTTTTGGTCTCGACATTCCTAGGTTCGAATCCTAGCGGCCCAGTTTTAACATTTAATTGGTGTCTTCTCAAAAAATATTTCTATTTGATTTTGATGGAGTAATAATTGATGGAATGCATGAATATTGGCATAGTTCCTTGTTGTCCTGTGAAAAATATTTAAATTCACCGTACATCTCTTTTGATCAAAAACTTTATAAAAGAGTCCCTAATTCCTTCAAAGAAATGCGGCCTTGGGTTAAATATGGATGGGAAATGATTCTTATTGTTCACGAAATTATAAAAACAGAAAATCCATTAAAAAATCATAATAAAGATGATTTTATCAATAATTATTATCAAAATTGCCAGAGAATATTAAATGATAATTCATGGATTGCCGAAGATCTACAAAAAATATTAGATAAGTCTCGTAAGTACCAAATTGATAAAGATTTTAAATCGTGGGTAAATTTACATAATCCATTTTTTGAAGTTATATCCTTTATGAAAGAATTAAAGAAAAGGAAAATAAAAACTGGAATAATCACAACAAAAGGAAAGATATTTGCAGAAAGAATTCTTAAACAATTAAATATTTTTCCAGAATTTGTTTTTGGATATGAATCCGGAACTAAAATCAAATTGATTGAAGAACTTACAAAAACTTATGAGATTTTAGGTTTTATTGAAGATAGAAAAAAAACCCTAATCGACATTAAGCAAAATGCAGAAACTTCTCATATTCCATGTTATCTAGCTGATTGGGGATATATAAAAGAATCAGATAGATATAATTTAAGTAATGAAATCAAATTATTAAAATTAAGTAGCCTTGAAAATTTAGTTGCAATTTTACAATAATCAGCTAGAGTACAGATGTACTATAGTTTGTATTTATGAAGTTTGGTTTAAATAAAAATTTCCAAATTTAGAATAACTACAAGAACATTAACCGATAAGTCAAACAATGAGCCTTGAAGAAAAGAAAAAAACTGAATCAAAAGAAAAAGACAAGGCATTAAGCCTCGTCTTAGGTCAAATAGAAAGAAATTTTGGACGAGGGTCAATAATGAGACTTGGTGACGCCTCAAGAATGAAAGTAGAAACAATATCTACTGGAGCACTCACCTTAGATTTAGCATTAGGAGGAGGCTATCCAAAAGGAAGAGTAGTAGAAGTTTACGGACCAGAAAGTTCAGGTAAAACTACCTTAACTCTTCACGCGATTGCGGAAGTCCAAAAAAATGGAGGAGTAGCTGCATTTGTAGACGCTGAGCATGCACTCGATCCGGTTTATGCAGCCTCTTTAGGGGTTGACGTTGAAAATTTGTTAGTTTCACAACCAGATACTGGTGAAATGGCTTTAGAAATAGTTGACCAGCTTATAAGATCGAGTGCAGTAGATCTTGTAGTTGTGGACTCGGTAGCAGCACTAACTCCAAGAGCAGAAATAGAAGGAGAAATGGGAGATCACGTAATTGGAAGCCAAGCAAGACTAATGAGTCAAGCAATGAGGAAAATAACAGGAAATATTGGCAAATCTGGATGTACGGTAATATTCTTGAATCAATTACGCCTAAAAATTGGCGTTACATACGGCAATCCAGAAACAACCACAGGAGGTAATGCATTAAAGTTTTACGCATCAGTGAGGCTTGATATAAGAAGAATTCAAACGCTTAAAAGAGGTACAGAAGAATATGGAATAAGAGCAAAAGTAAAAGTAGCAAAAAACAAAGTTGCACCACCCTTTAGAATTGCAGAGTTTGATATTCTCTTCGGAAAAGGTATTAGTACGACAGGATGTTTATTAGATTTAGCAGAAGAGACTAATATCATAATAAGGAGAGGGGCTTGGTATAGTTATGAAGGAGAAAATATTGGGCAAGGAAGAGATAATACAATTATTTGGCTTGATCAAAACTTAGAAATCAGGGATAAAGTAGAATCTATGGTTAAAGAGAAATTAACTGAAGGTACTGAAGTAAGTTCTAATTCAATGAAAGCATTAAATAGCAATCCTGCTAATACAATCGCTGTTAATGATATAAAAACAGTAGCTTAGATTTATAAAGAATCAGCCAAAGTCCACCACCCAGCTGCAGGGCCAATAAATCTCACTACAACCCATAAGATTACTAACCCTCCGATTCCAAACCAACTAGCCTTAATACTTAATTTAATTAGGCTATCCCTTTGATTGATTGTGAAAGGAAGCCATTCAAATAATCTCGGGGACTCATCAAATTTATTTTTAATATTATTTTTTTTTGGAGGTAACCCAAGTGTTTTACGTCTTTTAGCTTCTCCCATGTTTATTTGTTATGTGCAAAATCATAGCCTAATCAAAAGGTAGCATATAGTTAATTTGTTTTGAGGGTTGAATGTTTTGCAAAAGTGATCTTCCCCAGTTTCTTTTATTTACTCTTCCATCTAAAATTACTAATTTACCTGAATTTCTTCTTAAAGGAGAAATAGATCTCTCAAGTTTTATTCTGGCTTGAGGAAGAAAGAAGTCTCTAAACCAATCTTGGGAAAGCTTTTTATTATGAGAAACTGTAATTGCATTTATAGGTTCTGACATATTCGGAATTGGAAGCAAAGGAATGATAATTTGTTCTGGAATCTGAATTAAATAAGAATTCTCTATCCACCAGTCAAAACTAGAACAAAGAATTTCATTTTCACCATAGGGAATTGTCTCTAACAATACCCTCTTGCCGTACTTAGCAGCTAATTCTGTAGCAAGTTTCGTTTTTAAATCAATATCATCAGACAAAACTAAAGTTAAACCTTTTCTAAAAAGTATTAACTTTTTGCATTTATCAAACATTGAATTTGTAAAAAGAGGATTATTAGGAAGCAACTGTTTAGAAGGTATGTATATTGAAATCTTTTTTTCTTCAAAATTACTTTTAAAATTAATGACCAAGTCAATATGTAAACTTTGCTTTTTAAGATACATTTGGAAAAAATTATCTTTTCTCAATGCTGATAAAAAAACAAATTTATTATTCAAAAAAAATTCCTTAATTTGAGAAAGTTCATCTATTGGTTGCAAATACAAATTCCAATCTAAATTTGTATCATTTAATTTTACCCAGCATGCCCAACCTTGAGATAATGCTTTATTAACGCAAGAAAATTTATCAGAAAAAAAAGAATATTTATTAAAAAAGCTTGAAAAAAAACTAATTTCTTTTTCATCTAAAATGATATAACTATTTCCTAAGACCTTTCTGATGAGGAATTTTTTCTTAAACGAACTATATACTTTTATAAATTTTTGATTGATTGATTCAAATTCTTTAACATTCTTTGTCCAATCCTTTTTTATTAAAGAAATCCGAAAATGATTTTTTAGATCTTGTTTTATATCCTCAGTTCCGGAATAAACTATTCGGTGATTTCTTAGATTAAGAGAATTCGTATCATTAAGAAAATCTTGGATTGTTATCAAACGGATATTATGATTTGCAAATATTATTTGATCATTTTTTAGAATAAAATTAAAACCTAGATTTTTAAATGAATTAATCAGATATCGGCATATATATATAATTTTTTTTTCGGATAAAATAAAAGTTGAATCCTCTTCTTTTAAAAATAGAGAAATCAATATTGGAGGTAACCATTCATTATTAGAGAAAATTTCTGAATTAATTAGATATGTAGAATCATTCTCCATACACTTGGAAACTATTCTGCCAAAAGAATATTTGTGTTCCCAAGAAATAATGTGATCTTTCAAAAAACTTTTTAAATATTGATGACTTAAAATTTCAAGCATTTATAATTAATTTAATTTCAAATAAATAAAAAATTTATGAACCTAATATACAAAAAATTGGTATCAATATAAAAAAGTCTCGAATTAATCAATCTATGAAAATTGGAATAGTAGGACTAGGTTTAATTGGCGGATCATTAGGATTAAAACTCCAAAATATGAACCACACTATTTATGGAATAGTAAACAATAAAATTAATGAAGAAAAAGCTAAAGAAAAAAAGCTTGCAAATTTTATTAGCTGTGATCCGAGCTTATTAAAAGAATGTGAGCTTGTAATTTTAGCATTGCCTATTAAAGATTTGATAAGTCCATCTCAACGATTGATAGCATCAATACCAAAAGAAGCAATAGTAACTGATGTGGGCTCTGTTAAAGAACCAATTGTCTATAAATGGGAAAATCTTCATCCTCTATTTATTGGTTCACATCCAATGGCAGGAACAGAAAAAAAAGGAGTTAATGCTGGTTTTGAAGGTCTTTTTAAAAATGCAAAGTGGATTATTACCCCTACACAAAATAGTAATTTAAATGCATTAAGAACTATTTCCGAGCTAATAAAAGCTATGGATTGTGAAATTTGCCAAGCTTCGCCAAAAGAACATGATGAAGCAGCATCTTTAATTTCTCATTTGCCAATATTCTTAGCATCTGCCTTGATTGATACTGCTAATACAAAAAATAATCAATCCTTATTAGATCTTGCACAGAAATTGGCAGCTACAGGATTTGCTGACACTTCGAGAGTTGGCGGGGGTAATGAAAAACTAGGCTTAGATTTAGCTATGAATAATCAAATTAATGTTTTAAATGCCATTAATAATTTTAAAAATAAGCTTAATAAATTAGAGTCCATTATAAAAGAAAAAAATTGGGAGTTACTTTCTCAAAAACTTGCTGAAGCAAAAGAAATCAGAAAAAACTTTATAAATTAAAATTTTCTATACCTCTAGAAGCCAAAATTTGCTTGGAGACCATTAATGCAGACTGACTAACTCCTGCAGTGCCCTCTCCAGGATAAATTGAATCTCCACATAACCATAAACCTTCGAATGGAGTCCTGCTTGATAATCCAAATAAACCAAAAATATCTGGATTTTGACCAAGCCCTCCTACAATTCCATTAGGTCTATTTGTCCATTTTTCAAATCCTAATGGCGTAGCTAATTCCCTATGTAGCCAATTTTCAGGAACAATATCAAATTGACTTTCCAATTCGAGAGATATTTTTTTTATGATATCCTTCTTCTTCCTATCATAATTTTGTTTATCTAACTCAAACCAATCTTTTGTCTTAGTAAAAATACTAGCTATTAAAGTAACCTCACCTTTTGGTGCTCTGCCATCACCATCATCACTAATTGATACGAATAAAGAACCAAATTCAGGCGAGACAAATTGATAATGATTGGAGGATATTTTTTTAATATGTTCTTTTTTTAAAGCTGAATAAAATACTAAAGCTCCACTTGGATCAGGTAAATTATTAAGTCGATTTTTATAACTTTGATTTCTTTTTAAAGGTTCTTTCAAATGCCTGTGCAAAGATTGGGGGGGCGCGGTATAAATCAAATCTTTTGCTTGATAAATAAAAGAATTCTGTTTTGAATTAGCAGATACTTCCCAACACATATTGAGATCATCAAAATTTATTGAATTAACTTTTTGGCCAAAAATTACATTGACTCCAGTTTTACTTAATGAACTTTCTAATGCTTCACTTAAAGACTGCATAGATTTTTTAAGATGCCACAAACCATGTGGCTGTTGACACATCTGCAGAACTGTAGAACCATATAATGCTGCAGTATTATAAACATCTTCTTGAGAATAGAGTTTTAGTTGTAAATTCAAGAACTTAATCAAGCGCTCATTTTTGGATAATCCACATATGCGCAATAAATCAAAAATAGTAGCTTTAAGGAAGATACCCGTTAGAAGGTTTGAAGGAACTATTGCTTTGAAAAGTTGAGAAAAATCCCAAAAATTACTAATTGGTAATACTGGATTATTGTTAGCAAATATCCAATTACTTTGATGTATGAGGTTGCAAAGTTTCCAAAATCTACGACTCCCAGGAAACTGCATTTCTTGTTCAGCAATCCATTTATTTTTTTCATACCAAATAGGAATAGGCTGACTTCCATCTTTTAAATCAACAATGCAAGCAGGATCTAAAATTGTAGCTTCAGGTATCGGAATATCTAAAAAATTAAACACTCTAGAATGTATTCCTCCTTTCTCTAAACCTGCAACTTGCGTTGCACCAACATCAAAAATATAATTCTTTCTTTTAAAAGTACCAGCACATCCCCCTGATTGAGTATGAGATTCAATTAAAGTTACCGATAATCCTTTTTTTGATAAAATTGCTGCAGAAGTTAATCCAGCTATACCAGCACCAACAACAACAATTTCGGATTTTCTCATTAGAAATGCAAAAATTATCACCTATTGAAGTTAGCGAAATTTGTGAAGAATTAGGTGAAGCCTATCCAAAAAGTATTAAACAAGTGCATGGGGGTGATATTCATAGTGCATGGCAAATAGAATTCTCAAACAAAAAATTATTTCTTAAAAAAAACGACAGAAATAAAAAATTTCTTGAATTTGAGAAATATTGTATTCAAAATTTGAGACGATATATTAATCAAAAAAACTTATTTGTTCCTGATGTTATCGCCTACAAAAACATTAAGAACGTAGAAATTCTCTTAATTGAATGGATAGAAATGCAAAACTTTAACCAAAAAAAGCTTGGGAAAGGTTTAGGTGAAATGCACTTAAATTCAACCGAATCAAATCCCAAATTATTTGGGTATCCTGTAAAAGGTTTTATAGGATTAACAGATCAGAAAAAAGGTTGGGAAAATAATTGGATAGATTGTTTTTTAAACTTAAGAATAATACCTCAATTATCAATTCTTAAATCAAATGTTTTAGACAAAGAAACTATAAATAAAGTTAAAGAAAAAATTAAAAAAGAATTATTAAAACATAAACCAATTAATTCTCTCGTTCATGGTGATTTGTGGTCAGGAAATGTAGGAACAGACAAAAATGGCAAGGGAGTTATATTTGATCCAGCATCATGGTGGGCAGATAATGAAGTCGATATTGCTATGACTAAATTATTTGGAGGTTTTGAAAAAGAATTTTATGGAGAGTATCATAAGATTTTCCCTATAAAGGAAGGTTTTGACAAAAGGATAATTATATATAATTTCTATCACATATTGAATCATGCCAATATGTTTGGTGGATCATATTTTAATCAGGTCAAAAATTACGCAAAATCAATACTCAATATGTGATTTCAACTAACCAAGATATGTTTTTTTAAGATTTTGCATCTTATCTAAAACAGCTTCACGATTTTCACTAGTACGTAGATTTTGCCAACTCCATTGGCCAACAACTATAACTCCAAGAAGTTCAAGGAGTCCAGGCAAAATTGGGAAAAAATTAATTGTGTCGATAACAACTTTTATGATTATTTGCGCAATAACAACAACAGCAATGATTCCTGCCGCTTTGCCGTATTTACCCATTTGTGTCCAATCAACATTTCCGAGCGTTTCGTTGACTTTACCCATTACATCAGAATACTTTTCTGAAAAGCTTTTAGTTTCTGAGCTTGTAGCGGAGCCGGAGTCTTGATTTGACTCTGGTGTGTTATCACTCATGAAATCAATAATCTCAATATATGAACCAGACAATAACGGAAAAATCGTCTATTTGCTACCTTTTTGTCATGCGTAATTCCGAACCGACACATTTTGTATTTTTTAGATGTATTGATATACAAAGATCTTGAAGGTTTTTTTGCAAAAATTTTTATTTTTAATTAATTACCAATATTCTCTTGTTCTAACAAAAAATTAATAAATCCTATAATTAAGAAGCCTTAAAAAGGTTTAATTGTTTATTTTAATTATCATATCTTAGTAGTAATATTGTTTTGAAATTAAAAATGACAATATCTAAAGATATCGAATTTAATTTCTTGAATGAAGATGAGCTAGAAAGATATCAAAAGCATTTAACGCTTCAAGAGATAGGAACTGAAGGTCAATTAAAGCTTAAAAATAGCTCAGTCTTATGTGTAGGAGCGGGGGGGCTAGGATCTTCAGTATTAATTTATCTAGCAGCTGCAGGCATTGGAAAAATTGGAATAATTGATAACGATCACGTAGAAAAATCTAATCTACAAAGACAAATTATTCATGAAACAAATAAAATAGGCAATTTAAAAATTGATTCTGCTAAAGAAAGAATTAAAAAACTCAATCCTAATATTGAAGTATTTACTTTTAATACAAGGATTAGTTCAGAAAATGCCCTAGAAATAATTAAAGAATTTGATATTATTTGTGATTGCACGGATAACTTTGGCACAAGATATTTGATCAATGATGCATGCTTGATTCTAAATAAACCACTAATTTTTGGAAGTGTGCAAGGATTTGAAGGGCAAGTGAGTGTTTTCAACTTACATAAAAATAGTCCTAATTTAAGAGACTTACTTCCAGAATCACCTTTAAAAAATTCCATCCCTAGTTGTGCAGAAAATGGTGTTGTGGGTATTTCAACAGGTCTGATAGGAATATTTCAAGTTAATGAAATTATTAAAATCATTTTAAAAAAAGGTGAAATTTTAGATGGCCAAATTTTAATATTTAATCTATTGAATATTAATATGAAAAAGTTATACCTTAAAAGTGATCAGGTAAATAAGCGCATAACCAATCTCACTCAGTTTGTTGACTTTTATTGTGAATATGAATGTTTTGAGAAAGATAACAAAATAAATGCTATTGATTTTAGTAGCTTATTTAAAGAAAAACCTGACAAGGTTCTTTTAATTGATGTAAGAGAAAATGAAGAATTTTCTCATTCTTCAATAAAGGGGTCTATATCAATCCCACTAAGTAATTTAAACCAAGAATCTGACTTAGAATTTATTCAAAAAGAAAGTTTGATTAAAGAAGTTTTTACCATATGTAAATCGGGAAAACGTTCTGAAAAAGCTTCAAAAATCTTGTCGCAATTCAAAATTCAATCAAAATCTATAGAGGGTGGGATTGAAAAGATAAAAGAAATTTTTTGCGATTAATTTTTTAAAAAAGATTTAGTAATCTACACCTCTTTTCAAATCAACTCCAACATTCGCATAGTGCTTATGACAGACCATTTCTGAATAAACATCAGCGAGTTTAAAGTATGAAGGTTCATTTTTGCATCTCCCAGTAATAACAACTTCTGTTTCTGCTGGTTTTTTCAAGAGAGTTTGATGTATTGATTCCACAGGTAAAAGCTCTAAATCAACAGTTGGATTCAATTCATCTAAAATAATTGTTTTATATAATCCACTCAAAATAGCAGCTTTAGCAATTTCCCATGCTCTTTCAGCCTCAACATAATCAATTGGTTGTTGCTGACCTCTCCACACTATCGCATCTCTACCTGAGCGCAAATGATCCACCAAATGTGGATAACTTTCTCTCAAAGCTTCTATCGCAGCATCTTCGGTATAACCATTTCCACCTTTTAACCATTGTAATATTAAAACTCTATGACTTTTATCTTGAGATATCCCTTTACCAATAGCTTGAAGAGCCTTGCCAAGGGCGCTTGTGGATTTACCTTTTCCTTCACCAGTATAAATCTCAATTCCGCCATTCAATCTCCTTTGGTTGGTTAGTTTTGATAGATCTCCTATTAAACGTGATCTCATTTCTGAATGGAGTTGCGATATTCTTACCAAAGAGGGAGGGGCTGCCCTTCCAGTAATAATTATTTCCAATCCATCAGGGCGATTTTGAAGTGAATCAACTACTTCTTGGATATCAAGCATTCCTAAATCAAGAACTGGATTCAACTCATCTAACACAACTACAGAATAAAGAGAACTAGCAATTGCTCCTTTAGCAATATTCCAACCTCTTTGAGCCTCACCAATATCAAACTTCGTTACTTGGTCAGAAGTAAAAAATTCCGATCTACCTGTTCTTACATGGTCAATTAAGTGTGGAAAGCCTCTTTGTAAAGCCTCTATCGCTGAATCCTCATCGTAAGGTCTCTCAGGACCTTTTAGAAATCTTAGAAGTAGAACTCTTGACTGTCTTTTTTCACAAATTCCCAAGCCTATTGTTCTTAGTACAACACCTAAAGCAGCCTGACTTTTTCCTTTACCATCTCCATCATATATATGTAATTGACCTTTTGATCTCTCTTGACTGTCACTTGCGGTGACAATCCCTATTCCTCTATTTCTACTTGTATTCGTCAATTGAATAAGGTGAATAAACTTAATCTAAGATATAGTAATTAATATTATTAAAAATTTAATAATTAATTTAACCTATTCATAGGTAATTCGAATTTTAGAGTAATTAGCATGTTCCATCAACTAGAAATTCTCTCTGATGAACAAAGTGAAAAGCTTTATAAAATTAGAAAATACATAAGCAATCTTGATAGCGTTTGTATTGCTTATTCAGGTGGGGTAGACAGTACATTAGTAGCTTCGTTAGCGTTCGAGCAATTAGGTAGCAAAGCAGTTGCAATTACAGGAATTTCTCCTGCATTAGCCAACTCACTTCTTATAGAAGCAAGAAGCCAAGCAAAGTGGATTGGAGTAAAACATTTAGAAATTAAAACATCTGAATTAGACCAACCAAGTTATAGTAAAAATCCCAAGGATAGATGCTTTGCTTGTAAAAAGGAGCTTCACAAACATACAACTTACTTGTCAAAAAAAACTTGATTACAAGATTGTTTTCGATGGAGTGAATCTTGATGATCTTAAAGATTACAGACCAGGCATAAAAGCCTCAAAAAATGCTGGCGTTATTTCTCCCCTTGCGAAGTTTAAATTCTCAAAACAAGACATAAGAGATATATCAAGAGCATTAGGGTTTCCTTGGTGGGACAAACCTGCGCAACCATGTTTGTCATCAAGATTTCCTTATGGTCATGAAATAACTAGTAAGAGATTAAAAATGGTTGAGAAGGCTGAGGAATTCCTTAAAAACGGTGGTTTATCAGAAGTTAGAGTTAGATGCCAAGGCTCTACTGCAAGAATAGAAATTCCCCAAGATGAATTAAAGCTTTTTTTTGAAAAATATAATTTTAGTGAATTAGTTCAATATTTTTCTAATTTAGGATTTAATTGCACAAGTTTAGATCTTGAAGGGCTGATAAGTGGAAAATTAAATAGATAAATGACGCAGCTTAAACAACAGTTCTAATCTGTTTAAGTACTGATTCAGGGGGATTACGCTCAATAACACGCAGAGAATGTTCTTCAGCTTTCAAAGCTTCAATTAAATATTGACTTGCAAGTTCTGGTAGCATATTGTGACCACAAGTAAATATATCGACTGCAGAATAATTTGATTCAGGCCATGTATGTATAGAAATATGAGATTCAGCCAATAATGCAATTGCTGTAACCCCTTGAGGCTCAAATTTATTACTAATCAAATTCAAAACTGTTGCCTTTGCCAATTTAGAAGCTTTGTTTAAAGTACAGCGCAAAAAGGATTCGTCATTTAATTTTTCGTAGTCACATCTATATAGTTCCAACAAGAAGTGCTTACTTTGATGACTTAATTTTTGGTCATTTCTAAAAGAACTTAAAATTTGATTTTTTTTGTGGACTTCCATTAAAAAAATTTATATATATAAGATTAGCTAAAAATTGCTACTTTTAAAATTATAAGTAAATCATCTGTGAAGAGCTTAAGAAAGACTGATTAAATTTATCTAGATGTGTCGCACTTATAAAACATTGACTATCTTGGCCAACAGAATTTAGTAACAAATTTTGTCTAGTTATATCTAGTTCCGCTAAGACATCATCCAATATAAGTATTGGAGGAACATTTAATGTTTTAGTTAATAAATCTAGTTCAGCCATCTTTAAAGCCAAGATAAAAGTTCTTTGCTGACCGGATGAACCATACTTTCTAACTGAAATATTATTAATTAAAAACTCAATATCATCACGATGAGGCCCAAAATTACATTTACCAGTTAAAGCTTCGATCGAACGCTGATTTAAGAGTTGTTCTGATATTTTTTTTCTAATAACCTCCTCTTCTTCTTCTTCAGGAATTATATTTTGTATTCCTGAAAGATAATTGATAGCTATTTGCTCTTTAGATTTACTTAAGTGATTATGCCAATATTCAACATATGGTTTTATTTTTAGTAAAGCCCTTCTTCTACGCCTATAAATTCGTGTACTTATTATTGACATTTGAATATCAAAGCTTTCAACAATGTCAGAGTTTTGGTCATTTTGAAAGCCTTCTGAACGCCAAAAATAACTTCTTTGTTTTAAAAGCCTGTTAAATCTACTAATCAAGTCTAAATATACTGGTTCAAGTTGTGATACAACTTTATCAATCCATGCTCTTCGATAACTGGGTTCGCTTCTAACAATATTTATATCATTTGAACAGAAACATACGCTCTGTATATAATTCTTTATTTCACTTTGTTTTTTCAACATTGATTCATTGACATAAACTTTTTTGGAAGATTTTCGAAATAAATTTAACTTTAAATCATCTCGAAAATCTACTTGACCTGTGACTACAGCCATATCACTACCATTTTCTATTAGATCTTTATCACTTAATGCCCTATTAGATTTTAATTGACTTAAAAATTCAACCGATTCAAGTAAATTTGACTTGCCAATACCATTACAACCAAGAACAATTGCTCTTTGCTCTGTAAGATCAATTTCGAAACTTTTATGGTTTCTAAAATTTTTAATTTTTAATTTATTTAAAAAAATTTTTTTTATGCATTCATTAATTAAATTAGCTAAGTTTAAAATATTTAGATTTTCTTTAAAGAAATTGAAAAATTAAAGGGCATGTAGCTCAGTTGGATAGAGCATCAGATTCCGGTTCTGAGAGTCGGGGGTTCGAATCCCTCCATGCTCGTAATATGATTTTAAAGCTTATATCCCATAACCCTTATTCCATTTGGATCTAATATAAACCCAATTTCTTCTAAAGATAAAAAAGAAGATACTGGAGCTTGTACAGAAATACTGCATCCAGGCATTTCTCTATTTATTTTCTCGAGAGTTACTTGAAGCAATACTGAATAAAAAACTTGCTGATTATTACCTGGTGCTGCACTTAAATTCCATAAGTTAGCATTCAATCCCCTGTCTGATGTAACCCTTACAAACCCATATAATTTATTTTTTAATTCATTCTGAATGGAAAAAAAGAAATTACTCTTCTGAATAGCCTCAGAAAGTGGTTTTATTGGGAATGTCTCACAACCACAATTTGCTAAAAGTTTATTAACTTCTTTAGCTAAAGGGATTTTAGAAGAATTAACAAAATAACCTTCTGGAAGAACAAATTTTTTTTTAGAAAAATATTGCAATTATCAACCTGTATTTCTCATACCAGCAGCTATCCCATTAATTGTTAACAGTGCCCCTCTCAATAGTTCACTCCTACTGTAAGCTCTTCTAGATTCATCTTTATTAATAAGAAATTCGCTAATAGGGGGTTGTCTTGTCTGGTCTCTAAGTCTTCTTAAAAGTGAAACCTGCAAAAATCCCAATGGAATGATTGTCTTATTTCTCAAACTTACAGACGATCTTAAGTCTCTATCAGATTCAAGGAGTTTATTTTTACCAGTAATTTCAAGTATTAACGATTTTGTAAGATTATATTCATCAGAAATTACATCAAAAATTACATCAAACGAATCTTTATTTTCTTTACTGCCAAGAGTATCAACATAATATTTAGCAACTTCCAAATCCACCTTAGATAATGTCATTTCTACTTTGGATATAAGCATTCTGAAAAATGGCCATCTTTGATGCAGTACTCTTAATAATTCAATTTGTTGAGGGTCAGCATTTAATTCTGAGGATAATGCAGTGCCTACTCCAAACCAACTTGGCAAAAGAAATCTACTTTGTGTCCAACCAAAAACCCATGGAATAGCTCTTAAACTTGACAAATCTTTAGCACCTTTTTTTCTTCTAGCAGGCCTGCTAGAAATCTGTAATTTACTTATTTCTTCTATCGGAGTGACCTCTTGAAAGAAATTTAACAAATCAGGATTCTCATGTACTAATTTTCTATAGTGAGACCTTGATGTTTCTGCCAACCTTGACATTAATTGATTCCATTCTGGAGTAGCATCAAGTCTATTATTTACCAAACTATTTTGAATAACAGCTGTAGTGACAGTTTCGAGATTATATAAAGCCAATTCAGGAAGACTATATTTTGATGCCAAAACTTCACCTTGTTCTGTTATTTTTATTCGTCCTTTTAAAGTACCGCTTGGTTGAGCCAATATTGCCTGATAAGCTGGTCCTCCCCCTCTACCTACGGAGCCGCCTCTTCCGTGAAAAAGTCTTAGCAATATGTTATTTCTACTTGCAAGATTTTGGAGAGCTATTTGAGCTCTATGAATTTCCCAATTACTAGAAACAAAACCTGAATCTTTATTACTATCAGAATATCCAAGCATTAATTCTTGTAGAGGTTTAAAAGATTCTCCAACTTTTGGCAATAATGATCTGTAGAAATCTAATTTAAACAACTTATCCATTACTTCTGGTGCTCTTTTAAGGTCTTCAACAGTTTCGAAAAGAGGTACGACTAACAATTTTGACTTTTGGGAGTTTTGATCAAGAAGTCCCATTTCTTTTGCCAGTAAGAGAACTTCAAGCAAATCAGATGCACTATGACTCATTGAAATTACGTAAGAATGACAGATACGACTTCCAAATTCTTGCTGCAGTCTCTTAACCATTTTAAAAACTGAAAAAGTTTCTTCTGTAGTTTTTGTCCAGTTGACCTCAGAGGGAATTAAAGGCCTTTTTGTATTTAATTCGTCTATTAACCACATAATTTTTTCTTCCTCAGACATTTGGTCATACAGTACAGATAAATCAAGATAATTCGTAAGCTCTTGAATAGCTTCACTATGCCTTGTACTTTCTTGACGTATATCCAAACTTGCTAAAGAAAATCCAAAAATATGAACCTGAGTAAGTAGAGTATCTACAGCTTCACAAGTTAAATCTGTACTGATAAGGCTATTTTTAATTAGTTCGAGATCATATGTGAATTCATTCACAGACTTGTAATGTAAGTTTTCATGTTTATCAATATTTTTAGTATCCATTTCTCCCTCTAAGTCAAATTTCCACCCGCTTTTAGCCAATAAATCATTCCTTTCTTGAGTTAACCTTAATTTTTCTAGAATATAACTCAACTTTAATCTGTAAGGTTCTGATCTGTATCTTGTCGCCCTAGCTTCATAGATTTCTGGGAACTTAACCCTATCCGTTTCTAATGACTCTAATAAAGAAGAACTTACTTGACTCCATTGCATTGAGACGCTTAATTGATCTCTAAGATTAGATGTTGCGATAATATATCTTTCCAACATCAACTGCCTTTGATAGCAAGCAGTTCTCCATGTTATCTCAGGAGTTACAGATGGATTACCATCCCTATCAGAGCCTACCCAAGAACCAAAGTTACAAAAAGATTCAGAAGGCATCTGAACATCTGGATAATTTTCGGTAAGGGCTTCAGAAATTCTACCTCTCAATTGAGGCATTGCATTAAATAAAACTTGCTGAAAATAATGCAAAGCGTAATCTACTTCATCCAAAACTGAAGGTTTAAATTGATGCAATTCATCTGTTCTCCACCAAAGTCTTACTTCTTCTTTTAGTTGGGTTTTTAAAGAATTTTTTTCTTCTTTCGTTAAAAATTGCTCAACCTGTATTTTTTTCAACAAATTTGCGACTCTAGTTTGCTTATGTCTAATCGTATGTCTTACTATCTCCGTCGGATGTGCAGTAAAAACAAGACGAATATCCATTTCCTGTAATAAAGCCTCTAATTTTCCAGGAGGTACATTTAATTTCCTTAACCTATAAAATAATTCTCTAAAAGTTACTGGAGCATTTTGCCTAGCCAATGCTGGAGCAAAAGGATCAAGATTATCAGGTGATTTTTGAACATCCTTATTAGTAAAACTCTGGATATATCTATCTTCCTCAACTCTTTGTTCCAGAATATTAACTAGCTGAAAATATAATGAAAACGCTCTAGCTGCGGCAATCGATTCTGCCAAATCCATAGAATTAACAATATCAACTATTTCATTTTTAAAAGTTTTTGAACTATTCCCATCAACTTGTTTCGAATAACTTAATTCTTTAAGCTGTATCAATCTCTCTGCTTGATCTTCTGGACATTCTTCTCTGAGGACAGATTCCCATAAATCCTCTATCAAAAGACGATTTTTATCAAGTGAATCATTATTACTGATCAGATCCACATTATTTTTTTCAATCTGTCGAAAAGATTCCATATTTTTATTATGTCACAATTGAAAATTTGCAGTTCAAATGTTTATTTACGTAATCAAAAACTTTCATCTTCATTCTTGATCATATCATCGATAGAAATTTTCATTATTTGTTCAATAGAAAGACCTTTTTCATATTGATTAATCCATTTCATAGATTGATTACCTTCTTCAAGTACTTTATTAATAGGTTGCAAAAGATGTTTCATATTCAATTTTTCTGCAGTGGATGATAAATCTGATAGTAAATTTTCAATCCATTCTCTACAAATAATTTTTTTGCCATCTTGCCAGTTAATTAACTCTGAATTCAAACTATTTTTAGCAGCATTAGTTTCATTTTGATCACATATTTCTGATAATTGATCAATAGAAAAAATACTCGCAGTTAGAGGATCTAGAGTTTTGATATTTTCAAATAGATTTAAAATTCTTAGTTCTAGCATGGCAGTTATCCCTAACAACAAATTAACATCATGAACGAAATCACAAATTCTTAATTCCAAACGATCGAGAATTAAAGGTCTTTGGGGACCATTGGGTCTGATTGAAGACCAAAAATGCCTGATATTTTGCATATTTTTGTTAGCAATATTTTTTTCGATCCAAGCAATATAGGAATGATGATTTAAAAAAAATGGTACTTTACTTGGCGTTTTAGGAAACTGAATCCATCTTTGGGAATGATTTCCCGTCAATTGATTATTTAAAAAAGGTGAGCTAGCACTTATTGATAAATAGAGAGCAGCTTCAGCTCTTATGAGTCTAATAGCGGCGAAAAGCTTATCTAAGTCATCTATTCCTATATTTATATGGACGCTGGAAGTTGCAACAGAGATTCCATAATTATCTTCTATAAATTGATGATAATTATTGTCATTATCAGATCTTTGAAAGTGAATATTGTGTTTAAAACAAAGAGTGGATGAAGGAATTATTGTTAAACCCTTATTTATAAGCCATTTTCTTAAATTTTTTCTTGGAGTTATTAATTTCTCTAATAAAAACTCATAGTCTTTTTCTGGAGTAGTTATGTATTCAACATTTCTATTATCTGGCTCTTTCACAAAATCAGAAAAGTTTTTTTCAATATCTGCAGAAATGCCAATATGAGAATTGAAAGAACCTGTAAAAAGTTCCACTTCAAAACCCTTGTAAAGATTAAGGCTACTCATTTATTTATCCAAACAGGCTAGTGCTTTTAGTATCCCCTTTGCTTTATTTATTGTCTCTTGATATTCATTCTCAGGAGAAGAATCAGCAACAATACCAGCGCCTGCTTGGACTGACACATTATATTTACCATCTTTTAAGGGTTTAACTATCATAGTTCTTATCGTAATTGCGGTATTTAATGCGCCATTAATATCGATCGATCCGTAAACACCTGCATAAGGTCCTCTTGCATCTTTTTCAAATTGTTTAATCAATTGCATAGCTCTTATTTTTGGTGCTCCAGTTACTGTTCCTGCAGGAAAACAAGCCTTTAACAAATCCCATACATCAGTATTACTTTTTAAGATTCCTTCTACTTCACTCACTATATGCATAACATGTGAATATTTTTCAATAACCATTAAATCTTTGACCTCCACAGTACCAATTTCACAAACCCTTCCAAGATCATTTCTTCCAAGATCTATAAGCATTACGTGCTCTGCTATCTCTTTTGGATCTTTTAATAAGTCTTTTTCTAATTCTAGATCTTGTTGAAGATCATCACCTCTAGGTCTTGTACCAGCAATTGGTCTCAAGCTAGCTATGATCTGATTTTGTTTATTTTTTTCAGCTTTAACCATAACTTCTGGGCTTGAACCGATCAGATACCATGAACCAAAATCAAAAAATGACATGTATGGAGATGGATTAACCATCCTTAAGCTTCTATATAAATTAAAAGGATCATTATTGACTTTAGTATTAAATCTTTGACTTATAACTATTTGAAAAATATCACCTTTTCTTATGTATTCTTTTGCAGATAGAACAGCATCTTCAAAATCTTTTTTCTTCCAATTACTTTTAAGATCTAAATTCAAATTATCATTTTCATTCCAGTCTAAAAAATCTTTTCCTTTTAAAGGAACTTTCATTAAGTTTCTAGTTTTCTTAATTTTAGAAATTGAGTTTTGATAAACTTCTTCAATAGATGACTCCTTCAAAGAAGTTGTATCTGCATAAACTACGGCTGTAATGCATCTTTTGATTTGATCAAAAACAACTAACTGGTCAAAAAACATCCAAGAACCATAAGGTATAGTATTTTCTTCTATTTCATTTATTGGAACGGTTGGTTCAATTCGATTAATTAATTCATAACCCCAAGAACCGTATAATTGTCCAATTGATGGTAAACCTTCAAGCATTGATGAGTTATATTCCTTCGTCCAAATTCTTAAAATATCGAAAGGATCTCCTTTATGTATTTCAGTTTTTCCATTTTCCCAAGTTTTTACTATTTCTTTTCCATAACAAGAGGCTTCCCAAAGAGGTTTAGTGGCGACAATACTCCATCTTCCCAAATTCTCTCCACCTTCGACAGATTCGAGAAAAACGCCATGAGAATCTTTTTCTGATAATTTTAACCAGGTCGATAATGGAGTCTCTAAATCTGCTGGCCAAGTTTGAGTGATAGGTATAAAATTCTTACCTTCTTTGTAAGCGTTGTAAAACTTATCTTTGTGTGAGCTGATCATACTAATAATGTCAACCCAGATTATAGTTATATTCTTCCTTTATATCAACTTTTAGGAAATCAATCAAAAGTATTCTTAGTAGTAAATTTTAACCCTGCTGGATTAGGATTTTCACCTATTCGCCTTGGATTGTGGCCTACCTTTTCCCTACCCTCATTAACTTTCTCAGGGAAAACACCATCTTTTGGATGTAAGAATTCAATATCACCACCTGGAAAAATTCTGTAGATCTTAAAGTCCTCAATTCTTGGTTTAAAAGCTCGAAGTTGAGTTCCTAAAGCAAGGCATTGTTCTTTTCTTGCAAAGTACATTAAGTTATCACCTTCATGCATAATTGCTGCACCACCAGTGGGCAATTCAAATGCTTGTTCTGTTGAACTTTTCCATACAATTGCATATTTTTCTTCTGTTTCTGCTGAGTTTAATAAACCCCCAGTGCTTCCTATATGCTTTGGAAATTGACCAACTAAAGTTTCCGTCATCCTAGATTTTGAGTTATTTATAATAAGAAATTAGCATTCAAATTTTACAAAATTCAAAATTTGAAAGAAGTTTCTACATTATTTAATAAATGAAAAATTGTTTCTCATTTTAATTTGAATCTGAAATCGGGAAAAATACTGTCAAACCTGTATCTCGCCTTTTTGTGACATGCCCTCCTAAACTAGCTAACAACTTTTGAGTAGCATTTTGGCTTAACTGTAAACTACCAGTTTGGGGGTTCCAATTTAAAACAGGGCCCAAATCAGATCCATTGTCTCTTTTTGATATTTCTTTTTTAAAACTACCTAATTTTTGTACTTTTAGTTGCAGTTTAAGTTTTTGGCCAGCTGGTCTTAATTCTAAAATTATTGTACTACCTTCTTTTAAACCTCTAGTATTTTTATCAATTAGTCCCCTCAACATTAATTCTAATTTTTCAGAATCACTTAAAATTTGCGGAAGTTGATTTGGGATGTCTATCTTTAAAGAAATGCCACGTCTATTTAATTGTTTTTTCCATACAGGAGCAAGTTTTATAAAAATTTCGGCTAAATTAATTTTTGCCATGCTATTGAATGAAGAAACTTCATTACTTACCAATTCTGCAGCATTAAAAATTAAACCAAACCTATCAATTTGCTCATTACATTCATTATCTATTTGAGTTAAACGATTTCTTATTGATTCATCCATTTTATATTTTTTCAAAGTAGAACTAATTAGAGTTTTTATAGTAGTTAAGGGAGTTCTTACTTCATGCGAAATAGCACTTAACAATTTTGCTTCAGAAAGTTGAACATTTGTTTTATCGTTATTCAAAGAAGTCTTTATATTGTGATTTGGTCCCAACTTTGCCAATTTTGCCGATAATATTGGCCAAAAACTTTTTTCAAATTGATCATTAATATTCAGGTTTCCTAAATTATTAATTGCATTACGAAATTTAACTCCTTCCTCATAATTTTCTTGGTTTAATTTTGCATGCATCAATTCAATAGAAATTTTCAAGCTTTCTTCATCACATTTCATTAAGAAGATTTTCTTATCTTTATCTCCAACAATTGATAATATACATTGAAAATTTGGAGTAATTATCATTAAAAAAGGTTCATAACCATCTATATGACTTAGATTTAAGACTTTGTAGTCACTTATGAAATCCAAATCTTTTTTAAAAGTCGCTGATTCATTAGCTGGTAAAAAGCCGGCATAATCTTTTTGAAAATATGGAAACCCCTTCGGTGACCATAACCAACCATGAAGTTGATTAAAAAATTTTTTATCATTAAGAGCTGGCAAAGGAGAGGCTACCCAAACACCCCCCTTTTGGTAATTTTGAGAAAGGAACTCTTTTTGAATAAGCTCTAAAGAAGCCCACCACATTCTTCGAGAGGTATCATCATCAACATGTATAGTTTGAAATCCTTTAATCAAAAGATCTTGAATTTTTTTTATAGTAATTTGTGGTTTCATTAACTTCGTAATGATCTAGAACGTTTCAATATAGATAAGGCTAATCCAATAAAAATAAAATTAATTAACAATGAAGTTCTACCATAGCTCATAAAAGGAAGAGGAATTCCAGTAACTGGTCCCAATCCAACCGTCATAAATAGGTTAATAATTATTTGGAATAAAAAAATTGCTGCGACCCCAATAACAACTAGAGATTCAAATTCGCTTCTAGCATTTTGTGCAATGTAAATTAGTTTTTTAATCAAAAGAAAGAACAAAAATAAAACTATTACACATCCCAAAAAACCCAACTCTTCGCCAAGAGCGCTGTATATAAAATCAGTATGTTGTTCAGGTATAAATTGCAAATTAGTCAGCTTACCTTGTAATAAACCAGTGCCCCAAAATCCCCCAGAACCAATTGCAATTTTACTTTGTAGCAAATGATATCCACCACCTAATGGATCTATATTTGGATTTAAAAATAGAACTAACCTCTCTTTTTGATATTCTTTTAGGCCGTATTGCCACAAAATTGGTGTTAATTTTGCCACAACTAAATGCAAGGAAACGGCAAAAGTCGAAAAAATAATTTTCTTTTTTGAAGATCTATAAGCAAGATAACCCATAAAAGGAATCCAAAAAATAAGAACCATTGGTAAGGTGAAATGTAAAACAGAAGTAACGATACAAAAGACTAATATCAAAATCCACTCTATGGGCATTTGCATCCAATAAAGCATTACACCTGTCATAACTAATAAAACTAGAGAGGTACCTAAGTCTGGTTGAAAAAAAACTAATAACCAAGGCAAGATAACTATTAATAAGGGCAAGACTAAGTCTCTTATTGTTGAAATTATTTTTTTGTCGAGTACTAACGCAAGAGTTAGTAGGGTACTCAATTTAGCAACTTCCGAAGGCTGAAAGGAAAAAATTCCTAAGTTTAGCCATCTTTGAGAACCAGAGACTGAAATACCCACAAAATAAATTAGACATAATGAAATTAAAGTACACAAATAAAATGGAATCAAATACTTTCTAATTCTCTCTAGTGGTACGTAAGAAATAAAAAATGCTAAAAAATAACCTAAAAATCCAGTTAAAATATGACCTAAATAATTAGATACAAAGAATTCTCCCTGAATACTTTTTATTAAAACGCCAGAAATAATAACCAAAAATAAAGGAATTATTAGTAGTGGAGAAAATAAAAATGCACTACTCCTTGTTTCTTTTTTTTGCAGAAATCCTCTCTTTACTAATAAAGAAATTCTCCTATACATTGATTATTTATTAAAGAATTGATTTTTAATCAAAAGTGCTAAATTGCTAAATGCAATAGAACTTTCTATATTAGGCTGGCTTATTGAGATTGGTATACCTTTATTGCTTTCATCAACCAGAGGAATTTCAATAGGAATTTGAGCTAATAATGGCAAATCATTTTCTTTAGCTAATAACTGTCCACCACCTCTACCAAAAATTTCATATTTTTTATCTGGCATGTCTGGAGGAATAAATACTGACATATTTTCTACAATTCCAATTATCGGTACATCAAGTTGTTTAAACATTGCTAGTCCTCTCCTTGCATCTTGCAGAGATACTTGTTGTGGAGTGGTAACGACAATAGCTCCAGCAATAGGGACAGATTGAGAAAGAGAAATTTGAGCATCTCCTGTTCCAGGAGGCAAGTCAATAACCAAAAAATCGAGATTATTCCATTCAACTTGATAAAGAAATTGACGGATAATACTATTTAGCATTGGTCCTCTCCATATAACTGGCTGACCTTCTTCTATAAGAAACCCCATTGATACTAATGAAATTCCATATTTATTTATTGGTATTAACCTTTGATCATTACCACTGCCTTCAGTAACCTTTGGATTCTGTTCGGCAACTCCCATCATTGAAGGAGTATTGGGTCCATAGATATCCGCATCCAGCAAACCAGTATTTAATCCTAATTTAGCTAAAGAACAAGCAAGGTTAACTGCAATAGTGCTTTTACCAACTCCACCTTTACCACTACTAACAGCGATGATATGCCGAATACCATCGATCTGTTGCAACTCAGGACCATTATTCTCAGTTATAGATTCTGTTTTAGAAGGATTATTATCTATCTCTATTTGAACATCATCAATATCTTCAAAATTCAGAAGTATTTTGCGAACCTCTTCAACAATTCTATCTCTCTGAGAACTTGCGAATGATGGTAATGATAATGTTACTATTACTCTTGGTATAGTTACTCTTACGTTTTTAATCCAAGCTAGTTCAATTACATTTTTCTTTGATCCAGCATCTAGAACCTTTTGTAAAGCAAAATTCGCATCTTCTATTGTGGTCATTAATTTTTTAAATATTTTGACAAGGTAGTCGACTTTAAAAAAGATTAAGAACTATGTCGAACTATCTCATAATAGGAAATAAGCCTCCTTAAGAAGAATTATAAGGGGAAACTTATAATTAACCAAAAATTTTTTTCTTCAAGATTTACTAAATACATGTTCAAAGAACCTCCTAAAAACTCGAGAGAAAAAACTAAATATCTCTTATTAACTCTTCAAGATAAAATTTGTTCAGGCCTTGAAAATGTAGATGGCAAGGGGAAATTCACTGAAGAATCTTGGCTAAGAGAAGAAGGTGGGGGTGGAAGATCAAGAGTCTTGAAAAACGGTTCTATTTTTGAGCAAGCAGGAGTGAATTTTTCTGAAGTCCAAGGGAAAGAATTACCTCAATCAATAATCTCTCAAAGACCTGAAGCAAAAGGTCATGAATGGTTTGCAACAGGCACTTCAATGGTATTGCATCCTAAGAATCCCTATATACCTACAGTTCATCTGAACTATAGGTATTTCGAAGCTGGTCCTGTTTGGTGGTTTGGAGGAGGAGCAGACTTAACACCTTTTTATCCTTATCTTTCTGATGTGAGAAATTTTCATGAAGAGCATAAAAAAGCTTGTGAAAAAGTTGATAATGATTTACATAAAGTCTTCAAACCATGGTGTGATGAATATTTCTTCTTAAAGCATAGAAACGAATCTCGAGGTATAGGAGGGATTTTTTATGATTATCAAGATGGTTCAGGCAAAATTTATAGAGGAAACTACAAAAATGGAGAGGCATCAAAAGCTTCACAAAATATTGGCAAATCTAATTTAGATTGGAATGATTTATTTTCTTTAGCGGAAAACTGCGGCCAAGCCTTCCTCCCTTCATATCTGCCCATTATTGAAAAAAGAGTTTCGCAAAAATATACATCCAATGAAAGAGAATTTCAGCTATATAGAAGAGGCAGATATGTAGAATTCAATTTAGTTTGGGATAGAGGGACAATTTTTGGATTGCAAACAAACGGCAGGACCGAATCCATATTAATGTCATTACCACCTTTAGCTAGATGGGAATATGGATATAAAGCTGAAAAGGGTTCTAGAGAAGAATTGCTCACTTCAATCTTCACAAAACCTCAAGATTGGTTAAATGATAAAGATTTAGAAAAATTCTGTATAGATAATAATATCTTTGATTAAGAATTATCGAATTACTTTCTAACTAAACTAAATAGGAGTTTTAAATAAAGAACCGTCACTTTTCAATTGAAGTTTCTCACCAAGTTCATTTTCTAAAGAGATTAATTCATCCCTATGCGCTCTTAATCTCATTAAAGTTAAATTATTATCGTTATTGTTAATCAATCTTAATTCAAATTTTTCTTCTCTTGCTGATTTTTTAAAATAAACTAGTCCAGACAAAGGTCCACCTATTAATCCTAAAAGAATAGGCCACCAACTTAATTGCGGATATATTTGAATAATTACTAATCCCAGAGCACAAGATCCAAAGCAACCAAGAAAACCTAAAAAAATTGCTAAAAATTTACTAGAAACAACTTGTCCCTTAAATATTAAAATTCTTTGTTCAAAATCTCCTCCGGTTTGTTTCCATCCCCTCAAATTGAGCCATTCATATAGACCATTTAAAACCTGAATTGGTTGTTGAGATGAGGAAATTTCAACAATAGTTGTTCTATCTTTACTTGAAGCTCGAAGGAAAAAAAATAATCCTATCGCCAGAAGAATAGTCAGCAATAATGTTGAATTTAAGGAATAGGACATATATTATTTTTTCTATTAAATCGAGAATAAAAATTAAAGTTACATCATATTATAATTTTTTAGATTTATTCTGTAAAATAAATCTAATTAGAAAAAATCCTTAATTTAATAAAATTTGAGTAATATTCCAAATTTTAAATTTATTGTTAATACTTAATTAAAATGACCATCGAAAATAAAAATATTGATTTTGTTTTTAGCGATTTAACAGAAGAGTTATATGATATTTTCAAAAAATCACCCTACTTAGCAATTGACACTGAAGCAATGGGATTAATTCATGGCAGAGATAGACTCTGTTTAGTACAAATATGCAATGAATTTAAAAGAACATCCTGTATAAAAATCGAACTTAATACATCTTCTTCTCCTCACTTAAAATCACTTCTTGAAGATGAAAAAATAACTAAAGTCTTTCACTACGCGAGATTCGATGTAGCAGCATTAAAGTGCAATCTTGGAATTAATACAAAAAATATTTTTTGCACAAAAATTGCTAGTAAGTTGGCTAGAACATATACAAACAAACACGGTTTAAAAGATCTAATTAATGAATTATTAGGCATAGAATTAGATAAAAGCTCACAGAGCAGTGATTGGGGTAGCAAAGAAGATTTAACACAAGATCAATTAAATTATGCAGCAAATGATGTTAGATATTTGATTGAAGCGATGCATAAATTAAAAGTTATCTTAAATAGGGAAAATAGATACAAGTTAGCTCAAGAATGTTTCAAAACAATTTCTGTGCATGCCGATTTAGACATACTGCAATTTTCAAATATATTTGAACATTAAAATCAATCTTCTGTTAAAAAATTATCTTCATCATCAAGAGTTGCCATAAGCTTATCAAGAATTCTTGAAGAACTTAGTTTTTCTCCTTCATTCTTTTCACAAATTTCTAATAGATTTTGCGCAACTTGTATTTTTTCTTGAATAGTTTTAGAGCCTACTTTTGCAATTTGAATTTCTACTTTCTTTTTAGCAGAGGATAAACTTATACTCATGAGATTAGCAATCTTTGCGCA
The DNA here is from genome assembly GCF_001180305.1 of Prochlorococcus marinus. GTDB lineage: Bacteria > Cyanobacteriota > Cyanobacteriia > PCC-6307 > Cyanobiaceae > Prochlorococcus_A > Prochlorococcus_A marinus_K. The sequence goes on from NZ_CVSX01000069.1 coordinate 27,654, forward strand.
AATTTTTAGATATTCCCGATCATTTATTGGATACATAAGAAATTTTTAAACAATAATGCCATTTACTAAGATAACAAATTAGAGTTTATGGAATCTACAATTTTCTTGCTTGCGCCAGATTTCCCCATTCTCTGTTTTCCAATTTTTGATTGTTCTAACCTTCGAACTTTTTCTTTTAAAAGTAAACATAAACGTTTTAAAAGAATTTTTTTATTCTTACACATTAAAACACTACCGCCCAATAATCTTGACTGCCTTTTTGCAAATGATTTTGTAAATTGTGGTCCAGATCCTGGAAGAGATAAAGATGGGATTCCAAGACCAGAAATTTGCTCTGTTGCAGTTCCTGCATTTGACAAGCCAACATCTGCCATATTGGCCCATAAGCTAAATTTGCCTTTTCCAATCAAGATATATTTCCCCCCCTTTTTCCATACTGAATCTTCATCAATTAGAAATTGAACTTTACTCTGTTTTGTAAAACCATATTTATTTAAATAACTTTGAATTTGAATCAGATTCGCATTAATACTCAAAGGCAAAAGTATTATCAAATCATTAGACAAATCAAAATCTTGCAAACAATCAAGAAAATTATCAAGATTTTTAAAAGCTTCAGGGTATCTACTTCCAATTAATAAAATTATTTTTTTGAAAGCAATAATATTTGATATTTTTTCATTATTTGAATTAACAAAATCCATCATTGGATTACCAAAGTATTTTGCATCAATATTTTTTCTATTTAAATTATTAGCTGTGATTTTATCTCTCATAATTAAATTTTTACATCTTGAAGATGTCATTAAAAACATTTCCCATGGATCCCATTCAGAACCTTTCAACTTATGATAAAAATCGCTTAAATCCCAACCTGGGCCACTACTCCAAGTATGGTCACTTTTAGGAGTTCCAATAAAACTGAATTGGCATCCTGAACTCCATGCATAAAGTAATGGTAAAGAATCTCCCACTGCAATAATTTTGCAGTTTTGTTTTGACTTTTGTTTTACAATTAAAAAATTTCTTAAATTATCAATTAAAAATCCTGCAAACAAATCAAGCAAAAATCCTCTCAGACTTTGATTACTGAAACCTCCACTAGGCAACTCCTTTAAATATCCAATTTTACGAAATTTTTTCGATTTTATTGAATTAAATACATCTCCATTTCCCACTAAAGGCAAAACTTCAATATTAATATTTTTTATTATTTTTAGTAATCTTTTTATTATTTCCGATGCGATAACATCTTCTCCATGGCCATTGCATATAAATAATAGAGAATGAGTCGCCTTACTGTTAAGATCATAAAAAGATTCAAATGAATCTTTTTCGGCGGCATGGCCAAGTGGTAAGGCAGAGGATTGCAAATCCTTTATCCCCAGTTCGAATCTGGGTGCCGCCTTATTTATTTTTGATAATAAATTTCCTATAAACCCTTCTAAAAACTTAAGTTTTGCATACTTGTTATACATTTTTAGTGGAATTTAGACGAACTAATGGTCAGCAAGTGGTCAGCAAGTTGACCAAAATTTGATTCCAAAATATTTGTAATAATTTCATTATCTCACTTGCTGACTACATCAGGTATTAATACCCTATGAATTTCAAGTTAAAAAGAAGACAATATAGGTATAGATCTAAGAGGACTTATGAAACTATTCAATCAATTCAATGTTCTTCCAAGATACTTAACTGCATTTAATTATGCAGGTTTAAATCTTAATGAAACTCCAAAAGAATTTGAGAAATTTACCTCTGAGTTGCAAAACTTTTGGGATAAGGAATGTAGAGAACATCCGACTAATCAGAATTGTTTAATTTATTGCGATTGAACTTGCTTTAAGAGTTAATAATTAGTTAATCTCTTTTTTGATTTTAACTATCTAAAAGAAAAACTTGAAGGAAAATAAATTTGAACAATATTAGTAATCATTGTCTGCCACACACATTCCTAAACATCTAACACCGTTGGATGCTGTCCTTTTGCAATGATTGCATAGAATAACATTTTTATTTGAAGAAAAATTAATCTTTGAATTATCTTTATCCTTTGAACTTGTTAACTCTTGTTTTGAATCAAATAGAGCCATTCTTGGAATCATTATTTGAATCGATACTAACAACAAGTGAAGCATTTGCGTTAGAAGAAGGTATATCCATAATTTTTACAGTTTCTTTTGGCTCATCAATAATTTGATGTTCTTCAATACTCTCATCAACTGCACATGCTTCAAGAGCCTCTCGAAGTAATGAATCAAAAGTAGCTCCAGGCAATCTATGTCTAGCAACTTCAAGAAAGGTTCTCGGTAATGATTCAGATGCGGCATCTCTTAACGCAGGATTATTTTTTCTATGTTCTTGTTCTTCTTCTATAGATTTAATAAATCTAAGTGTTACATCTCTTTTTGTAGAGGCTTTTATCAAAGTGTCATTTTCAGGATTGCTAATACTAGGCTCATTTTCAAGGTCACTAAGTCTTTTTTCCAAACTATTTAAAACTTCATTAGCTTCTTTACTTATATGAGCTAGTTGACCATCGGACAGATTAGGTAAATCAGCCACAAAAACCTTTCCATGATCCCTGAGAGTTAAAAATGTAGGTCTCGGACCTTGAGCCTGTCTACCACTAAAGTCAGAGTTATTACCTATGGGTCTTTTAGGCGGTATTGGGCCAGCTGAACTACGTCTACGTGTAATTCTTTGATTATTTGCAAAAGGCATTGAATTAAAGGTTAAATCTTAATGCTTAAACTTCCGATATAATTCGGCGGTAATTTTATTATATTACACCTAACTTTTTCATTTGGGTATAAAAATATTTTTTGAAACTCATTTTATAAATATAAACATAATTTAAGTTAAAATTTCAGGCAAAAATTTACTAATTTTTGAATCGTTTTTTCGAACTATCTTTCCAATCTCCCAACTATCGATGTCATTATCTTTACAGATATTTAATATTGCTTCCTTAAATTTTTTATCAATAATTAAACAAAATCCGACTCCAAGGTTGAAAGTATTCCAAAAATCTTTTTCAGGAATTGTACCTTTTTCTTTTAGGAATTTAAATAAAATAGGTATTTCCCAAGAATTGGTGTTGATATAGGGAATAAAATCAGCAGGCATACATCTTGGTAGATTCTCTGGAATTCCTCCACCAGTAATATGAGACATTGCTTTAATTTCTATATTTTCAGATAAAATTTGTTTAATAACATTATTGTAAATTTTTGTAGGCTTCAATAACTCATCATAAAAATTTAAATGAAAAACTTTTTTAAATTCTTGATCTATTTGATTGTTGTTTTGGATTATTTTTCTTACTAAACTAAAGCCATTACTATGGACCCCATTACTTTTTAAAGCAATTATTAAGTCGTTTTCAGATACTTTTTTACCATTAATAAGCTTATCCTCCTCAACTATTCCTACACAAAATCCTGCCAGATCATACTTATTTTTTGAATAAAATCCTGGCATTTCAGCAGTCTCTCCACCTAGTAATGAACAGTTATTTTCTCGACAGCCATGCGAAATGCCCTTTACAACCTGCAATAATTGTTTCTTATCAAGTTTCCCAGTGGCAATATAATCAAGAAAAAATAAAGGTTTTGCGCCGCTAGTAATAATGTCATTCATGCACATAGCAACTAAATCAATACCAACTTCAAAATGAAAGTTTTTACTTTGGGCTAATTCTAATTTTGTTCCAACACCATCAGTTCCTGAAACTAGAACTGGTTTCTTCAAACTATCAATAGGAATTCTAAACAAGCCTCCGAACCCACCAATACCTTCAATCACATCAGATGTATATGTTCCTTCAACTGCCTGCTTAATTTCGGAAACAAATTCTCTCCCAGCTTCTATATCAACCCCTGATGTTTTGTAATCCATGAAATAAAAATGATAGACTTTCCTATATAGATATTCCTCAGAAGATTGCTTTTGTCCAGTAATTATTTATCAAATAGATTTATTTTTTAAAAACAAAGTGAAGAATGTAATAATAAGAAAAATTGAAGAAATAGAAAATTGGAGGAGAAATATAAATAGTGAAATTAACTTTATACCAACAATGGGTAATCTCCATAATGGACATATAAAACTTATATCAACAGCCAAAAATGATAATTCATATATTAATTTAGTAAGTATTTTTATTAATCCACTTCAATTTGATAACAAGTCAGATTTAGCGAATTACCCTAAAACAATTGACCATGATATTAAAGTCTCCTTTGAAAATGGTGCAGATGCCATCTTTATCCCAAGTACTGAAGATATTTATCCACCTAATTATAAAAACATTAAATTCCTGAAAGCCTCATCAGAATTATCTTCTGCATTATGTGGATTAAATAGAATTGGACATTTTGATGGTGTTTGTACAGTAATTTATAGATTACTGAATCTCATTAAGCCAAAAAATCTTTATTTAGGAGAAAAAGATTGGCAACAACTTTTAATATTAAAAGATCTTGTCTCAAGTGAGAAATTAAATGTTTCTATTAAATCTATTCCTACGCAGAGAGATTTTGATGGAATACCTTTAAGTTCTCGTAATATACATTTATCTAAAAACGAAAGAAAATTAATTAGATTTTTTTCAAATGAATTATTGGAAGCAAAAAAGATTTTTGAACAAGAAAAAAAGATCAACTTAAAAAAAATAATAGAAAGGCTTTCAGAAGAAAAAATTTCAATTGAATATTTAGAACATTTGCACCCTCATACCCTCCAACAATCAAGCGCTGAGGATAATATTTCATTACTAGCTGGTGCGATAAGATGTGGAGAGACAAGATTAATTGATCACGTTTTTCTTATGAAAAGAAGGCCAATTATTGCAATTGACGGTCCTGCAGGGTCAGGTAAGAGTACTGTGACAAAGTTAATAGCGAAAAAACTTAAACTTTTATATTTAGATACAGGTGCAATGTATAGGGCATTGAGTTGGCTTATGATAAAAGAAAATATTGATTATAAAAAAGAAAAAAAACTACAGCATATTCTTAAAGATATATCTATTGTTTTCAAGTCAAATACAAATTCTTATCAGGATGTTTATGTTAATAACTACTGTGTTACAGAAGAGATTAGATCGCAAAAAATAAGTTCCATCGTTTCTACAATTTCCTCACTAAAAGAAGTAAGAAAATTTTTAGTAGAAGAACAAAGAAAAATAGGAGAATCAGGCGGACTTGTAGCTGAAGGAAGAGATATAGGAACTACTGTTTTTCCTCATGCAGAACTTAAAATATTTTTAACTGCTAGCATCGATGAAAGAGCAAAAAGAAGAAAATCTGATGCAAATAGTAAAGACTCACAAGAAATAGACCTTAATACATTAAAAGAACTTATAAAGAAAAGAGATTTTGAAGATTCCAATAGGGAAATTTCACCTCTAATAAAAGCGAATGACGCAATAGAAATTATTACTGATGGATATTCCATTAATGAGGTAGTGGATAAAATTATTGATCTTTATAATGACAAGATTCCTAAAGAGACTGAGATTAAATAAATTCAAGAAATACTTTCCAAAAAACCGTTTACAGAGTCTTCTAAAATATCAAGGACATAATCGAAGCCCTCATTACCTCCAAAATATGGGTCAGGAACTTCTTGCTCATTAAAAACTGATCTAAAATCTTGTATTTTTTTTATTGATGCAAAATCAGTTGAAGCTGTTCTATTTTTAAGATCTTGAATATTTCTAAAATTTGAGTCATCCATAGTAAGAATATAGTTAAATGTCTCAAAATCTTTGCTGGTAATTTGACGTGCCCTGCTTAAGATATTTATATCTCTTCTTTCTGCAGCAATTCTCATCCTAGAGTCAGCTTTTTTTCCAATATGCCAACTCCCAGTTCCAGCAGAATCTACAATAAAGCCATCGGTTAACCCTCTCCTTTGAAGTAGACTTTTAAAAATAGCTTCTGCTGCAGGAGACCTACAAATATTTCCCAAACATACAAAAAGAACAGAAATTTTTTTCATATGATTTCAGATTTCAGTAAATTATAAGACTTTTAAGTAGCAAATAAAACTTCACTAATTAAAGATTCAGTAAATTCTTTACCAAACAAACTCGACAACATTGGCCTTGCCGGATCGTTATCTCTTCTATATTTCAAATAATTATTTTGACCATTTGTTAATTCTCTTTGCAGTTCCATATTGACTTCTTTGCTTTCGAAAAGAATTTCCAAATACAAATCAAGATATTCCTTAAATGAGGTATAAAGATGATTAGCAATTAAAAAATCACTTCTTTCTTCTTTTGGTAATTTTGACCAGATTACTCCTGGAGAAAAAAATCTAGCTACATCTGCAGACATTTTTTCGGCTAATGGGAGTGATGAATGACAATGATTTTTTAGTTTTATAAGTTTTTCTAATAAATCATTATTGTATTGATTTTGTATTTTTAATGAAGGCTGAAAATCTAATACTAATAAATGACTATTAGGAAGAGAAACAAAATCTACTCCTAAAAATGGGACATTATAAATAGTATTAGGAATAATTAAAAAATTTAAAACAGAATAATTTGGACTATTTATACAAACTGCTCTTGCGAATTGAATTCTTTTTTTATGCGTTACACCCCAAGTAAAGAGATTCACATTTTTTTTTGATTTTTTTGAACCATAAGTTGAATTTTTACAAGAATATTCCGAGGGTATTTTCTTTTCTAAGCAGTTATATTTAATCAAATTATTAGTTAAATATTTTAGAAAATTATGCCATCTCCAATCTGGCCTGTAAAAAATAGTATCTTGTATTAACATTCAATGAATAATCTCATTATTTAATGTAAAAAGAAATTTATTGATAAACTTTTTTGTCCATTTTTCTCCAAAAAAAGATTTAAACAATTTATCTGCAGGATCTTTTTCGAAACTGTACTTATCATATTTAATTTGATTAATCTTTATTTCTTCTGCATTTAAAAATTGATTATCAGGATTCGATTTAGAAATATTCAAATAGTTATTTACAAATGAATGGAATATATTATTTAAATCTCTATCAAGATTTAATTTATTTCCTCTACATATAATCACCCATGGGGAAAAATACTTTTTTGAATCATATATATTCTTCATTTTATTATTATCAAATGCAGAATAATTTTTCTTAATACTACCTAAACTTGCACAATATTTTTCAAGATACTTGCCTTCTTGAATTAAAGGTTGATAATCCAGTATTGCTAACAACTTTTGAGAAGTTCCAAACCATAAAATATCAGCTCCTAAAATAGGCATTTCACTATCAAAATTTGGATATGCGACCGTATTAAAAACTTGCAGTTTATTGCCACCATCTAATCTTGTTATTCGCCACTTTCTATATTGGGGAGATGAAAAAAGCCAATTTTTAATAATATATTTTGAGTCTTCATTGTGATGTTCTTTGAATTCGCTCGATATTTGTACTTCATGACCATTTAATTCATCAATATTGGTTTTAAGGAAATCAACTAATGAATCAAACATAAATTACTAGGTCTCGGTGCTTCCTTTCCTTACTTTCTTTGTAATGTAATTAAATACAATCTTGCCTAAAACAGCGATCAAGTTACCTTCAAGCTCCTTAAACATTTTCATATTGTAAGTAAAAGCTTGATTAGCTTCATCAATAATTTGATCAGCAGTCTTTTGATTTATTGGAAGTTGATTCAAAGTAAGGGAATATTCTTCCTTGAATTTCTTTTCATCAGCAATTAATTCAAACTCATAAAAATTTAAACCATTATTTCCCTGCAAATTTAATGCTTTTTTAGCGATCCTTTTCAAAATTTGCCCCCCAGATAAATCTCCTATATAGCGAGTATAGTGGTGACCAACCAAAAGCTCTGGTGAATTTTTTGCTACCTCTCGGATTCTTTCAACATATTCTTTTGCTGAGTGAGAAATCTTAACTTCATTCTTCCAGTTTTCTCCAAAATAAAATTTAAGGTCATTTACAAGAGTTTCTTTCCTGAATAATGATTTAAAACCTATAGGTTTTATTACAGGATGTTCTTCATAAACCAATCTTTCAATTTCTTCTTCCATAGCTTCATACACAAAAAATAAATCACTTATTAATTTTCTATAAGATTTTTTTTCAACAACTCCTTTTAAAAAACAAGCCACAAAGCCAGTATTTTCTGCCATAGTGTGGGATTTTTTTGTCCCTTCTCTTAATTGTTCTGCAAGAGCAACTGCCATATATTTTGAATTATTTTTGTCAGTGTATTTAATCTACAAGGAAAAAACATAAAACAGCTAATTTTTGTTACCAGCAGATGTTGTAGAGAATAGCTTATAAAGTTCTTTACAAACCAAAAAAAGGTTATCTTTTTGTTCCTTCTGCGGTAGATGAGTGCCAGTCATTTCCCAATCACCGATGGTAGCCACCCTCCATCTCTCGGATGGAACAATCATACCTCGCATTATTATTCCCAACAATTTCGGGACTCTTTCGTCATTGTCATTTTCAATTCTTAATTGTAAAAGTATTGCCCTACATTCAATAAGAGGACTCCAACCAGGAAAATGAAACGCAAAATCAATAGTATCTTGCATGGATTCATTATTTGAATTATCCCAGGGACTAAAATTTACGCTTGCATCTGGAAAGTATTTTCGAAATAAAGCTGCAGTAGAAGCAATTTTATTAGCTATTTCAACATTACTTACATTTGAACTCGCATTCATAAGTAGCTGAGTATTTTTTTGAAAATGACATAATTTGCTTTAACTTGCTTATTAACTACTTTTTCTTTTAATAAAGATGTTGAAATGCTGATCAATAAAGTATTCTCTATTCACATTTGAATAATAAATTTCTAGGTTTTAAAGAAAATAACTCATCGCAAATTACAATACGAAGAACTTCAATGAGTTATCTTTTATTAATTCAATGCTATGCCAAAATTTGAAAAATTAACTTTACCTAATGAAGGCGAGATAATAACTTTTAATCAAGGCAAACCTAATGTTCCAAATAATCCAATTGTCCCTTTTATTAGGGGTGATGGTACTGGAGTTGATATATGGCCTGCTACTCAAAAAGTTCTTGATTCAGCGATTAAAAAAAGCTATGGCGATGAAAGAAAAATTAATTGGTTTAAAGTCTATGCAGGCGATGAAGCTTGTGAACTTTATGGAACTTATAACTATCTTCCTTCAGATACTATTGAAGCAATCAAGCACTTTGGTGTAGCCATCAAAGGTCCTTTAACTACTCCCATCGGTGGAGGTATTAGATCTCTTAATGTTGCATTAAGGCAAATCTTTGACTTATATAGCTGTGTTAGACCATGTAAATATTATTCGGGAACTCCAAGTCCTCACAAAAATCCCCAAAATTTAGACGTTATTGTTTATAGAGAAAATACTGAAGATATCTATATGGGAATTGAATGGGAAGCGGAGGATAATAATTGTCTTGAATTAATTAACCACTTAAATAACGTCGTTATACCAAAAAGTAAAAATTTAAAAAATAGATCCATACCAAAAGGATCAGGTATTGGAATAAAACCGGTGAGTAAATTTGGTAGCCAAAGGCATATTAGAAAAGCTATTGAACATGCTAAAAGATTGTCAGGAGATAAAAGGCATGTGACTCTTGTACATAAAGGGAATATTATGAAATATACAGAGGGTGCATTTAGAGATTGGGGATATGAACTAGCAGTTAATGAATTTAGGGAAGATTGCATTACAGAAAGAGAAAGCTGGATTTTAGATAATATTCAGAAAAATCCAGAAATTACAATTGAAAATAATGCTCGAAAAATTGAACCAGGTTTTGACAAGCTTACAAATAACAAAAAAGCATTCATTTGCGAAGAAATTAAAGAAGTTATTGCATCGATATCAAATTCTCACGGAGATGGAAAATGGAGAGAACTTATTCTTGTCGATGATCGGATAGCTGATAGTATATTTCAACAAATTCAAACTAGACCTCAAGAATATTCAATTCTTGCAACATTAAACCTTAATGGGGACTATGTTTCTGATGCGGCGGCTGCAATTGTTGGAGGCCTAGGTATGGCTCCAGGTGCGAATATTGGAGATAATGCAGCAATTTTCGAAGCTACGCATGGTACTGCTCCAAAACATGCAGGCTTAAACAAGATTAACCCAGGCTCAGTAATTCTTAGTGGTGTAATGATGCTTGAATATTTTGGTTGGAATGAAGCAGCTAACTTAATTACTAATGGTTTAAGTAAGGCAATAGAGCAAAAAAAAGTCACCTATGATCTAGCACGCTTAATGGAACCAAAAGTAGAACCCTTATCGTGTAGCAGTTTTGCTGAAGAAATTATCTCAAATTTCTAATTTTAAAAATTATTTTTATTTTCAAAAACTTTCCAAACATTAACCAGTGAATCTTTAGTGCCAATGTTTCCAGGATGAGTAACAATAGGAAGTTTCTCGCCGTTTTTTAGGTTGTAAGTCACAACTGAAATGCCTGTTAAAATCTGTCCTTCAAGATAAACATAATCTGCATTAAGTCCATTACTAAGAATTAAATTTGTTGTTATTCCACCTTTTGAAATCAAATATCCTATTTCATACTTCAAATCTGCGACTAATTCAGCAATAAAACAAGCAAGTAAATTATAAAAATTAAATAATTCAGAAGAATCTAAGGACATAAATTTTCTTGAAGTAAACAAAACAGGAGTTTTTCCTTTCGCAAAAGAAAATCTAATTTCTTTCAAAAATTTATTTTTAAACAAATTCCTTCGCTTCTGGTTATTATTTGATGAAATAATTTTAAAGAATTCAAAAACATCTAATTCAACTGGATTGCAATTACTTATCTTTAACAAATTTTTCAATTGTATTGTTGAAAGTTCCACATAAGATCCAACTATTATCAGTCCTGGGAGAAAAATCTTTTCTTTATTTTTTTTTCTTAAATTAGAGAAAAATATTTCACTCTGAGAGACACTTTTTTTCTCAGAAATTGAACTTATAAAACTTGCTGCAGTTCGAAAAAGAAATTTTTTGTGTTTAATTAATTTTTTAATTACTAAAGAAAATTTTTTTAATTGAGAATAATTTTCCACATCTACAATTACATGTTTATTATTCTTCAAGTTCTTTAGTGTTTTAAAAACAATATTATTTTCTTCATCATTTAGGATTTCGATATCTGACAATAAAAGATTTTGAATATCTTCAAAATTTATTTGAGATTTACTCTGCTGAAGTAAAAGATTCTTGACATTACTTGTCTCATATCCAAAAATTTTATCTGTTGCAAAAATTGTTTGACTAATAGGGGTTTTATCAACAAAATGAGATCCATTAATTGTGAATCTTTTACCCTCTATAAAAGCTGGAATATGAAAAGTAGCATCAAAAGGACCTAAGCAACTATTAAGAGTAATTGGCTCTAAAAAGTTATGTCCTCGAAGAGTAGAGTCTCCTCTGCTTATAAAAATAATTGCTTCTTCATAGGCTAGAGAAGCAATTACAGTCTTAAGATTTTTGCAAATTTCCTCTATTGTTAATTTCGCATCATTTTCAGGTAGTGACCTTGTATTAGCCAAAATAAAAAATAAATTAGATTTAGATTCAAAACCTTTGACTAAAGTTGCGCAGTCCCACTTAAGAAGTAATAAGCAATCATGGACAGTTTGAGAGCCTGTTGGGTCATCATCTATAACAACAAATTTCATAAGTATTACATAATTAATTAAGAGATTTTACTTGTATTGAAGCATCAAATTTTTGACTATCATTTGGAGGAATAATAATATTTCTGAATCCATCAACGAGAGAATTGCGGGGACTAGTCCAAGGTTCGAGACATATCATTTTTCTTGGAGGATCACTCCAAATAACTCTTAGGTCAAAAGGATATTGATGATTTAATGTTATCTGTCTTTTGAAAATTTTATCTAGAAAGATACTTCTACCAGAAGTATACATAAGTAGATCAACTCCTAAATTAATATTGTTTAATTCATCCAAAGTATTACTTATGATGTTATTTTTTTGATTTTGGCAATTAAGTGGATTTTCAATAAAAACTAAATTTTGAAAATCTGAAATATTAAAATAAGGATGTAATCCAAAATTTACAGGCATAGCAAAGCCTGTTTTGTTATTAATCTTAATTACAAATTCTAAACAATTAATCTTTAAGGTGACTTCTATTCTTAGTTCGAAATCAAAAGGATAATATTTTTTGGTTTTTTTAGATGCATTTAAGAATAAGCATAAAATTTTTTCATCTTCATTAAAGGAGTAATGCCATTGCAAATTCCTAGCGAAACCATGTTGTGGTAATTGCAAATAACCATCTCCAAATACTGAACTAGAGGTATTCAGATTTCCACATATTGGAAACAAGACTGGAATGCCTCCCCTAATACTTTTTGTCTTGTCCATAAATCTTTGTTCATCTAAATAAAGTATTTCATTACCATCCGAAACCCAATTTGTAATAACGCCTCCTCTTTCAGGACAAAATTTAATGTAGTTTTTTTTATCTAATTGAAAAACAAAAATTCCTTGGTCTTTATTAGATAATTCAAGTTTCACAATTTTTACTTAAAGAGAATCAACCCAATCCAAAATATGTTGATTAACTAACTCAGGTATTTCATCATGAGGACAATGTCCTGCATCAAGAATAATTTCTTTTGTATTCTTTGGTGTAAATTTTTTATATAAATTTCTTTTTTTTGGAGTGTTCATCCATGGATCTTTCCCTCCCCAAAGAAGTAATAATGGTGAATTTAGTTTTGCGAATAACTTATCCAATGGTAATCCCTGAGGACCTGATGGATTAAATACACTTCTAAAAACATTAAAAGCTCCGAAATCTAGCGAAGGCTTCCTTATTGACTCAACTAAAAAATCATCGACATTTTTTTTGTCAACATAAACTTGATTCAAAGTTTTTTTAATATTTTTTGGATTTCTCATATTCTCAAAAATCAAACGTTGAAGAACAATATTTTTCAAAAATATGCCAGCAACTGTTTCAATTGAAGTTTGCAACATATTCTTTTTGATAGTTTTTTCCTCACTAAAATATCCAGCAGCGTTAAGTAATATCACTCCTGCATTTAGCTCATTTAATTCTGCACCAGCTGCTAGTGCTGCATAACCACCTAAAGAATTTCCAACAACAATTGTAGGTTTTTTTATTTTCTCTTTTACATAAGCAATAACCTGATCTTTCCATAAAGATCCTGAGTATTCAACGTCTTGAGGCTTAGGACTTTTTCCAAAACCAAGTAAATCCATAGCATGAACTTCGTATTTTGTACTCAAAACAGGGATATTAAATCTCCAATGATCCGTAGAAGCACCAAAACCATGAATTAATAAAATTGCGTATTCTTTTGATGTTTGTTCAGGATTAGCTGAAACAGTATGTATTGGGTAATTTAAAAAATTCCAGTCATAATTTACATCACTATCTATAAGAGCTGATTTTTCCATTTATTGAAAATCTTTTATTTTTTTGATTCTAATAAACTTATTTCCTAAAGAAGACCCACAGGATCAGCTGCAACATCATCTGAAATTTTATTGCCATCATTTGGGGGCTTATCTTTTAAAACAATTCTTAAGAGAACAGGTGCAAGAAATGTAGTTCCTATAACCATTAATAAAATAGCTGCTTCAAGAGAAGGAGTTAATAACTTAGCGCTTGTCCCTAGCCCAAGGAAAATTAAACCAACCTCTCCTCTAGGCATCATACCCAAACCTACAACTAATCTATTTGTAGGTTTATCACTCGAAAATACCCATCCGGCAGCAATTTTTCCAATAATTGCAACGACTAATAAAAATCCTGCAACTACAAGAGCTGATCTACTTGTTGGATCAAGTGGATTGATAACTGATAAATCCATTCCAGCTCCAACTAATACAAAGAAAATAGTCGCAAATAAGGAAACTAAAGGTAATACAGATTGTTGTATTGCATGATTATTTTTAGAACTACTAAGAATCAATCCTGCTGCAAAAGCACCTAAAGCTGCTTCTAATCCAATAGCTGTTGCGACAAAACAACATAAAACGAGTATCACAAAGGATGCCACAACTACAGCTCCAGGAGCTTTCAATCTATCTAACAACCAATCAAATCCTGGTGCTGCTGTTCGACTTAATGCAATAGCAGCAATAACAAAAACTACAGCTGCGGCTACTAATTTAACAATTGGAGCAATTTCTAAAGAACCTCCTGCAGCAAGAGCCACAACTACAGCTAGAATTACAATTCCCAAAATATCGTCTAGCACTGCTGCACCAATAACAATCTGTCCTTCTCTAGTTTTCAAATATCCTAATTCTCCAAAAACACTTGCAGTAATTCCTATACTTGTGGCTGTCATAGATGCTCCAGCAAAAACTGCTGGAATTAGATCTACTTGGAAAATAAACATTAATCCGAGAGTTCCAAAGGCAAAGGGCAAAATTACCCCAGCCATAGCAACAGTAAAAGCCTGGGCACCAACAGCTACCAATTCTTCTAACTCACTTTCTAATCCTGTTAAAAATAAAAGTGCATATAAACCAAGTGTTGCTACTGCTTGGAGGGATGGAAAGCTTTCAAAATAAACATCAGGCACTGCTTCTGGAGGAATTGAAGCTAATGAACTAATCACATTTACTAGTCCCTCATTTAGTTCAGTTCCAGCTGAGGGTGGTATCAATAAATGGAATCCTGATGCTCCTATTACCACCCCTGCAAGAAGCTCACCAACAATCGTAGGTAAACTTAGTCTGACTAATACTTCTGCTAATGCTCTTGCGGCTAAAAAGATTAATAGAAATCTTATAACTCCAATCAACGTTTCAGCAACTTCTAAATCATGCGCACTTAATTCAGCAATTAAAGAGTACATTTAAGTGTAAAAAAAATAAACTATCTAATTGGAAGATAGTTTATTGAGGGCCCACTTTAAGAAATATGTAAGAAAAAAGCAAAAATACTCAACAAGTGTGGATCTGAAGTTACAACAAAGAAATTATCAAAAAAATAGCTATTGTCTGTTATATGGCTAATCCAATGAATTCCAACGAACCCTTCGATCTACGCTTGCCTACTCCAGGGTGCTACTTAGATCCTGAGAAAGCTGGTATGGATTCTGATGCTGTTTTTCAAGGAATGACGGCCCACCTTTTCTATACACTGGGAAAATTAGCTACTTCTGCAAGTCCTCACGACTTGTACATGGCTTTAAGTTATGCAGTCAAAGATAGGCTAATGACAAGATATTTAGCCAGCCAAGAGATTATCAGAAAAAAACCACAAAAAACTGTAGCTTACTTATCAGCAGAATTTTTAATAGGTCCTCAATTAAGTAATAACCTCCTTAATCTTGGAATAACTCAAGAAGCAGAAGATGCTTTAAAAAGATTTGGCATTGAATCATTGTCAACAATTCTTGAAGTTGAAGAGGAACCTGGATTAGGTAATGGAGGACTTGGCAGATTAGCAGCGTGTTATATGGAATCGTTAGCATCTTTACAAGTTCCAGCAGTTGGTTATGGTATTCGCTACGAATTTGGAATATTCAATCAGTTAATTAGAGATGGGTGGCAAGTTGAAGTTACTGATAAATGGCTTAAAGGAGGATGGCCATGGGAACTTCCACAACCTGATGAATCATGTTTTGTTGGTTTTGGAGGAAGAACTGAAAGTTATAGAGATGATAAAGGTAAATATAGATCAAGATGGATTCCATCGGAACATGCTATTGGAGTTCCCCACGATGTTCCAGTCCTAGGGTACAGAGTAAATACATGTGACAGATTAAGATTATGGAGAGCTGACGCAACAGAAAGTTTTGACTTTTATGCCTTCAATATTGGTGATTATTATGGTGCAGTAGAAGAAAAAGTTGCATCTGAAACTCTTTCAAAAGTTCTATATCCTAATGATGGAACTGATGAAGGTAGAAGATTAAGACTCAAACAACAACACTTTTTCGTAAGTTGCTCTCTTCAGGACATGTTGAGAAGCCTTGAAAAAAGATCAATACCAATAACAGAATTTCCTAAACATTGGACTGTCCAATTGAATGATACTCATCCTGCAATTGCAGTCGCAGAACTAATGAGACTACTCATTGATCAGCATCAAATAGGTTGGGACAAAGCTTGGAGCATAACAACCTCATCAGTTGCTTACACAAACCATACTCTACTTCCAGAAGCTTTAGAAAAGTGGGATTTAGGATTATTTAGTGATCTTCTTCCTCGACATCTTGAAATTATTTATGAAATTAATTGGCGATTTTTACAACAATTAAGACTACGTTATCCAGGTGATGACAAAATTCTTCAAACACTATCAATAATTGATGAAGAAGGCTCCAAATCAGTAAGAATGGCGCACTTGGCCACAATTGGAGCACACCACATTAATGGGGTTGCAGCTCTACACTCAGATTTAATTAAAAGGCAGCTTCTTCCTGAATTTGCAAAACTATGGCCTGAAAAATTTACAAATGTTACAAACGGAGTCACTCCAAGAAGATGGGTTGCTCTTTCAAATCCATCTTTATCACAACTTTTAGAAAAAGAAGTCGGTCCTGATTGGATAACCAATATGGAACTTTTGAAAAAGTTAGAGGGGAAAAAAGATGACGCCAATTTTTTAGAAAAATTTGAGGAAACTAAATTAAACGGTAAAAGAAAACTATCTAATTTTATTCATTCAAAAACAGGCATTCTTGTAGATCCATCGAGTTTATTTGATGTTCAAGTAAAAAGAATTCATCAATATAAAAGGCAACATTTAAATGCCTTACAAATAATCGCTCAATACCTAAGAATTAAAAATGGTTCAAACAAATATGAAGTGCCAAGAACAATAATATTTGGAGGAAAAGCTGCACCGGGTTATTTTATGGCAAAACTAATGATTCGATTTATTAATGGTATTGCAGATGTAGTTAATTCTGATCCGGATATGGATGGTCTTTTGAGGGTTGTTTTTTTGCCAGACTATAATGTAAAGCTCGGTGAGATAGTTTATCCAGCTACCGATCTATCTGAGCAAATTTCAACTGCTGGAAAAGAAGCATCAGGTACTGGAAATATGAAGTTTGCCATGAATGGTGCATTAACTATTGGAACCTTAGATGGAGCTAATGTTGAATTAAGAGATCTCGTTCAGAAAGAAAATTTCTTTCTTTTTGGAAAAACTGAAAGTGAAATTATGGATTTAAAAAATAATAATTACTCGCCCCAAACTTTTATTGATGAGTGTTCTGAACTAAAAGAGGTGATACGTTTAATTGAAATTGGACACTTTAGTAATGGGGACAAAGAGTTATTTAGACCTCTATTAAATAGTTTGACTGGGCATGATCCATTCTTTGTTATGGCTGACTTTGAGGAATACCTTAATAAACAAGATGAAGTGAGTAAATGCTGGAATGATAGAAAATCTTGGAATAAAATGGCTTTACTAAATACTGCAAGATCAGGATATTTTTCATCAGATAGATCTATTAGAGAGTACTGCAAAACAATTTGGAAAGTTTCTCCGATGCCAGTAGAAATTACTTGCGATGTCGAAGAATTAACTAACTAATATTTTCTTTATCAGGAAAATCTGGAGTTTGATGAAATAATCTATTCAAAATTAATCTATCAAGATTTAATGGATCTGGAGCTAATTCATTTGAAATTTCTTTAAATTTTGATTCAATATTGTTAGAGATTTGAGTATCAAAAATTCTTTCCATTAGTGCTTCAATTGAATATAAATAAGCATTGACACTCTCAAGTTCATCTAAAGCTTCAGTAATTTCTATATCAGAAATATGTTTTTCATCTTGACTTATATCTTCACGTGATTCACTATCAGATAACTGTTTTTGCAATTCATTAGTGACCTTACTACAAAGAGTTCTGAAAGATTGAATTGAAGCCCAATTTAATTCTTGTTGTTGCTTAAACGTTGGAAATTCTCTAATCAGACGATCGTGCTCTTTATAAAATCTCTGACAATCAGAGCATTGACATGGTTCTTCAGCCAAAAAATAAATAAAACTCTCTTTATATCATCTCACTATTTGGGCAAAATTGTTGGACCATCCAATAATTCGTCATTTTCATCAAGTGAATCTGGATTATCCGGTAAAGGTATCTCAATACTAGTTACTAGGTTGATGACATCTCTTAATCTCATAGAATCAGCAAACCAACCCATTGCTTGTTCAGCATCCCCTCTTTTTTCAGCATCATTTGCTTGGTCTTCATGAGCTTCTGCCAATAAAGCAAGCCAACATAAGCATCTTGCTTGAACTATTGAAAGATCTAAATCATTAGGTTGAGATTTAGAAATACGTTCGTGCTCTTGTTGAACTAGAAGTTTTAAACGCATATCATGCAACTTAGCCATAAAAGATTTATTACTAATTATACGCTAGCTACAGAGTAGCATATTTGCACACATACTACATATAGTTTATTACTTTAACGGGACTGGCGGGAGTCGAACCCACGGCCTACGGTTTAGGAAACCGTTGCTCTATCCAGCTGAGCTACAGCCCCAATAGATGCTTTTTGGAGTAATTAGCACTATGCTAGATGAAAGCAGGAGAGGCAATCGCAAAAAAGTTTTATTTTGGAAACAAAATAAAACTTTTTTGAGGAAAGTCCGGGCTCCCATATGGTCAGGCTTGCTGGGTAATTCCCAGTGCGGGTAACCGTGAGGATAGTGCCACAGAAACATACCGCCTAATACTTATGTATGGCAAGGGTGCAAGGGTGCGGTAAGAGCGCACCAGCAACATTGAGAAGTGTTGGCTAGGTAAACCCCGGCTGGGAGCAAGGCTAAGTGGATTTATGACCATTGCACAATCTACTTTTAAGCGCCGCTTGAGACTGTGAAGTAATTCCAGCCCTAGATAGATGATTGCCCATCTTAGTTAAGATGAACAGAACCCGGCTTATGACCTGCTTTTTTAATGTAAGTATTTCATTAATATGGCAAACATAATTGATCAAAAAAGAATTGATCAAATAATTAATTTCTTAAATTCTCTAAAAATTAATTCGGAAAGATTTAATAAATTAATAAATTCAAAAGATATATTTACTATAAAAATTTTTCACGAAGCACTAATGCACTCTTCAAGTAAAAATTTGATGAATTACGAAAAGTTAGAATTCTTTGGAGATGCTGTACTAAGATTAGCCGCAACAAATTTTATCGATCAAAAATATGCAAATATGTGCGTAGGAGATAGATCAAAACTTAGATCTGAAATAGTAAGTGATGAATGGCTCAATCAAATAGGTAAAAAAATTGATATTGAATCTATGATCATAAAGGGACCCGAAGCTATTGGTGATAAAAATTCAGGGGATACTATCATTGCAGAAGCTACTGAAGCTTTAATTGGCGCAATATATAAATGCTTCAATTCAATAATGGAAGTGAATCTATGGTTAGATAAATTTTGGGAACAAGATTCAGAAGAATTTTTGAAGACACCCTACAAATTTAATGCAAAAACTTCATTACAGGAGTGGTGTCAAAGTAAAGGAATTGATTTGCCAGTATACAAAATTATTGAAATATCAAAATCTCATGGAGATCCCAAAAGATTCTTTTGTGAAATTTATATCGACGGAACCAAAGAAGCTAAGGCTTTTGGTCAATCCCATAAAAAAGCAGAAAAAACTGCAGCAGGTCTAGCAATAGAAAAATTTATTGAAGAAGGTAAAATGTAATTTTTAAACTAATTCCAAATTAGCTAATTGAAAAGTTATGAGTTTATCCCAATTACCACCTTCAAATAAAACAGCCGCATTCTTTTTTGTGACTCTTTGTACAAATCCTTTATATCCCCTATAAATAGAATTAACATCTTTAACAATTACTTGAGATCCAGGGAGTATTGGTTTGCTTGAAATTTCCATAAAAATAATACTATAAATCCATTTTATGCTAAATAATGACAATTGGTTAGTTGTAGGAGTTATAACATCTGTTCACGGATTAGATGGAAAATTAAAAATTAAATCACTAAGTGATTTTGATGAAAGATTTACACAACCAGGGCAAAGATGGTTACAAAAAAATCAAGAAAAGCCTATATTATTTGAATTAATTTCAGGATTTAAGCAGCCAGGCAAAGAAATTTATATAGTTAAACTCAAAAATGTCGATAACAGAACGCAGGCTGAAAGTCTAAAAAATTATAAATTTCTGATAAAAGCTGATGATATTCCTAAATTGGATGAAGGAGAGTTTCATATATCTCAACTAATTAACTTAAAAGTAAAAATATTTGAAAATAATGAATTCAAAGTAATTGGTGAAGTCTGCGACTTTGATAATGAAAAAAATAGTTTATTAAAAGTAAAACTTATAGGCACTGATAAAGAAGTTTTAGTTCCTTTTGTATCTGAAATCGTTCCAGAAGTAGATATTAAAAATAAATTCTTGATAATTACCCCCCCCAAGGGGCTCTTAGAGCTTTGAGTTTTTTATATTTCGCTAAATATACTATTTAAATTAGGCTAACCAGCTTCAGGAATAATTTCATCATCATCAGATTGATTCAATTTATAAACGTTATTAGATTTTTTAGTTAAAAAACTTGATTCGATAGATGCATATTCAATTTTTGCAAAAGTCTTTAAGATCGCTTCTAAAATAATTCTGGCTCCTTCAACTGGTACTGCCATGCCTATTTGTCTTCTAACACTCTCTTTAGATCCATGAAACACGAATTCATCAGGAAAAGTCTGTAATCGAGCACGCTCCCTATTTGTTAAAGCTCTATTCTCAGACCAGTGATACATATGAGTACCACCACCTCCGCTACCAGTAATAGTATATGCAGGCTTATCAGGATCTAATCTTTTATAAATCATAGAAAGCTTTGCTCCTTTAACTTTTAATTTCAAATCATCAGGAAGATTTGCCTTCCATGCATTTTCCCCAGGCTTTATATGTTTTAAACGTTCAATAACATTACGGCTTTGCTTTGTTAATTCGTTGTTTGGACACTTATTATTAATTGGGGGATTTAAGATTGCTTGCCTACAACTTTTAAAAGCATTTATATGAGTTGGTTCAGGGACATTAAACTTAAGTTTTAAATCTTTTCTAATACCAATTATTATATATCTGTGCCTTGCTTGAGGTATGCCATACTCTTCAAATTTGTACAAATGCGGAGTTAATTCATAACCAAAATTACCGGCATTAGACAATTCATCTAAAATTTTTTGAAAAGCTCTTCCTGAATTAGCATTAGATAATCCCGAAACATTTTCTGCAAAAAAGAATTTTGGATTATTTTTATTTATATACTTAACCCCATAAGAATATAAAGGACCATATTTTCCATTCAAACCCTTTGATTCACCAACATTACTAAAATCATTACATGGAAAGCCATATAAAAAACCATCTACATAAGGTAATTTGTCTACCAAACTATCGCTGATATTTTCGCAAATAACTTTAAAATTTTTATCTTTTGAAGAAGGAATATTTGATTGGAAAGTAATACAAGTATCTTTATGATTATCTGTAGCCCAAATATGCTCAAAACCATATTTATTGCCTTTGACTATTAATTTTGATTTTTTAGCAGCTAATCCAATACCACCTGGACCACAGTACATTTCTCCAATGGTAAATTTATTAAATTTAGACTTTTTGAATGAGTTTGGGAAAATATAAGTTTCCCTTTTTAAAACATCATTCTCAAAATCATCTAAAAAATCACACATCAAATCTCTTAACTTTTCAGAAGGTTTTACACCCAAGGATTGACATGCAATTTTGAAATCCTCAGAGAGATCATTGGGGAGTCTGAATTGTATTTTTGAGTTGCTATTTTTGTCCATACATATATGGCATCATAATTAAATAGTTTGTCAACAAAAAAATTTCTTATTAACAATTTTTTTTGTTAAAAAATACAAAAATTAAGAAAAAAACTATTTGTACAAATAATAAATAAAATTATTAAAAAGTATTTTTTATTTTGTTTACTAACAGTAAATATTCTGGGAATAATTTTGAAGAAGAATTTAAATCTTCTTTAAAATACGCAAGTCATCTAGAGGTAGCCTCGGGATACTTTAGTTATGAACTTTTAAATGAATTAAAACCTGACTTTTTAAAAATCGCATCTTTAGGATCATGTAAGTTACTTTTTGGAATGATTTATCGTGAAAGGGGTTCTAAAAAACAAATTGATTGTTTAATTAATTTAAATAGAGAACTACGAAAAATAAATTCAGAAAGCGGAGTATACATAACAATTGAAAATTATCATGGAAAAATTTTTAGATTTTTAAGTAATAATTATGGCGAAAAGATATATATTGGATCTTCAAATTTATCTTATTCAGGATTTGGAACCAATAAGGAATTCAACCTAGAAATAAAAGATGAGCAAGATAAAAGAAATATTAGAACATTTTTGGAGTATTTATTTCATGAAAAAGAGACTAATAAAAAAATTGGTTTTCCATTAGAAGATATTGAATTAAGACAAAAAAATGATAAAGAGGATAAAGAGACTGGCGAAAATTCTTTAAAGAATTTTGAAATAACTAAAGATTCATTTCCATTAAAAAGAATCGACCTCCCAAAAATGAAGATCAAGCATAGACCACAAAAACAACCAAAGTCATCTCTCAATCTTTATTTTGGAAAGGGGAGAAAAGTAAAACGTGATGGTAGAGATTTATGGACACCCCGAGGGTGGTTTGAGGTCGAAATAACAAGTCAAAAAAACGAGCAATTAAATAATATTTATCCTAAAGATGATACGAAGGAGTTTGAGTGGACTGCATATATAAAAGATAATGTTGAGGGCAAAGAGAAGTACTATAAAATTCCAATGATTTCTTGTTCTGGTAAAGAAGGCTCTCCAAAAGCAATTCAGTCAAAAAATGATAGACACATTCTAGGGGCATTAATTAAAGGTAAAATGGAAAGATCAGGAGCTTTAAAGAAATATGAACTAATAACGCAAGAAACACTTGCATCATATGGTAGAGACTATATCGAGCTTCATAAAATAAATTCAAAAGAATACTTTATGGAAGTTTAGAATGCTTTCTTTCTGAAATAAAAAAGTATTCTCTAGTTAAAAATATCCAACTAAATATTTCCAATTATTCAACAGTTACACTTTTTGCTAAGTTTCTTGGTTGGTCAACATCAAGTCCTCTATGAGCTGCAATATGATAACTCAATAATTGAAGAGGTATGATATTCAGCAATGGTGAAACCCATTCATTGCAGGAAGGAATTTTCATTAAATAATCAAAGATTTCAGTGCCATTACATTCTGGAGCAATACCTATTAAATATGAATCTCTAGCTTTCGCTTCCTGAGCATTGCTGATAACTTTATCAAAAACTTCACCAGGAGAAGCAATAGAAATTACAGGTACTTTTTTATCTAAAAGGGCGATTGGACCATGTTTCATTTCACCAGCAGGATATCCAGCGGCATGAATATAACTAATTTCTTTCAGTTTTAACGCTCCCTCAAGAGCAATAGGATAATTTATCCCTCTTCCCAAAAAGATAACATCTTTAATGTTAAAAAAGTCATGTGCTAGCTTTTCAGAAGATTTATTATGTTCCTCTAACAGATCTTCTAATATTGGAGGAAGTTTTATAAGTTCTGTTGTTAATTTATTAATTTCATCTAGACTCCTGCTACCTTTGATTTGCGCAAATTTTATAGCTAATCCATAAAAAGAAAGTAATTGAGCAAAAAAAGTTTTTGTTGCTGCAACTCCAACTTCTATTCCTGCACATATATCAATTATATTTGAGACCTGCCTTCCTATCGAGCTCTCTTTTCTATTTGTAATAGCAATAAGATTGGGTTTAAATTTTTTATCTTCAATCGATGACCGTCTTTTAATCTCCATATCGATAGCCGCAATTGTATCGGCGGTTTCTCCAGATTGAGTAACTCCTATAGTTAATGTGTTTGGAAGCAATGGTGGTGGTGAATATCGAAATTCGCTTGCGTAAAAAACATTTGTAGGTATGCCTGAAAATTGTTCTAATAAAAAGCTACCCACCATTGCAGAATGTTTACTTGTACCGCAAGCTATAATTTCAATCCTTTCGATTGATTCCAAAAACTTTGTATCAAAGGGATAAGTGATTTGATATTGGTCATTTTCTAAGTTTTTAATTAAATAATTTTCCACCCAATTTTTGGCAGTTACCGGCTGATCATATATCTCTTTCAACATATAGTGTTTGAAATTCATCTTATCCATTATTTGTTCTGAAACTTTTAAAGAAACTGGATTTCGATATTGCCTCTCATTGTTTGAATCATAAATTTCTATTCCAAGAGGCGTTAATAAAGCTATTTCCTCATCCTCTAAAGGAAGAATAATATTTGTAAAATTTGCGATGGCTGGAGTATCACTTGCACAAATAAATTCTCCTTCACCCAAACCAATAATCAAAGGCGCCTGTCTCCTTGCAACTACAAGAGAGGTTGGGGCACCAGCCCATAAAACTGCCAAGGCATAAGATCCTTCTAAATCAGATATAACATTTCTCACAGCTACTAATAATGTCGAGCCATTATTCTCAAGATTAAGTTGACTTAATGTATTTAATTCTCTTTCAATTAAGTGAGGAATCACCTCGGTATCTGTATCTGAATTAAAAACAATACCCTCTTTTTCTAATTTATTTTTTAAGTCTTGAAAATTTTCAATAATACCATTTTGGACAACAGCTATATTACCTGAACTATCTGTATGAGGATGAGCATTCTTAACTTCTGGTTTTCCATGAGTTGCCCAACGAGTATGACCTATACCAACAGTTCCTGGAATATTCTTTTCATTGATAGAACTTGTAAGATTCTTTAGTTTTCCTTCTGCTTTGTTACAAGCGATAGAATTTGTATCTGGATTGATAATGGCAATACCTGCAGAATCATATCCTCTATATTCAAGTTTTTCTAAACCATTCATTAATAATGGTAAAGCTTTTTTATAACCAGTTACAGCAACTATTCCACACATACAACAATTTTTTTTCAATTATATTGAAAAAAAATGCTTATTTACTAAAACATGGACTCTCTTAAAACTGCACTATAAAGTTAATATGCTAAGCCCATACTCCTAGAAGTTTCATCTCCTAAATAAACACGAATACTTAAGAAATCTGTTGGACATGCAGTCTCGCATCTTTTACAACCTACACAATCCTCAGTTCTAGGAGATGAAGCAATTTGGCCAGCTTTGCAGCCATCCCATGGAACCATCTCTAAAACATCAAGTGGGCAAGCCCTTACACATTGGGTACATCCAATGCAAGTGTCATAAATTTTAACTGCGTGTGACATGTAAAATAGTCTTTTAAACCTCGTTTTATAATACTATTGTCTTACAAAGAAATTAAAAAAATTAAGATATGCTTCACTCTTGTTAACTCTAGGGCATAAAATCATATAGATAATTAGTAAATTCCATAAACTATGTCACAAGAAATCCTCGAAAAAGTCTGTTCTATTGTTTCAGAACAATTAAGTATTGAAGCAGGAGAAGTGAAATCAGATTCAAATTTCCAAAATGATTTGGGTGCAGATTCTCTAGATACCGTTGAATTAGTGATGGCTCTAGAAGAAGCATTTGATATTGAAATTCCTGATGAAGCAGCTGAAGGTATTGCAACAGTTAGTGATGCAGTTAAATTCATCGAAGAAAAAAAAGGTTAATCAAGGATGCCAAATTTCCATCGAGTAGTTATTACTGGCATCGGAGCAGTAACTCCAATTGGTAACAACATTGATGAATATTTACTCAGTCTTCAAGAAGGGATTAATGGGGTCTCAGATATTACACTGTTTGATCCTGCTCAGCATCCTTGCAAATTTGCAGCTGAAGTTAAAAATCTTCAATCTGAAAATTTTATTGAAGCTAAAGAATCTAAAAGGTGGGATCGATTTTCACAGTTTGGAGTGATTGCAGCAAAGCAAGCTTTTAATGATTCTGGGCTTGAAATTACTGAAGCTAATGCATCAAGAATTGGAGTAATTATTGGCTCTGGTGTCGGGGGCTTACTAACTATGGAAAGTCAAGCTCAGATTCTGAGTCATAAAGGACCAAAACGAGTAAGTCCATTTACAGTCCCAATGATGATCCCAAATATGGCTACAGGACTAGCTGCCATCGCTTTAGGAGCAAAAGGGCCAAGTTCTTCTGTATCCACTGCATGCGCTGCAGGCTCTAATGCGATTGGTGATTCTTTTAGATTACTCCAACTTGGAAAAGCAGATGCGATGATCTGTGGAGGTGCAGAAGCAAGTATTACTCCTCTTGGAGTAGCTGGATTTTCCAGTGCTAAAGCTCTCTCTTTCAGGAATGACAGTCCTCAAACTGCGAGTAGACCATTTGATGCTGAAAGAGATGGATTTGTCATTGGAGAGGGATCAGGAATTCTTGTTTTAGAAACTTTAGAAAATGCTCAAAAAAGGGATGCAAGAATTTATGCTGAAATTATTGGATACGGCACAACATGCGATGCTCATCACATAACGGCTCCTTCTCCAGGCGGAGTTGGAGGTGCAGAAGCTATTAAACTTGCAATTGAAGACGGTTCTCTCAGTCTAGAAAAAGTTGATTACATAAATGCTCATGGAACGAGCACTTCAGCTAATGACAAAAATGAAACTTCTGCAATTAAATCTATATTTAGAGACAGATCTTACCTCATTCCTGTAAGCTCTACTAAGTCGATGACTGGTCATCTTTTAGGAGGTTCAGGAGGTATAGAAGCTGTAGCTTGTATACTTTCTTTGACACATAATTTTATCCCTCCTACAATTAACTACGTCAATCCTGATCCTGATTGTGATCTTGATTATGTACCAAATAATGCAAGAGAAGCTCAAGTAGGAGTTGCTCTTTCTAATTCTTTCGGCTTTGGTGGTCACAACGTTTGCCTTGCTTTTAGCAAAATGAATTAAAGACAACCAATTCTTAATTTCCAACTTATCTTTTTTTAAAACAATGGTCGCTGCATCTGTTTCATTAGAATCACTCTGTGTAAATAGTATAAGAATGCTTGCTGTAGATGCAGTAAATAAATCTAATAGTGGTCATCCCGGTTTACCAATGGGATGTGCGCCTATGGGTTATGCACTTTGGCAAAACGTACTTAACCATAATCCCAATAATCCAAAATGGTTCAATAGAGATCGTTTTGTTTTATCAGCTGGTCATGGCTGTATGTTGTTATATTCTTTGCTTCATCTGACAGGATACAAATCTGTCTCAATGGAAGATATTAAAGAATTTAGACAATGGGGATCAAAAACTCCTGGTCATCCAGAAACATTTGAAACTGAAGGAGTTGAAGTTACCGCTGGTCCTCTCGGGGCTGGAATTTCTAATGCAGTTGGTTTGGCAATAGCCGAAACTCACTTAGCAGCAAAATTCAATAAGCCTGATTGCAATATCGTTGATCACTTTACTTACGTCATTATGGGTGATGGATGTAATCAAGAGGGTATCGCATCAGAAGCATGCTCACTTGCTGGCCATCTTAAGCTTGGAAAACTTATTGCACTCTACGACGATAATCAAATTACAATTGATGGTCGTACTGATGTTTCATTCACTGAAGATGTTCTAAAAAGATATGAAGCTTATGGATGGCATGTACAACATGTTGAAGATGGAAATCATGATGTTAAAGGAATAACTGAAGCTATTGAAAAAGCAAAATTAATTACAGACAAACCTTCAATTATAAAAGTCACTACAACTATAGGTTATGGTTCACCTAATAAATCAGATACTGCTGGAATTCATGGGGCAGCTGTTGGAGAAGAAGAAGCTGCATTAACCAGAAAATTTTTAAACTGGGAATATCCTCCTTTTGAAATACCTGATGATGTATATACGCATTTTAGAAAATCAATAAACAAAGGCGAAAAATTAGAGAAAGAATGGGATTCTAGGTTTGCGGAATATCAGAAAAAATATCCCTCTGAAGGAGCCGAGTTAAATAGAATGTTGCAAGGCCAATTACCTGATAACTGGGACTCTGATCTCCCCTCTTATACGCCTGCTGATAATGGTTTGGCAACCAGAAAGCATTCGCAAATATGTTTAGGTGCTTTAGGTCCTAACCTTCCTGAATTAATTGGTGGATCAGCAGATTTAACACATTCTAACTACACAGATATCAAAGGAGAAACTGGTTCATTCCAGTCTCATAGCCCTGAAAAAAGGTATTTACATTTTGGAGTACGAGAGCATGCAATGGCCGCTGTACTCAATGGTATTGCATACCATAATAGTGGTCTTATACCTTATGGTGGCACTTTCCTTGTTTTCGCGGATTACATGAGAGGTTCAATGAGGCTTTCAGCACTTAGCGAATTAGGAGTTATCTATGTATTAACCCATGATTCAATTGGCGTTGGGGAAGATGGCCCAACTCATCAACCAATTGAAACTATCCCCTCTTTGCGTGCGATGCCTAACATGCTAGTTTTCAGACCTGGAGATGGGAACGAAACAAGTGGAGCTTATAAACTCGCTATTCAAAATCGAAAAAGACCTTCTGCCCTTTGTTTAAGTAGACAAGGTATGCCTAATCAAGAAAATACTTCAATTGAAAAAGTTGCATTAGGAGGATATATAGTTTCTGATTGCGATGGAACACCAGATATAATATTTATTGGAACTGGAAGTGAATTAAATCTTTGTATTGAAGCAAGTAAGGAGATTTCAAGTTTAGGTAAAAAAACTAGAGTAGTCTCTATGCCTTGTGTAGAACTTTTCGAAGAACAAGAAGAATCTTACAAAAATAGTGTTCTACCTAGTAATGTCACAAAGAGAGTTGTAGTGGAAGCTGCCCATTCATTTGGTTGGCATAAATATACAGGTTTTGATGGAATTTGTATTACTATGGACAAGTTTGGTGCATCAGCACCTGGAGGTGAATGCATGAAAAACTTTGGATTTACGGTTGAAAATGTGGTTAATAAGACAAAGGAAATTCTCTAAGATTATTTATAACTAAACAGAAGTATTACATTCTTTAAGTTTATCTTTCAGTTTATCAAGAGATTCATCAGAAATTTTTGAATTCATTGGACAATGTTTAGGTCCACACATTGAGCAAAATTCTGCTTTTTTAAAGATTTCTTCGGGCAGTGTCTCATCATGGTATTGTTTTGCTTTTTCTGGATCTAATGAAAGTTCGAATTGTTTATTCCAATCAAAGTTATACCTTGCATGACTAAGTTCATCATCTCTATCTCGGGCTCCAGCTCTGTGTCTAGCGATATCAGCTGCATGAGCTGCTATCTTGTAAGCAATTAACCCCTCGCGTACATCTTCTGCATTTGGGAGGCCAAGATGTTCTTTTGGGGTTACATAACATAACATAGAAGTCCCATACCAACCGGCCATCGCTGCTCCAATAGCACTTGATATATGGTCATAACCAGGAGATATATCTGTTACTAGTGGACCAAGCACATAAAAAGGTGCTTCTGAACATTCTTCCATTTGCTTTCTCACATTAAACTCAATTTGGTCCATTGGTACATGTCCAGGGCCCTCAACCATAACTTGAACGTTATGTTCCCAGGCTCTTCTAGTAAGCTCGCCTAAGGTTTTCAGTTCAGCTAGCTGAGCATCATCAGAGGCATCATGTAAACATCCAGGTCTAAGAGAATCTCCAAGCGAAAAAGTACAATCATATTTTTTAAAAATTTCACAAATATCATCAAACCTTGTATATAGAGGATTTTGCTTAAAATGATGTAACATCCATTGAGCTAAAATACCCCCCCCTCTACTGACAATTCCAGTAATTCTTCCTTTTACTTTTGGCAAATGTTCTATTAATAATCCAGCATGAATAGTTTGATAATCGACGCCCTGCTGGCAATGTTTTTCAATAATATGAAGAAAATCGTCTTCAGTTAGTCTATCTATTGAGCCATGTACACTTTCTAAAGCTTGATAAACAGGAACTGTTCCAATAGGAACAGTAGACTCATGAATAATTGCTTGCCTCACTTCATCTAAATTTACTCCTCCTGTAGAAAGATCCATAACCGTATCTGCGCCATATTTTACAGCCAACTTAAGCTTCTCTACTTCTTCATTGATATCACTTGCATTAGGGGAAGCACCAATATTTGCATTAACTTTGCATCTAGAAGCTATTCCTATAGACATTGGCTCAAGATTCAAATGATTAATGTTAGCTGGAATGATTAATCTTCCTCTTGCTACTTCCTCCATAATTAAAGAAGCAGGGAGATTCTCTTTTTTAGCGACAAACTCCATTTCTTCAGTAATATATCCATTCCGCGCAAAGTTCATCTGAGTTACATTGTCTTTTCCAAGCCGTGGCTTAATCCAAGTACTTCTCATGATTTATAAATTTTTAATAGTGTTATTACTAAAGTTTGATCAAATTTCCACTTCCCTGAATCAGGTTAAATGATTTAGGTTCAAAGGGTATGATCTCAGCCAAGTTAAAATTCTTAGCACCCCTAGTATTATTTATTAATAGCTCTTTTCTAAAAAATCGTCATCACATGTTTCAAAAATAAATATAAAAATTCTATTTAATTTTTTGATAAGACCTTATCTTTTTTAAAATATTTTTCCTATCTAATCTTCTTCTGATATCTTTCTCCAGAATTATTGAAATCCCCATTAAGCCAATAGGCAAATAAAAAATCTTCCTAGAATTGTCCCTAAGTATCAATCCAATAGCGGATATAAGAATCATGAAAGGAGCTACAAAAGACAAAATAAATCTTTTATTAAATTTCATATATCAACTGTATTAACAATTTCATTATTTAATTTTACTATGGATTCTGTTATCACTTTAATCCCAACAGAAATAGCTCTTTCATCCGGATTAAATTTAGAACTATGCAATGGAGCGCATCCATTTGAACTAGAAACACCTAGCCTAAACATAGCCCCAGGTATTTTTTTTAAGAACTCAGCGAAATCTTCAGCACCTAAGGATGGTTTTTGTAGTTCAATAACATTTTCTTGACCCAAAACCTTAATTCCCGAATCTCTGATAACTCTATTAATTGCAGAATTATTATTAACTGGTGGAGTAATTTCTTTAAATATTACTTTTGCATCTGCACCACAACTATTAGCAAGAGAAGAGATATTTTCATTGAGCCAATGATTTATATTCTTAAATAATTTAAGATTAGTGCATCTAACAGTACCAATTAAGTTAACTTTTTCTGCAAGAACATTAAATGCATTACCACCATTTATTTTGCCAAAAGTAATTACCACAGGATCTAAAGGATCTAATTTCCGAGTTATTAATTCTTGAATTCCCGAAATAACTTTAGAGGCCACCCAAATGGCATCAACCCCTTCGTAAGGACGAGCACCATGACCTGATTTCCCTTTAATCTCTACCTTGAGTTCACCAGCGGCAGCAGTTAAACTGCCCTCTTTAATCCCTATAGTTCCTACAGATAAATCAGGGTAGACATGAACTCCCAAAATATGGGTTAAACCATCAGTTGCGCCATCATTAATCATCCATCTAGCGCCACTCGCAACTTCTTCAGCGGGCTGAAAAATTATCCTAGTACCTAAATTAAGATTCAAATCCTTAACTATTTTTGCTACTCCCAATCCAATAGATATATGTAAATCGTGACCACATGCATGCATAACGCCATCTATTTTTGAAGAATAACTTAGTTTAGTTTCTTCATTTACTGGCAGGGCATCCATATCTACTCTTAAGCCAATAATTCCTTTATCTGAGGGACCAAAATCAGCTATCACTCCAGTCCTGCCAATAGATTCTCTAACATGCCAACCAATATTTTTTAAATATCCACTTATTAAAATCGCTGTTTGATGTTCAAGTCCACTTAATTCTGGATGAGCATGGATGTGTCTTCTTAAATTAATTAATTCATCTTTAAATGAATCAATTTTTTTAATAAACTGATCACTATTCATTACTTATTTTAAATCGATAAATTTCATTAAATCTTTAGTTGGTTTTGGAGGCCATCTTCTTATATTTTTTAACCATTCCTCATCACTATACCTAGAATCTAATTCAGTTACTGCTATCCAATTACTCTCTGCTTTACCAAATTCACCCTTGGACCATTGCAAAGCTGTTAGGGCTGCCCTAGCGTCTGCAAAAGTGGGATAACGTCTAATAAGTTTTTTTAATTCTTTTTCCGCTTCTTCAATATTCCCCAACTGAAAATCTGATAAGGCCATACTTGACCTTGCCATAGCAAATCCAGGATTATATAAGGCAGCTTTTGCAAATAGATCTCTAGCTTTTTCCCATTGTGATGTAGAACCTTCAACATTGGCCAAATTATATAATGCTGAGAAATTTTTACTATCTTGTGAAATAACGAACATATAATCTTTTTTTGCTTGCGACCAAAGCTCTAATGCTTCCTCTGCTATTCCTCTATTGATGTAGGGATCTATTTCACTAGGATTTAGACTTATTGACTTATTTTGGTCATTTATTGATCCCTCTACATCGCCCATAATAAGCCTTACATTCCCTCTATTGCTCAAACCTGCGGCATCATCAGGATAAGAGTCGATATAACGATTCCATTCTTGTAAAGCAAGATTAAATTTTCCACTTGAACTTAAATCTAATGCACTTTTAAACAAATCTTCTCTCGAAGGCAATGAGTAGCAAGGAGCAATATAAAAAATATTGACAAGAACAAAAATTAATAAAAAATAAACCTTAACTTTTTTAAAAATTATCATTCCTTGAATCAATGTATTTTTTCCCTAAAGCAGTAAGCAATCTTCCTCGGGGAGTTCTCGTGAGAAAACCAATTTGGATTAAATAAGGCTCAACTACAAATTCTAACATTGAAGGATCATCACCCAATCCAGATGCAATTGAATCGAGGCCTGTCGGAACTATACTGTTTTGATTTAGAAAAGATAAATATTGTCTATCAAAAGAATCCAATCCTTTTTCGTCTATTTGGTAGGAATTTAATGCTTTTTGTATTAAATCCGCAGAAACAAGGTTGGTTTTTTTTATAACTTGAGCATAATCTCTAACTCGTCTTAATAATCTTAAAGCAATTCTTGGAGTACCTCGAGATATTTTTGCTAACTTATAGGATGCCTCATGATCTATCTTAAGGTTTATTAATCGGGCGAAATTAACAATAATTAGTTTTAATTCATCATATGTATAAAATTTAATTTTATGAGATAGACCAAATCTATCCCTTAAAGGGGCACTAATTGAGGCTAATTTAGTTGTCGCACCAATCAAAGTAAACCTTGGAAGGTTAATTGTTCTGCAACGCGCTCCTCTATTAGCTCCCATAGTTAAATCCAGTCTAAAATCTTCCATTGCAGAATATAACAACTCTTCAGTCAACCTATTTAAACGATGTATCTCATCGATAAATAAAATTTCACCTTCTTTCAATCCAAGCAATAACCCTACAATATCTCTAGGTCTTTCAATTGCAGGTGCAGTAGCTATCTTACATTTTGTATTCATTTCATTAGCTATCAATAAAGCTAAGGTCGTCTTACCTAAACCAGGCTGTCCATATAAAAGAGTATGCTCCAAAGGTTCTTTTCTATAAATCGAAGCATCTATGGCTATTCTTAGAAAAGACTTAAGTTCTTCTTGACCAATAAATTCTTTTAAAGTAATAGGCCTAGCTAAGTTCAGATTATTATTTCTTTTTTCTTCTTGAATAATTGATGAATCAACTAGCCGAAGCTCTTTTTTGCGAACAGAAAAGTCATTATCACCTATATTGGAAGAAATTATTGCCATAATAAAAGGTTAATTGCAATTGTTCTGAGTAGAAAGATTTTTTACAACTAAAATGGCAAAAAATTCAAATAAAGTTCAAAAAAATACTAAAAAAGAAAAAACTTTGAAACGTCTAGCTGATAATAGATATGCAAAATTTCAATATGAAATATCTGAGACAATTGAAGCTGGCATTGAACTTTTAGGAACCGAAGTAAAGTCTATTAGAGACGGAAAAGCAAATTTAAGAGATGGGTACTGTTCATTCAGAGACGGTGAGATTTTATTATTAAATGTTCACATTTCACCACACAAAAATGTGGGGTCTTACTTTAACCATGATCCATTAAGAAATAGAAAGTTACTATTACATAAAAAAGAAATAATAAAACTAAAATCGACTACTGAAAAAAAAGGAATGACTATTATTCCATTATCTCTTTATTTAAAAGGTTCATGGATAAAACTAACTATTGGAGTTGGCAAAGGGAAAAAGTTGCATGACAAACGAGAAGACGCAAAACAAAAAAGTATGAAAAAAGAAATCAACTCTGCACTAAAAAGATAAAAATATTATTAAGACTTTTTTGAGACTATGAATCTAAACTTACCGAGCTTGGAGGAGGGGAAGGATCAGGATCTGCAATTAACATATGCTGTAAAACAGTTTCAGGTCTTTCACTATCTCTCCAGCGAATTTTGTACGCAGGCATTTTTGTTCCTCTGCTTGTAGTTTGCTCTACTGGTTCAATAACCCATCCTCTTCTTGATCGGCCTTGAGGATTTCTTTTCACTACTGCATCCGCATGTTTAAAACGGAAACCAACACGTTCACCACTCATTTAATTTTTTTCGTATTGGATCAATTCAACTATTTTACTTCATTCAAGGGTAATTTTTCATTTTTATTCGAAGTTATTTCCGGTTTTAACAATGGGAAAGGGATCACATCTCTAATTGATGGACTGTTAGTGATCAACATAATAAGTCTATCAATACCAATACCTAGTCCTCCAGTAGGAGGCATGCCAATCTCTAAAGCAGTCAAAAAATCTTCATCTATACAATGAGCCTCTAAATCTCCTTCATCTCTAAGAGATTGCTGTAATTGCATCCTCTCTCTCTGATCTACTGGATCTGTCAACTCACTAAAAGCATTTGCAAGCTCTCGACCAACAATAAATAATTCAAATCTCTGAACCATTTCCTTATTATCAAGATGAGGCTTTGCTAAAGGAGAAATTTCAATAGGATAATCAATAACAAATGTAGGTTCTAAAAGTTTTGATTCTACTTTTTGCTCGAAGACCTCATTTAAAAGTCTACCTATGGTGTTGATTTTATTAGAAATTTCAACATTTATACTTTTTACGGCTTGTTTTGCTGCTTGAAAATCTCCACTGAAGGAATCAAAATCTATTCCTGTATATTTTTTTACTATATCTTTCATGGATATTCTTGACCAAGGTTTAGAAAAATCAATTTCTTTATTTTGATAATTGATAACTAAAGATCCACATGAATCAGATACGATATCTTTAATCAGTTCTTCCGTTAAATCCATCATATCGATGTAGTTAGAAAAAGCTTGATAAATTTCAACTGAGGTAAATTCTGGATTATGCTTTGTACTTATCCCTTCGTTACGGAAAATCCTTCCTAATTCATAAACTTTCTCAAATCCTCCAACAACCATCCTTTTTAAATGTAATTCAGTAGCTATTCTTAGATATAGTGGAATATCTAATGTATTATGGTGAGTTATAAATGGTCTTGCTTCAGCGCCACCTGCTTCAGATTGCAGAATTGGAGTCTCTATCTCTAAAAAATTTCTACTGTCTAGCCATTTTCTTATAAAACTTATACATTTTGCTCTTGTTTTAAATACACTTTTAGAGTGAGGATTTACTATTAAATCAAGATAACGTTGTCTATATCTTTTCTCAATATCAGTCAATCCATGCCATTTATCAGGTAATGGCTGTAATGATTTCGTTAACATTTCCCATTTTTCCACTTTAATTGAAAGCTCACCTTTATTCGTTTTTTTAATAGTTCCGCATACGCCTATCCAATCACCAATATCTACTATTTCCTTTATATCTTCAAAAGAAAGTAATTTCTGTTTATCTAAATTATAATTGATTATCCTTTGATCCAAGTAAAGCTGAATCAAGCCTTCTTGATCACTTATCGTAAAAAAAGCAATTTTACCCATTACTCTTTTTGCCATCACTCTACCGGCAATAGATACATTAAATTTCTCCTCTTGACCATTTTCTAAATAATCAAACTTTTGAACGAGAAATTTAGTAGTATGGGAAACATTAAAATTCTCAGCATAAGAAGCAAATCCTTTTTTAACTAGTGAATTAGCTTTTTGTAAGCGGGATTCTCTTATTTCAGACAAAATTTATTTTAAATATATTTGTTTTATTTAATAAAAGTATCAGACTAAGGCTCAACTTGCCAAAGATGTTGCTGTTTCGCCAACTCTTTGAGATGCGTAACCGATCCCTCGAACAGTTAATATTAATTCTGGGTTTCTTGGATCAGGTTCTAATTTACCTCGTAATCTTGCCACATAAACATCTACAACTCTTAAATCTGCAGCTCTACGAGGCGGATACCCCCATAACTGCTCTAAAATTTCAGCTCTAGGAACAACTTTACCAGGCTCATCGAATAATAATTCAAGAAGGCTAAATTCAGTATATGTTAAGCTGATTCTTTCTCCTGCTCTTGTAACTTGTCTTCGATTAGTATCAACTACTAAACTCCCAAATTTCATAACTCCTTTGCCAGATGGAACCTCTTTAGTTTCTGTAACTGTTACAGCTGGGCCCATTCTTCTTAAAATAGTAGCTATTCTAGCCTCTAACTCTTTTGGGCTAAACGGTTTAGATAAGTAATCATCAGCGCCTAAATCCAAACCTGCAACTCTTTCAGAAATCGCCTCAAGAGCTGTTAAGAAAATTATTGGCACCACTGATTCAGCTCTAATTCTTCTGCAAACTGCGAATCCATCCATTTTTGGAAGCATAACGTCAAGAACTATCAAGTCTGGGGAATCTTTGTGAAATGATTCAAGAGCTTCTTCACCATTAGTGGCTGAATAAACTTGATATCCTGCTAGTTGAAGCCTTGTAACTAATACCTTCAAAACTGCTGGTTCATCGTCAACAACTAAAATTCTTGCTTTTGACATAGTTAAAAATTTTTTCAGTTATTTCAAAGCAAAGAACTATTGCATTGAATGTACATTCTAACAATTAAAAATATAACATTAAGAACCCTCAAAGAGATATTCCATCAATTTCTGAAAACTTTCAATAATTAAGTTATAAGAATTTTTCAAACAATATTTAGTTCTTTATAAAATTTATTAATATGTTTTGTTATTTGAATATTTTAAAAATTTTTAGAAGTTGGGAGCAAACTAAAGGAGCAAAAAAACCTGTAAGAAAAACCTCAGCTAAGATATTTTGAACACTGGGAATAAAAAGGGTGAAAGTGCTATCTGAAAAATTTTTCAACAAAATTTGAAAAAAATAAAGAGTCCCACATAATGCACTTCCGAAAGCACAAATTAAACCATATCTAAAATGACCTACCAAAATATGATCATGAACTTTAATTCTTCCAAACAAAAAACCACATAAAATTAAACCAGGTATTTGAGTAAAGTTACTATCTAAAGTGAGAGAATCTAAAATAAGACCTAAAAACAAACCAAATATTAATCCATTAATTGATCCATTAATCATTGACCAAGGCAATAACCATAATAACGGCCAATATGGTTGCACACCTAAAAAACCAAGCCAATTAGGGTGCCATAAAAACAAAATTGGAACAAAAATAAAAAAAATTAGAGGCAATTTTTTTATAAAAAATTTATTCATTCAATTTTTACTTTTTAAAATTTGCACCCAATCAATAACATGGGGTTGTGCAAAAAGTGATATTTTTGCTTTCTTTTTCGCTCTAAATGGATCTTCTACCGATTGGACAATACCAATAGGAATATTTGGAGGTAATAAAGTACTAGCAGGAGAAGATGATACAAAATCGCCTACTTTAATATCGGCGTCTTTTGAATAAATTATTAAGCTGGGATAATCATCTCCTAAGCCAACCATTAATCCACTGATTTGAATTCTATCTACCCATACCCCTAACTTACTTTCTGGTGAGGTTATTAAAGTTACCGATGAAGTAAACATTGAAGTGTTTTTTACTCTTCCTAATAATCCACCTGGACCAATAACAGTACTACCAATTTCGACACCATCTTTTGAACCTTTGTTTAGAATTAACTGTCGCCACCAACCACCCGTTTTTCTTGAAATAACTGCGGCTGAGATTCTATCAATATTAGATGATTCTTGAAGAGATAAAATTTCTCGCAATCTTATATTGTCTTTTTTAAGAAGATTTAATTTTATTAAAGATTCTTGGTCTATGCTTTTAAGAATCACTTCTTTTTGAAATTGACCAGGCCAAAAAGGCTTTGAAATAAAATAATAAAAATCCTTATAAAACGATCCTTTTGATATCCTTACAAAAACTAAAAATAAAAAAATTCCAAAGAATATCCAACTTTTCTGTTTATGCCACCAACGACTAGTAGAAATTCGTCGGATATCTAACATACTATTAATCTCGTATCGCAGTCTTTAAAAAGTCTGGAGAATCAACAACTTTTTTAAGTTTTTTAAAATCACCCAAAACCTCTCCACAACCATTAACTACACACATTAATGGGTTTTCAGCTATGTGGGTGAAAATTCCAGTTTCTTCACTCAATAAATCATTAATTCCTCTTACTAAAGCGCCACCTCCTGCGAGCATAATCCCCCTATCAACAATATCTGCAGCAAGTTCAGGAGGAGTTCTCTCTAAAGTTCTTTTTACAGCTTCGGCTATTTTGGCAAGTGGATCAGCCATGGCTTCTCTAATTTCTCCTGAAGTCAAAGTAACTGACCTTGGTAGACCAGATAAAAGATGTAAACCTCTAACCTCATAAGTAGTTTTATCAAAATCATCATCTGGAAATGCAGATCCAATTTTGATCTTAATATCTTCTGCAGTTCTTTCTCCAACAACTAAATTATGAACTTTTTTAAGATATTTGGTAATTGATTCATTTATTTCATCACCAGCTATTCGAACAGATTCACTTAAAACAGTACCACCCAAACTTAATACCGCAACTTCAGTAGTACCACCTCCAATATCAACAATCATAGTTCCAATTGGCTCAGTTACTGGTAAAGATGCTCCTATTGCGGCTGCTACAGGTTCATCTATCAAATGAACCTCTCTAGCTCCTGCCAGTCCAGCCTCTCGTACTGCTCTTCGCTCAACACTTGTAACTCCGCTTGGAATTCCTATAACTATTCTTGGCGCAACTATACCCTTTCCTTCGTTACATTTTTGAATGAATATTTTTATCATTTGCTCTGCAGCATCAAAATCTGCAATAACCCCATCTCTTAATGGTCTTACAGCTCTTATATTGCCCGGTGTTCTTCCTAGCATTAACTTTGCTTCGTCACCAACAGCCAATGGAATACCTTCTTCTAAATCCATTGCTACCACTGAAGGCTCTTGCAAAACAACTCCCCTACCTGAAACATGTATAAGAGTGTTGGCAGTTCCCAAATCTATGCCAATATCTCTAGAAAACTTTAATCTTTTAAAAATCACAATAAGAATTCTTTTTTATAAATAATATATCTATTTTTTGATAAGCTCTCACAATTTTCTAGTTTAGTCATGAATAGCACGCAAAACTTTGAGCAGAATCTTGAAATATGAGTAATATTAAAAAAAAAAAAATTATGGAAATTAACACTATTAACTTGGTTGGCAGAGCTGGCAGAGAACCTGATGTCAGGTATTTTGAATCTGGAAGTACCGTAGCGAATTTTACTCTTGCGGTGAACAGAAGAAGTAGAGATGAAGAACCAGACTGGTTTAATTTAGAAATATGGGGCAAACAAGCCCAAATAGCAGCAGATTATGTTAAAAAAGGATCTTTAGTCGGAATTACAGGAAGCTTTAAAATTGATAGCTGGAAAGATAAAAATACTGGAGAAGACAGATATAAACCTGTTGTAAGGGTAGATAGATTAAATTTATTAAGCTCTAGAAAAGAGTCTGAAAATAATCAATATACCAACAACAATAACTCTAATGAAATTCCTTTCTAAGCTCTATTTGTTTTAATCAATTTAAGAAGAAATTTTATTAAAAAATATGAGAAAATTAAAATTAAAATTGGTTTCACAATAGATTTAACTTGAACTAAATAAGTTTCGATGATTGGATAATTTTCACCAAATAAATAGCCCGCATATGTAAGAATCGTAACCCATATCAGACTGCCAAATGTAGTCCAAATCAAAAATTTCCTTAATGGCATAAGTTCTATTCCAGCAGGGACTGAAATTAAAGTTCTGATACCCGGTACTAATCGGCCCCAAAAAACTAAGGAAACTCCATATTTTTCAAACCACCTTTTGCTTTTACTTAAATCACTAGAAGAAATTCCTAAGTATTTGCCTTTCTTATCTAAAAAGTTTGAAAGTTTTTTTTCATTCACTAATCTACCTAAGTAATACCAAGGCAAAGATCCTAGAAGCGTCCCAAATAAGCCCCAAAAAACTAAAATATAAAAATTTAATTTTTGTTGATAAACGAAAAAGCCGCCTAATGGCATTATTATTTCTGAAGGGATTGGCGGTATTATATTTTCTAAAAACATAGCCAGGCATATAGTGAGATAAGCAATTGTTGAATTTTTTTCAACAGCCATGTTTATATAGTCTGGAATTGTAGTAAGAAAATTTACAAAAATTAAACTCAAATTTAGTATCTATAAAGTTCTGGTTTATAAGGTCCCTCAATAGAAACATTGATATAAGCAGCCTGTTCTTTTGTCAATTTTGTTAATTTTGCACCAATCTTATCTAAATGTAATCTTGCTACCATTTCATCTAAATGTTTTGGTAAAACATAAACTTCTTTCGCATATTGCTCTGACTTGTTGAAAAGCTCAATTTGAGCAAGTACTTGATTAGTAAAAGAATTACTCATAACAAAACTTGGATGTCCAGTAGCACAACCTAAGTTCACTAATCTACCTTCAGCTAAAAGAATAATTTTGTTTCCACTTGGTAAAGTTATGTGATCAACCTGCGGCTTAATATTTTCCCAAGGATAGTTTTTTAATGAAGCAACATCAATTTCATTATCAAAATGTCCAATGTTACAAACTATCGCCTCATCTTTCATCTTGACAAGATTTGCGTGTGTTATGACTTGATAGTTACCAGTGGCCGTAACAAAAATATCTATATCTTCGACAACATCGTCTAAAGTAACCACGCTATATCCTTCCATTGCTGCTTGAAGAGCACAAATTGGATCAACTTCAGCAACTTTTACAATTGCACCAAGACCTCTTAAAGACTGTGCTGATCCTTTACCCACATCACCAAATCCCATTACTAAAGCAACCTTTCCAGCAATCATCACATCAGTCGCACGCTTAATGCTATCAACTAATGATTCTCGACATCCATATAAATTATCAAATTTGCTCTTCGTTACTGAATCATTAACGTTTATAGCAGGGAAAGGTAAAGCATTTTGCTTTTGCAATTGATAAAGTCTCGCAACTCCAGTTGTAGTTTCTTCAGTAACACCAATAATATTACTCTTGATTCTAGAGTAGAAATTACTATCATTTTTCAACTTACTCTTAATAGAGTTGAATAAAGCAATTTCCTCTTCATTTCCTGGGTTATCTAAAACAGACAAATCTTTTTCTGCCTTACTACCAAGTATCAATAGTCCTGTTGCGTCTCCTCCATCATCAAGAATCATGTTTGGTGATTCTGATCCCCAATCTAAAATATAATGGGTATATTGCCAATATTCTTGAAGAGTTTCACCTTTTTTTGCGTAGACCGATATTCCTTTGTCTGCAATAGCCGCAGCCGCGTGATCTTGAGTTGAAAAAATATTGCATGAAGCCCATTTAACTTCTGCACCAAGATCTACAAGAGTTTCTATTAGGACTGCAGTCTGAATAGTCATATGTAGACTTCCAGCTATTTTTGCACCTTTTAGTGGCTTATCAGATTGATATTTTTCTCTAAGTGCCATTAATCCTGGCATTTCAGTTTCTGCAATTTTAATTTCCTTACGTCCAAAATCTGATAAAGAGATATCTGCAATTACGTGATTAGGCGTAGAGGCCTTAATTGAATTTGCAATAACCATATCTAGTAAATACTTTTTCTATTAAACTATAAATGATTTTTGTGTAATTTTGTGTTTGTTGAGAATTTGAAAGAGACTTTAAATTTAGGAATAAAACTCTCACAAAAATTAAATCCCCAATCAATTGTTTTATTACAGGGTCCAATTGGGGCTGGAAAAACTTCTTTTGTTCAAGGGATTGCTAAAGGCTTATCAATCTCTGAAGACATTACAAGCCCTACATTTGCTTTATCGCATCACTATAACTCCGGAAAAATTCCACTAATTCACCTTGATTTGTACAGGTTAGAAAATGTTTCTTCAGCAAAAGAAGTTTTTTTTTCAGAGGAAGAAGAGGCAATACAGAAACAGGCTATTTTAGTTATTGAATGGCCAGAATTAATAGAACCAGTTATTAATAATTTCTGGAAAATAGAAATTAGTTACGCAAAAAATTACGGAAGACACTACGAAATAAGAGATCCCAAAAATTTATTAACCTTCTCATAATGTGGCTGTTGCTCGATGGCGCCCTCACCAAGACAAGTTAATAATCCACAAACACCTGCAAACTTAATACAATCTTCTATCTCCAGTTCACTTGAAGGATAACCAGATGAAATTAATTTTGAAATTAAACCTGCTAGAAAAGCATCACCTGCGCCAGTTGTATCAACAATTTTTTGTGAATTAGGAGTTTCTGTAATTCCCTGTAATCCATTGATATACCATGAAACAGGATTTTTTCCATCAGTTATAATTACATCCGGTCTATTAGACAATTGTTGCGATATTAGAGAGGGATTTTCATCCTCAAAAAATAAAGTTGCTTCTTCCTTAGCAAGTTTTAAAACATTTGCATGATTTAAAAATTTCTTGATTAAATTAATTCTCGAGGTTTTATTAATTCCTGATGAAGAACTGGAATGATCCCAAAAGACCTCTCTCCAATTCAAATCAATAACTATTTTGACTTCAAATTTTTTAGCCTTTTCAAGAAGAAAAATTATAGTCTCTGCTGATATTGGAGATGATAATAAAATTGTCCCCGTCACCAAATATTTTGTTTCTAGAAAAGATTTCTCTAAATTTAAAATTTCTTTTTCTATTAATTTTCTACTAAGAACTTCATCTGCAAAGCATGAATGAGAACTTTCCTCAAAGCCCGAAAAAAAACGATCTCCAAATTTATCTCTATCTACATTAACCACGCGAGTAGATGAATTATCATCTAATTGCAAGAAATCTAAATTAACGTCCAAATCATTAAATTGCGAAATAAATTTTTTTCCATAATCATCCCTTCCCAAACTTCCTATAAATAATGAATCAATTTTTAATTTTCTTAATGCACAAGCAACATTAGCTGGCGCACCACCTAAAAAATCTGTAAATCCACTATTTGACTTATTTCTTATTCTATCTATTAAAGCTTCTCCAATACATATGACCTTATTCTTTTTCATAAAATGAACGCTTTTGCTTAATTAAGAATAATTTATGAAAAACAAATAATTTTTTTTTGAATTAAAGTTTAATTAAAAGCATATTCATAGTGTCTTTAAATAAATCTGAAATTTGGCAGTGGAAAAATTGGGAAATTTCTTGGTCTTTATCACA
Organism: Prochlorococcus marinus; assembly: GCF_001180305.1. Taxonomy (GTDB): domain Bacteria; phylum Cyanobacteriota; class Cyanobacteriia; order PCC-6307; family Cyanobiaceae; genus Prochlorococcus_A; species Prochlorococcus_A marinus_K. Next base: position 71,391 of record NZ_CVSX01000069.1, read on the forward strand.
AAAATCAACTTCTAAAAAAAATATTAAAATTTTATTAGTTCATGGATTTGGGGCCTCAAAAAACCACTGGAGACATAATCAAGATTTTCTTAGTAAATTTTCCAAATGCTACGCAATTGACTTATTAGGATTTGGAAAAAGCAGTCAGCCTAGTGCTCAATTAAATTTCGAACCTTATAAAGAAAACTCAATTAAATATTCATTTGACTTATGGGGTAATCAAATATCAACATTTTGTGCAGAGGTAATAAAATCTCCTGTTTACTTGGTAGGAAATTCAATTGGGGGTGTTATTGCATTAAAAGCAGCTGAAATCCTCAAAGATAATTGCAAAGGTGTCATTTTGATTGATTGCGCACAAAGAACTATGGATGATAAACGTTTAAAAAAAAATGACGTCTTAATGAATCTACTTAGACCCGTTCTAAAAACAATAGTCAGACAAAGAATAATTAGCAATGCACTTTTTACAAGAGCTGCTAACCCAAAAATCATAAAAAAAATACTTGAACAAGCTTACCCTTCAGGAAAAAATATCGATGAAGAATTAATTGAAATACTTTATCAACCCTCTAAAAGGAAAAATTCTAAAGAAGCATTTCGTGGTTTTATTAACTTATTTGATGACTATCTTGCTACTGACCTTTTCGATAAGGTGGATGCTCCAATCCAATTGATATGGGGAGAAAAAGATCCCTGGGAATCTCTAAATGAAGCAAAAGCATGGAAGAAACAATTCAGGAATATTAGAAGATTAGATGTTATTAGTGGGGCTGGTCATTGCCCACATGATGAAGAACCTGAAAAAACAAATAAGTTAATAAATGAATTTATTCAAGAAACAAAATAAGCTTCTACATTATCACTTAGTCTTCTCAATCCTCTTAGTCCATCACGCTCTAGATTTCTTACTCGATCTCTACTTATTCCTAGCACCCTACCAATACCAGTGAGAGACATTGGCTCATCACCATCCATCCCATATCTCATTCTTAATACTCTACACTGCAAATCTGGTAATTGATGCAAAAGGGAATGAAGATCGCCTCTCATACAATCCATCTCTATTTGTTCATCTGGTAAATCCTCACCACCAGCTAGTAAATCTAATAAAACAGTATCTTCACCATCACCAACTTTTGTTTCAAGGCTAACTGGCTGACCAGCTTTGCACATCAAATCTTTAACGTCATCTTCTGGCAACTCAACGTATTTCGCCAGTTCACTTATTGTTGGCGTTCTAGACATTTCTTGACTCAATTCTCTTTGACCTTTTTTCAATTTATTCAACATTTCAGTTATATGGATTGGTAGCCTAATTGCTCTACTTTTTTCAGCTATTGCTCTTGTAATACCTTGTCTAATCCACCAGTAAGCATATGTCGAAAATTTATAGCCCCTAGCTGGATCAAATTTTTCAACTCCCCTTACCAATCCTATTGTCCCCTCTTGAATTAAGTCTAAGAGTTCCATATTTCTTTTCGTATATTTTTTTGCAACACTAACTACCAACCTTAAATTAGCTGCGACCATCCTTTCTTTCGCTCTTTGTCCAGCTCTCAACCTTTTTTTAATTATAGGAATAGAAAGATTTAATTTTTTTGATAATTCCTCATTAGTTGGTTTATCACCTGTTAATTCAATAATTTCTGATTCAGCCCTTTCAACTTGCATATACTCTTGAACTTGCCTACCAAGAGTAATTTCTTGCTCGTGAGATAATAATGGGACTCTACCAATGTCTCTTAAATAAGATCTAACAAGATCAACATCATTACTCGACTTTAAAGATGAGATTGTCGGCAATTTATTCTCACTTAATGTTTCTGAAGACATGAAAGTTGGATGTTGTTTTGTAAACAATACCATTAAGAAATGTAAAGTTAAACAAAAAAATCCACAAATTTACAAAAATGAGAATAAATACCTAGTGAATTTATATAAATGGAGAAGCTAATAGCCATTTTGCCGTGCTTAGGTAAATAAAAACACCCGCGATATCGGTTACTGTTGTTATGAAAGGAGAAGACATTAAGGCTGGATCTAATCTCATCCTGTCAAACAACAAAGGGAGAATAGCTCCTGTTGTAGCAGCTAAAGTCGTTATAGATATTAAACTTATTCCTACCGCAGAGGCTATCAAGGGACCTTCTCCTTGCCACCATGCAAAGGGGAATACCACTAACATCATCAGTACACCTAAAAGAGCGCCAGTTATTGCCTCCTTAACTACTGCCTTAATTGCATCAATAGACTTCAATTTTTGAGTACTTAGACCTCTAATTACAACCGTTGAACTTTGAGCACCCACATTTCCCCCAGTACCTATGAGTAGCGGAATAAATGCAGCAAGCAAAACTATTTCCTCTAATATTTGATCATTCATCGCTATTACTTTTGTAGTCAAACCATTTGCTAACACTAAAATTAACAACCACAAAATTCTCCGTCTAGCTATGGTAAATAAACTACTTTGAAAATAATCATCTTCATCTCCAGGTTGGACTGCTCCCGCCGCATAAATATCTCTTGTTGCCTCTTGTTCTATCACATCAATTAAATCATCTACAGTTACTATCCCAACAAGTCTTTTTTCTTTATCAACAACAGGGAGAGCTAAGAAATCATATCGCTGAATTGCTCTTGCAACCTCTTCTTGATTAGTGTTAGTAGAAATATTCACTACATCTTTTGTCATTACATCTCCAATTGGCTTAGTTGGATCAGCAGTAACTAGGTCTCTCAAAGATAGAATGCCAGTTAAATGTCTTTCTTTATCAGTTACGTATAGGCTATAAATAGTTTCTGTAAATGGGGCTCTTTTTCTTACTAAAGAGAGAGCCTCGGCTGCTGTTTGCATCTCCTTAAGATCTATAAATTCAGTTGTCATTAATCTTCCAGCCGTTTCAGGTTCATATCCAAGTAATTCAGCTGTTACTTTTCTTTCACCGGGACTCAAAGCAGAAAGAAATTTTCGTACAACTTTTGCAGGTAATTCGTCAAAAAGTTGAACTCTATCATCAGGAGACATTTTCTCAACTATTTCTAAGACTTCTCCTGAACGCAGTCTGTCTAATAAAGTTTGCTGAACTACTGGATCTAAGTATTCATAAACCTCTATTGCCTCATTTTTCTTTAACAATCGAAACGCTAATGCCTGCAATATCAATGGCAGGCTTCCAATAGCATCTGCTATATCTACAGGTTGGGAAGGTTCTAAAAGTAACTTTGCCTCATCATAATTTCCTGCGACAAGCAATTGTTCAAGTTGAATAGTAATATTTTCTCTAGTACTTAAATCTGAGGATAGAGACGTAATAGTTTCAAGATTATTTTCTTCCATAGATATAATTCCTTGTCAAAGTAACAACGTTATTATAAGAAATCTAAGTAAATTTTCTACTTATCCAAAATCCGAAATACATTGTGATTAGATTTATCAGGATAATAAAGTTAAAAAAAATTATAAATTTTATCCAATTGCCCTGATTTAATATTTGATATAACAAATAAATAAAACCGCTAAAGGATGTAAAGCATGAAAAAAACCCACTTAAGATTATTTTTTCTTGCGAATAAGTTAATTTCTTTGCAATAACAAAACCAAAAAACAATGATCCAATTATCGAAACTATAAAATTATTATCTATAAATGTTCTTAAAAAAGTAGCCAAATAACAAGCTAAAAGAATATAAATAAAACTTTTTATTTTCATTTAATAATTTGCATTAAATAATAACCTGTGTAAAAACAAATAAAAGAAAGCATTATTACCTCGAAATAGTGCAAAAATACAAGCAAATATTCCCTCTTTTGAAATAAAACAAATAGTTGATATATAAATGAAGAAAATGTACTAAAACATCCTAAAAAGCTAGTATAAAATAATATTGTGTTGTTACTAATAAAATTAAACCCTACTAAAATTCCCAAAAAAAAAGATGCTATAAAATTAACAATTGAAGTATTTTGAATATCAAAACCTACTTTTATTTTGAGATTCTTTTGTATGGATGTTCTCAGTATCAATCCAAAAGTACTTCCAATTAAAACCATACTTATTGAACTAATATCCAAAATTTACATTTTTATCCAACCTTTTGTAATCATATTAGGATCGTCTAATAATTTATTAGAAGCCAACTTAACCCTAACCCAAATTTCACTTTTGCTAACTTTCCAATTACGTAAAACTGATAAGGTTGTTCCAATATCAAGAACCAACAATTCTTTAGCATTAATTTCAGGGAAAGAATAAAGAGAAGTATTGGAATTTATGGTAATTTCTTTAATATTGTTAGGTGATTTATTGTGACTTAAACTTTTTTGAATTCCTCCAGCTGGTAATGTTATTGGAGCAATTAATGCAAAAGTAATTAAACAAATATTCTTTAAAAAATTATTCATCATATGTCTAAACTTGCCAAATCTAAGTTTGCGCTATGAGTTTCAATAAATTCTCTTCTTGGCGCAACTTTATCTCCCATTAATATATTGAATATTCTGTCAGCTTCGAGAGCATCTTCAATTTCAACTCTTTTCATCATTCTTGATTGAGGATTCATAGTTGTATCCCACAATTGTTTTGGCATCATCTCACCTAATCCCTTAAATCTTTGAATATTATAATTTGCATTTTCTCCAAAACCTGCAATTGTATCCTTTAATTGATTCTCGTTATAACAGTATTTATGATTCTTTCCTCTTTCAACTTTATAAAGAGGAGGACAAGCAATATATATATAACCTCGCTCAACAAGTTCTCTTTGATATCTATAAAAAAATGTCAATAATAAGGTCCTAATATGAGCTCCATCAACATCAGCATCAGTCATAATAACAACTCTGTGATATCTTAAAGAACTTACATCAAACTCCTCTCCTTTTATTCCCAACCCAAGAGCAGTGATTAATGACTGGATTTCTGTATTTTTGTATATTTTAGTATCATCAGTTTTTTCAATATTTAGAATTTTACCTCTAAGAGGCAAAATAGCCTGGAAATTCCTATCTCTTCCTTGTTTCGCAGAGCCTCCCGCAGAATCTCCCTCTACGATATATATTTCTGATTCTGAGGGATCTCTAGAACTACAATCTGCTAATTTACCTGGTAGAGTTGAACTTTCAAGAACACTTTTTCTTCTGACTAATTCTCTTGCCCTTCTAGCAGCTTCAGCCGCATTAAATGATTGAATTGCTTTTTCAAGAATTAGGTCCAAAATTCCAGGATTAAATTCCATAAATTTTGTAAGTGATTCACCAATAAGAGAATCAACAATTCCTCTTACTTCAGTATTCCCTAATTTCGTTTTTGTTTGTCCTTCAAATTCGGGATCTTGAACTTTAACAGATAACACTACAGTCAAGCCCTCTCTGATATTTTCACCAGCTAAATTTTTTTCAAGATCTTTTCTTTTACCTCTTTTTTTTGCAAGATTATTGAAAGTTCTTGTCAAAACTGTTTTTAATCCTTCAATATGAGTCCCTCCATCAATAGTTCTAATATTATTAGCAAAACCTAAAATATTATCTGAATATACATCTGAACACCATTGCATAGCTGCCTCCACATATACGTTTTCTTTCTCTGAATTTACATAAATTATCTCAGGATGAATGGACTCCTTTTCAGCGTTCATGTATTGAACATATTCTTTTATCCCTCCTTGATATAAGTAAATTTCTTCTTTAAATGAACCATCTGGTAATTGATTTCTCTCATCCCTAAAAACAATTTTTACACCCCCATTAAGGTAAGCTAATTCTCTTAAACGAGATGAAAGAAGAGAATATTCAAATTCAATGCCTCCAGAAAAAATCGTCTTATCAGGTTTAAAACAAATAGTGGTTCCTTTTTTATAAGGTTTTTGAGATTGCTTACTGCTTTGCAATTCACCCTTTGAAACACCTTTCTCAAATCTTTGATTAAACTCATTTCCATCTCTAAAAACAGTAACATTAACCCATTCGCTTAAAGCATTTACAACAGATATTCCTACTCCATGCAAGCCTCCTGAAACCTTATAACCACCACTTCCAAATTTACCTCCTGCATGAAGAACAGTAAGTACAGTTTCTAGTGCACTTTTCCCTGTCCTTGGATGAATATCTGTTGGAATTCCTCTTCCATTATCTGAGATTAAAGCAGATCCATCTGCTCGAAGAACTATTTCTATATGATCACAATGACCTGCAAGTGCCTCATCAACTGAATTATCTACGACCTCATATACTAGATGATGCAAACCTCTTGGACCTGTAGAACCTATATACATCCCAGGGCGTTTACGAACTGGCTCTAAGCCTTCTAAGACCTGAATCTGTTCCGCACCATAGTCATTAGAGATTTTATTAGATCTTTTGTCCTCACTCATTTAATATAAAAAAAAAACATTAAACTTTTAAAATGTTAATTTTAAAAGGTCTTTCATTAAACTTACCATCGCAATAAGAGAAAGGCTCGAAGTCTATGAAAAATTTAATTACTTTAATTATATAGCTAATAGATTTTTATTCAGAAATTCATATGACTTCTCATCATCCTAATATAATAGTTTTAGTTGGACCCACTGCAAGTGGCAAAACAGAATTAGCCATTGAAATTGCAGAATATTTTAAAACTCGTATTCATAATATTGATTCAAGACAAATTTATAAGTTTATGGATATTGGAACAGCCAAACCATCTATAAATCAGCAAGAAAAAATTAAACATTTTTTAATAGATATTGAAGAGCCTATTAATCCAATTAACGTAAAAAAATTTCAAGAAATTGCTCAAAAATCAATAAAAAAAGAAATAAAAAAAGATAATCTACCTTTTCTTGTTGGTGGAAGTGGTTTATATATGAACTCAATCACAAAGGGATTTTTTGTGCCAAATGTCCCACCGCAAAATAATTTGAGAAGACAATTTGAAGAACTTGGGCAAAAAGAATGTTGGGAACTTTTACAAAATTGTGATCCAATATCAACAAAAAAAATTAAATTTGCTGATCAAGTCAGAACAATAAGAGCTTTAGAAGTCTTTTATGTAACAGGACAACCCTTTTCAACTCTAAAAGTCCAAAAACCTCCTAAATGGAAAATACTTGAACTTGGATTAGATAGGGATAATTTAAAAGAAAGAATATTACAAAGAACAAAAAATATGTTTTTATCTGGACTTATTGAAGAAACTAAAAACCTTATATTTCAATACGGAGCAGATCTACCTATATTAAAAACAATTGGATACAGTGAAGCTAAAGATGTTTTAAATAATCATTTATCTATAGATAAGGCAATTGAGTTAACTTCTACAAAAACGATCCAATTCGCCAAAAGACAAAAAACATGGTTTCGTAATAAAAATAATCCTATTTGGCTGAATAACAAAAACCTGCTAAAAGATGCAATAATTAAGATAGAGTCTTTTTTAGACTGATTTCATAAAATAAAAGTTTACATCATCCATCAATTTTTAACTGAACTGAATGCCACCACGCCCACGCTTTGACCGCCGCGCTCCTGTTAGAGAGCTCCCTAATATTAATGAAAGAATAAAATACCCTCAATTAAGAGTCGTTGATTCGGATGGGAA
>NZ_CVSX01000070.1 GCF_001180305.1 Prochlorococcus marinus
TTAACTAACTACATATTTATGAATGATCGGATAATTGAATTTGATCCATTAATTGAAGGGATTTTAATTAAGAGGTATAAAAGGTTTCTTGCAGATATAAAATTAGAGAGTGGTGATGTAGTAACTGCTCATTGTGCTAATACAGGTCCAATGAAGGGACTTTTGAGTGAGGGAGCAAAAGTAAGAATAAGTGTTTCCAATTCTCCAAAAAGAAAATTACCTTTTACTTGGGAACAGATATCTGTATTAAATGCAGACAATGAGGAGGTTTGGGTTGGAATTAATACTTTATTTGCAAATAAATTAATCAAAA
>NZ_CVSX01000071.1 GCF_001180305.1 Prochlorococcus marinus
TATGAATAATTATTGGATTATCTTCAAGCTTTAATTTGATGAGCTCTTCTACACCTATGTAGGTAGTATGAGCTTGGCCTAAAGTATCTTTAACAAAAATAATCTTATTTTTAATTTTTTTGGGTAGACATTCTTCTATTCTATCTTTAAAATATTTTTCTCTATAATTAACAATGAGTAGGATAAAATCAATTTGATTTGAATAACATAGCTCATCTAAAAT
>NZ_CVSX01000072.1 GCF_001180305.1 Prochlorococcus marinus
CCATGCCCCGAAACCCTAAGGGTTCCTCCGGCAGGCTCGTCCGCGGAGGGTTAGTCTGGACCTAAGGCGAGGCCGAAAGGCGTAGTCGATGGATAACAGGTCAATATTCCTGTACCAGTTGTGTTTTGAGAAGGGGGACGGAGAAGGCTAACCAGGCCAGATGTTGGTTACTGGTTCAAGCGTTCGAGGCTTTGAGAGGTGGAGAAAACATCTTGAGCTAAGGCGTGAGTACGAGCTGCTACGGCAGCGAAGTTGGTGATGTCATGCTTCCAAGAAAAGCCCTATACTCGTTAAGACACAAATGCCAGTACCCGAAACCGACACAGGTGGGGTGGTAGAGAATACCGAGGGGCGCGAGATAACTCTCTCTAAGGAACTCGGCAAAATGGCCCCGTAACTTCGGGAGAAGGGGTGCCAGCGAGAGCTGGTCGCAGTGAAGAGGCGCAAGCGACTGTTTACCAAAAACACAGGTCTCCGCTAAGTCG
>NZ_CVSX01000073.1 GCF_001180305.1 Prochlorococcus marinus
AGAGACTAATAAAATAAGAAATGATCTTTTATTAAGGTATTTATTTTCTGGTTTTATTTTATTTTTCTGGATTTCTTATGTTTTTATAGAGGACTTTAAAAAGCAGAATAATGATTAAAAAATTTAATATGGTTTGCCTTTATGATTATTTGTTTTCATTTACTTTACTAATTTTTTTATCGCCTTTATTATTATTGATTTATGTAATTATTTTATTGGATATTGGATCTCCTTTATTTATTCAGAAAAGAGTTGGTAAAAATAAAAAAATATTTAATTTATTTAAATTTAGAACTTTGAAAATAGGAACCCCATCTATTGCTTCACATAAAATAAATCCTAGATATGTAAGTAATACTGGAAAGATTCTTAGAAAACTTAAATTAGATGAATTACCTCAATTAATTAATGTTTTGAAAGGAGAAATGAGCTTAGTTGGTCCAAGGCCAAATCTTCCTATTCAAATTGAATTAATAAGAGAAAGAGACAAATATAACTTATATCGTTTTAAGCCTGGCATAACAGGTTTATCTCAGATTAATAAAATAGATATGTCTAATCCAGAATTGCTTGCTGAGTCTGATAATAAAATGATGATAAGTATAAATCAAATCGCTTATTTAAAATATTTGTTCCGAACTGTAATTGGTAAAGGGAATGGTGACGCAATGATTTATAAGTAGGAATTATTATATCCTTTTACAATTATTTATTTACCATAAAAAAATCTATACCATTCAATAAATTTTTTAATACCAAAATTTAAAGATGTTTGAGGTTTAAAATTAATATATTTTTCGAGTAATGATGTATCGGCTAGGGTTGAATGAACATCACCCATTTGCATAGGTAAGAAATTTTTAATAGCTTTAATTCCTATTTCTTTCTCAATTATATTGATAAAGTCAATAAGTTTTACTTTATTAGAATTCCCAATATTAAAAATTTTATGAGGAGCCCAGCTAGAGCTTGCTGATGGATTTTCAGCATCAAAGTTCTTGTCTGGTGTTGGGATCTTATTAGTCAATCTAAATAGGCTTTCAATAATATCGTCTATGTATGTAAAATCTCTATTCATATCACCATAATTATAAATATCTATAGATTTTTTTTCTAAGATTGCTTTTGCAAATAAAAAATATGACATATCAGGTCTTCCCCATGGCCCATAAACTGTAAAAAATCTTAAACCAGTTGCTGGGAGAGAATATAAATGACTATAAGTATGCGCCATTAATTCATTTGATTTTTTTGTTGCTGCATATAAACTTACAGGATGATCAACTCTACTATCTTCCATGTAGGGCAAGTTTTTATTCCCACCATAAACAGAACTGCTACTTGCATAGATAAGGTGTTCTACATCATTTTTTCTACAAACCTCTAAAATATTTCCAAATCCAACAACATTTGTTTTCAAGAAAGGTATTGGATCAGAAATAGAATATCTTACTCCTGCTTGAGCTGCTAAATTAAAAACTATTTGAGGCTTATTTTCTTTAAAAATTCTCTCTAGAAGGTTTATGTCCTCTATATCGCCATCAACAAAAGAGATATCCCCACCTTGTTTATATAATTCTTCCATTCTAGCTTTTTTAAGCTTAATGCTGTAGTAAGAATTTAAATTATCTATAGCTACTATTTTAATATTCTCTTTAATTAATCTTTTGCATAAATGAAATCCAATAAAACCCGCAGCCCCAGTTACTAAAAATGTTTTTTTCATGCTAATAATCTTAATTAATTTTCAAAGTTAATACCCGTAGCCAACTTGCCAAATTTTTAAATTACTTTCTTTTACTTCTTTAATATTAACTATTGAGCGAGTATCAAAAATAAAAGCAGGTTGACGCATAGCCTTTTTAATTTTTTGCCAATTTAAGTTTTGAAATTCATCCCATTCTGTTAAGAATATTGCCGCATCGGCATTTATAAATGTATCATAAACTTCTTCAGAGTAGCGCCATTTTATATCATTATTCATTTCCGAATCATTATTTTCAAGATCTTTAGACATCTGTTGAAAGTTTACTTTTGGGTCATAAATATTTAAAATTGCACCTTCTTCTATTAGTTTTTTACAAATGTAAATAGCAGGTGATTCTCTAGTATCATTTGTATTGGCTTTAAATGAAAAACCTAATATTGCAATTTTTTTGGAAGATATAGTACCAAACATCTTATTAATAATTAAATTAATAAATCTTCTTTGTTGCCAAGTATTTATATCAAGGACTTTTTGCCAATAATTGGCAACTTCGAAAAGATTGTAATGATTACTAATGTAGACTAAATTTGATATATCTTTTTTAAAACAGCTGCCACCAAAGCCTGGTCCACTATTTAGAAAGTATTTACCTATTCTTTTGTCCATACCAACTGCTAAAGCTACATCTTTAATATGAGCTCCAGTTGCTTCACATAACGCTGAAATAGTATTTATTGAACTAATTCTCTGAGCTAAGAATGCATTTGCAATTAATTTTGATAATTCTGAACTCCATAAATCAGTTGTCAAAACTTTATTTTTACTAACCCAATGAGCATAAATATCTACTAAAGCTTTTATTGATTTATCGTCATCGCCACCAATTAATATCCTATCAGGATTTTCTAAATCACTAATTGCTGATCCTTCTGCCAAAAATTCAGGGTTCGATAATACTGAAAAGCTTACTTCTTTTTTTTGATCTTGTTTATTATTAGTTGATGCATTAAGTATTTCCTTGATTGTTTGAGCTGTTTTTACGGGTAAGGTACTTTTTTCAACAACTATAGTGAATTTATTGGCATGTTTTGCAATCTGTCTAGAGGATTCCTCTACATATTTTAAATCTATTGCTTGGCCAGCTCCCACGCCTTTGGTTTTTGTAGGAGTATTAACTGATATAAAAATCAGATCTGCATCTTTGATCTTTTGTGGCATTTCGGTTGAGAAATGCAAATTTTTGCCTCTACATTTTTTTATTATTTCTTCAAGTCCAGGTTCGTAAATTGGTAAATTTGTAAAATCATTATCATTCCATCTTTCAATTCTTTCTTTATTTATATCAACGACATTAACTTGAATATCAGGGCAATGTTTTGCGATAACGGCCATAGTTGGACCTCCAACATATCCTGCACCAATACAACATATATTTTTTACTTTCATAAGGTAAAAATTGATTTCTAAAGATAATTAGTTTTAAAATACCTTCTTCTAATTAATAATCATATTATAGAAGCTGTGCTCTAATAAATTCTTTAAAAGAAGTATTAATAACTATTTTTAAAAGAGTTTGAATTTTTATATTTGTAATTGTTTTTACTTTCAGTAATGCAGCATGAACCTGTAATGAAAATCCAAATTAAAATGCTAATTTTCCCATCAAAGTAAGTGATATCACTTAAATGATGAATTATGGCAATTAAAAAACATGATAACCAGCATTTATTAAAAAATTTTTCAGTATCAATATTGTTAGACGTTTTAATTTTTATAAATGTTCTATAAAATAAAAAAGTAATGAAAATAGTAATTGCTATTGCTGAAGGTATTCCATAATCATACGCAATCTGAAGAAGCATATTATGAGTATGTTGCGATTTTATATATGTAGTTGGAATTGGATTCGAAGCATAATATATAATTGGAAAAGTTGTTGCTCCATAACCAAATAGAGGCTTATTTATTATTAGCTTCAAGGTATTCGTCCACAAATTTAGTCTAATATTTTCATTCAAATTAAATGAATTGAAATATAACTTTTCCCATAAATGATTAGTAGAAGATAAATCTAATAAGTTCAAATTTAAAAATGGTAAGAAAATTAAATTATTTAAAACAAAAATAATAATTAATGAAGATAAGAGGATATATAAGCTTTTTATTCCAAAAATAAAAGTGAATGAAGTGAAAATTCCAAGCAATGCATTTCTTGAATAGGTGAAAATTATAATGTACAAAGT
>NZ_CVSX01000074.1 GCF_001180305.1 Prochlorococcus marinus
AGCCAATAAATTAATAATTTTATTATCTGAATTAATTAAATTTTCTTTTAATAAATCTTTTAATGTATTTAAATTATGGCTAGAAGAAACTTTATTTTTTGATTGATTTTGCTGGCTATCAAAAGATGTTTCTTGATAATACTTAGAACCTTTAACAGGAGAAATAAAAAGGGGGCTTAATTCAAGAAACGTTAATCCCGACCAAAAAAACAATAAAAATCTAAAAGTTGATCTTAACAATAATTTCTTTTTTTAAGACTATCTTATTATAAAACATATTTAATATCTAAAGGAATTACCTGAAAAGTTGAAATTATATTTTTCTCCAAACAGCCAGTAATTTTCCTTGAAAAACAACTTCATCTAAATTTAATTCAATAGGTTCATAAGCTGGATTAGCCGCTTCTAAATATATTTTCCCACCTTTTTTTGAGAAATACTTCAACGTCGTACCAAGTCCTGGGACCATAGCACTAACAATCATTCCATTTCTAAGAGAATAGGAATCTTTAATTGGTTCCATCAAAACCATATCTCCATGAGCAATACAAGCATCTATCATTGAGTCACCATTAACGGTTAAAGCGAAAACATCCTTTTTTTGTAAAACTTCAGATAAATCCAAATTTTCGTTAACATCAGAATATGTTTCAATTAAACCTCCTGCAGCAACCGAACCCATAATTGGGACTCCCCCAATTAATTCGTCGACTACTTGCATAGTTCTAGCTTTGCCTTCTTGCCAAGATATATATCCTTTTTCTTGTAAATGTTTTAAACGACTTTGAATAGGAGCGGGTGATTTAAGACCCATGGCTTGCATCATTTGCCTGATTGAAGGACTGTGTTGGAAGTCCCTCATGTAATTCTTTATCCAAGCATAAAGCTCATTCTGAGCATCTGTAAGACTATTACCTTCTGAAGCTGCCATAAAAACATTTGTACTCTAATACATTTGTACCTCTTTTAAAGATAAATGGCAATCTTTTCATGATATAAGGCATGAAAGAAGCGCTTGTTGAGCATGCATTCTATTTTCTGCTTGTTCAAATATTCTACTTTTTTTACTTTCAAGTACTTCATCAGTTATTTCTTTAGACCTATAGGCAGGAAGACAATGAAGAATGATTGCATCTTTATCAGCATTTCTTACTAAATTTTGAACTAAATCAAAGTTATCGTTTTCTCTAGG
>NZ_CVSX01000075.1 GCF_001180305.1 Prochlorococcus marinus
ATATTGAAAAATGTTTCTTTAATTGCCTGCGAAGACACAAGACAAACTAAAAAAATAATGAATAAATACAAATTCACAAATAATTTAATAAGCTTCAACAAACATAATTTCCTTAAAAAAACAGAGAAGATAATTAATGATCTTAAATCAGGTAAATCTATAGCATTAGTAAGTGATGCCGGGATGCCAAGTATATGCGATCCCG
>NZ_CVSX01000076.1 GCF_001180305.1 Prochlorococcus marinus
TATACATGCAAACTATAACCAAATAAAAAAATTCCTAAAAGTGTTTTTAGGAATTTTCAGATTAATATATAACTTATAAAGGTTTTCAGAAGTTTAGTTACCGTTCCAATCGACTGAGAATCCTTGGAGTAGTAATGATTGGTTATAAATTTGAAGAAGAATAACTAAAAATACAAGAAGTAATAATCCTATGACTGTCATCACAGGAACTGCTCCCCAACCAGGTACAACTTTTCCTTGACCTGAATTGCCAATTGCTTTTAAAAGACTTCCTAATGCTGTTTTTTGACCCATGTTGAATTTACTAAAACGGATATTATTTCGCTATTGTATAAGAACTTATACATAAATTGTTTACAAACTTAGTAAAATTGATGCAAACTTTATCATCGGCTCCAGATCCTGCGGTTTCTATAGCAGTAACAATTCTGGCATTACTTCTAGCTTTAACGGGTTTTGGTCTTTGGACTGCATTTGGACCTAA
>NZ_CVSX01000077.1 GCF_001180305.1 Prochlorococcus marinus
GGCTTTAACTGCCCTTGTATCAAGTGGTTTGCCTTCTTCAAGTTTTGTCTTTGAGGGTTTTCTACCTAGAAAGAAAAGCGATAGAGAAAAAATACTTATAGAAATTAGTAGATCTGAAAAGACAACCATATTATTTGAATCTCCTAAACGACTCAAAAGATTATTAAAAGAATTGAGTAAATTCTGTGGAGGCCAAAGGGAAATTGCAGTAGCAAGAGAATTAACAAAAAAGTTTGAAGAACATATTGGAAATACAATCGACGAAGTAGTTAATATTTTTGAAGATAGGGAGGTAATGGGCGAAATAACCATTGTTATAAAAGGTATTAACAAAAAACAAGATACGAATACCAATTTATTAGATTTAAAAAGAG
>NZ_CVSX01000078.1 GCF_001180305.1 Prochlorococcus marinus
AAGCTAAATCGAGTATTAAAGTATTTGAACCTTTTGAAAGTAGTTCTAAAATGTCTTACATGTTAAAACAATTTTAATTACTTATGGTTGTGTTTCTAAACGATAAAGTAGCCAGTCATGAAAGGCTCAGGGTTTAATCTATCGAAGAAGCGAGAAACGAACCTAAAAAAACTATTAGAGGAAAGGTGTGGAAAAACTTATAGATTCAATAGTTTTTTCAAAAATAGTGAATAGGTACTTTACCTAAAATTTGACATTAATAAAAATTAATTGCTAGATAAGCTTCAGAATGTAGGATCGAACATGAAAAAAAACATTTATTCAAACATTAATAATTCAGATGCTTTGGAAAGTTTTTTCGAATGTATAACTTCTTGTAGCATCAATAGTGAGGGGTTAGATTGCACAACAGCATGTTATGTAAGACATTTAGAACCAAACAATATCGATTACCCTTTAAAATTTTCATAAGCAAAGCTTATTGATAATTGTTATATTTCATTGATGTTATTCCCACCTCCTCAA
>NZ_CVSX01000079.1 GCF_001180305.1 Prochlorococcus marinus
TCCATGCCATCCAACCAAACTTCCCAACCAACACCCCAAGCTCCAAGTGTCGGCGACTCCCAATTATCTTCTACAAATCTTATATCGTGATTTTTAGGATTAATTCCTAAAGATTCTAGGGATGTTAAATATGTTTCTTGAATTGCATCTGGAGAAGGCTTTATTATCACTTGATATTGAAAGTAATGTTGTGCTCTATTTGGATTATCGCCAAATCTTCCATCTGTTGGCCTTCTACACGGTTCTGCATATGCAACACTCCAAGGTTCTGGTCCAATTGCTCTTAAAAAAGTATGCGGATTCATAGTCCCAGCACCCTTTTCAGTGTCATAAGGCTGCATAATTAAGCATC
>NZ_CVSX01000080.1 GCF_001180305.1 Prochlorococcus marinus
TAAAAATTTCTTTAAAAATAAAAAATTCGTATCAAATTAAAATATTTTTCTTTAGAAAATTTAATTTAAAAGATTAATTAATCATTTACACAATTTATTTACTTGTTAAGTTGCAAATAAGAGATTCAGAAAAAATGCCAAGAGTCATTAACAAAAAAATTAGACTTTTAAGATGGTTAAACTCAGGCATGATATTACCATTTATCTTTATGGCTGCATCCTCATCTATCATTCTTTATTGTGTTTTATTTATCCTTGTAAAATAGCTTTCACATTTAAGCAGCTAAATTT
>NZ_CVSX01000081.1 GCF_001180305.1 Prochlorococcus marinus
ATTACAAAAAATGTTAATCTTGATTTTGAGGTAATTGCTTTGAGGGCTCCTGGTTTACATCCAAGTGGTGTCGGAAGAGAATGGTATGGATTATACCCACATGATTGGAAGGGGGCTGAGATAGAAGTAAATAAACTTTTAGGTACACTAAAAAATTTTGATACTAAGCGAATTTCACTTAAAAAAACAATTTTGTTGGGTTTTTCTCAGGGGGCAGCTATGGCAATTGATGCAGGATGTAATTTAAATTTTGGATTAATTGTTGCTTGTAGTGGTTATCCTCACCCATACTGGGTCCCCAAAAGGGAATGCCCTCCATTGATAATTAGTCATGGTTTATTTGATGACGTAGTTCCAGTAGACGCTTCAAGGATAATTTATAAAACAGTAAAAAGTAAGTCTTCTAAATATTGTGAATTAATAGAATTTGATGGTTTCCATCAAATTGATTCAAATTTAGTTAATTTTATCAGTTTAAAAATGAATGATATTTTTTAAACAAAAGCATATTCATATTCTTCTATCTCTTCCCAATCATCTGCGGTAAGTTCAAGACCTTCAAATATTTTACTTTCCCCAATTCCTTCAACCACGGATTTTAGTGATGGAAATAAAAAATGATTTTCTTCAGCATATTGCGCACTAAATAAACCTTTTTCACCCCAAAAAAATCTATCAGTAGTATGTTCATTTCTACGAACATTGA
>NZ_CVSX01000082.1 GCF_001180305.1 Prochlorococcus marinus
GAATTCTCAGGCAGACTTAATATTATTAGTTGATATTGGTATTGGAGACAATTGGATGGAGACAAAATAAACCTTATGAAATACTTAATTTAAGATGATCAAACTTTTTAATACTTTAAGCAAAAGAGTTGAGGTTTTTAAGCCTATTGATGATGAAGTAAAAATTTATTGTTGTGGAGTAACTGTTTATGATTTATGTCATCTTG
>NZ_CVSX01000083.1 GCF_001180305.1 Prochlorococcus marinus
AATATTTAATACATAGATCTTTTTCCTTATATACTCTGGCTATTGGACTAATCTTCAAAGCAATTGCAAAAGTACCAATAACTAAAAGAATGTTTGTAGCAAGTCGAATGTTTGGTCGAAAATTAGATCTCATTCGTATTCTTTATTTCTGTCAATAACCTCCCTTAAATATATATCTTTTAGCTCGTCGTTGTATCCATTTTCTTTTGCAAATTTCTCTAATTCCTTGATCTCTTTTTCTGACATTAAGCAGATTTGGATATATTGTTTTTCATATC
>NZ_CVSX01000084.1 GCF_001180305.1 Prochlorococcus marinus
CAGTAGTTCTCATCTGGGATATTAGATACAATCCTTTTGGAGAAGACGAAGACGGAATTTAATCTTCAACTAGGAAGCTGATTTGTAGTTGGTGCGTGAAATTGCCGTTTCTTTCTTTTGAGTCTTTTATAAGCAACTAAAGAGCCTAATAATAACAACGTAATAACTATTGAGTTAATCATTTTGTATTATTTTCGGATCTTTTCTGAAA
>NZ_CVSX01000085.1 GCF_001180305.1 Prochlorococcus marinus
ATTTATCAAAAATGAGGCCTAATACTTTATTTTTGAGTTCAATATTTAAATCTTTATTTTTAAAATTTTTAGCAATCTTCAAAATATGAAAAAACTCTTCACTTGAAGTATCCAAGCTTGATAAAAAATTTTTACTTGCAAGCTTGATTGGATTTAGCATCTAAATTTGTAGGAAACTTAAATTCTACTATGCAGGCAATTTACTTTCTGCTAAGAGAGTTTTAAGATCCTCTCCCTCTATAACTTCTTCTTGGAGAATTTTTTGAGAAATCGATTCTAGTAGAGGTAAATTGTTCCTCAAAATTTTGAGTGCAGTTTCATGAGCATCATCAACTAAATCCCTAACCTCCTTGTCTATTGCTTGAGCAGTGGCGTCACTAACAGATCTTCTAGGATTATTTCCATTTCCAAGAAACTGACCTCCACCTTGTTTATCGTAAGCAAGAGGGCCAAGAATATCGCTCATTCCAAATGTACCTACCATTTGCTCGGCTATATCAGTTGCTCTTTGTAGATCATTCT